>NZ_JAAQWQ010000005.1:0-712701 GCF_012985565.1 Pseudomonas sp. WS 5010 | reverse complement strand
CACAAGCACCCACACGAATTGCTTGATTCAGTTGTTAAAGAGCGGTTGGTTAAGATCTTTCGTCTCAACCGAGGCGCGCATTCTACAGCAGCCTCATTTGCTGTCAAGTGATTATTTTCAGAAGCTTTCGAGGTTTTCCTCAACAACTTCAACCACTTGCGCTTTCGATCTCTCGTCAGCGGGAGGCGAATTCTACAGCGTTACACGCTGCTGTCAACACCTCTTTTTCAACTTCCTTTTGGCTTCGATGCACTGAAGCAACCTGCTGCCGAAAACTACATAACTCTTTGTTTACCAAGGAGTTTTCCGTTTCGACTGCGCCGGAAGTGGGGCGAATTATAGACTTCTAGAATCTGCCGTCAACCATTAATTCAATTTATCTATCGAAGACCCCGAACCCCCTCAGAACCCTCTCTTTATAGAGAGAAGAACCCACTAATTGAGCAATATATTGCTCAATTAGTGGCAGTTGATCATCATAGTGCCTTCTGCCTCTATATGAACCTGGACGAACACCCCCAATGACCACTTCATCCCGCAGCCTGGGCTCAGCATTATTCCCCGTCGGCCTGCTGCTGATTGCCATGGCCTCGATCCAGTCGGGCGCCTCACTGGCCAAGAGTATGTTCCCGATTGTCGGCGCCCAAGGCACCACCACGCTGCGCCTGGTTTTTGCCAGCATCATCATGCTGCTGTTGCTTCGTCCCTGGCGCGCAAAACTCACCGCCAAAGCACTGCGCACCGTCATCGTGTATGGGATGGCGCTGGGCGGCATGAACTTCCTCTTCTATATGTCATTGCGCACCGTTCCCCTGGGTATCGCGGTAGCCCTGGAATTCACCGGCCCACTGGCCGTAGCCATCTATGCTTCGCGCCGCGCTGTCGACTTCCTGTGGATAGCCCTGGCCATCGTAGGCCTGCTGCTATTAATACCGGTTGGTGAAGCCAGCCAAGGCATCGACCTGACCGGCGCCGCCTACGCACTGGGCGCAGGCATCTGCTGGGCCCTCTATATTTTGTTCGGGCAGAAGGCCGGCGCAGACAACGGCGTCCAGACCGCCGCCCTCGGCGTGATGATCGCCGCGCTGTTCGTGGCCCCTATCGGGATCGTTCACGCCGGTAGCGCACTGCTGACACCCTCGCTGATTCCAATCGCCATTGGCGTGGCGATTCTTTCCACCGCCCTCCCCTATACCCTGGAGATGGTCGCCCTGACCCGACTGCCCGCACGCACCTTCGGCACCCTGATGAGTATCGAGCCCGCATTCGGCGCGCTTTCGGGGCTGTTTTTCCTCCAGGAATACCTGTCCCTGGCGCAATGGCTGGCGATCGCCTGCATTATCATGGCCTCCGTCGGCGCTACCCTGACCATGCGCAGCCAGTCGAAGCCAATCGTCGCGGCAGATTGAGACAGGATTTAACGAAGCTCTGGTATTTGCCGCTCAATTAGGCCATGTTTAGTCTGTAACTCAGTGTCAGTCATGGAGATTTTCGAATAAGGACATCCACGGACGCTACACTTGAGAGCGAGCAAAGCCAGCATCGGGCATTCCAACGGCGCGGCTATTAAGGATGGTAATGAAGCGAATTTTGATAGTGTTTGTCGTGATCGCCCTGGCTGGGTGTGCCGCGACCACCAAGACAGAAGTCAAACGCGGAAAGAAAGGGTTGCATATCAACTGCTCTGGCCTGTCCTCCTCCTGGGACCAGTGCTACACCAGCGCAGCCAATTCGTGCGGCAAGAAGGGCTACCGGGTCATCGCCAAGTCCGGCGACAACACGGAAGAGCCGGGTGATTATCCCTTCGGTATCAACCCTGCCGGCTATACCAGCCGCAGCATGATAGTGCTCTGCAAGTAAGAGCTCATTGTTGGGTGATTCTCTGGCTGAGCTCTTTATAGCTCGATGAAAGCACCTGCGCTTGAACGTGCGGGTCAACCATCATCCTGGCAACCACCAGCGCCCCCACACACTGGGACAAAATGGCCCAGGCCAGGCTGTCACTCTCCAACGTCCGCGCCCAGTTGGCCTGCAGCCGACAGATCCACGCTTGCGCCTGCTGGCGTACAGCTATATCCGCACGCGCAATATCCGCCCCCATGCTTGGCAACGCACACCCGTCCTGCACCTGCTCTACGTGGGTCATGCTCAAATAGATCTTCAGGCACCGCCCCAGGCGCTCCCGACTCTGCACTTCCCCCGCCCCCAAACGCTCAAGGCTTTGGCTCAATTCTCGTTCGACGATTGAACCGAACAGCGCATCCTTTGAGGAAAAGTGGCTATAGAACGCGCCCCCACTCAAGCCAATGGCTTTCATCAAGCCGTCTACACCAACGCTGGCAAACCCTTCTTTCTTGGCCAGTGCCGCGCTGCTCTGCAGAAGCTTGTCTCTGGTTTGCTGCTTGTGACTGACTGAATAGCGCATTGCCTCTCCCCCAAAATACATGACCTTGACGCCTGTCGAATCGTAGCATAACGTTCGTTTAGTTAACGATCGTTTACCCAAGGATCTGCCATGACTGAGAATAAGAAAATCGTACTGGTCGTCGGCGCAGGCGATGCTACAGGCGGCGCCATCGCCAAGCGTTTTGCCCGTGAAGGTTATGTCGCCTGCGTCACCCGACGCAGTGCCGACAAGCTGCAACCCCTGGTGGACAGCATCCAGGATGCCGGCGGCGAAGCCCATGGCTTTGCCTGCGATGCACGCAAGGAGGACGAGGTGATCGCGCTGATCGAGCAGATCGAACACGAGCTGGGTCCGATTGAGGCCTTCGTGTTCAACATCGGCGCCAACGTGCCGTGCAGCATCCTCGAAGAAACTGCGCGCAAATATTTCAAGATCTGGGAGATGGCCTGCTTCTCAGGCTTCCTCAATGCCCGGGAAGTGGCCAAGCGCATGGTGACGCGCCGACGCGGGACGATCCTGTTTACCGGTGCCACCGCCGGGCTGCGCGGCGCAGCGGGATTTGCCGCCTTCGCCGGGGCCAAGCACGGCATCCGCGCCCTGGCCCAAAGCATGGCGCGCGAACTGGGCCCGATGAACATCCATGTGGCCCACGTGGTGGTGGATGGCGCCATCGACACTGACTTCATCCGCGACAACTTCCCCAGCAAATACGCCCTCAAGGACCAGGACGGCATCCTTGATCCCGCGCATATCGCCGATAACTATTGGCACCTGCACAGCCAGCCACGGGATGCCTGGACCTTCGAACTGGACCTGCGCCCCTGGAACGAAACCTGGTAAGCACGCCTACATAACAATAAGCAGCGAGCATCCGACATGAGCAAAACCCTGGAATTCTTCTTCGACCTCGGCAGCCCCACCACCTACCTGGCGTATACCCAACTGCCCGGAATCTGTGGCGAAACCGGCAGCCAACTGGTGTACCAGCCCATCCTCCTGGGCGGCATTTTCAAGGCCACCGGCAACGCCTCGCCCATCACCATCCCGGCCAAGGGTCGCTACATGCTGCAAGACCTGGCACGCTACGCCAGACGCTACGATGTGCCCCTCAAGTTCAACCCGCACTTCCCCATCAACACCTTGACGCTGATGCGCGCCGTCACCGGCATTCAGCTACGCCAGCCAGAGCGCTTTGTCGACTTCATCGACTGCCTGTTCCAGGCGTTATGGGTGGAGGGGCGCAACCTCGGTGATCCGGCCGTCGTCGCGCAAGTCCTGACGGAACACGGCTTCGATCCGGCAAAGGTATTGGAGCTGACTCAGGATGAGGACGTAAAGGACGCCCTCAAGCGCAAGACCGAAGAGGCGATTGCCCGTGGCGTGTTTGGTGCGCCGAGCCTGTTTGTCGATCAACAACTGTTCTTTGGCCAGGATCGCCTGGACTTTGTCCGCGAAGCCTTGAGTTAAAATCTGCAAGCCGCTCGCAGGCCACACCTGCGAGCGGCCGGTCCTTATATAGCGGCCGTGCGCAGCTGCAACCATTCCAGCGCAGCGCCACTGAGCAACGGGCTCAGGCGTTGACGCACCTCGCCATGGTAGTCGTTGAACCACTGCCGCTCCTCGGTCGTCAGCAACGACGGCACCAGGCAACGGGTATCGATTGGGCACAGCGTCAGGGTTTCGAACTTGAGGAACTCGCCAAACTCGGTCTTGCCCGCCTCTCGGTTGAGCACCAGGTTCTCGATACGTACGCCCCAACGGCCCGGGCGGTAGGTACCCGGTTCAATGGAGGTGATCATGCCCGGCTGCATGGCGGTTTGCGGCGCGGCTGCGGCTTGGTACGCAATCACCTGCGGGCCTTCATGGACATTGAGGAAGTAACCCACCCCGTGCCCGGTGCCATGACCATAATCCACGCCTTCGGCCCAGATCGGCGCGCGAGCGATGGCGTCCAGCAAAGGCGAGAGGATGCCCTTGGGGAATTGCGCACGCGACAGGGCAATCACCCCCTTGAGCACCCGCGTGCAATCGCGCTTTTGCTCCTCGCTCGGCGTACCGATGGGCACCATCCGCGTGATATCAGTGGTACCACCCAGGTACTGGCCGCCCGAGTCGATCAACAACAGGCCATCACCTTCGATGACTGCATGTTCTTCTTCGGTGGCGTGATAGTGCGGCATCGCGCCATTACTGTTGAAGGCGGCGATGGTATTGAAGCTCAACGACACGTAATCCGGGCGCCGCGTACGCGCGGCCGTCAGGTGTTCGTCAATCGTCAACTCGGTGATGCGCTCGCGGCCCAGGGCCGAGTCCAGCCAGGCGAAAAACTCGCACAAGGCCGCGCCATCCTGCTCCATGGCCCGGCGAATATGCTCGGCGTCCGCCAGGCTTTTACGGGACTTGGCCAGCGTGGTCGGGTTGAGCCCTTCCACCAGCTTGACCCCACTGGCCAGGTTATCCAGCAACCCTGCGGTCACGCGTGCCGGATCAACCTGCAGGCTGGCACCGCTCGGCACCTCCCCCAGGGCCGCGGCCACTTCGCTGTAGTCACGCAGCGTCACGCCATCGCGCTCCAGCACCCCACGCAACTGGGTATCGACCTTGCCGAGAGCCACAAACAGGGTGGCCTGCTGCTGGTTGATCAGGGCAAATGACACAAACACCGGGTTGAACGAAACATCTGCACCGCGCAGGTTGAACAGCCAGGCGATGTCGTCCAGGGTGGCAATGAAATGCCAATCCGCGCTCTTTTCTTTGAGGCTGGCGCGCAGTGCCGCGAGCTTTTCGCCACGGCTGACCGTGGCCTGGGGTGGCAGGTGTTGATAGATCCGCTGGTTTGGCAGGGCCGGACGGTCAGTCCAGACCTCGTTCAACAGATCGATATCGGTCCGCAGGCGCGCGCCCCGCTCAGCCAGTTTGCCGCCCAGGGTGCGGGCGGACGCAACGGCCATCACCGCACCGTCCACCGCCACTACGCCGCCTTCCGGGGTTTGCTCACCCAGCCATTCCAGCGGGCCGGGCTGCCCTGGTTGCAGCTTCACCAACTCGATGCCGCTGCCGTTGAGTTCCTTGCTCGCCTGCTCCCAGTAACGGCTGTCAGCCCAGACCCCGGCAAAATCAGGCGTGACGATCAGCGTACCGACCGACCCATGAAACCCCGACAACCACTGCCGCCCCTGCCAGTAGCCCGGCAAGTATTCGGACAGGTGCGGGTCGGCCGATGGCACCAGCAAGGCATCGATGCCCTCCCGTTTCATCAACTCGCGGGTATGCGCCAGGCGCTGGGGAACCGTTCCATGGGTCAAAGGCTGCGTAGTCATCATGTCTCCTGCTAACCACTCATAATTGTTATGTGTTTCAAACTGCCCAGAAGGCCGGTGCGCTGGCCAGCGAGCGCTTGATCAATTGCACCGCCTGATCGATATCCTGCGCGGTGGTAAACCGCCCAAGGCTCAGGCGAATGGTGCGACCGGCGCTGCGCGCATCATGCCCGAGGGCAAGCAGAACATGGGACGGCGCATTGCTTGCCGAATTGCAGGCAGAGGTCGCCGAAAACGCGATATCGGCGCTCAAGGCCGCCGAGTTGAACTCACCTTCGCTGAACGTCAGGCTCAAGGTGTGAGGAATGCGCTGGGTGGCGCTGCCGTTCAGGCGCACACCGGGAATGCTCAGCAATTGTTCAAGCAGACGCTGGCGCAGGGCGACAATACCCGCCGACTCTTCGGCAAAAAATTGCCCCGCCAACGCGAAGGCGCTGCCCATGCCGGCGATCTGGTGTGTTGCCAGGGTGCCCGAACGCAACCCGCCTTCATGGCCGCCGCCGTGGATCTGCGCCGTGACGTTCTGCTGCGCCCGCGGCCCGACATACAACGCGCCGATACCCTTGGGGCCATACAACTTGTGTGCGGAAAACGACATCAGGTCGACCGGCCAGCGCGCCAGGTCGATCTCGACCTTGCCGGCGCCCTGCGCCGCATCCACATGCAACAGCGCCCCATGCTCACGCACCCGCGCGCCAATGGCCGGGATGTCGTTGAGCGTACCCAATTCATTGTTGACCAACATCAACGACACCAGGAACGTGTCTTCCCGCAGTGCCTGGCTGACGGCCTCGGCGGTGATCAGGCCCTCGGTGTCCGGCACCAGGTAGGTCACGGCAATCCCGGCTTCCTGCAATTGGCGTGCGGTATCCAGGGTCGCCTTGTGCTCGATCTGGCTGGTGATGATATGGCCACCGGCCACACCCCGCGCCTGGGCCACACCCTTGAGCGCAAGGTTGTTGGATTCGGTAGCGCCTGAAGTCCAGACGATCTGTTCGGCCTGGGCCCCCACCAGTTCCGCCACCTGCCGGCGCGCCTGCTCGACCGTGTGCCGGGCCTGTTGGCCAAAGGCATGGGAGCTGGACGCAGGGTTACCAAAGTTGGCGTTGAAACCCAGGCACTCGATCATGACCTGGATGACCCGCTCATCCACCGGTGTGGTGGCGGCGTAGTCGAAATACAAAGGACGTTTATTCATGACGTTAAAGACCCGCAGAGCATGTTCCCGAGAGCAGCGTCCCAGGGGCAGCGATCAGTACAGAGATCGTCAGGTTAACCCGATCGGATGCCGTTAAAGAATTTAAAAGTGCGTAGGAACGCTCCTGAAATTGAGCTTAACAGGCTCGATGAAAAGGATGGAAAACAAAAAGCCCGAAGTTCCTGCGGGGAACCTCGGGCTCGGGACCACCGCCAGTGCTTTTAGCTGGGGCGGTCATGCAACATCACGTTGCGTTCGGCATTCATTTCGCCCTGGCGATCAAAGCCAAACGGCTTCTGCGACCGGCCAGCCAGCTCGGCTTTCTTCTGTTGATATTCGTCAAACGACAGACCACGACGATTGAGCCCCTCCATCGCCAACTGCCTGGTTTCCTCGGCGGTATACGGGCGCAGTTCGGGGCCTGGCTGGGCGACACAACCGGCAAGGAAAGAGGCAATCAATAACAAGACAACAGAGAGGGAGTGGTTCATGGCGAAGGTCCGGCGAATGGGGCGTCAAGGCAATGAACACAGGCTACTCCTGCCCCCTCCCAGGGAAAAATCATCCGCTGTGATAGTCGCTATCAGCCAATCCTGCATATTCTTTACAGGTCTATAAATAGAGAAATACGTTCATTTACGGAATAAACAAGACGCTCTATAACGGTCCCCCAACGCCGCAACTGTTGTTTACACAACTGTTGGCCAGGCGACACTCTCTGTTGAACATCGCTCAAGGACTTGTCATGGATGTTTTCTGGTTCCTTCCGACCCATGGCGACGGCCATTTCCTCGGTACCACCCAAGGCGCTCGCCCGGTCACCCTCAACTATCTGAAACAAGTAGCCCAGGCCGCCGACAACCTTGGTTACCACGGCGTGCTGATTCCCACTGGTCGTTCCTGCGAGGACTCCTGGGTGATTGCCTCGGCGCTGGTGCCCCTGACCGAACGCCTGCGTTACCTGGTGGCGATCCGCCCTGGGATCATCTCGCCCACCGTGTCCGCGCGCATGGCCGCCACCCTTGACCGCCTGTCCAATGGCCGCCTGCTGATCAATGTGGTGACCGGCGGCGACCCCGATGAAAACCGTGGCGACGGCAGCTTCCTCGACCACAGCGAGCGTTACGAGGTGACCGATGAATTCCTCAAAATCTGGCGTCGGGTATTGCAGGGCGAATCCGTCGACTTTGAAGGCAAACACCTGAAGGTGCAGAACGCCAAGGCCCTTTATCCGCCGGTCCAGAAACCCTACCCGCCGCTGTATTTCGGTGGTTCGTCCGATGCCGCCCACGACCTCGCCGCCGAACAGGTGGACGTGTACCTGACCTGGGGTGAACCACCGGCAGCTGTCGCGGAAAAACTCGCCGATGTACGTGAACGCGCGGCGCGCCATGGGCGCACCGTCAAATTCGGCATTCGCCTGCATGTGATCGTGCGCGAAACCGAAGACGAGGCCTGGAAAGCGGCAGCCAGGCTGATCGAGCATATCAGCGACGAAACCATTGCCGCCGCGCAAAAATCCTTCTCGCGCTTTGACTCCGAAGGCCAGCGCCGTATGGCCGCCCTGCACGATGGGCGGCGCGACAACCTGGAAATCGCCCCCAACCTGTGGGCCGGCGTCGGCCTGGTACGCGGTGGTGCCGGCACCGCCCTGGTGGGCAACCCGCAGCAAGTGGCCGAACGGATCAAGGAATACGCCGACCTGGGCATCGAGAGCTTTATCTTCTCCGGCTACCCGCACCTGGAAGAGGCCTATCGCTTTGCCGAACTGGTGTTCCCGCTGCTGCCCGAACCCTACGCCAGCCTGGCCGGACGCGGCATCACCAACCTCACCGGGCCGTTCGGCGAAATGATTGCCAACGATGTACTGCCTGCCACCGCCAAAGCCGGCTCCTACGGTGGGTCCTCAGTGCATTTGATTTTTTCAGGAGCTGCGCGTGACAGCCAAACCCCATAGCGTCCTGCCGTCCCCCCTGCAGACCGCCAAGCTGCTGGCCGCCGAGTTCGCGCTCAGCGCCGTGGAGCGTGACGAGCGCGGCGGCACGCCCAAGGCTGAGCGCGATGCCCTGCGCCACAGTGGCCTGCTGGCCCTGAGCATTCCCAACCAGTACGGCGGCCTTGGCGCACGCTGGAGCGAAACCCTGGAGATCGTGCGCGAGTTCGCCAAGGTCGACAGCTCCATCGCCCATGTCTTCGGCTTTCATCACCTGATGCTGGCCACCGTGCGCCTGTTTTCCCGCCCGGAACAATGGCAGCCCTGGTTCGAGCAGACCGCCCGCAAGCACTGGTTCTGGGGCAACGCCCTCAACCCGCTGGACACCCGTACGGTGGTCAAGGACTTTGGCGGCTGGCGCGAATTCTCCGGCAAAAAAAGCTTCTGCTCCGGCGCCAGCGATTCACAAATGTTGATCGCCTCGGCGGTGGATGAAAGCGCCGGCGGCAAGCTGTTGATCGCCGCCATCCCCAGCGGGCGCAGTGGCATCACCGTGCACAACGATTGGAACAGTATCGGCCAACGCCAGACCGACAGCGGCAGCGCCAGCTTCGAACGCGTGCGGGTCGAAGAATCTGAACTGCTGCTCGACCCCGGCCCCTTGAGCACGCCCTTTGCCTGCCTGCGCCCGTTGATTGCGCAATTGACGTTCACCCATATGTTCCTCGGGATTGCCGAAGGCGCGTTTGAAGAAGCGCGCAACTACACCCTCGCCGAGACCCGGCCCTGGCACAAATCCACCGTCCAGGATGTGCGTCAGGACCCTTATGTGCTCAACCACTACGGCGAGTTCTGGGTCGCGCTGGAAGGCGTGCGCCTGCTGGTGCAGCGGGCCGCCGAGCTGCTGGACCAGGCCTGGGACAAGGGCCCGGCCTTGAGTGAACAGGAGCGCGGGCAACTGGCGATTGCCATCGCCACGGCCAAGGTCGCCGCCACCCGCAACGGCCTGGAGCTGTGCAGCCGCCTGTTTGAAGTCACCGGCGCCCGCTCCACCCATGCCTCGCTGCGCCTGGACCGCCATTGGCGCAACCTGCGCACCCAAAGCCTGCACGACCCGGTGGACTACAAACTCCACGAACTGGGCGACTGGGCCTTGAACCAGTCCCTGCCCACGCCAACGTTCTATTCCTAGAGGTGCCCATGCAGCTTTTGACCCTCCCGCCCTCGCCCGCCCTCGCCACGTCGATTCGCGCCACCGCGCAAGTCTTCGAAGACCCGAAATCCCAGGCCTTGCTCGCGCATATCCAGCAAGTGGCCCCCAGCGAAGCCAGCGTGCTGATCATCGGCGAGACCGGCACCGGCAAAGAGCTGGTGGCCCGCCATATCCACAACCTCAGCGCCCGGCGCAACCGGCCCTTCGTGGCGGTCAATTGCGGGGCGTTTTCCGAATCCCTGGTGGAAGCGGAGTTGTTCGGCCATGAAAAAGGCGCGTTCACCGGTGCCCTCAGCGCCAAGGCCGGCTGGTTCGAAGAGGCCGACGGCGGCACCCTGTTCCTCGATGAGATCGGTGACCTGCCCATGGCGATCCAGGTCAAGCTGCTGCGCGTTTTGCAAGAGCGCGAAGTGGTGCGCCTGGGCTCACGCAAGAGCATTGCCATCGATGTGCGAGTGCTGGCGGCGACTAACGTGCAATTGGAAAAGGCCATCAACGCCGGGCATTTCCGCGAGGACCTGTATTACCGCCTGGACGTGGTCAGCCTGGAACTGAGCCCGTTGCGCGAACGCCCCGGCGATATCCTGCCCCTGACCCGGCACTTTATCGACGCCTACAGCCAGCGCCTGGGCTACGGCCCCATCACCATCAGCCCCGAGGCCGAGCAAAAGCTCAAGAGCTACAGTTGGCCGGGCAACATTCGCGAACTGGAAAACGTCATTCATCACACCTTGCTGATATGCCGCAATGGCGTGATCGAGCGCGATGACCTGCGCCTGTCGAACATGCGCATCGAGCGCCAGGACGATAGCCAGCACGGCGTCGACAACAGCGCCGAAGCCTTGTTGGAGCGGGCCTTCCAGAAGCTGTTCGACGAACAGGCCGGCGCCCTGCATGAGAAGGTCGAAGACGCATTGCTGCGCGCAGCCTACCGCTTCAGCCACTACAACCAGGTACACACCGCCAACCTGCTGGGCCTGAGCCGCAATATCACACGCACCCGCCTGATCAAAATCGGCGAACTGGCGGTCAACAAGCGCCGCCCAGGGGCAAACCTGCAGGGCGAACGCATGTTGCACCTATCGATATAGGTTGGCGCTGCGCTCGGTGCAATCGTGCGCGCCGCTGCTTGATGAAATGTTCAGGGAGCCGTGACAGTCGTCGGCTAGCCAGAGGCCACGAAAGACCTGGCCTATAGTGAAAAGACCGGAAAACCGGCCCCTGGCAACCTTCAAGGAGAGCGACATGAGCGTCAAACCTATCCCCGAGGGCTATCACAGCATCACGCCCTACCTGGGCATCGACAAGGCCGCGCAAGCCATCGAGTTCTACAAAAAAGCCTTCGATGCCACTGTTTTCATGCGCCTGGACATGCCCGACGGCAAGGTCGGCCATGCCGAATTGCGCATCGGCGATTCGCCGATCATGCTGGCCTCGCCCTGCGATGAAATGGCCTTCGCCAGCCCAGGAGCGCACCCCACCAGCGTTGGCCTGCACCTGTATGTGAAGGACGTCGACGCCCAGTACAAACAGGCGATCGCGGCAGGCGCCATTGCGATTTCCGAACCCAAGGATCAGTTCTACGGCGACCGCTCTGGGACACTCAAGGACCCGTTCGGGCATGTCTGGTTCCTCGCCACCCATATAGAGGAGTTGACCGAGGAACAGATTCGCCAGCGCGCCAAGGATCTGTTCGCATAACCCCCATCACCTGTAGAAACCGGCTTGCCGGCGAAAAACCCGGGAACAACGCGGGGCAGCCAATACCCAGCGTTATCGCTGGAGATTTTCGCTGGCAAACCAGCGCCTACAGGGCGCTTGTTGCGCATCGGAAACATTTGCTTTCATTTGCGTCTTAGGGTTTTGCGATTCTCATCCGTCTTAACTTAGATACAGCCCGTCGCGTAAGCAAAAGCTACGACCGGCCTTTCCCGGGCCTCCTCTGCCCCCCTCCGATCAAGACCCCCATAGACATGTCGAAGAAGTCACGCTCCAAACTCTGGTTTCTCGTACACAGCTGGCTGGCGTTGCCCATCTGGTTCTTCGTACTGATCGTGTGCGTTACCGGGACCCTGGCGGTGGTCAGCCAGGAAATCGTCTGGCTGGTCAACCCGGAAATGCGCGCCAGCAAGCCGTCGGACGATGCCGAACTGCTCACCTACGACCAGATCCTCGCCGCGATCAAGCAGGCCGAGCCCAAGGCCATTGTCGAGTCCATCGTCCGCCCGGATGAGTCGCACTTTGCCCTCGACGTCGACATCAGTTACCCCGACGGCCGCTCCGTAGCGGTCTACGTCAACCCGTACACGGGGGTTATCCAGGGCATCAGCCCGTCGTTCAACTTCCGCCAGTTCACCCGCGCCCTGCATGGCTGGTGGCTGGTGCCGTTCACCAATGGCTTTAGCTGGGGCTGGTACCTGGTGTCGTTCCTCGGGCTGCCCATGCTCGCGTCGCTGGTCACGGGCCTGGTGGTCTACAAACGGTTCTGGAAGGGTTTCTTCAAGCCGACCCTGCGCTTCAAGCATGGGGCGCGGATTTTCTGGGGCGATTTCCACCGCCTGAGCGGCATCTGGTCGATCTGGTTTATCGCGGTGATTTCCATCACCGGCACCTGGTTCATGATCCAGGCGATTCTTTCGGACAACCAGATCACCATCTCCAGCGAGGCCATCGTGCCGGTGATTTCCCGGGACAAGGTGCCGCTGTCGGCCCCAGGCGTACCGCCGCCCATGATTGCCCTGGACGATGCCATCAACATCGCCACCCAACGCATCCCAGGGTTCGAAGTCAGCTTCGTCGGCCTGCCGAGCAATGCCTACAGCCACTTGAGCATCGGCGGCCGCGGCTGGTACCCGCTGATGTTCCAGACCGCCGACATCAACCCCTACAACGGTGAAATCGCCGCCACGCACCTGCTGTCGGACCGCTCGGGCCTGGAGTTCGTCACCGAATCCATGCGCCCGCTGCACACCGGCGACTTCGGCGGGATCTGGATCAAGCTGGTGTGGTTCTTCTTCGGCCTGTTGCTGAGCATGATGGTGCTCAGCGGTCTGTTGATCTGGAGCAAGCGCACCGCCCTGGCCACGTTGCACGCTCTCAAGCGCAGCGCCAAGGCCCCGCGCAACACGGCGCCGGCCAATCCTGTCGGCGCCATGCAGGCTGAAACCTCGGAGGGCAAATAATGAGCAAGGCCACCACCGTTCAGGCGCCCTCGCCGCTGCGCGCCTTCTGGCTCAAATGGCGCTTCCACATCAATATCCTGCTGTTGCTGGTACCCCTGGGCTTTATGCCCAAGTACTTTGCCGACGCCGCGCTGTTTCGCGGCGACAGTGGCCTGGGTGAGCGCGAGGTCGGCGAAGTGCAGGTCGGCCCGTGGAGCATCACCCTGGCCGAGCTGCGTAATGAAGCGCCCCGCCCCAATCCGGCCGGGCCGATGAAATCCTTCAATGCCGCCCTGTGCGCCACCTGTGGCGAGCAGGTCAAGGCCACCTACCTGCGCATCGGCAAGCCTCGCAGCCTGCGGGCCGCCGGGGTGATTTTCTTCGGCACCCCGTACCGCATGGGCGCCGCCCTGCCCATCCCTGAACGCACCCCACCCGACGCCGAACTGTGGATCACCATGGAAGGCTGGGACGGCAGCATGCAGCAGGCCTCCATTCCCTTGAGTCAGGCATCGCCTGCCACCGTCGCCTGGTTGAACAAGCAAGGAGTTAAACCATGACTTTACTGCGCCTGACCCGCGCCTGCGCCGCGCTGATCCTCAGCCTGGGTGCGAGCAACTACGCCCTGGCCCACAACCCGATGTGCGAATGCAAGGAAATCCCCGGCGAGCAGATCCAATGCACCGGCGGTTTTTCCGACGGCAGTGGCGCGCCCGGCGTGACCCTGGATGTGATCGGCTACGACGAGACCATCCTGGTGCCCGGCAAGCTGGGGGCCGACTCGACGCTGACCTTCAAGAAACCTGCCAGCGAGTTCTACGTGCTGTTTGACGCCGGTCCCGGCCATGTTGTCGAGATCGACCAAGCGGATATCCAGGCACCATGACCGGCACGAGCCCAGGCAGCACCCAGGTGGTCCGGCCCGCCGGCGCCGGCCATGAAACCCTCTACGTCCTGCTGCTGTGCCTGATCATCCTGGCCGTCGCCGGCACCGTGGTGTCCCTGCATGGCGAAACCCAGGCCGTCGAGGCCGTGGCCAGCCACCAACTGGACGCGCGCCGTGACCTGAGCGCCGCCGAGCAAGGTATCTACGCCGACCTGCGGGTGACCCTGGATGAAATCCAGTTGCTGGAGCAGGAACACAGCGCCCTGCCGACGCCCGCGCAACTGGCCGAAGAAGGCTTCGCGCCCTTCGCCCAGGACGCCAGTTCGGTCAGCCGTGGCGACCATCGCTGGCAGTTGCTGGCGCCTTCGGCGTACCTGGGCTTGAGCCAGGCCAATGACACCAGCGGTTCGCTGCTGATGCGCGTCAACGGAGCCGAGCCGGATATCTGGCTCAACCGCAGCGCCAACCTGGCTGCCCCCACCGACCTGAGCGATCAGGGGTTGATCGCCGCTGGCTGGCAGCAGGTCGTTGCGCAATTCGACGCTGGCGTCACCCGCCAGCATCGCCACTGAATTCACGCTGTTTCCGAGAGAAGATCGATTACCCATGTCTATGTCATCTCCCTTGCTCCGCCTGCTGCTGGTGGGCCTGTTCAGCGTCCTGCTGACACCCCTGGCCAATGCCGAGGCGGCCAAGCGCCTGCGTATCGGTATCACCCTGCATCCTTATTACAGCTACGTGGCCAATATCGTCGGCGACAAGGCCGAAGTGGTGCCGCTGATTCCGGCCGGCTTCAACCCCCACGCCTACGAGCCGCGCGCCGAAGACATCAAGCGCATTGGCACCCTGGACGTGATCGTGCTCAATGGCGTCGGCCATGACGACTTTGCCGACCGCATGATCGCCACCAGCGAGCGCCCGGACATCCCGGTGATCGAAGCCAACGCCAACGTGCCGTTGCTGGCCGCCACCGGCAACGCGGCCCGCGGCGCCGGCAAGGTGGTCAACCCGCACACCTTCCTGTCCATCAGCGCGTCTATCGCCCAGGTCAACAACATCGCCCGGGAACTGGGCAAGCTCGACCCGGACAACGCCAAGACCTACACCCAGAACGCCCGCGCCTATGGCAAGCGCCTGCGCCAGATGCGTGCCGATGCCCTGGCCAAGCTCACCAGCGCGCCCAACGCCGACCTGCGCGTGGCCACGGTGCATGCCGCCTACGACTACCTGCTGCGTGAATTCGGCCTGGAAGTGACCGCCGTGGTCGAACCGGCCCATGGCATTGAGCCAAGCCCGAGCCAACTGAAGAAGACCATCGACCAACTGCGTGAACTGGACGTGAAAGTGATCTTCTCGGAGATGGATTTCCCGTCCTCCTACGTCGATACCATCCAGCGTGAGTCGGGGGTCAAGCTGTACCCGCTGTCGCATATTTCCTACGGTGAATACAGCGCCGAGAAGTACGAAGTGGAAATGACCGGCAACCTCAACACCGTGGTCCGGGCCATCCAGGAGTCGGGGGCATGACGGCGGCTGAACACCTGAGCGTGGCCAGCATCGGCCCGACGCTTGAATTCGATAACGTCTCGCTGACCCTGGGCCGTACCGCGATCCTCGATAACGTCAGCTTCCAGGTGCGACCGGGCAGTATCCACGCCCTGGTCGGCCCCAACGGCGGCGGCAAGAGCTCGCTGATCAGGACCCTGCTGGGGCAGACGCCACACCAGGGCCAACTGAGCCTGCACTGGCCGAACACTCCCGGCACCATCGGCTACGTGCCCCAGGCCCTGGAGTTCGACCGTGGCCTGCCGATGACCGTTGACGACTTCATGGCTGCCATGTGCCAGCGGCGCCCGGCGTTTCTCGGTGTGTCCCGGCATTACGCCGGGGCGATTGGCGAGGCGCTGGAGCGCGTGGGCATGCAAGACAAGCGCAAGCGCCGGATGGGCGCGCTGTCCGGCGGCGAGCGCCAGCGTGTACTGCTGGCCCAGGGCTTGATCCCGGCGCCGCAACTGCTGGTGCTCGATGAACCGATGTCGGCCCTCGACGAAGCCGGGATCCAGGTGTTCGAACGCCTGCTGGGCGACTGGCGCCAGGCGGGGATTACCGTGCTGTGGATCGAACACGACCTGGAGGCCGTGGGCCGCCTGGCAGATCGCGTCACCGGCCTGAACCGCCGCTTGTTGTTCGACGCCACGCCCAAGGAGGCACTGACCCCGGAGCGCCTGCTGACGCTGTTTTCCACCCACCCACGGAGCGCAGCCCAATGAGCTACGAAGCCTTTCGCTTGATGGTCCAGGGCTGGGCCTCGTCCGGCTACCTGCCGGAAGCCCTGGCCTATGGGTTTGTGGTCAACGCCCTGCTCGCCGGCCTGCTGATCGGCCCTGTACTCGGTGGCCTGGGCACACTGGTGGTGGTCAAGCGCTTTGCGTTCTTCTCCGAAGCTGTCGGCCACGCCGCACTCACCGGCGTGGCCGTGGGCATTCTGCTGGGGGAACCCTACACCGGGCCTTATGGCAGCCTGTTCGGCTACTGCCTGTTGTTCGGCATCCTGCTCAACTACCTGCGCAACCGCACCGGCCTGGCCCCGGACACGCTGATCGGCGTGTTCCTCTCGGTGTCCCTGGCGCTGGGCGCGAGCCTGTTGCTGATCCTGGCGGGCAAGATCAACGTGCACATCCTGGAAAACGTGCTGTTTGGTTCGGTCCTGACCGTCAACGGCAATGACCTGCTGGTGCTGGCCGTTGTCGGCTCATTGGTGATGGCCCTGGCCTTGCCGCTGTACAACCGCATCATGCTCGCCAGCTTCAACCCGCAACTGGCCGCCGTGCGTGGCGTGGCGGTGAAGACCCTGGACTACCTGTTCGTGATCCTCGTCACCCTGATCACCGTGGCGGCGGTCAAGGTCATCGGCGCGATCCTGGTGGGTGCCCTGCTGGTGATCCCGGCCGCTGCGGCCCGCCTGTTGAGCCAGTCGCTCAAGGGTTTTTTCTGGATCTCGGTGGTGATCGCCACACTCAGCACCCTGTGCGGGATTCTGCTGCCGATCATCTTCGACCTGCCCATCCCGTCCGGCGCCGCGATCATCCTCGTCGCCGGCATCGCCTTCGCCCTGGCCGCCATCGCGCGCGGCACGGTCCCCAGCCTGAAAGGGAATCTCGGATAATGCGCCCTGTTCTACGCCCCCTCGCCCTGGCCATCGCCTGCCTGATCAGCACCCCGCTGCTGGCGGCCGGCACCGCCAAACCGCTGCCGGTGGCAGCTCAATCCGCCAAGCCGGTCAAAGTCCTGGCGGCCCTGCCCGTGACCTTCGGGCTGGCCGAAACCCTGCTCAAGGGCACCCAGGTCAAGCTTGAACGCGCGGCACCGGCCAACCTGCCGGGCTCGCGCCAGACCTCGTACTTTACCGGGCGTGGCGCGCCGGCCTTGCATACCCTGGCGCTGGATGCCGACGCGGCCATCGGCCTGCGTTCGCTGTGGCCGGACGACCCGCTGTACCCGGTGGCCCGGCGCAGCAATATCCGCATCGTCGAAGTGGACGCCGCCCGCCCGGTAGACGGCGGTTTGCCGGGCGTGGCCCTGCAACCGGGGACGGTGGATGGCCTCAATAGCCAGCCGTGGCAATCGAGCAACAACCTGGGGCGCATGGCCGATGTCATGGCCGCCGACCTGAGCCGCCTGGCGCCCGGCGCCAAGGCCCAAATCGACAGCAACCTGGCCAGCCTCAAGCAACGCCTGCTCAAGCTGACGGCTGACAGCGAGGCGCGCCTGGCCCAGGCCGACAACCTGAGCGTGGTCAGCCTGAGCGATCATTTTGCTTATCTGGTGAGTGGGTTGAACCTGGAGTTGCTCAGCACCGATCCACGGCCGGATGTCGAGTGGTCTGCGCAGGCGCTACAAACACTGACGACCAGCCTGAAGGACAACGACGTGGCGTTAGTGCTGCACCATCGTCAACCGGCTGAGGCAGTAAAAGCCGCGATCAGTGCAGGGGGGGCGAAGTTGCTGGTGCTGGCTACTGACGGCGCGGACCCGGTAGCGGAATTGGAAGGGAATGTGGATCAGGTGATCAAGGCCTTGGTGCCCTGAAAGCAACGCAATACCCCTGTGTGTGCGAGCTTGTGTGGGAGCGGGGTTGTGTGGGAGCGGGCTTGCCCGCGATGGCGGTGTATCAGTCAACTAATGTATCGACTGACACTCAGCCATCGCGGCATAGGTATCTACACAACTCTTTTATCTAGTGCTTATTGGGTTTGTGTACATATCCGTTGCTGCGGTCACGGCGGCTTAGGGTTCCGCCCTTACGGCGGGTCACTTTCGAAGAGCGCGAAAGTAACCAAAGCGCTTTTGCCCCACCACTCGGTGCCTCGCCTAGGCTCGGCATGCCCGCAGTCAGGCATTGCTCCGTGGGCCCGCCGCGATCGGCCATCCATGGCCGTGTCGCGGCTACCCCGGCATCCATGCCGGGGTGCCCACTGCGCAATACCTGCCTGCGGCCATCGTGGTTTAACGGGGCGCCTAAGATCAAAAGCCAGATCAAAAGCAGAGCAACAGCAGAACCAGAGCGCGAAGCTGCATTCCCCTGTAGGAGCTGGCTTGCCTGCGATGACGCCCGAAAGAACACATCAGAGTATCTGGTATTCATTCGTCATCGTTAACGACCATCGCAGGCAAGCCAGCTCCTACAGGGGTACGCGCACGCCTTGACGATCAGGTCGGCTGTCAGGCCGCCTCGCTTTGCTTGTGATTTTGATCTTAGGCGCCCCGTTAAACCACGCTGGCTCCTACATTTGCTTGTGTTCAGCCAGCAACAACCTGCGCATCCATCTTCTGGCGCAAGCTCAGCGGGCGCATATCAGTCCAGACCTCTTCGATGTAAGCCAGGCACTCTTTCTTCATCCCGCTTTTACCCACGGTGCGCCAGCCTTCTGGCACGGCCTTGTAGTCGGGCCAGATGGAGTACTGTTCTTCATGGTTGACCACCACCTGGAACAGGATGTCTTCGCGGTCAAATACTGAGGTCATTGCGGTTCTCCGTCACTTAAAGGCTGCCACGCACTGCGCGTGGCTGATGTATGTAGGAACGTATAGCGGTGCAGGAAAATTAGAGGCTCGCCACAGCCGCCGCCAAAGCCCGACCGAAGATCTCTGCCACGCGGTCGATTTCTGCCCCGGTGATGACCAGCGGCGGCAGGAAACGCACCACGCCGCCATGGCGCCCGCCCAGCTCCAGGATCAACCCGCGCTTGAGGCATTCGCGTTGCACCAGCGGCGCCAATTGCCGATGGACCGGCGGGTGGCCCTGGACGTCGAGCGTGCCGTTGGGGTTGACCAGCTCTACCCCGAGCATCAGGCCGCGCCCGCGGATATCCCCCAGTTGCGGGAAGTCCCGCTGCAGGATGCGCAGGTGTTCAGCCAGGCGCTCGCCCATGGCCGCCGCGTGGTCGGCGACGTTATGTTGCTTGAGGTAGCGCATCACCGCCGAGCCCGCCGCCATGGCCATCTGATTGCCGCGGAAGGTCCCGGCATGGGCGCCCGGCAGCCAGGTGTCGAGCCACTCGCGATACACCACCACCGCCAGCGGCAAGCTGCCACCAATGGCTTTGGACAACACCACCACATCCGGAACAATGCCGGCATGTTCAAAGGCAAACATCTTGCCGGTGCGAGCGAAACCGCTCTGGATCTCGTCGACGATCAACGCCACGCCGGCCTGCTCGGTAATGCGGCGCAGGCCGCGCAGCCAGTCGAGGTCGGCCGGGATCACGCCGCCTTCGCCCTGCACCACTTCGACGATCACCGCCGCCGGCAGCAAAACGCCGGCCTCCGGGTCGTTGAGCAGGTTTTCCAGGTAGTGCAGGTTGACCTTGACTCCCTCTGCCCCACCCAGGCCGAACGGGCAGCGGTAGTCATAAGGGAATGGCAAGAATTGCACGCCATTGGCCAGCAAGGCGCCCAACGGCTTTTTCGGCCCCAGGCTGCCCATCAGGCTCAATGCACCCTGGCTCATGCCGTGATAGCCGCCCTGGAACGACAACACCGTGCTGCGCCCCGTGGCGGTACGCACCAGTTTCAGCGCGGCTTCCACCGCGTCGGTGCCGGTGGGGCCGCAAAACTGGATCTTCGCCTCCCGCGCCAGTTCCGCTGGCAGCAGGCCGAACAGGTCCTGCACAAACTGGTCCTTGACCGGCGTGGTCAAGTCCAGGGTATGCAGCGGCAACTCGTCGAGCAGCACCTGCTGGATCGCCTCGATCACCACCGGGTGATTGTGCCCCAGCGCCAACGTGCCGGCTCCGGCCAGGCAGTCGATGAAGCTGCGACCTTCAACGTCCTCGACATAAATACCCTTGGCCCGCTTGAGCGCCAGGGGAATGCGCCGTGGGTAGCTGCGGGCATTGGATTCCTGCTGGCGCTGGCGGGCCAGCAGCGGCGATTCATCGAACTGGTAAAGCGCTTCCGCAGGCGTCGGGCTGGCCGACACCTGCAAATCTTCAATGCGACTGGTAGCGACTGACATCTCTAGATCCCTCAATACGCTGATGATGGTGACCAAACTGCCAACCCGTTGACGTCTGGCCCCCAAAGGGCGTGCGCACGGATTTCCTGTTCTGGAAACGCTTCAGCGGCGTGAGGATTTACACCCGGCTCAGTGAAAAACCGGCAAATGGCCGGTCACTCGCCGGCACTGGTGTACTTTTCGTTCAGTGCATACAGAATCGCGCAGGTCTCGATATCCAGTTGCCCACGATAATCGGCGGGCCGGAAGTGCATCTGGAACGCACGCAGGCGTTGCTGGAACGCCTGGCGGTTTTTCGCCGGGGCGTAGCCGTAGCGCTGGAAGGCCCGTTCGACCTCCACCTCCTGGGGCAACCCCATGCGAAAGCGCCGCTCATAGGCACTTTTGGCCTGTGCATCGAACCAGGCGCCAATGCCCGCTTCGAATAAACCGTGCCAGGGCAAGCGTGGCCCCGGGTCACTCTTGCGCCAGAACGCCACATCCGAATGGCCGACGATATCGGTGGCGCCGATCTGCGGATGACGGGCGCAAATGTCGCGCAGCAGCGCGATCAGCACGGCGATCTGCTGCGGATCATAGGCAGGAAAGGTAAACACCCCACCCTCATCGCGGGCCAGGTTGACGATCTCGATGCCGATGGAGCGACTGTTGACGTTATCGCGACCCGCCCAATGACTGGCGCCTGCATGCCAGGCGCGCTGGCGTTCATCCACCAGTTGGAACACCCGCAATTCGTCGTAGCCGGCACTTCGATAGCTGGCCTCATGGGGGGCGGGTAACAGGTAATGGGCACTGACACCCTGCTGCGTCAGGGTGCGCAGGGAGGAGGCAAAGGGCGCGGCGGTGTAATGCACCACCACCTGGCGCACGGCTTCACCATTGCGTTGATTAAAATCTTTGGCTGGATAAGTGGAATCGATGACCAACATAGGCGCTGTCCTTTTCAATACAGGCTGAGTCATTCAGCCGGCAAACCTGCAAACACAAAAATTGCCGCCATCCTGAAGCGTCGGGCCCCAGGATGGCGGTAGTTATGTGTATGCAAGCAAGGATCAGCGCCGCAGCGGCATCCCCAGGTCGACCCGCAGGCCGTCGGGCTGGCTGTCGAAGGCCAGGGAACAAGAGCATCGCTGGACAATCGCCTGCACGATGGCCAGGCCCAGGCCACAACCGCCGCTGTTGCCATTGCGCCAGAAACGCTGGGTCAGGTGTTGCAGGTCTTCGCTGGAGATCGGCGCGCCATGGTCACGCACGCGAAACACCACTTGATTGCCCTGGGTGAACACGCTCAACTCCACCCGCGTATCGGCCGGGGTATGGCGCAGGGCGTTATCCAGCAGGTTACGCAAGGCCGCCACCGCCAGGCCCACGGGCATTTCCACCGGATCCTGGGGCAGGTTGTCCGGCAGGATCAGGTCGATGCGGCGGTTGTCGCCGGCGTTGGCGTCCTGGATCGCCAGGCGCGCCACCTGTTCGGCACTGGACTGCAAACCATCATCAAACGACAGGCTGCCCTCGACCCGCGCCAGCAGCAGCAACTGCTCAAGGGTGCGATGCAGGCGGTCGGCGCCCTCCTCGGCATGGGCCAGGGATTGATCGCGGGCGGCGCCGTCGGTCATGCGTGCCACTTGCAGGTGGGTCTTGATCGCCGTGAGCGGGCTACGCAGCTCGTGAGCGGCATCGCCGGTCAGCCGGCGCTCGCGCTCGATGGTCTTGGCGATGCGTTGCAACAGTTGGTTCTGGGTGTCGAGCAGCGGCTTGAGCTCGCTGGGCAACGGGTGAATCTGCAACGGCTCAAGGGAGTCGGCACTGCGCCGCATCAAGGCATCGCGCATGCGGTTGAGCGGCACCAGGCTCTGGCCGATCCCCAGCCACAACAGGCACAGGCAACCCAGCAAGGCCACGCCCACCGGCACTGAGGCCGCCAGCAGGATCGACATGTTCAGCGCCTCGCGCTCCACCTGGCGGTCGGCGGTGGTGATGAACAAATCACCCCGGGCCAGGGTAAAGCTGCGCCAGGCAGCGCCGTCGATGATCTGGTCGCGAAAGCCACTTTGCCGCGATTCCAGCCCCTGATCCGGCGTGGTGTGGCTGCGGGCCAGCACTTCACCCCGCAACGAGCTGACCTGGCACGCCATGCCACCGGGCACATTCAGTTGTTCGGCGCCAAAACGCTTGCCCTCGCCCACGCTGGCCAGGCCCGGCATCTGCTCCATCAGCCCGGCCACCATGCGCGCCGAGGCCACCAGGCGCTGGTCCAGGGAAAACATCATCTGGTTGCGCAGGTCGTTGAGCATCCAGGCCGCCGCCAGCGCCCAGATCAGCACAAAAGCGGCGCCCAGCTTGAAGGTCAGACGCAGGCGCAGGCTCATCACGAGGCGTCGTCTCCAGTATCCGCCGGGCCCAGGCGGTAGCCCAGGCCGCGCACGGTCTCGACAATACCGTTGCCCAACTTGCGGCGCAGGTGGTGGATATGCACGTTGAGGGCGTTGCTTTCCAGTTCATCGTTGAACCCGTAGACGCTGTCCTTGAGCTGCTCGCTGGACAGCACCCGGCCACGGTTGTGCAGCAATGCCTGCAACAGGGCCTGTTCGCGGCGAGACAAGTCCACCGGCTGGCCGCCGAGCAAGGTTTCGCGGCTGCTGGGGTTGTAGCTCAGCCGGCCATGCTCGATCAGGTTGACGCTGCGCCCGGCCACCCGGCGCAACAGGGTTTGCAAGCGTGCAGCCAGCTCGCGCAGGTCGAAGGGCTTGAGCAGGTAATCGTCGGCACCGGCTTGCAGGCCGTCGACGCGGTTGGTCACCGAGTCGCGCGCGGTGAGGATCAGCACCGGGATCTCCAGCCCCGCACTGCGCTGTTGCTGCAGCAGTTTGAGGCCGTCTTCATCCGGCAGGCCGAGGTCGAGCACCATGATGTCGAACTCCGCCGCCTTGAGCATCGCCCGCGCCGCCGCGGCCGTGGCTACGCGCTCGACCGTAAAGCCCTGGGCCCCGAGACCGGCAACGATGCCACTGGCAATCAGGTCATCGTCTTCACAGACCAGTACGTGCATGCTGAACCCTTTGCAAAAATGCTGATTTAAAGGAGGGCGGATTAAGCACGCATTATGACGGCAAAAGATGCGCGCCTTGAAAATCCCTACACTCTAGAATAGCCCGGTTAATCATCGGTTAATCAGCACCACACATTGTGTGCCCACTTGCATCGAACTAAGGCTTGACCATGCGGCATCTGTTTATCTTCCTGTTGGTGTTGTTCACCGGATTGGCCCAGGCCGCGCCTGGCAACAATCCGTTCGAGACCAAAGCCGAGTTCCTCCCGGTAGGCAAGGCCTTTACCTTTACCTCCGAGCGCCTGGCGTCCGGTGAAACCCAGCTGTATTGGCAGATTGCCGACGGTTATTACCTGTACCAGCAACGCATGAAATTCGAAGGCCTGGCCGAACAGCCCGTGCTGCCCCAGGGCGAGGCCCATAGCGACGAGTTCTTCGGCGAGCAACAGGTGTACCGCCAGGGCCTGGAAGTGAAACTCCCGGCCGGTGCCACCGGCAAGGTCAAGCTGGGCTGGCAGGGCTGCGCCGATGCCGGCCTGTGCTACCCGCCGCAATCGCTCACCGTCGACCTGGGCGGCAACCCCGCCGTGGCCGCCACCGCCGAGGCCCAGGATGAAAGCCTGGCCAGCGGCCTGCAACAACGCAGCCTGGGCTGGAGCCTGCTGGTGTTCTTCGGCCTGGGCCTGCTGCTGGCGTTTGCCCCGTGTTCGCTGCCGATGCTGCCGATCCTCGCCGGCCTGGTAGTGGGCAGCGGTGCCAGCCCACGCCGTGGTTTTGCCCTGGCCACCAGTTATGTGGTGTGCATGGCGCTGGTGTATGCCGCCCTTGGCGTACTGGCCGCGCTGGCCGGCAGCAACCTGGCTGCGCTGCTGCAAACCCCGTGGATCCTCGGCAGTTTCGCCGCCCTGTTTGTGATCCTCGCCCTGCCAATGTTCGGCTTCTTTGAACTGCAACTGCCGGCCTTCCTGCGCGATCGCCTGGACAACGCCAGCCGTCGGCAAAACGGCGGCAGCCTGGTCGGCGCCGGCGTGCTCGGGGCCTTGTCCGGCCTGCTGGTAGGCCCGTGCATGACCGCGCCCCTGGCCGGCGCCCTGCTCTACATCGCACAAAGCGGCAATGCCGTGCACGGCGGCCTGATCCTGTTTGCCATGGGCATCGGTATCGGCGTGCCCTTGCTGTTGCTGGTGACGGTGGGCAATCGCTTCCTGCCCAAGCCAGGCACCTGGATGAATGTGCTCAAGGGCGTGTTTGGCTTCCTGTTCCTCGCGACCGCCGTGTTGATGATCCGCCCGGTCGTCGACGGAAGCCTGTGGCTCGGCCTGTGGGGCGTGCTGGCACTGGTGATGGCCTATTGCGGCTGGAGCCTGGCCCGCGAGTACGGGCTGGTCGCCAAGGCACTGGGCGCAGGTTCCCTGGTCCTGGGCCTGTGGGGCGCGATCCTGGTGATCGGCGCAGCCGGTGGCAGCGATGACCTGTGGCAACCGCTCAAGGTGTTCGGTGGCTCGCCGGTGGCCGGCGCGCCGACCGCCCATGACAGCTTTACCACCATCAACGCCCCGTCAGCCCTGCAAACCCAGCTCGACAGCGCCAAGGCCCAGGGCCAGTGGGTGCTGCTGGACTACTACGCCGACTGGTGTGTGTCGTGCAAGATCATGGAAAAACAGGTGTTCGGTAAACCCGAAGTCATGGAGGCCCTAAAAAACGTGCGCCTGCTGCGCCTGGACGTCACCGCCGACAACGCCGCCAGCCGTGAGCTGCTGGGCCGCTACAAAGTCCCCGGCCCACCGAGCTTTGTGTGGATCGGCCCGGACGGTGCAGAGCGCCGCGCCCAGCGCATCACAGGCGAAGTGGACGCCGCAGCCTTCCTGCAACGCTGGACCCAGACCCGGGACGCACCCTGATGCTGACCTTGACCATCGGCACCTTTGCCATTGCCTTGAACCATCTGCTGCTGATCAGTGCGCTGGTCCTCGCCACGGTGGTGGGCTGGCGCGTGGCCAAGCGTGGCGGCGAGAACCCCGAGTCGGTGCTGTTCAGCCTGTTCCTGCTGGGCATGCTCAGCGCGCGCATCGGTTTTGTATTGATGTACTGGTCGTACTACCGCGATGACCCGCTACAAATCGTCGACCTGCGCGACGGCGGCTTTCTCGTCTGGCCGGGGGTGATCGTGCTGATCATCGCCGCCCTGCTCTGGAGCTGGCGCCGCCCGGCCCTGCGCAAGCCGCTGACCGCCGGCGTGGTCAGTGGCCTGGCGTTCTGGGCGCTGGCCAGTTTCTCGTTGAACATCTATGAAAAAGGCACGCGCCTGCCGGATATCGCCCTGCGCAACGCCGATGGCGAAACCGTGCAACTGGCCGACTACCAGGGCGGCCCGTTGGTGATCAACCTGTGGGCCACCTGGTGCCCGCCCTGCCGGCGGGAAATGCCGGTGCTGGAAAATGCCCAGAAACAACGGCCTGACGTGACCTTCCTGTTCGTCAACCAGGCCGAAAGCATGCAAAGCGTCAGCACCTACCTGGCCACCCAGGGCCTGAACCTGGACAACGTCCTGTTCGACGCCAGTGGCCGCCTGGGCCAAGCCGTGGGTTCGATGGCGCTGCCGACCACGCTCTTCTATCAAGCCGATGGCCGGCTGATCAACAGCCACCTGGGCGAGCTGTCCCAGGCCAGCCTGGCCCGCGCCATGGAATATTTCGACCCCACGGACTCGACCGCCGCCAAGACGGCCCCTTCAAGGAAACCCTTATGCCCCGCCTCCGTCACCTGCTGACCCTGCTGCCCCTGGCACTCGCCGCCAACCTCGCCCACGCCGAAGAATGGCCGGCGCCGATCAAACAGATCGAAGCCAAGGGCGCCAAGATCATCGGCAGCTTCGATGCACCGGGCGGGCTCAAGGGCTATGCCGCGCAGTACCAGAACCGTGGCATGGCGCTGTACCTGACCGCCGACGGCCAGCACGTGCTGGCCGGCAACCTGTACGACGCCAAGGGCAATGACCTGAGCACCGCGCCCCTGGAAAAACTGGTCTACGCGCCGATGGCCAAGGAAATCTGGGCCAAGATGGAACAGAGCAGCTGGATCCAGGACGGCGATAAAAACGCGCCGCGCACCGTCTACCTGTTCAGCGACCCCAACTGCCCGTACTGCAACATGTTCTGGGAACAGGCGCGGCCCTGGGTCAAGGCCGGCAAGGTGCAGTTGCGCCACATCATGGTCGGGATCATCCGCGAGGACAGCCCCGGCAAATCGGCGGCGCTGCTGGCCAGTAAAGACACGGCCCAGGCCCTGCAAGAACATGAGTCTGCGGGCAAAGCCAGCAAGCTCAAGGCCCTGGCCAAGATCCCGGCCGAGATCCAGGCCAAGCTCGATGCCAATATGAAGTTGATGGAAGAGCTGGAATTGTCGGCCACCCCGGCGATTTTCTACCTGGATGACAAGGGCCAGTTGCAGCAGCAGCAAGGGGCGCCGTCGCCGGATAAACTGGGGAAAATCCTCGGCCCGAAATAATCGCTCGACGCTGGCCGGACAAGGCCTCCAACGGTTGGAGGCCTTGTTGCGCAGCTTACATCTCTGTCACAGTCAAGCCAGTCACGTCGTAGTCATTGCCCGGCCCCCCCCCCATCTGCAGGTTGTCCAAGGTGAGCCGCACCGTAGCGGCCTTGGCCTGGAACACGCCCTGGAGCAAGTACCAGGTGGCAGGAGGTAACATTTCCGCTGAGATTGGCACCCCCTGGGCCGTGAGGATCAAGCGCGGCCTGTTCACTAACAGCGGAATATCACGGATCCACGCACTGAACCGATAGGAACGCCCCACCTGCAGCCCGCTGAAGTCCTTGAACAGTTTCACACGCTGCGTGGCTGGATCGCTGGTATCGGTGTACCCCCAGTCCTGCAAGAAATACCCGTTCGCCGCTCCAGGCACAGCACCTAGCTTGAGCACCAGATCGCCAGGATTGGTGGCGCCGGGTCCTCTGTTCCAGCCATTCCAGCCTTTGCCGGCAGGATCGAAGTCGGTGTGGTCGGAGAATGCCTTACTTAACAGCAGCTGCAACACCGGAAACACCACCGCCGTACTTTCCTGGCTGCTTCCATCAGCAGTGACTTTGCAGGTGAACGTCAAGGTGCTGAGATCCTTCAAAAGCTCAAGCTCGATTCGCCTCAACGCTTGCTTGAGCCCGGCGCTGACTTCTGCCGCCGTCACGACCTTGCCCAGGTAAACATTAAAAATGTACGGGCTGCCATCCTCCCTGGTCCCAATCCCGCGCAGCCAGACTCTCTGGTTCGGCAAGATAAACCACCAGGGTTGCACGGTAATGTCCGCATCGGCGCTGAAAGTGCGCAAATCCAGAATGTTGTTGGTAGCCTGCGGCACCACCGGCGTCGGCAAACGTACGGGCACACTAATCTGCAGGTCGAGGTCCGGGGAAGTTGCCACTTTGCACAGACTGGTGACGGTGTAGTTGATCTTCACCGTCTTGCCGATCCCATGGATCACTGCTTCCCGGGGAATATGGAAATCCACGTAGCCTGGATCACTGCTGCCAGGCTTCGACATCAGTGGTAGGCAAGTACCGTCTGTGCGCGTCCAGCACACACTGATTGTATGACTAGGGTTGATCAGCTCGTAGGCCACGCGCACCGTCACGCCATCCCGGCCGTTGTAAACCGTGAGCTGGGTGCCCACCGCTTCGCACACCGTGGGCGCCTTGAGCTCCAGCCCCTCCTGTGCAATGTCCAGAGGCAATACCGGGAATCTGTGGGCACTGTCCTTGTCCAGCTGGCCGTTGAAGTTCACCGCAAAATGCACTTCAAAGGCGCTGCAATCCGCCAGCTTTTGCAGTTCGTGGCGCGGTAACGGCGCCTCGACACCGGTCAACCACTGTTCGGTGACCGGTACCCCCTCCAGCACCTCAAAGCTATATGGGCTGCCGTCTTCCAACTCTCCGGTCACCCACAACCAGCAGCGCTGGCCCAGGGCAATGTAAGGCCAGGCAACTACCGTTGCGCTAGCATCGCCGCCGAATGTACTGAGGTCCAGGGTGCTGCCCGTCGCCTGTTCCACCGCCAGGTTGGGCAGGCCGCTGATATCCAGGACATGTACCTTTTGTGGCGGCGACTCCCATTCGCCGCCACACACACGTGACACGCTGTAGCCCAGCAATATCTGCTGGCGCAGGTTGGCGCTGATCGCCGACGGCGCAACGGCGAATACCAGGCTCTGCTCCCCCTGCGCCACAACGCGACACTCCAGCCCCGGCGACCCAGGCCCAGGCGTGCCGATGAACGTGGGGCAAACCATATCCCCCGGGCACATACGCTCGTACGCCACCTGGATATGCGCGCCGTCCTGCGTGTTCACCGGGTTGACGATCCAGCCGTCGGCGCCGCAGTCCACCGCCTCGACAAGATGGGGCTTGGGCAACTCCAGGTGCGGTTCGGTGAGCAGGTTCACCAGCAGCGAAGGAAACGCACGATAGACCGGCCGCGAATCCCTGGGTGGCAGAAACTCAACGCTGAACAGGATGTACAACTCGCTGTCATGCTTGAGCGCCGCCAGTTCGGCCCGGGGCAAGGTCCGGGTCCAACCGTTGCGAATATCCTCTTCACTGACCGGCTCCCCATCAAAAAGGTACAGCCGGGCTTTTGAGCCATCCGGGTAGACACCACCGATATACAGCTGCACACGTTGCGTGGTGCCGATAAATGGCCAAGGCGCAACATGGATCGTCACCGGGTCATCACAGCACATCTGCCCAAGGTCCAGGCTGTTGAACGGGGCTTCGAGGATTTGCGGCCGGGGCAGGTTGGACGGCAGCGGGATCCAGACCACGCCATCAGGCGACGCTTGCTCGCCGCCATCACGGGTCACGGTGTAGCTGAAATTCGCGAAGTTATCCAGGCGCATACCCACGAACTGCGGCGGGATATGGAAGTCGATACAGCCTTCGTCCATACCGTTCTGTGGGGGGATAGGGGCACAATCGCCGTGGGTCGATTCCCAGCACAGGGAGATACTGTCAGTGCTGCGCATATCCTCGTAACAGACACGTACCGTTGCGCCCTCCAGCAATTTTAGCGGGTCCACCTCAGCCTGGCCTTGCGCCTCGACCAATTTCGGTTCGGGCAAGTGCAACGACGCATCCACAAACAACAGCACGGTTGTACGGGGATGAAACTCGTGGGCGTTTTCCGGAAGCTGGGTTTCGTAGATCGGATCAACCGGCACCGGCGGCTGGGGTGAGGTGCCATCAAAGATCACGGCCATGTGGATGGTCAGGGCCGAGTAGTCCTCGCGCCGTGCCATCCAACTGCGCGCGAGCTTGAATTCAAAGATATGCCCGGCAATGGCCTCGGCGGCCGTCACCACATGGTCCCGAGCGACCCAGCTAAACGCGAACGGCGGCTTGTGCTGATCGCCTGCCACATTGATAAACAGCCGCTGCCCGGCCTGGATCATCGGCCACGCCTTGACCCTGATGGTCTCATCGCCGCTGAATGCCTTCATATCCAGTTGCCAGGTGCTATGGATGTATTGCGCATGGGCAAACACCGGCAGCGATGCCTGGAGGTCCTGCTCGCGGATCTGTTGGACCTCCAGTTCCAGCACCAGCGACTGCTTGAGTTGACCGCCCACAGACGCTGTGTACCAGATCAACACGGTATGCCCGATGCAGGTACTGACCCACTGCCATGGAATGGGAATGTCAATGCTGCCAGTGGTACTGCCTGTTCGCACAATCGGCTCGAACACCGGCTCGTCCTGATCCCGGATGGCCCAGTACAACGTCACCGGTGTCGCGCCCATCCCGGCAAATGCAATAGTTGCGCGCGTGCCGTCGATGGCGTCGATGGGATACAGGATGTTGTTGTTGGCGGCGTATTGAATCTGCGGATAGGGTAATTCGACGGTGGCTTCAACAAGGGGCTGGGCAGCGGCCGGTGACGAACTTTGGGGCGCAGTTTTTTTAACCATGACAGGACCTCCAGTCCAGGGAAAGTTAACCAGCAGGCCTGACCGCCAGGCCAAAAACTGCTGTTATCTAACGCTTGGAATACAAGCCTTGCCTACTGTCAGAATTGACAGTTCACACACCGACAATGCGCATAACCGACCAACGGCGGACCGCCCGCTGCATCTGCGGGCGCCGCCTTTGCCGGCTTAAAGCCCCTCCAGCTCAGCCATCAAATCACTCAGCCGGTCCACTGTGCCGGCGCTGATGTCATGGGCCGCCAAACCCTCGATGTACGTCGCCAGTTCTGCCACCGTGCTGCATTCGAACATCGCCCGCAGCGGTACATCCCGTTGCAGGCTCTTCTGCACCCGCGAGGCGATTTGCGTGGCCAGCAGCGAGTGCCCACCCAGCTCGAAGAAGTTATCCAGCACGCCCACCTGCTCGACCTTCAGCACCTGGGCCCAGATCGTGGCCAGGGTCTGCTCCAGTTCGCTGCGCGGCGCCAGGTAGTCCTCGCTGTGCAACTGGCCAATCTCCAGGGCCGGCAGGGCCTTGCGGTCGAGCTTACCGTTGGCGTTCAGGGGCAGGCGCTCCAGCCACAGCCAGTGCAACGGCACCATGTACTCCGGCAGTTCGCTGCGCAGGCGCTGCTTGATGCGGTCCAGGCGCTCGCCAGGGTTAAGGCTGGCATCGCTCGCCACCAGGTAACCCACCAGGTGTTTGCCATTGACCCCCTCCTGCACGCCCACCGCAGCATCACGCACCTCGGGCTGCTCATGCAGGCGCGCCTCGATTTCACCCAGTTCGATGCGGTAGCCGCGAATCTTCACCTGATGGTCGATACGCCCGACGTACTCCAGCACCCCATCGCTGCGCCGCCGCGCCAGGTCGCCGCTGCGGTACAGGCGTTCCCCCGGCGCGCCAAACGGATCCGGCACAAACACTTGGGCGGTGCGCAGCGGATCGCTGACATAACCGCGCCCGACCCCGGTGCCCGCCACGCACAGCTCGCCCACCGCACCTTGCGGCACCAGCTCCAGCGCGCCGTCGAGCAAGTACAAACGGTTGTTGTCGGTCGGCGTGCCAATCGGCAAGTAGGTGCCACGGGTCGAGGCCAGGTCGACATGGAAGAACGCCACGTCATCCGAGCATTCCGCCGGGCCGTAGGCGTTGACCAGGCCGATGTCCGGATAACGCAGCAGCCATTGGTGCGCCAGCGCAGGCAACATCGCCTCGCCGGTCGGCAGCATCCAGCGCAGGCCGTCCAGGCTGATGTGGTCCTGGGCGAGCATGCCCTGAATCAGCGACGGCACGCTTTCCAGCACCGTGATGCCCTGGGCCTGCACATGCGCCAGCAAGCCCTGCGGGTCATGGGCAATGGTGTTGGGCACGATATCCACCCGCGCGCCAAACAAGGGCGCGGCAAGGAACTGCCACACAGAGATATCAAAGCTTTGCGAGGCGGTCTGGGCGATCACATCCTGCTCGCTCAAATGCAGGTACGGCACCTTGCTCAATTGGTTGTTGAGCATGCCGCGCTGCTCGACCATCACGCCCTTGGGCAGCCCGGTGGAGCCGGAGGTGTAGATCACGTAGGCGAGGTTGTCCGGGGCGCTGTAGATCCCAGGATTGCTGTCGATACCTGCCAACTCCTCCCACACCAGCAACTTCGGCCGCGCGCCACAGGCAAAATCCTCGAGCAACGCCTGCGCCTGTTCGCGGCAGGCCGCAGTACACACCAGCAACGGCGTGCGGCTCAGGTCGATGATCCGGCTCAAGCGCTGGCTCGGCAGCCCGGGATCCAGCGGCAAGTAACCGGCACCGGCCTTGAAGCTGCCGATGATCATGCCCAACAGATCCAGGCCACGCTCGGCCAGCAGCGCCACCGGCTGGTCGAGGCCGACACCCGCCGCGACCAGGGCATGGCCCAGGCGATTGCTGCGCTGGTTCAGCTCGGCATAGGTCCACTGCCGGTCCAGGCAACTGGCGGCAATGCGCTGCGGATGCTGCGCCACCTGCGCCTCGAACAGTTCGACGTAGCTGCGCTCAAGCGGGTAGTCATGGGCGCTCTGGTTGCAAGCGTCCACCAGGAACTCACGCTCCTGCGCGCCAATCAGCGGCAGGTCGGCCATATCGCCATGGAAGCCCTGCACCAGCGCCAGCAGCAGGCGCTTGAACTCGGCGAGCATGCCTTGCACGGTGCTTTGATCGAAATAACGCTGGTCATAGGACAAGTGCAAGCCCAGGTCATCGCCCGGGTAGCACACCGCCGTCAGCGGGAAGTTGGTGTGGGTGCGCCCCGAGTCCGAGGTCGCGTTGAGGCTTTGCGCGCGGTCCAGCACCGAGACTTCCACCGGAGCGTTTTCAAACACGAACAGGCTGTCGAACAGCGGCTGGCCCTTGGGCAGTTCGCTGTGCTCCTGGATGGTCACCAGCGGCAGGTATTCGTACTCGCGCAGCTGCATATTGCTGTCGAGCAAGGCGCTCAACCACTGGCGCACGCTGCACGGCTGATCGTCCTCGGGCAACTTGACCCGCAGGGCGATGCTGTTGATAAACAGGCCGACCGTGCGCTGCATGTGCGGCATGTCCACCGGGCGCCCGGCCACGGTGACGCCGAACAGCACGTCACGCTCGCCGCTCAAGCGCCGCAGCACCAAGGCCCACGCCGCCTGGGCGAAGGTATTGACGGTCAGTTGATGAGCCTGGGCCAACTCGCGCAATTGCGCCCCATCGCGTTCATCCAGGCGGGTATAGCAATCCCCCACCACCATGCCGCCGCTATGGCCGGCGTGTTCCCGCAGGAATGGCCGGTCGCTGGGGATCGGTGTGGTGCGCTCGAACCCTTGCAGGTTCTGCTGCCACCACTGCCGCGCCTCGGCCAGGTTCTGGCGTTGCAGCCAGGCAATATAGTCGCGATAGCGCGGCGGCGCGGCCAGTTGTGCCTCGCGGCCCTCACCCAGGGCGGTGTAGATATCGAAGAAGTCATTCATCAGCAACGAGCGGCACCAGGCATCGATCAGGATGTGGTGGTTGCTCATCATGAACCAGTAGCGAGCCTCGCCGACGCGGATCAGGCGCAGGTGGAACGGCGCCTGGTTGAGCAGATCGAAACCGGCCTCGCGCTCGCTTTTCAGCAGGGCTTGCAGGCGTGGCTCCTGTTGCTCGGCCGGGGTGCCGGTCCAGTCCAGGTACTCGATCGGCGTGCTGCCGGGCTTGTGGATCACCTGCAACATATCTTCGCCGACGTTCCAGCAGAACGACGCACGCAAGGCTTCATGCCGGGCGATCACGGCCTTCCAGGCCAGGGCAAAACGCTCGGGGTTGAGCTCGCTGTTGATGCGGTAGCGATCCTGCATGTAATAGAGGCCGGTGCCCGGTTCCAGCAGGGTATGCAACAGCAGGCCTTCCTGCATGGGCGTCAGCGGGTACACGTCCTCGATGGCGCAGGCCGGCACCGGCAACGCATCCAGCTGCGCCTGGGTCAGGTGCGCCAGGGGGAAGTCGGACGGCGTCAGGCCACCGGCATCGTCACGCAGGCAATGGGCGATCAGGCTGTGCAACTCGCCCAGGTAGGCATCGGCCAGTTCGCTGATGGTCTGGTGGTCGTGGCGCTCGCGGCTGAAGGTCCAGCGCAGCACCAGTTCGCCGCCGTACACCTGGCTGTCCACACTCAAGGCGTTGGGCAGCGGTGCGGCCGGGTCATGGGCCGGGCCGGCAGATACGTCCAGCGGGTGGAACAGCGCCTGGCTGTCGAAGCTCTGGTCGAACTGCCCGAGGTAGTTGAACGTAATCGAAGCGCTCGGCAACGCCGCCATGGCCTGGCGACAAGTGCTGTCGGCCAGGTAGCGCAGCACGCCATAGCCCAGGCCCTTGTGGGGCACCGCACGCAGTTGCTCCTTGATCGCCTTGATCGACGCGCCCTGCCCGCTGGCCTCCTCGATATCCACTGGGGTCAGGCGCAGCGGGTAAGCGCTGGTGAACCAACCCACACTGCGGGTCAGGTCGATTTCATCGAACAGCGCTTCGCGGCCATGGCCTTCCAGCTGGATCAGGGTCGATGCATGCCCGCTCCAGCGGCACAGCACGCGGGCCAATGCCGTCAGCAGCAGGTCGTTGACCTGGGTGCGATAGGCGCTCGGCGCCTGCTGCAGCAACTGCCGGGTGCGCTCGGCATCCAGGCGCACGCTGACCGTCTCGGCATCACGATTGCGCATGCTGCCGTGCGCCCGGTCCACCGGCAGCGCAACCGGCGGGCCGGCCAACTGTTGCTGCCATAGGCTCAGTTCTTCGCGCAGGGATTCGCTGCTGGCGTAGGCCTGCAAACGGGCGGCCCAGTCGCGCACGGCACTGGTCTTGGCCGGCAGGCTGACCGCCTGGCCGTCGCCCAATTGGCGATAGACGTTTTGCAGGTCTTCAAGCAAGACGCGCCAGGACACGCCGTCCACCACCAAGTGATGGATCGCGATCAGCAAGCGTTGCTGGCCAATCGGCCCGTCCACCAGCAAGGCGCGCAGCAGCGGGCCATGCTCCAGGTCGAGGCTGCGCTGGGCATCGGCGAACAGCGCCTCGCACTGCTGCATATCCGTCACCTGGGCCAGCCACAACACGCCGCCTTGCGGCACGGCCAGATGCTCGGCATGCCATTGCGCGTCGCGCTGGGTGAAACTCAGGCGCAAGGCGTCATGGTGTTCCAGCACGGCCAACAGCGCCTGCTCCAGGCGACGGGGATCGAGGGCCTGCACCGGCGCCAGCACCAGGGCCTGGTTCCAGTGCTGACGCGCCGGGATCTCGCTGTCAAAGAACCACTGCTGGATCGGCGTCATGCCCGAGGGGCCAGTCAACACACCTTGCTCGGCAGTGATCTGCTCACTGCGCGTGGCCACTGCGGCCAGGGCCTGCACGGTCTGGTGCTGGAACAGGTCGCGGGGGCTGAAGTGAATCCCCGCCTGCCGCGCCCGGCTGACCACCTGGATCGACAGGATCGAATCGCCACCCAGCTCGAAAAAGTTATCGTGCAGCCCGACCTGCTGCACGTTGAGCACCGCACACCAGATCGCGGCGAGGCTCAGCTCCAGCTCATTACTCGGCGCCACGTATGCTTGCCGATTGGCCTCGGGGTCCGGTTGCGGCAAGGCGCGGCGGTCGAGCTTGCCGTTGGCGGTCAGCGGCATGCTGTCGAGCACCATCAGGTGCGCGGGCACCATGTAGTCCGGCAGTTGCGCCTTGAGGTGGGTCTTGAGTGCCTCGCGCAAGGCGGTGTGGTCGCTGGCATCGCTGACCAGGTACGCCGCCAGTTGCTTGCCACTCGGCGCATCCAGGGCCAGGACCACCGCCTCACGGACCGCTTCATGCTCAAGCAGGCGGGTTTCGATTTCGCCCAGCTCGATGCGAAAACCACGGATTTTCACCTGATGGTCGATCCGCCCCAGGTACTCCACCAGGCCATCGGCGCGTTGGCGCACCAGGTCGCCCGTGCGGTAGAGCCGTCCGCCATCGGCATACGGGTCGGCTACAAAACGTTCGGCGGTCATGCCCGCACGCTGGTGATAACCCTGGGCCAGGCCAGCGCCGCCCACGTACAGCTCACCGGTGGCACCCTGGGGCACCAGCGCCAGGTCGGCATCCAGGATGTAGGCAACGCGCGCGCCGATGATGCTGCCGATCGGCACACTGGCGGCGCCCTCCTCCAGCACCTCGGGGGCCAGGCTGGCCAGGGGCATGACCACCGTTTCGGTCGGCCCATAGGCATTGAAGAACAGCGCCGGCTGGAACGCCGCGCGGATGCGCTGCAGGTGTTCGCCAGTCAGCGCCTCGCCGCCGGTGATGCACATGCGCACCGGTAGGGTCTGGTTTTGCGTGGCCAGCCATTGCGCCAACTGGCTGCCATAGCTTGGGGTAAAACCGAGGATATTGATGCGATGCTCACGGATCAGCCCGCAGATTTCTTCGGCATCCCATTGACCCTGGGCGCGCAACACCACCTGCGCGCCACTGAGCAGCGGCACCAGCAGACGCTCGGTGGCGGCGTCGAAGTTGATCGAATAGAAGTGCAGCTCGCAATCGTCGGGGCGCATGCCAAAGCGCTCGATCACCGCCTGGCAATGCATGGCGATTTCACCGTGGGACACCACCACGCCCTTGGGCTTGCCGGTGGAACCGGAGGTGTAGATCAGGTACGCCTGATGCTGCGCCAGGCTGATCGCCGGCAGGTCGCTGGCCGGGTAGTTGGCGAGCACCGGCAGGTCATCTTCCAGGCACCAGCAACTGACGCTGGCGGGCAACTCGCCAAGGGCCTCGAACATCGCCGCATCGCTGAGCAACAGGCCGATGCCGCTGTCTTCGATCATGTAGTGCAGGCGGTCCAGCGGGTATTCCGGGTCCAGCGGCACATAGGCGCCACCGGCCTTGAGGATCGCCAGCAGGCCAATGACCATTTCCAGGGACCGCGGCAGCGCCAGGCCGACCCGCACCTGCGGGCCCACCCCACGCTCGCGCAGCATCCAGGCCAGGCGATTGGCGCGGCTGTCCAGCTCGCGGTAGCTGAGGGTGTGGCCGGCGAACGTCAGCGCAGGCGCATCCGGACGGGCTTGCACCTGGGCGCTGAACAGATGATGGATGCACTGGTCGAGACGATGCTCGCCGGCCTCGATGCCGAGGCTGTCTTGCAGGGCGCGCTGTTCATCGACTTGCAGCAGCGGTAGCTCGCTCAGGCGCTGTTGCGGATCGGCGATCAGCGCCTCCAGCAGGTTGCACCAATGGGCGGCCATGCGCGCAATGCGCGGCTCGTCGAACAGGTCGGTGCTGTAGGTCAGGCAGCAACCCAGGCGATGGTCGAGGTCGGTGACTTCCAGGTTGAGGTCGAACTTGGTGGCACGCGCGTCGTTGGCCAGGTATTCGACCGTCATCCCGGCCAATTGCCGGCTTTGCTGGAACTCCCAGCGCTGCACGTTGCACATCACCTGGAACAGCGGGTTATACGCAGCACTGCGCGGCGGTTGCAGGGCTTCCACCAGGTGGTCGAACGGCAGGTCCTGATGGGACTGGCCTTCGATCACGGTGTGACGCACGTGCTCAAACAACTCAGCGACACGCATCTGCCCGTCGAGCTGGCAACGCAGTACCTGGGTGTTGAGGAACGCACCGATCAGCCCTTCACTTTCCGGGCGGATGCGGTTGGCCACCGGCGCACCGATGCGCAAGTCGGTCTGGCCACTGTAGCGGTAGAGCAGCGTCGCCAGGGTCGCGGTCATGGTCATGAACAGGGTCAGGCCATGCTCGGCATTGAAGGCGCGCAGCTTGGCGGCGAGTTCATCGCCAAGGTCAAAGCGGTACAGCTCGCCCTGGTGACTTTGCACCGCCGGGCGTGGCCGGTCGGCGGGCAGTTCCAGTAGCGGATGCTCGTTGCCCAACTGCGTGGTCCAGTAATCGAGCTGGCGCTGGCGCTCACCGGCCTCCAGCCATTGGCGCTGCCACACGCTGTAGTCCAGGTACTGCACCGGCAACGGTTCCAGGGGCGATTCGCGCTCATCGATAAAGGCTTCGTAGAGCGCGCTGAGTTCACGGGCAAAGATGTCCATGGCCCAGCCTTCGGTGACGATATGGTGCAGGGTCAGCACCAGGTAGTGCTCCTGCTCGCCCGCCTTGACCAGGCAGGCGCGCAACAACGGCCCGGTTTCCAGGTTGAATGGGCTGTGAGCTTCCTGATCGGCCAGTTGCTGCAAGCGCTGTTGACGCTCAGCCTCGTGCAGCGCCGAAAAATCCTGCCAGCTCATGCGTACGCTGCTTTGCGCGGCGACTTTCTGCTGGGCCACGCCATTGACACTTGGGAAGGTCGTGCGCAGGGTTTCGGGGCGCATGATCAGGGCTTGCAACGCTGCCTCGAAACGCCCCACATCCAGCACCCCGCGCAAACGCGCCATGCCGCCGACGTTATAGGCCGGGCTGTCCGGCTCCATTTGCCAGAGGAACCACATGCGCTGCTGGGAATAGGACAACGGCACCGCCTGGCGGCGGTCCACCTTGCCAATCGCGGTCTGCTGGTTGCGTTGGCCACTGGCCTGGATCCGCCGCACCTGCTCGACAAAATCCCCCAGCTCACTGGCTTCGAACAAGGTGCGCAGCGCCAGCTCCACATCACAGGCCTGGCGTGTGCGGGAGATGATCTGCGTGGCCAGCAGCGAATGGCCGCCAAGGGCAAAGAAGTCGTCGCGCAGGCCGATGCGCGGCAGGCCCAGGACCTGGCGCCAGATCGCAGCGATCTGCTGTTCCAGGGCGGTTTGCGGCTCCACATGTTCACGCACCTGCCACACCGGTTCCGGCAAGGCACGGCGGTCCACTTTACCGCTGGGGCTCAGGGGCATGACGTCGAGGCGGATCAGTTGTGCCGGCACCATGTACTCCGGCAATTCGGCGGCCAGGGCGGCTTTCACGTCCGGCTCATCCAACTCGCCGCTGGCTGTGTAGTAACCGATCAACTGCGCACCGCCGGCGGTGTCGCGGATCAGCACCAGCGCCTGGGCGATACCGTCCTGGGCCAGCAACCGCGCCTCGATTTCTTCCGGTTCGACCCGAAACCCGCGCAGCTTGACCTGCTGATCCAGGCGCCCGAGGTACTCCAGTACCCCGTCGGCCGCCCAGCGCACGCGGTCGCCGGTGCGGTACAGACGTGCGCCGGCCGCGCCCAGTGGGTCGGCAACAAACCGTTCGGCGGTCAGCCCCGCACGCCCCAGATAACCGCGCGCCAGGCCGATGCCGCCGATGCACAGCTCACCCGGCACACCTGCGGGCAGCAGGTTGAATTGCTCGTCCAGCACCCGGCAAATCACATTGCCCAAGGGGCGGCCAATCGGCGAGCGTTCGCCATCGGCACGCTGGCAGTGCCAATGGGTGACGTTGATCGCGGTTTCGGTGGGCCCATAGCGGTTGTGCAACTGCACCGCCGGCAGTAGCGCCAGGAGGCGATTGCGCAATTGGGCGGGCAAGGCTTCACCACCGGAGAATACCCGACGCAGGCTGGTGCACTCGGCCGCCAGCGGCTCATCGACAAACAGCTGCAACAGGGGCGGCACAAAATGCAGGGTAGTCACCCCATGTTCCTGGACCAGTTGCGCAATCCGATGGGGGTCACGATGTTCGCCGGGACCGGCCAGGACCAGGCGGCAACCAATGATCAGCGGCCAGAAGCATTCCCATACCGACACGTCGAAACTGATCGGTGCCTTTTGCATCAGCACATCGCTTTCATCCAACTGGTAGGTGGCCTGCATCCACTGCAAACGCTCCGCCAGGGCCCCATGGGTATTGCCCACGCCCTTGGGCTGGCCGGTGGAGCCGGAGGTGTAGATCACATAGGCGAGGTTGTCGGCATTGAGATGCAGGCCCGGCGCCTGGGTCGGCCAACTGTCGAGCTTGAGGCTGTCCATGGCGATCACCGACACGCCCGCGGCCACCGGCAACTGGTGCAGCAGGTGGGTCTGGGTCAGCAGCAATTGCACGCCGCTGTCGGCCAGCATGTAGGCCAAGCGGTCGGCCGGGTAGTCCGGGTCCAGCGGCACATAGGCGCCGCCGGCCTTGAGGATCGCCAGCAAGCCAATCAGCAATTGCGGCGAACGCTCGGCGGCAATCGCCACGCACACGTCCGGGCCGACGCCTTTGTCACGCAGGTAATGGGCCAGGCGGTTGGCCTGGGTGTGCAGTTGGCCAAAGGTCAGGCTAGCGCCGTGCCAGACCAGGGCGGTGCGCTCGTCGGTGTGCTGGTTGAGTTGCTCCGGCACCAGGCACTGCGCCGGCGCGCAGGGTGCCTCGCTCCAATGGCGTTGCTCGGCGTGTTCGTCGGCCTGCAACAGTGCCAGGTCGCCCACGGACTGCTGCGGTTGCGCGCAGACCGCCTGCAACAGGTTGACGAAATGCGTGGCCAGACGCGCGATGGTGCTGGCGTCGAACAGTTCGTCAGCGTAGTCGAACGACAGGCTCAGGCGCCCATTGCGGTCTTCTTCGCTGTGCAGTTGCAGGTCGAACTTGGCTTCGCGGCTGTGCCATGGCAGTTCTTCGGCCAGCAGGCCCGGCAGGCGGCGCAAGGCGCCGAGATCACGCTGCTGATGGTTGAACATCACCTGGAACAGGCCTTGCTCACGGGCTTGCGGGAAGGCTTCCAGCAGTTGTTCGAAGGGCAAGTCCTGATGGGCCTGGGCCTCGGTGGCTGCCAGGCGGGTGGCCGCCAGCAGCTCGCTGAACGGCAGGCGCCCATCCACTTCGGCGCGCATCACCAGGGTATTGATAAAGAAGCCGATCAGGCCCTGGGTTTCATGGCGCCCCCGGTTGGCGTTGGGCACGCCGATACGGATATCGCGCTGGCCGCTGTAGCGGTGCAACAGGCTCTGGAACGCCGCCAGCAACAGAACGAATGGCGTGGCCTGGTGGGCCTGGGCGGTCTGGCGGATGGCTGCGCCGAGGCTTACATCCAGGCGCACGCTGTAGCGTGAAGCGCTGCGTCGGTGCTGGGCCGAGCGCGGGTGGTCGGTGGCCAGGCTCAGGGTGGGATGGTCGTGCGACAGTTGCTGCTGCCAGTACGCCAACTGTCGCTGGCCCTCGCCTTCGGCCAGCCATTGGCGCTGCCAGCTGCCGTAGTCGGCGTACTGCACGGCCAGGGCCGGCAGCTCGAGGGCCTGGCCCTGGGACGCGGCGGCGTAGAGGCGCGAGAATTCGTCGAGCAGTACATTCAGCGACCAGCCGTCCGCAATGATGTGGTGCAGGGTCACCAGCAACTGATGATCTTCATCGTCCAGGCGCAACAGGGTGACCCACAGCAGCGGGCCCTGTTCCAGGTCGAACTGGGTGCGCGCCTCGTCCTCGCGGATCTGCGCGGCGCGGGCTTCACGCTCGGCCACGGGCAAGTCGCGCAGGTCGATGACTTGCACGGCAAACTCGCGCTGGGCATCGACACACTGCATGGCCTGGCCGTCGCGCTCATAGAAACGTGTGCGCAGCGCCTCATGGCGCTGGACCAATTGCGCGAAGCTTGCGTGCAGCGCGTCTTCGTCCAGCTCGCCGCGCAGGCGCAGGGCACCGGGGATGGTGTAGGCGCTGCTGTGCGAGTCCAATTGCCAGGTGATCCACAGGCGGTTCTGCGCCAGGGATTGCGGCATATCCTGCTGGCGTGACAAAGCGCTGATTGCGCCTTGGGCCACGCCACCGTCCTGTTGCAATTGGCCGACGCTGGCGGCGAAATCAGCCAGCACCGGCGCCTCGAACAGCAGGCGCAAATTGAGTTCCAGGCCCAGGGTCTCGCGCAGGCGGGCGACTACCTGGGTGGCGCTGATGGAGTTACCGCCGAGCAAGAAGAAGTGATCATCGGCCGCCACTTGTGCGACCTGCAACTGTTCGCACCAGATCGCGGCGATCTGCTGTTGCAACCCCGACGCAAGCGCCTCATCACTCGCCTGCACGGCCTGGCCAGGGAACTGCGCGTAGCTGTCGAGGCTGCCATCGGCCAAGCGGGTGCGGCAGGCCGAGCGCTGGACCTTGCCACTGGAGGTTTTCGGCAAAGCGCCGGGATTGAGCAGCACCACCACGCACGGCGCTTCTTGATAGGCCTCGGCCACGGCCTGGCGAATGGCTTTGACCAGGGCCTCGGGCGGCAGGATTTTCTGCACGCTGCGGCTGATTTCTGCGGCGATGCCGATGCCTTCCAGGCCCTGGTCATTCACCGCAAACGCGGCGACACGGCCCTTACGCACCACTTCCACTTCGCGCTCGACGGTTTGCTCGATGTCCTGGGGGTACAGGTTGTGCCCGCGCACGATCAGCAGGTCTTTCAGGCGCCCGGTGATAAACACCTCGCCGCCGCGCATAAAGCCCAGGTCACCGGTACGCAACCAGGTGCGACCGGCGTGCTGCACGAACGTCTTGGCGGTGGCTTCGGGGTTGCGCCAGTAACCGTGGGCAATGCTCGGGCCGGTGGCCCAGATTTCGCCGATGCAGTTGTCGGCCAGTTCGGCCAGGGTATGGGGCTCGACGATCAGCACCCCATGTTCGGGCTGGCTGCTGCCGCAGCTCATGATCGCACTGCCCTGCCCAGGCTCCGCCCGGTTGGCGGCCAGCGCCTGTTCGTCCAGGCGCAAGGCCGGAATGCCCTGGCCACGGGTACCACCGGCGACAAACAGAGTCGCCTCGGCCAGGCCATAGGAGGCAAAGAAGTTGCTGGGGGTAAAGCCGCATCGGGCGAATTTCTCGGCGAAGCGTTCCAGGGTGTCCAGGCGGATCGGCTCGGAGCCGGAATAGGCCACGCGCCAATGGCTCAGGTCGAGGCGCTCGAGGGCCGAGTCGCTGACCCGCTCGCTGCACAGGCGGTAGGCGAAATCCGGGCCGCCGCTGATGGTCCCGCGGTATTGGCTGATCGCTTCCAGCCAGCGCAAGGGGCGGCCGAGGAAGTATGCGGGCGACATCAACACACACGGCACGCCACTGAAGATCGGTTGCAACAGACCGCCGATCAGGCCCATGTCGTGGTACAGCGGCAGCCAGCTGACAATCACGTCATCGGGGTTGAGGTCGATGCCAAAGCCGCGACGGATCAGCAATTCGTTGGCCACCAGGTTGCCGTGGCTGACTTGCACGCCTTTGGGCAAGGCGGTGGAGCCGGAGGTGTATTGCAGGAAGGCGATATCGTCGTCCTGCAGGTGTGGCGCAACCCAATCGGCGGCGAGTTCGCTGTGCAGTTCATCCACGCAGAGCAACGGCGGCGCTGCCTGGATCTGCCCCAGGGCGTCGCGCAAGCCGCTGCTGGTCAGCAACAGGGTTGGCTCGGCATCGGCGATGATCGACAGCAACCGCTCCTGGTGATGACGGCGGGTGGACTCCGGCGGATAGGCCGGCACCGCGATCACCCCGGCGTACAGGCAACCAAAGAACGCCGCGACATAATCCGGGCCGCTGGGGAACAGCAGCACCGCACGCTCGCCCGGGCCGGCCGAGGCCTGCAAGGCGGCGGCGATGGTGCGGGCGCGCAGGTCCAGGTCACGGTAGCTGAGCACCACGGTGTCGTCGGCGGACTCGGCCAGGAAGCGCAGGGCCACCTGGTCCGGGGTCTGCGCGGCACGGCGCTGGAGGGACTGGACCAGGGTACGGGGAAGTTCGAAGGCGTCCATCATGAGGGGTTCCTGCCTGAAATCGGCTTACGGGGAAATCGGGGATAGAGGGCGTGGGCGTGTGGCGGCGTGTTCAGCCGGTCGCCAGGGCCGCCCGCCGTGCAGCGCCATGGCGCCAGCGGGTCAAATGTTCGTCGGCGTAGCGCCGCACGCAGCGCAGCAGCGAGCTTTGCTGCTGCACCAGGAAGAAGTGGTGCCCCTCGAACATGTCCAGGGAGAAACCGCTGGCAGTGTCTTCCTGCCAGTCGAGCAATTCGTCGGCGCGCACGTCATCCTGCTTGCCACCAAATACATGGATCGGCATCGACAGCGGCTCGCGCTCGCCGTACTGGAAGCTGCCGCACAAGAGGAAGTCGGCGCGCAGGATCGGCAATGTCAGCTGCATCAACTCGCGGTTGGCCAGAGCGTCCTCGGGGGTGCCCTTGAGCGTGCGCAGGCGCTCGATCAGTTGGGTGTCGTCTTTTTCCTCGGCGTATTCACTGACATCCCGGCGCGCCGGGCCGGCGGTGGCCGAGGCAAACAACGCCAGCGGCGCAGGCAGGCCGCGTTCGCGCAGGGCGTGGGCCAGCTCGAACGCCAGCAGGCCACCGAGGCTGTGGCCGAACAAGGCATAGGGGCCATCGAGTTCGGCGCTGATCTCGCCGGCCAATTGCGCGGCGAGCGCCTTGATATCGCGCTGCAAGGGTTCGTCCATGCGCATGCCACGCCCTGGCAACTCCAGCGGGCACACCTGCAACCACTCGGGTAACGCCCGGCGCCAGCGGCTGTAGAACATGGCGCTGGCGCCCGAATAGGGCAGGCAAAACAGGCGCAAGCGGGTCGACGTGCTCATCTCAGACCACCCCTGCCTGGAACGCTGGGTTCTCGCGATACAAACGCATGTCGTCGTCCTCCGGGTGCAAATCCATGGCCGGCGTGTTGGCTGGCCTGTCACCAATGAGAACGGATGGCACGGCAAAATAATTAGTCTGCAGGCCGGGGCCCGCACACAAAGAGATGCACCTCACAGTTTGCATTTCGGTATAAGATTAGTTCCACTTCTCATTTGACAATCATTATCATTAAGAATAATTTGTTGCCCGATGTGTAGGAGGCCTCAGCAGGGATGCCCTCCACTAACCTCATTTGCAGCAAGGTGATTTCCATGACGGAACAAGTATCCACAAGCAGGTGCGATTCACCGTTACTCCAGGCGTTTGTCGATAACCGGCTGATCCTGGTCAAGATCGCGGCGCGCATTACCGGCTGCCGTTCCCGCGCCGAAGACGTAGTGCAGGACGCCTACTTCAGACTGCAATCGGCGCCGCAGATCACCTCATCGTTCAAGGCGCAGCTGAGTTATCTGTTCCAGATCGTGCGCAACCTGGCTATCGACCACTACCGTAAACAGGCCCTGGAACTGAAATATTCCGGGACGGAAGAGGAAGGCTTGAATGTGGTTATTCATGGCGCTTCACCGGAAACCTCGCACATCAATTTTTCCACCCTGGAAAACATCGCCGACGCCCTGACCGAACTGCCCCAGCGCACGCGCTACGCGTTCGAGATGTACCGCCTGCATGGCGTGCCGCAGAAGGACATCGCCAAGGAACTGGGCGTGTCGCCGACCCTGGTCAACTTTATGATCCGCGATGCGCTGGTGCACTGTCGCAAGGTGTCGGGAACCCATAGCGATACCTTTGCCCGACGGGTCTGACCACCGGGCAAATGCAATGAGGGGTGAGCTTGTGTGGGAGCGGGCTTGTCGGATCGCCGCATCGCCGCGAAAGCAGTGGGTCAGGCAACATCAATGTTTGCTGGGCCGACGTCTTCGCGGCGATGCGGCGATCCGACAAGTCCGCTGCCACAGTTGATCTTCATTGCCCCGAAGATCTCAAGCCAACCCACACCGCTCAAAAAACCGCTCCCGCCCCAGAATCATCAGCGCCGCGCGCTTGTGGGGGAAATCGAATTCCTTCTCGCAGTGGAAGCACTGGTTCTGCATATGCCCGATCATCTTCCCATTGTCGGCCCTGGGCTCGGCTACCACGCGCTGGGTGCGCGGGTCGTCGAGAAACAGGTAGTGCACCAGCGCCGACAGCCAACTGGCAACCTTGTGCGGCCCGCGATGATGCTCCTCCCCCACCAGCATGTGGATACCGCGGTCGTAGTCGTCCACCTCATAGAACGGCGCGATGCGATCTTCCTTGGCCCAATACGCCTCGAAATAGGCAAAGGGCTCATCGTCGAAACAGCCGATCAGGGTCAGGGTATGCGGGTCGGCGGCAAGCTTGTGCAGATAGTCCCGGTGTTGCTCCAGGCTGCCGCTTTCCTGCCAGAAGTTGGCGACCCGCGCGCTGTTCTGCCAGCGATTGAAGCGAGCCAGGTCCACATCGATCTCAAGCGTGCGCAGTGAGATCCACGCGCCCAGGCGTGCGTCAAAACGTCGGTAGACTTCACCCTGCGGCTTGGGCGCACGCAGCGGGTGGCGCTTGCCCATGCTGAAGATCATCTGCTGTGGATAGGCACCGCTCGACGGCTGGCCCAGCCAGGGCTGTGGCAATTGCCAGAACAGCGTGCGCTCGCAACGCAACTGCCCCGCCACGTCCGTGGCCAGCAGCAGGCCGCTGCGCAGGGCCTCATCCGGGGCGTGTTCGAGGTGCCAGAAGAGTTGCTGGCGCCCAGGCTCCCGTGCAAACAGCCAGTAACACGCGGCCCACACGGCCTGTACCGACGGCACCTCAGCGGGGTTTTGCAAATGCAGGTGCAACGCGTCGCCGCGCTCCAGGCGCAGGCGCACCAGGGGCTGGCCTGCAAGGGTCAGGGTCAGGCGGCTATCGCTTTCATCTGCGTTCAGGGCGGGCCCTGCCGGCAGTGGCAGGGCTGACAAATCTTGGGGATTGGGCATGGAAGGGGCTCACGGTAATCGTCGACAGTTAGACGAAGTGACGTGAACCAGCCGCAAAAATTTAAGGCGCAGGTGTCGCGATCAGGGCGCGTCAGCCACCGGCAGCACATCGATGCGGTACGGTTCGAAGATCTTCACCAGTTCGCCGCTGTCGCGCAGGCCCTTGAGCAACGCGGCAAACGCCGGGCCGCTGATCGCCGCCTTGGGCCGCAGCAATGCGTAGTGGTGGTAGACCTGATCAATGCGCTCCGACACCAGGAACTGCCCGGCGGTGTCGACATTGCGCACCATGAAGTCGCTGAGGTAGGAGCGCGTCACCAGGGCGATATCCGCGCGGCCACGGGTGACCATCAGCAAGTTGCTGTCATGGGAATAGGTCAACGTGGCGTTGAACTGCGCGGCCATGGCCTTGGGGTCGGGGTTGAAGTTGGCAAAGGCGTAGTGATAACCGCTGAACACCGCCAGGCGCTTGCCCCTGAGGTCGGCGAAATACGCCTGGTCACGACCGGACTGGCGCTGGGCGACGAAAATCTCGGCGTCCTCCAGGCCCATGTCAACGCTGGTATGGGCAATATCCTGCCATCCCCACTGCGGGTTCTCGAAGATGGCCATGTCGACCCGACCCTGCTCGAAATCACGAAAGCGCCGGGGGATGGAAGTGGGTACCAGCACAAACTGGTAGTCGCTCTGCGCACGGTTCAGTGCCTCCAGCAGTTGCGGCAGCAACCCGGTGTCGGCACCCTGCTCCGGGCGCACGGTATACGGCGGAAAATGCGCGGCACCGATCCGTACCAATTGGGCCGCCCAAACCTGCGTTTGCCACAAGGTGCCCATCGCCAACACTGTAAGTCCTGCAGCCAGCCGCCATGGCGAAAACATCAGGCACGCACCGTTCAAATCTGAATCTCGCTAAGCTAGGCGTTTTTGTCTGTAGAGACAACTTTCTACCCGACAATTAATGACCTGCGCTCCCCGCCTAATCGGCCTTGAGCACCAGCAGCAACGCCTCGTCGGCCAATTGTTCGAGGGTCATGCTGCCCTGGGCGCGGAACCAGGTCGTGGTCCAGGACAACGCCCCGGTCAGGAAACGCCGGGTGATAAACACGTCGCCCTTGATATAACCCGCCTGCTTGGCCTCGCCCAGCACTTGCAGCCAGATGTCTTCGTAGACATCGCGCAACGCCAGCACCTGGGCCTGCCCTTCTGCCGACAGCGAACGCCATTCGTACACCAGCACCGCCATGGCTTCGCCGCTGCCCCCCATGATCGACTGCAACTCGCAGCGAATCAGCGCCAGCACCCGCTCGCGCACGTTGCTCGCTTGGGCCAGGGAGGCGCGCATCATCGCGGTGTTGTAGTGGATGGTTTCTTCCATCACCGCCCGCAGGATTTCGTCCTTGCTCTTGAAGTGGTGAAAGATGCTGCCGGACTGGATCCCCACCGCACTGGCCAGGTCACGCACGGTGGTGCGTTCAAAACCCTTGTTGCGAAACAGGTGAGCCGCGGTCTGCAGCAGCTTGCCCCGGGCGCTGTCGGGGTCGGTCAGTTGCCCGCCGTCCACCATGCTGCGCATTACCTCCAGGGCTTTTTGCTCGTCCATGCTGCTCTCCTCAACTACTTTGATTGCGTCATGGCCGGCAATTTAGGCCGTGACAGCCACCCAAGCAAGCGCTTGGGCAGAAGTTGTGCTCCCAGTTTACAAACCAAGCGCTTGCTTGGTAGTCTCGACCCAGCGATTTTCCAGAGAAGGACTTCCCATGGACAAGACCGTTCGTATCGGCTGCGCCAGTGCATTCTGGGGCGACACCAGCACCGCCGCCGCGCAGTTGGTGCAAGGCGGCGCGCTGGACTACCTGGTATTCGACTACCTGGCGGAAGTGACGATGTCGATCCTCGCCGGGGCGCGGATCAAAGACCCCCAGGCCGGCTACGCCACGGATTTCATCGAAGTGCTGGCGCCCTTGCTCGGCGATATCCAGCGCCAGGGCATCCGGGTGATCAGCAACGCCGGTGGCATCCACCCCAAGGCCTGCGCCGCCGCCTTGCAGGCCGCCTGCGACCAGGCCCGGGTGCCGCTGAAAATCGCCGTGGTGCTGGGCGACGACCTGCAACCACAGTTCAAGCAACTGCAGGGCATCGAGGATATGTTCAGCGGCGCGCCGTTGCCGGCGATGTGCGTGTCGACCAACGCCTACCTTGGCGCACCGGGCATCGTCCAGGCCCTGCAACTGGGCGCCGATGTCGTCATCACCGGGCGCGTGGTGGACAGCGCGGTGGTCAGCGCGGCCCTGGTGCATGAATTCAACTGGGCGTGGCAGGACTACGACCACCTGGCCCAGGCCGCGCTGGCCGGGCATATCATTGAATGTGGCGCGCAGTGCACCGGCGGCAATTTCACCGATTGGCGCCAGGTGCCGGACTACGAGCACATCGGTTTTCCGATTGTCGAAGTCAGCGCCGACGGCCAGTTCACTGTCAGCAAAGTGCCGGGCACAGGCGGCCTGATCAGCCAACTGAGCGTCGCCGAACAACTGCTGTATGAAATCGGCGACCCGCGCGCCTATCTGCTGCCGGATGTGATCTGCGACTTCAGCCAGGTCACCCTGGAACAACAAGGCGAAAACCGCGTGCGCCTGCGCGGCGCCAAGGGCCTGGCACCCACCGACCAGTACAAAGTCAGCGCCACCTACCCCGACGGTTTTCGCTGCACCGCCAGTTGCCTGCTAGCCGGCATCGATGCGGTGGCCAAGGCCGAGCGGGTCAGCCAGGCGATCATCAACAAGACCTCGCAGCTGTTCAGCCAACGCGGCTGGGCGCCCTACAGCGAGGTCAACATTGAACTGCTCGGCAGCGAAGCCACCTACGGCGCCCACGCCCGGCGCCAGGACTGCCGCGAAGTGGTGCTCAAGCTGGCGGTGCGCCACCCCAGCAAACAGGCGCTGGTGCTGTTCGCCCGGGAAATCGCCCAGGCAGCCACCGGCATGGCGCCGGGCCTGACCGGCATTGTCGGCGGCAGGCCCACGGTGTACCCACTGATCCGCCTGTTTTCATTCCTGATCGACAAGAGCGCGTGCCGTCTGAGCGTCGACTTCCAGGGCCAGTCCCACCCCTGCGAACTGCCTGCCAGCGCGGCCCTGGGTACGCCCCGCGCGCCCCTCGACCCGCCCAAGCCCGAAGGCCGCGCCGATGCCAGCGTGCCCCTGGTCAAACTGGCCGTGGCGCGCTCCGGTGACAAGGGCAATCACAGCAATATTGGCGTGATTGCGCGGCGGCCCGAATACCTGCCGTGGATCGCCGAAGCATTGACCCCAGAGGTGATCGTCGACTGGATGAGCCATGTGCTCGACCCGCTGCACGGGCGCGTCGAGCGCTGGTACCTGCCCGGCAGCCACAGCCTCAACTTCCTCCTCGAAAACGCCCTGGGCGGCGGCGGTATCGCCAGCCTGCGCATCGACCCGCAAGGCAAGGCCTTTGCCCAGCAACTGCTGGAAATCCCGATTGCCGTGCCCCGTCACCTCGCCGATCAACTCACCTAAGGAACTCCTGCCGTGGCCTTCGACTCGATCTTCAAAGCCGACCTGTTCCAGGGGCAAACCATTATCGTCACCGGCGGCGGCAGCGGGATTGGCCGTTGCACCGCCCATGAGCTGGCGGCACTCGGCGTCCATGTGGTGCTGGTGGGGCGCAAGCCGGAAAAACTGCAACAGGTCACCCAGGAAATCAGCGAGGACGGCGGCCGCGCCAGTTGGCAGGCCTGTGATATCCGCGATGAAGAGGCAGTGAAGGCGCTGGTCAGCCAGGTCATCGAAGCGCACGGGCCGATCCACGGCCTGGTGAACAATGCGGGCGGCCAATACCCCTCGCCCCTGGCGTCGATCAATCAAAAAGGTTTTGAAACCGTGTTGCGCACCAATCTGGTGGGCGGTTTCCTGATGGCGCGGGAAGTGTTCAATCAGTCGATGAGCAAACACGGCGGTGCCATCGTCAACATGCTCGCCGACATGTGGGGCGGCATGCCCGGCATGGGCCACTCGGGCGCGGCGCGCGCGGGGATGGACAACTTCACCAAGACCGCCGCGTTCGAGTGGGGTTACGCCGGGGTGCGGGTCAACGCAGTGGCGCCGGGCTGGATCGCCTCCAGCGGCATGGACACCTACGAAGGCGCATTCAAGGCAGTGATCCCGACCCTGCGCGAACATGTGCCACTCAAGCGCATCGGCACCGAATCGGAAGTCAGCGCGGCGATTGTGTTCCTGCTCAGCCCCGCCGCCGCATTCGTCAGCGGCAGCACCTTGCGCATCGACGGCGCCGCCAGCCTCGGCAGCCGCGCCTGGCCGCTGCACAAGGCCCAGCCGCCGAGCCCGTCGTTCAATGGTTTTCACCGCGCCTACCTGCCGGATGTGCTCAAGGAGGGCCAATAAACCATGCCGGTCATCGACTCCCAACTCGACACCCACAGCCCGCAGTTCGCCCAGAACCGCGAGGCCATGCTCAGCGCCATCAACCACCTGCGCCAATTGGAACAGAACCTGTTGGACAAGGCCGCCGAGGCCAAGGGCAAGTTCGACAAGCGCGGCCAACTGCTGCCCCGTGAGCGCCTCAACCTGTTGCTCGACCCCGGCGCTCCCTTCCTCGAACTGGCGAGCCTGGCCGGCTATAAGCTGCACGACGACAAGGACGGCAGCGCCGCCGGTGGTGGGCTGATTGCCGGTATCGGTTATGTCAGCGGCGTGCGCCTGCTGGTGGTGGCCAATAACAGCGCAATCAAGGGCGGGACGATCTCCCCCAGCGGCCTGAAGAAATCCCTGCGCCTGCAACAGATCGCCATGGAGAACAAACTGCCAGTGGTGACCCTGGCCGAAAGCGGCGGCGCCAACCTGAATTACGCAGCGGAGATTTTCGTCGAAGGCGCGCGCAGCTTTGCCAACCAGGCGCGGATGTCGGCCATGGGCCTGCCGCAGATCACCGTGGTGCACGGCTCGGCTACGGCCGGCGGGGCCTATCAGCCAGGGCTTTCGGATTACGTGGTGGTGGTGCGCGGCAAGGCCAAGCTGTTCCTGGCCGGCCCGCCGCTGCTCAAGGCCGCCACCGGCGAAGTGGCCACCGACGAGGAACTGGGCGGCGCCCAGATGCATGCGCAAACCGCCGGCACCGCCGAATACCTGGCACAAAACGACGCCGATGGGGTGCGTATCGTGCGTGAGATTGTCAGCCTGCTGCCCTGGGACGACCGGCTGCCGCCCCAGCCGGCGCGGGCCTATGCCGAGCCGCTGTATGCGATTGAGGAACTGCTGGGCTTGATCCCCGAGGACCCGAAAAAACCCTACGACGTACGGGAAATCATCGCGCGTATCGCCGACGCCTCCAACTTCCTGGAGTTCAAGGGCGAGTTCGATGCCCACACCGTCTGCGGCCACTTGCAGATCCAGGGCCGGGCCTGCGGGTTTATCGGCAACAACGGCCCGATCACGCCCAAGGGCGCGAGCAAGGCCGCGCAATTTATCCAGCTGTGCGACCAGAGCCAGACGCCGCTGCTGTTTTTCCACAACACCACCGGTTTTATGGTGGGCACCGAATCCGAACAGCAAGGCGTGATCAAGCACGGCGCGAAGATGATCCAGGCGGTGGCCAATGCCCGCGTGCCCAAGCTCACGGTGGTGGTCGGCGGCTCCTACGGCGCCGGCAACTATGCGATGTGCGGCCGTGGCCTGGACCCACGCTTTATCTTCGCCTGGCCCAACAGCCGCACCGCCGTGATGGGCGGCGCCCAGGCCGGCAAGGTGCTGCGCATTGTCACCGAGGCCAAGCAGTTGAAAGACGGCCTTGTGCCCGACCCCAAGGTGCTCGACATGCTCGAACAGGTCACCGCGCAGAGACTCGATAGCCAGTCCACGGCCCTGTATGGCAGCGCCAACCTGTGGGACGACGGGCTGATTGACCCGCGGGACACCCGCACGCTGCTGGGCTACCTGCTGGATATCTGCCAGCAAGCCCAGGTGCGCCAATTGCAACCCAACAGCTTCGGCGCCGCGCGCTTTTAACGATCAGGAGAACAATAAAAATGATCTTCACCCAGGAACACGAAGAGCTGCGCCGTACCGTACGGGGTTTTGTCGAACGCGAGATCAACCCCCACGTCGACGACTGGGAAAAAGCCGGGCGCTTTCCCATCCACGAGATTTTCCGCAAGGCTGGCGACCTCGGCCTGCTGGGCATTTCCAAGCCTGAGAAGTTCGGCGGCATGGGCCTGGACTACAGCTACTCGATTGTCGCCGCCGAAGAGTTCGGCACCATTCGCTGTGGCGGTATCCCCATGTCCATCGGCGTGCAGACCGATATGTGCACCCCGGCCCTCGCACGTTTTGGCTCCGATGAACTGCGCGACGAATTCCTGCGCCCGGCCATCAGCGGCGAACAAGTGGGCTGCATCGGCGTCTCGGAAACCGGTGCCGGCTCCGACGTGGCCGGCTTGAAAACTCACGCCCGCAAGGACGGCGACGACTACGTGATCAACGGCAGCAAGATGTGGATCACCAACTCCCCCAGCGCCGACTTTATCTGCCTGCTGGCCAATACCTCGGACGGCAAGCCCCATATCAACAAGTCGCTGATCATGGTGCCGATGAACACCCCCGGGATCAGCGTCAGCCCGCCCCTGGAAAAACTCGGCATGCACAGCTCGGAAACCGCCCAGGTGTTTTTCGATGATGTGCGCGTGCCCCAGCGCAACCGCATCGGCCATGAAGGCGCGGGGTTCATGATGCAAATGCTGCAATTTCAGGAGGAACGGCTGTTTGGCGCGGCCAATATGATCAAGGGCCTGGAGGCCTGCGTCGACAGCACCATCGCCTACTGCAAGGAACGCCAGACCTTCGGCAAGGCCCTGATCGACAACCAGGTGATCCACTTTCGCCTGGCCGAGCTGTCCACCGAGATCGAATGCCTGCGCGCGCTGGTCTACCAGGCCACCGAGCAATACATCAAGGGCCAGGACGTGACGCGGCTGGCCTCGATGGCCAAGCTCAAGGCCGGGCGCCTGGGCCGCGAAGTCAGCGACAGCTGCCTGCAATACTGGGGCGGTATGGGCTTTATGTGGGACAACCCGGTGGCCCGCGCCTATCGCGATGTGCGGCTGGTTTCGATTGGTGGCGGCGCCGACGAGATCATGCTGGGGATCATCTGCAAACTGATGGGCACGCTGCCGGGGAAAAAGTCGTGAAGGCCTGTGAAACCCTGGTGCTGGAACCGCACAACGGCGTGCTGCACATCACCCTCAACCGCCCGCAGAGCCGCAATGCCATGAGCGTGCAGATGGTCAGCGAACTGCGCGCAGTACTGGCGGATGTCGCGCCTGACGAGCAGGTGCGGGCATTGGTGATCAGCGGCGCCGGCGGGCACTTCTGTGCAGGCGGCGATATCAAGGACATGAGCGGCGCGGGCAGCCGTGAAGGCTTGCGTGATCTGAACCGGGTGTTTGGCGCGCTGTTGCAGGAAGTCGAAGCCCTGCCGCAGGTGGTGATTGTGGTGTTGCAGGGCGCGGTGCTGGGCGGTGGGTTTGGCCTGGCGTGTGTCAGTGACATCGCCATCGCCGATCACCAGGCGCAGTTCGGCTTGCCGGAAACCAGTTTAGGCGTGCTGCCGGCGCAGATTGCGCCGTTTGTGGTGCGGCGCATCGGCCTGACCCAGGCCCGGCGCCTGGCGCTGACTGCGGCGCGGTTTGACGGGGTCGAGGCGCAGCGCCTGGGGCTGGTGCATTTTGTCGAGCATGACCCCCAAGGGTTGGCGCAGCGCCTGGATGAGGTGTTGGGGCAGGTATTGCGTTGTGCACCGCGCGCCAATGCGCAGACCAAGGCGCTGTTGCTCCAGAGCCTGGATCAACCGTTGGAACTGCTGCTGGACCAGGCTGCCGATTGGTTTGCTGACGCGGTGACGGGGGAAGAAGGAATCGAGGGGACGCGGGCGTTTGTGGAGAAGCGCAAGGCCAGGTGGGTGAGTTGATCTTGAAAACACCACATTCCCTGTGGGAGCTGGCTTGCCTGCGATGCGGGCAGCTCGGTCTGTCAGGGATACCGAGATGATGCAATCGCGGGCAAGCCAGCTCCCACACAAGCCCGCACCTGCGCAACCAATCAAACAGGGAGCGAAAATGCCCAGTTTCAATAAAATACTGATCGCCAACCGCGGCGAAATCGCCTGCCGGATCCAGCGCACCGCCCAAGCCCTGGGCTACCGCACCGTGGCGGTCTATAGCGAGGCCGACGCCGACGCCCTGCACGTACACATGGCCGACGAAGCCGTGAACATCGGCCCAGCCCCGGTGCAGCAGTCGTACCTGAACATCCCGGCCATCCTCGAGGCCGCACGCCTCACCGGCGCGGACGCGGTGCATCCAGGCTATGGCTTTCTTTCGGAAAACCCGGAGTTCGCCAAGGCCTGCCTCGCCGCCGGCCTGGTGTTCATCGGGCCCAGTGCCCACGCCATCGAGTTGATGGGCAGCAAGCGCCTGTCGAAAATCGCCATGCTCGCCGCTGGTGTGCCGTGTATTGCCGGCTACCAGGGCAGCGCGCAGGACGACGCCACCCTGCAAAGCGAAGCCGAGCGCATCGGTTACCCACTGATGATCAAGGCCAGTGCCGGCGGCGGCGGGCGCGGCATGCGCCTGGTGCACACGGCTGCGCAGTTGCTCGAACAACTGCATACCGCACGCTCCGAGGCCCTCAATGCCTTTGGCAGCGACGAACTGATTCTGGAGCAGGCGCTGATCGCGCCGCGCCATGTGGAAATCCAGCTGTTCGGCGACGCCCACGGCAACCTGATCTACCTGGGCGAGCGTGATTGCTCGGTGCAGCGCCGCCATCAGAAGGTCATCGAAGAAGCGCCCTGCCCGGTCATGACCAGCGAGCTGCGCCAGGCCATGGGCGAAGCGGCGCTCAAGGCCGGGCGCGCCGTGGAGTATGTCGGCGCCGGCACCGTGGAGTTCCTGCTGGACCGGGACGGACGCTTCTATTTCCTGGAGATGAACACCCGCCTGCAGGTGGAACACCCGGTCACCGAACTGATCACCGGCCTGGACCTGGTGGACTGGCAACTGCAAATCGCCGCCGGCCAGCCCCTGCCCTTGCGCCAGGAGCAAGTGACGCTGAGCGGGCACGCCATGGAGGTGCGCCTGTACGCCGAGGACCCGGCCCAGGGTTTCCTGCCACAAACCGGCGAGGTGCTGCGCTGGGAGCCGGCGGCCGGGGTGCGGGTCGATCATGGCTTGCTGGCCTCCCAGCGCATCAGCCCGTTTTATGACCCGATGCTGGGCAAGATCATCGCCCACGGCGCCACCCGCGAAGAGGCGCGGCGCAAGCTGCTGCGCGCGGTGCAGGACTGCGTGCTGCTGGGGATTGCCAGCAATCAGCGCTTACTGGTGGACTTGCTCGAGCATCCGCAGTTTGTCGCGGAGGATTTCAGCACCGGGTTCATCGCCGAACACTTCAGCGACATTGCCCGCCCCGCCATCAGCGACGAACAACTGGCAGTGGCCGCCGCACTGTTCTATCGGCACAGCGCGGCAGCGCATCACCCTGCCCTGGCGGGCTGGCGCAACAATGCCAGCGTGCCCTGGACCTATCGCCTGGGTGTTGATGAGCAGCGTCATGAGGTCAGCGTGCGGGTATTGGCGCAGGATCACGTGCAAGTCGGCGCTGTCGATATCCACATCAAGGGCAGCGACGGGCGCTGGGCCAGCCTGGTCATCAACGGCATCCGGCGGCGGCTTGCCTATCACCAGCACGGCTCCCAGCTCTGGCTGTTGTACTCAGGTCACAGCCTGTGCGTGAGCAACCAGACGCAAACCGTGGCCAGTCGGGAAGAGGCCGCCAGCAGCGGCACGGTCAAGGCGCCGATGGACGGTGCCATCACCCTGCTGCAGGTGCAGGAGGGGGATGTGGTGAGCAAGGGCCAACTGTTGCTGGTGCTTGAAGCGATGAAAATGGAGCACCCGCTCAAGGCAGGGATCGATGGGGTGGTCAAGGCCATTGCAGTCACCGCCGGCGATCAAGTGCGTAATCGCCAGGTATTGCTGCAGATCGAGTAGCCCTGGGCGGAACTACCAGGCTTGGCTACGCTCTATCCCCATCAGAAAGGGATGAGTACGGGAACCTGCGATGCCTGATTGGCTGATTATTGATCTTGAAGCCACAACGGATGACGGCGGCTGGCCCGTGTCGGAGATGGAAATCATCGAGATCGGCGTGAGCCTGGTCAACCGCCAGGGCCGCGAGCTGGACCATTTCCAGCGCTTCGTGCGGCCCTTGCGCCGGCCATTGTTGACGCCGTTCTGCCGCCAGTTGACGCACATCAGCCAGGCCAATATCGACAGCGCGGCGCCCTTGACCGAGGTCTGGCCACTGTTTGAGCGCTGGCTGGGCCAGCATCATCCGCGCCTGGAAAGCTGGGCCAGTTGGGGCGACTATGATCGCCAGCAACTGGAACTGGAGTGGCAGCGCCATGGCCTGGCCAGCGTGCTGGCCCAGACGCCCCATGTGAACCTCAAGCAACGCTTCGCCAAGGCCCGGCGCCTGGACAAGCCATTGGGGCTCAATGGCGCCTTGCAACTGGCGGGCATGCAGTTCAACGGCCAGCAACACCGGGCACTGGAAGATGCGCGCAATACGGCGCGTTTGCTGCCGTTGATTTTGCCCGTGTAGAAGGCATACTGGCCGACCTTTCTTGCCCCTTTTTTCGAGGATTCACCCATGTTCAAAGTCAATGAGTACTTCGACGGCACCGTCAAGTCGATCGCCTTCGGCACCCCAGAAGGTCCGGCGACCATCGGCGTCATGGCCCCGGGTGAATACGAGTTCGGCACCGCCCAGCGTGAAATCATGCACGTGGTCTCGGGCGCGCTGACCGTCAAGCTGCCAGGCAGCGACAGTTGGGAAACCTTCGCCGCCGGCAGCCAGTTCAATGTGCCTGCCGACAGCAAGTTCCAGCTCAAGGTGGCTGTAGACACCGCCTACCTGTGCGAATACCGCGGCTAAGCCTTTCCCGCGCACAAAAAAATGCCCGTCTCGCTGAGACGGGCATTTTTCATAGGGCCTGGGTTATTCGAGGATCGTCACCGGCATACCGACTTCCAGGTGGCCCACCCCGTCATTGACCAGGTTCTGGCCGAACATCACACCATCGGGCTCCTTGCGGTAGGTTTCCAGGGTCGCCAGCGGCTGGCGGTCGGCGCTGCGCTCACCCGTTGCCGGGTCGATGGTGGTGAGGATGCACCGCGAGCAGGACTTGACCACCCGGAACTCCACCTCCCCGATGCGCAGGCGCTTCCAGCCGTCCTCGGCAAAGGCCTCACTGCCTTCGATCACCAGGTTGGGGCGAAAGCGCAGCATTTCCATGGGCCGGCCGATGCGCTGCGACAAGTCGTCGAGGGACGCCTGGCCGATCAGCAATAGCGGGAAACCGTCGGCGAATGCCACCTGGTCATCATCCTTGCCATAGCCGGCCGCCGTGGTGCGCGCGCGCTCCAGGGGCACCTGCACCAGGCGGGTCGGTTTGCCGATAAAGTCGCTGACCCAGCGCGCGGCTTCATCGCCGGCATCGGGAACCCGCAGGGTGTCGCGCCAGATGGTCACACCGCGCAACTCGGCGTCAGCGCCGGGCAATGCCACGTCCAGCGTGGGCTGGCCAGCAGCACTCAAGGTCAGGCCTCCAGCGCCGTTCCAGAGGGCCGACAACTGACTCATCTGCGCTACTGCGCGCTGGGTCAGGAAGCGCCCGCTGGCCTCGTCCACCAACATCCAGCGTCGATCCCCGTCCAGCCCCAGTTTATCCAGGCCGATATGCGCCAAGGTCTCTGCCTTGCCCGACTTCAAGGGGTACCGATACAACGCGCTGAGACGAAGCATGAGCCTGGGTTCCTGTGAACAAAAACGTCACCCTATACGAGCACGCTGCCAGAATCAAAACTTCCCCGGTCGGCAACGTGGCCAGAAGGTATCAGGCTGGGACTTCGTCCAGCATCAGGCGCTGGCGCACCACATCCACCAACTTGTCGGGCTGGAATTTGGAGAGGAAGTTGTCGCAACCGACCTTCTTCACCATCGAATCGTTGAAGCTGCCGGACAACGAGGTATGCAACACCACATAGAGGCCACGCAGGCGCGGGTCGTTGCGGATCTCGGTGGTCAGGCGGTAGCCGTCCATCTCGGGCATTTCGGCGTCGGTGAAGATCATCAGCAACTTGTCGGTCATTACCTGGCCGGTGTCCGCCCACGCCTTGAGCATGTTCAAGGCCTTGAGGCCATCACTGGCGATATGCATCTTCACCCCCAGTTGACCCAGGGTGTCACGCAGTTGCGACAGGGCCACGTTGGAGTCATCCACCAGCAACACTTCGCGGCCACGGGCACGTTCGAGGACCGGGTCCTCGAGTTTTTCCCGGGAGACCTTGGCGTTGTAGGGCACGATCTCGGCGAGGACTTTTTCCACGTCGATGATTTCTACCAACTGCTCATCCACCTTGCTGATGGCCGTGAGGTAATGCTGGCGACCGGCGCTGGCCGGCGGAGGCAGGATCGACTCCCAGGTCATGTTGACGATGCGGTCGACGCCGCCCACCAGGAAGGCCTGCACCGAGCGGTTGTACTCGGTAACGATAATGGTGCTGTTGGGCCCCGGCACCAGCGGACGCATGCCGATGGCCTGGGACAGGTCGATCACCGGCAGGGTCTGGCCGCGCAGGTTGACCACGCCGCAGACAAACGGGTGGCGCTGTGGCATCAGGGTCAGCTTGGGCAACTGCAGGACTTCCTGCACCTTGAACACGTTGATCGCGAACAACTGACGCCCGGCCAGGCGAAACATGAGGATCTCCAGGCGATTCTCACCCACCAATTGCGTGCGTTGATCTACCGTGTCGAGAATGCCAGCCATTGAAGACTCCTGGGTGTGCTGAAAGATTTGCTGCCTACTGGAGAAGGTTATCGGCAGACGGCGCCAGACCTTGACCCTGGGTAAAATGCCACGTAAATGCATTGATGTCACACTGACATCATGCTTTACTGGCATCACCTCCCATCCGAGAGTCAAGCGGCGTCGCCAGACCCTCAAACGGTCACAAGGTTCCGCCATCTAGGGGATTCCCCTAGTCGCAATCAGGTCCAACCTGATATTCGCAATATCCAATAGCCATTAATGTGACGCCATTCTCATTGCATGAATGGAGTCAGGCTTTTGTTTGCTATCGCAAGCCCGCGGCCCAAGGGCCTTCCAGGCGTTATCGCCTGGGCAATCGAAGTCATGCGAACACCCCTGGTTGTTTCCACTGCACGCAGCGCCAGCCATCGCGACGCTGATCACTCAAATAAAAGTACTACTCAAAATTCAGAAACGAACTACAGATTCCGGTCATATTTCGGCGCTAGTTTGAAGCCGTTGCTACGGTGCTACATCTCATTATCTGACCGTATGTTGTGGAGACTTTCATGATGAACGACGGTAAAGAGTGGCAAGACGCACTTCCCGAGTTCCTCCTGGAGGCAGAAATGCTGCTGGCCAAGTCAGAGGAATGCCTGAGCCACCTGCATTTGATCCGCAACGATAACGACGCCATCGATTGCATGAAAAGCAGCTTGGTCAAACTTGCCGAAAAAGCCGATGCCATGGCGCTGCCAGCCATTGGCAATTTTTCCCGGCACATCCAGGACCTGATCAGCAACGCCCAAAGCCCGATGCAACTCCACGACGCGGCACTTGCCGCCCTGCATGACTGCCTGACGCTACTGGCCTGGCAGTTGGAATTGATCGATATCAAGACCGGTAAACTCAGCCTGGACGACGCCGAGCAAACCATCTTGATTGAAACCGTTGCCCAGCAGATTCCCCAGAAGGACGCTGGCACGCACTTTCGCCAATCCTTGCACTGCGCCTCCTAAACCTTTCGTGCGATTAAGCCGGGCCGCCAGCGGGCGACCAACTAAGTCTGCGGAAGGTATTTAGCCAGCCAACTATCAATAAGCCTGTATTGGTAATAACGATGCAAGTCTCGTTTAATAGTACAACTTGAGCTCGCTGAACTAAGTACTGCACAGGCGACCAACGGTAATTGTTGGTGGTACTATTACCGCGCTCGACGTGGCTGCCCCAGATGTAAGAAAATCCGAGAAGCCCCTCGAACCAACACCCAACTCACTCGCTTTCCAAACAGAGCCCGGCCAGCGGTCATGACCGGTCTACCCGCAGCGAACCTCCATCGGCTCCATCTGCTATGTACGCCAGCCCCAAGTCACTTATCGCCAGGTTCGTCTCCCCGGGCACTACCCGTTGGGTCACGCTTGGCCTGTGCCTGTGCGCGACCCTGGTCAGCCTGTGGGTGTATGCCCACGAAGCGCCGCTGCCGATATTTTTGCTGCTGCTCAACCTCGCCGCCCTGGCCGCAGCGGGCCTGCAGCGATGGCGCTCGCGTAAATCGATCAAGTTCCAGCCCCAGGAGTTGGCCGACCGCCTGTTGCAGGTCCAGGAAAACGAGCGTCATCGCCTCAGCCGCGAATTGCACGACGATATCGGCCAATTGCTGACCGCCGCCAAGCTGCAAAGCGATTGGCTGCAGCGCCGCCTCCCGAAAGAATTGCAGGAACAGTGCGGCGTACTGTGCAACACCCTCAACGAAACCCTGGCCAAAGTGCGCGACGTGTCGGCCATTCTCAACCCACGGCAACTCACCAGCCTGGGCCTGGAAGCGAGCCTGCGCGCGCACCTGCTCAAGACCCTGGAAAACACCCCGGTGCACTGGAGCCTGGAATGCCAGCAACGCCTGACCGGGATTCCGGAAGAGATGGCCGTGGCAGCCTTCCGTATTACCCAGGAGGCCGTGACCAACATGCTGCGCCACGCCCAGGCGCGCAACCTGCTGGTGCGCCTGCGACGCTTGCCCCAGGGGCTCTCGCTGTTTATCAGCGATGACGGCCAGGGCTTCTCGCCCGCCACCGACCCAGGCCTTGCAGGGCAAAGCGGGATGGCGGGCATGTCCGAGCGCATTGATCAACTGGGCGGCCTGCTGACGGTCAATAGCCAACCCGGCTTTGGCACGCGGATCGAAGCGCTGTTCCCCTGGGCGCCGCGCACCCTCGAGCGGGCCAGTCCCCCTAAGGTTCTAGAGTGACCTGCAATTTACTCCTGGTAGATGACCACGCACTGATCCGCGCCGGCGTGCGCGCGCTGATCCTCGATATCCCCGGCTATGCGGTGATTGGCGAAGCCAACGACGGCGCGCAAGTGCTCGCACAATTCGACGCCTTGCAGCCCGATATCGTCCTGCTGGATTTGTCGATGAAGCACACCAGCGGCCTAGATGCGCTGCAGCAACTCAAGCACGCCTACCCCAAGAGCAAGGTGCTGATCCTTTCGATGCACACCGACCCGCAATTGATCATGCGGGCCCTGGAGGCCGGTGCCCACGGCTACCTGCTCAAGGACACCACCGCCAATGAGCTGGAACACGCGCTGCTGGCACTGCGCAACAACGAGCGCTACCTGAGCCCGGCGATCGCCCACACGGTGATCAACCAGGCCTTGATCCACAGCCAGTCCCACCCGGCACCTCCTACACAGCGCCACAACCTGACGGCACGCCAGCTGGAAATCCTGCGCCTGATCGTGCGCGGCAAGTCCACCCGGGAAATCGCCCACGGCCTGGGCCTGAGTATCAAGACCGTGGAAGCCCACCGCTCGCAGATCATGAAGCGCTTGCAGATTTTCGATGTGGCCGGCCTGGTGCTGTTTGCCGTGCGCGAACAAATCATCAGCCTGGACGATTAGCCAGCAACGGCGAATCCACCGGCAAGTGCACCTGCAAGGCCTTGGGCAAGGCGCAAAAACGCAGGTCATCGCCTTTGAGCGGCTCTCCATCGAGGTTGATGTCCAACCCTTCGGCCACCTTGATCTCCACCCACGGCAGGCGTGCCCGTACGAACAGGTTGTCCAGGCCCCAGCCGTCGGTCATCAGGCTGCGCAAGGTGCCGACCACTTCCTGGGGCGCGGGCAGAATGCTGATATCCAGCAGGCCATCATCGGCCAGGGCGCCCGGGCACAGCTCATGGCCGCCCCCGGCCTGGCGACCGTTGCCGATGCCCAGGGCCAGCAACTCGCCGCGCCAATGGAAGTCCGGGCCCACCAGTTCCCCATAGGCGGCCCGCAGCTCGCTGAAACGCGACAGGCCGGTGAACAGATAGGCCGCGCCACCCAATACCTTTTTCAGGTCTTCGGAGGTGTTGGCGGTAACCTGGCTGCCAAAGCCGCCGGTGGCCATATTGAGGAACACCTGCCCGCCCACCTCCCCCAGGTCGATGGCTTGCGGCGCCACGTCCAGCAGCTCCAGCGCCAGGCGCGGCTCCAGCGGCACCCCGGCCGCCCGGGCGAAGTCATTGGCGGTGCCCAGGGGCATCAGCACCAGGCTGGCGTCAGTCTTGGCGCGTGCCATGGCCTCGGCCACGTCGCGCAAGGTGCCGTCGCCGCCGCCCGCGATCAGGCGTGTGTAGCCGGCATCCAGGGCTTCACCTACCAGGCGCTGGGCATCGCCGCCCTCCCAGGTGACACGCACCGCCAGCTCCCACCCCTGCTCGCGCTTGCCTTGCACTGCCGCCCGCACGTCTTCGTTGAGGGCTTGCTTGCCGTGCAGAATCAACAGTGCCTTGGGTTTGCTCATGGGGTGAAGCTCCTATCTTTGGAGGGGACCTGAGGGATGTTGACCTTCAGCAGTCAGAAAAAAGCCATTGGGCTGTAAATTAATTCTTCAGCCCAACACTTCACTCAGGGGAATGAAATTCACCCGGTCACCGATGGCCAAGGTGCTGCCCTCCCGTACTTCCACCAAACCCTCGGCCCAGGCGGCGCTGCGCAATACACCAGAACTCTGGTTCTGGTAGATCACCGCCCGCCCTTGCTCCAGGCGCCCGCGCAGGTATTCGCGACGGTTGCCCGGCTTGGCCCAGACGAACCCTACCGGCACCTCGAAACGCAGGGGCTGCACCACCTCGACCCCCTGGCGGCGCAACAGGTATGGCCGTGCCAACAGGGCGAACGTGACCAGGGTGGACGCCGGGTTCCCCGGCAGACCGATCACCGGCACGCCGCGAAAGTGGCCGAAAGTCAGCGGTTTGCCAGGCTTGATCGCCAGCTTCCACAAGGCCAGCTCGCCCTCCTCGCGCAGTGCGATACCGAGGAAATCCGCCTCTCCCACCGAGACCCCGCCGGTGGACAAAATCAGGTCCACCGAACCCAGTGCGCCGAGGCGGGTACGGGTCAGTTCCAGGTCATCGGGCAGGATACCCGCGTCGATCACCTCGCAACCCAGGCGTTGCAACCAGCTGCACAACACCCGCCGGTTGCTGTTGTAGATCTGCCCCGGCCCCAACGGCAGGCCGGGCTCGATCAATTCATCGCCCGTCGACAGCACCGCCACACGCACGCGCCGCACCACCGCCAGGCGGTCGCGCCCCAGGGAGGCCGCCAGGCCCAGTTCAATCGGGCCGAGCCGCGTACCCGCCGTCAGGACTTCTTCGCCGACCGTAGTCTCCTGGCCCTTGGGCCGGATGTTTTGCCCTACGTGCAGCGCCTGGGTGAAGCGCACGCGCTGGTCGGCTTGCACCTCGGCGTTTTCCTGCATTTCTACGCAGTCGGCGCCTTGCGGGACCGGGGCGCCGGTGAAGATCCGCGCGCAGGTCCCCGCCGCCAGGGGCTCCGGGGCTTGCCCGGCGAAAATACGCTGGCTCACCGGCAGCGGCTCACCCGTCCAATCGGCAGTGCGCAAGGCGTAGCCGTCCATCGCACTGTTGGGCCAGGGCGGCAGGTCAAGGGTGGAGACCAGCGCCTCAGCCAATACGCGCCCGTCGCACTCAGCCAATGGCAGGTATTGCTGCTCACGGATTGGCGCGGCCTCGGCCATGTTCAACAAGCGCTCAAGTGCTTCTTCTACCGGCATCAACGCGCCGGTCTTGCCCGGCTTATCCACGGGATTCACACGGTTCGGCCAGCTTGAGGTGCGGCACAAAATTGCACGGGCGATGGCGGGCATCCAGTTGTTCGGCGAGAATCCCGTCCCAACCGGTACGCACCGCGTTGGTGGAGCCCGGCAGGCAGCACACCAGGGTGCCATTGGCCAGGCCGGCCAGGGCGCGGGACTGCACGGTGGAGGTGCCGATATCGGCCACCGAGATCTGCCGGAACAGCTCGCCAAACCCATCCACCTGCTTGTCCAGCAGGCAACTGACAGCTTCCGGGGTGCTGTCGCGGCCGGTAAAGCCGGTACCGCCGGTGATCAACACCACTTGCACCACGTCCTCGGCGATCCAGTGCGCCACTTGCGCACGGATTTTGTAGAGGTCATCTTTGAGCAGTACCCGCTCGGCCAGGCGGTGGCCGGCCGCGAGCAGGCGGTCAACGAAGACTTGCCCGGAGGTATCGGTTTCCAGGGTGCGGGTATCGCTGACGGTCAGTACAGCGATGTTAAGAGGTACGAAAGGCGCATCAGCCTTGGCTTTCATGGCTCGGTCCGGTTGTCTAAGAAACAGCCCGATGTTATATCACAGGCCCCTATTTCACTGCCTGCGCGGAGCCGTCATGCCATTCAATTCTTCGCCCCTGCCCTGCTCGATCCTGTTGCTGGCCGGCGGTCGCGGCCAGCGCATGGGCGGCCTGGACAAGGGCCTGCTCGACTGGCACGGGCAACCGCTGATTGCTCACCTGCACCAGTTGGTGCGGCCGTTGACCGATGACTTGATCATCTCCTGCAACCGCAACCAGGTGCAGTACGCCGCCTATGCCGACCAGTTGGTAAGCGACGACAGTCCGGACTTCCCGGGCCCCTTGGCCGGTATCCGCGCCGGGCTGACCGCCGCGCGCCATGAACATCTATTGATCTTGCCCTGTGATGTGCCGCACATCGATGGGCAGTTGCTGGCAGACCTGCTCGACACCGCACGGCAACACCCACAGGTGCCGGTGATGATCCGCCATGGCGAGTTCTGGGAGCCTTTGCTCTGCGTCATACCGACGCGCCTGCGCGGTGATGTGGAGCGCGCCTGGCAGGCTGCAGAGCGCAGCCCGCGCCAGATTCTCCTGAAACTGGGGGCAAAGGCGCTCGAATGCGCCGAAAACGATCCGCGCCTGGCCAACCTCAATACACCAGAGTTGTTGCACCCACGCCCCGGCGTGTCAGAATGAGCGCTAGAACAAGGAACTTTGCCGACGTTGCACACGTCACAAGGTCAGAACTCAACACAGCATTACTCTCGGAGAAGACTCATGACTCAACGGACCATCGCCGCTCTCATGCTTGCACTGGGCCTTGCCACCCTCGCCGGTTGCGCCTCGCCAACAGTGATCACCCTGAATGACGGTCGCGAAATCCAGGCTGTCGACACCCCTAAATTCGATCAGGATTCGGGCTTCTACGAATTCGAACAGCTGGATGGCAAGCGTACCCGCATCAACAAGGATCAGGTTCGCACCGTTAAAGACCTGTAAGTCTTAACGCCAGATACAACAAAGCCCGCTTTTGAGCGGGCTTTGTTGTATCTGGCGCGTGGGAAATATCACCAGTCCAGCACGATTCTGCTGCTGAAACTGCGCTGCTCGCCGGTTACCGGGTCGATAAACCGTACACCCTGGGCCAGCAACTTGAGCGGGTTGGCGTAGTCATCTACGGCATCCTTGATGACCTCGGGATAAAACGGGTCGTTGCAGATGCTCGCGCCCAGCGCCGTCATATGTACGCGCAGTTGATGCTTCTTGCCGGTCACCGGAAACAGGCCATAGCGCCACAGGTCGCCGTTTTTTTCGCGCACCTGCACCGCCGTTTCCGTGTTGCTTGCACCGGGCCCTTCCTGCATGCGGAAGAACGGTTCGCCCTCCACCAGGCGACTCTTGTGCACCAGCGGGAATGTCAGCGCAGGCAAGGCCGGGGCAATGGCTTCGTAGATTTTATCGATCTGGCGGGTAGGGAACAGTTGCTGATACGCCGAGCGGCTTTGCGGGTTGGCCGAGAACAACACCAGCCCTGCGGTATGGCGATCAATGCGATGCAGCGGCACCAGCGACGGGTTATCCAGGCTACGGATCAGGCGGCGCAGTAAAGTCTGCTCGACATATTCGCCGGCGGGCGTCACTGGCAGGAAGTGTGGTTTGTCAGCCACCACCAGATGCTCATCGGCGTACAGGATGGTTTCCTGCACCGGGATCGGTTTTTCATCCGGCACTTCGCGAAAGTAGTGGATGCGCAAGCCTTCCTTGTAGGCCAGATCCACGGCGATGGGCTGGCCGTTGCCATCCAGCACCCGACCACGGGCGATGCGGTCCAGCCATTGCTCGCGGCCGATGGCGCGAAAATGCTCGCACAGGCAATCGAGTACCGTCACCCAGGGGCCAGGCGGCAGGTACAAGGTACTGGCTTGGTTCTGGGCAGCGGAAAAACCGGTATCGGACATGCGTACGCTCAAGGCCTGGAAACAAAGGGGGCATTATCCCCCAGAAGCTCAAGCCCTGACCAATTCGGCCCGCAACACCGGCGAAGCACTGGCAGCCTCGGTGAATTCCTTGAGCCAGCGCAGCACGTCCACCGCCTCCCAGCGGCCAGGGTCGTACAAGGCATACAGCAATCCCTGGTATCCCACCACGTCCAGTTGCTTGTGATAACCGGCGCGCTGAAACAATGCTTCGATTTCGGCAAAGCAGGTATTGAAATGCACTTTGTTGAACGGCGTCTTGCCTTCCGTGACCAGGCCATCGAGCCGCAGTTCATTCACCGCATCGCGCACGACGTCGACAGACATGCGGTTGACGCTGCTTTTCAGTTGTTCGACATTCACCACGGGCGTTCCCTCTCACTCAATCGCTGTACAAACATACAGTAACCGAATAATCAGCAACCTGCCATGGGGATGGCGCTAGATTAGAAAGGCGACCACCTGTTCAGTGTCGAACGGCCAACCCAGTTCCGCCCCGGTATCCACCCGGCGCAGCACCGGAATACTTAGGCCGTAGGCTTCGAACAGTGCTTCGGAATCAGCGATATCCACCAACTCGACCAACAGCCCATGTTCGACCAACGGCATGATTTCATCTTCGGCAAGCTCACACAGATGGCAGCCCAGGGTGCCGAACAACTGGCATTCAGGAGGCATGATGTACAGACCCGATAAGAAACAGGTCCTCATTCTAGGCCGCGGGAAAAACCTCGTCGAGTCATGCCAAAGACCTGATCCAGATCACCATGGCCTATAACTGATTCAGCGATTCTCGCGGCTTTTTTCCTGCAACACCCCGACGGAGATGTCTGTGTTTGCCAACCTGCTGATCATTCTTGCCTCATCCCTGGTCGTCATTGCACTGTTCCGCCGGCTGCAACTGCCGCCGGTGCTCGGCTACCTGTGCGTGGGCCTGGCCGTCGGGCCAACCGCCCTGGACTGGGTCAATGACAGCGAAGACCTGCCAGACCTCGCCGAACTGGGCGTGGTGTTCCTGCTGTTTTCCCTGGGCCTGGAGTTTTCCCTGTCCAAGATGCTCAGCCTGCGCCGGGTGGTGTTTGGCCTCGGCAGCCTGCAAGTGTTGTGCTGCGCCGTGGTGCTGGGCGCCTTGCTGCTGTTGATGGGCATGTCGCCGGTGGCCGCATTGCTGCTGGGGGCAGGGCTCGCGCTGTCATCCACCGCGATTGTGAGCAAGGAGCTGACCAGCCTGGGGGAGATTTTCAGTAGCCATGGGCAAAACGCAATAGGCGTGCTGTTGTTCCAGGACGTGGTCGCGGTGCTGTTGCTGACCCTGGTGCCGGTGTTCGCCGGCAGCAGCGAGCAGGCCTGGTATTGGGCTCTGCCGCTGACCCTGGGCAAGACCGTGGTGCTGTTCCTCGGCCTGCTGCTTGCAAGCCGTTGGCTGCTGCCGCGCCTGTTCCACGAAGTGGCCGCCTCGCATTCGGCGGAGCTGTTCGTACTGCTGGCCCTGGTGATCGTGCTACTCACGGCCTGGCTCACGCACCTGCTGGGCCTGTCGCCGGCCCTCGGCGCGTTCCTGGCGGGCATGCTGCTGGGGGAAAGCCATTACCGGCACCAGATCGAAGCGGATATCCGACCGTTTCGCGACATTCTCCTGGGGCTGTTCTTTGTCAGTATCGGCATGCTGATCGACTTGCAGCTGTTCATCAGCCACAGCCTGCAGATCCTCGGGCTGACCCTGGCGCTGATGTTGATCAAGGGCTGCATCGTCGCCGCGCTGGTCAAGCTGCGCGGCAGCGACAGCGAAACCGCCTGGCGCAGTGGCCTGGCGCTGGCCCAGGGCGGCGAGTTCTGCTTTGCGCTGATGGCGCAGATGCAATTGAGCAATATGCTGCCCGGCGAAATCAGCAGCCTGCTACTGGCAGCGACGTTCTGCTCCATGCTGCTCACGCCCTTGCTGCTGCGGGCCGCGCCCGCGATCGCGCTGCGCCTGCATCGCAAACCCAACCAGCAAGTGCAACTGGAGGCCATCACCGCGCTCAATGCTGAGCTACGCGGGCATGTGGTGATCTGCGGCTATGGCCGGGTCGGTCAATCCATCGGGCGCTTCCTGCGCCGTGAACAACAAGCGTTCATTGCCCTGGACGATGACCCCGAGCGCGTGCAGGAAGCCGCCACCGAGGACAGCAGCGTGCATTATGGTGATTGCCGGCGCGGTGCCCTGCTCAGCGCCGTCGGCCTGGAGCGCGCGCGCCTGGTGGTGATTGCCGTGGACAATAGCGACGTGGCCCTGGCGGTGCTCAAGGAAGCACGGCGGATCAACCATAAAGTGCCGATCCTGGTGCGCACCCGCGACGACAGCCAGCTGACTGAACTGAAAGCCGCCGGGGCCAGTGAAGTGGTGCCCGAGCTACTGGAGTCAAGCCTGATGCTCGCCTCGCACGCGATGATCATGCTCGGCCTGCCCGACCAGCAGGTGCGCGACCGGGTCGACGAAGTGCGGCGCAACCGCTACCGCTTGCTCCACGGTTTCTACCAGCACACCGACGACAACCGTGCAGACCCGATCAATCCTGACTGACGGCGCCAATCTTATGGATCGACAAGTCCGCGCCGTAGTACTCCTCTTCCTGGCTCAAGCGCAGGCCGCAGATGCGCTTGAGCACGCCGTACACCAGCAACCCGCCAGCCAGGGCCACCACCACTCCCAGGGCGGTGCCGATCAACTGGCTGATCAGGCTTACGCCGCCCAACCCACCCAAGGCGCTCTGGCCGAAAATCCCGCAGGCAATCCCGCCCCACACGCCACACAGGCCATGCAGCGGCCAGACACCCAGCACATCATCGATCTTCCACCGGTCCTGGGCAGCGATAAAGCACCAGACGAACAAGCCGCCAGCCACCACGCCGGTAACCAGCGCGCCCACCGGATGCATCAGGTCGGAGCCCGCGCAGATCGCCACCAGCCCGGCCAACGGGCCGTTGTGCAGGAAGCCTGGGTCATTTCGCCCGATCACCAGTGCCGCCACGGTGCCGCCCACCATGGCCATCAGCGAATTGACCGCCACCAACCCGCTCACCCCGGACAAGGTCTGCGCGCTCATGACGTTGAAACCGAACCAGCCGACGATCAATATCCACGAACCCAGCGCCAGGAACGGGATGCTCGAAGGCGCGAACGCCACCAGGCGCCCATCGCGATAGCGGCCCTGGCGTGGGCCCAGCAGCAACACCGCCGCCAGCGCCAGCCAACCACCCATGGCGTGCACCACCACGGAACCGGCAAAGTCGTGGAACGTCGCACCAAAGGTCGCCAGCAACCAGGCTTGCAGGCCGAAGTTGCCATTCCACACCATGCCCTCGAAAAACGGGTAGATGAACGCCACGATCAACGCCGTGGCACACAGCTGTGGAACAAAGCGCGCCCGCTCGGCAATCCCCCCGGAGATGATCGCCGGGATGGCCGCTGCGAAGGTCAGCAGGAAGAAGAACTTCACCAGGCCGTAGCCATGGTCGGCACTGAGCACCGCGGCCGGCTGCATAAAGCTGACCCCATAAGAGATCCAATAGCCTATAAAGAAATAGGCCAGGGTCGAGACCGCAAAGTCACTGAGGATTTTCGACAACGCGTTGACCTGGTTCTTCTGCCGTACCGTCCCGACTTCCAGGAACGCGAAGCCGGCATGCATCGCCAGGACCATCACCGCGCCGATCAGAATAAACAGCGTATTGGAGCTGTGGACCAAGGTGTCCACCGCGCTTTGCACATTTTCCATGGGGATTGGCAGGCCTGCAGTTGAGGAAAAAGCACCAAAGCAGTTCATCGCCCTACGATCGCGCACTAAATTGGCACTGCGTGCTCTACCCTTCTACAGAGGATATGAACCGCTTTGGCGCGACGACTGTTGAAGACAGCAATGACTTGCGGGTTTTTCCACGGGTTTTAGTGATTTAGGGTAAGGTTTTTCAAGGCTTTGGCCGAAACCGCCCGCATTGCGCGCAAACCTTTGGGCTGGCGCACCATGGCAAAGCAAAAGCTGTACCAGACAATTGCAGTGAACCTTCAGCAATGCCGGCGACTCTCAAGCAAAACCCCGTTCAAGCACCAGACAGCCACTCACGGAGATAACCATGGCCAGAAAAACGGCGAAGACTGCTCAAGAAATACTGATGGAAGATTTCCAGACCCTGGTCAGCGATACCGAAAAGCTGCTGGATGACACCGCGATTCTGGCCGGTGACCAGGCTGATGAACTGCGCTCGAAGATCCACGACAGCCTGCTGCAGGCCCGGGAAACCCTGAAATTGACCGAAGATTCCCTGCGCGAACGCGGCAAGGCGGCGGTCACCGCCACCGAGGATTATGTACAGGCCAACCCTTGGCAATCCGTTGGCATCGCTGCCGGCGTGGGCTTTCTGATCGGCCTGCTGGCTACAAGGCGCTAATCATGTCTATCGGCGAAACCGGCTCGTCCACGGGCCCAAGTTCCTCATCGCGGCGCCTCGGCGCGGCTGTCCTGGGCTTGCTGCACAGCCATGTCGAGCTGTTCGGCATCGAGTTGCAGGAACAGAAGGCACGCACCGTCAGCCTGCTGCTGTTTGCCGGACTGGCACTGGTGTTCGCCCTGTTGCTGCTGGTGGGGTTGTCGGCGCTGGTCATGATCCTGGTCTGGGATACCTATCGCCTGACCGGGATCATCAGCCTATGCGTGTTTTACGTACTCGCCGCAGCGTTCTGCGGGTTGCGCTTGAAGGCCGCGGTGTTCGATGAATCCACGCCTTTCCACGCCACCCTCGAAGAGTTGGCCAACGACCGGGAGCGCCTGCTGCCATGAGCCTGACTGAACTGCCGCAAACCAATTCCCGGCGGGAAATGCGCAAGGCCTTGATCCGCCTGCGCATGGAAATGCACCGCCAGGAAATTCGCCACGAGTCCCAGCAATTGCTGCTGCCCTTGCAAAAAGTGCGCAACCTGGGCCAAAGCTGGCAGGACGGGTTCGGGATCAAGCATGCGCCGCTGTGGGGCGTCGCCGCTGTGACCCTGCTGGGATTCTTCACCGGCAAAGGCGCCAAGGGTGGCAGCATCGGCACCATGACCCGCCTGATAAGGCTCGGTGCGGGGCTGATCCCCTTGATCAAGCTCGCGATGCAGGGTGCCTCCCGCAAGTCCTGAGACAATTGGCTGCATTCTTGCAAACGGATCAGGCCCGGTTCCCTCCCTACAGGTACCGGGCTTTTTTCATGCCGAAGCACCCTAAGGAGGCTCTGTGATTGACGGGCAACCGCTCGCCTGTTTCCAACCATTTATCGACACCGCCACCGGGCGCATTGCCGGGGTGGAAGCACTGGGCCGCCTGCGCCAGGCAGATGGCCAACTGCACTCGGTCGGCCCCCTGTTCGCCGATGCCCGCACGCCCACTTCGGCGCTGCGGCGCCTGGATCGCAAGATCCGCGACAACGCCCTGAGCCGCCTGCATGAGGCGCCTGAAGACTGGTTCCTGAGCCTCAATATCTCGCCACGCTGGATCACCCTGCTGCGACCGGGTCAAGCCCTGCCCAGCCTGAAACAGCTACACGCCCATGACGTCGATCCAAAGCGCATCGTGTTTGAGATCACTGAACTGGGAGGCGACAGCCAGCGCCTGGCCGAGGTCGTCGCCCGCTACCGCGAGGCGGGAGCGCGGATTGCCATTGATGACTTTGGTGCCGGGTATTCCCAACTGGATCGGGTCCTTGCCCTGCGCCCGGATATCCTCAAGCTGGATATGCGCCTGTTCCAGGCAGCGGCCCTCGGCGGACCCAGCGGTGAGGTGGTGCGCGCCCTGGCGCAAATGGCGGAAAAAACCGGATGCTGGATCATTGCCGAAGGCGTGGAAACCGAAGCGCAACTGCGCTTTGCCCTTGAATGTGGCGCACGGTATGTCCAGGGCTACCTGTTTGCCCAGGCGCAACTGGAGTGGTTCGCCGCCGACGCATTCGTCCCGCGTTTCGCCGTGCTGCGCCAGGCTTACGTGCAGCACAAACTGGCCGAGCGCGGGCGAATCATGCTGCTGCGCCAGCAACTGATCGAACTGATGCAGATCCTGCAAGGCTGGGCGCTGGCCCAGGAGCCTCTCAGTCAATTGCCCTGGCTGCCGGGCTTTCCCCGGCTGCTGCGGTTTTATCAGTGCGATCGCCACGGCACCCAACTGACCCCCAACTTCGAGTGGCGCCAGGATGCCTGGCAAGCCGACAGCCACTACCTGGGCCACAACTGGTCATGGCGCCCTTACTTCTATCACCTGCTGGCCGAAGGCTGGGAGGAACGCCGTTTGATTCTGTCCAGTACCTACCGCGATGCCACGACCAATCAATACTGCCTGACAGCAGGACAATTCTTCGATAACGGTCAGCGCCTGCTGTTAATCGATATTGACGCCGCCGGCCTGTAGTTTTTCGCTTGCTCCAGGCCCGCCGAACCGGGAAGCTGGGGGTCGACATTCATCCCACGGAGAGCCCTCGCCTTGGATTGGCCTACCCTGCTTACCCGCGAACGCCTTGGAAAACCGCTGCACAGCCCAGAAGAGCTGGGCCGCAGCCCGTTTCACAAAGACCATGACCGGATCATCTTCTCCGGGGCCTTTAGGCGCCTGGGCCGCAAGACCCAGGTCCATCCGGTGACCAGCAACGATCATATCCACACCCGGCTGACCCATTCGCTGGAAGTCAGTTGCGTGGGGCGCTCCCTGGGCATGCGCGTGGGCGAAACCATTCGCAGCGCCCTGCCTGACTGGTGCGACCCCAGCGACCTGGGCATGGTGGTGCAATCGGCCTGCCTGGCCCATGACATCGGCAACCCGCCGTTCGGCCATTCCGGCGAAGATGCGATCCGCCACTGGTTCCAGCAGGCAGCCGGCCGTGGCTGGCTGGACGACATGAGCAGCGCCGAGCGCAATGACTTCCTCAATTTCGAAGGCAACGCGCAAGGGTTCCGCGTGCTGACGCAATTGGAATATCACCAGTTCGACGGCGGTACGCGCCTGACCTACGCCACCCTGGGCACCTACCTCAAATACCCATGGACCGCCCGCCACGCCGACTCCCTGGGCTACAAGAAACACAAGTTCGGCTGCTACCAGAGCGAATTGCCGATCCTTGAACAGATCGCCCAGAAACTCGGCCTGCCGCAACTCGAGGAACAACGCTGGGCACGCCACCCACTGGTGTACCTGATGGAGGCCGCCGACGACATCTGCTACGCCTTGATCGACCTGGAAGACGGCCTGGAGATGGACTTGCTGGAGTACGCCGAGGTCGAGTCGCTGCTGCTGAACCTGGTGGGCGATGACCTGCCGGAAACCTACCGGCAACTGGGGCCCCAGGACTCCAGGCGACGCAAACTCGCGATCCTGCGGGGCAAGGCCATCGAGCACCTGACCAACGCCGCCGCGCGGGCGTTCGTCGAGCAACAGCAGGCGCTACTGGCCGGGACCTTGCAAGGCGACCTGGTGGAACATATGCATGGCCCGGCCAAACGTTGTGTACTGAATGCCAAGGACATGGCACGCAAGAAAATCTTCCAGGACAAGCGCAAGACCCTGCATGAGATCGGCGCCTACACCACCCTGGAGATCCTGCTGAACACCTTCTGCGGCGCTGCCCTGGAACAGCATGGCGGCCGTACTCCATCCTTCAAGAATCGACGCGTCCTGGATTTGCTGGGCAACAGCGCACCCCATCCTGACTGGCCGCTGCATCGCTCATTCCTGCGCATGATCGACTTCATCGCCGGCATGACCGATAGCTACGCCAGTGAGATGGCCCGGGAAATGACCGGGCGCTCCTACCCTCAATGACCCATGGCCCAGGCAGGTTTTCCTGCCTGGGCGCTTGCCTCGAAGAATCGACCTACGCAAGCACCAGAGCAGCCTGATCGAATTTGCCCCAACACCCGATGAATAATCACCCCTCTCTTATCCACCCCAGCGCTCAGCTCCTACATTCACGCAAACCCAAGATAGCCCGACGTCTTGCTCACAGGGCAAACAGACACAGGCACTGGCTGGCATCTTTGCGCCTACAGCTACTTCCACGGAACTTCCTATGCCCGAACGACAATTGCGCATCCTGCTGGTGGAAGATCACCCGTTTCAACTCCTGGCCATTCAGTGCCTGCTCAAGAGTTTCGGCTACGACCAACTGACACCCGCCGCAAATGCCGAGCAGGCAATCAAGTTGATGCGTACAACCGAGGTCCCCTTCGACGTGATGTTATGTGATCAATGCCTGCCCGACCTCACCGGGTTGGAGCTGGTGGAGATAGCCAGCCATGCAGGCTTTGTCAAAAGTGCTGTATTGCTAAGTGGCCTGCCCGCCCTCGAACTGGAATATTTGAAAACCCTGGCAATACAACGTGACTTGCGTCTGCTTGGATATTTGGCTAAGCCCTTGAACAAAGAAGCCTGGATCGAATTGATCAACCAATCAGCGCTAGCCCACGACTAAAGAGCCCCCATCTGGCATTTACCCCCAAATCACCCGGCAAAGCTGAAGTACCCTACTGCATCAACATACCGAGAGCTGCCAAAGTAACTTTTCAAAATTTAACGTAGGACATTAAACGCATTCACAAATGAAATATCGCCCCCATCCCTCTTACAAATAACACTGCACAGCTTTCAAACCTTTCACCTAGGAAACTCTTACAACACGGCCAACAAAGCCTTAGCGCGTTGTAGTCCAATACCTTTTTTATGGTAGGAATTTTCCTGTTTTATATCTGCTCAGCCTTCCCTTCATGCTCCTACCCTACCTTCTGAGCTAATGTGCGCGCTTATTTGCACTAGTATGGAATTGGCTCATGAATACAGTCTTTATTATTGACGACCACCCGGTTATTCGACTTGCAATCCGAATGTTGCTGGAACATGAAGGTTACAAAGTTGTCGGCGAAACAGATAACGGTTGTGATGCAATACAAATGGTCCGCGAATGTCTGCCAGACCTCATCATACTTGATATCAGCATCCCCAAGCTCGACGGACTGGAGGTTCTCTGCAGGTTCAATGCAATGAGTACTCCAATGAAAACGTTGATTCTGACCGCCCAGTCCCCGACACTTTTTGCCACACGCTGCATGCGTTCAGGGGCCGATGGTTATGTCTGCAAAGAAGGTGATCTGAGTGAACTACTAAGTGCCATCAGGGCTGTACTTTCAGGTTACAACTATTTCCCAAGTCAAGCATTGAACACCACCGGCGCCGAACTCGGCGAAAATGAAGAACTGAATCTTTTCAAGTCAGTCAATGACCGAGAACTTATGGTCTTACAACTTTTTGCACAAGGCCGTACAAACAAGGAGATTGCCAAAGGTATGTTCCTCAGCAATAAAACGGTCAGCACTTATAAAAAACGACTAATGCAAAAACTCAAGGCCAAGTCCTTGGTAGAACTTATCGAGATGGCAAAACGCAACGCGTTAGTGTGAGAAACAGGATGCCAAGGCGTTTAAAGGACTATCTAATCATTTTGAGTGCCGGGCTGTGCTTGAGTACAGCCGTGTCAGCCACTCAAACCGCTCCAGAACGCTACTCATTGCTGAGTCGTGCCGGTACCGTTCAGTTGGACACCCAACTGAACCCCACGCAGCGCCAATGGCTACAAAACAAACGTGAGTTGGTGCTGGGAACCTCGACACCCGACTACCCGCCCTTCGACATTACCGCCAGCGGCCACGATTACGAAGGTATTACTGCCGACTACGCGGGGATCCTGGCCAAAGCCCTGGCATTGCCCGTCACGGTGTTGCGCTACCCCTCGCGGGAGGCGGCCATCCAGGCGCTGGAAGACGGGAAAATCGACTTGCTGGGCAGCGCCAACGGATTTGAAGCGAGCAACGCCGACATTGTCCTGTCAACGCCCTACGCGGTCGACCAGCCGGTACTGGTCACCCGTGACGCAGAAACCCGCCCGCTCAATGACGGGCTGGCGGGCATGCGCTTGAGCCTTGTCTACCACTACCTGCCGCTAAAGGACGTCGAAGCGCTGTACCCGAATGCGATCATCCAGGTCTATCCGTCTTATTTGAATGCGCTGAACGCCGTGGCCTTCGACCAGGCCGACGTGTTCCTCGGCGATACTATTTCCACCCATTACATGATCAACAAGGGCTACCTGAAGAACATCCGCATGGCCACTTTCGGCAAGCACGAAGCCTACGGCTTCAGCTTTGCCGTACACCGCAACCAGCAAACCCTGCTAGGCATCGTCGATGCGGTCCTGGCAGGCGTAGGGACCTACGAGCGGGAAAACATCGCCAAACGCTGGAGTGCGGGTAGCGATATCCTGTTGACCGACCACAAGCTGCAGTTGAGCCAACGTGAAGAGCGCTGGCTTAAGGACCACCCGGTGGTAAAAGTGGTCATCAACGGAACCCTCGCGCCACTGACGTTCATCGATTCCGACGGCCAGTTGCGTGGCATGACCGCTGACCTGCTGGAGTTGATACGGCTACGCACGGGCTTGCACCTGGAGTTCCAGAACACCCGTAACGTCAACCAAATGATCGAGCAGGTCGAAAACGGCAACGCCGATATTATTGCCGCCATCAGTCCCAGCCGCGAACGCGAAGCCAAGCTCGACTTCAGCCGTCCCTACCTGCAGAACTCCTACGTTCTACTGACACGCAAGGAGCCTGGAGCGCCCTCGACTCTTGAGCAACTAGCGGGAAAAAAACTCGCGATCACCGAAGGCAACCCCTTGGTGGACTATCTGCGCCGGGAGTATTCGCAGATCACCCTGGTGGAGGCCAGCGATACCTTCAAGGCCTCGGAAATGCTGGCCCAGGGGCATGTGGATGGGGCCGTCAACTCGTTGGTTGTCGCCAACTACTTCCTCTCATCCCATTTCTTCCAGGGCCAATTGCAGATCAGTTCGAGTATCGGTACACAACTGGCCTCGTTCTCCCTGGCCACCTCACGCAGCGCCACCGAACTGGCCTCGATCCTCGACAAGGCACTGCTGAGCATCGCGCCGGATGAACTTGGGGTGATCAACAACCGCTGGCGTGGCTACACAGCCGCCTCCGACAGCTACTGGCGCAACTACCACCGCTTGATTATCCAGATCATCAGCGCCGCCGGGCTGCTGCTGCTTACATCCCTGGCCTGGAACGGCTATATGCGCCGGCAAATCAAGCACCGGCAGATGGCAGAGCGGGCCCTGAGCGATCAATACGAGTTCATGCGTGCCCTGGTCAATGAAACCCCGCACCCGATCTACGTGCGCGATCGCAACGGTTTGCTGCAGACCTGCAATGACAGTTACCTGCAGGTCTTCGGCGTCAAGCGCGAGGAGGTCATCGGCAAGAGTGTCATGCAGAGCAGCCTGGCCAGCGAGGCGCAAGCCAACCAGTATCACGCCGACTATCTGCGGGTGGTGGCCGAAGGCAAGCCGCTGATCGTTGACCGCCCGCTGCATATTCGCGGGCAACACCTGACGATCTACCACTGGATCCTGCCTTACCGTAACTCCGTTGGTGAGGTCCAGGGCATCATCGGCGGCTGGATCGACATCAGCGAACGTCGCCAATTGTTCGATGACCTGCGCGCAGCCAAGGACCGCGCCGATGAGGCCAATCGCGCGAAAAGCACGTTCCTGGCAACCATGAGCCATGAGATCCGCACCCCCATGAACGCGGTGATCGGCATGCTGGAGTTGACCCTCAAGCGTGCCGACCACGGGCACCTGGATCGCCCGGCCATCGAGGTGGCCTACAACTCGGCCAAGGACTTGCTGGAATTGATTGGCGATATTCTCGACATCGCGCGCATCGAGTCGGGCCGCCTGAGCCTGGCGCCGGAGCGCGTCAACCTGCGCGAACTGATCGAGTCGGTAGTGCGAGTGTTCGATGGCCTGGCACGCCAGAAGAATCTCAACCTGCTGTTGGCGTTCAATCCCGGCGTCGACGAGCGTGACGTACAGATCGATCCGCTGCGCTTCAAGCAGATCCTCTCCAACCTGGTGAGCAACGCCATCAAGTTCACCGAACAGGGCGAGGTAAAGATCAAGGTGGATATCCAGGCCACCGGGCAGCCGCAGCAAATCCAGATGAAACTGGTGGTCGAGGACACCGGCATCGGTATCAGCCGCGACGACCAGCAACGCCTGTTCGAACCTTTTTCCCAGGCCGACAATTCCGGGCACCTGGCCAGGAGCGGCGCGGGTCTTGGACTGGTGATCTGTCGCAGCCTGTGCGAGATGATGGGCGGGCAACTGGCCTTGAGCAGCGTGCCCAGTGTCGGCACCCAGGTATTTGTCTCGCTGCAGATGACCAGCCTGGCACCTGCCTACCCGCTGATCGAGCTCAAGCCTGCGCCCCAGGATGCGGCAGCAATCCTGAATGTGCTGGTGGTGGACGACCATCCGGCCAACCGCCTGCTCATGTGCCAGCAACTGGGCTTCCTCGGGCACCGGTTCACCGCGGTCCAGCACGGCGCGGCGGGGTTCCAGGCCTGGCGCCAGGAACACTTCGACCTGATCATCGCCGACTGCAACATGCCGGTCATGAACGGCTATGAACTGGCCCGTGCGATCCGTGAACATGAACAACGGGAAAACATGCCGCCCTGCATCATCCTGGGCTTCACCGCCAATGCTCAGCCGGAGGAAAAACAGCGCTGCCGGGATGCGGGGATGAGTGACTGCCTGTTCAAGCCCATCAGCCTTACGACACTGGAGCGCCACCTGGCCGAGATCACCCCGCTGGCGCCAGCGCGGATCTTCGACCTCGATAGCCTGAACGCCCTGACTGGCGGAGATCCGTTGTTAAGCCGGCGCCTGCTGGAAGAACTGTTGAGCAGCAGCCGTCGTGATCGCGAGGAACTGATGGCATTGCTCGCACAAGGCGCTCACCAGGACCTGATCGATCAGGCCCATAAGATCAAGGGCGCCGCCAGGATCGTCCAGGCCCGCACGCTGGCCGAGCAATGCGAGATGCTGGAGCAGGCTGGCGAGGATGCGGATCGGGCCCAACTGGCCATCTGGGTCAAGGCCATCGAAAACGCCATGTTCGATCTTGAGCAAGTGCTGCAAGAGCAACTGGATACCCTCACCCTGTAGGAGCCGGTTTGCCGGCGATGGTCGCTAACGAAGACGTGGGGCACCTGACGCCCCCACGCCATCGCAGGCAAGCCAGCTCCCACAGGCAATGCAGCTCATTCAGCAGGCAGTCAACCGCAGAAAAATTGCCGCCAGCCGCTCAATGCCCGCCTGATCCTCTGGCCTGAAACGCGCCAGTTTCGGACTGTCCAGGTCCAGCACCCCAATCAACCTCCCATCCTTGACCAAGGGCACCACCAACTCGCTGTTGGACGCACTGTCGCAGGCAATATGCCCAGCAAACGCATGTACATCCTCCACCCGCTGGGTTTGCCGTGAAGCCGCCGCCGCACCACACACCCCTCGACCAAACGGAATCCGCACACAGGCGATCTGCCCCTGGAAAGGCCCGAGGACTAGTTCCTCATCACGGTTGAGATAAAAGCCCGCCCAGTTCAAGTCATCTAGCTGGTTGAACAGGAACGCCGAAAACTGCGCCGCGTTGGCGATAAAGTCACGCTCATCGGCCAGCAGCGATTCCAGTTGCGCACAAAGCATGGCGTAGCCATCAAGGCCGCTGCCCGCCTTCTGTAAATCGATCATGGCTGGCGCTCCAGCAATTTAAGGCCCACCCAGTACCGGGCGAATTGGTAGGCGCACCGGCCGTTGCGATTGCCGCGACCCGTGGCCCAGCGCACCGCAAGGATGTCGAGGGCTTCATCGCGCTGCCACTGCAAACCCGCCTTGTTCGCCAGCTCGCCGATCCAGTGCTCCACCACGTCCAGGAAGTGTTCCTGGGTGAACGGGTAGAACGACAACCACAGGCCAAAACGGTCGGACAAGGCGATCTTGTCTTCCACCGCCTCACTGGGATGCAACTCACCATCCACACGTTTCCAGTTGTCGTTGTCGCTCTGGTTTTCCGGCACCAGGTGACGACGGTTGGAGGTCGCGTACAGCAACACGTTTTCCGGGGCCTGCTCCAGCGAACCGTCGAGCACGCTCTTGAGCACACGGTAGTCGCCTTCGCCAGCCTCGAACGAGAGGTCATCGCAGAACAGGATAAAACGCTGTGGCAGCTTGAGCAGTTGCTCGACCACACGCGGCAGGTCGGCCAGGTGGTCACGCTCGATTTCGATCAGGCGCAAGCCGGCCTTGGCATGCTGAGCCAGCAAGGCGCGGACCATCGACGATTTGCCCGTGCCACGCGCCCCCCAGAGCAACGCATGGTTGGCGGGCAGGCCGTCGAGAAACTGCTGGGTATTGCGCGCCAATTGCTCGCGCTGTTTGTCGACACCGATCAGGTCGGACAGGCGCATATCCAGGCTGACTTCCAGGGGCAGCAAAAAGCCGCTGCGCCCCTCGCGCTGCCAGCGGGCCGCCAGGCAGTGGTTCCAGTCAACCGCCACGCGAGGTGCGGGCAACAGGGGTTCCAGACGAGCAAGCACCGCATCGGCCCGCTCAAGAAAGGCATTCAATCGAGAATCCATGACTATTCCTGTGGCAAGTTCTTGAAAAAGATGGCGTATTGGCAACCCTGACGCAGTTGCCAGACGGCTGCACCTTAAAAAACGATTCATACCGGGCAAGGCTGGCGCTGAGGATGTTCAGCTATGCTTGCCGGGCGAAGGGAAACGTGAAGTGGCTCAGCACCCAATGGATATCAAGTTCGCCCACCGCTTGTCTTATAAACAAGCCAGACTGACTGTGCTGGTTGGTTTCGTGTTGGGAACCTTACTCAGCCTGATCCAAATCGGCATTGATTATGCCAGCGAAGACGCGTCCATCAACCGTGAAATACACGCGCTGCTTGAAATCAGTCACAACCCCGCCTCACGTATTGCCTACAACATCGACGCCGAACTGGCCCAGGAGTTGACCCTGGGCCTGCTGCACTCCCCCGCCATCACGCGGGCACAGTTGGTCGACAACAATGGCCTGGTGCTGGCTGACGTTGATCGGCCCCGCAAGGAGAGCAGCTACCGTCCTATCAGCGACTTTTTGTTCGGCGCCAACCGCCAGTTCGAAGACCGCCTGTACCTCACCCATATGCCCGGCGAGTCCCTCGGCGTGTTACGCCTTGACGTCGACACCTACGCATTCGGCAGCCGATTCCTACGTCGAGCAGAGATCACCCTACTCAATGGCTTTGCCCGTAGCCTGATCCTGACCGGCATCCTCCTAGGCCTGTTCTACGTGATGCTGACCCAGCCCCTGGTGCGGATCATCCGTGAGTTGAGCACCCGCAGCCCCGGCAGCGCGCCCCTGGCTCGCCTGGATTGCCCGCCGGGGCACGAACATGATGAGATCGGCGTGCTGGTCAACGTCGCCAACCAACAGTTCGAGAACATGGAGACCGAAATCCAGCAGCGGCGCCACGCCGAGGACCGCCTGACCGAGTACCTTGGCCAGTTGGAAGACATTGTTTCGGCGCGTACCACCGAACTCAAGGCGATCAACCACCGGCTAAGCCAATCCAACGAAGAGCTGGAGGCCTCGAAAATCAACGCCCTGGGCATGGCCCAGGCGCGCGCGGCGTTCCTTGCCAACATGAGCCATGAAATCCGCACCCCGCTCAATGGGCTGCTTGGCATGATCGCGCTGTCTCTGGACAGCGCGCTGAACGCCGAGCAGCGCCAACAATTGTCGATCGCCCATGACTCCGGCAAGGTTTTGGTAGAACTGCTCAACGATATTCTCGACCTGTCCAAGTTTGACGCCGGGCAACTGGAACTCGAAAGCATCCCCTTCGACCTCGGCTCCCTGGTGGAAGACACCGCCAACCTGTTGTCGCAGAACGCTGCGCCCAGCGTGGAGTTGACCTGCCTGATCGATCCGCAGTTTCCTGCCCAGGTCGTGGGTGATCCGACGCGGGTCCGGCAGATTGTCAGTAACCTGCTGTCCAATGCCTTGAAGTTCACCCGGTTCGGTCGCGTCGATGTGCGCCTCAGTGCGCAACCCGACGGCGTGCGCATCGAAGTGTGCGACACCGGCATCGGCATTGCGCAGGAAGCCCAGGCGCGGATCTTCAAACCCTTCACCCAGGCGGGCGCCGGCATTACCCGCCAGTTTGGCGGGACCGGCCTGGGGTTGGCGCTGACCCACAATCTTTGCGAAGCCATGCGCGGTCGGCTGACCATCAGTTCGGAAACCGGCTTCGGCAGCCAGTTCTGCGCCGAACTGCCACTTCCTGCACACACCCCAGCGACACGACTGGCGCCATTGAGCGGTGAAGTCGCGGTGATTACCGGGGCCAGCAGCGGGCTGGCAGAACTGCTGCACACCCTGTTGCCGCACTGGGGGCTGACGCCGCACTGCTACACCATCGACGATGACTTGACGGGCCTGGCACCGGACATCCTGATCACCGACTGCCCCGAATGCCTGTTCCGCCTGCGGCCGACCGTCAGCGCTCCGATCCTGCTGGTCACCGCCTACGGCAATTTCATGCCCAGCGAAGAAGTGGCCGCCCTGGCGCCGCTGCAACAGCAGGCGCGCCCGCTGAGTCGCACGGCGCTGTATCAGGTCTTGCACCGTACCCTGCGCGCCGACAGCGAAATCGTCCTCGACCTGGCCCAATTGGAGACCAGCCCGGTTGCCCATCGGGCGCGTATCCTCTTGGTGGAGGACAACCCGGTCAATCAACTGGTGGCCAAGGGCATGCTCGGCAAGCTGGGCTGCGAGGTGGTGGTCGCGGCCCATGGCGGCGAGGCGCTGAAGCAGCTGGAAGAACAACGTTTCGATATGGTGCTGATGGACTGCAACATGCCGGTCATGGATGGCTACGAGGCGAGCCGGCAGATTCGCCGCAGCGGGCGCTGGCCGCAGCTGCCGATCGTCGCGCTGACCGCCAATGCCCTGGCCGAGGAACGCGAACGGTGCCGGGCCGCCGGCATGAACGACTACCTGGCCAAACCCTTTCGCCGCGAAGAACTCAACGCCCTACTCGACCTCTGGGTGCCGACTACGACAAATCTGTGATCTGCCGGAGCAACTGGTCCAGGCCATGGCGCAGGGTGTCCGCCTGGCTCAGGTCCACGCCGCTGTCGCACAACAAGCGAGCCTTCAGCGGCTGGACGCGCTCACGCAGCGCCTGGCCCGCTTCGGCAAGGCTCAAGTGCACTTCACGCTCATCATGGGTACTGCGCCGGCGCGTGATCAACGTCAGTTGCTCCAGGCGTTTGAGCAGCGGCGTCAGCGTCCCGGAATCGAGCAACAGCCGTTCCCCCAGCGCCTTGACCGTCGGCTGCGGCGGGGCAGCGGCATGCCACTCCCACAACACCAACATCACCAGATATTGCGGATACGTCAGGCCCAACTGGTCGAGCATTGGCTTATAGGCTCGTGTCACCGCCCGGGAGGCGGCGTACAGCTTGAAGCACAGCTGGTCATCCAGGGCCAGGGATACGGCAGGCAAGTCAGTCATTTGAGCAGCGCTTCGATCTCTTGGGTCAATTCCTGGGGTTTGGTGGTCGGGGCAAAACGCTGGACCACCTGGCCGTCGCGGCCGATCAAGAACTTGGTGAAGTTCCACTTGATGCCCTTGGAACCCAGCAGGCCCGGCGCGCGCTGTTTGAGTTGCACAAACAGCGGATGGGCCTCGCCCCCGTTGACATCGACCTTCTTGAACAGGGGGAAACTGACGCCGAAATTCAGCTCGCAAAACTCGGAAATAGCCCCCTCGTCACCCGGCTCCTGCTTGCCGAACTGGTTGCACGGAAAGCCCAGCACCACCAGGCCCTGGTCCTTGTACTGCTGCCAGAGCTGCTCCAGGCCTTTGTACTGCGGAGTGAAGCCGCATTTGCTGGCGGTGTTGACCACCAGGATCGCCTTGCCGGCGAAATCCGCCAGGGTCTTTTGCTCGCCCTTGATGGTGGTGCAAGGGATGGACAGCAGGTTATCGCTCATGAGATCGCCTCGGACACAAAGAAGAACATGAAACATAGTGTGCAATTGAATTGCATGCAATTTAATTGACCAGACTAATGACTCGACATCACCCCGCAGGAACCGGCTTGCCGGCTCCTACGAGGGGCATGATGTCAGCGCGGAACCAGGTCCAGGCACACCGAGTTGATGCAATAGCGCAGGCCTGTAGGCGGCGGGCCATCAGGGAACACATGGCCCAAATGCGCATCGCACTTGGCACAGGTCACTTCCGTACGGATCATCCCGTGGCTCACATCACGAATCTCAATCATCGCGCTATCAGCAATCGGCTCATAAAAACTGGGCCAGCCACAACCGGCATCGAACTTGGTCTTCGAGTCGAACAGCGGCTCATTGCAGCAAATGCAGTGATACACGCCATCGGTCGTAGTGGCGTTGTACTTGCCAGAAAACGGCCGCTCGGTGCCCTTGAGACGGCACACCTGATACTGCGCCGGGTCGAGCATTTCCCGCCATTCATCCAGGGTTTTATCCAACTTTTCCATCAATGCACCTCGACAACTGAAAAAGCCTGATCTGTGTCTTTTCCATGGATCAGGCGGCACGTATGATTGCGCCTCTTCAAAGCGCCAGTCTGGCACCCGCGTTATCGGCATTCAAACGTATTTATGGGTCAGGCCACACGCAGGATTCCCAGCACGGTAGTCTTCACATCGTCTGGATCGTTCATTTTCGGGATCACATCGCCATGCAGGTCAGCAAATCGAACAAGCTCGCCAACGTCTGCTACGACATTCGCGGCCCAGTGCTCAAGCACGCCAAGCGCCTGGAAGAGGAAGGCCATCGCATCCTCAAGCTGAACATTGGCAACCCGGCGCCCTTTGGTTTCGAAGCACCGGACGAAATCCTCCAGGACGTGATCCGCAACCTGCCCACCGCCCAGGGCTACAGCGACTCCAAGGGGTTGTTCAGCGCGCGCAAGGCAGTCATGCAGTACTACCAGCAAAAGCAGGTAGAAGGGGTTGGTATTGAAGATATCTACCTCGGCAATGGTGTCTCCGAGCTGATCGTGATGGCCATGCAGGCCTTGCTCAACAACGGCGACGAAGTGCTGGTGCCGGCGCCTGACTACCCGCTGTGGACCGCTGCCGTGACCCTCGCCGGTGGCCATCCGGTGCATTACCTGTGTGACGAGCAAGCCAACTGGTGGCCGGACCTGGCCGATATCAAGGCCAAGATCACGCCCAACACCAAGGCGCTGGTGATCATCAACCCGAACAACCCGACGGGCGCGGTGTACTCCAAGGAAGTGCTGCTGGGCATGCTCGAACTGGCGCGCCAGCACAACCTGGTGGTGTTCTCCGACGAGATCTACGACAAGATCCTCTACGACGACGCCGTGCACATCTGCACCGCCTCCCTGGCCCCGGACCTGCTATGCCTGACCTTCAACGGCCTGTCCAAGTCCTACCGGGTCGCGGGCTTCCGTTCCGGCTGGGTCGCCATCTCCGGGCCCAAGCACAATGCCCAGAGCTACATCGAAGGCATCGACATGCTGGCCAATATGCGCCTGTGTGCCAACGTGCCGAGCCAGCACGCGATCCAGACCGCCCTGGGCGGCTACCAGAGCATCAACGACCTGGTGCTGCCCGCCGGCCGCCTGCTGGAGCAGCGCAACCGCACCTGGGAGCTGCTCAACGATATTCCCGGCGTCAGTTGCGTCAAACCCATGGGCGCCTTGTATGCGTTCCCGCGGATCGACCCGAAAGTCTGCCCGATCCACAACGACGAGAAGTTCGTCCTCGACCTGCTGCTCTCGGAAAAGCTGCTGGTGGTCCAGGGCACGGCGTTCAACTGGCCGTGGCCTGATCACTTCCGCGTGGTGACCTTGCCCCGTGTGGATGACCTGGACATGGCCATCGGCCGCATCGGCAACTTCCTGAAGTCCTATCGCCAGTGACCTCGCTTTCGCTGTACGACCCACAAGAGGTCGTACAGCGAGTATCTGGCAACACATCTACGCGCCACACCGACAGAAACACTCGTTGGCCTCACTCTCGTCCCTTCTACCCTGCACTTTCCAGTAATCACGGGGCCCAACGGCTTATGGAGGGGAATTTCCATGGGCATAAAGCCTCGGAAAATCCCTGCAAGGTTCTACATTCGCGCTGTAGGACACAGTTTGAAATAGTCGCCCGGTTGAATAGCCCACTGCCGCACCTTATATACCCCGCAGTACGCGACATATTAAGCATGAGGAGAATTCTACAACCATGATGCGCATCCTGCTGTTCTTGGCCACTAACCTGGCGGTCGTGCTGATTGCCAGCATCACCCTGAGCCTTTTCGGCTTCAACGGGTTCATGGCGGCCAACGGGGTTGATCTGAACCTCAATCAGCTGCTGGTTTTCTGTGCCGTCTTTGGTTTTGCCGGCTCGATCTTCTCGCTGTTCATCTCCAAGTGGATGGCGAAGATGAGCACCAGCACCCAGATCATCACCCAGCCGCGCACCCGGCATGAGCAATGGCTGCTGCAAACCGTCGAGCAACTGTCCCGCGAAGCCGGGATCAAGATGCCTGAAGTCGGGATCTTCCCGGCCTACGAGGCCAACGCCTTTGCCACTGGCTGGAACAAGAACGATGCTCTTGTTGCCGTCAGCCAGGGTTTGCTCGAGCGTTTCTCGCCCGACGAAGTGAAGGCCGTGCTGGCCCACGAGATCGGCCACGTCGCCAACGGTGACATGGTTACCCTGGCACTGGTGCAGGGCGTGGTGAACACCTTTGTGATGTTCTTTGCGCGGATCATCGGCAACTTTGTCGACAAGGTGATCTTCAAGAACGAAGGCGGCCAGGGTATCGCCTACTACGTGGCGACCATCTTTGCCGAACTGGTACTGGGCTTCCTCGCCAGCTCCATCGTGATGTGGTTCTCGCGCAAACGCGAGTTCCGCGCCGACGAAGCCGGTGCCCAACTGGCCGGTACTGCCGCGATGATCGGTGCCCTGCAACGCCTGCGCTCCGAACAGGGCCTGCCAGTGCACATGCCTGACACCCTGAATGCCTTCGGCATCAACGGTGGCGTCAAGCAAGGCCTGGCGCGGATGTTCATGAGCCACCCGCCACTGGAAGAGCGGATCGACGCACTGCGTCGTCGCGGCTGACAGCCAAAGGGTAGAAAAAGGGGCGACTGAATCGCCCCTTTTTTGTGGGTGCGTGTTTTACCGCTGCGCCAACTGGTAAACCCGCTCCTCAAGGCGCGTGACACCGTCCTGGGCGAACTTCGGGCTCTCGGCCAGGATATCCCGCTGCTCCAGGACGCTCAGGCGCCAGCGTCCTGCCAGCAGCCTCCGGACTTCCTCGTCACTGACCGCAAACGGCGGCCCGGCCTTCAGGGCCTGCTCATAATCCAGGCTGATCAACAGGCCACTTTGCACCTGGGGCGCAATCGCCTGCAAATGCGCGGCATAGCGCTCACGCATCAACGGCGGCAAGGCAATCAGCGCCGCACGGTCATACAGGGCGGCGCACCCTGCCACATCTTCACGGCTCAACTCGAAGAAATCGCCGCACCACAACTCGATAGTGCCAGCCTGATAAACCTTGAAACTGCCCCGCTGGCTGACTTGTGCAGCCAGGCACTGCTCCTGGAAAAACTCCTCCACGGCCTTTTCCGACAGTTCCACACCCAGGACCTGGCAGCCCTGCTGCGCCAGCCACATCAGGTCCAGACTCTTGCCGCACAGCGGCACGAGCACCCGGGCCCCGCCGACCAACCCCAGCCCCGGCCAGTGTCGCTGCAAATAGGGATTGACCTCAGGCAGGTGAAAGCCGATCTGATTACGTGCCCAGCGGTCATGCCAAAAGGTGGATTCCATGAATAGCCCAAAAAATTCGATCAAATGGCGCTAAAACTTATATTAGATTTAGATCAATGATCTGATTAATGATGGTCCCATCTTAACCTTGAGGACCCTGCTCATGCTGCCCAGCCTGTTTATTTCCCACGGCTCGCCCATGCTTGCCCTACAACCTGGCGCCAGCGGGCCGGCTCTTGCACGCCTGGCCGCCGCCCTGCCCCGCCCCAAGGCAATCGTGGTGATGTCCGCACATTGGGAAAGCCGTGAACTGCTGGTCAGCGCCAGCCCTGCCCCAGAGACCTGGCACGACTTCGGCGGTTTCCCTCGCGAGCTGTTTGCGGTGCAGTATCCAGCGCCCGGCGATCCGGCACTGGCGCAACAGATCGTCGAGCTGCTCGCCGCCGATGGCCTGCCCGCCCGCCTAGACCACCAGCGCCCGTTCGACCATGGCACCTGGGTGCCGCTGTCTTTGATGTACCCGACGGCCGATATCCCTGTGGTGCAGGTCTCCCTGCCCAGCCACATGGGTCCGACGCTGCAAACCCGAATCGGCCAGGCATTGCGCAGCTTGCGCGAACAAGGCGTGTTGTTGATCGGCTCGGGCAGCATCACCCATAACCTCGGTGAGCTGGACTGGCGGGCCGGCCCGGAAAGCATCGAGCCCTGGGCACGAGAGTTCCGCGACTGGGTCGTCGACAAACTCGACACCCAGGATGAAGCCGCCTTGCACGACTACCGCCGCCAGGCGCCCCACGCGGTGCGCAGCCATCCCAGCGATGAGCACTTATTGCCGCTGTACTTCGCCCGCGGCGCGGGTGGGCAGTTCAGTGTGGCCCATCAGGGGTTCACCCTGGGCGCGTTGGGGATGGATATCTATCGCTTTGATTAGCCGCGGCTTTTTGTAGGGGCCCGGTAAAACCCAGGCATAAAAAATCCCCGAACCAGTCGGGGATTTTTTATGTTCGATCAATCAACCCAAGGGTCGATCAATCTTCGCGATAGCGACGCAGCTTGAGCTGCTTGCCAGCAACACGGGTGTCCTTCAGCTTGGCCAGCAATTTCTCCAGGCCATCTTCCGGCAGCTCCACCAGGGAGAAGCTGTCACGCACCTGGATGCGACCGATCGCTTCACGTGCCAGGCCACCCTCGTTGAGGATAGCGCCCAGCAGGTTCTTGGCTGCGATGCCATCACGCGCGCCCAGCGCGGTACGGCAGCGAGCACGGCCTTCGGCCAATGGAACCGGAGCACGACGCTCACGATCACCACGGTCCGGACGATCACCGGTACGCTCTGGACGATCACCGCGCGGAGCGTTGTTCGGCACCAGTGGACGTTCTTTCTCGATCGCTGCCAGAGTCAGGGCCTGACCGTTGGTAGCCTTGCGCAGCAGGGCCGCAGCCAGGGCACGCGGGGTGCAACCGATATCGGCGGTCAGGCGGTCCAGCAGGTCGCCGTGGGTCGATTCAGCGTCAGCCACCAGCGGCGACAGGCTGTTGGTCAGTTTCTTGATGCGCGCATCGAGAACAGCCTGGGCATCCGGCAGACGGACTTCGGCAACTTTCTGACCGGTTACACGCTCGATCACTTGCAGCATGCGGCGCTCACGTGGAGTCACCAGCAGCAGTGCACGACCTTCGCGACCGGCACGGCCAGTACGGCCGATACGGTGAACGTAGGACTCTGGATCGTACGGCATGTCCACGTTGAACACGTGGGTGATACGCGGAACGTCGAGACCACGAGCCGCTACGTCGGTCGCCACAACGATGTCCAGACGGCCATCCTTGAGGGAGTCGATCACGCGCTCACGTTGGTTCTGGGCAATGTCACCGTTCAGCGCAGCGGCTTTGTAGCCTTTGGCTTCCAGGGCACTGGCCAGGTCCAGGGTCGCTTGCTTGGTGCGCACGAACATGATCAGGGCGTCGAAGTCTTCGACTTCCAGCAGGCTCAATACAGCCGAGGTCTTCTGGTCAGCGTGAACCAACAGGTGAGCCTGTTCGATCGCGGTAACGGTCTGAGTCTTGGTCTGGATCTTCACGTGTTGCGGATCGCGCAGATGGCGTTCGGCAATGGCGCGGATAGACTGTGGCAGGGTGGCCGAGAACAGTACGGTCTGACGGGTCGGTGGCAGTGCCTTGAAGATGACTTCCAGGTCATCCATGAAGCCCAGCTTCAACATTTCGTCAGCTTCGTCGAGAACCAGGTGGTTCACGGTCGACAGTACTTTTTCGTCACGGCGCAGGTGGTCGCACAGACGGCCCGGAGTGGCGACAACGATCTGTGCGCCATTACGGATTGCTTTCAGTTGTGGGCCCATAGGCGCGCCGCCGTAAACGGCCACAACGGTAACGCCTGGCATTTGCTTGGCGTAGGTTTCGAAAGCGGTTGCTACTTGCAGCGCCAACTCACGGGTTGGCGCCAGGATCAGGGCTTGCGGCTCGCGCTTGGCAGGATCGATGCAGTGCAGGATAGGCAGGGCGAACGCGGCGGTTTTACCGGTACCGGTTTGCGCCTGGCCAATCATGTCTTGGCCGGCCATGATGATCGGGATCGATTGCTGCTGAATAGCCGAAGGTTCTTCGTAGCCGGTCGCGATGACGGCAGCAAGAATGTTCGGGTTAAGATTAAAAGCGGCGAAGCCGCCGGTTTCCTGGGTCATGGGTCTGCCTCTAAGTGCATCCGCAAAGACCCATGCTCCAAAGCTGCGCATGCCGTGTTGAGACTCAAGAGTCGCCCTGGCTGCTTTGTCGGCGGGGATTTGCGAAAACGAATGAATGAAAAAGATTCGTCAAGGGAGAGTCCGCTGTGCGGACGTGCAGCCGAAGCTGACTTCGGGGAATTGCGCTACCTAAACGCGGCCCGGTTAAAGGCCGGCGCGCACTATACCGGAAATCCCTGAAAAAGGGAGCTTTTTTTATCGGAAAAGACCATTCGACTGCTCTGCGTCACAGGCTTTGCGCATCCTCGCAGGAGCGTCTATTTTTCAAAGGCCCGGCCCTGTTGGTCATTGCGCTTAAACGCTTCACCTTTTGCAGCGGGCCCTTCGGTCCGAAACTGCCTTTCGCGCCCGAGGATCCAGCCATGAGTCAAGCCAGCAGCAGCCGCGTCAGCCGTGAACTACAAGGGCATGTCCTGCTGCTTGGGCTGGATCGGGTAGCCAAGCGCAACGCCTTTGATCTCGACCTGCTCAACGAACTGAGCCTGGCCTATGGCGAATTCGACCGCAACGAAGAAGCACGGGTGGCCGTGGTGTTCGGGCATGGCGACCACTTCACCGCCGGGCTGGACCTGATCAACGTCGCGCACACCATGGCCCAAGGCTGGCAACCGCCGCTGGGCGGATGCGATCCGTGGGGTGTGTTCGCCGGGCCCAGGGTCAGCAAACCGGTGATCGTGGCCGCCCAGGGCTACTGCCTGACCATCGGTATCGAATTGATGCTCGCAGCAGACATCAACCTGTGTGCCAGCAATACGCGCTTTGCGCAGATGGAAGTACAACGTGGGATCTTTCCTTTTGGTGGCGCCACCCTGCGCCTGCACCAGATTGCCGGCTGGGGCAACGCCATGCGCTGGCTGCTCACGGGTGACGAGTTCGATGCCCATGAGGCCCTGCGCCTGGGGCTGGTGCAGGAGGTCATGGCCAGCGAAGACCTGCTGCCCCGGGCGCTGGCGCTGGCCAACCGGATTGCCAGCCAGGCGCCGTTGGGCGTGCAGGCGACGTTGACATCGGCACGCCAGGCGCGAGATGAGGGCGAGACCGCTGCGGCGGCCGGGTTACCGGCGCTGGTGGAGAAACTGCTGGGCAGCGAGGATGCCAAGGAAGGGGTACGGGCGATGCTGGAGAAGCGGCCGGGGGTGTTCAAGGGGTTGTGAACAGACAGTGATGGCCTCATCGCCGGCAAGCCAGCTCCCACAGGGGGAGATCTTGGCCATGCAGAATAGCCACAGAACAAATGTGGGAGCGGGCTTGCCCGCGATGAGGCCAGTGCAGGCACCTAAGTCGCCGGCCGAACCGCCTTGATCAACGCCTGCAACGAATACCCCAGGCGCGGCGCCAGCGCCTCGGCCCGCGCAGAAACCGCCGCCAGGTCCAGCGTCTGGTCCAGGTCCGCCGGCACGATCAGGATCACATTGCCCTCCTTCACCGGCAACTCCCAGTAATGTCGATGATAAAGCCCACGCAACAACGCAGCGCCCAGGGGCTTGCCATCATCGGTGGCCCACTGGTTGATCACCAGCCAGCCACCCGGATTGAGCTTCTTCTGGCAGTTTTCCAGGAAAGTCCAGGCCAGGTGACCAACCCCCGGCCCGACATCGGTATACAAGTCGACGAAAATCAGGTCCGCCGGCTCCGCTGTCTCCAGCAATTCCAGGGCATCGCCAACACGGATGTACAGCCGTGGATCATCATCCAGCCCCAGGTATTCAATGGCCAGGCGCGGCACATCCGGGCGCAGCTCAATGGCCTCGACATCTTCCAGCGGCAGGAACTTGAGGCAGGCCTGGGTCAGCGTCCCAGCCCCCAGGCCAAGAAACAGCGCACTTTCGGGCTGCTCATGGCACAAGGCGCCAATCAACATGGCACGGGTGTAGTCGTACTCCAGCCAGCTGGGGTCGGCAGTGAACACACAGCTCTGTTCGATGGCATCGCCAAACTCGAGAAAGCGGTAATCAGCCACTTCCAGCACACGGATCAAGCCGAAGTCATCATGGACCTCAGCCAACAGGCGCTCGACGCGCTCCTCAGTCATTTCATCTCCTAATGGGCCCGGGCACGGGTTCAAGCCGCCTGGTAGCAAGCGGGAAAGGCGCGATTGTCGGCCAAGCGGCGCCAGCAGGTCACGCACTAATTGCTGATAACATGCACGCTCCCGACATTCATTCGAGTTCACGATGAGCCAACCCTGGAGCCCCGACAGCTGGCGCGCCCTGCCGATCCAGCAACAACCCCGCTACCCCGACGCCGCGCACTTGCTGCAGGTCGAGCAGAGCCTGGCCAGCTACCCGCCGCTGGTGTTCGCCGGCGAAGCCCGGGAGCTGCGCCGCCAGTTTGCCGAGGTGACCCAAGGTCGCGCGTTCCTGCTGCAAGGTGGCGACTGTGCCGAGAGCTTTGCCGAGTTCTCTGCCGCGAAAATCCGCGACACCTTCAAAGTGTTGCTGCAGATGGCCATTGTCATGACCTTCGCCGCCGGCTGTCCGGTGGTCAAAGTCGGGCGCATGGCCGGCCAGTTCGCCAAGCCGCGCTCGGCCAACGATGAAACCATCGATGGCATCACCCTGCCCGCCTACCGTGGCGACATCGTCAACGGTATTGGTTTCGACGAGAAAAGCCGCGTCCCGGACCCCGACCGCCTGTTGCAGTCCTATCACCAGTCCACCGCCACCCTGAACCTGCTGCGCGCCTTCGCCCAGGGCGGTTTTGCCGACCTGCACCAGGTGCACAAGTGGAACCTGGACTTTATCGCCAACTCCGCCCTGGCCGACAAGTACAGCCAACTGGCAGACCGTATCGACGAGACCCTGGCCTTCATGCGCGCCTGCGGCATGGACAGCTCGCCACAATTGCGCGAGACCAGCTTCTTCACCGCCCACGAAGCACTGCTGCTCAATTACGAGCAAGCCTTCGTGCGTCGTGACAGCCTGACCAACGATTACTACGACTGTTCGGCCCATATGCTGTGGATCGGCGACCGCACGCGCCAACTCGATGGCGCGCACGTCGAGTTCCTGCGCGGGGTGAACAACCCGATCGGGGTCAAGGTCGGCCCGAGCATGAACCCCGACGACCTGATTCGCCTGATCGACATCCTCAACCCGGATAACGACCCCGGCCGCCTGAACCTGATCGCGCGCATGGGCGCCAACAAGGTCGGCGATCACCTGCCCGACCTGATCCGCGCCGTGCAGCGCGAAGGCAAGCAGGTGTTGTGGAGCAGCGACCCGATGCATGGCAACACCATCAAGGCCAGCAGCGGCTACAAGACCCGGGACTTCGCGCAGATCCTTAGCGAAGTGAAGGAATTCTTCCAGGTCCATGAAGCCGAAGGCACTTATGCCGGTGGGATTCATATCGAAATGACCGGGCAGAATGTCACCGAGTGCATCGGTGGCGCGCGGCCGATTACCGAGGATGGCTTGTCGGACCGCTACCACACCCATTGTGACCCGCGGATGAATGCCGATCAGTCGCTGGAGCTGGCGTTCTTGATTGCCGAGACGCTCAAGCAGGTCAAACGCTAGGGCAGGCGTGGCCTGATCCACCGCTATCGCGGGCAAACTCGACTCCCACCGTGGTCAATGTGGGAGCCGGGCGTGCCCGCGATAGCGCCCTATCTGCCAGCCTCCATTGCCAGCATCGCCACCCGCAACCGGGTCGCGCTATGCCGCTGACAATTGATCTGCACCTGCTCCAACCCCAGCCAATCCGCCATCTGCCGCAAGCTCAATGCCAGCGCCAACATCCCCGCCTCGTCCAACCCCGGCTCTTGCTCGTGCACGGCATGCACCGCCAGCCGGCCATTGGCTCGCTCGGCGCGCAAGTCCACCCGTGCGGCGATCCGTTCGTTATGCAGGAACGGCAGCACGTAATAGCCGTACACCCGCTTGTCCTGCGGGGTGTAGATTTCCAGGCGATAGCGAAAGTCGAACAGGCGCTCGGTACGGCTACGCTCCCAGATCAATGAATCAAAGGGCGACAGCAAGGCACTGGCCGCGACCTTGCGCGGGACGGTAGGCTCGGGCAGGCAATACGCTGGCTGTTTCCAGCCCTGGACCTGGCACACCTGCAATTGCCCGTCCTCGACCAATTCGGCGAGGCGCCCACGACTGTCTGCTGGGTCCAGGCGAAAGTAATCGCGCAGGTCCTTTTCCGTAGCAATACCCAGCGCCGTCGCGGCATGCCGCAGCAGGCCACGCTGGGCGCTGTGTTCACTCAAGGGCGCCTGTTGCAGAATCGCCGCCGGGATGACGCGCTCCGGCAGGTCGTACAGGCGCTCGAAACCACGGCGCCCGGCCACCGTCACCAGGCCTGCGGCAAACAGCCATTCCAGCGCGTGCTTTTCATCACTCCAATCCCACCATGGCCCGGCGCGCTCTTCACGGGTCGACAGGCTGCCCGCGCCCAACGCGCCCTGCTGCTCGACGATGGCCAGCACGCGTCGGATAGTGGCCTGTTGCTCGCGACCAAAACGCGCCATCTGCTGATAGATCCCCTGCCCCTCGGATGCGCGCTGCATGCGCCAGCGCATCAGTGGATAAAGGGCCATGGGCAGCAGCGAGGCTTCATGCCCCCAATACTCAAACAACGTGTGCTGGCGCCCCTGGCTCCAGGCCGCCTGCTCGAGCAACAACGGCGAGTAACTGCCCAGGCGGGAAAACAGCGGCAGGTAGTGGGAGCGCACCACGGCATTGACCGAATCAATCTGCAACACGCCCAGGCGCTCGATCACACGGTTAACCTGGGCGGCCTTGATCTGCGCGGGCGGCTGGCGCCCGGAAAAGCCTTGGGCCGCCAGTGCCAGGCGGCGCGCCTGCTTGAGGGAAAAACTCAGTTCTGCGGGCATGTGCATCTCCTGATTGCGCCCGCGAACTGTAGCGCGATGCCGGTCATTTACCCAACGGGTCGTTCCAGAAATGGCGGTGGCGTTCCTGCTCGACATCGGCCCGGGTCAAGCCAATATCCTTGAGTGAGTCATCGCTCATTTGCGCCAGCACCTGACGCTCGCGCTGCATGGCGTACCAACGAAATACCCTTTGAAACAGCCCGGCGAATGGACGTCTCACCAGCAACACATAACCTTTTTGGCCTTTCATCATCTCGCCCTCCAGTGGGGATGACTAAAGTCTGTGCCCAGGACTATGATCAATCCAACGAATGTTTCTTATGCAATACATCTCTGAGATTGATCAATTGAACCACTACCCGAGCATCGATACCGACGTGCTGCGCACCTTCGTCGCCATCGCCGACCAAGGTGGCTTCACCCGCGCCGGCGAGAAAGTCAATCGCACCCAGTCGGCGGTGAGTATGCAAATGAAGCGCCTGGAGGAGGACGTGCTGCAACGCAAGCTGTTTGAGCGCGACGGCCGGCAGGTCCGGCTCACGCCCGAGGGCCAGGTGTTGCTGGGGTATGCGCGGCGCATCCTGAAGCTGCACAGCGAGGTGTTCAATACCTTGCGCGAGCCGCATATGGTCGGGCTGGTGCGCATCGGCACGCCGGACGACTACGTGATGCGCTACCTGCCCGGTATCCTCAAGCGCTTTTCCAAGGCCTACCCGCTGATCCAGATCGAGATGCACTGCGAAGGCACGCCAGTGTTGATGCAGCGACGTGACCTGGCGTTGACGGTGGTCAGCCGCGAACCGGGAAATGAAATCGGCGAACTGCTGCGCAACGAGCGCATGGTCTGGGTAGCGTCACCGTGCTTCTGCGTGGATGAACACGAGACCCTACCCCTGGCGATCGCCGGCCTGGACAGCTTTTGTACGCAATGGGCCCGAGCCTCGCTGGACGCCGTGGGGCGCGAGTACCGCCTGGCCTATCACAGCTCCAACGGTGCGGCGATCCAGGCAGTGGTCGGAGCCGGGCTGGCGGTGACGGTCATGATGGAAAGCCTGGTCACCGAAGACCTGCGCATACTTGGCAGCGACGAAGGTTTCGGCCCGCTGCATACGGTCAACCTGCGCCTGCTGCGCAACCCGAACATGACCTCGCCCATCACCGAATGCCTGGCCGAGTACATCCTCGACGGCTTCAGACTTTAAAGGTCAACATCACCGCGCACACCACCAGGAAGCCGCAGAACAGACCGCGCAGCAGGCGCTCTGGCAATGCGTGGGCGATTTTCACCCCCCAACTGATACTCAGCAGCCCACCGACCGCCAGGGGCACGCCGATCAGCCAGTCCACTTCCTGATGCCATGCGTAGGTCACCAGGGTCACGCCGGTACTGGGCAAGGCCAGTGCCAGGGACAGGCCCTGGGCAACCACCTGGGTGGTGCCGAACACACTGGTCAAGACCGGCGTTGCAACCACCGCGCCGCCGACACCGAACAGGCCTCCCATGGATCCCGACGCCGCGCCCAACACACCCAGCCATGGCCAGGAATAGCGCATCTGCGCAGAAGGTGGCGCATTGCTGGTGACCATGCGCAACAGGTTGTATGCCGACAGGGCCAGCAAAAATGCGATAAAGCCAATGCGCATCACGCCCGCATCGATGCCCACCGCCCAGATCGACCCCAGCCAGGCAAAGCAAAAACCCGTGATTCCAAGCGGCAAGGCATGGCGCAGCTCAATGCGATTGCGCTGGTGATAACGCCACAACGCCAGCATCACATTGGGTACGACCATCACCAGCGCCGTGCCTTGGGCAATCTGCTGATCCAGGCCAAACAGCACGCCGAGCACCGGAATCGCGATCAGCCCGCCACCAATGCCAAATAGCCCGCCCACGGTACCCAGGGCTATGCCCAGCACCACATACATCGCCATATCCACCACAACCGCACCCCCTGCACTGTCTCAAGCCCTGCATGCTACGCAGTCCACTCTGGCATGGATACGCATAGCAACGCACAATGGCTATGCCAAATCCGCACAAGCGAGCGCCCTATGAGCCCCACTACCCTGACCGATCAACTGGGACTGTTTCTCGATGTGCTGGAGGCCGGCAGCTTTTCCGCAGCGGCGCGACGCCATCCGCTGACCCCCTCCGCCGTGGCCCGGCGCATCGACAGCCTGGAAAGCGCCTTGGGCAGCCAACTGTTCCTGCGCAGCACCCATGCGGTATTGCCCACCCCTGCCGGGCTCGCGTTTGCCGAGCGCGCGCGGCGGATTGTGCGAGAGCTGCAATTGGCTCGGGCCGAGGCCGTGTCGCTGAGCCACGCGCCCGAAGGCCTGATTCGCGTGGACGCACCCGCCGCGTTTGGCCGGCGACACCTGGCGCCGGCAATTGCGGACTTCCTGACGGTCTACCCGGGCCTGGACGTACACCTGCATCTGATCGACAGCTTTGTCGACATGCAGGGCGAGCACCTGGGCAAGGTGGACCTGGTGCTGCGCGCGGGGCATATCGTCGACACGCGGTTGATCGCCACACCCTTGGCTAGCATTGTGCGAATCGCCTGTGCCAGCCCGACCTACCTAAAAAACCGTGGTACACCGACCCATCCCAGCCAGCTCAACGAACACGACGGCCTGGATTGGGAAGGCCTGGCGCCGATGTTCGCCTGGCGCTTTGAACTTGATGGGCGCAAGAACATTTACCGTCCGCAGCGTATCCGCATGAGTGCCAACAATGCCGAAGCCTTGCTGTCCGGTGCCCTGGCCGGGCTGGGCATCGCTCACCTGCCTACCTGGCTGGCCAGCGAATACCTGGTTCGCGGAGAACTGGTGCCGTTATTCTGCGAAAATGGCCTACCGACCGCAGAAAGTGCCGGCATCTACGCCCTGCGCCTGGAGCAGCAGGCCAACGCCCGCAGCCGCCTGCTGCTGGAGTACCTCAAGAGCCGTTTCAGCCCCGTCCCACCGTGGGATCTGGCGTTGCAAAGTAGCTGGGGCTGACTGCTGCTATAGCCACCGCCATCAACCCGGAGCAACTGTTCGCCGCTCATGCAGGCATCGGCCAGATTCCCGGTGGTTTTGGCCTGGATATCGACTTTTACGTACCCCTCCCCAGCCGGGAGCAAGACGAAGCGCAAAGCCTGGTGGACGCCGCGCATCAGGTCTGCCCGTACTCCAACGCGACCCGTGGCAATGTCGATGTGCGTTTGCATATCACCGTGTGACTGGCCAGCAGGCATAAAAAAACCCGACTCTTGGCCGGGTTTTTTATCAGTAACGCCAGAATTACTTCTTGGCGCGACCTTTGTACGAACCACCTTCACGGGTGTCGATCTCGATCATGTCGTCGATTTCGATGAAATCAGCAACTTGCAGTTCGGTACCGTTAGCCAGCTTGGCAGGCTTCATCACTTTGCCCGAAGTGTCACCGCGAGCGGAACCTTCGGTGTAGGCAACCTTACGCACGATAGTGGTCGGCAGCTCTACGGAAACCAGACGATCTTCGAAGAAAATAGCTTCGCAGACGTCGGTCATGCCTTCTTCGATAAACGGCAGAACGCCTTCGATATCTTCAGCGTTCAGTTCGTACATGGTGTAGTCGGTGGTGTCCATGAACGTGTAGGTGTCGCCGCTGATGAAGGACAGGGACGCTTCCTTGCGGTCGAGGATCACGTCTTCCAGCTTGTCATCGGCACTGTAAACGGTTTCGGTCTTGTAACCGGTCAGCAGGTTCTTCAGCTTGGTCTTCATGATCGCGCTGTTACGGCCCGATTTGGTGAACTCAGCTTTTTGAACCAACCATGGATCGTTGTCGATCTTAATTACGGTACCGGGTTTCAGTTCTTTACCAGTTTTCATTGCATATATCCGAAATTTGGATGGGATTGACAAAAATCAAGGTGGCGTATCATATCCAATTTTCATAAAACTGTACCAGCGCCGTCGCAAGATCAGCCTGCGAGGCCTGTTCCAGACACCATTTCTCGGCATGCACGGCCAGTTCCGGCCAATGTTCAAGCACGGTTTCCCAGCTTGAGGCCATGTCGCTATCCGTGTTCCAGGCCTGCCATAGGGCAATCAGCGCAGTTTTCGCGGGTGCAGACAGGTCCTGGGTGTACAGCGCGAGGAACGCATCGAGCTTGTCCAGGTGAATGTCTTCATCCTGGCGGTAGATATGCCATAGCAACGGGCGCCCAGCCCATTGCGCGCGCACAAAGGAGTCTTCACCGCGCACGGCATTGAAGTCGCAGCACCACAGCAGGCGGTCGTACTGCTCCTGGCGCACGAACGGCAGCACCTGCACCGTCAGCATACCGCGCACATGAATATCCCCTGCCGCCAATGCCTCCACTCCCAGCCAGCGCTGCACATCGCCGAGGATGCGCCCTTCCGGCACGAGCAGATGGGTGGCTTGCCCGTCCGCTGCCAATACCTGCAGCCAACTGGCCAGGCCGGCATTTTCGTAGGCAAACAGCGAGATCAACCGCGCGCCCACCGCCGGAAAAACACCCAAGCACTGTAGGAACTGTTGCTGGGCCTGGGGATCACCCTGAAACGCCTGACGCCGCTCGATCAACCCGGCCTCACGCAGCAAGCCGCCTGTGCCCGGACGGAAGCCTGGAAAGAAGAAGTACTTTTGCACGCCCTTGAACTTGACCGATGGCAGACCGTGACAGCCGACCACCCACTCCTCGGCACTCAGGTAATCCAGGTTCATCCACAATGGCATGCGCTCGCGGGCTGCCATGGCCTCCATGTAGTCCGGTGGCAATTGGCAGGCGAAGGCGGCGATCACCACGTCCGCCGTCGGCGTGGCCGGCCAGTCTGCGGGCCAGTGGCGCACATCCACACCCTCGCGCCACTGCTGCGCCAACTGCACATCCACCTCGGGGCACATGCGCTCGAATGCCCGCAGATCATCGACCCACAGTCGCACCGCACAGCCCTGTTCTGCCACCAGTTGCCGGGCCAGGCGCCAGGTCACGCCAATGTCGCCGTAGTTGTCGACGACGCTGCAAAAAATATCCCAGCGGGCTTTCATTCCGGGCTCCATCAGTCAAAGGCTCGATTGTCCGCATAAATGCCGCCAGGCAGAAGGGTTGATCGCGATTATTCTGCACACAGGCTGTGCGACAATCCAAAGCTTGCCGCAACCGCCCGCCAGGAGGCCGTCATGTCCGATCGTCCGTTGTCGATGTTCAAACTCAGTATTGCCGTGGCCCTGGGCCTGTGGCTGGGCTTTGTCGCCATCGCGCTGACAGGCTGGCTGGCCTCGCGCTACCTGCTTGAACAACCCGTGGCCGCCGTCACCCAGGCCGTTCAACAACTGGGCAAGCCGCCAGCCGCAATCCCAGAGCCGCCAAACCGGATGTTCGAGCAATACCAGCAAAACCTGCACAAGCAGGAACAACAACAGGCGCTGGATCAGGCCCGGGACAACCCGCGCAACCTGGCCAACCCCGAATGCCAGTTCTGGCTCCAGCAGGACCAGAACGCCCCCAACGACAAGAGCCGGGCCAACGTCCTGCAATTTTGTGATTGAGCTGTAAGCCCCCATGAATAAAAACGCCGTCCTCCAGTTGATCCTGGAAAAACTCGCCGCCGACCTGGATGTGGCGCAACGCGCCGCGCAAACCGCCTACGAAACCGCAACCCACGAAGAAAACATCGCCGAGAACAAGTACGACACCCTGGGCCTGGAAGCCTCTTACCTCGCCGCCGGGCAAGCCAAGCGCGTCGAGGAAATCAAGCAGTCACTGGTGGTGTGCCAGAACCTCAACCTGCGGCCCTACGAGGAACAACGGGGGATCGAGGTGGGCGCCCTGCTCGGCCTGGAAGATGACAACGGCCGTCAGCAATGGCTGTTCCTCGCGCCGGACGCGGCAGGCCTGAAAGTCTATGTAGTGGGGCAGTTGGTGACCGTCATCACCCCTCGCTCGCCGCTGGGCAAAAGCCTGCTGGGCAAGTTCGAGGGCGATGAGGTGGAGATTCTGGTGGCAGGCGCCCGGCAACAATTCGTGGTGACCGAGGCCCGCTAGGCCGATCAGTGAACCGGCAGTTCAACGCCGTCGAACAGTTCTTCGAGTTCCTGCTTGTTATGGCACTGGATCGCCTTGGCCATGACTTCACGGGTCAGGTGCGGGGCGAACTTCTCGATAAAATCGCACATGAAGCCGCGCAGGAACGTGCCCCGACGGAAGCCGATCTTGGTCACGCTGGACTCGAACAGTTCGCTGGCATCCAGCACCACCAGGTCGCTGTCAAGCTTGGTGTCGACGGCCATCTTGGCCACGATGCCGACGCCCAGGCCCAGGCGCACGTAGGTCTTGATCACGTCGGCATCAGCCGCAGTGAACACCACTTTTGGCGTGAGGCCGCGATGGCTGAAGGCTTCGTCGAGTTTGGAGCGGCCGGTGAAGCCGAACACGTAGGTCACAATCGGGTATTCCGCCAGCGCTTCGAGGGTCAGCTTCGGCAGTTTGGCCAGTGGGTGGCCCTGGGGCACCACGACGCAGCGGTTCCAGCGATAGCACGGCATCATCACCAGGTCACCGAACAGCTCCAGGGCTTCGGTGGCGATGGCGAAGTCGACGGTGCCATCGGCCGCCATCTCGGCGATCTGCATCGGCGACCCCTGGTGCATGTGCAGGGCCACGTCCGGGTACTGCTTGATGAACGAACTGATCACCGGCGGCAGCGCGTAACGGGCCTGGGTGTGGGTGGTGGCAATCGACAGGGTGCCTTTTTTCTCGTTGGAAAATTCCTGGGCGATCTGCTTGATGCTTTCAACCTTGCGCAGGATTTCGCCGGCAGTAGTGATGATGCGCTCACCGGCAGGCGTGACGCGGGTCAGGTGCTTGCCGCTGCGGGCGAACACTTCGACGCCCAATTCATCTTCGAGCAGGCGGATCTGTTTACTGATACCCGGTTGCGAGGTGTAGAGGCTTTGAGCCGTGGCGGAAACGTTGAGGTCGTGGTGCGCCACTTCCCAGATGTAGCGCAGTTGTTGAAGCTTCATATGTGTCCCTCAAAGCAGATAGACGCCACGGATATCAGCGACGGTATATAACTATATTAAAGGTTGGATTGATAAATCTAGAACTTTTTATCGTTTACGCCCCATCACACATCTTCACTGCGTCGACGCTGCAACAAAGGCACCAGATACACCGGCACCTGGGACAACTGCAACACCCGCGCCGCCGTCCGCCCCAACGGGGTCGAGATTCCTGCGCCCTGGCTATGACTTCCTACGATCAACAAATCCACCGAGAGTTTCTGCGCCTGGTCGAGAATCACTTGGGCGGGGTCCCCCTGGATCACCCGCACCGAACGAATCGCCTGCAAGTCCTGCTCGCCGTCCTGCAACTCTTCACGAAAACTGTCCAGCACCCGCTGTTCGATGTTCGCCATTACCGTGTTCAGCCCCTGGCTCTGCCATTCGCTCAAGGCCTGCTCATCAAGATAGGTTTGCAGCACCGATTCTGCGAACAGTCCGATCGGCTCCACCACATGAATCACATACAGGTCCGCCTTGAACGTACGCGCCATCGCCAGCGCATGTTGCATCACGTAAGGCGCATACACACCCAGGTCTGAGGCATACAACATCGACCGAATCATAGAACCTCCTGGACTGCCAGGATGGCGGGGATTGTTTCAGCTTAGCAGCGCCTCCGCGACTGCGATGAACTTAGCTCTGGACCTGGACTTTGGGCTCATTGCTCACGCCATGGGGCACATGTCCGGTGGCCACGACCTCCCTGGCTTTTTCGCAATGGCCGGCCTGGTCGTCAAAAAAAACATCGGCAGCGAACGCTTCTAGGAACGCTGATTTTTCCAGGCCGCCGAGAAACAGCGACTCGTCCAGGCGGATATCCCACTCACGCAAGGTGCGGATCACCCGCTCGTGGGACGGCGCCGAACGTGCCGTCACCAGCGCCGTGCGGATCGGGCATGACTCATCGGGGAACTCGCGCTGCAACAGATTGAGGGCCGCCAGGAATCCCTTGAATGGCCCACCCCGTAGCGGTTCGCGGGCCGCTTGCCGCTCGCTGGCCTGGAAGGCTTCCAGGCCGCCACTTTGGTAGACGCGCTCGGACTCGTCGGAAAACAGCACCGCGTCACCATCAAAGGCAATCCGCAGCTCGGCACTGGACGCGCGACGGGCGCCGCCGGACAAAATGGTCGCTGCCGCAAAACCGGCATCCAGCGCGCTGCGCACATCTTCGGCGTGAGTCGAGAGAAACAGGTGGCTGCCAAACGCCGCCAGATAAGGGTGGGGGTTACGCCCACCGACAAAGGCTGCGCGGGAAATATCCAGGCCGTAGTGCTGGATCGAATTGAACACGCGCAGGCCGGTATCGGCACTGTTGCGCGACACCAGCACCACTTCGACCCGCGCACGGCCGAGGCTGGCATTGAGGGTCAGGAGTTTCTTGACCAGAGGGAACGCATCCCCCGGTTCAAGAATTTCTTCCTCGTGGTCGATCTGGTATTTGCGGTAGGCCTCGACGCCCTGGGCCAGGTAAACCTTATGGCTTTCGCCCAGGTCGAACAGGGCCCGCGAGGAAATCGCCAGTACCAGTTTGTCGCTCATGCCTTTGGCCATGTCTGCTCCTCAGCTCTTGCGTCGATCAATAAAGCCCAAGGCCTGATACAGCGCCTGCATCCGCGGCAATTGGCAGCCGGCGGCCCGGGCGGCGGCCAGCGGGCGGGCGTAGATCGCGGCCAGTTCCAGGGGGCGCTGGTGCAGGTGATCGTGATACATGCTGGGCCAGTAATCCGTCAAACGCTCGGTCATGCTGAACATCTGCTCAGCGTACCCCGGCGCGATCTCATGGCCGCACGCGTGGGCGCCCTGCACCACTTCGGCCATCAGGCCCTGGATCAACTCCCGACTGGATTCGTCGGCCATCAACTGCGAGGTATTGGCACCGAGCAACACCGACAGGCCGTTGTACGGCACATTCCACACCAGTTTATGCCAGCGCGCCTGGTCCAGGTCTGGCATGGCCTGGGAGTCGATCCCGGCCTGGCGGAACAGGCCCGCGCCCTCCTCGACAATCGCCTGGCGACGTACAGCATCATCCGTCGCATTACCGCTGTGATAGCCAAGGCTGACCCGGCCCATGGCCTGGTGCTCGACGATCCCCGGCCCGGAACGGTGCACGCAGATGTAACAAAGACCGCCAAGCAAATGCAGGGACGGCGGCAGATGCTCGCGCAGGCCATCTTCGACACCCAGGCCATTTTGCAACAGGACAACCTTGGCATCGGGCGCCGCCACCTGGGCAATGGTTGGCGCCAGTTCAACGTTGCCGGTGGTCTTGGTGCCCACCAACAGCCAGTCGCAAGGCGGCATGTCGGCCGCATTGGTGTAGGCCTGGACCGGGTGCAGGCTCAAGGCGCCATGCACCGCGCTATTAAGTTGCAAGCCGCGCTCACTGACCGCTGCGAACTCACTGCGCAGCAGGAAATGTACGTCGAACCCGGCGCGCGCCAGCATCAACCCGTAAAAACCACCGATGGCACCGGTGCCGATAATCCCAATGCGTGGCCCTGGCTCAACTGCATTCGTCATGGCAACTCCTCTGGTTCCTGTTTGAGCGCCTCATCTATAGCGGCACTGAGCTCGCCGGCGTTCAGGCCAACCTGTAGCGCACCGTGCAGTTGACCCTCGCACACTACAAATATGGCCGGCAAATGAAAGATCCCGTAACGCTGCACTGCGCCACCATTATGCCCAGCGTCGACCCAGCAGATGCGCGCAACCGGCAGGTTCCACCCCGGCATCTGTTGGCGTGCCCAGCGGCAACTGGCACAGCCAGCGCCGGTAAATACCAGCAGCGAAGCGCCAGGTAGCGCCAACAACTGCTGGTCGATATCCAAATCCGTCAATTCAAACGCTTTCACTCGATCTGCACCACGACCTTCAACCAGGCAACACACTATCAGGCCGCACGACAACGCGCGCAATTGCCCATTGTCGAGCAGGCTTGTACGCGCTAAGGTTCGGCTCCCCGCTGCATTTAAATCATGCTGTGCTCCGCCGCACGGGGTTCGCTGGCGGCCGGCACCCGTGACCCTGACGAGTAACACGATGGCTGATTTACCGATCAACGACCTAAACGTCGAATCCAACGAGACCCTGATCACGCCCGATCAGCTCAAGCGCGAAATCCCTTTGAGCGACGCTGCCCTGCAGACCGTCACCAAGGGCCGCGAAGTCATTCGTGACATCCTCGACGGCACTGACCACCGCCTGTTCGTGGTGATCGGTCCTTGCTCGATCCACGACCTCAAGGCTGCCCACGAGTACGCCGAGCGCCTCAAAGTGCTGGCGGCGGAAGTGTCCGACACCCTGTACCTGGTGATGCGCGTGTATTTCGAGAAGCCGCGCACTACCGTCGGCTGGAAAGGCCTGATCAACGATCCGTACCTGGACGACTCGTTCAAGATCCAGGACGGCTTGCACATCGGTCGCAAGCTGCTGCTGGACCTGGCTGAAATGGGCCTGCCAACGGCCACCGAAGCCCTGGACCCGATTTCCCCGCAATACCTGCAGGACCTGATCAGTTGGTCAGCGATCGGTGCGCGTACCACCGAATCGCAAACCCACCGCGAAATGGCCTCTGGCCTGTCCTCGGCCGTGGGCTTCAAGAACGGGACCGATGGCGGCCTGACCGTGGCGATCAACGCGCTGCAGTCGGTTTCCAGCCCGCACCGTTTCCTGGGGATCAACCAGGAAGGTGGCGTGTCCATCGTCACCACCAAGGGCAACGCCTATGGCCACGTGGTCCTGCGTGGCGGCAATGGCAAGCCCAACTATGATTCGGTCAGCGTGGCCCTGTGCGAACAGGCCCTGAGCAAGGCGAAGATCAAGCCGAACATCATGGTCGATTGCAGCCACGCCAACTCCAACAAGGACCCGGCCCTGCAGCCGCTGGTGATGGAGAACGTGGCCAACCAGATCCTGGAAGGCAACCAGTCGATTATCGGCCTGATGGTCGAGAGTCACCTGAACTGGGGCTGCCAGGCGATTCCCAAGGATCTGGCCGACCTGCAATACGGCGTATCGATCACCGATGCCTGCATCGACTGGTCCGCCACCGAGACCACCCTGCGCAGCATGCACGCCAAGCTCAAGGACGTATTGCCCAAGCGCAAACGCACCTGACGCACACAAAAACGCCGGGCTAAGCCCGGCGTTTTTTTTGCCTGCATGCTGGCTTTTACAGCTTCGCGGCGTGGCGCTGGTGGCGCTCCATGTAGCGCTCCACGTAGGAGCAGGACGGGATTACCGTATAGCCCATGCTCTCGGCGTATTGCAGCGCCTCTTCGGTCAGCGCAGCGGCAATGCCACGCCCACGCAGGACATTGGGCACAAACGTGCGGTAGATATCCAGGGTCTGCTTCCCCAGGTCCATGTAGGTCAGATAGGCACGATGACCGTCCACATTGGTCTCGAACTGATGACCAGCCTGGTCATGGTGGATGGACAACGCCTCGCTCATCACTACTCCTCGCGGGTCTTGGTTTCTGACCCCTACCTTACCGATGTTTTTCCGGCGAAGGAACATCTACGCCACCCCGTGCCGGTTTCGACAACGAGAAAAGCCCTACAGCACTCACGCCCCGCACCAAGGAATAGTAGGCACCAATCCTGTCATTGCTCAAGAGACGCTCGTCATCCATCGGGCTGGCGGACATAGAAAGGGCTGATCGAACATCCTGTGGTCGATAGCCTGAACATTGCCGACAGTTGAAGCTTGAGACGAACCACCGCTTTTAAAGTCACCTCTACATGCGCGAAAGATGCCCATCAGCGTCTGGACAATCTGAACAATAGTATTGGCGCAGATATATAAATTGACATCGACTTACAACGTTTAACACTTGCCAGGCGGCGCTTTCAGCCTGGATCCAATCTTTGACCGCGCAGCACAAACTGGATAATTTTTATACAAACTCGCTAAAGATTAGCCAAAATAGATTCGGCACAAGAATTTTTTTTGCTTCTTGCGCTACGTCAGTTTACTTACTACAAGTAATGGGTAGTATGTACGCCGGCTATTAGCTCACTCTGAGATACTAGCCATTAAATAGAAAGTCCTTGAAGGGGAACACGATGAACAACGTTCTGAAATTCTCTGCTCTGGCTCTGGCCGCAGTTCTGGCTACCGGTTGCAGCAGCGTCTCCAAAGAAACCGAAGCTCGTCTGACTGCAACTGAAGACGCAGCAGCTCGCTCCCAGGCTCGTGCAGACGAAGCCTACCGTAAAGCTGATGAAGCTCTGGCTGCTGCTCAAAAAGCACAACAGACTGCTGATGAAGCTAACGAGCGCGCTCTGCGCATGCTTGAAAAAGCTAGCCGCAAGTAATAATCCTTCGGGGTTGTTATCAAGCCGATCCATTTTTGGATCGGCTTTTTATTGCCCGGGATTGGGCTTTAGATTCCAGGCAATAAAAAGCCCGCCAGGGGCAATCCGTGGCGAGCTTCGTCTGGCATCAGTCACTACTGCTGCAGATCGACCGGCATGCTGCTGACCATCGGCGCCGTGCCTGGCTCGCCGATTTGCGCGGGCAAGCCATCTTCGGCCGCCACCACATCACGCACCTCATCCCAGTTGACCCGCAGGTTATTGGCCAGGTCTTCACGCTTAAGCATGGCGTTGATCACAGCGGTGTGCTTGTCGACCACCGACGGCGTACCGTCGTCATTCAAGGGCGCGTGCGCCTCCAGGTAGACCTTGCCGCCGCTGATACCGAACTTGTAGGCATCATTGATGATCCGCACAGGCGTGCCCACCGGAACCATCTTGGCCATCTCCAGCACGTTGCTGTTGAACATGCGGAAGCAGCCATGGCTGGTACGGGTGCCGATGCCGAACTTCTTGTTGGAGCCATGAATCAGGTAGCCCGGCGTCCCCAGGGTGAACTTGAACGGACCCAGGGGGTTGTCGGGACCGGCCGGTACCACGTTGGGCAGCGGGTCGCCGTCTGCCGCGTGCTCGGCCTTGATCGACGCGGGCGGGGTCCAGGTCGGGTTGGGGGTCTTGGCAATGATGCTGGTATGGGCAATCGGCGAGCCCCAGCCCTCACGACCGATCCCCAACGGGAAGGTGTACACCACGTCCTGGCCCTTGGGGTAGTAGTACAGACGGTACTCGGCCAGGTTGATCACGATGCCTTCCCGGGGACCCGGTGGCAAAATGAAACGGGTCGGCAGCACAATCTCCGCCCCAGCCCCCGGCAACCAGGCATCCACGCCGGGGTTGGCCGCGACCATCTCCGAATAGCCCAGGTCATAGGTAGCACCCAGGTCGGCAAAGGTGTCTTCGTACTTGGCCTTGATCACCTGGACCTGGCCGACAATGTCTTCACCCGGCGGCGGCAGGGGCAGTTGCAGGGCCGCGACAGGACCGGCTGCACACAAGGCAGCGAGAGACAGGCAACGGGTGACGACAGGCAAGCGCGACAACATCCGGAAAATCCTTCGCAGATCGACGGGGGGTAAAATGGCGATTGTAGCGTGTACCTGCCCTTAAAGCTCGAAGCGCAGCTCAGGCCAGATAGGCGGCGTACCACGTTTTTGCGATTCGAGAATCGCCCGGCACAAGGGGCACAGGCGCTGGTCCTGGAAGATCGAGCGATCCACCGAGGACCAGCGTGGCTGGGCTGGCAGCAATGTGCCGCAGAGCGTCCGGTCGATGGTACCGCCCAGTTCCAGCTGGCGCGTCACCAGGTGTACCTTCACTTCCTGGCAGGCGAACAGATCCAACTGCTCGTCGGGCTCGATCAGTTGGTAGGCAAACAGGGACCAGGCGGGACGCGACGACATCGGGGGCTCCAAATCGGGGGCGCCACCTTAGCCGAAAGACCGCTGCTAGAAAAGCGTCATAACAGCGGTTTTAGCGTCGGCCAGACATTTTCCAGCAACTTGGCCTGGGCACCGACTGCCGGGTGCAGCTGATCAGCCTGCATCATGTCCGGATGGCCACCCACGCCCTCCAGGAAAAACGGCACCAGCGGGACGTTTTTTTCCTTGGCCAGCACACCATAGACCTCAGCAAATGCCGTGGTATATCGCGGGCCATAATTGGGCGGCAACTGCATCCCCAGCAGCAACACCTTGGCGCCACCGGCCTTGGACTGGTCAATCATCGACGCAAGATTTTGTTGCAATTGCGCTGGAGGCTGCCCGCGCAAGCCGTCGTTGCCGCCCAACTCGATCACCACCACGTCCGGCTTATGCTCTGCAAGCGCCGCCGGCAGCCGCGCCAAGCCTCCGGCGCTGGTGTCGCCGCTGATGGAGGCATTGACCACCTTATCGTCGAAACCCTCCTTCTTGAGCCGTTGCTCCAGCAGTGCCACCCACCCTTTGCTGGTATCCAGGCCGAAACCGGCACTGATACTATCGCCAACGATCAGGACAGTACCCGCCGCTGCGTTCTGGGCCATGCACATCAGGGCCAGGCCAGCACTCAAAAACCATATTCGCATCGGATTCTCCATGGGCGCATGCATTCTCACCGCGCAGAACCTTAGCAAAGTGGTTCCCAGCGCGGAAGGTGAACTGACCATCCTGCACGAACTGAGCCTGGAACTGAACAAGGGCGATAGCCTGGCTATCGTCGGCAGCTCCGGTTCCGGAAAATCCACGCTCCTTGGGCTGCTGGCCGGGCTCGACCTGCCCAGCAGCGGTGAAGTAACCCTCGCCGGCCAGGCGCTGAGCGTCCTCGATGAGGACCAACGGGCACGTATCCGCGCCGAACACGTCGGCTTTGTGTTCCAGTCATTCCAATTGCTCGACAGCCTCAATGCCCTGGAAAACGTCATGCTGCCCCTGGAGCTGGACGGTCGCAAGGATGCCCGCGAACGCGCCCGGCACTTGCTCGAGCGGGTCGGCCTGGGCCAGCGCCTGACCCATTCGCCCCGCCAGCTTTCCGGTGGAGAACAACAGCGGGTCGCGATTGCCCGGGCGTTCGCGGCCGAGCCGGACGTACTGTTTGCCGATGAACCCACCGGCAACCTCGACAGCCATACCGGCGAGCGCATCAGCGACCTGCTGTTCGAGCTCAATAAAGAGAACGGCACCACCCTGGTGCTGGTGACCCACGACGAGCGCCTGGCCCATCGCTGCCGACGCCTGATCCGCCTTGAAGCCGGCCTGATGGTCGAGCCCCTGGAGCCTTGATGGCACGATTGCCGCTGTTGCGTCTGTTCAGCCTTGCCCTACGCCAATTACTGCGCGATGCCCGCGCCGGTGAATTGCGTGTGCTGTTCTTCGCCCTGCTGGTGGCGGTGGCCGCCAGCACTGCCATCGGCTACTTCGGTGCACGGCTCAACGGTGCGATGCTGCTGCGCGCCACCGAATTCCTCGGTGCCGACCTGGTGCTGGAGGGCAGCTCGCCGGCTCGCCCCGAGCAGATAACCAGCGGCACACAACTGGGCCTGACGCACGCCAGAGTGGTGGAATTCTCCAGCGTTATCGCCACTGACAACGGCATTCAGTTATCGAGTATCAAGGCGGTCAACGAGCAGTACCCGCTGCGCGGCCAACTGAAAAGCGCGGCCGAACCCTTCGCCGAAGAAACCTCGGGCGGGGGGCCGAAAGCCGGCGAGGCCTGGGTCGAGGCACGCCTGCTGACGGCACTGGACCTGAAAGTCGGCGACAGTATCGATGTCGGCATGAAAACCCTGCGCCTGGCCCGGGTGCTCACCTATGAGCCAGACCGGGCCGGCAACTTCTATAGCCTCACCCCACGGGTGATGATCAACCTGGCCGACCTTGAGGCCACCGGCGTAGTCCAGCCGGGCAGCCGGGTCAGCTACCGCGAACTGTGGCGCGCGCCACAAGCCAGCACCGCCCTGCAAACCTACCGCGATCAGATCACCCCGGGGCTGGCCGCCAACCAGCGCCTGCAAGACGCCCGGGACGGCAACCAACAGATCGGCGGCGCCCTGGGCAAGGCCGAGCGCTACCTGAACATGGCCAGCCTGGTCGCTGTGCTGTTGTCCGGGGTGGCTGTGGCCTTGTCGGCAAACCGCTTTGCCAGCCGCCGCTTCGACGCCAGTGCGCTGTTGCGCTGCCTGGGTCTGTCGCGCCGGGAAACCATGCTGCTGTTCAGCCTGCAACTGACCGTCCTGGGCTTGCTGGCCAGCCTCGCCGGTGCGGCGCTGGGTTGGCTCGCGCAACTGGGCCTGTTTTACCTGTTGCATGATCTGCTGCCGGCAGACGTGCCACCCGGCGGATTGCTGCCCGCTGTCGCCGGCATCGGTACCGGGCTGGTGGCCCTGGCCGGCTTCGCTTTGCCGCCATTGGCCGCCCTGGGCCGAGTGCCGCCGCTGCGGGTTCTGCGCCGCGACTTGCTGCCGATCCCCTCCAGTACCTGGATGGTGTATGGCGCGGCATTGTTTGCCCTGGGCCTGATCATGTGGCGCTTGAGCCTGGACCTGGTGCTGACCTTCGCCCTGCTGGGCGGCGGGGTGATCGCCGCGCTGATCCTCGGTGGCCTGCTGCTGTTGCTGCTGCAAAGCCTGCGCCGCCTGCTGGCGCGCGCCGCCCTGCCCTGGCGCCTGGGGCTGGGCCAGTTGTTGCGTCACCCGCTGGCGGCGGCGGGCCAGTCCCTGGCATTTGGCCTGATCCTGCTGTCGATGGGCTTGATCGCCCTGCTGCGTGGCGAGTTGCTCGACACCTGGCAGAACCAGTTGCCCAAGGATGCACCCAACTATTTCGCCCTCAACATCCTGCCGGCCGACAAGGATGCCTTCGGTGCTCGCCTGCTTGCACTGCAGGCCCAGGCCGCGCCCTTGTATCCGGTGGTGCCGGGGCGCCTGATCAGCATCAACGGTGAGCCGGTGCAGGAAATAGTCAGCAAGGATTCCAGTGGCGATCGTGCGATACAACGGGACCTGAGCCTGACCTGGGCGGCGGACCTGCCCCCTGGTAACACCCTGACATCGGGCGCCTGGTGGGCGAATCAGCCGGGCGATGAAATACCTGGAGTCTCGGTAGAAGCCAAGGTCGCCGAAAGCCTCAAGCTCAAGCTCAACGACCACCTGATCTTCACCGTTGGTGGGGAAAACCGTGAGGCTCGGGTCACCAGCCTGCGGGAAATCAACTGGGATAACTTCCAACCCAATTTCTTCATGATTTTCCAACCGGGCACCCTGAAGGACCTGCCGGCCACGTACCTGACCAGCTTCTACCTGGCCGCCGGGCATGACCAGCAGATCGTCGATCTGTCCCGGGCTTTCCCGGCAGTGACCATCCTGCAGGTCGAGGCACTGCTGGCCCAACTGCGTAGCATCCTGGCCCAGGTCACGCTGGCTGTGGAATACGTACTGCTGTTCGTCCTGGCGGCGGGCATGGCGGTGCTGTTCTCCGGCCTGCAGGCCACCCTGGACGAGCGCATTCGCCAGGGTGCCCTGTTGCGCGCCCTGGGGGCGGAGCGCAAGTTGCTGGTCAAGGCCCGGCGTATCGAGTTCGGGCTGCTGGGGGCGGTCAGCGGACTACTGGCGGCGCTGGGTACCGAGTTGGTGACCCTGGTGCTGTATCGCTATGCCTTCGACCTGGCCTGGCACCCACACCCGTGGCTGCTAGTGCTTCCGCTGATCGGCGCCGTGCTGATCGGCGGTGCCGGGGTATTCGGCACCCGCCGCGCGTTGAACGCCAGCCCGCTGGCGGTACTGCGCGAAGGCTGAGGAAAAAACCGGCTCCCCTCTGGGAGCCGGGACGGCAATCTTGCAGGCGCCATCGCCGGCAAGCCGGCTCCTACGTGATGTACTCGATGCCGGTGATCCACCAGCACACTTCGCCGCCTGGCGTCTGCACAATGGCCTCATCGTCCACCTCCTTGCGCAACAGGGCCCTGGCCATGGGTGAGTCAATGGAGATGTAGTCCATGCGCTCATAGATCTCGTCATAACCCACGATCCGGAAACGCTTGGTCTCGCCCTGCTCGTTCTCGATATCCACCCAGGCCCCGAAGAACACCTTGCCCTCCTGCTCGGGCATGTACTCCACCACCCGCATGTCTTCCAGGCGCTTGCGCAGGTAACGCACCCGGCGATCGATTTCGCGCAGCAGCTTCTTGTTGTACTGGTAGTCGGCGTTCTCGCTGCGATCTCCCAGCGAAGCGGCCCAGGTCACCTTGCGCGTAGTATCCGGACGCTTTTCTCGCCACAGGTAATCCAGCTCTTTCTTCAGCGCCTCATGACCTTCTTTGGTAATCAGCTTGGTACTCAAAAGCGTCACATCCCCAGGAAATATCCATTGGTTCAAACCAGCCTTGCATCAGCCACGGATGCACTGGCTGGCTGCCGGCAACCGGTCAGGTTTGATAATAAATGAACGCCAAAAAGTAGCCAGGCCTGATTCCCTCAGGTCAGTCGGCCCTAGGCACGTTGCCCGGCTCCTGCTCGACCTTTCCCACAGGAAACAAGGTTCCATCCAGGCGATAGAGCAACGCCTTTAGATCCCCCCTGAAACCCGACAATTGCCCCAGGCCATTCGCCAACTGTTCAGCCTGCTGTTGGGATGCCCTGTCATGGGCCTGTAGCCTGAACGACTCATCTTCCAGCTGTCGCGCCCAATCTTCCAGGCGCCGTTGTTCCGCCTCCTGCAACTGCGTATCCCGGACCAGATTTGCCTCGCGGCTATCCAAGGCTTCTGTACGCTGTTGCAAGGTAACTTCCTGGGCGCTGACTTGTTGGTGAGCCCGCTCCAATGTTGCTTTTTCCTGGAGCAACTGGCTGCGCTGTTCCTCCAACTCCTCCTGTTGCTGGAGCACCGCGCGCTTTTGCTGCGTCAACTCATGTGCCACTCGGGCCAGATTGGTCAGGGTGGTGTCTACTTCAACCAGGGTCGACTGATCCGCGACTACAGGTGGCCGCTCCTGCACCTGCTGAACGGGGGCGGTTGGCGTCGGCAATGGCAAGGACTCAACGGCCCGGATGGCGGGCACCACCACCGGCGGTTCTTCCTGGGACTCAGGCGGCAAATCCTCCGCATGACTTGCTATACCGGGTGGCGACACCATTTTTGATGAGAAGCGAATAGACGGCACAATCAACTCGGTGCTCTCAATCGCGGGCAAGCCAATGACTGACGTCCCAAGGGTGATCACCTTCATCACCAATGCTTTCTTGATCATCAGCGAATGGTGATCCTCCGGCCGAGCCGTCGGCAGCTTGCTGCCCTTCAGGTCGATGAAGTGATAAGGCACCTGCGACTCTGAGGCGTTGCCATCCTTAGCGCCAGATGCCGTGGCCAGGGTGATGATCTGCTTGAGGACGCTCATTGCCAGTTGCAGGCTCTCCTTGGACTCGATGCCTCCAAGAAAATACCGCTCGGCTTTTTTGCGCAAGGCGGCGAGATAGACCCGGGAGCTTCCGGGCTCGACCTCTTCATCCAGGCTATAGACAAGAAAGTTCGATGCGATTTGCGGTACCGCAAAACAACAGAGCAATGCACCGTTAACCGGGGAATCATGACCAGAGTGTTCAAGAACAAGAGTACGTAGAAGCATCATGAGTGTCGAACTCCATTACGGTAGTACTTCATATACACGCCATCTATAAAATCAAAAATCAACACCACACCAAGAGCAATGCAATTGTTTCAGCGAGTGATTGGGGCACATGTAGGACTTACCTTATTCGCGCGTCCTAGCGTTTCCAAGCGCCCCCATTGAACGTACCATTTTTTAACAATGCCGCAGATCAATACTTTTCATCTTAAACCTTTGGCAACTCGCAGCCTGAAGACACAGGTTAATTGAGGCCGTGTCCAACCTGGCGCGTCCTGGCAAACAACCAAGCAGAAAAGAATAATGATCGAAATAACAAATCTAACAAAGAAAGCCGGACGCACTACGATCCTCGACAACTTGACATTCAGCGCTCAGCCCCGGGAATGCATAGGATTGTTCGGACATGATGGCGCCGGCAAAAGCACCCTACTAAAACTACTTTCAGGTGGCATTCCGGCAACTTCCGGAAATATAAAAATACACGACCTGGCTATATCCACACACCCTATAAAGACCAGAAAGATAATAGGTTACCAGCCTGAATCCGCACTCAGCCATGGCAGCATGAAGGTTAAGAGCTTTCTGGGTTTCATGGCTGAAGTTCGTGGGTTCCGGGGCCTGGAAAAACGCAAGATGGTGGATCGCGCCATCACCCGCCTGGAGCTATGGCGGGTACTCAACTCACCCGTCGCCGCCTTGCCTGCGGGGCACCGACGCAAAGTGGCACTGGCCCAGGCCATTGTGCATGACCCCAAGCTGCTGCTGCTCGATGAACCCACCGAAGGCCTGGACGCCCTGCAAAAACATAAGGTCGGGATGCTCATTCAGTCACTGACCGAAGACATGACCGTGATGATCGCCTCGCGTAACCCCGAGGAGTTTTCCTCAATCTGCCAGCGGGCGCTGGTCCTGGCCGAAGGCCGCCTACTGGCTGATGCCCCGGTCACGCAACTGCTGCGCAGCTCGCGTCATTACCAGGCAATCACCCTGGCCGCCGATGCTCCCCTGGACCTGCTGGCGCTGGCCGTACTTCCTGGGGTGGCCGGTATTGAAGAAGACCGGCATGCCGACGGCAGCGTGACGGTACTCGCGATGCCGGGGCAAATCATTTATCCCCACGTCAATGCCCTGGTCGCCAATCGTCGTTGGAAGATCAACGCCTTGAGCATTGAGCCGGGACGCCTAAGCGATGTCATCCACCATATGAGCCAGGAGGCACCCAATTGAAACGTCTACCCGTGATATTCAAGCGCCAACTCAGCAGTTACTTGTCGAGCCCAGCCACTTACTTCGGCATCGCACTCTTCCTGCTGACCAATGCTGCGCTGGGTTTTTATGTAGGACACTTCTTAGATAAAGCCCCGACTAATTTACATGCTTTTTTTCAGTTCCATCCCTGGCTCTATCTAATTTTCATTCCATTTATTTCCACATTACTTTGGCTGGATGAGCATAAAGATACTGCACTGGTCTTTACCAACACCCTGCCAGTTTCCGCATTAGAACTGACATTGGGCAAATTTTTCGCCGCATGGGTCCTGTGTGCCCTGACCCTGCTGTTAAACTTTCCGCTGATTATTGCCATCAACTATCTGGCCCCGGCGGACAACTCAACGATCCTCGCGCAATGTATCGGGAGTTGGCTGCTGGCTGGGGCCTATCTTTCGTTCTCCGGTCTGATCTGCGTACTGGCCTGTAACCGACTGATTATCTTCAGCCTCACCCTTACGTTGCTATTGATAACCAGCACTTTATCATCCGTGCTGGATATGCTGGCCCATCAGACACCGATCTGGATTATTGACAGTTTGATCTCACTCAATCCACGGCTACGTTTCAGCGCCATCGACAGCGGCCTGTTGACGCTGCAGGACACCTCGTACTTCGTCAGCATGATCATCGCTTTCCTCACTGCAACCACCCTCACTTTAAATTTCAGAAAAGGCTGAGAACGGATATCCCATGAGGAACCTTATAAACTTTGGCGTGACGTTGGTCGTCATCGCCCTGCTTTTTCTCGCCTTCAATCTGGTCTGGGTCCTGAAACTGCCCAACTATCGCCTGGACCTTTCCGGGCACCAAATCCATACCCTGTCTCCCTCCACCGATGCCCTGCTCGCGACACTTGAAATGCCCATGGACCTGTACTTTTTCAACGCCAGCCACCCCCGTAAAAGTGAAGTTTTGAACAATCATGGCGAACACATCGCAATGCTGCTCAAGGCTTATGAGAGCGCGGCAAACGGCAACATCAATCTGCACCTGATCGACCCCCGGCCCTTTTCCGAAGATGAATATAAGGCGCAGGTATTGGGACTGGACAGTAAACAAGGACTGTTTGGCCTGATCGGCATCCGTGCAAACCAGGAGCCGCAGAAAATCGAAAGGTTCGACCCCAGCCAAGCGGACTTCCTGGAATATGAGATCAGCCGCCTGATCCACAACGTCGCCCGCCAGGAGCAACCGACTATCGGGCTGATCTCCGGATTACCCATAGATGGCAGCCGGGACGAGCTCAATCAGGCCACCGCGCCGCCGTGGCAGTTGCTCAAGGAGTTGCGCAGCCATTTCAACCTGATGAGCCTGGGCAACGACATCCCGCGCATCCCCGAACACATCAAGACCTTGATGGTCGTCCAACCCGCTCGACTCGCGCAACAAACACTTTTTGCCATTGACCAATTTGTCCTGGCAGGGGGCAGGTTGATGATGTTTATCGACCCGCTGAACGATCTGGACTCGACCGCCCACACCGCCATCCAGCAAAGCCTGCTCGCGGCTTGGGGCGTGCAGATGCCGGCGAATATGGTATTGGCGGACAGCCTCTATGCAACCCCGGTAGTCATGACCAGCGGCCAGCCGCCTGTACGCCACCCCGGGGCAATTACCCTGCCCAGAGAGGCGATGGCGCAGCACGATATCAGTAGCTGGGGCGTCGACAGTGTGACGCTGTTAAATCCCGGCACGCTCATGCCACTGAAAAAAAGCCGCACCACCTTCACCCCGCTGCTGCAAAGTTCCGAGCAAGCCAGCACGTTCGATGGGGCACGTTTCACTCAAAAGGACGCTTTCGACGCCATGCTCGGCGAGGCGGCCAATCGTGGTCGGAGGAATGTAATCGCCGCCCGCATCGAAGGGCCCGCCTATTCCGCGTTTGCGGACGGTATCAACGGCCAGAAAGCTACGCTGCAAAAGGCCACGAATATCCAAGTAGTTGTGGTTGCCGACATTGACCTGCTCAGCGATCGCGTCTGGCTGGCCCCACGCAATGCCAACGGGCAAAAAGCGCCGCGTCCAGGCAATGCCAGGTTTGTCTTGAATACCCTGGACAACCTCGCAGCACCCGACACGCTGCGCGCGATCAGCCCACGTGCGAGTGACCAGCGACCACCAGGGTTGCTGGAACGGCTGCGCAACGAGGCCGCACAAACCTACCGAAAAAAGGCGGCCCTGCTGGAACAACGCCTGGACCAGGCAGAAAAGGAATGGCAATTACTGAACACGCCGCCATCAATGCTGGGGGGGCAGGCTGTCCCTTCGAGCGCGCTGTTGCAGGCGCTGAACAAAGAACGCCTGCGATTACGCATGGAGCTTCACACCTTGGAAGATACGGCCTACAAGAGCGTCCGCCAGTTGGAGCTCGGCGTGGTGCTGCTCACCAGCATCACCGTTGCGCTGATCGTAAGCCTGTTGGGCTTTGGGATCTTCGTCTCGCGTCGCCGTCGCCAACACCCGCCTGCCGCAGCGTTCTACTGAGCGTCGCGGCTTAACGCCGGGTAATCAAACCCTGGCGCGCCACGCGGGTCAGGTGGCGGATGAACTCGCTGGCATCCTCGGCGTTCGGCGCCTGGATCACCGCTAGGTCAAAGCTGTTGGTGGCAAAGCGCGCCAGGGACTCGCCGTCCTCGACAAACTGGATCAGGAACGCCGAAGGACGGCCAGTGCGGCGGGGCCAGCCATCCAGGTAACGCAATAGCGTCGGCTGGTGCTTGCCGCCAAGGAGGATTTTCGGGTTGCGCTGAGTCAGGCCCGCAGTGATCGGGGCCAGGCGTACAAGAGGTCGTAGTGCATTCATCGTGTCGTGTCTCTGCCTCAAAAGTCTGCGGGCAGGTGAGAGGCAACACCGAACCAGCGCTTTAGCGGTATTTCGAAACCTGGAGCAGGCTTCTATCGGGACTGCAGCGAGTCCCTGTGGCGCCCCGCAATTAGCTGTTTAAATCGGCGCATGCAGCATCCTAGAGAAGCCGGTGGGGCGGTGTCAAGAATCCCGTACAACGAAAAAGGCCCGCACGGGGCGGGCCTTTAACACGTGTGCAGCGCGATCAATTGGCGATGGCGCGGTCAGCAGACAGTTTGCCAGCACCTTCGAACAGCACCGCCACTGTGCCACCTAGCAGTGCCAGGGCGAACTCATAGCCGTTGTTGGCCATGAACAAACCGTTGCTGATATGCACCGAGAAGATCGCCACCAGCGAGACAATGGTCAAGCCCAGCGCCGCTGGACGTGCCAGCAAGCCAATGATCAGCGCCAGCCCGGCAAAGAACTCAGTACCGCCCGACAACAGTGCCATCAGGGTACCCGGGGCCAGGCCGATGCTCTCCATCCACTGCGCCGTGCCTGCCAGGCCGCCGCCGCCGAACCAGCCGAAAAGTTTTTGCGAACCGTGGGCGGCAAAAATGATACCGACGAAAATCCGCAGGACTGTCAGGCCGTAGCCTGCGCGGGTGGACAGAAGGTTTTTGATCATTGGGCTCATAGTGATAATCCTTTTCGAAGTAGGGGTTGGTTGGCCGCTATATTAATCAGTTTAAATAATGATAAAAGCCGAAAAAAGCGCTAATCAATATCGATAAATTAGATTATTTGCGTGAGACGATCTTGGCCCCCACCGGCTCCAGGGAGTCCCGTTCCCGATCAAAGGCCAAGTAGTACTTGTTCACGCTATTAACATAGCTGACGCCGCCCATTCCGACCTGCTCCATGGCGATGCGCTCGACCTGGAAGAACCACTGATTGGGGTTCAAGCCCCGGCGTCGCGCCTCGGCGCGCATGCCCTGCACCCGTTCCGGACCCATGTTGTAGGCCGCCAGGACGAACGCCATGCGCTCGCGCTCATTGAGCTTGGGGCTGGCGAAGAACTTGCGCCGAATCAGCGCCAGGTAGCGCGCACCCGCCTGGACATTGCTGTCCAGGGTCTGAATATTGTTGACCCCTACCCGCTGGGCGGCCGACGGAGTGATCTGCATCAGGCCGGTTGGCCCGCTGCCGCTTTTCGCGCCGGGATTGAGGGACGATTCCTTGAAAGCCAGGGCCGCCAGGTTCAGCCAGTCCATGCCTTGCTCACGTGCATGCTTTTGCAGGATCGGGCGCAGTTTTTCCAGGCGCTGTCGATCCGCCCGCGCCAAGGGGTAACGCACCTGATAGAGGCGGCGATAAATACGCTGGAAGGCCACATCCTGGTCTGACGGAGTCTTGTAGGTTTTCAGGAAGCGATCGATGCTCGCCCGCAGCATCGAGGCATCCTGACGTACGAACCAGTACTCCTCCCCCGGCTCGCTGATCGCTACTTGCTTGTCAAAACGCAACTTGGGCAGGATCTTCGACCAACGCTCGGCAATCGGCCGCTCGACAATGGTCAGGTGGAAGATCCCCGCCTGGACCATCTCCAATACATCTTCCACCGCCAGGCTGGGGTCCACCCATTCCACCTTGACCGGCGGCAGTTTGCGCAGCGCCAGTTTCTGGTTGATCTGGTTGACCGCCTCCCCCGCTGCACTCCCCGTCGTCAGGGCCAGGGTGCGCCCCGACAACTGCTCCAAGCGGGTAAACCGTCGCTCGCCCTTGAGGCCCACCAGCCACAGCGGCACATCGCTGGCAATCGGGTCACTGCTGCTGATCTTGTGGGCCGCGGTCGCATCCAGCAGTTCACCGGGCGCCACCAGGTCACCTTCACCACGGGCCAACGCGCCCAGCAACTGATCCTTGGCCTTGGGGATGATTTTGAGGTTGATTTCCTGGCCATCGCGGGCACGGCCATTGAGGTAGTGTTCGAAGGCGCGCAGGCGGTGGTACTCAACGCCAATGGACTGGCCCTGGACCTCACCGGAACTGTTACGGCTCTGGTTGACCAGCACCCGCAAGGTGCGGCTGCTGCGGATTTCTGCCAGGTCCCGGACTTTGCTCGGCTTGGTCACTTCCAGCGGCCCGTCCAGACGCGCAACCGCCGCCGTGGGCAGCAGCAGGGTCAGGCACACCATGAGCATTGCCGAGGGTCGGATCATCCGCTCTCCGGAAAGAACAAGGCCCCATGCACCGCGAAAAACGCCGCATTGGGGGACAGAAACAGAGCGCCAGAGGCGCAGACTTTGCACGCAAGGGTGTCACAGCAGCAGGCCATCGGCCAACCACGGTGTTACTTGCGACGTTCAAAGACAGCGATAACTCGTTGTAGTTCTTGGTTTTTCTTATAAATCTACAGCTCTGATAGACTTTCCGGCCGCAGGCGGAGATAGCACCATGCAACTCATTGATATTGGCGTCAACCTGACCAACCCCAGTTTCGACGACAAGCACCAGGCCGTGCTCGACCGCGCCTATGCCGCTGGCGTGGGCCAATTGGTCGTCACCGGCACCAGTGTGCAAGGCAGCGAGCAGGCCCTGGAACTGTGCCAGCGTTGGGATGAAAGCGCCCGGCGACTGTTCTCCACTGCGGGCATTCACCCCCACAGTGCCAGCGACTGGAACGCCGACAGCGCCCGGCAACTGCGTGATCTGCTCAGCCAGGACCGGGTACGCGCGGTGGGTGAATGCGGGCTGGACTTCAACCGTGACTTCTCACCCCGCCCCCAGCAGGAAAAAGTCCTCGAAGCCCACCTGGCATTGGCCGTCGAATTGCAGTTGCCGGTGTTTCTCCATGAACGGGACGCCAACCAGCGCCTGCTGGAGATCCTGCGCGACTACCGTGATCAACTGCCCGCCGCCGTGGTGCACTGCTTCACCGGCGAGCAACGCGCGCTGTTCAGCTACCTCGATCTGGACCTGCATATCGGTATCACCGGCTGGATCTGTGACGAACGCCGTGGGATGCACTTGCACCCGCTTGTAAGGGAAATCCCTCGGGGCCGCCTGATGCTGGAAAGCGACGCGCCCTACCTGCTGCCACGCACCCTGCGCCCCAAACCGAAGAACGGGCGCAATGAGCCGGCCTATCTGCCGGAAGTCTTGCGCGAAGTCGCCCTGCACCGCGAAGAAAGCCTGGAAGACCTGGCCCAACACAGCACCGCCTGCGCCCGCGCTTTTTTCGGCCTGCCTGCGTTGGATTGACGCGGTGCATTGACCCATATCAACACCCATTTCCCGGATAGCGGCACAATAATGGCACCTTGCCAATACTGTTTCCGCTATCAGAGAAAACCTTCCATGGGTGCCTGGCTTAGCAATATCTCGCTGAAGTACAAATTCTGGGCCGTGAATGCGGTCGCGTTCATCACCACACTGCTGCTGGTGCTGTATGCCGTGCAGCTTGAACAACAGGCCCGCAGCCATGCCTCCCAAGCCTCGGCACAAGCCCAGGGCCGCTTGCTCGGTGCCTGGCCGGCCGGGCAAGCGCTGCCCACAGGCGAGCACTGGCTGACATTTGCCCGGGGCCAGGTTCCCGAGTTGGCGGACCAGGACTTGTCCGCCCTCAGCGAAGCCAGCGGCTGGGTCGAGTTCAATCACATGCCGCTGTTCGGCGAGAACCCGTTGATGGGCGCCGAAGTCGTCTCCCGCGCCGATGGCCAGCAAGTCGCCGTATTGGCCTATGCACCGAGCCTGAGCCAGGTGTTTACCGAACGTTTCACCAACTACGCGGTGGCGGTGCTGATCCTGATGCTCGCCATGCTCTGCGCCTCGCAGTTACTGATCCGCTTTTTGCTGGCCCAACTCAACACCTTGAAAGACGTAATGCTGCACGTCGAGAAAACCGGCGACCTCTCGGCCCGCGTGCCCCTGGCGTGCAAGGACGAAGTCGGGCAGATGGCCAGTGCCTTCAACGCCATGCAGGCCGGGTACCAGCGGGTGGTCAGCACCGTGGCACGCACCGCCAAGCTGTTGGACGATGGCGCCGCGCGCCTGGCCAGCAGCATGAATGAGGTCCAGCACGGCATGCTCGGCCAGCAAAGCGAGACCGACCAGGCGGCCACCGCGATCAATGAAATGACCGCCACCGTGTATCACATCGCCCAACACGCCGGTGCCACCCGCGACTTGTCCCAGACCGCCGACACCCTGGCCGGCAGCGGCCAGGAAGTGGTGAGCCGGGTCCAGCGCTCGATTGCCGGGTTGTCCACCGGAGTGCAGCAAACCGCCGAGATGATCCAGAAGCTGGCCGAGGACAGCCAGAAAATCAATGGCGTGGTCGGCGTGATCCACAGCATCGCCGAACAAACCAACCTGCTGGCCCTCAACGCCGCCATCGAAGCCGCGCGCGCCGGGGAAATGGGCCGCGGCTTTGCGGTGGTGGCCGATGAAGTACGCAACCTGGCCAAGCGCGTGCAAAGCTCCACCGATGAGATCACCCGCATGGTCTCGGCCCTGCAGGCCGGTACCCGGGATGCGGTGGACTTTATGCAGGAAAGCTCGTTCAAGGCCGACGACTGCGTGCAGCAGGCCCAGGAAGCCGGCGCTTCACTCGCCGAAATCACCAGCGCCGTGGCGCAGATGCGCGAGAGCAACACGCAAATTGCCGTTGCCGCCGAGCAGCAGAGCCATGTGGCCGAAGAGATGAACCGCGCGGTGGTGAGCATTCGCGATGTCACGGAAAACACCGTGCAACAGACTGTGGATTCGGCCACCACCAGCAACGAACTGGCGACCCTGGCCGGCGAGTTGAGCAAGGCTATCGGCCAGCTCAAACTGTAACGTTTGCCCACCGATCAGCCAGCGCACGCCGCTGGCTTGCTCCATCAAAACGCTATAACCCCCATAGCCAACCCCAATTCGCCGCCCCTGCCCGCCCGACCTAAACTCTGTTCATCAAGTATCAATGGACAGAGGATTTATCATCATGGGCAAACGTCACCCCAATCTCCCGGCCTGGCAATGGCGCGCCTACCCGCAAAACCATCAGCACCCGACCAACCTGGTATTGCACCTGATTGCCGTGCCGTTTTTCATCGTCGGGTTCCTGCTGATTGTGTCCGGCGTGTTCAGCCTGAGCCTGGCCAGTTTCGCCATCGGTGTGGTCGGCGTAATGGCCGGCCTGGCGCTGCAACGCCACGGCCATAGCCTGGAAGCCCAGGCCAGCGAGCCGTTCAGTGATCGTAAAGATGCAGTGCAGCGCCTGGTGGTCGAGCAGTTCGTGACCTTCCCGCGCTTTGTCCTCAGCGGTGGCTGGTGGCAGGCCTGGCGTCAGCGCCACCGCCACTGAGGATGGCTCAGGCGAAGACCACCACGGTCTGGCGGCTGATGGCGATCAATTGGCCGTCAGGCCCCCACAACATCGCCGCAGCATGGCCGTAACCGTCGCGGGCATGCTCGATCTGGACGTGGTACTGGCACCAGTCCAGCGTCGTCAACTGCGCCAGGGGCTGGATGAATTCGATGGTCCAGGTCAGGGTGCTGCCGGGTGCCGGCTTCTTCAGGTGCGGCAAGAGCGCCGGCGGCCAGGCATCCACCAGGGCGAGGATATGGGCTTCGGTCAGAGGCTCTTCTTTCACATCCCCCCGCAAGCGCACCCAGCCGCCCATTTCCCGGGATTTGTTGCCGGTGAACGGCAAGCCACCGACACTCCAGCGCATCGCCAGGTGGCGCATGAATTCAGGCGTCACGCCTTTGATATAGGGCAGTTCCTGGCACTCGTCCCAATGCTTGAAGGCCGGCGCGGGCAAGGCCGGCACGTCGATCTCTGAAGGCCGCGATGCGCCGAAGCTGGCCTGGGCCAGGGTCATCACTTCACCGCCCTGCACCACCCGCCCCAGCAACTGGCTGACCGCCTTGCCTTCGCGCAACACTTCCACTTGATAGCTCGCCGATAGATCTGGCGCCACTGGCCCGACAAAGGTCACGGCCAACGAACGCAATGGGCGATCAGCCGGCACCTGGGCGCGCAACGCTTCGTATTGCAAGGCGGCAACCAGCCCGCCAAACGTGGCGCGACCCTGGGCCCACTCGGCCGGAATAGACACGTCCAACGGGTTGTTACGGGCAGCGTCGAGCAAATCACTAAAGCGCATGGCGACCTCACATCAAGAAAACCGATGAGCGATCTTAACCAGCGCGCCAGCCCGGTACAGCACTTATTCCGGCCAAATACCCAGACAGATAAGCCGCAGACTCAGAAACAGTCCGCCGCCAGCTTGTCGAGGACCCGGTCCGCCTTGCCCTCGGCCTGAGCCATGGTGCGCTGCCAGACCGCGACACAGGGCTGTAGATCGGCCTGCTGCGCGGCTTGCGCCAGCCATTGCCAGCAGTCATGCCAATCCCCCAGCGCGCCCTGGGCAGACTTGAGGCGGGACATGGCCTTGGCCGGCACCTGGCCCAATTGCGGGTAGGCCTCGGCCGCGTAGCGCACGCGCTTGATCAACAAGCGCAGGCGATGGCGGTCGTGATCGGGATCGGGATCGTGCAGTGCCACTTCCAGTGCCTGCCATTGCTTGGCCAGGCGCTTTTCGATGCGCGTGCGCAGGCCCTTGAGCAGTTTTTGCTGCTGGGATGCGCGGATAAATCGTGGAAAGGCTTCGAGGATCAGCAGCAGTCGCGCCAACTCCGGGCTTTTCGCCACCTGTTGATAGGTCTGCGACTGCAGGCGCAAGCGCCGGGCGGCTGCTTGGTGATAACCGTGCTGCTGCAGATACGCCGCCAACACCTCGCGATCGCGCAGCGGCGTGGTCAATTGGCCGACTGCGCTGGCGGCCGTCTCCAGTTGCTCGACGCCGGGCAGCCCGCGCAAGGGCCGCAACAGGCTGCGCAAACGGCGCACGGTGGTGCGCAGGTCGTGCAACGCTTCGTCATCGGTAACCGCCGCCAGACGCGCCTGGCAACTCAACAATCCGACTTCCAGGCCAATGACCTGGGCGACTAACTGATCCACCAACGCCGACATGCCGCTTCCCCTGTTAAACAACGTCCATGCACCTGCGCAAAACAGGTGTCTGGAACCACCTTAACCATTCCCCCCGCAGGTTGCGCTGACTCGGATCAACGCCCGGCGCGCGACTCACGGATATAGAAACGGGCTTTTTCGGCTTTGCTGGCACAGCCTTCAAACGCTTCGAATTGCTGCTGGGTCTTGGCGCCGGTCAGCAACGACAGGGCCTTGGAATAGCTGACCGTGCCGGCAAACCCTTCGGCCTTGGCCAGGTCCAGTTCATGCCACGCAGCATCCAACTGGCTGCCACAGCTATCGCGATAGGCCGTTTTGCCGGCACAACCGGCCAGGGCCAACACAATCACAGGCAAACACATCCAGGCTTTCATCAATGACACCTCAAGAAAAGAAAACAGTCGTGGGATGTAGACGCTGCCTACATCGAAAAGTGCCTTGTCACACAGCCTGAAATGCCCAGTACTGATAGCCAAAGCATACCCGAGCAAATAGGTCGGTTTACGAAATTTATCGCTCCGGTCAACTAGGATTGAAGCAGCCCCCTGGTTAGGTGCATTGTGGACAGCTGTTTTGCGAAGGATCCGGTCATGAAAAAACGCGTTGCATTGGTCCTGGGCTCCGGCGGAGCAAGGGGTTATGCCCATATCGGGGTGATCGAAGAGATCGAAAAACGAGGCTATGAAATCGCCTGTATCGCCGGCTGTTCCATGGGCGCGGTGGTAGGCGGGATCTATGCGGCGGGCAAGCTGCAGGACTACCGGAACTGGATCGAAAGCCTGGATTACCTGGATGTGCTGCGCCTGGTGGATGTGAGCTTTCGCCTGGGGGCGATACGCGGCGAGAAGGTCTTCGGGCAGATCCGCAAGATCGTCGGCGAGATCAATATCGAAGACCTGCGCATTCCCTACACCGCGGTGGCCACCGACCTGACCAACCAGCAGGAAATCTGGTTCCAGGAAGGCTGCCTGCACCAGGCCATGCGTGCCTCGGCAGCGATCCCCAGCCTGTTTACCCCGGTGATGCAAGGCAACCGCATGCTGGTGGACGGCGGCCTGCTCAACCCGCTGCCTATCGTGCCGGTGGTGTCGAGCCATTGCGACCTGATCATTGCGGTCAACCTCAACGCCACCAACCAGAAACACTACACCCTGCCGGTGATCCAGCGCCCGCCGGCGTTCAAGAGCCGCTTCGATAACCTGGTGCGTTCACTGGGCTCGCACCTGCCGTTTCGGCGCAAGCAGGCCGAGCAATTATTGTTGCTGGAACAAGAAGCGCTGCAGGCGCAAGCCGCCGATATCAACCCTTGGCTCGAAGGCGCCGAGCCCGAATCCCAGCAACCGGCTGCGGCCCCGGAAACGCCCGGCGCCCCCAAGTCGGCCACCGGTTCGTTCATCATCGACAACGTGGGGCCGGCATCGCTGCTGGACTTGATCAACCAGAGTTTCGAGGTGATGCAGACGTCGCTGGCCCAGTACAAAATTGCCGGCTACCCGCCGGATGTGCTGATCAACGTGCCCAAGCGCGTGTGCCGGTTCTTTGAGTTCTACAAGGCGCCGGAACTGATCGCGTTGGGGCGGGAGATTGCCAGTGATACGCTGGATCGGTATGAGAGTGAGCAGAGTTGAGCTCTGCGGCGGGTTTTATGGCCTCATCGCGGGCAAGCCCGCTCCCACCTTTTGAAGGTATTCACACACCTAAATGTGGGAGCGGCTTGCCCGCGATGAGGCCGGCCCAGCAACCACAATCCCTCAGCAGCCCCCAACAACCAATACCCCACCTTTTGCATGTATTCACACAGCTAAATGTGGGAGCGGGCTTGCCCGCGATGAGGCCGGCCCAGCAACCACAATCCCTCAGCAGCCCCCAACAACCGATACCCCACCTTTTGCATGTATTCACACAGCTAAATGTGGGAGCGGGCTTGCCCGCGATAGGGCCGGCCCAGCAACCACAATCCCTCAGCAGCCCCCAACAACCAATACCCCACCTTTTGCATGTATTCGCACACCTAAATGTGGGAGCGGGCTTGCCCGCGATGAGGCCGGCCCAGCAACCACAATCTTTCAGCCCTCCCCCCCCAACAACCGATACCCCACCCCCGCCTCGGTCACGATAAAACGCGGCTGGGTCGGGTCATCCGCCAGCTTTTGGCGCAAGTGCCCCACCACAATCCGCAGGTAATGGCTGTCTTCGGTATGGGTCGGGCCCCAGATATCCTTGAGTAGTTGCTGCTGGGTGATCACCCGGCCCGGATGACGCGCCAGTTGCGCCAGGACCGCGTATTCCTTGCGGGTCAGGGCCACATCGACACCGTCCAGCAACACCCGCCGATACGCCAGGTCGACCGTCAGCGGGCCAAACTGCAGAGCGGCTTGCTGCGCTTCGCCGGTGGGCGCCTGGCGCAGCAGCGCACGCACCCGGGCGAGGAACTCCTGGATGCCAAATGGCTTGGTCACATAGTCGTTGGCGCCCCCATCCAGGGCCTGGACCTTCTGCCCTTCGCTGGCACGCACCGACAACACCAGCACCGGGGCGCTCGACCATTCTCGCAGCTCGCACAGCACCTGTTGGCCGTCCATGTCCGGCAGGCCCAGGTCCAGCACCACAAGGTCCGGCTTGCTCAAGGCCGCCTGGGCCAGCCCTTCGGCGCCGGTCCCGGCCTCAATCACTTTGTAGCCCTGGGAGGCCAGGCTGATGCGCAAGAACTTGCGGATCTGCGGCTCGTCGTCAATGACCAAAATCGTCGCAGTCTGGCTCATGGTGTTCCATCACAATCGCTGAAAAAAGATAAGAGTAGCGCAGCGGGTATCACGCTTCACTCTCCAGGCTCGGCTGCGTCTGCAACGGCAGGAACAAGGTGATGCAAGTGCCCCGCCCCTCGATGCCCTCGGCCACGCTGATATGCCCGCCGTGGGCGCCAACCATGCCCTGGCAGATTGCCAGGCCGAGTCCGGTGCCCTGCCCACCCCGGTCGCCCCGTGCGGCGGTGTAGAACATATCGAAAATCTTCGCCCGTTCGTCTTCGGGAATCCCCGGCCCTTCGTCACTGACCGAGAAAAACAGCGCCTGCTCCGCCACGCCGGCGCGCAGTTGCAAGCGGCCATGGGGCGGTGAAAAGCGTGCGGCGTTTTCCAGCACATTCACCAGTGCCTGCTCGATCAACGCGGCATGTACATAAAGCAGCGGCAACTCGGGCGGCACATCGGTGCTCACCTGCAACGGCGCCAGCACCGCGCGCAAACGGGCGAGGGAACTGCCAACGATATCGCCGGGCGACACCCAGTCCCGCGCCAGCTTCAAGGCGCCATGGCCCAGGCGGGTCATGTCCAGCAGGTTCTGGATGTAGCGGTCCAGGCGCTCGGCTTCATCGCGGGTGCCTTCCAGCAACTCACGCCGATCTTCCAGGGGAATCGCTTCGCCCAGCGCCAGCAGGCTGTCGATGCTGCCGCGCATGGAGGTCAGCGGCGTGCGCAAGTCATGGGACACCGAGGCCAGCAAGGCGCTGCGCAGTTGTTCGGTCTCGCCGTGCAAACGGGCGGCCTCCAGGTTCTGGGCCAGTTGCGCGCGGGCCAGTGCCTGGGCCAACGGTTGGCTCAAGGCCGTGAGCAGGCGCCGACGTTGGCCACTGAGTTCCAGGCCGGCCTTGGGGCTGACGCCGAGCAGGCCCAGTGGACCGTTTTCAGCAGACAACGGCCACCACCACCAACGCCCAAACGGCAAGGTGCCGGTGCCCATGCCCGCTGGCTGATCGTGCTGCCAGGCCCAGTCGGCGGCGGCACGTTCAGCCTCGGTAAAGGTGATCGGCCCACCGGTCTCGACCTTCCAGTCACTGGGCCCGTCGCGATTGACCAGGCACAGCTGCAAATCGCTCCAGCCCTGCAGATGATGGGCCGCAGCGCTGACCACCGCCTGGCGATCGGTGGCGGCGGTGAGTTTGCGCGACAGATCGAGCAGTTCACTGGTTTCTTCCTGGGTGTCGCGCAGGGCCTGCAACTGCAGACGCTGGCGCGCAGCCAGGTTGCCGGTCAGCGCCGCCATCAGCAGAAAGAACAGCAAGGTCAGCACATCCTCTTCACGCTGGATGGCGAAGGAGAAATTCGGCGGGATAAACAAAAAGTCATAGGTCATGAACGACAACGCCGCACACGCCAATGCCGGCCCCAGGCTGCTGCGCACCGCCACCAGCAGCACCGCCGCGAGGAACACCAGGGAGATATTGGGCAGCGGCAGGACACTCGACACGCCCCATGCCAATGCACTGGCCAGCACGGTTGCCAGCAGCGCCAGGGCGTAGTCGAACCACACCAGACCACGTACATCGGGCAAGCGCGGCGGCACCGGCGTTTCATCGCTATCGAGGACGTTGATCTCCAGGCCCCGGGCATTGCGCAACAGGCGCGCCGCCAAGCCACCGCCGAACAGCCGGCGGCGCCAGCGTGGGCGTGACTGCCCCACCAGCACCAGGCTGGCACGGCGTTCGGCCGCGTGCTGGATCAGGGTCTTGGCCACTTCGCCGGCCCGCAGCAACACCACTTCGCCGCCCAGGCGCTCGGCCAGTTGCTGGGCGTTTTGCAGGCGCAGCCGCGACTGTTCGTCACGTACCCGGCCGTTGTCCACATGCACCAGGCTCCAGGGCAAATGCCGGCGCTGGGCCACACGGCTGGCGTGGCGCACCAGGCGTTCGGCCTCGGCATCGCCATCCACCCCCACCAGCAAGCGCCCGCGCACGGTGGGCGCGGCCTGGCCCAGTTGCCGGTAGCCCTGGGCCAGATCGTCATCGACGTGCGCGGCGGCGGTCTGCATTGCCAGCTCGCGCAGGGCCATGAGGTTGGTCTGGGTAAAGAACGCATCGATGGCCGCGCGCGCCTGCTCCGGCACGTAGACCTTGCCGTCACGCAGGCGCTCCAGCAGCTCGCGGGATGGCAGGTCGATCAGCAATAATTCATCGGCTTCCTGCAATACCCAGTCCGGCAGGGTTTCACGCACCTGCACGCCGGTGATGCCACGTACCTGATCATTGAGGCTTTCCAGGTGCTGGACGTTGACCGTGGTGAACACGTTGATCCCGGCAGAGAGCAGCTCCTGGATGTCTTGCCAGCGCTTTTCGTGGCGGCTGCCGGGGGCGTTGCTGTGGGCCAGCTCGTCCACCAGCACCAGCTTGGGCTTGGTGGCGAGCAAGCCGTCGAGGTCCATCTCTTCGAGCATCACCCCACGGTATTCCGAGCGCAGCAGCGGCTGCTGGGGCAAGCCACTGAGCAAGGCCTCGGTCTCGGCGCGGCCGTGGGTTTCCACGACGCCGGCCACCAGTTTGACGCCCTGGCGCAGTTGGGTGTGGGCGGCCTGGAGCATCGCGTAGGTCTTGCCCACGCCCGGTGCGGCACCGAGGAACACTTTGAGCCGGCCACGGCCGTGCTTGGGTAGGTCGGCTAGAAGGGCGTCGGCGCGGCCGGAGTCACTCATGGGGCAGTCTTCTTTCAGTTAGGGATGTTGGGAACAGGTTGGCGCCATCGCGGGCTTGCCCTAATGCCAGTCAGTTAAGCGCAGACCCCCTGTGGGAGCGGGCTTGCTCGCGAAAGCAGTGGGTCATGGGCCGGCGTCTTCGCGGCGATGCGGCGATCCGACAAGCCCGCTCCCACATTTGATCTTCACTGCTTTGAGCATTGCGTTCGCTTAACTGATCGGCACCAGGGCAAGCCCTCGATGGCGGCGCAACGGTCTACAACTTTTCCAGCGCCATATTCAGCGCCAGTACATTCACCACCGGCGGCCCCACCAGCGGCTGTTCGATATGCTCGTCCATCAAGCGCTCCAGGGTCGACACCGGCAACTGGCGTGCCGCCGCTACCCGCGCCAGTTGATAGGCAATCGCCTGCGGTGGCAAGTGTGGATCAAGACCGCTGCCGGAGGTAGTCAATAGCGCCAGGGGCACCGGGCCCTGGCCGGGGCCCGGGATTTTCGCGGCGTCGTCAAACACCCGCGTCGCCAGCGCCGGGTTGCTCGGGCCGAGGTTGCTGGCGCTGCTGGACACGGTGGCAAACGCACCCGCCGAAGGCCGCGAGTGGAACCAGCGCTCGCCGGTAAATTCCTGGGCAATCAGGCTGGAACCGCGCACCTTGCCTTGGTCGTCACGCACCAGGCTGCCATTGGCCTGGTCGGGAAAGGCCACCTGGGCGACACCGGTCACTACCAACGGATAGGCCACGCCCGTGATCAGGGTCATCAATACCAACAGGCTCAAGGCCGGACGGATCATGCTGGACATTTCATCTTCCTCAATTGATTCGGGACCTGTAGGAGCCGGCTTGCCGGCGACAGCGGTGTGTCAGTTACACCGCGTCAAGCGGATCGCCGGCAAGCCGGCTCCTACAGGGTTGGGTCAGACCAGGTGCAGCGCGGTCAAAAGCATGTCGATCGCCTTGATCCCGGCGAACGGCACCACAAGCCCGCCCACGCCATAGATCAACAGGTTGCGTCGCAGCAGCGCCGCCGCACTCGCCGCCTGCACCCGCACACCGCGCAGGGCCAGCGGGATCAGCACCACGATGATCAGCGCGTTGAACACAATCGCCGAAAGGATCGCGCTCTGCGGGCTGTTCAGGTGCATCACGTTAAGCACCCCCAGTTGCGGGTAGATCGAGGCAAACAGCGCCGGCAGGATCGCGAAGTACTTGGCCACGTCGTTGGCAATGGAAAAGGTGGTCAGCGCGCCCCGGGTCACCAGCAATTCCTTGCCGATCTGCACCACGTCCAGCAGCTTGGTCGGGTCGCTGTCGAGGTCGACCATGTTCGCCGCCTCGCGGGCCGCCTGGGTCCCGTCATTCATGGCCATGCCCACGTCCGCCTGGGCCAGGGCCGGGGCGTCGTTGGCACCGTCGCCACACATGGCCACCAGGCGCCCGTCGTTCTGCTCATGGCGGATGCGCGCCAGTTTTTTCTCCGGCGTGGCTTCTGCCAGCACATCATCCACGCCGGCTTCAGCGGCAATCGCGGCGGCGGTCAATGGGTTGTCGCCGGTCACCATCACCGTGCGGATCCCCAGCTTGCGCAGCTCGGCAAAGCGCTCACGGATACCCGGCTTGACCACGTCCTTGAGGTGGATTGCGCCAAGCAATTTACCGTCGGCACACACCAGCAACGGGGTGCCGCCGCTCTGGGCGATCTTGTCGATTTCCCGGGACAGCGCGGGCAACAGGTCTTGGCGTTGCAGGCCGATAAACGCCAGCAGCGAATCGACCGCACCTTTACGGTAGACCCGGCCCTGATAGTCCACACCAGACAAGCGCGTTTCGGCGCTGAACGGCACGCCTGTCAGCTCTTGCACGGAGGGCTCGTTGTACGGATGCAGGGCGCGCAGGTATTCGACGATGGATTTGCCTTCCGCCGTATCGTCGGCCAGCGAGGCCAGCAGCGCGCCTTCGGCCAGTTCCTTGCCGTTGACGCCAGGCGCGGCATAAATGCCTGCACAGCGACGGTTACCGAAGGTGATGGTGCCGGTCTTGTCCAGCAGCAGCACATGCACGTCCCCCGCCGCCTCCACGGCGCGCCCGGACTTGGCGATCACATTGAGGCGCACCAGGCGATCCATGCCGGCGATGCCGATGGCCGATAACAGGCCGCCGATGGTGGTGGGAATCAACGTCACCAGCAGTGCCACCAAAAACACCAGCGGCAGGCTGCCATTGGCGAAATGGGCGAAGGGCTGCAAGGTCACCACGACCAAAAGGAAGATCAGGGTCAGGCCGATCAGCAGGATATCCAGCGCCACTTCGTTGGGGGTTTTCTGGCGCTTGGCACCTTCGACCAGGGCGATCATGCGGTCCAGCGTCGACTCACCGGGGTTGGCGGTGATGCGAATCAGCAGCCAGTCCGAGACCAGCCGGGTATTGCCGGTGACGGCCGAGCGGTCGCCGCCGGACTCGCGGATGACCGGCGCGGACTCACCAGTGATCGCCGCCTCGTTGACCGCCGCGATGCCTTCAATGACTTCGCCGTCGCCAGGGATCATTTCCCCGGCCGCAACCCGCACCACATCGCCTTTGCGCAGGCTGGTGGCAGGCACTACCGTGAAGCTGCCATCGGCCTCCTGGCGCCGCGCACTCAGGCCTTCGCTGCCAGCCTTGAGGCTATCGGCGCGGGCCTTGCCACGGCCTTCGGCCAAGGCTTCGGCGAAGTTGGCGAACAGCACGGTGAACCACAGCCACAGGGCGATCTGCACCGCGACAAAGGTCGGCACGCTGCTGTCCGGCACCAGGCACAACACGGTGGTGAGGATCGCGGTCAGCTCGACCACCAGCATCACCGGCGAACGCTTCAGCTGGCGCGGGTCCAGCTTGACGAACGCCTGGATCAGCGCCGGGCGCCACAGGGCCGAGATCGCGGTCTTGGCCGACTCCTGGGTCTTGACCGCAGCGGTATTGTTTACAGGCATATTCATGTTCATACCCCTTAGAAGCCCATGCTCAGGTGTTCAGCAATAGGGCCCAGTGCCAGCGTCGGCAGGAACGTCAGGCCGCCCACCAGCAAAATGGTCACGGTCAGCAGCGTCACGAACAACGGGCCGTGGGTCGGGAAGCTGTTCTGGCCAATCGGTGCGCTTTTTTTCATCGCCAGGCTGCCGGCCAGGGCCAGGACCGGGAGGATGTAGCCAAAGCGGCCGATCAACATGCCCAGGCCCAGCATCAGGTTGTGAAACGGGGTGTTGGCGCCCAGGCCACCAAAGGCCGAACCGTTGTTGGCACTGGCCGAGGTGTAGGCATAAAGCAACTGGCTGAAGCCGTGGGGGCCGGGGTTGCTAATGGTCGCGGCGGTGGCCGGCACGCTGGCGGCAATCGCGCCGAGTACCAGTACGCCGACAGGCATCACCAGCAGGGTCACCACCAGCAACTGCACTTCCCGGGCCTGAAGTTTCTTGCCGAGGTATTCCGGGGTGCGGCCGATCATCAAGCCGGCGAGGAATACCGCGATCAGCACGTTGAGCAACATCCCGTACATACCGGCACCGACGCCGCCGAAGATCACTTCGCCGACCATCATATTGACCAGCGCGACCATCCCGCTCAGGGGGTTGAGGCTGTCCTGCATGCCGTTGACCGAACCGTTGGACGCCGCCGTGGTGGTCACCGACCACAACACGGTGCCGGTGGTACCGAAGCGCGTTTCCTTGCCTTCCAGCGGCGCAGTCTGCTCGACGGCCGGGTTGTTCAGGGTCGGGTTGGGCTGGTACTCAGACCACAACGACACCGAGCCACCGATCAGGAACAGCGCCAACATGCAGCCGAGGATCGCGCGGCTCTGGCGCAGGTCCTTGACGTAGTGGCCAAAGGTGAACACCAACGCCACCGGGATCATGATGATCGCCGCCAGTTCAAACAGGTTGGCCCAGGCGGTTGGGTCTTCAAACGGATGCGCCGAGTTGACCCCGAAGAAGCCGCCGCCGTTGGTCCCCAGTTGCTTGATCGCAATCTGACTGGCGGCCGGACCGAGCGGGATCACCTGATCGACGCCTTGCATCGTCAGGGCGTCGACATAGTGGGCGAAGGTTTGAGGCACGCCCTGCCAGACCAGAAACAACGCCAGCACCAGGCACAATGGCAGCAGGCCATAGAGGGTGGCGCGGGTCATATCCACCCAGAAATTGCCCAGGGTGCTGGCAGACTTGCGACCGATCCCACGACACAGGGCGACAAGCACCGCAAGGCCAGTGGCCGCACTGACAAAATTCTGCACGGTCAGGCCGACCATCTGGCTCAGGTAGCTGAGGCTGGCTTCACCGCTGTAGGACTGCCAGTTGGTGTTGGTCATGAAACTGACGGCGGTGTTGAACGCCTGCGTCCACTCCTGACCCGGCAATTGCTGCGGGTTGAGCGGCAAGTAACCCTGGAACAATAGGATTGCAAACAACAACAAAAAGCCCGCCAGGTTAAAGGCCAGCAGGGCCAGGGTGTACTTCTGCCAACTTTGCTCTTGTTGCGCATCAACCCCGGCCACGCGATAACACACGCGCTCCACCGGTCCGAACACCGGCGTCAGCCACGTGCGCTGCCCTTCCATCACCTTGTAGTAGAACCGCCCCAGAAATGGCGCCGGAACCAGCACCACGGCGAAGAAGGCGATGATCAGCCAATAGTCATAACTGTGCATAGCCGCTCCTAACCCCGGTCCGCGCGCAACAGCGCAACCAGCAGATAAATGAACAGCGCCACGGCCAGTAGCAGTGACACCCCGTCCAGAACACTCATGGAAGTTTCTCCGTCAAACGGCGACTGCCGCGTATGGGGCATTGTCCGCAGGAGGCGCGTAAAGGAGCGAGGGCGAGTGGGTGGTGGAGGCGTAAAGACGGCGTAAAGAGTGGGCTGGGCTTAGGTCTGCGAGATGGCTATCGCGGCTAAGCCCGGCGCCTGCGCTTGAGCGTGTTCACCGAGCCCATGTGGGAGCGGGCTTGCCCGCGATAGCGCCAGTGCAGCCACCACCGCCCTACCCTAGTGCACGAAATAACAGTCTCAAACAACAAACTATCTCCCGGGCGACAGTTCCTGCCCTTTACGACGCCCTTTTCCAAGCTGGCATGGCCGCTGCAATGTCCTGAAACATTCCAAACCGTTCAGGGAGCAGCACGATGAACACACAACTCAAGCCCACCTTGGGCACCTTGCACCTGTGGGGCATCGCCGTCGGGCTGGTGATCTCCGGCGAGTACTTCGGCTGGAGCTATGGCTGGGGCGTGGCCGGGACGCTGGGCTTTTTGGTGACGTCATTGATGGTCGCCGCCATGTACACCTGCTTTATCTTCAGCTTCACCGAACTGACCACCGCGATTCCCCATGCAGGCGGGCCGTTTGCCTACAGCCGCCGAGCGTTCGGCGAGAAAGGTGGGTTGATTGCCGGGCTGGCCACCTTGATCGAATTCGTCTTCGCGCCCCCGGCGATTGCCCTGGCGATCGGCGCCTACCTGAATGTGCAATTCCCGGTACTCGACCCGAAACACGCAGCGGTCGGGGCCTACTTCGTGTTCATGGGCTTGAATATTCTCGGGGTCAAACTGGCTGCGACCTTTGAATTGGTGGTGTGTGTGCTGGCCGTGGCCGAACTGCTGGTGTTTATGGGCGTGGTCGCCCCGGCGTTCAGCTTCAGCAACTTCGCCCTCAACGGCTGGGCGGGCGCCGACACATTTGGCGCACCGGCCGTTGCCGGGATGTTCGCGGCGATCCCCTTTGCCATCTGGTTCTTCCTCGCCATCGAAGGCGCCGCCATGGCCGCCGAAGAAGCCAAGGACCCGAAACGCACGATTCCCAGGGCTTACATCAGCGGCATCCTGACCCTGGTGTTCCTGGCCATGGGCGTGATGTTCTTTGCCGGCGGCGTGGGCGACTGGCGCACCCTGTCGAACATCAACGACCCCCTGCCCCAGGCGATGAAAACCGTGGTGGGCGACAGCTCCGGCTGGCTGCATATGCTGGTGTGGATCGGCCTGTTCGGCCTGGTCGCCAGCTTCCACGGCATCATCCTCGGCTACTCGCGGCAGTTCTTCGCCCTGGCCCGCGCCGGGTACCTGCCCTCCTCCCTGGCCAAACTGTCACGCTTCCAGACACCCCACCGGGCCATCCTCGCCGGCGGCGTGGTGGGCATCGCCGCAATCTACAGCGACGGCCTGATCAACCTTGGCGGCATGACCCTGACCGCCGCGATGATCACCATGGCCGTGTTCGGCGCCATCGTCATGTACATCATGAGCATGCTCAGCCTGTTCAAACTGCGTAAGAGCGAACCGCTGCTGGAGCGCACCTTCCGCGCGCCGGTCTACCCTATCGTGCCGGCCATCGCCCTGATTCTGGCGCTGGTGTGCCTGGTGGCCATGGCGTGGTTCAACACCCTGATCGGCCTGATCTTCCTCGGGTTCATGGCCGCAGGTTTCATCTACTTCCAACTAACCGCCCAAGACCGCGCCGATGCACCGGCAGATGCAATGTTGACCGGGCTCTAAACCAGCGAGGCAGAACGGGCCTACAATGGAACGACTGACGAATGCCGTCACTCAAAGCTGATAGTGCCGTGGGGAATTTTCCCCATGGCAGTCGGCCTCAAGGAGAGCCCTATGCCCTGGTATGCCTGGTTGATCATGGTGGTCGCTATCGGTTCGATCGTCGGTGGCTTGATGATGCTGCGTGACAGCGCCAACAAAGTGGAACTGACCGACGAACAACGCAAACGCGTCGCCGAGCGCAATGCTCAGGCGGACGCCAAGGATGCGCAGGATCGCTGAAACAAACGCCTCGTGCTGACCGCTACTGGCAGCACGCCAGGCGAATCGATTTAGAGTAGTGCAAATTTGTAATCGCACCGAGAAACACCGCCAAACCTTGGTTAATATGGCCTGATGTTTCAGAGGGCCTTCTTATGCGCTACTCGCAAAATCACAAAGCTCAAACCCACCAGCGCATCATTAAAGAGGCGTCGGTCCGGTTTCGTCGCGATGGCATCGGCGCCACCGGCCTGCAACCCCTGATGAAAGCCCTGAACCTGACCCATGGCGGGTTCTACGCCCACTTCAAATCCAAGGACGAACTGGTGGAAAAGGCCCTGCAAGCAGCCTCCGCCGAGCTGGACGCACATTGTGCGATGCTCTTCAGCCAGGAACGACCGCTGGAAGCCTTCATCGACAGTTACCTGTCCGAGTGGCACCACACCTCCCCGGACCAAGGCTGTCCGTTACCCACCATGTCCTCGGAACTGGGACAGCGCGGGCAACAGAGCCCCACCACCGATACAGTTCTCGGCGCCCGTCTCAATCAAATCGAAACCGCATTGGGCAACCCCAACGCAGACGAGCAAAGCCTGGTGATGATGTCCACACTGGTGGGCGCGCTGGTCCTGGCGCGCAGCGTCGAAAACCCGGAACTGGCGACACGCATTCTCGACGTGGTGCGAGAAAGCCTGAAAACCGGGGTCAATACAGCCTCTGCAGACATAAAAAAGGCCGGTCAATGACCGGCCTCGTGCCTTGATTACTTAACCTCCAGCCTGTCGCGATTCTTCTCCAGCAGCGACTTGCCAATCCCCTTCACTTCCAGCAACTCATCCACCGCCGTGAACGATCCATTGGACTCGCGATAAGCAATGATTGCCTTGGCCTTGGCGGCGCCAATGCCGAACAGATCACGGCGCAGGGTTTCAGCGTCTGCTGCATTGAGGTTGACCTTGGGGGTTGCTTGTTCGCTTGCACTCAACTGGGCCGCGAGCGGTACAGGCGCCTCGGGTTTGGACGATGGGGCGGCGATGGCCGTGATGGAAAGGCTGGTGAGAATGGCAAAAAACAGGGAGGAAAAAACCGATCTACGCATTGGAGACGCTCCATGACATCAGTGGGAAAAGCAGCTTTGCGAAGCTGCTTTTCAAACTTAGGTGATGTGGGATGGCTGTCAAAAATGGAGGTATTGCAAGATGTAGCTGCACTGGCTTTGGCGCTCAAAAAGCGACAAATGTTTTCGGCACTCTGTAGATTGGACTATAGATAGAACTTTTCGACTTAGACATAGGGACGTATCATGTCTATCCGGCCCTAAGCATCGTCAGCCCGAATCAAAACTTCGACGCAGCGCCTGTGAAAAACATGCACCATATATTAAAAAAACCAGTTAAATGGAAAAAAAATGAACTTAGAATCAAAAACGGTAAGACTACGACTCATTGAAGAGAGCGATGCTGGATTTGTTCTGAAGCTGCGCCTCGACAACAACTACAACCAGTTCCTCTCTTCTGTAAACCCAAGTGTTGAGGCTCAAAGAGAGTGGATCAACAAATACAAGGGCGATGAGCAGAAAGGCGTTCAATATTACTTCATCATTGAACGCCTTGATGGCGTACCTTGCGGCACGGTCAGACTTTATGATTTCAAAGAAAAATCATTTTGTTGGGGCAGCTGGATTCTCAACGAAGACAAAACCAGATATGCAGCCCTGGAGAGTGCTTTCCTGGTTTATCAGTTTGCCTTTGAAAATCTCGAATTTGAAAAGTCACACTTTGAAGTTAGAAAAGGCAATGATCGAGTTATCTCATTTCATGAGAAAATGGGAGCAATCAAGACAGGTGAAACCGAACTCGATTTTCTCTTTGAAATCACTAAAGATGCAGTCAATAAAACCAGAGTCCGTCTATCGAGCAAAATATAAAACCAACTTGCCAGGCATTATGCCTGGCAACATTGACGCACACCTTGCGCTCTAAGGCTCGAGGCGACGCTGCTGATAGATCCAGTCCACGATCTCGCCATCCGGAGCATACCCACTGACCGTATCGCGTAGCAGTTGACGGACCCGGCTGTAGTCGTCCGCATCAACCGCGGCGAGCAGCTCTGTCAGCTTCCCTTTGAGTAACTCCCAATCCAGATGATCCTCGTTGGCACTCATGATCATCGGGTGCTGGGTGGCCACGACGTTGTCGCCAATCAGCAACTCCTCGTAGAGCTTTTCACCGGGACGTAGCCCTGTAAACTCGATGGCGATGTCACCATGTGGGTTTTTATCCGAACGAACACTCAGGCCGGACAGGTGAATCATCTTCTCTGCCAGCTCGACGATTCTTACCGGCTCGCCCATATCGAGCACGAACACATCTCCGCCCTGCCCCATAGAGCCCGCCTGGATCACCAACTGGGCAGCTTCGGGAATAGTCATGAAGTAACGCGTGATCTTGGGGTGAGTGACCGTAAGCGGCCCACCAGATTTGATCTGCTTGTGAAACAACGGAATAACCGAGCCAGACGAGCCTAATACATTGCCAAAGCGGACCATGGTGAAACGGGTCTTGTTGACGCGGGAAACATTAGCCTTGTCGCCAAACAATACCGGGGCCAACTCACGGCTCAACGCCTGCAACGTCAACTCGGCCAAACGCTTGGTACTGCCCATGACATTGGTCGGGCGCACAGCCTTGTCCGTGGAGATCAGCACAAAGTTGGAGACCCCCGCCTGAAGCGCCGCCTGGGCGGTATTCAATGTACCAATGACATTGTTAAGGACACCCTCGGCAATGTTGTGCTCAACCATCGGTACATGTTTGTAGGCTGCCGCGTGGTAGACCGTATCAACATGCCAGGTCTTCATCACGTCGAGCAATTTTGCCTGGTTGCGTACCGAGCCTAGGATCGGTAGCAAGCGAACAGGCAGCGACTCACGAGTGATGCGCTGCTCAAGCTCGGACAGAATGCTGTAAAGGTTGAATTCACTGTGCTCGAACAGCAACAAGGTAGTAGGACGCAATGCCAGGATCTGGCGGCAAAGCTCTGAACCAATCGAACCACCCGCCCCCGTGACGAGCACGCTCTGACCTTTGATGCAATGCTCCAGCAAATCGCCCTGGGCAGGCACGGCATCCCGCCCCAGCAAGTCGGCAATGTCTACTTCCTGAATGTCATCGACCTTCACCCGGCCGCTGGCAAGATCCATGAAACCCGGCACACTCCGTACGTGCAGCGGGAACCCTTCCAACAGGCCGAGAATCTCGCGCCGCCGCGCACGATTGGACGACGGAATGGCCAACAGGATTTCCTGGGCCCCCGTGGTGTCGATCATCTGTTGAATGTGCTTGGGCTTGAACACTTGGAGGCCGGAGATGACGCGATCGGAAATACTGCTGTCGTCATCGATAAACGCCACCGGACGCATGACCCGCCCCATGCGAAGCGCAGCCACCAGTTGATTGCCGGCAGCACCTGCGCCGTAGATCGCAACCTTGGTCAGGCCATCATCGCGACTGGTAAACGGCACATGCTGGGCTGCTGCAAACCAATCCCCCAGAAAGTACTGGCGCATGGCCAGGCGCAAACCACCAATCATGATCAGGCTGAGCCACCAGTAGTTGAACACGATAGAGCGTGGTACGACGTTCTCGTGGTTGCTGTACCAATAGACTACAACCCCCAAGATCAACGCCGACAGGCTGACCGCCTTGATAATCGCGATAAGCGCATCATTACCGAAGTACCGCATCACGGCGCGATACATGCCAAAACGAATAAACAGCGGGATCGAGACGATTGGCGCGCTGATGAACAGCCATGAATGCAACACGACGGGGTTGACCAACTCGTCGATCCCCAGACGAACCACAAATGCCATCCAGAGGGCGAGCCAGACCAGCACGATGTCGGCAATGACCTGGAGGATGCGTTTGCGTCTGCGAGGAAGGCTCAGCAAATATGCCCGTAATTTATCCATGTTATTCCCGACTACCCCTTACTGCATACAATTGAAAAAACGCCCGGCTGGAGACTTCCGACAGTTATTCTGATCCGGCGTAAAAAGCATGTTGCCACGGTTTAGCTCCTTGATACTAAGAATGTAAAGCCCGTAGAAAAAAACTGCCGGTGATTTACATATATCAGTGCCGAATCCAAGCCCACCTAGCAGCAAGGAAAATTGACGCTTTGGCCAGCGGCGCTACTCTCTCTGCCCTGCACTATATTTGACAGCCAGGAATACTAGGGGAAGATACGCAATAACTGTTCCCACCCCTGCGTCCAGCCCAAAAAGCGCCACCGCCAATGCCAACGGCAACAGCCAAACTACATTGATAACGGCAACCGCAAGTGTGACGGGCAGATGGCGGCCATATTGGCGGCTGGCAAATTGGTAGGCATGGCTGCGATGGGCCTCATAGACTTTATCGCCCCGGGCAAGCCGTCGGATGAGAGTAAAGGTCGCATCCACGATAAAGACACCCAGCATGATCAGCCAAGCGAAGAAAAACTCACTACCGGCCCAGGCAGCCTGAACAGAAAGACCTCCCAGAATGATCCCCAGAAACCCACTACCTGCGTCGCCCATGAAAATACGGGCCGGCGGGAAATTCCAATACAGGAAGCCAGCCACAGACACACTCAACAACAAGGGTGCCCACATCATCGACGGCTGCCCGCTCAAAAAGTAAATCAGCGTCAGCGCAAGACAGGCACAGATAGCCTGCAGACTGGCAAGACCGTCAATACCGTCCATGAAGTTGTAGAGATTCAGCATCCAGACCAGGTAAAACACGGCCAGGACATGGCCTACCCAACCAAGATCGAACGTAACGCCAAAAGCTGAAATTGCCGGTAGTCCCTGCATCCAGGACAACATCCAGATCGCGGCGGCAAAATGCCCCAACAAGCGCCAACGAGCGGCGATATGACCATGATCGTCCATAAAGCCGATGATTGCGATCAACAACCCTGCACCTAGCAGAGCAGCACTCTCAGCAACCGTTATCAACTGGGCACCCGCCAGCCACACGAGTGCAAAGGCAAACGTCAGTACAATCGCCACTCCCCCACCGCGAGGGGTGGGGACCGTGTGCGAACTGCGGGCATTGGGAATATCAATGATGCTGCGGCGCAACGCGTATTGACGCAAGAGCGCCGTTAGCGCCAGGGAAACCAAGGCGACAATGGGAAAGATGTACCAGTACTTCATTCAGTTCGCTCGCTGACATAGTGTTGCGCAGTAACAGCAAGACCTTGCTCGAGTGTAAGTGGCGGCTGCCAACCCAACACCTGGCGCGCCTTGGTGACATCGACTTGCAGCGAGCCGCAAAGACGTTGGGACAGCGCTTTTTTGCCTAACAAGGTCGCCCCCCAGACCAGTACCCACTGTGGAACCGGTATCAACCTGGCTGGGGCGCCCAGGGCTTTTGCAAGTTTACGTAGCAGCTCACTGGTCGACACGTCATCCCCGTCGCTCGCCAAGAAGGTCTCATTGGACGCAGCCGGGTGAGTCGTACAGGTCAAGATCAGGCTCACGAGATTGTCCAGCGCAACGAGGCTTCTTTGGTTGCGTATGGCACCAAATGGCAGAGGAACGCGCTTCACGAGCCATTTCATCATGCTTTCAAAGTTGGCTTTGACTCCCGGTCCATACACAAGTACCGGTCGGATTATCACCACTTCAAGCCCGGTCTCAAGCGCAAGAGCTTTCAACGCCTCCTCCGCCTCCATCTTGGAAACACCATAAGGATCAACGGGCGCCGACGGGTCTGTTTCGCGAAAAGGTCGGCCCGGGGCGGTTTGCTCGCCGTTGACTTTCACCGAACTGACGAACACAAATCGCCTGGCTCCTGCGGACGCTGCGCTACGGGCCAACGCAAGGGTATGCCCGACATTGACCCGCCGAAACGCCGTAAGAGGATCCGTTTCGGTGTCGTTCATGACGTGAACGCGTGAAGCGAGATGAACAACAACATCTACGCCCTGCAAAGCTGGGTGCTCTGGTGACACAGCCGAGAAATCGGCAAGCACGACGTACTCGACATCAGAAGCAGAAGCATCCGGCAAACGACGGACAAGGGCACGCACCTGATAATCAGTGCTCCCCTGCAATTGTTGAATCAGATGACGGCCGACAAAACCGCTGCTGCCGGTGACCAATAACTGGGTTTTCATTTCTTTTGCCTCAAAACCGCCAACACCAGACACAAACCAGCGAATACCAACTTATCCCGTGGGCGTCTGCGGCACTTCGCGGCACTGCTCGCCAAGCGCAGCAGGTCCAGGCGCCCCAGCCCGATCCAGCGCCGGACAAAAGGTTCGTCAGCCATACCGACCATGCCGGCGATCAGTGCAGCCTGATTCAGCCACCAACCATCTAGCACTTGGGAAAGGCGTTTCTTGAACGCCTTTGAGCCGCTATTCACCCCGACCTGGTTACCACCATGCTGGCGATAGCGCATATAAGGCCGGCTATCGATCACCCACTTGAATCCGTGTGAACGGCTATAGGCATAACAATACCAATCATGCAGCGTCACACCCTGTACTTGTACAAAACGACTGTTGATATGCTGTTGAAGCTCAACAAACAGACGCTGGGAAAAGACGTAAGTGCACCCAGGGCCGGCTGCCTCGAACAAATGATCGTACGCAACCTGAGGCTGCGATTTGACAATGGTCGACTCACGACCATCAGGCCAGAATGCCGTTACATTGCCGGAGTAGCCGTCAGCCCCTGTATCGTTCATGTGCTGCGTGGCGCTGACAAGTTTGTCTGGCAGCCAGATATCGTCCTGGTCGGCGAATGAAAAATAATCAAAGTCTTCAGTGGGTGCTTCATTGACCAGGCGGAAAAAGTTTCGTGCCGCACCACCAATTTTTTCACCGTGGGCCAGGGATTTGACCCTTGAGTCTCTCTGGCACAGTTGATCGACCCATTCTTCGGTACCGTCGTTGGAGCTGTCCACACTGATCAGAATCGAGACGGATACACCCACTTGCCCCAAGATCGAGTCAACTTGTTCGGCCATCCAACGCATACCGTTGTAGGCAGCGAGCAGAACCAGAATACGTGGCTGCATCAGAATCCACCCTTAGTACTTGATCCAAAAACAATCCTTGAAAAATTACGTCCTGAAAATAGCATTCAACGCACCCCGCCCAACTTTTTCTGCCAGCCATGGCTTACGCCGCGAATCATCATTCTCAGCGATTTGAGCTTATTGTCGTCAATCAGCAGATTAACGAAAAAACGCAGTACCAATGCAGACAGCAGACGTTTTTTCCAACAGGTCGGCGTATGGCGCATACGGCAAACAGCGACGGTATTACGAAAGAAAAAATAACGGCGCACGGGGGAGTATCTAAAAAAACTCAAGCCAAAAATCTTGACGGGAGGAGCATCAGACAATGCATGGCCCATTTCCACATTCAGGCAACCATACAACGTATAGCCCTGGTCACGGACCCGAAAGCACCACTCCGTATCCGTAAAGTCGACGAACATACCTTCGTCATAGCGAATACCCTCGATCCACGCCTGAGTGCTGATGAACATCCCCGAGGTAATGAGCGCATCCGCTTTTACCAAGCCGTGCTCATCATCAGAGCTGAAAACCGGCTTGATTGCGCCGTCGATTGAACTGTAAAAAGGGAAATTGATTTTCTTTCCATCACGACGGTCAAAAAACGCCGGGCTAACAGCAATACAACTGGCGTCCTTTGCCTTGGCGCTCATCATCGCCTGATACAACCGCGCAATCAGATCGGGTTCAGCATGACTGTCCTGGTCGAACGTCACGACGTATTGCATACCCGCTTCAATCGCCATGGCAAAGCCGGTATTGAGCGCGGTGCCCAACCCCTGGTTGCCATTGAGCGAGACATAGTTGACCCGCGCACGCACTTCAGGCTCCTGCGCCAGAAATGATTCGCTCCCGCCGTTATCGACCAACACCAGAAACTCAACCTGAGCTGCCAGGGACGTCAGCAGCTCATCAAGTATCTTAATATCGGGATTATAACCGACGACTATTGCTGCAACAGTATTCAACTTACCTCCTGACCTCGGCATGCAACGCCGAAGGTTCTTGATTTTTTAACACGACAGACCAGTACCACAATATCACTAAGAACCCGAAGGAATTAAAAAGAACGGGATTACTTAAAGACATTATAAGATACATAAAAATTATCAAGCGGCTGGACGAGCCTTGCACGCTTGGCACATACCTGCGAGTAGGAAAAAGCAGAATACTAAACAAGAGAATCGATAAAGGAAGGCCAACATACCGGATTGAATCCATCCAGGTAATTTCAGTTTGCGACACCAGCCTTTGATAGCCTTCAGTATAAAAAAATGAGCCAAGGCCATTACCGAACACCAGCATTTTCCAATCCACAACATTCAGAAACGACAAAAAGTGGCCAATCTTGATACTGTTAGACGCTTCATCGGAGCTGAATACGCTAGTTTCCGCGACCAAGTATCCCACAACCAAAGAAACCGCAGGAACCAAAGCACTTAACACCAACAGGCGCACAGCCCAACTTTGGTTATAAAAGTACAAGACAAACATCGAAATCATACCCATCACCATCAACCCTCTAGAGGCTGACGAGACAATAGCGACCATTATCACAATCATAAAAAATAACGAATGAAGTCTTTTAGACTTCAAAAAATCAATAAAAAACAAAGATAAAGGAAGCAACATAAACGGAGAGGAGCGATGATGAAGCATAAACATTTCCAACCCGCCAAAATTACGCAGACCGTAATATCCAAGTTCATTAGCATTATAAAAATCGAGCAGTGCCACCGCCAGAAATGATCCTGGCTCGACCATCAATATAAAAGAAAATGTACACATGATAAGCGCGAAGATAGCACCTACAGATTTGACAATTTCACCCATATCCACCCTGAACTCAGCGATGGTATAGATCAGAAAGAGTGAGACAGCGCCCAACAGCATTTGCCGGGAAAAATCAGCGTCTGTGTCACCGATCAGCCCTAGAAGGAAACCATATAAAAAAATCGAAACCACAATAATCGGCGCAATCGTTCTCAGTGGCCGAGCCAACAAAACATAAACCGCCATCAAAAAAAGCGGTATGAAAAACAATTTATTCAGTACAAAGATCGGCACCAGCACGGTCGACAGACAATAAAAGAACAAAAGCCAACGTATAATCCGACTAGTCATTGAAAACCCACGCTCGATCAACGAAAACAATATTCATCGAAACTTCCTCGCCAAGATCATCTTCGCCAACAGCTTAAATTTTTTCCCCATAGATAGCGCAGCGAACAAGCGGCACGCCAAATTCCGCTCGAATCTGGACAGTAGTAAAAAAGTATCCAAGGCAATATCCACATTTAAAGAGCCTTTTTGCTCCTCAAAAAAAGCTGCATCTCCTGCCCAATTACCGTCTAAATCCAGTGGGTTCACGCAAAGCTGCCCGTCGTACAGACACTTCAGATAGCGCTCCTTTACCGAGTCGTACGCATTAACTTTCTCAATAGCAAAAAAAGTTTCCTTGTCAAATCTGTAGTCTGCTATAGATTCCATAACAGCGTTGATATCGGCTCGCTTGAGCCTGTCCGCCGGGGAGTAGCCCTGGACCGGGGAGATCAGCCCGACACACCGCTGCCCTTTGACGAATTGCTCTGCGAAAGCAGTCCCGCCTGGCAGTGGGTGGCTATCAACGTAAAAGTCCGCCTTAGCGACCAACTTACTGTACTCCTGAAAATCAAGGTGTGCCCTGATACTCAGCCTGGAGCCATATCGAAGTTTTAATGGCCACCACCAGAACGCTTTTTTAACGTCACTGCCAATAACCATGAATGTGGAAGCGGGGTAATCATCAAGAATACGTGCTACTAACTTGAAAATACTAAAGCCTTTGCGGGGCTTGTACTTGATATCTGAGCCTGCAGAAATGAAAAGCAACGCAGCCTGCGTGGTTGGTTTGAAATCACCAGCCATCTGCGCACGTGGCATGTTCAGCGGGATACCCAGGAAGCTCTTACGCCCCTGAATACACTTCGTTAAATCAAAACGGCGGCCGTGGCCGCTGAGCTCAAAGTAATAGTCCGCGACCGAACTCCCATAGGAGAAAACGTGGTCCGCATGATTGACAAAAAACACTTCAAGCCCGGAAAGGCGTTTTGCTACTCCACACGCGATGACTACCAGGATATCGTCAGGATGGATGTGCAGGACGACCTTTTTATAGCCCGACAATAGACCAACCATCTCCGCCAGCGCATCGACAGGACACGAAGCACTAACGACTCTGGTTTTATCAAAAAATCTACAAACCTGGGCCTTGGCATCTGGTGCAGCTTGGCGTGAGATCAACAGATCGGCAGGTTCTGCATGCATGGAGGCAAGCTTTTCCATCAACCTCGTATGCCCACCGGTCATGAAGGGCTCGCTCACAACATGCAAAACCTCCCCACACTCATTTAGCGCCGCCACAGAACCTGTATCCGACATCGAAAGACAGCGCTCAATGAGGTCCGCTTCGATAAGCGGCGCATCGTGAATCCCAACATCCGCAAACCAGAGAAGGTTGCCGTAGGCACACGCCAGTGCGAGCGCCTGATTCAGGTCAGCCGTCTCGCGAATAGCAACTTCAAAATCCTTAAATATTTTTTTCAAGCTTTATGTTCCAGCTTATTATGAAAATAGTTATCCAACCTTAAATAGACAAAAATATACATAACTAAACTATACAACGCATAATTTACCGCATAGGCCCAGGTAGCCGACTCAACCCCCCACCATTGCGTGAATACTATGGTCAACAAATACAACGAAATACTAAATATTATTTCAGTGATGATAAAAACCTTAACCATGGCTCGACTGAGCATGACATATGCCATTATCCAACTAAATATTTTCAAGGAGTCGCCCACGACTTGCCCGGCGAAAAAATTCCGAACAGGGTAGAAGTCAGAGGTGAACAGCACTGCCACTACAAAATCCCGAAGAACATATATTGTCCCAGCGGCTAACAAAGCAACCGGAAAAATCAGCTTATAGCCCTGTATAATCTCCGCTCTTACCTCATTCGCCGTTTTTAACTCAGAAAGCTTAGGAAGATAGTAAACACTTAATGTTGTCGTTACCAGTAATAGGTAAGCAGCGCTCAAGCGCCACATAGCCTCCCAATAGCCAGCCATTTCCCAGCCATATTCTGTCCCGATATGACTACGGACCAGCATCTGCGCTAACGGTGCGCACGCTGCAGAAACAACCGCCATCAAGAAGAAGGCAAATAATTTCTTCGCGATCTGTTTGTCCGGGCACCCAAATAGGTATGAGATCTTAAACCATTGAGTTCTCAGGCAAAGCAGCAATGTCACAATAAAACTGATAGATTGGTAAATAACCAGCGCTACCAACGCGCCATACAAACCGAAGTTGGTTGCCAGATAAAAAGTCACACCAAATGATAGAAAACTGCCCGCGATATTAGCAACGATATATAGTACAATTTCCTTTCTCCCGTTCAATATCGCAAGCAGCAATATATTCAGCGAAAAAAAAACAACAACACAGGAAAACCAAAGAAAGACACCACTCAAGTCGGTATTCTTTAAAAACAACGATGCAAGCTCTTTACTGTAAACCGCAACAAGTAATGCAACAGCAACACTACCCACCACTGCAACAAACCCTGCTGTTTTCCATAGTTTAATCTGCTGCTCAGGCTCTTCATGATATTCAGCTGTATACTTGACAACGCCATTGGTAATAGCGCCACCAGTAAATATCGTTATAACCTGCAACGCATTCTGAAATTGCCCTATCGCGGCATATCCAGCCGGCCCCACATAAATGGCCAAGACTTTATTAAGACCCAACAAGGTAATCATTTTAATGGCAACAGCAATACCATTTAACAAGCTGGTCTTAACAAGATTCATACAGTGTCCGGTCGAAAGCTATTACAGGCATCGATAACAACGCGAGCCTCTTCGAAGGACAATGTCGGTCCTATTGGCAAGCTGAGAATTTGCTCATGTATCTGTACCGATACAGGAAGTTTTTGCTCCTTCAAATCAGCATATGCCTGTTGGAAGTGAGGCGGAATTGGGTAATGGATGAGTGTTTGTATACCTTGTGCGCCGAGGTGGGCTTGAAGAGCATCCCTATGGGCACACAGCACAGTGTATACATGCCATACATGGCTGTCGTTACTCGAGGCGTTGAATGCCGCCCCCACAGGCAATGTAATAGCTGGGTTACTGATCAACTGGCCATACAACTCAGCGATTTCACGACGATGTGCTGTTTGTTTATCCAAGTATTTCAATTTCACCGATAAGCATGCAGCCTGCATTTCATCCAGCCGGCTGTTGATACCGCGATAAATATTCTTATATTTTTCGTGCGACCCGTAGTTGCCCAACGCTCGAACTGTCTTGGCCAGGACTTCGTCATTAGTCGTGACTGCCCCAGCGTCACCCAGCGCGCCTAGATTTTTCCCGGGATAGAAGCTAAATCCGGATGCATGCCCCCAACTACCGGCCTTCTTCCCATCGAGAGTTGCCCCATGGGATTGCGCCGAATCTTCAAGAACTAGTAAGTCATGGGCGCGAGCAAGCTCCATGATTTTCGGCATATCAGCCAGCCGACCGTAAAGGTGAACAGGCAAAATCATCCGAGTTTTTGATGTAATCGCTGCCTTTGCGTTCACTGGGCATATATTGAACGTCTTCGGATCAGGCTCAACCAATACGGGGGTCAATCCATTCTCTGAAATGGCGAGGATACTAGCAATATAAGTATTGGAGGGAACAAGAACCTCATCGCCCTCCGCAAGGAGACCCAACTCCTTCCAGGCACGAATGACTAATACCAACGCATCCAGCCCGTTAGCAACACCAATGCAGTGTTCAACACCACAGTATTGAGCAAACTCCTGTTCGAATGTCTGTAGCTCTTTCCCACCGATATACCAGCCAGAATCAACAACGCGCGCACAGGCTGTCACCAACTCATCACGGCAGAGATCATTTACAGACTTCAAATCAAGAAATTTTATCATTTATAAAACACTCTTTACTTTAACGCGCCAGAAATCGGATTGACTGTAACCATCATATTAATTAACTGGCCGTTTCACCAGAAAATCGGAATACCATCTATATTTTAGAAATTATTAATCAAATTTTTGAATACCGAGTATTCCCTTAGATAATCACTCTCATCATAAATATCACTCGCCAATACCAGCAGTACGCAATCCGGGCTGAAATCATGCATCTCGTGCCAAATCATGCGATCGATAATGATGGCCTTATCAGGCGCGTCCAGCCACACCTCCTCTTTGCTCACCCCATCATCAAGCTTCATCAAACAGCGTCCAGAAACACAGACGGCCACCTGCAGCAGTTCCTTATGGGCATGAAATCCACGCGGAACTCCTTGTTTAGTTCCAGTGAGGTAATAAACACGTTTAATTTCAAACGGAATATCATTTTCATACTCCAGCGCAACCAGTTGGCCCCGCTCATCACCTTTGGAGGTGATGTCCAGAAACTTGATCAAACTCATGCTTGCTTCTCCGAGAGGCTATCGGATGTCGGAGCCTTGTCATCTTTATCACTAACGTTAAAGCCGCCGGTAGCAGGCCAATTTATCCCAAGCCTTTCATCACTCCAGTGCAGCGCCCCTTCAGAGTCTTTATCGTAATAATCTGTCGTTTTATACAAAAAGTGCGTGTCATCTTCCAAAGCAACAAAACCGTGGGCAAAACCCTCAGGAATCCATAGCATCAAGTTGTTTTGGGTGTTTAGCTCCACGCCGACCCATTGCAGGTAAGTGCTGGACTCAGGCCGAATATCCACTGCCACATCAAAAGCGGCACCGCGTACCACACGCACCAGCTTGCCCTGGGCATGCGGTGCGCGCTGGAAGTGCAGCCCCCTTAGAACGCCCTTTGCCGAGCAGGAATGATTGTCCTGGACAAATGCTCGCGGAATAGGCAGGTCAAGCTCTTTAAGTGCTGTATGAAACCGCTCTTCGTTAAAGCTCTCCATAAACCAGCCGCGATCATCGCCAAAAATTTTTGGCTCAATGATTACAACGTCAGGAATAGCAGTCTGAATCAGTTTCATGCCTTTGAGGTCTCTTCCAGAAGTTTCTGCAAGTACTGGCCATAGCCTGTCTTTTTCAGTTTTTCCGCCTGAGCACCCAGTTGCTCTGGGGTGATCCAACCTTTATGGAATGCAATTTCTTCAAGGCAGGCGACTTTCAACCCCTGGCGGTGCTCAATGGTATGGACGAAATGACTCGCTTCCAGGAGCGACTCATGAGTACCTGTGTCCAACCAGGCAAAACCACGGCCCAGCATCTCGACGGTTAATGACTTGTCATCCAGATAGGCGCGGTTGACGTCAGTGATTTCAAGCTCGCCACGCGGCGACGGCTTGATGCTCTTGGCAATGTCCACCACTCGATTGTCGTAGAAGTACAAGCCTGTAACTGCATAGTTGGACTTCGGTTTCGCCGGTTTTTCTTCGATGCTCAATGCTCGACCAGTGGCATCGAACTCAACAACACCAAAACGCTCAGGATCTGATACGTGATAACCAAAGACTGTCGCACCTGATGTCTGGGACATGGCGGAGCGCAAGTTATCGGAAAAGTGCTGACCGTAGAAAATATTGTCGCCAAGGATCAGGCAGCAAGGATCGTCACCAATAAACTCCTCGCCAATCAGGAAGGCCTGGGCCAAACCGTCCGGACTGGGTTGCTCTGCATAGCTGAGCTGGATGCCGTACTGGCTGCCGTCTCCCAGGAGCTTTTTAAAGCAAGGCAGATCTTCAGGGGTAGAGATGATCAAGATTTCGCGCATGCCAGCCAGCATCAACACCGACAACGGATAAAAAATCATCGGCTTGTCGAAAATAGGCAACATTTGCTTGGATACACCCAGGGTCAGCGGGTGCAAGCGCGTCCCGGAGCCGCCAGCGAGGATGATGCCTTTACGTTTGATGTCCATCATATCTTTAGAACTTCCTTAAATATCTGCATTACACCAGGCCAACACGCAGGTTGACGGGTGAAAAATAGCGCGTAGCTTCTCGGTATTGAGCCACAATTTCAATGCCTGCGGCCGGCAATCCGAAATCGCCAATATGAAAATTTATTCTTTTCTGGGCAGAGCCCTCAGCTGCTCCAGCCTCCTGCGCAACGCAGACAACTGTCTACGCCGGTAAATAACCGCCCAGGCCAGGTAGATCGACTTGCGTGATTATGAGCCATCCGCCGCAGGTCGCCGCCGTTTTTTTACATGAAATAACCCGACAAGCAGGAAGACCGACCCACAAACGCCAGTCACACCGGCCGGCTCCAGGCCTCACACAAGGCCTGAAGCCGAGAAACCCTTAACCGGTGCGCAATAGACAACAAGTTGCGAGCTAGTTTCCAAATGAAATCAAATCTCGCACTGGCCGGGGAGCACAGTGCAGATTGCGCTGATACCTATTGCGGCCTGTTCAAACCTGTATCGCTACCCACCATGGTCGGTGAGCCCGGTTGCACGGACAGCATTACCGACTGGGGCTGAGGCTGGCGATTTTTGACGAGATGACGAACTACCGCAATGAAGGCCCCGACAAAGCCACCCAAGACCAGACCAAGCAGGATAATCAAGGCCTTCTGAGGCTTGACCGGGCGCAAAGGTTCCAGCGCCTGCCTATCGATAGTTACCAGCTTCAGCCGGCTCATATCAATGCTTAAGTTACGCAATCGAGCCACTTCGGCGCGCACCGGCTGAACACCGGCCAGGAATAGATCCTCGTTTTCACGACGATTCAGCACTTCAATCTCGCGGTTTGACTGGAGCAATTGAAGCTCCCTGGCAATCTGCGCGATACGACCCTCAGTAAAATCATCAGACTTACGCTGCATCAACGCAGTGCGTTCAGCCTCGAGCGCCTCGACGCCCATGAAGTACAGAGGGATTTGCTGATTGTTTATTTCGGTACGCATCACACTTGATGAGCCATTACGGTCTGACTCACCCAGAGCGGAAGGCGTGCTGGGTTTTCTGATTCCCAGGGACTTGGCGATTCCGATGGCCTCGTTCAACTGCGCCACTCGGTCAGTGCGCCCAGTCTTCAGCTGTGCTCGCAATGCTTTGAGTTCATCCTGCAACTGCGCACGTCGCAGGCTGTCCGTTTCTCGCAGCGATGCTATCCGCGCCTCTTTATCAACCTCGTAGCTGGAACGGGCGGCATCAATCTTGCCCTTGAGCTCGTTCAACCGGTTTTTTACGATGACGTCCAGATCCGCCGCAATCTGCTCACGCTCCGTTGCAATCGCGTAATCGATGAAGCCATTGAGTATGGCGACGCCATCCACGCCTTTCGGATAACTCATCTCAAGCTTGATATAGGCACTGAGGGAGTTGGCTTTTTTGGGGTCGGGCAGACTGAGTTCGATAGAGTTGCGGTTGAACTCTTCGAAACTCTGCTCCAAGGTCCTGCCAGGCTGCTCAAAGGCCTTGAACAGCTTCTGGTTTGAACGGAAAAACCCCAAGCGGGTATCGTAGGACTCCAGAGATGCGCCCACTCTGACCAGGGCATCACCAGGAGGTAGTGCATAAATCTCCGAGCGATTCAAAGCATCCAGCTCATTGATTGCGGCCGGGCGCAGCACACTGCTGACTTCGTACTGAGGAGGCGTGAGGAACGCATAGATAGCAGCAATCAGCCCGGCACCTGCGGTAGCGGCCATAACTAACTTTTTCTGCTTCCAGATAGCCTGAAAAAGCACAACGAGATCAATCTCGCCGGACGAAGGAATCGGGGGCGCGCGGAAGCTACTACTCACAACAAAAACCTGCCTTCAAAGAGAAACTGCGGGCTCGTTATGCAGACGATCTTGTGGTTTTTTTGTATTTATAAGGGTCGGCCAAAAAGCCCAGCGTCGCTGCCAGGCCCTAGACACACAAAATGACTGGAATCGAGAACAGGTTGCATTTTGCCATCTATCGATAACATTGCAAGACTTGACATGACTGTAAGGCAATTCCTACTTATTGCAGAGTTGTCAGGGAAAACACGTCAGAGGAGCCCTAAAGCCACTATTTCCTGAAGACAGAGAAGCGTTAACGCAGTCTAGTCGTAGTAGCAAAGCCCCACTGCACAGCTTGAACCCGCAATACAGGCGACAAACGGTCTACGCTGTCAGATTGACCCTACAACACGGGTTTAGGGTGCCTCTTGCGCCGCATCAGCAGACTCAAGAGCGGCCCCACCAACATCCCGACAATCAACGCCAACGTCACAAACACCGAGACCGGCAGTTGTGGTGTAGACCACCCCAAAAACGCCAGGCTGACGTCTTGCTGGTTTTCCAGCACGAATGCCAGGATCGCCAAGGCAGCGATCAGCACAATCAGTACCAGGGCGACGCGCTTTACACCGCGCATAAACTTCTCCTATCCCCAAAAAAACTCAGACGCTTTCGTCTTCGTCTTCGTTCACTCGATCCCGTAATTCCTTGCCCGGCTTGAAATGGGGCACGAATTTGCCGTCGAGGCTGACGGATTGGCCGGTTTTCGGGTTGCGACCCACGCGCGGGGCACGGTAGTGCAGCGAGAAGCTACCAAAGCCGCGGATCTCGATTCGATCACCAGTGGCCAGGCACTGGGACATTTGCTCAAGCATGGTCTTGATGGCCAACTCCACATCCTTGGATGAGAGCAGCCCTTGATGGGTGACAATTCGTTCGATCAACTCCGACTTCGTCATATTTTTCCCTTCTTTTTCAAGCAGCTAGGAAAAGCGCTCCGAAGGTTTTAGCATGACCAGATGAATTTGAACAGCCTGTGGCTTGACTTATCTTGCGCAAATTCTGACGACACCCACCAGACCAAGGATAAGAGCGGGACGAGCCCAGGAAAGCGCAGGAGACGCTTCCCGGAAAAAGCGCTGGAAGTGACTGGATAACAAGATCACCTCCCGCAGACAGCCCCAGGGGCGATCACACCACATCAGCCGCTCTGTCCTACTGTAAAAACCAAATCCCAGGCACAAAAAAGGGCGACCGAAGCCGCCCTTTTTCTATGGTCTAACAGAACTTAGTTCTGTTTTTCCATTTGTGCACGCAACAGGTCGCCCAGAGTGGTCGGACCCGAAGCAATGTCAGAGGTCGCTGGCTTATCGCGCAGGCTCTGGATTGCTTCTTTCTCTTCGATCTCGTCCTTGGACTTGATGGAGAGTTGGATCACGCGGCTCTTGCGGTCAACGCTGATGATCTTGGCTTCTACTTCCTGGCCTTCTTTCAGAACGTTACGCGCGTCTTCAACGCGATCACGGCTGATTTCGGAGGCTTTCAGAGTCGCTTCGATATCGTCACCCAAAGTGATGATGGCGCCTTTAGCGTCAACTTCCTTCACGATGCCTTTAACGATTGCACCCTTGTCGTTCTCTTGAACGTACTCGGAGAACGGATCGCTTTCCAGTTGCTTGATACCCAGGGAGATGCGCTCGCGCTCTGGGTCAACCGACAGGATAACGGTGTCCAGCTCGTCGCCCTTCTTGAAACGACGAACAGCTTCTTCGCCAACTTCGTTCCAGGAGATGTCGGACAGGTGAACCAGGCCGTCGATGCCGCCGTCCAGACCAATGAAGATACCGAAATCGGTGATCGACTTGATGGTGCCGGAGATTTTATCACCCTTGTTGAACTGGCCAGAGAAATCTTCCCATGGGTTAGATTTGCACTGCTTGATGCCCAGGGAGATACGACGACGCTCTTCGTCGATGTCCAGAACCATAACTTCCACTTCGTCGCCGACTTGTACGACTTTCGAAGGGTGGATGTTCTTGTTGGTCCAGTCCATTTCGGAAACGTGTACCAGGCCTTCCACGCCTTCTTCCAGCTCTGCGAAGCAGCCGTAGTCAGTCAGGTTGGTAACACGCGCGGTAACGCGAGTGCTTTCTGGGTAACGGGCTTTGATAGCAACCCATGGATCTTCACCCAGTTGCTTCAGGCCCAGGGAAACACGGTTGCGCTCGCGATCGTATTTCAGAACCTTGACATCGATCTCGTCGCCAACGTTGACGATTTCGGAAGGATGCTTGATACGCTTCCAAGCCATGTCGGTAATGTGCAGCAGGCCATCGACGCCACCCAGATCGACGAATGCGCCGTAATCGGTGAGGTTCTTGACGATACCTTTGACTTGTTGGCCTTCCTGCAGGGATTCCAGCAGAGCTTCACGCTCGGCGGAGTTCTCTGCTTCCAGGACGCTGCGACGGGAAACGACAACGTTGTTGCGCTTCTGGTCGAGCTTGATGACCTTGAATTCGAGCTCTTTGCCTTCCAGGTGCGTGGTGTCGCGCACTGGACGAACGTCGACCAAAGAACCTGGCAGGAACGCACGGATGCCGTTAACGTCGACAGTGAAGCCGCCTTTAACCTTACCGTTGATAACGCCCTTGACCACTTCTTCAGCTGCGAAGGCTGCTTCCAGAACAATCCAGCATTCAGCGCGCTTGGCTTTTTCACGGGAGAGCTTGGTTTCACCGAAGCCGTCTTCAACCGAGTCCAGAGCAACGTGAACTTCGTCACCGACATTGATAGTCAGGTCGCCAGCGTCGTTGTAGAACTGCTCAAGCGGGATGAGTGCTTCAGACTTCAGACCAGCGTGAACGGTTACCCAGCGAGCTTGGTAATCGATATCAACGATAACACCGGTGATGATGGAGCCAGCCTGAAGGTTCAGGGTTTTTAGGCTTTCTTCAAAGAGTTCCGCAAAGCTTTCGCTCATTTTAATTCCTGTTGATAAGGGCGAAGAATACGCCCATCTGCCACACCCCAGACGGTGTGGGTTACGTTCATATAAGAGAAGAAGCGCAGGTCTAGGACTGGTCCCCTGCACTTCCTCTGAGTCATCCGGCGATATCGCGCAGGGCGATTTCACTCAAGATGCGTTCCAACACCTGCTCGATGGACAATTCCGTGGAATCCAGCTGTATGGCGTCAGCCGCCGGTTTAAGCGGGGCTACCGCACGCTGGGTGTCGCGCTCATCGCGCGCACGAATCTCATCTAGCAGACTCGACAGACTAACACCATCCACCTTGCCCTTCAACTGCAAGTAACGGCGGCGCGCCCGCTCCTCGGCACTGGCCGTCAGGAAAATCTTCAGCGGCGCCTCGGGGAACACCACGGTGCCCATGTCACGACCATCGGCTACCAGGCCCGGCGGCTCTTGAAACGCCCGCTGGCGCTGGAGCAAGGCATCGCGCACCGCCGGCAATGCGGCGACCTGCGAGGCCCAGGAGCCGACCTGCTCGTTGCGCAGGTCATCCGTTACATCATCCCCTTCCAGGATAATGCGCAGCGAGTGGCCTTCGGTCGCGCCGACGAACTGCACGTCAAGGTGCGCCGCCAACAACACCAACGACTCTTCATTGGTCAAGTCGACACCATGGTTACGCGCAGCGAAAGCCAGCAGGCGATACAACGCCCCGGAATCCAGCAGGCACCAACCCAGGCGCTTGGCCAGCAGGCCCGCGACAGTGCCTTTGCCAGAGCCGCTTGGGCCGTCGATGGTAATCACCGGTGCTTTGATATTCACAATTGAGCCTCTTGGGCTACACGCATGCCTACTTGGGCAGACAGTGTAAGAAAATTCGGAAAAGATGTAGCTACGTTGGCACAGTCATGGATACGAATCGGCGCAGTGGCACGCAGGGCCGCGACGCTGAACGCCATGGCGATCCGATGATCACCGTGGGCATGCACCTCGCCACCAGCCAAGCCGCCACCATCAATGATAATCCCATCAGGGGTCGGCACACACTTCACACCCAGCGCCAGCAGACCGTCGGCCATCACCTGGATACGGTCGGACTCCTTGACCCGCAACTCCTCGGCACCCCGCAATACCGTGCGCCCTTCGGCACAGGCGGCGGCGACAAACAGCACCGGGAACTCGTCGATAGCCAGGGGCACCAGCGCCTCGGGAATCTCGATCCCCTTGAGCGGTGCCGCGCGCACACGCAGGTCTGCAACCGGCTCGCCACCCACTTCACGCGGGTTTTCCAGGGCGATATCAGCACCCATCAGGCGCAGGATATCGATCACCCCGGTGCGGGTCGGATTGATGCCCACATGCTCCAGCAACAATTCGGAACCCTCGGCGATCGTGGCGGCCACCAGGAAGAATGCCGAGGAAGAGATATCGCCCGGCACCTCGATACGCGTGGCGACCAACGCATGACCCGACTCTACCGCCGCCGTCGCACCATTGACCTGCACCGGACAGCCAAAACCGCGCAGCATTCGCTCGGTATGGTCACGGGTAGGCGCAGGCTCGGTCACTGCTGTCCGGCCCTCGGCATACAGCCCGGCCAGCAACAGGCTGGACTTGACCTGGGCACTGGCCATCGGCAGCGTGTAACTCATACCCTTGAGCACTTGCCCGCCACGAATGGTCAGGGGCGGCCGCCCCTCCGGCCCGGTCTCTATCACTGCACCCATTTCTCGCAACGGTTTGGCCACGCGATTCATCGGCCGCTTGGACAGCGAAGCATCACCGGTCAGGACACTGTCAAAACCCTGCGCCGCCAATAAACCGGACAACAGACGCATGGAAGTACCCGAGTTACCGAGATAAATCGGCCCTGGCGCTGGTTTCAAGCCGTGCAGGCCAACGCCATGGATAGTCACCCGACCATGGTGCGGACCTTCGATCACCACGCCCATGTCGCGGAATGCCTGCAGGGTCGCCAGGGCATCTTCACCCTCGAGAAACCCTTCGACTTCGGTAACCCCGTCCGCCAGCGACCCGAGCATGATCGAGCGATGGGAAATCGACTTATCCCCCGGCACCCGGAGCTTGCCCTTCAGTTGCCCACCTGGGCTGGCGACAAACACTACATCGTCAGCGGTGGCGGCCGCATCCATATAGGCCCGGCGCGCCAGGATCTTACTGAAATGCTCGCGCGCTACCCGCGCACGGGTAAAGACGCCCAGCAACTGATGGCCATCCCCCGCATCAACCGCGTCGCGCAAGGCATCCAAGTCACTGCGAAAGGTGTCCAGGGTCCGCAGCACAGCCTCGCGATTGGCGAGAAAAATGTCGTGCCACATCACCGGGTCGCTACCGGCAATCCGCGTGAAATCGCGAAAGCCACCGGCGGCGTAACGGAAAATCTCCAGGTTTTCGTTGCGCTTGGCCAGGGAGTCGACCAGGCCAAAGGCCAGCAGATGCGGCAAATGGCTGGTCGCCGCCAGCACTTCGTCATGGCGCTCGACCTGCATATGCTCGACATCCGCCCCCAGCTCGCGCCACAACCGGTCCACCACGGCCAAGGCTGCCGGGTCGGTTTCTGCCAGCGGCGTGAGGATCACCTTGTGTCGACGGAACAGCTGGGAATTGGACGCCTCCACCCCACTCTGCTCGGAGCCGGCAATCGGGTGCCCTGGCACGAAGCGCGGCGGCATGCCGCCAAACGCCTGGCGCGCCGCACGCACCACATTGCCCTTGGCGCTGCCGACATCCGTGAGAATCGCCTGGCCCAGATCCATGCCGGCCAACAGCGCCAGCAGTTTTTCCATGGCCAGGATCGGCACCGCCAACTGGATGACATCGGCGCCCTGGCAGGCAACAGCCAAGTCCGCCTCACAGCGGTCCACCACGCCCAGCTCAACCGCCAGTTGGCGCGATTGCGGGTCAAGATCCACACCGACCACTTCGCCACACAGGCCGCTTTCCCGCAGGCCCTTGGCAAAGGAGCCGCCAATCAATCCCAGACCGACCACCACCAGGCGGCCGATCACAGGCACAACAGGTTGCATTGCAATCACATCAACCACGAGCCAGAACCTTGGCCAGCGCCTCAAGGAAGCGACTGTTTTCAGCCGGCAAACCGATGGTGATGCGCAAGTGGTTCGGCATGCCGTAATTGGCCACCGGACGCACGATCACGCCTTCGCGCAGCAAACCCTGGAAGACCGGGGCGGCCTCTTGGGCGAGATCCACGCAAATAAAGTTGCCCTTGGACGCAATCCAGCCCAGGCCCAGTTCGCGGAAGCCTTGCTGCAGCTGCTGCATGCCGCTCTCGTTGATCCGTCGCCCTTCTTCCAGATACTCGGCATCCTTGAGCGCCGCACAGGCCGCCGCCAGCGCCAGACTGTTGACGTTGAACGGCTGGCGCACGCGGTTCAGCACATCCGCGACGACGGCTGTGGATAACCCGTAGCCGACCCGCAGCGACGCCAGGCCATAGGCCTTGGAGAAAGTGCGTGAGACCAGCAGGTTCGGATAGGCCGCGAGGAAATCCAGGCCGTCGGGCAAGTCGCCACCTTCGGCGTATTCGATGTAGGCCTCGTCCAGCACCACCAGCACGTGCCCAGGCACATCCTGCAGGAACTCGTTCAGCGCATCGGCACCGAACCAGGTACCGGTCGGGTTGTTCGGGTTGGCGATAAACACCACGCGGGTCTGGGCATCGATGGCTGCGAGCATGGCCGGCAGATCATGCCCCCAGTCCCTGGCCGCAATCACCCGCGCCTCGGCACCGACGGCCTGGGTGACAATCGGATACACCGCAAATGCGTGCTCACTGAACACCGCATTCAGGCCAGGCGCCAGGTAGGCACGCGCCACCAGCTCCAGGATGTCGTTGGAACCATTGCCCAGAGTGACCTGGCTCAACTCGACCCGGCAGCGCTCGGCCAACAGGGACTTGAGGGCAAAGCCGTTGCCGTCGGGGTAACGGGTCAGCTCCGCCAACTCTTCACGGATCGCCGCCAGCACCTTGGGACTTGGGCCCAGGGGGTTTTCATTGCTCGCCAGCTTGACGATCTTCGCCGGATCCAGATTCAACTCGCGCGCCAACTCGTCCACAGGCTTGCCTGGAACGTAAGGCGACAGTTGTTGCACGCCCGGCTGTGCCAGGGCGAGGAAGTTGCCACTCATGTCAAAGCCTCACAAAACCGCTTTCGGGTAGGAGCCCAGCACCTTGAGTGCCACGGCTTCCTGACTGATTTTCTCCAGCACACTCTTGACCAGCGGATCACGGTGGTGACCGACGAAGTCGATAAAGAACACATAGGTCCATTTACCGCTGCGCGAAGGACGCGTCTCGATGCGTGTCAGGTCTATCCCGTTGTCGTGGAACGGCACCAGCAGTTCATGCAGCGCACCCGGCTTGTTGCTCATGGAGACAATGATCGAGGTCTTGTCGTCGCCGGTCGGCGGTACTTCCTGGTTGCCGATCATCAAAAAGCGCGTGGAGTTATCCGGGCGATCCTCGATTTTCTCGGCCAGGCGCGTCAGGCCGTACAGGCCCGCAGCCATATCCCCGGCAATCGCCGCCGAATTCCACTCACCCTTGACCCGCTTGGCCGCTTCGGCGTTGCTGGACACCGCCACACGCTCGACATTCGGGTAATGGGCATCCAGCCACTTGCGGCACTGGGCCAGGGACTGGGCGTGGGAGTAAATGCGGCTGATGCTGTCGGTCTTGGTGTTTTCACCCACCAGCAAGTGGTGGTGGATGCGCAGCTCGACTTCGCCACAGATCACCATGTCGTGCTCAAGGAAGCTGTCGAGGGTGTGATTGACCGCGCCTTCGGTGGAGTTTTCCACCGGCACCACGCCAAAATTCACCGCACCGGCCGCCACTTCGCGGAACACTTCGTCGATGGCTGCCATCGGCTTGCTGATCACCGCATGGCCGAAATGCTTCATCGCCGCCGCCTGGGTGAAGGTCCCCTCGGGGCCGAGGTAAGCCACTTTCAATGGCTGCTCAAGGGCCAGGCACGAAGACATGATCTCGCGGAACAACCGCGCCATCTCTTCATTGCCCAGCGGCCCCTGGTTACGCTCCATCACCCGCTTGAGCACCTGGGCTTCGCGCTCCGGACGGTAGAACACCGGCACTTCACCTTCAGCCAGGGAGGCCATCTTGACCCGCGCCACTTCCTGGGCACACCGCGCGCGCTCGCTGATCAGCTCCAGGACTTTGGTGTCCAGGGCGTCAATGCGCACACGCAGGGCCTTGAGTTCTTGCTCAGACATTAGCCGTGTTCCTTCTCGAACTCTGCCATGTAGGCTACCAGCGCCTTGATGGCATTGATGTCGACTGCGTTGTAGATCGAGGCGCGCATGCCGCCTACCGAACGATGGCCCTTGAGGTTCAGCAGGCCACGCTCGTCGGCGCCGGCCAGAAATGGCTTGTCCAGGCGGTCATCGGCCAGGCGGAACGGCACGTTCATCCACGAGCGGTCGCTCAGGTTGATCGGGTTGCTGTACAGGCCGCTGGCGTCGATGAAGTCGTACAGGGTGCGCTTCTTCTCTTCGTTGAGCTTGCCCATGGCGGCCACGCCGCCCTGCTCTTTGAGCCACTCGAACACCAGGCCCGACAGATACCAGGCAAAGGCCGGCGGGGTGTTGTACATCGAGCCGTTGTCGGCTGCGACTTTGTAGTTGAGCATGGTCGGGCACACCGAACGGGCACGGCCGAGCAGGTCTTCACGGATGATATTGACCAGGATGCCGCTGGGGCCAATGTTCTTCTGTGCGCCGGCGTAAATCATGCCGTAGCGCGACACATCCATCGGGCGCGAGAGAATGTCCGAGGACATGTCGCACACCAACGGGACGTCACCGACTTCAGGCACCCAGTCGAACTCCAGGCCGCCGATGGTTTCGTTCTGCACGTAGTGAACGTAGGACGCGTCCTTGGATAGCTTCCACTCGTTCTGACCCGGGATAGCGAAATAATCGTAGGGCTTGGCAGTACCGGCCACATTGATATTGCCGTAGCGCGAGGCTTCTTCAATGGCTTTTTGCGACCAGATACCGGTATCGATATAGTCGGCAGTGCCGTCTTCCGGCAGCAGGTTCAGCGGCAATTGGGCAAATTGCTGGCTGGCGCCACCTTGCAGGAACAACACCTTGTAGTCCGACGGGATATCCAGCAGGTCACGCAGATCCTGCTCGGCCTTGGTGGCAATGGACACAAACTCATCACTGCGATGGCTCATTTCCATGACCGAGAGGCCTTTGCCATGCCAGTCGAGGAGTTCACCCTGCGCGCGCTGCAGGACTGCTTCAGGAAGTGCCGCGGGACCAGCACAGAAGTTATAGGCTCTCTTGCTCACATCCAATCTCGCTCTGATCTGGTGGTCACATAATTCGTGTTCGACATATAACCCCATGTGGGAGCGGGCTTGCTCGCGAAGGCGGAGTCTCAGCCAGCACATGTGTTGACTGACACGCCGCCTTCGCGAGCAAGCCCGCTCCCACAGGGGAATGCGCAGTATCGCAAATTTTCAAAAGGGACAAATAACAAGGGGGCGAATCTTCATCCGCCCCCTTGGTTGTCCGCTTATTCCTGCGGTTCTTCCTCGTCTGCGGCAGCATCGAGGGTTGGCTCGTCGACGCTGTCATCGCCGGCTGCGATCACCTCGCCATCAAACTCCTCGCCTTCCAGCTCCTCGCCTTCGACTTCCGATGGCTCCTGGACACGCTCCAGACCCACCAGGGTCTCGTCGCTGGCCAGCTTGATCAAGGTCACGCCCTGGGTGTTACGGCCCAGGCTCGACACTTCATCAACCCGGGTACGCACCAGGGTGCCCTGGTCGGAAATCAGCATGATTTCCTCGCCATCCAGCACCTGCACCGCGCCGACCAGACGGCCGTTGCGATCGTTGCTGACCATGGCGATAACGCCCTGGCCGCCACGCTTGTACTCGGGGAACTCGCTGATGGCGGTGCGCTTGCCATAACCACGAGCCGAAGCAGTAAGGATCTGGCTGCCTTCTTCCGGGATCAGCATGGAAATCAGCTTCTGCCCTTCCGGCAGGCGCATGCCGCGCACACCACGGGCGGTACGCCCCATGGCACGTACGTCGGATTCCTTGAAGCGCGTCACCTTGCCACCGTCGGAGAACAGCATGACTTCACGCTCGCCATCGGTAATGGCGGCGGAAATCAGTACGTCGCCCTCGTCCAGCTCCAGGGCGATCAGGCCCACGCTGCGCTGGCGGCTGAAGGATTCCAGCGGGGTCTTCTTCACGGTGCCTTTGGCGGTGGCCATGAAGATGAAGTGACCCTCGGTGTATTCCTCGACCGGCAGCATGGTGGTGATGTATTCGTCGGTGTCCAGCGGCAACAGGTTGACCAGCGGACGACCACGGGCAGCGCGGGACGCTTCCGGGATCTCGTAGGTCTTGAGCCAGTACACCTTGCCTTTGCTGGAGAACAGCAGCAGCGTGGTGTGGCTGTTGGCTACCAGCAGGTGAGCGATGTAGTCCTCATCCTTGACGCCAGTCGCCGACTTGCCTTTACCACCACGACGCTGGGCCTGGTACGCAGCCAAAGGCTGGGTCTTGGCGTAGCCGCCGTGGGAAATGGTCACCACGCGCTCTTCTTCCGGGATCATGTCACCCAGGGTCAGGTCCAGGCGCGCATCGAGAATTTCGGTGCGGCGCACGTCGCCGTATTCGGCGCGGATCACTTCCAGTTCTTCGCGGATCACTTCCATCAGGCGCACGGCGCTATTGAGGATGCGGATCAGCTCGCCGATCTGGTTGAGGATCTCCTGGTACTCGGCCAGCAGCTTCTCGTGCTCCAGACCGGTCAGGCGGTGCAGGCGCAGTTCCAGGATGGCCTGGGCCTGTTCCGGCGACAGGAAGTACTTGCCATCGCGCAGGCCGTATTGCGGATCCAGGGTCTCCGGACGGCACGAATCGGCACCGGCACGTTCAACCATCGCCACGACGGCGCTGGATTCCCACGGCATCTTGATCAGTGCTTCCTTGGCTTCCGACGGGGTCGGCGAGGCCTTGATCAGGGCGATGACCGGGTCGATGTTCGACAGCGCAACCGCCTGGCCTTCCAGGATGTGCCCACGTTCACGGGCCTTGCGCAGCTCGAACACGGTACGGCGGGTCACCACTTCGCGACGGTGACGGACGAAGGCTTCCAGCAGATCCTTGAGGTTCAGGATGCGCGGGCGACCGTCGATCAAGGCCACGACGTTGATACCAAACACGCTTTGCAGCTGGGTCTGGGCGTAGAGGTTGTTGAGGATCACCTCAGGCACTTCGCCACGACGCAGCTCGATCACCACGCGCATACCGTCTTTGTCGGACTCGTCGCGCAGCTCGGTAATACCTTCGAGTTTCTTCTCTTTAACCAGCTCGGCGATCTTCTCGATCAGACGCGCCTTGTTCAGCTGGTAAGGCAGTTCGGTGATGACGATCTGCTGGCGGCCACCGACCTTGTCGATGTCTTCGATCATCGAGCGCGCACGCATGTAGATGCGGCCACGACCGGTGCGGTAGGCTTCGATGATGCCGGCACGACCATTGATGATCGCGGCGGTCGGGAAGTCCGGGCCAGGGATGTACTGCATCAGCTCATCGACGGTCAGCTCAGGGTTGTCGATGAGGGCCAGGCAACCGTCGATGACTTCACCGAGGTTGTGTGGCGGGATGTTGGTGGCCATGCCCACGGCGATACCGCTGGAGCCGTTGACCAACAGGTTGGGAATACGGGTCGGCATGACCGCCGGGATCATTTCGGTGCCGTCGTAGTTCGGCACCCAGTCCACGGTTTCCTTGTGCAGGTCGGCCAGCAGCTCGTGTGCCAGCTTGGTCATGCGCACTTCGGTGTATCGCATGGCCGCCGCGTTGTCGCCGTCCACCGAACCGAAGTTGCCCTGGCCGTCTACCAGCAGGTAGCGCAGGGAAAACGGCTGGGCCATCCGAACGATGGTGTCGTACACCGCAGTGTCGCCGTGAGGGTGATACTTACCGATCACGTCACCGACAACACGGGCAGATTTCTTGTACGGCTTGTTCCAGTCGTTACCCAGCTCGCTCATCGCGAACAGCACACGCCGGTGCACGGGCTTCAAGCCATCGCGCGCATCAGGCAGTGCCCGCCCGACAATTACGCTCATCGCGTAGTCGAGGTAGGACTGTTTCAGCTCGTCTTCGATATTGACCGGGAGGATTTCTTTGGCCAGTTCGCCCATGAGAAGCCTGATTCCTTTTTCGGGTGAAACCTCGTCACATCCATTTGGGACGAACGAAGCTCGCCGCCGCCGACATGATGCCTGGCAACGACTTACGACAAATCAACGAGTTATGACACGGATCTGCGCATTAAGGGCCGCCCCTTGGGGTGACCCTGGAAACCGCCGAATGGTATCACAATCGCCGCCACGCACCTATCCCCCAGATGCGCATGGAGCGTAGTAAGTTGACCGATGACAGGCTTGAGGGCGACGAGAGGGGCTCAGAGCTGAATCTAGGCTTGGATTTGCCTATGGAACCGAGGGTTTTGTTGGCTTTCGAAGCCCATCGCGGGCAAGCCCACTCCCACAGTTGATTTGCAAATGCATTCAACGTGTGGAACCACGCGTGCCCGAGATTGCAATCTGCCAGATATTACAGCCCTTAATGCAGACGCTTGCGACACATCAACTGGGCCAGCTTGGCCGCGTCCGGCCGCTCGACAATGCCTTTTTCGGTGACGATCACGTCGATCAGGTCCGCCGGCGTGACGTCAAACACCGGGTTAAAGGCTGCGACATCGGCGGCAAACCGCTGACCGGCGACCTCCAGCAGCTCGCCGGCATCCCGCTCTTCCAGGGCAACGTCATCGCCAGTGGCCATCATCAGGTCCAGCGTAGAGCTGGGGGCCACTACCATGAAGCGCACACCATGGTGCATGGCGCTTACCGCCAGTTGGTAAGTGCCGATCTTGCTGATCACATCGCCATTGGCCGCGATGCAGTCGGCGCCAACAATTACCCAGGTCACGCCTTTGGTCTTGAGGATATGCGCGCCGGCCGAGTCGGCATTCACCGTAACCGGGATGCCCTCGCTCGCCAGCTCCCAGGCAGTCAGCCGCGAGCCTTGCAACCAGGGGCGGGTTTCGTTGGCATAGACCTGCTCGACCATTCCTTCCAGAAACGCCGCGCGGATCACCCCCAGCGCCGTGCCCACGCCACCGCTAGCCAAGGCCCCGGCATTGCCGTGGGTGAGGATGGCCTGGGCATTGCCCTGGTGTTTGCGGATCAATTCGACGCCCAATTGCGCCATGGTCAGGTTGGCTTCACGGTCGCTTTCATGGATCGCGATAGCTTCGGCCTCCAGCACCGCCAACGGGTCGGCGTGCTTCTTGAGGCGGTCGAGGCGATCGCGCATGCGCTTGAGGGCCCAGAACAGGTTTGACGCTGTGGGCCGGGATTCGGCCAGCAGCGCGTAGTCCTCCTCCCATGCAGCCTGCCAGTCACCGCCCTCGGCAATCCGTGCACGGGCGGCCAGCACCAGGCCGTAGGCCGCGCTGATGCCAATGGCCGGCGCGCCGCGCACCACCATCATACGAATGGCTGCGGCCACTTCGTCGACCGACGAGCATATGACCCAGCTTTCCCGGGACGGCAGCGCACGCTGATCGAGCAGGTGCAGTGCGCCATCACGCCAATCGATGGCCCTCACTTTCTCCGCCGCCAACAGTCGATCGCGCATCCCTCACCCCGTACTCATCAACAAAAGCCGCGGATTATAGCGATCCGCCAGCCAGGACGCTCGGGTATACTTCGCCCTCTTTATATGACCGCCCCGGACGATGCCCGCTATGACGCCACCTGCCGCCCCGCTCGACTTACTGCTGCTGCCAAGCTGGCTGGTACCGGTCGAGCCTGCGGGCGTGGTGCTCAAGGCACATGGCCTGGGCATTCGCGATGGCCGCATCGCATTTATCGGCCCGCGCGCCCAGGCGCTGAAGCTGGCAGCCCACGAAGTACGCGAGCTGCCGGGGGTGCTGCTCAGCCCGGGCCTGGTGAATGCCCACGGCCATGCGGCGATGAGTCTGTTTCGCGGCCTGGCCGACGACCTGCCGCTGATGACCTGGCTGCAAAACCATATCTGGCCGGCCGAAGCCAAGTGGGTCGATGAAGCCTTCGTGCGCGACGGCACTGACCTGGCGATCGCCGAGCAGATCAAGGGCGGCATCAGTTGCTTCTCAGACATGTACTTCTTCCCCAAGGTCGCCAGCGAACGCGTGCACAACAGCGGTATGCGCGCGCAGATTGCGATGCCGATCCTCGACTTCCCGATCCCCGGCGCCGCCACCGCCGATGAGGCGATCCGCCAGGGCGTGGAGTTGTTTGGCGACCTCAAGCATCACCCACGGATCAAAATCGCCTTTGGCCCCCATGCGCCCTATACCGTCAGCGATGCGAACCTGGAAAAAGTCCGGGTGATCGCCGAGGAGCTGGACGCCGCCATTCATATGCATGTCCACGAGACGGCCTTTGAAGTGCAGCAGTCCATCGAGCAGTATGGCGAACGGCCCCTGGCCCGCCTCGCACGCCTGGGCTTGCTCGGCCCGCGGCTGCAGGCCGTTCATATGACCCAAATCAGCGAAGACGACCTGGCGTTGCTGGTAGAAAGCAACAGCAGCGTGATCCACTGCCCGGAATCCAACCTGAAACTGGCCAGTGGCTTCTGCCCGGTGGAACGTCTGTGGCAGGCCGGCGTCAATGTGGCAGTAGGCACCGACGGCGCGGCAAGCAACAATGACCTCGACCTGCTGGGTGAAACCCGCACCGCCGCGCTGCTGGCCAAGGCCGTTGCTGGCTCGGCCAGCGCCCTGGATGCCCATCGCGCGCTGCGCATGGCCACCCTCAACGGTGCGCGGGCCATGGGCCTGGAAACAGAAATCGGCTCGCTGGAAGTGGGCAAGGCCGCGGATATCGTAGCCTTCGACCTTTCTGGCCTGGCCCAGCAACCGATCTACGATCCGGTCTCGCAGCTTATATATGCCACCGGCCGCGATTGTGTGAAACACCTTTGGGTCGGCGGCAAGCAACTGCTCGACGACCGGCAACTGACCCGCATGGATGAACAGCAACTGAGCGCCACGGCCGCTGCCTGGGGCCGGCGCATCAGCGGACACCCAGAATAACGCCGCCCCCGGATCAGCCTTCCGGGCCAGGCACACCGTTTTATCGGATTTAGAGGACTACCCATGAGTAACGTCGACCACGCCGAAATCGCCAAATTCGAAGCCCTGGCTCACCGCTGGTGGGACCGCGAAAGCGAGTTCAAGCCGCTGCACGACATCAACCCGCTGCGGGTCAACTGGATCGACGAGCGCGTCAACCTGGCCGGCAAGAAGGTCCTCGACGTGGGCTGCGGTGGCGGCATTCTCAGCGAGGCCATGGCCCAGCGCGGCGCCACGGTGATGGGCATCGACATGGGCGAAGCGCCCCTGGCCGTGGCCCAGCTGCATCAGTTGGAGTCGGGCGTGAGCGTGGAGTACCGGCAGATCACCGCCGAAGCCCTGGCCGAGGAAATGCCCGAGCAGTTTGACGTAGTGACCTGCCTGGAAATGCTGGAGCACGTGCCCGACCCATCGTCGGTGATCCGCGCCTGCTTCCGCATGGTCAAGCCCGGCGGCCAAGTGTTCTTCTCCACCATCAACCGCAACCCCAAGGCCTACCTGTTCGCGATCATCGGCGCCGAATACATCATGAAGCTGCTGCCACGCGGCACCCATGACTTCAAGAAGTTCATCCGCCCTTCCGAACTGGGCGCCTGGAGCCGCCAGGCCGGGCTGACCGTCAAGGACATCATCGGCCTGACCTACAACCCACTGACCAAGCACTACAAGCTGGCCAGCGACGTCGACGTCAATTACATGATCCAGACCCTGCGAGAGGAATAAGCCTGTGAAGTTGAAAGCGGTTCTTTTCGACATGGACGGTACGCTGCTCGATACCGCGCCGGACTTTATCGCCATCTGCCAGGCCATGCGCACCGAGCGCGGGCTTGCGCCGATCAACGACCAGCATATCCGCGATGAAATTTCCGGCGGTGCCCGGGCCATGGTCGCCGTGACGTTTTCCATGGATCCGCAGTCCCCAGGCTTTGAAGAGCTGCGCCTGGAGTTCCTCGAACGCTACGTCAAGGGCTGCGCAATCCACAGCAAGTTGTTTGATGGCATGGCCGAACTGCTGGAAGACATCGAGCGTTCCAAGCTGATCTGGGGCGTAGTCACCAACAAGCCCCTGCGCTTTGCCGAGCCGATCATGGAACAACTGGGCCTGGCCCAGCGCTCGGCGCTGCTGATCTGCCCGGACCACGTAAAAAACAGCAAGCCCGACCCGGAGCCGCTGATCCTGGCCTGCAAGATGCTTGACCTGGACCCGGCCAGCGTACTGTTCGTGGGCGACGACCTGCGGGATATCGAGTCGGGCCGCGACGCTGGCACCCGTACTGCGGCCGTCACCTACGGCTACATCCACCCTGACGACAACGCCCGCAACTGGGGCGCCGACGTCGTGGTCGATCACCCGCTGGAACTGCGCAAGGTGCTCGATAGCGCACTCTGCAGCTGCTGACACTGAAACACTGAGATCAATGTGGGAGCTGGCTTGCCAGCGATAGCGGTGAATCAGTTGCCGACTTATTGACTGACACTGTGCTATCGCGAGCAAGCCCGCTCCCACATTCAGACTGAATTTTTGTTGAGGTCGATTATGTTTGATTACTCCGCACGCCCAGAATTGCTCAAGGACCGGGTCATCCTGGTCACCGGTGCCGGTCGCGGGATTGGTGCAGCGGCGGCCAAGACCTATGCCGCCCACGGTGCCACCGTACTGTTGCTGGGCAAGACCGAAGCCAACCTGGCCCAGGTCTACGATGAAATCGAAGCCGCCGGTCACCCGCAACCGGTGGTGATCCCGTTCAACCTGGAAACCGCCCTGCCCCATCAATACGATGAGCTGGCGGCAATGATTGAAAAAGAATTCGGTCATCTCGACGGGCTGCTGCACAACGCCTCGATCATCGGCCCACGCACCCCGATCGAACAGCTGTCGGGCGAGAATTTCATGCGGGTCATGCATATCAACGTCAACGCCATGTTCATGCTGACCGCCACCCTGCTGCCGCTGCTCAAGCTGTCCCAGGACGCTTCGGTGGTGTTCACCTCCAGCAGCGTCGGGCGCAAGGGCCGGGCCTACTGGGGCGCCTATGGTGTGTCGAAATTTGCCACCGAAGGCCTGATGCAAACCCTGGCCGACGAACTCGACACCGTCGCGGCAGTACGTGCCAACAGCATCAACCCCGGCGCCACCCGCACCAGCATGCGCGCCCAGGCCTATCCAGGGGAAAACCCGGCCAACAACCCGCTGCCGGAGGAGATCATGCCGGTGTACCTGTACCTGATGGGCCCGGATAGCTCGGGGATCAATGGGCAGGCGTTCGACGCGCAATAATCTTCGGACATGACACCACGCCATTGTGGGAGCGGGCTTGCCCGCGATGGCGCAGTGTCGGGCTCAATGGGCCTGCGCCAAATTCCCACCGCTCCCTTTCCTCAATAAATCCCATCCCCTTGTTTTATAAGCACTAAAAACTAATTGCACTAACTGGCACGGTTTTCGCTCCAATATGCTTAAGCAGGCAGCGCGACATCAAGACGTGCGGCATGGGATCAGGGGTTATAACCCCCGGCAAAGCGGACTAGACTGTTACCTAAGTTTTACGGAACTGAAGGAACAGTAAGACGCCCGCCAGTGGCCGCTCCCATCGAGCCTGTAAGACAGCATTCTGTGCTTAGAGACCTGCCCGTTTATGAAAACACCGACCCAGACCAACGCAATTGACTTCGATAGTGCCAAATTGCAACGCCTGGGCTTTGGCCAGCCTTCCCTTATCGCACGGCGCCCCATCAGCCTCGCGCAACTGCGCCAGCAGCTGAACCTGCAATTGCAGACCAGCCTGGAAGCCGAGCGGATCCTTGGCCTGTTCTTTCGCGAAGTGCAGCGCCTGGTGCCCCTGGACGCCCTGCAATACCGCCATGAAGCCAGCGACCTGCGCCTGGAATATGGCCAGCGCGGCCATCACTCCGTGAGCTATAGCCTCAGCCACCAGGGCGAGCATCTGGGAGAGCTGGTGTTTCGCCGCAACCAGCGTTTCAGCGAAGAAGAACAGGGCAACCTGGAGTCGCTGTTGGCCAGCCTGCTCTACCCGATGCGCAACGCCCTGCTGTATCGCACCGCGACCCGCAGCGCCCTGCGTGACCCGCTGACCGAGACCGGCAACCGCATCGCCATGGACCAGACCCTGGGCCGGGAGATCGAGATGGCCAAGCGGCACCTGCATCCGCTGTCCTTGCTGATGCTCGATATCGATCACTTCAAGCGCATCAACGACAGCCACGGCCACGCCACCGGCGACAAGGTGCTCAAGGCCGTCGCAGCCTCGATCAAGGGCCAGTTGCGCAATGTGGACATGGTGTTTCGGTTTGGCGGGGAAGAGTTCCTGATCCTGCTGTCCAACACCGGGCGCGATGCCGCGGCCATGGTGGGCGAACGCCTGCGCCAGGCAGCACAGGCCCAGGACTACTGGGCGGACACCACGCGTATCGAATTGACGGTGAGCCTGGGTTGCGCGACCTTGCTGGCAGGCGAGTCGGCCGAGAGCCTGCTGCGCCGGGCCGACAATGCCTTGTATGTGGCCAAGCGCGAAGGCCGCAACCGCCTGGCAATGGCGGGGTAAACGCTACCCCGCCCTGCCTGGGTCAGGCTTCGCTGGTCGCCAATACCTGGCGCTCGCGGGTCACTGGGGTTTTCTCCAACTGCATGCAGCGTTCCAGGAACAGGTACATGTAGTCGTAGCTCTTGCACACGGCCTGGCGCAACTCCACTTGCAACGCCTTGCTCGGGTTCATCCCCGCCAGGGTGCAGATGATTTCCAGTGCTTCCCACGGGTGGGCATCATCGTACTGGGCATGCATCTTCAGCCACTTCATGGCGCGCTTGCGATCTTCTTCGGGGAAAGCTGCGGCATACACGCCCGTCGAACACACCAGCGCAGACCACTCCCCAGTGGCCCCCTCGATGGCGTAGTTGGTGGCCGCAATCGCGACGATCAACGAGTCGGCCGAACTGGTGTGCCAGCACCAATGACTCAGTGCATGCAACTCGGGCGGTACGTTCTGCGCCTGCAACTCTTCCAGGCCAACACCATGGGCGCGCGCCCAATGCACCCAATAATCGGCATGGTTCAGTTCCACGCGAATATTGCGCATCAACCAACGTCGCGCCATATCCTCGCCGGGGTGACGGGCAAACTTGGTCTTGGTCAGGTTTTGTGCCATGTACAACGCGAACTGTTCCACCACTGGCCAGCCACCAATCAGGTAATGGCGCATGGTCTTGGCACTGAGCTTGTTATCGCGCATGCGCTGGTACAGTTCGTGTTCGACAACTCGGCGCTTGCTCTCGCTACAGTCCTGGATCAGTTGCTGAGCCCAGGCGGGGTAACTTGAGGCTTCCATAAGCGGGCCGGTTCTGCTGAATGTGTCGATCACTGTCGGGCTCCTTTTGATGTGTGATGTGTACAGACCAGCAGATGTTTCAGCGGAACGTGCCGGGCGCCCTGAACAACAGAGGCTGCGGGCGCGCAGGTCGACACTGCAAACTATCGAAGGTAAACAATTGCGGGCGTTCAATCAGGTAGCCCTGAGCGTAGTCCACGCCGATCTCGAGCAATGCCTGCTCGATGTGCGGCGTTTCGACAAACTCGGCAATAGTGCGCTTACCCATGACATGGCCGATGTGGTTGATCACTTCGACCATGGCGCGGTTAATCGGGTCGTCCAGCATATCCTTTACGAAACTTCCATCGATCTTCAGGAAGTCTACAGGTAAATGTTTGAGGTAGGCGAATGAGGACATCCCCGCACAAAAGTCATCCAGGGAGAAGCAACAACCCAAGGCCTTGAGCTCATTGATAAAACGAATCGCGCTGCCCAGGTTGGAAATTGCACTGGTTTCAGTGATTTCAAAACAGATCATCCCCGGCGGAATGCCGTAGGCGCTGAACTTCTCCCGCAAAAAGCGCAGGAAGTCGTCATCGCCGATGGTAATGCCCGACAGGTTGATCGCACACATCGCCATGGGCCTGCCCGGTCGCTCGACCATGCAGCGGGCAATCAGCTTGAACACGTTCTCCACCACCCAGCGGTCCAGGGAGGTCATCAACCCGTAACGCTCGGCGGCCGGGATAAAGCTGTCGGGCAAGATCATCCGCCCGGCCTCATCGTGCAGGCGCAGCAAAATCTCGATATGCCCGTTGCCCGCCTCGGTGTGGCCCAAGGGGGCGATTTCCTGGGCATACAGGCAAAAACGGTCCTCTTCCAGGGCCATGTGCAAGCGCTGGATCCAGGCCATTTCGCCAAAACGCAGGGACAATTCGGTATCATCGGCGTGATAGACCTGCACCCGGTTGCGTCCCTTCTCCTTGGCCATGTAGCAGGCCATATCGGCAGCACGCAACGAAGTTTCCAGGGTGGTCGGGGTGTGGGTGATATGCACCAGGCCGATACTGACCGTGGTGACAAACGGTCGGCCTTTCCAGACGAAGTGCAGGTTTTGCACGGTGTGACGCAGGCTCTCGGCGATTTTCTCGGCCACCGGCGCCGGGCAGTTCTCCAGCAGAATGCCAAACTCATCACCGCCCAGGCGGGCCAGGGTATCGCCTTCGCGCAGGTCCGATTGCAGCAGGGCGCAGATATGCCGCAGCAATTCATCGCCTGCCGCATGGCCACAGGTGTCGTTGACCAGTTTGAACTGGTCCAGGTCGAGGAACATTAAGGCATGCCGCGCCGACTGCTGGCGCCCGATGCCGTGTAGCACCTGCTCCAGGCGATACTCAAATTCGCGCCGGTTGGCCAGCCCGGTCAATGCATCATGGGTCGCCTGCCAGGACAGGTTGGCAATGTATTGGCGCTCCTGGGTCATGTCGTGCAACACCAGCACCGCCCCGCTGACCTTGCCAGCACTGCGGATCGGTGCGCCCACCAGGGTCACGGACACGGTACTGCCATCCAGGCGCTGGATCAGCTTGGAGTGCTCGCTGCCGCCACTGAGTTGGCCGTCAAGAATGTGATCGATCAGGGTAAACCCATCGGCCTGGGCGTGTTCATCCCGCAGATTGAACAGCGCGGCCAACGGCAAGCCCTGGGCCTGGGCCGCGTTCCAGTGGGTCAGGGATTCCGCCGCCGGGTTCATATAGGCGATCGCCCCGTCGACATCGGTGGTGATCACCCCATCGCCAATGGACTCCAGGGTGATCTGCGCCCGCTCCCTCTCCAGTTGCAAGGCATCGGCAAACGCGTGCCGCTGGGCCAAGAGCTTGCGGGTGCGCAGCAACGCCAGGGCGATCAGGCCGAGGGCGGTGGCCAGGTTGGTGGTCACCAGCAGGCGCAGAATCATCCTGGAGCCTTCGCCCAGGGCATCGCTGAAGGCCTTGGCCGCCGGTGTCACGCCATCGTTGATGGCGATAATCCGCTCTTTCCAGGCATGGATGTCGGCGCTGCTGACCCGATTGGCAATGATCCCCCTGTGCATCTCCTGCGCCAGGTCATCGAGTTGCACCAGGTAGCCATCACCGATGGTCCACAGTTCGATGGCTTTTTCCAGGTAGCTGAAATGGCGAAAGTTGAGATAGAGCCAGATCAGACTCGACACATCATCTGGATGGTTACCACCCTTGAGAATCCCCAGGCGCGCCGCCGCGAGGTCAGGGCTGGGGCGATCCAGGGCAACCCGCAACTCGTGCCCGCCCTGGGGCACCGCAATCGCATTCTGGTATTTGAGAAAGGTCGCCTGGTCGCGGTTGTCGGCGTATAGCGTCAGATAGTAGATGGCGTCTTTCTGGCCCTTGGACCACAGGCTCTCGCCCGCCACATAGCCGCGCACGGCCGACAGCATGTAGAGGCTGACGCAGCCCAGCAGTGCCTGAAACAGGACGACGGCAATAAAGGGCCAGACAATGCCCAGCAACCTTGGTGTTCCGAGAGTTCGCTTCTGCTTCATGAGGTCCCTTGCATCAGCACAGGCGAGTAAAAACTGCTCCTGACAGCACAGCCGAGGCCAAACGCGATCCCTCCAGGATCGGATACGGGATCGATTCAGCGAACTTGTTGCAAGTGTCCATAAAGCTTGGCGTACAAACCGCCATCGGCTATCAGTTGCTGGTGGTCGCCATCTTCGGCAATGTGTCCACCGTCAAACACCAATACCCTATCAGCCTGCTTCACCGCCGACAAACGGTGAGCAATGATCAGTGTAGTACGCCCACTGAGAAACCGCGCCAGCGCCTGGTGCAGGTTGTATTCGGTGGCCGCATCCAGGGCCGAGGTGGCTTCGTCGAGGATCACCACCTTTGGCTCGGCCAGTACCATTCGGGCAATCGCCAGGCGTTGGCGCTGGCCACCGGACAAGCGCACGCCAGAGCGCCCGACAATACTGTCCAGGCCCTGGGGCAACCCTTTGACCGTAGCCTCCAACTGGGCGATTTCTAGGGCCTGCCAACAGGCCTGGTCGCTGCGTTCGCGGCCCATGGTCAGGTTGGCGCGCACGGTATCGTTGAACAGTGCCGGGTGCTGCAGCACCACCGCGACATGCTCGCGGATGGTTTCCAGGCCAATCGCCTGCTGGGTCGCGCCGCCGAAGCGGATCGTGCCTGCCTGCGGGGTGTAGAGCCCCAACAGCAGTTGCACCAGGGTGCTTTTACCGCCGCCACTGGCGCCGACAATCGCCACCTTCTCGCCGGGAGCGATGGCCAGGTTCAGTTGGTTGAGCACCAGGTCTTCGCCGTAGCCAAAGTCCAGGCCCCGCACCTCGATACCCACGGTTTCGTGCCCGGTAAACGGATCCTCGCCCCCGGCATATTGCGGCTCGTCGGCGCGGGCCAGCAGTTCGTTGATGCGCGTCAGCGCGCCACCGGCAGCGTAGTAGGCGTATTGCAGGTTCAGCAGTTGCTCCACCGGGCCGATCATGAACCACAGGTAGCTGAACACCGCGAGCATCTGGCCGATGGACAGGTCGGAAAACAGCACGGTGAGCATTGCCGCCGCGCGAAAGATGTCGATACCAAACTGGAACAGCAGGCCACTGGCGCGGCTGGAGGCGTCGCTTTTCCATTGGGAGTTGATGGCAAAGTCGCGCACTTCCTGGGCACGCTGCCCCAGGCGCCCGAGGAAAAAGCCCTGGCGATTGCCGGCGCGCACTTCCTGGATCGCATCCAGGGTTTCCGTCAGCGCCTGGGTAAACCGCGAGGTGCTGTCGTTTTCCAGCTTCTTCAGGTGCTTGACCCGCTTGCCCAACTGCACCGTGGCATAGATCACCAACGGGTTGAACAGCAGGATCAACAGCGCCAGCTTCCAGTGCATCCACATCAGGATCCCGGAGGTGCCGACCAGGGTCAACGTGGCCACCAGGAACCGGCTCAAGGTTTCACCGACAAACTTGTCCACCGTGTCCAGGTCGGTGACCAGGTGCGTGGTCACGGTGCCGCCGCCCAGGCTTTCGTATTCGCTCAGGGAGATACGCTTGAGCCGTTCGATCAACCGCACACGGATGCGATAGACAATGTCCTTGGCCAGCCCGGCAAACAGGCGCGCCTGGACCACGTTGAACACCAGGGCCGCGCAACGCAGCACCAGGGTGATCAGCAGCATCAGGCCGATATAGCCGGCGGCCTGCTGCCAGGCTGCTGGCAACGCATGGTTCATCACTTTCAACGCGCCATCGCCATTGCCCAGCAGCACCTCGTCCACCAGCAGAGGCAGGAGCAAGGGAATCGGCACGCTGCACAGGGTCGCCAGAACGGCGACACCATTGGCGATCCACAGGGCTTTTTTATGGCGCAGGGCCAGGCGGCGGATTTCTGCCCAGGTCAGCCGATCAACCCGTGGCGTTGGCTGATCATGCACAGGCAGCTCGCTCCAGCCAGCGACCGAGCAAAGGTGCGAGCTCGGACAGCGGCTGGTAGCCGTTGGTCAACAAGGCCAACTGGCCATTGCGCTCGGCCAGCAAGGTGGGGAAGCCGGCAATGCCCAGATCCTGCACCCAGGTAAAATCGGCGGCCGTGGCTGCATGCTGCTCGGCACGGTCAAAGGCCTCGGCAAACTCGATACGCGGCACCCCGGCGGTCTCGGCCAGTTCCACCAGCACACTGGCGCGGGTCACATCGCGGCCCTCGACATAAAACGCCTGCTGGATCAGCCCGAGCAAGGTCCAGGCGCAATCCGGCGCCAGGCCGCGCGCGGTGACCAGGGCCCGGCAGGCCGGCTCCGTGTCATACACAAAGCCATCAGGCAAGGCGCCCTCCAGGCGGAACGGCTGGCCAGTGGCTTCAGTCACCGCCTGCCAGTGCTCCAGGATATAGCGCCGGGTGGCCGGCTCCAGCGCCGCGCCACTGCCGGTGCGCAAGCCGCCCACCACCAGGTGCAGCTCCACGCCCGCTGCCTGGGCCTGCTCAACCAGGGCCTTGGCCACCGGGGCAAAACCCCAGCACCAGGAACACATCGGGTCCATCACATAGAGCAGGCGCGCAGACATGGTTCAAGCCTCGGTGGATGATTGCTTGTAGTTGTAACCAATCGGGTGCGGCATGTTGCGGGCCTTGGCCAGCTCGATCTGCTTCTGACGGTCGATCGCACTGCGACGGGTCTTCTCGGACAGCTTATCCCAGCAGTGCGGGCAACTGATGCCGGCCACGTAATGCTCGGATGCGCGGTCCTCTACGCTAACCGGAGTACGGCAGGCATGACATTGATCGTAGTCACCTTCGCTCAAGTCGTGGCGCACGGTCACGCGGTTATCGAAAACAAAGCAGTCGCCCTGCCACTTGGTCTCTTCCTGGGGCACTTCTTCGAGGTATTTGAGGATGCCGCCCTTGAGGTGATACACCTCATCGAAGCCCTCGCTGAGCATATAGCTCGAGGCTTTTTCACAACGAATGCCGCCGGTGCAGAACATGGCGACTTTCTTGTGCCGGGCCGGGTCGAAGTTAGCTTTGATGTAGTCGGGAAATTCGCGAAAACTCGTAGTCTTCGGGTCGATTGCGCCTTCAAAGGTGCCGATCGACACTTCATAGTCGTTACGGGTATCGATCAACAGCACTTCTGGATCGCTGATTAACGCGTTCCAGTCTTGTGGATCAACGTAGGTCCCGACTTTCTTGTTCGGGTCGACGCCTTCGACGCCCAGGGTCACGATCTCTTTTTTCAGCTTGACCTTGGTGCGGTAGAACGGCTGCTCGTCGCAGTACGACTCTTTGTGATCGATATCGACCATGCGTGGGTCGTTCTTCAGCCAGGCCATCAGGCCATCAATGCCTTCGCGGCTGCCGGAAACGGTACCGTTGATGCCTTCTTCGGCGATCAGCAAGGTGCCCTTGATGCCGTTGTCGACCATGGCCTGCAACAGCGGCTCGCGCAGGGCCACGTAATCTTCGAGGGTGACGAACTTATACAGTGCCGCCACGACGATGAGTTGTGTCATGGGTGTTCTCTCCAGGTGGCTACCCTCGTAAAGGGTGAACCGGATGCAAAAAAAACGCGCCGACTAAGCGGCGCGTTGCGGATTCTAGCAAAACATAGGCCTTTGTAGGAGCCGGCTTGCCGGCGATGGCGGCGGGTCAGCCACTGAGGGTGGCGCCTGGTTAACCGCTATCGCCGGCAAGCCGGCTCCTACAGAACGGTGGGTGTCAGTGCTTGCTACCGCCAGCGCAGGTCGGCGAGGCCGGGGCTGCGTCGGTTTTTGCCCATTCTTCAGGCGTGTAGGTGTGCAGCGCCAGCGCATGGAACTCGCTCATCAGGTCACCCAACGTGGCGTAGACCTTCTGATGGCGCTTGACCCGGTTGAGCCCCTCGAACTGCTGGCTGACCAGCACGGCCTTGAAATGCGTCTGCAATCCACGGCTGTGCATATGGCTTTCGTCCAGCACACTCAGGTGTTCCGGGCTCAGGGCGGCAAGTGCCGATTCGATACGCTGCTGCATGGTCATTGCTTACTTCTTCTTGGCGGGTGCGGCTTTGGGGGTCAGCTCGTTGGTCATGTCTTCCAACAGCTTGTTCACGACAGGTACCGCGCTTTCCAGCTTGGCCTGGGTCAGTTGGGCCGATTGCTGGGTCAGTTGCGGCATTTTCTCCAAAACTTTCTTGCCCAGTGGCGACTTGTAGAAGGCAACCAGGTCTTTGAGTTCGGACTCGCTGAAGTTGCTGGTGTACAGCTTGACCATGTCCGGCTTGAGCTTGTTCCAGCCAATGGCCTGGTCCAGGGCGGCGTTGGCCTTGGCCTGGTAGGTGTCCAGAACGGTTTGCTTGGCGGCAGGCGCCTTGGTCTGCTCGAAGCGCTGGGCGAACATTTGTTGCACTTGCATGTACACCGGGGTGCCCAGCTTGTCTGCGTGAGCCAGGGTCAGGAAGGCTTCGGCACTGGCGTTGTGGCTGGCGGTATCGGCAAGAACCTGGCCGCTGGCACAGACCAGAGCAACCGCGGTACAGATGGCACGAAGACGAGTCATCGAGTTTCCTTTTCTAGCAGGCGAGGTAAGACCCCAAGGGCGACCATTCTGCGCCTAAAAAACGCCGGCACTCAACCCCACGCCTTGTAGGGCCTGGTTTTGCGAGGGTTTGCCCGATGAAATGGCTTTTATGGAACCCAAACGTGCCGCCAGGGCCTAAACTGCGCAAACCGACTACAAGGAGAGTCCCTGCGATGAGCCGTATCGAAACCGACAGCCTGGGCGAAGTACAAGTCCCGGATGACGCTTACTGGGGCGCACAGACCCAGCGTTCACTGGTCAATTTCGCCATCGGCGAGCAACGCATGCCACTGGCGGTACTCCACGCCCTGGTCCTGATCAAGAAAGCTGCAGCGCGGGTCAACGACCGCAACGGCGACCTGCCCGCCGACATCGCCCGGCTGATCGAACAGGCTGCTGATGAAGTGCTCGACGGCAAGCATGATGACCAGTTCCCGCTGGTGGTCTGGCAGACCGGCAGTGGCACCCAGAGCAACATGAACGCCAACGAAGTGATCGCCGGCCGTGCCAACGAGCTGTCGGGCAAGGCCCGTGGCGGCAAGAGCCCGGTGCACCCCAACGATCACGTCAACCGTTCCCAGAGCTCCAACGATTGCTTCCCCACCGCCATGAGCATCGCCACCGTGCAGGCGGTGCACGAGCAATTGCTGCCGGCGCTGCGTGAGCTGTCCGGCGGGCTGGCGGAGTTGTCGGCGCGCCATATGAAGCTGGTCAAGACCGGCCGCACCCATATGATGGATGCCACGCCCATCACCTTTGGCCAGGAGGTCTCGGCGTTTATCGCGCAACTGGATTATGCCGAGCGCGCCATTCGCAGCGCCCTGCCCGCCGTCTACGAACTGGCCCAGGGCGGCACGGCGGTCGGCACCGGCCTGAACTCGCCCCATGGCTTTGGCGAGGCGATTGCCGCAGAAATCGCCGCGTTGTCCGGGTTGCCGTTTGTCACCGCGCCCAACAAGTTCGCCGCACTGTCGGGCCATGAGCCGCTGACCACCCTGTCTGGCGCCCTGAAGACCCTGGCCGTGGCCTTGATGAAAATCGCCAACGACCTGCGCCTGCTGGGCTCGGGCCCACGTGCGGGGCTGGCCGAAGTGCGCTTGCCGGCCAATGAGCCGGGCAGCTCGATCATGCCCGGCAAGGTCAACCCGACCCAGTGCGAAGCGCTGTCGATGCTGGCCTGCCAGGTGCTGGGCAACGACGTGACCATCGGCATTGCCGCCAGCCAAGGGCATTTGCAGTTGAACGTGTACAAGCCGGTGATTATCCACAACCTGCTGGAGTCGATCCGTTTGCTGGCCGACGGCTGCCGCAACTTCCAGGAGCATTGCATCGCCGGCCTTGAGCCCGACGCCGAGCAAATGGCCGCGCACCTGGAGCGTGGCTTGATGCTGGTGACGGCGTTGAACCCGCATATCGGCTATGACAAGTCGGCGCAGATTGCCAAGAAGGCCTATACCGAAGGGCTGACACTGCGCGAAGCCGCGCTGGAGCTGGGCTACCTCACCGATGCCGAGTTCGACCAGTGGGTACGCCCGGAAAACATGCTCGAAGCCGGGCACTGATCCCCTCTCCTGTAGGAGCCGGCTTGCCGGCGAAAAACGTCAACGATAACGCGGGGTGACTGATGCCCCGCGTTGCCCTTGGGTTTTTCGCCGGCAAGCCGGCTCCTACAGAGGTTGTATCAACCTTGCGCGCCGGGCCTTGAGCCCGGCGATCAAGGACGGCGCCAGCGCCACCGACGCTGACCCCAGCACCACCAGCACCGCACCGCCGTAACCCAGGCCGTTGATCTGCTCGGCATGCACATAGTCGGGCCACAACCACGCCGCGATCGCCACAGCGACAAAAGTCACCAACGGGGTGATTGCCAGGGTCGCACTGACCCGCGACGCCTCCCAGTGGGCCAGGGCCTCGGCAAATGCGCCATAGGCAATCAGCGTATTGAAGCAGCACGCCAGCAACAGCCAGCCTTGCAAGGGGCTCAGTTGCAGCGCCTCCATGGGATGCACCCACGGCAACAGGAGAAACGCGCAACACAGGTAAATCACCATCATCACCTGCAACGAATTCCACACCGTCAGCAACTGCTTCTGGCCCAGGGCGTAGAACACCCAGATGGTGGTCGCCAGCAGAATCGTCAGCACCCCGGCGGTGTAGGTGCCCAGGGACGTCAACAGCTCCGCCAGGCGCTGGTTGAAGAACAGCCCAAAGCCGATGATCAATACCAGCAAGCCAACGCCCTGCCCCAGGCTGAAACGCTCCTTGAACAGGAACACACTGGCAATCATCAAGAAGATCGGCCCCATCTGCACCACCAGTTGCGCCGTGCCGGGGCTCAACATCTTCAGCCCGACCAGGTAGAGCACGTAGTTGCCCAGCAGGCCGCACACCGCCATCGCCACCAGCCAGCCACCGCGCTTGCCCAGGACTTTCGGGCTGGGCAGGCGCTTGACCGCGGCCAGGTAGACGAACAGGCAACTGCCGGACACCATCAGGCGAAACCAGGTCACGGTGATCGGGTCCATCACCTGCAGTACCTGTTTGAGCTTGATCGGCAAAATGCCCCAGAGCAGCGCGGTCAGCAGGGTCAGGGATAAGCCGTAGACCCAGCGGCCGGAAGAGATGTGCATGAGTGCCCCAAGAGCCAGAGGTAGAGGAACCCGCATTCTAGGGGGATGTGGGTAAACCTTGGCGAAGTTTTTTATCAGGCACACCACAAACCAACTGTGGGAGTGGGCTTGTCGGATCGCCGTATCGCCGCGAAGACGTCGGCCCAGTAAACATTGATGTTGACTGACCCACTGCTTTCGCGAGCAAGCCCGCTCCCACAGGGGATCTGCGCTTAACTGACTGGCATTAAGGCAAGCCCCCCACATTTGATCTGCGGTGTTTAATAGATCAGCGCACGGCTTCAAACAACCCGGTCGCCCCCATCCCGCCGCCGACGCACATGGTGACGATGCCATAGCGCAAATTGCGCCGTTGCAGCTCCCGTACCAGATGCCCCACCTGCCGCGAGCCGGTCATGCCGAACGGATGGCCGATGGAGATCGAGCCGCCATTGACGTTGTACCGGGCATTGTCGATCTCCAGGCGATTGCGCGCATACAGGCACTGCGAAGCAAACGCCTCGTTGAGTTCCCACAGGTCGATGTCCGCCACTTGCAGGCCACGGGCCTTGAGCAATTTGGGCACCGAGAACACCGGGCCGATGCCCATCTCGTCCGGCTCACAACCGGCAACGGTAAAGCCACGGAAAAACGCCTTGGGCTTGAGCCCCAGTTCCAGGGCTTTTTCCAGGCTCATCACCAGGGTCATCGATGCGCCATCGGACAATTGCGACGAGTTTCCCGCTGTCACCGAGCCGTCCTCGGCAAACACTGGCTTGAGCCCGCTCAGGCTGGCCAGGGTGGTGTCCGGGCGGTTGCAGTCGTCGCGGTCGACCACGCCATCGAGAATCTGCACCTGGCCAGTGTTCTTATCCTCGACCTTGTACTTGACCGCCATGGCCACGATTTCATCGTCAAACAACCCGTCGGCCTGGGCCTGGGCGGTGCGTTGCTGGCTTTGCAAGGCGTACAGGTCCTGCTCCTCGCGGCTGACGTTATAGCGGCGGGCGACAATCTCGGCGGTCTGGCCCATGGGGAAATAGATGCCCGGCACCTGCTCCTTGAGCAAAGGGTTGATCAGGTTGTCGGTATTCACGCTCTTCATCGTCAGGCTGATGGACTCGACGCCACCGGCGACAATGATGTCGCTGCACCCCGAGGCAATCTGGTTGGCCGCAATGGCAATCGCCTGTAGCCCTGAGGAGCAGAAACGGTTGAGGGTCATGCCGGCGGTGCCGGTGCCCAGGCGCGACAGCACCGCCACGTTGCGACCGATGTTGTAGCCCTGGGCGCCTTCGTTGGAGCCGGCACCGACAATGCAATCCTCGACACTGGCCGGGTCGATGCCGCTGCGGCTCAGCAGCGCATTGACGCAATGCGCGGCCATGTCATCGGGGCGGGTCTGGTTGAACTTGCCGCGAAAGGACTTGGCCAGGCCGGTTCGCACGCTGTCGACGATCACTACTTCACGCATGGGCTACCTCAATCTTGTCGTTGTTGGGAGACAGATCGAGGATAGATCCAGCGCCGGGTGATCGCGACGATCATTCACCTGGCGTATGCAAAAGCATGGCGCTATTTGTGCTTCTTCTTTTTGTCGTGCTTGTCAGACTTGGCGAACGCCTCTTCCAGCGCCAGGTTGATGGTGCGCAACACCTTGACCCGCGCCCAGCGCTTGTCATTGGCTTCCACCAGGGTCCAGGGCGCGATCTCGGTGCTGGTGCGATCCACCATGTCGCCCACCGCCGCCCGGTAGGCATCCCACTTGTCGCGGTTGCGCCAGTCGTCTTCGGTGATCTTGAAGCGTTTGAACGGAATTTCTTCCCGGGCCTGGAAGCGCTCCAGCTGGGTCTGTTTATCGATGGCCAGCCAGAACTTGACCACGATCACCCCGGAATCGCGCAGTTGCTCCTCGAAATCGTTGATCTCGGCGTAGGCGCGCATCCAGTCGGCCGTGGTGCAAAAGCCTTCGATGCGCTCTACCAGCACGCGGCCGTACCAGGAGCGGTCAAACACCGTGAACATGCCCCGCGCCGGGATCTGCCGCCAGAAGCGCCACAAATATGGCTGGGCGCGTTCGTCTTCAGTAGGCGCGGCAATCGGCACGATGCGGTACTGGCGTGGGTCCAGCGCCGCCGCGACCCGGCGGATCGCCCCGCCCTTGCCCGCCGCGTCGTTCCCTTCAAAAACCGTGACCAGCGCGTGCTTGCGCATGCGCTTGTCACGCATCAGGCCCGAGAGCCGCGCCTGTTCGGTAATCAGTTGCTCTTCGTAGTCGTCCTTTTCCAGGCGCTGGGTCATGTCCAGGCTGTCGAGCAGGCTCATCTGGTCCACCGACGACGGCAATGGCGCCGGCTGGATCCCGCTGGCCCTGGCCTTGGGCACCTTGAGGGCATTTTGCAGGCCCTCCAGGAGGATCTTGCCCACGGTCAGGCCGCGGTAATTGGCGTCCACGCCTTCGATCACATGCCAGGGCGCATAGTCACGGCTGGTGCGGCGCAGCACGCGCTCACCGAAATGCACAAACTTGTCGTAGGTCTCGGACTGCTGCCAGTCCAGCGGGCTGATGCGCCAGCTATGCAGCGGGTCGTCCTGCAGGGCCTTGAGCCGCGCCTTCATTTGTTTCTTGGACAGGTGGAACCAGAACTTGAAAATCAGCGCCCCTTCATCGCAGAGCATCTGCTCCAGGCGTTCGGCCCCGGCAATGGCCTGGTCCAGGCGCGCATCCTTGATCTGGCCGTGGACCCGCGCCTGCAACATCTGGCTGTACCAGTTGCCGAAAAACACCCCCATGCGCCCCTTGGCCGGCAATTGCCGCCAGTAGCGCCAGGCCGGTGGGCGGGCCAGTTCTTCGTCGGTCTGCTGGTCGAAGGTGCGCACCTCGATCAGGCGCGGGTCCATCCACTCATTGAGCAGCTTGACGGTTTCACCCTTGCCGGCGCCCTCGATGCCATTGATCAGCACGATGACCGGGAAGCGCCCCTGCTGGTGCAACTCGAACTGCGCCTCCAGCAAAGCTTCCCGCAAGGCCGGGACTTCAGCGTCGTAAGTGTCCTTATCGACGGCGTGACCGATTTCGGCAGATTCAAACATGGGCGACTCCCTTCCAAGATGGATCAAGACTAGCGGATTGGGCAGCGTGGCGGGCAAGGAATTCCAGGCCACTTGCCGTGGATCAATGGCTCAGCCCTCGGGCACATGGCAGATGCCCAGGTCCTGGTGTTTCAGCATCTGTAGGGTCAGGCGCTCTACCACCTCGGCGATGGCCTGCCGGCGTGGGGCCTGCAGGTCTTGCATTTGCCTGAGGTAGTCGCCGTCGGTGAGGTTCTGGCTGTTCTCGAAGAGCAGTTGCTGCTGTACATCAAAAGGTTCAGTCGCGGCCAGGAAGGTGCTGGGAAATTGCTGCTTGAGATGGGTTTTCCAGAATGACAGTTGCGTCAAAAACTGCAGGAGTGCAGGTGACAGCTCGGCCGTGCGCACCTGGGAATGGGCGAGTGCCAGCCCTTCGGGGGTCACATTGGCAATCGACACATACTGCGCGTATTTGGGTTGCCTCGGCAGCTCCAACTCCTTGGCCAACCCCATGCGAAACGCCAGGCTGACCTCCAGCGGATCCTCGCTGGCATGCTCGGCCGCATAGCCCAGGGCAATTTTTTCCAACTCGCCCAGGCGAAACAGGCGCCGGCCCAGGCTCAGGAATCCGCCGGGGCTGCCCTGCCTGCGTCCGGCCTGTAGCATCGCCTGCTCGACCTCGATCAAGACTTCGATCTGGCTGAAAATATCAGCGGCTCCATCGCCACAATTCACCGGATGCGCCGCCAGCTGAAACACCCGCTCGCGCAGCTCGATACTGTCATGGCTCGACTGCAAGACGTCCCACACCCGCCGGCTCAAATCCTCGCGCACATGCCGGCTGTCAGCGGTCCTGGACAATTGCGCAAGCAACTCGAACAGCGGCGCGCAGTCCGGGTCATCGCGCAGGTTGGCCCAGATGCCGCGCTTGATCGCATTGCGATTGGCCACTTCATCCGGCAGCCACAACGCCCGGGCTTTCAACTCGGTGAAGCGCGATTGATCGTCATCGACATAGCCCATGCCAATACCCACCGCCTCGCGGTAGCGCGTGAGCGCCGTCACCGCCGAGGTGGACAACGGGTTGCCCGCCAGGTTGAGTGCCTGGCTGAAACTGCGGGTGGCGCTAAACAGCCATTCGGGCAGCAGGGTGATCCAGTTGTCGCGCAGGTCCACCTGGTCCAGATAGGCCAGGCGCCCGAGCCCGGAGGGCACGTCGACGATGCGGGTATCCTGTAGCAACAGCGTATGCAAGCCGCGCATGGCGCTGACATCCAGGTGCCCTTCCACCGGGTTGTGGCTCAGGTCCAACAGCTGCAACGTGCTCATATCGGCGAGCTTGCGCCGGGTGTATTCGGTCAACGCCAACTGATTGTGGGACAACGACAGGCTGCCCAGATCAGGCATGCGCGACAGATATTCCGGCAACCGGGTCAGGCGGTTACGGTCCAGGTCCAGGCGGCGCAGCCCCTTGAAGCACTTGAGGAAATAAGCCACGTCATCACCCAGGCGCATATTGCGCAGTGACAGGCGCTGCACATGGTCGAAGCGAATTTCAGGCGGCAGGTTCGGCAACGAGCCCACGCGCATCCCGTCCAGGGACAGGCCAGCAACGGGCAGCTCGCGCTCATTGGGCATAAAGCTCTGCTGGCGCCAGCAGGCCTCGATACGCTCGGCCACTTGCTGGCGGCTCTGGCGGATGTTCCTCAGGCCCGGTTGCTGCTCCAAGCCGCCGATGTCGTTTTTCCAGTGTTTGAGTACCGCACGCAGGCGCCCAAGCTCGGCGCGCAGACGCTCTACCGCATGGGCACGAGCAAGTTCGTCGGCCCCCAGGCCCTGCAGCAACGCAGAGGCTTGAGCCTGCGTGAACAGCGGATAAAGCCACTGCAACTTGCGCACCAGGGGCGAGTTTTGGGTAATAGAGCCGGTGGGTGAATCCGCCACACGGCAAGGTGCTTGCACTGCCTGGGGCTCCAGTGCCCCATCGGAAAACGCCTCGGCGGCGCGATCACGCTCACTCTGGGCCCTGGCGGCAATCAAGCGGCGCAACCGCCATCCATGCTCGGCCTGCGCCTGGGGCCTGCCCAGGGTGCTTGCGTCTTCAATGGCCTCAAATAGCCCGTCCACTCCAGAACGCACACTCCCCAGGCTCAGGCCACTGGCATCGAACGCCTGGAACCCTGCAGCCGTACGCACCACCACCAGCCGCACACTGGCACCTTCGACGGCGCCCACGGCCAGTAACGCCCCCTGGGGTGAATCTGCGCGCATCTCCAGGTGCAGCCGGGGATCCCAACCCTCGACGCGCGGCAGCGTGCGCACCGCCACGCACTGGGTGTCGAGGCCGGCCAATTCCGGCTGTTCGAAACCGGCCAAGGCGCGGTCCAGGCGTTGTTCGGCCAGCGCAGCACGCACCGCCTCTGCCAGGCCCATGGGCACTCGCTGCTGCTCGCGCAGCAACTCGAGCTCCACCGACGAGGCGCGCGCCATCAACTCGCGCATCACCCTGGACGGCAATTGCGCATAGGTGCTGCGCAGTACCGCCCACTCCTCGGGCACTGGCCCGTCGTAGGCCTGGTACATCTGCTCAAACAGCGGCTTGCGATCCGCCTTGAGGTGCGCCAGTAAGCGCCGCGCCAACACCCCATGTTGCTGGTCGGCAGCAACGTCCTCCCCCAACAGGGCGAGTTTTTGCGATTCGTCGAGCTCCGACAGCAGCACATCAAACACTTGCCCTTCAGCCACTGCATGCTGCGTGATTGGCAGCCGATGAGTGCCACTAGCGGGGTAACGCGCCGTCACCGCGCCCTGCGCATCCACCACCTCGAAATAGCGTCCCTCGGGCCAACCCGGCAACAGCGCCAAGGCCTGCATCTGCGCGGTCGCGTGTTCGGCGTTGAGGTACACACCACGCTCCAGCAGCCAGATCAGGTCGCGAATCGATTGCTCCACCCGGAACCGCTCATACACATCACGAAAGCGCGCGGGAAAGGGCAAGCACTCGCGAGCCAGGTGGTACGCCCAGGGGGGCTGCATATCCAGGATGTCGCTGACCAGGCGCAGCTTGCGCGAATCCAGGTGGGGGTGACGACTGCCGGGCTCCAGGCGCGAGAACAGGTAATCCTGGTCCTCCCAGCGTTCAGGCTGTTCGAATGCAAAGCGCCAGGCGCCCTCGCCGTTGTGCAGGAGCGCAGGGCGATAGGCATCCTGGCGTGTCGGATGGAGGGCGTGCCATTGGCCCAGCTTGGCGTCAAAGGCAATCCGATGAACGAAACCGACCACTTTGACGTAGCAATGGCCGCCAATCCGGTAGATGCCTTCTGCGTCCGCCATCACGTTCTCGGGCAACTGCTGACGGTGCGCGTACCGGGCAATATCGGGCCGCCAGAGCCGCAGATGTCCATCGGTCGAACGCACCGCTTCCAGCTCCGCAAAAAAGCGCCCCATGCTCAACTGCGCACGCTTCAACACGTTGCCCACCACTTTGGCGCCGGCTGCGAACACCACCATCGAGGTGATACTTTGCGCCACCGCTCCCAGTTGCCTGAGCGCCTCGCCCTTGTCCCCCCGCCGCCAGTCCTCGATGCCGTCATACACCTCGCCGAGCAGTTGCCCCACCGCCACGCCCGTCATCAGCAGGGCCAAGGCCGGGACGACAAAACCGGCGAGGTTGAGCAAGGTCAATCCAGCCTCCAGATACTCCATCAGGCGCTGCTTGCGCACCTCTTCGTCCACGTCCGCCACGGGCACCGCCAGCGTGCGCGCATCGATCTGCAACTTGCCCACGTAAGTACTGAAAAAGTGCCTGGCCAGGCTCACCATGACGGGCCGGGCCTCCAGCACGCCAAGGCTGCGGTGCTCGTCGAATCGCGAGAAAAACCCCACCCGGTCAACCTCCCCCAGGTAGCCGGTAAAGAAGCGCCGATAGCTGCTCACTTCCAGCTTCAGTTCCAGGTAAACCTTGAAGTCGTTGAGGGATGGGTACTCGAAAAACGGCCGCTGCGGTTCATTGGGCATGTAGACCACACAAGGCTGCTGGGGGTATTCGCCAATCGGGCGGGCCGAAAACACCAGCACGCTCCACAGGCAGCAATCGCGTGCATTGAGGCCTTGCCAGAGCACGGGGCGCCCCTGGTACAGCTGGCTCTTCGCCGCGGCCGGGCTGAGGTCCTGCTCCAGCAATGCGCACAACATGGCGTAGGTTTCGCGGCTGATATCGCCGCGCATCAGGGCGATATGGGCATCGATCTTTACGTCCAGGGTTTTCATCCGGCCGATCGACAGCGCCACGTCACTGGCAACGCCCTCGTCGCGATCGAGGTGGAACACCTCATTGATGTGCTGCTGGTACCGACGCCCGAGGTCGAGCGACCGGCAACCTTCGGCAAACTCATGGGGCGCAACGCCGATAACGCTGCGGTCTTGCGCTTGCAGCCGCGACTCGACGGGATATCGCTCGGCAAGGGCCTCATCCGCCGAAAAGTTCTGCATGGCCCTATGCAACAGGCTCTGTTTTTCCAGGCGCACGGTGCGCTCATACTCGCGCGGCAACACATCTGCCTGATACTCGTAGAAGGCCCGGATAAACAGGTCCTTTTTTGGCTCCAGCGTGACCTGCCACTGCGCCTGGCCGTAGGCCTGCAACTGCTCGCTGCAAAACTCGTCCAGACTGCGCAATGCCTGCAAGTGCTGCGTGACGCCAGCCTTGGCCTCTTCAACATACGCCGCGTCCCGCTCCAGCGCCTCCAGCAACCCTGGCGGGGAATTGATCATCCAGCCCGGCAGGCGCTGTTGCAGGACCTGGGCCTTGGCCAGGTCGCCAGTCATCTCCAGCAAGGCAGCTTGCAACTGCTGCCGGGTCAATTGAGTGAATGTGTGGGTCAAATCAGCCTGTGCCTGCATGCGCAATGTTCCTTATTGCCATGGATCAAAACACCACGATACCCGCTGCGCCATGCTCGATTAACGCTGATTCCTGATCGCTGGCGCGCCATTGCAGAGGTTTTTTGCATGGATCAAATAGCCGGCTAACACCCGCGCCAACCCTGGCCCCCGTGATCGACTAGAATGGCCGCCTTGCCTTTGCCGAGTTGCCCATGAACCCCGTACAGCCCAATGCCCAGCTCGACTGGGACGACCAGGGACGCCCGCGCTCGCGGGTGTTCGACGACGTGTATTTTTCCGACCAGTCGGGCCTGGAAGAAACCCGCTACGTGTTCCTTGAACAGAACCGCCTGCAAGAGCGCTTTGCCGCGCTGCCGGTGGGTGGGCGCCTGGTGATCGGGGAAACGGGGTTTGGCACCGGGTTGAATTTTCTGTGTGCCTGGCAACTGTTTGCACAGCACGCGACGCCGGGGGCGCGCCTGCATTTTGTCAGTGTGGAAAAGTACCCGCTGAGCCACGCCGACCTGCAACGCGCCCTCGCCCTCTGGCCAGAGCTCAAACCGTTGGCCGAGCAATTGCTGGCGCAGTACATCGCCATCCACCCGGGTTTCCAGCGCCTGGTCCTGGATAACGGGCGGGTGACGCTGACGCTGCTGATCGGCGATGCCCTGGAGCAACTGCCGCAGCTCGACGCCCAGATCGACGCCTGGTTCCTCGATGGTTTTGCCCCGGCGAAAAACCCCGAGATGTGGACCGCCGAGCTGTTCGCCGAACTGGCGCGCCTGGCTGCCCCCGGCTCGACCATCAGCACCTTCACCAGCACCGGCTGGGTACGGCGCCTGCTCAATGGCGCCGGGTTCAAGATGAAACGCACGCCGGGCATCGGCCATAAGTGGGAAATCCTGCGCGGTGAGTTTCTTGGCTGGCCGGCCGACGCGGCGCCAGTTGCGGCGATCAAGCCGTGGTTCGCCAGGCCACCGGCCCCCAAAGGCGAACGGCGGGCCCTGGTGATCGGCGGCGGCATGGCCGGTTGCGCCAGCGCGGCCAGCCTCGCCGCACGGGGCTGGCAAGTCAGCCTGCTGGAACGGCATGCCGGCCTGGCCCAAGAGGCCTCGGGCAATCCGCAAGGGGTGCTCTACCTCAAGCTGTCGGCCCATGGCACGGCCCTTTCGCAGATGATTGTCAGCGGGTTCGGGCATACCCGGCGCCTGCTGGAACACTTGCAACGGGGGGTGGATTGGGACGGTTGTGGCGTGCTGCAACTGGCGTTCAATGCCAAGGAGGCCGAACGCCAGGCGCAACTGGCCCAGGCATTTGCCCCTGACTTGCTGCACCTGCTGGACCGGGATCAGGCCCAGGCCCGCGCCGGGATTGGCCTGGAGCATGGCGGGCTGTTTTTCCCCGAGGGCGGCTGGGTGCATCCGCCGGCGTTGTGCCAGTGGCAGGCAAGTCAGCCGGGGATCACGGTGCATGTGCATCATCAAGTGTTGGCGCTGCGCAAAGTCAACGATCAATGGCAGGCCTGGGACGGCGACCGGTTGCTGGCCAGCGCCCCCGTGGTGGTGCTGGCCGGGGCGGCCGAGGTCAAGCAGTTTGCCGCCAGCGCCGAGCTGCCCCTCAAGCGCATTCGCGGGCAGATCACCCGCTTGCCACAGACTGCCGCCAGCCAGGCATTGGCTACCGTGGTCTGCGCCGAAGGCTATGTGGCACCGGCCCGCCTGGGCGAACATACCCTGGGCGCCAGCTTTGATTTCAAGAGCGATGACCTGACCCCCACCGTCGCCGAGCACGCGGGGAACCTGGAACTGTTGCAGGAAATCTCCCCCGACCTGGCCCAGCGCCTGCGCACCGCCATGCTCGACCCGCACACCCTGAAGGGCCGCGCGGCGTTTCGCTGCACCAGCCCGGACTATCTGCCGATTGTCGGGCCACTGGCCGATCCCCAAGCCTTCGCCCTGGCCTTTGCCGCCCTGCGCAAGGACGCCCGCCACACACCAGACACCGCCTGCCCATGGTTGGACGGCCTGTACGTCAACAGCGGCCACGGTTCACGGGGCCTGATCACCGCGCCGCTGTCGAGTGAACTGCTGGCGGCATGGCTGGACAACGAACCGCTGCCCCTGCCCCGCAGCGTGGCCGAGGCCTGTCATCCCAACCGTTTTGCGCTGCGGGCGTTGATTCGCAGCAACGTGGCAAAAACACCTGGCTAAGCTCGCGGCCCGCCACTTTCGGCATACGCCTGCTCAATGGCCAGGAGCACCTGGGAATCAGCGTTGACCAGCCAGGTCGGCAGCCGGTCTTACAAGACCTGCGCCTTGTCCAGGTCACCGGTGAGATCCAGCAGCGTTGCCATCAATTCGTCCTGAGTCACAGGTTCGACAACCTGGCTCAAATGACCTGTTTGCGTGATTCACAACGTTCCTTCATTGCATTGTTCAATGACGCCAGACGATAAGCCCACGCTCGCCTTGAAAAGGTTCAAATAGCTGGGGAGTTGCCTGGCGAAACACCCCATTATTTGCATCTGAGCTCGACCTAATTACCCCCCGTTTCACCCACGCCCCGCAAGCCGCGGCGTGGCCCGCGACACAAGCAGGCCGTTTGCCATATAACTTATTGATCTAAAACTCCCCCTATAGCCACGGGTCAGTCCTTGGGTACCCGCCGTTTTGGCGCGTGCATGTTTGCCCCTCCCCAACGGAAAAACCGGTAAGGACTTTATGTGCGGATTAGCTGGAGAACTGCGTTTCGATCATCAACCTGCCGACCTGGCAGCGGTGGAACGAATCACCCATCACTTGGCGCCACGCGGACCTGACGCGTGGGGCTTCCATGCCCAAGGGCCAATTGCCCTGGGCCATCGTCGCCTGAAAATCATGGACCTGTCGGACGGCTCGGCCCAACCGATGGTCGACGCCCAACTGGGCCTGTCCCTGGCGTTCAATGGCGCGATCTACAACTTCCCGGAGTTGCGTACCGAGCTTGAAGCCCTGGGCTACGCCTTCTATTCGGGCGGTGACACCGAAGTGCTGCTCAAGGGCTATCACGCCTGGGGCGAAGCCTTGCTGCCCAAGCTCAATGGCATGTTTGCCTTTGCCATCTGGGAGCGCGACAGCCAGCGCCTGTTCATCGCCCGCGACCGCCTGGGCGTCAAGCCGTTGTACCTGTCGCGCACCGGCCAGCGCCTGCGCTTTGCCTCGGCATTGCCGGCGTTGCTCAAGGGCGGTGATATCAACCCGATCCTCGACCCGGTGGCGCTCAATCACTACCTGAATTTCCACGCCGTGGTGCCGGCACCGCGCACCTTGCTGGCGGGCATCGAAAAACTGCCGCCGGCCACCTGGATGCGTATCGAGGCCAACGGTGCCACCGAGCAGAAAACCTGGTGGACCCTGCCCTACGGCCCCCATGACGATGAAAAACACCTGACCCTGGAAGACTGGACCGACCGCGTGCTCGACAGCACCCGCGAAGCCGTGGCCATTCGCCAACGGGCGGCGGTGGATGTGGGCGTGTTGCTGTCAGGCGGTGTGGATTCGAGCCTGCTGGTGGGCCTGCTGCGTGAAGTCGGGGTGCAGGACCTGTCGACCTTCTCCATCGGTTTTGAAGATGCCGGCGGCGAGCGTGGCGATGAGTTCCAGTACTCCGACCTGATCGCCAAGCATTACGGCACCCGACACCACCAACTGCGCATCGCCGAAAGCGAGATCATCGAGCAGTTGCCGGCCGCGTTCCGTGCCATGAGCGAGCCGATGGTCAGCCATGACTGCATTGCCTTCTACCTGCTGTCGCGGGAAGTGGCCAAGCATTGCAAGGTGGTGCAAAGCGGCCAGGGCGCCGATGAACTGTTCGCCGGTTACCACTGGTACCCTCAGGTGGACGGCGCCAGCGACCCTTACGCGGCTTACCGCGAGGCCTTCTTCGACCGCAGCTACGACGACTACGCGGCCACCGTGGCCCCGCAATGGCTGACTGCCAATGACGCCGCCGGCGACTTCGTGCGCGAGCATTTCGCCCAACCTGGCGCCGAGGCGCCTGTGGATAAGGCCCTGCGCCTGGACAGCACGGTGATGCTGGTGGATGACCCGGTCAAGCGTGTGGATAACATGACCATGGCCTGGGGCCTGGAAGCGCGCACGCCGTTTCTCGACTACCGCCTGGTGGAGTTGTCGGCGCGGGTGCCGGGCCGATTCAAGCTGCCGGACGGCGGCAAGCAAGTGCTCAAGGAAGCCGCGCGCCGGGTCATCCCCAGCGCGGTGATCGACCGCAAGAAGGGCTACTTCCCGGTGCCCGGCCTCAAGCACTTGCAGGGCGATACCTTGAACTGGGTGCGTGACCTGCTGCTGGATCCGAGCCAGGACCGTGGCTTGTTCAACCCGGCGATGCTCGACCGCCTGCTCACCGACCCCCAAGGGCAACTGACGCCGCTGCGCGGCTCCAAGCTGTGGCAATTGGCAGCGCTGAACCTGTGGCTCAGCGAACAAGGAATCTGATTGATGAAACCTCACGCCACGGCCTACAGCCAACGCCTGCTGCGCGGCCAGGCGCCGTCCTACGAACGCCTGCAAGCGCGCCTGGCCGAAGACGGCAGCGAACCGAGCGCGCAACCGATTGCCGTGCATTGCGGGTGGGGCCGGCTGTTGATCGGCCATACCTTCCCCGACCCGGCGAGCCTGGCCCTGGAGCTGCTCAACGAGCAGCCGGGAGAACGGGATATCGCCCTGTATGTGGCCGCGCCCCAGCAGATCCTGGGGATCGATCCGCAACAGTTGTTCCTCGACCCCTCCGACACCTTGCGCCTGTGGTTCACCGACTACCGCCCGGCCACCCGGGTGTTTCGCGGCTTTCGCATTCGCCGCGTCCAGAGCGAAGCCGACTGGCAGGCGGTCAATCGCCTGTACCAGGGGCGCGGTATGTTGCCGGTGGATGCCAACCTGCTGACCCCGCGCCACCAGGGTGGCCCGGTGTACTGGCTGGCCGAGGATGAAGACAGCGGCGCAGTGATCGGCAGCGTCATGGGCCTCAATCATCAAAAGGCCTTCCATGATCCGGAAAGCGGCAGCAGCCTCTGGTGCCTGGCCGTGGACCCGCAATGCTCGCGGCCTGGCGTCGGCGAAGTGCTGGTGCGCCACCTGATCGAGCACTTTATGAGCCGCGGCCTGAGTTACCTGGACCTGTCGGTATTACACGACAATCGCCAGGCAAAAAGCCTGTACGCCAAGCTCGGCTTTCGTGCGCTCACCACGTTTGCCATCAAGCGCAAGAACGGCATCAACCAGCCGCTGTTCCTCGGGCCGGGGCCGCAGGCGGGGTTCAACCCCTATGCGCGCATCATTGTCGAAGAAGCGCACCGACGCGGGATTGATGTGCAGGTGGACGATGCCGCAGCCGGGTTGTTCACCCTCAGTCATGGCGGGCGCCGGGTGCGCTGCCGTGAGTCGTTGAGCGACCTGACCAGTGCGATCAGCATGACCCTGTGCCAGGACAAAAGCCTGACCCATAAAGTATTGAGCGCCGCCGGCTTGAAATTGCCAGCGCAACAACTGGCGGCCAGCGCCGACGATAACCTGGAGTTTCTCGACGAACACCAGCGCATCGTCGTCAAGCCCCTGGACGGTGAACAGGGCCAAGGCGTGGCCGTGGACTTGCAGACCATCGAAGAAGTGCAAGGCGCCATCGAGGCGGCGCGCCAGTTTGACTCGCGGGTATTGCTCGAGAGTTTCCACGAAGGCCTGGACCTGCGCATCCTGGTGATCGGCTTTGAAGTGGTGGCCGCCGCGATCCGCCGCCCGGCCCAGGTGATCGGTGACGGCAAGCATAGCGTCGGCGCCTTGATCGAGGCGCAAAGCCGCCGACGCCAGGCGGCCACCGATGGCGAAAGCCGGATCCCCCTGGACGACGAAACCCTGCGCACCTTAAAGGCAGCGGGTTACGACTACGACAGCATCCTGCCTTCGGGCGAAGTGCTGGCGGTGCGGCGTACCGCCAACCTGCACACCGGGGGTTGCCTGGAAGATGTCACGGCGACGCTGCATCCGACGCTGGTGGATGCAGCGGTGCGTGCGGCGCGCGCCCTGGATATTGCGGTGGTCGGCCTGGACCTTATGGTGCCGGCCGCTGACCAGCCGGAGTACGTATTTATCGAAGCCAACGAACGCGCAGGATTGGCCAACCATGAACCACAGCCCACGGCAGAACGGTTTGTGGATTTGTTGTTTCCCCACAGCCAAACCACGGCTTGAGACACGAGCTGTCTGGACGGGGCTCATCGCGGGCAAGCCCGCTCCCACAGATTGATGTGTGAACACATTTAAAGGTGGGAGCTGGCTTGCCTGCGATGGGGCCGGCCGAGGCAACACATACCCAGCCCCTCATCGAAACCATCGATGCCCTCAACTCATCAGGAGTTTCCATGACCCGAACCATCCCCGAACCGGATCTCAACTACCTGCAGAAAGTGCTGCTGGAAATGCTCGCCATCCCCAGCCCCACCGGGTTTACCGACACCATCGTGCGCTACGTCGCCGAGCGCCTGGAAGAGCTGGGCATCCCCTTTGAGATGACCCGGCGCGGCACCATCCGCGCCACCCTCAAGGGCCAGAAAAACAGCCCGGACCGCGCGGTTTCCGCGCACCTGGACACCATCGGCGCCGCCGTGCGGGCGATCAAGGACAATGGCCGCCTTACCCTGGCCCCGGTGGGCTGCTGGTCCAGCCGTTTTGCCGAGGGCAGCCGCGTCAGCCTGTTCACCGACAATGGCGTGATCCGTGGCAGCGTCCTGCCACTGATGGCCTCCGGGCACGCGTTCAATACCGCAGTGGATGAAATGCCAATCAGTTGGGACCATATCGAACTGCGCCTGGACGCCTACTGCGCCACCCGCGCCGATTGCGATTCCCTGGGGATCAGCGTCGGTGATTTCGTGGCCTTCGACCCGCTGCCGGAATTTACCGAAAGCGGCCATATCAGCGCCCGCCACCTGGATGACAAAGCCGGCGTCGCAGCCTTGCTCGCGGCCCTCAAGGCCATCGTCGACAGTGGCGAACCGTTGCTGATCGACTGTCACCCGCTGTTCACCATCACCGAAGAAACCGGCAGTGGCGCGGCCGCCGCCTTACCCTGGGATGTCAGCGAATTCGTCGGCATCGACATTGCCCCGGTCGCCCCCGGCCAGCATTCCAGCGAGCATGCAGTAAGCGTGGCGATGCAGGACTCTGGCGGCCCGTACGACTATCACCTGTCCCGCCACTTGCTGCACCTGGCGGCGGAAAACGACCTGCCGGTACGCCGTGACCTGTTTCGCTATTACTTCAGCGACGCGCACTCGGCGGTCACCGCCGGCCACGATATCCGCACCGCGTTGCTGGCCTTTGGCTGCGATGCGACCCACGGCTACGAGCGCACCCATATCGACAGCCTCGCCGCCTTGAGCCGCCTTCTGGGCGCCTACATCCTCAGCCCGCCGGTATTTGCCAGCGATGCGCAACCGGCCCAGGGCTCCCTGGACCGCTTCAGTCATCAACTGGAACATGAAACACAAATGGAGAGCGACACCCGTGTGCCCTCGGTGGACAGCCTCGTCGGACAGAAATCCTGAGGCTGGCAACTATGATCCCGGCACAGTAGGATCGCCGGGATCCACCATTTGAGGCTTGTATGCTGATTCCCTACGATGCACTTGAAGTCGACACCCTGACCCGCCTCATCGAAGACTTCGTGACCCGCGACGGCACCGACAACGGCGACGACACGCCCCTGGAAACCCGGGTGCTGCGGGTACGCCAGGCGTTGACCAAGGGTCAGGCGCTGATTGTTTTCGACCCTGAAAGCGAGCAGTGCCAGTTGATGCTCAAGCACGATGTGCCCAAGCACCTGTTCGACTAAGGGTTGGTCACGGGCACCGGGTGCCCCTGTAGGCTGCGGATCTTTTCGTAGACCTCCGCCCGATGCACATTGACCCCTGCCGGCGCTTCCACGCCGAGTTTCACCTGGAGGTTGTTGACCTCCAGGATCCGCAGGGTGATGTGATCGCCGATGGAAATGATTTCGCCTACCGCGCGGCTAAGTACCAGCATGGCGTTTGTCCTTTGGAAAGTTACCGGACCGCGACCATGCGCCCTCCCCTACGAGCCATCAATAACCTGCTAGATAAACAGATCCACCCTACAAACCATGGTTGTCTTTACTGACAGACGAATATCAAACAGCCCAGTAATCCCGCAAAAATATAAACCCATTGTTTATATCTTTCAGCCTTTGGCCGACTGCGCCTTGGCGCGCATTTTTTCCGACATGTTGGTCATTTCGTCATACAGCAACTGCGGATTTTTCTGCTTCAGTGCCCAGGCCATCCGCCCCTGTTCGTGAGGCAGGATCATGAATTCACCGACGGCCACACGCTGGTAGATGTAATCGGCAATGTCTGCTGCAGTGATGGGCGAACTTTCCAGCAATTTGCCGACCTGGGCCTTCATCGCCGGGGTCGGGCCGCGGAATGAGTCCAGCAGGTTGGTCTGGAAGAACGACGGGCACACCACATGCACCCCGACTTCCTGCTGCTTGAGTTCCACCAGCAGGCTTTCCGAGAGCGCCACCACACCGGCCTTGGCCACGTTGTAGTTGCTCATGGCCGGGCCTTGCATCAGGGCCGCCATGGAGGCGATGTTGATGATTCGGCCCTTGCTCTTTTCCAGCAGCGGCAGGAAGGCCTTGCAGCCCTTGACCACGCCCATCAGGTTGATTGCGATCTGCCAATCCCAATCCTCCAGGGACAGTTCGCTGAAGAACCCACCGGAGGCGACCCCGGCGTTGTTGACGATCACATCAATGCCGCCCAGCTTGACCTCACAGGCCTGGGCAAAGGCCGTGAGCTGGCTGTAGTCACGCACGTCACAGCGCTGGATAAACCCGTCGCCACCGGCCTGGCGCACCAGCGCGAGGGTTTCCTGCAAGCCCGGCTCGCTCACATCCGACAAGGCCAGCTGCCAGCCTTCGCGGGCCCAGCGCAGAGCGATTTCGCGACCCAGGCCGGATCCGGCGCCGGTGATCATCATGCGATTTTGCATAGGAAGTAGCCTTGTGGTTCAGGGAGGAAGTAAGCGCCAGTGTAGCGAAGGTTATTCACCGGCCCATGCACCATCAAGTTGCTGAATGCCCGGGGCAAACCAAAAGCCCGGTCGGATGCCGGGGCCTGGGGTAAGTTCAATCTTTTTAAACTAAGTGCGACACAGCACAACAATTAAAAAGGAAATAAGCCAGCGGCCAAATCGCATTAAAAAAACAGGGAATTTTCTGCAAAGTGCAGGAGTCGGATCAGTTAAGGCAGCCGTTTTAGATGTTCGGCTCTGGTATTAACAATCAGGTCTTTTCAGAAGACGAATAAGGAAAACACACTATGAGCCTCATTCTTATCATTGTTCTGATCCTCCTGCTGGTCGGCGGTCTGCCGGTGTTCCCGCACTCGCGCAACTGGGGTTATGGGCCATCGGGTATTCTCGGCACGGTGCTGGTGGTGCTGTTGATTCTGTTGCTGCTGGGCAAGATATAACCCCCCAGCGTTAAAAAAAATGCAAAAAAAAGAGGCCTTGTAAAAGGCCTCTTTTTTATTGCCGGGCGATTAGTCCGGCTTGCCGTCCACTACGCCTGCGGTGTTATCCAGCAGGCTCTTGGTGGCGGTTTGCAGGAACGACTCAAGTTTCTGCTTGAGTTGTGCCTCATCCGCCGATTCAGGGATCACCTTGCCACTTGGGTTGGCGCCCAGTTCGTATTGCCACAGCTTGGGTGGCATTTCCTTGGGCAGTACCAACACGCGGTCAGCGGTGAGCAAGGCCACGGTCTGGTCGCTGCCCGAGGGCTTGATCACGCCAAAGCCCTTGTCGCCTTCCGGCAGGTTGAGCAGGTCACGGCCCCAGCACTGGTGGCGGGTTTCCCCGCCCAGGCGGCCCATGATGGTCGGCACGATATCGATCTGCGTGCCCACGGTGTGGTCACGCACACCGAACTTGTCCTGCACGCCCGGTGCGATCAGCAGCAGCGGCACGTTGAAGCGGCCCAGGTCCATTTCGGTGATCTGTTGCTCGTTACCAAAACCATGGTCGCCGACGATCACAAACAGAGTGTCCTTGAAGTACGGTTCCTTGCGGGCCTTCTCGAAGAACTGGCCCAGGGCCCAGTCGGAGTAGCGCATGGCCGTCAAATGCTCGTTGAGGCGACCACGGTCAGTCACCGCCTCGACCGGCAACGGCGTCGGCAAGGCGTACGGCGTATGGTTGGACAGGGTTTGCAGCAGGGCGTAGAACGGCTTGCCGCCTTCGCGTGCCTTCAGTTCCTGCAGGCCACGATTGAACATGTCCTGGTCGGACACGCCCCAGGTCGGATCGGAGAACACCGGGTCGACGAAGTCATTGCGGCCAATGAAGTTGGTCATGCCCTGGTTGCTGAAGAAGCCCGACTGGTTGTCCCAGGCGAAGTCGCCGTTGTAGACATACACGTCGTCGAAATCACGGGCACTGAGCAATTGCGGCAGGCCCGACAGCTTGTGGCTGCCTTCGGGGGTCTGCATCAGGTATTCGAAGCCTGGCAGGTTCGGGAAGCAGGCCATGGTGGCGAACATGCCCTGGTGGGTATGGGTGCCATTGGAGAAGAAGCGGTCGAACAGCAGGCCTTCCTTGGTCAACTCGTCGAAGTACGGCGTGATCTTGCCGCCACTGCCCAGGGCGCCCACCGAGTGACCGGCGAAGCTTTCCATCAGGATTACCACGACGTTCTTGATCGGCAGGGTCTTCTCGGCCGGTGGCGTAAAGTCACGGCGCACGGCGGCAGTGTCGGTATCCACCAGTTTTTCGTCAGGCAGCACCAGCATGTCGCGCACGGTCTGGGTGGCCAGCGGCTGCTCCAGGGTGGCTTTCCAGACGTTCTCGCGGTGCTCGGAGAACCGCGCCTTGGCCGCCCCGATCAGCGACAACGTACCGTTGAGGCCCAGGTGGTTGGCGAAGTTCGAGTCGGTGGTGTACACGTCACCCCAACGCAGCGGCGGGCCCTGGCGCAGGGTGCCGCGCGCGGCGACCACGGCAATCAGCAGGCACACCACGAACACCGCGATGCGGCTGTACCACGGCGCGACCTGGCGGGTGCCGACGGTGCCACCGCTGAACGGGCCACGGGGGCGCGTTGCGCGGTCGGCGCCCTTGAAGGCGATGCTCAGGATAAACGTACCCACGGCCCAGCCCAGCAGGTAGCGCACCACCGGGAAACCGTACCAGAGCATGCTCATCACGGTTTTCGGATCTTCCTTGACGTACTGGAAGACCAGGCCGTTGAGGCGCTGGTGGAACTCGCGGTAGAAGTCCATCTCCATCAGGCCAAGGAACAGCGCAATGCTGGAGACCACGGTCAGCCACAGCCGGAAGAACCCGCGGGCGGCCATGGCGCGCACGCTGAACAGGGCCAGGATCAGCGGGATGCTCAGGTACACCACCAGGCGCAAGTCCAGGCGCAGGCCATTGGCGAACGCTTCCAGGAAGGTCGCGGCCGGGGTATCGAGCATCATGTCGCGGTTGTACACCAACAGTCCCAGGCGCAGCAGGGAAAGCATCACCATCATGACCAGGGCGCAGAGCAGCGTGTAGGCCAGGTGGGATTTGACGGTCGGTTGCAGCAGGCGATTAGCAGCTCGCTGCTGATTCAGGGCGTCCGGGTTTGCCATGTTGTTTGAGGACCCATTGGAAGTTTAAGTTGCGAAATAATGCAGCGGCGTCCTGCCCCGCCAATAAAGGCGCAGGGTCCAGGGTATTACGCGGTGGGCAGATGGTGCCCGATCAACGTCGGCAACGCTATTGATTACTCATTGCGCAGGGCTCCTGGCGGCACAGACGGACCGTGGCAGGAAAATAAAGCGGGGGAATTGTCTTGGATGAAGTGTGAAAATTTTGTGCAGCGAATATCTCGAAACACAAATCTACAGAACACAGCGTAATTAAAGGTGGGAGCGGGCTTGCCCGCGATAGCGGTGTATCAGTACCAGATTGATTGGCTGACACACCGCTATCGCGAGCAAGCCCGCTCCCACATTATTTATCTGCTTGTGCGCGCTAAGGGTCAGATCCGCACATTGCCCCGTGGCCCGGCGATGGCCCAGATAATCAGGCCCAGTACCGGCAACAGCAGGATCAACAGGATCCACAACACTTTGGCCCCGGTGCTGGCGCCGCTTTTGAACACGTTGATGATCGCCCAGATATCCAGCGCCAGGATGATCAACCCGATCAGACCATTAAATGTGGAACCCATGGTGTCGCTCCTAAGTGAGGGTTTGCCTGTTTAGGATAGCCAGCCCTGGCCAGGGTTCCGTTTTATTTCAGACATGCACTGCGATGCGCAGGGCTTCCAGGGACGGTTCGCCCTTGATCCCGAGTTCGGCACACAACGCCAGCACCCGTGGCACGTCGTTGCCATACACCAACACCGCCTGGATCTCGTCATCGAGCAACTGGCTGAAGTTCATCAGGGTATAGCCGCCGTTTTCCGGGTTCATGGCGTCGAGCTGGATCTGGATGCGATTGAGCGCCGTCAGCGCTTCGGTCTTGGCCAGTTGCTTGGGCTTGAGGTTGAACGCTACGTCGGGGCCAAAGGAGGCGACGATCTGGGCGAACAGGTCCTGGTAGGTATCGGCCTGGAACAGCACCGTTTCCGGCAGGCTGCCCACCACAATCCACTCGCCCAGGGGGATGGGGAAGCTGTCGTCGTAGTTGATATCGGGGTTGGCCGCCAGGAATCCATCGGCATCGGCGTAGGCCTGACTGGCCTCATCGGCGATCCGCACGATCTCGGCGTCGCCCAGGCAACCGGAACTGATTTTAGTGATGAGTTCGACGAGCGCGGTGTTCATGGGCGAATCCTGTGGCGAGGCTGATTTTGAGGGCGCAAAGCCTACACCAGTTTTTGCAACTGCGCCGTCGTATCCGCTGCTCCCATGGTCTGGGCCGCACCCAGCGCAGTCACACCCTGGGCATCCGTGGCCTTGGGGTTAGCCCCGACGCTGAGCAGGTACTCGACCATCTCGGTACGGTTGAACATCGCCGCCATCATCAGCGCCGTGCGGCCATCAGCAGAAGCGCCGTCAACCGGGCTGCCGCCCTCGATCAATGCCTTGACCACCGCCAGGTTGCCCTTGAATGCCGCGCCGGCAATCGGCAGTTGGTTCTTGTCGTTGGCGATCTGCGGGTCGGCCTTGAACTCCAGCAGCACCTTCACCGCCTCGGCGTGCCCGTGGTAGGCGGACAACATCAACAAGGTGTCGCCATTGTGGTTACGCAGATTGACCGGCAAGCCCTTGGCCAGCAGCGCGGCCAGCATGGCGGCATCGCCTCGACGGGCGACGTCGAAGACCTGCTCGGCAAATTCGGCGGCTTCTTCTTCGGTCATTTGTTTGGCTTGATCTGACATCTGCGGCTCCCTGGAGGGTGTGGCGTAAGGCCGTCAGTTTCCCGAGCAGCGCCACGCCTGTCACCCCTTTTCTCTCGAAAGCTTCGATAGCCAGACTCTATCAAGTGCCTTAGTAGCGATACTTTCCGCCCTGGATATCCGCCAGCACCTGGCCGGTTACCGGTACGTAGGCATCCGTACCCGGCAGCCAGGCATACAGTGGATCGTCGCCAACCCGGGCCGGGTCGAACGCTTCTTCCTTGAGCCGCACCTTCTGGTACTTGAAGGTGCCGGTGGTTTCCATCTTCACCTTGATCCGCAGGAACAGCGGCACCGCATAGGCTGGCATCTGGCTCTGGGCGAACTGCAGCAACGCCTGCATATCCAGGGTGGCCAGGGATTCGGACGGGGTAATCGCGGCCATCCCGGCACGACCGTTGGTGTTGGCGATTTCCACCCCGTAGGCCACCGCCTCAGTGATCTGCGGGTGCTGCATAAAGATGTTCTCCACTTCGGTGGTGGAGACGTTCTCGCCCTTCCAGCGATAGGTGTCGCCCAGGCGGTCGACGAACTGCGCATGGCCAAAGCCGATACTGCGCAACAGATCGCCGGTGTTGAAATAGCGATCGCCCTTCTCGAACACATCGCTCAACACCACCTTGCGGTTCTTTTCCGGGTCGGTGTAGCCATCGAACGGCGCTTTGTCGTCGATCCTGGCCAGCAGCAGGCCCTGGCCGCCCTTCTGCACTTCACGCATAAACCCATTGCTGCCCCGGATCGGCTCGCAGGTGTCGTGGGCGTAGTCCACCAGCGCCCAGTGCATCAGGGAAAAGCCGATGGTGTTGTCGAAATTCAGCACGTTAGTGAAGCCGATATTGCCGTCGCTGGCCGCGTAAAGCTCGCAGATATGATCGACGCCAAAGCGCTCCTTGAACGGCCCCCAAACACCGGGACGCAAGCCGTTGCCGATCATCTTCACCACGCGGTTGTCGCGGTCGCGCTCGCTGGGCGGCTGGTCGATCAGGTAGCGGCACAACTCGCCGACGTAACCCAGGGTAGTTGCGTTGAATTTGCGCACATCGTCCCAGAACTGGCTGGCGCTGAACTTGCGCCGGATGGCAAACCCCGACGCGCCGGCAATCGCCGAGCCCCAGCACACACACAGCCCGGTGGCGTGGTACAGCGGCAGGGTGCAATAGACGACGTCTTCAGGACCCATGTCCAGGGCAATGGTGCCGAAGCTGGCCGAGGACTTCATCCAGCGGCCATGCTTGAAGATGCCGGCCTTGGGCAAGCCCGTGGTGCCGGAGGTGTAGATATAGAAGCAGGGGTCGTTGAAGTAGATCTGTTGGCTGCTGGCCGGGTTATCCGTCGAGCAGTCCGCGCTGGCGGCCATCAGGTCGATATAGCCCTGGGGCACCGGCGCCGCCTGCTGATCGGCGACATACCAGGTACGCAGCGGATCAATCGCCACCTGCCCCCGCACCGCGTCGAAGGCCTCGACCAGTTCGGCGCCGACTACAATCGCCACGGGGTTGACCAGGGTCAGGCTATGCACCAGCACCGCCTGGGTTTGCGCGGTGTTGAGCATGGCGCAGATACCGCCGACCTTGGCCACCGCCAGTACAGTCAGCAACAGCTCAGGGCGGTTTTCGATAAATAGGGCGACCACATCGCCCTTGCCAATGCCTTGGGCCTGCAAGTGATGGGCGATGCGATTGGCGTGCTGGTTGGCCTGGCGGTAACTGAACACCTGGTCGCCATATAGCAGCGCGGCGCCCTCGGGGTTGCGCTGGGTAGCCTGCTCGAAGGTCCAGCCCAGCCCGCAGGGCTGGTCGGGGTCAGTGATGTTGGCGACGCGGATCCCGCGCACCAACCGTGGCAGGGCCCGGACAATGGTCGGCACCTTACGCAACATCATGCCGAGGGTGATCATCTCGCTGTTCGGATTGCTCATGCACAGAAGTCCTTTTTCTTATTGTTGGTAGGGTGCGCGGGCCTTCATGCGGCGTAGGACCGTTCCTGAATGCCTTGCAGGAAAATACGCCAGCCGTTCCTTGGCTGTACACGCAGGATTTGCAATGTTTTGTATCCCGCCCAGAGGTGAACGCCAGCACCGCTCGTCAGCGGCCAATAGCGCAAAATGCAGGATGCACGATGGCCATTCATGCATATTGCACGAATCTGAAAATTTCGAATTTTTATAAGATATTGATTTATATGATGTTTTTATAAATCGCGATACTGGCACAATCACTGCACCTATCACTCCATGCCGCACAACACGAGCCAATGGAGCCGATAGACATGAGCCTGATCCAAGACAAATTCGCTTCTGTATTCTCCAACTACGACGTCACCACCCAGCCACGTCCCGACGGTGGCATCCTGCTGACCCTGCGCAACACCGAGGGCAAGCAGATCAAGCGCTCGATCTCGTACCAGCAACTGCACACCGCCGACCAACTGACCTGGGTCATTAGCGCAATCCGCCGTGACCTGGCAGAACAGGCCAGCGAGTTGCCACAGATTTCGATGCTGCAAAGCCAGCACCGCTTTGCCCTGCCGACCTACCACTCGGCCTGAGTACCAGCTTGTTTCCCAGGGCCGTGAAGCCGTTGCGCTTCACGGCCCTTTTTTTACCCGCATAAACCGCGCCGGATCGCTTCGCTTGCCGCCTGGACCCGGTTATTGACGTGCAACTTGCTGTAGATATTGCGCAAATGAAACTTCACCGTGGCCTGTGAGACACAGCGGATCCGGCTGATTTCCCACACTGTCTTGCCCTCCGTGGCCCAGCGCAGTATTTCCAACTCCTTGGCGGTCAACGGTTTATCCGGCAACGCCAGTTGCGCGCCGCCGGCCTGGCCGTCGCATGCCTGTACACAGGCTTCGTCTGCCGCAGGCTCCACGGATGGGGTTGGCTCCTCTGGGCTGCTCATACATACCTCTCCGTCTCTTATTGATTTGCACTGTCAATAATCGGATTCCTCCTATTGACAGACGAAATACACAGCGACGGGAGAGTTACATAAAGCCTGGGATTAACACATCGACCCACAGACAAATAGCTAGAACTTACAAACTATAGAGCCCATTCCCACAAACTTTTCCAACTTAGGTGTATTGAATAAGTTTTCGGAGAGTGAACTAACGTCAATCATCCAACCCAGGGAAATGTTGCGCGATGTCACTGCCGCTTACTTGCGCAACGGCCCCGGACGCCGTCTGGAACAGGCTGATCGCGACCACGCGCGGCTCTTCCCCCAAGTCGAACCAGCGCGGCATGCCGGCAGGGATGCGCAGCAGGTCGTGTTTTTCGCAGAGCACCGTGTACACGTAATCGTCGATGTGCAAGCCGAGCAACCCACGCCCGGCGGCAAACAGACGGATTTCGTCGGCATCATGGCGATACTCGTCGCGCAAACCTGCAGCCACGGCATCCTTTTGCGGATGCTCACGACTCACGCTCAACACCTGCACCTGCGCATAACCGTGTGCCGTCATGCAGGTGTCAATTTGCGCCTGGTACGCTGCGCTCACCTCGGCCGCACTGGCGCCGGCCTCGACACGGGTACTCGCCTGCCAGCGCTCGAAACCCACGCCCTGCTCGGCCAGGGTCGAGGCAATGTCGTCAGCGTGGGTCAGGACCTTGTTCGGGGTGTCCGGGGTAGAAACGTGATAAACGCAAAGAATGCTCATAAAAAGGGTCCTCGGGCGGTAAGAGTCTGCAGATGATGGGCCGGGCTCACGGCCGCTCCTCGGGCAAGCGCTGCGCCATGATCAACGCAGCGGCCAGGGCTGCGAGGCTGGCGATACTGAAGGTCAGGGTCGGCCCCAACTGGTTCCAGCTATACCCGGAATACAAGGCGCCCAGCGCGCCGCCGGTACCGGCCAGCGCGGCGTAAAGGGCCTGGCCCTGGCCTTGTTGGCGCGCACCGAAGCTGCGCTGCACAAATTGGATGGCCGCTGCATGAAAGCTGCCAAAGGTTGCGGCATGCAGCAATTGGGCAAATAGCAGCACCCACAGGAACTCGGCGAACGCGCCCAGCAACAACCAGCGCAACGCCGCCAACAGGAAACTGGCCACCAGCACCCGGCGCACCGAGAAGCGCGAGAGGATCCGGCTCATGGCCATGAACATCAGCACTTCCGCCACGACGCCCAGGGCCCACAACAGACCAATCACGCCACGGCTGTAACCGAGGCTTTCCAGGTGCAGGGTGAGGAAGGTGTAGTACGGGCCGTGGCTCATTTGCATCAAGGCGACACAAGCATAAAACGCCAGCACACCTGGGCTGCGCAGTTGCCGCAGGAAGCCGTCGCCGGCACCGCGCTCGCCCGTGGCAGCCGGCTGGGCATTGGGCACCCACCAGCTGGCACCGATGATACCGGCCATGATCAATACGATCGCCACCGGGTAGATATCCAGGCTCAGGGCCTCGAACAGCCGCCCCAGGGCGACGACGGCGAGGATGAACCCCACCGAACCCCACAGGCGGACCTGGCTGTAGCGAGAGGTCTGGCCTTGCAGGTGCGCCAGGGTGATGACCTCGAACTGCGGCAATACCGCGTGCCAGAAGAACGCATGCAGGGCCATCACCAGCGCCAGCCAGGCGTAGCTCTGGCTGACAAAGATCAGCGAAAAACTGAGCAGCGTACACACCGCGCCAAAACGCACGATGGCCAGGCGCCGACCGGTGTAGTCCCCCAGCCAGCCCCAGATATTGGGGGCCACGCAGCGCATCAGCATCGGGATTGCAACCAACTCGCCAATACGCGCGCTGGAGAACCCCAGATGATGGAAGTACAGCGCCAGGAACGGCGCCGTCGCCCCCAGCAGGGCGAAATAGAACAGATAGAAGCTGGAAAGTCGCCAGTACGGGAGTGCGGTCACGGTCAGACCGTCACAGCTGGCCCAGTACCGGGGTACTTACACTCACATCGGCATTCTGCCCACGGTGCCGCAGCAGGTGATCCATCAGCACAATGGCCATCATTGCCTCGGCAATCGGCGTGGCGCGGATGCCAACGCACGGGTCATGGCGGCCCTTGGTGATCACGTCCACCGGGTTGCCATGCACATCAATGGAGCGCCCCGGCGTGGTGATGCTAGACGTCGGCTTGAGCGCCAGGTGCGCCACAATCGGCTGGCCGGACGAGATGCCGCCAAGAATGCCGCCCGCATTGTTGCTGACAAAACCTTCTGGGGTCAGCTCATCGCGGTGCTCGGTGCCGCGCTGGGCCACGCAGGCGAAACCGGCGCCGATTTCCACGCCCTTGACCGCGTTGATGCTCATCAGCGCGTGGGCCAGTTCGGCGTCCAGGCGGTCGAAAATCGGCTCGCCCAGGCCCGGCATCACCCCTTCGGCGACCACGGTGATCTTTGCACCCACCGAATCCTGGTCACGGCGCAGCTGGTCCATATAGGCCTCCAGCTCCGGCACCTTGTCCGGGTCGGGGCTGAAGAAGGCGTTGTCTTGCACACTGTCCCAGCTCTTGAACGGGATTTCGATCGGGCCCAACTGGCTCATGTAGCCACGGATCACAATGCCCTGGGTTGCCAGGTACTTCTTGGCAATGGCCCCGGCGGCCACGCGCATTGCGGTTTCCCGCGCCGAACTGCGGCCACCGCCACGGTAGTCGCGCTCGCCGTATTTATGGTGGTAGGTGTAGTCGGCGTGGGCCGGGCGGAACAGATCCTTGATTGCCGAGTAGTCCTTGGACTTCTGGTCGGTGTTGCGGATCAGCAGGCCAATGGCGCAGCCGGTGGTGCGGCCTTCGAACACGCCGGAGAGGATTTCGACTTCGTCGGGCTCCTGGCGCTGGGTGGTGTGGCGGCTGGTGCCAGGCTTGCGGCGGTCGAGGTCGCGCTGCAGGTCGTCCAGGGACAGCTCAAGGCCGGGCGGGCAGCCGTCGACAATGGCGACCAACGCCGGGCCATGGCTTTCGCCCGCGGTGGTGACAGTGAACAGCTTGCCGTAGGTATTGCCGGACATGCAGAGCGCTCCGTGAAATCAGTTGAATCAACTCAACCGTGATAACTAAGCGCGCCAGTATACGCAGGCTCACCCAGTAGTTCATCCTCGAAACCTTCCCGGTAGACGTTGGTCCAACCGGCACCTTCCTCATGATGGCGCGATGATGCTGCGAGTTTTGCTGTTCACCCTCACCCTGTTCTGTACCGTCGCCCACGCCGCCAGCCCTGTGGTGCTGCAACGCCCCATCAGCCTGGACACCGGCAGCGGCGAGTTGTTTGGCTCTCTGTTGCTACCCCAATCTGACAAACCGGTGCCCGTGGTGCTGATCATCGCCGGCTCCGGCCCCACCGACCGCAACGGCAACAGCGCCGAAGGCGCACGCAACGACAGCCTCAAGCGCCTGGCCTTGGTCCTGGCCCGGCATAACATTGCCAGCGTGCGCTACGACAAACGCGGCGTGGCCGCCAGCCTCAAGGCCACACCCGACGAGCGCAACCTGACCCTGGACGCCTATGTCGCCGACGCGGTGGCCTGGGGCCAATTGCTCAAGGCCGATCCACGTTTCGGGCCCCTGGTGGTACTGGGCCACAGTGAGGGCGCCTTGGTGGCTGCCCTCGCCGCCCCTGAACTCGAGCCTGCCGGGGTGATCTCCCTGTCCGGCAGTGCCCGCCCGGTAGACCAGGTGATTCGCCAGCAACTGGCAGATCACATGCCGCCGGCCCTGCTGCTGCGCAGCAACCAAATCCTTGATCGACTCAAGGCCGGCCAGGTGGATGCCGATGTGCCAGGCCCGCTGCAAGGGATTTTCCGTCCCAGCGTGCAGCCATACCTGATCAGCCTGTTTCGTGCCGACCCCGCAGCGGCGTTCGCCCGCTTGACGATGCCGGCCCTGATCGTCCAGGGCACCACCGACCTGCAAGTGGGAGTGGCCGATGCCGAAAGGCTCAAGCAGGCCAAACCCGACGCAGAACTGGCGGTGATCCCCGGCATGAATCACGTGATGCGCATCGTACCCAACGATGTGAAACAGCAATTGAGCTCCTACAACGACCCGCAGTTGCCCCTCGCCGATGCGCTGGGCAGGCGCCTGGTTGGCTTTATCGACGGACTTCGCCCCCGATAAGCGACTATTGCCCCTCCAGTCCTGGAGAAAACGGCCGATAAGCACAGGGTCGACAGCAAAAAGCCTGTCGACTTGCTGGGCTTGGACAGGATCGCGCCGAATGACGAACACCGAAGCAGTACCACAACCTCCCGCCGAAACCACCGCCGACACCGAAGCGGCGGCTGCGGCTGCGCTGCCGTGGGCAGAGGTTGAGGCCGAACACTTCAAGATGCTGCGCCTGGCACCCTTGGCCACCGACCGCGCCACCGGCGCCCGACCGTTGCGCTTTGTGCAATTTGGCTATGCCGAGCGCAACAACAAGGACCACAGCCTGCTGCGCATGGTCATCCAATTACCCGCCCAACGGGTGCGACGCGAACAGAATCACCTGGACGTGTGGGTCGACCACGCCACCCACCGCGTGCATTTTGGCCCGGGCAACAGCCTGGAAATCGAGCCGGCCAACCGAGGCCTGGGCCGCTTCCTGGTGGCCCAGGGTGCCGCATGGGCGAAAAAGAAGTGGTCGCACTATCGCGTCGACGGCGTGGACCTGGCGAACAAGGATGCATTGAACGAAGCCACCCGCCTGCGCCGCGACCACTTTTTGCGGATCCAGGGTTTTGATGTGGCCTATGCCGATGTCCAGCATCTGAAGGGGCATGTGCAGCCGGGCAAGGTCAGCGAAGTGCTGGACAGCTGGAACACCGAGAAGGTGCAGTTCGTGGAAATCCTCGAAGCCGCGCAGATGCTGCAACAGGCTGAGCAGAACCTGGCGGAGCAGGAAGTGAAGCTGCGCCACGAAGAAGAAAAGGTCATCAAGTTCAAGCGCGAGGACAGCGGCCTGCGTTTCACCATCACCTGCCTGGTGGCGTTCACCGTGTTCCAGGCGGGGCTGCTGATCTGGATTGCGACGCACCGCTGACAACACGCTTTAACTGATCAAACCAAATGTAGGAGCTGGCTTGCCTGCGATGCAGACGACTCGGTGTATCAGCCACACCGAGTTGATGCCATCGCTGGCAAGCCAGCTCCTACATGGACCGGGTTAGACCCTGGAGGCAAACACCGCCTGATGCTCCCGGCACTGCTGCGCCGTCAGCATGAACACGCCATGGCCACCGTTCTGGAATTCCAGCCAGGCAAAATCCACTTCCGGGTACAGCGCTTCAACGTGCACCTGGCTGTTGCCCACCTCGACAATCAGCAAACCCTTCTCGCTCAGATGGTCGGCCGCCTCGGCCAACATCCGGCGCACCAGGTTCAAGCCGTCGTCACCGCAGGCCAGGCCCAACTCGGGCTCGTGCTGGTATTCGTCGGGCATGTCGGCAAAGTCTTCGGCATCGACATACGGCGGGTTGGACACAATCAGGTCGAAGCGCTGGCCGGGCAAACCGTCGAAGCCGTCACCCTGCACGGTGTACACGCGCTCGTCGACGCCATGGCGCTCGATGTTCTGGTTGGCCACTTCCAGCGCTTCGAAGGACAAGTCCCCCAGCACTACTTCGGCTTCCTGGAACTCGTAGGCACAGGCGATGCCGATGCAACCGGAACCGGTGCACAAGTCGAGGATGCGCGCCGGTGGCTGGGCCAGCCAGGGTTCGAAACGGTTTTCGATCAACTCGCCAATCGGGGAGCGCGGGATCAGCACGCGCTCATCGACAATAAACGACATGCCGCAGAACCAGGCCTCTTTCAACAGGTAGGCGGTGGGCACGCGCTCGTGGATACGCCGATGCAGCAGGCGCTGTACGTGGGAAATCTCTTCTTCTTCGAGGTTACAGTCCAAATAGCTGTCGGCAATTTCCCAAGGCAGGTGCAGCGCACCCAACACCAATTGCCGGGCTTCGTCCCAGGCATTGTCGGTACCATGGCCAAAAAACAGGTCTTCCCCATGGAAACGGCTGACAGCCCAACGGATATGGTCGCGCAAGGTGCGCAGGCGGGAAGTGATCACGGGGGCAAGCTCCAGGAAAAAACGACTGGCAATTCTAACAGCCTTAAGCTGTACGGACGATGTATGAAAAACCTTTGCGACACGTCGGATTTAACCTGATTCAAGGTTTTTCTGTTACACCGCAGTCCCTCTTGACATGGCTGTAGGCCAACAACGGCGCACCTTACGTTAGTAGCGATTCACAGAACCGCTCAGCCAGAGGACAATGTCGCAAAAGCCCCACTCACAGGAGCCCCAGAATGTCCGTTCCAAAGACGATGTTTCAACTCAGCGGTCGCGGTTACGCACCGGCCAATTTGAGCCACGCGACCCTTGTGATCATCGATGCCCAGAAAGAATATTTGAGCGGCCCGCTCGCCCTGTCAGGCATGGACGCCGCCGTAGAAAATATCCAGCAACTGAGCGCTGCCGCACGCAGGGCCGGGCGGCCCATCGTGCATGTCCGCCACTTGGGCACCGTTGGTGGCCTGTTCGACCCCCAGGGCGAGCGCGGCGAGTTCATCCCCGGCCTGGAGCCGCAAGCTGACGAAACCATCATCGGCAAGCTGCTGCCCAGCGCTTTCCACGGCACGCTCCTGGAAAAAACCCTGCAGGACCTGGGCTCCCTGGACCTGATCGTCTGCGGCTTCATGAGCCACTCCAGCGTCAGCACCACCGTGCGCGCGGCGAAGAACCTGGGCTTTCGCTGCACCCTGGTCGAAGACGCCTGCGCCACCCGTGACCTGCCTTACAAAGGCGGCATCCTCAGCGCCGAACATGTCCAGCAGACCGAAATGGCCATCATGGCCGACAACTTCGCCACCCTCGCCCTGACCCAAGATCTGATCTGATCGCCCTGTCGATGAGCGGCGCGGCCACCGCAACGGCCCCGCTCATCCGCTAAAGCCTGTCATTTACCGCAATTGCCTCCCAGCCCGGAACAAGTTGTTTATCTTCCGGTCGAAGGGCCGATACCCTGGAGGAAAGGTCGGAATGAAGATATCCGATGGTTTTGACGCTCGTCGCTTGCGCCCCAAGGGCCCGAGCAACTGGCGTCTGCGCCTGGGCGTGGCATTTGCCGCGTTGCTCGCGTTGTTTGGCTTACTGCTTGCGTTGGCCGGTGGTGCCGGCCTGTTGGGCCACTCGCCCGCGCTGGGCGAACTGAATGCCAGCCCGGGCGGTGCCGCCGTGCTGCTGGGCAGCGGGCTGTTGATCCTGTGGCTGGGTGTCTGGTTGTGGCGCCGTTGCCGACGCCGTATGCGCCAGCCCCTGGCACTGAACATTGCTTCGCACCTGATGAAAAAGCACGATTGAGGGAACACTGATAGCGTTTTGTCCCGCATCAACCGCCTCGATTTGGGTAAACTGCCCGCCCTTCGCGGAGGCTGACATGCAAGACGACGATTTTTCCCTGTTCAAGAACGAGTTGCGCGGCGTCAAGCCGATCAAGCACGACCGCGCCGACACCGGCAAACCCAAGGCCGACCGCGCGCAGATCGCCAAGCTGCGCCAGGCGGCCACGGTGCGCACTGACGCCACCACGGTGGACGGTCTGTCGGACCAGTTCGTGATTGACGTAGGCCCCGAAGACGATTTGATGTGGTCCCGCGATGGGGTCCAGGAAAGCCAGGTGCGCAAGCTCAAGGCCGGGCAGATCCCCTTCGAGGGCAGCCTCGACCTGCACGGCATGACCGTGGAAAAGGCCCGGGAAACCCTGTGGGCCTTCCTCGCCGAAGCCACCAAATTCGAAATCCGCTGCGTGCGCGTGACCCACGGCAAAGCCGTGCGCCTGGACGGCAAGCGCCCGATGATCAAGAGCCATGTCAATACCTGGTTGCGCCAGCATCCCCAGGTGCTCGGCTTCACCTCCTGCCAACCACGCCACGGCGGTGCCGGGGCGGTGTATGTGATGCTCAAGCGCACGATGCTCGAAGGGCGTGACGAGTAACCCAAGCTTGCAGCGATCTGCCGGCCACCGTACCCTTGCACTTTGCGAAAATCCCACAGGTAGTTTCATGTCCCTGGAACAGAATTACACAGCGATCCTCGGCCAAATCGGCGAGGACGTTTCCCGCGAGGGCCTGCTCGACACGCCAAAACGTGCCGCCAAGGCCATGCAGTACCTTTGCCGCGGCTATGAGCAGACACTGGAAGAGGTCACCAACGGTGCCCTGTTCAGCTCCGACAACAGTGAAATGGTGCTGGTCAAGGACATCGAGTTGTACTCGCTGTGCGAACACCACCTGCTGCCGTTCATCGGCAAGGCCCATGTCGCCTATATCCCCAGCGGCAAGGTCCTGGGCCTGTCGAAGGTCGCGCGGATCGTCGATATGTATGCCCGTCGCCTGCAGATCCAGGAAAACCTCAGCCGCCAGATCGCCGAAGCGGTCCAGCAGGTGACCGGTGCCCTGGGCGTTGCGGTGGTGATCGAGGCCAAGCACATGTGCATGATGATGCGCGGTGTGGAGAAGCAGAATTCGTCGATGATCACCTCGGTGATGCTGGGTGAGTTCCGCGAAAACGCGGCGACCCGCAGCGAGTTCCTCAGCCTGATCAAGTAACAGGCTGCGTCAGAAAAAACCGGCATTCATCGCCGGTTTTTTTTCGCCTGTAGAAATCAGGTAAGCTGCGGCCCCTTCTGTCATGGGCAAGAGGTTTCAGCCATGTTCGTCAAAGCACTTCGAGTGGGCCTCGGCCACGTCATCATCGCGGGCGACTTCCTTACCCGCCCGCGGAAAAAACAGCGCCCCGCCGAGCAACAGGCGCAGGTCAATGAAGCGGCCAAGGGCCTGACCCTGTATCAATTCCATGCCTGCCCGTTCTGCGTGAAGACCCGCCGCACCCTGCACCGCCTCAATGTGCCGGTGGCGCTCAAGGATGCGAAGAACAACGAGCAAGACCGCCAGACGCTGCTTACCCAAGGCGGCAAGATCAAGGTGCCGTGCCTGCGTATCGAAGAAAACGGCCAGACCACCTGGATGTATGACTCCAAGGTGATCATCGATTACCTGGACAAGCGCTTCGCCGCGATCTGACAGCAAACACAGTCCAAATGTGGGAACGGGCTTGCTCGCGAAAGCGGTGTATCAGCCAGTTATTCATCAACTGAGCCTGCGCTATCGCGGGCAAGCCCGCTCCTACATTTAGATCGCGCCTATCAGTCGAGCATCGGCACATGCCGCGGATGGCTGGCCACGCGGGCAAGCCAGGCTTGTACGGCCGGATAAGGGCTCAGGTCAAAACCACCCTCATGGGCCACGTGGGTGTAGGCATATAGCGCAATATCGGCGATCGAATACTGGTCGCCCACCAGGTATGGCGTGGCCTGCAGCTGTTTTTCCATGACCCGCAGGGCCTTGTAGCCGCCTTTGTGGGTGGTCTTGTATTCCTCCAGCCGATCTTCCGGCAGCCCCAGGTAAAACTGGATAAACCGTGCCACCGCGATGTACGGCTCGTGGCTGTACTGCTCGAAAAACTGCCACTGCAACACTTGGGTACGCAGGCGCGGTTCGCTGGGCAGGAATTCGCTGCCGTCGGCGAGGAAGTTGAGGATCGCGTTGGATTCCCACAGGCAGGTGCCGTCTTCGAGCTCCAGGACCGGGATCTTGCCGTTGGGGTTCTTCGCCAGGAACTCGGCGGTCTGTGTGTCGCCGTTCAAGATATCGACATTCACCCACTCATACGCGATGCCGAGCAGGTTGAGCATCAACTTGACCTTGTAGCAGTTGCCCGAGCGGTAATCGCCATAAACCTTGTACATGAAGCTCCCCTTATGCCGCTTGCGCGCGCTGTGCTTGACGGATCACCGCCGCGAGACGCTTGAGACCTTCGTCCAGGCGCGCCGGGTCGATGTGGCTGAAATTGAGCCGCAGGTGCCCGTGGTGCTGGTCCGGCTCGGCAAAGAACGGTTCACCGGGCATGAACGCCACGTCCTGGTCCAGCGCTTGTGCCAACAAGGTGCGGGTATCCAGGGGCTGTTTCAAGGTCAGCCAGAAGAATAATCCACCCTGGGGCACTTGCCAGTCGGCCAAGTCCTGGAAATGCCGGGTCAGCGCCAGTTGGAACCCATCGCGGCGCTCACGATAAAAACTGCGCAGTTGCCCCAGGTGCTGCTGGTAGCGCTCGGTGCCGATCCACTGCATGGCCTGCCACTGGCCAACGCGGTTGGTGTGCAGGTCCGCCGACTGCTTGAGCTTGAGCAGAGGGGGGAACAGGTCGGGGCTGGCGATCAGATAGCCGACCCGCAATCCCGGGAGCAGGGTTTTGGATACGGTGCCGGTGTAGATCCAACTGGCCTTGCGCAACTGGCTGACAATCGGCCGCGCGCTGCCACCGTCGAAGGTCAGCTCGCGATAGGGCTCGTCTTCGATCAGGGTCACGCCGAACTCATCGAGCAGCGCCGCCACCGCATCGCGCTTGGCTTGGCTATAGCGCACGGCCGAGGGGTTCTGGAAGGTCGGGATCAGGTAGATGAACGCCGGGCGATGACGTTCCAGGCTGCTGCGCAGCGCCGCCAGGTTCGGGCCGTCGGCTTCCAGTTCCACGCTCAGGCAGTCGGCACCGAACAGTTGGAAGATCTGCAAGGCGGCCAGGTAGGTCGGGCCTTCCAGAAGGATCTGCGTGCCTCGGTCGATATACAGCTTGGCCGCCAGGTCCAGGGTTTGCTGCGAACCGCTGACCACCAGGACCTGGCTGGCATCACAGGCCACCCCCAGCGCCCGCGCCTCGGCCGCCAGCAATTCGCGCAATTGCGGCTCGCCTTCGCTCATGCCGTACTGGCCCATGGCAGGCGGCATGCCTTGCCAATCCAGCGCCGGCAGCATGGCTTCGGCTGGCAGGCCACCGGCAAATGACATCACCTGCGGGCGTTGGGCCGCCGCGAGGATCTCACGGATCAAGGAGCTTTTAAGGCGCGAAACACGTTCAGAGAAAGCCATAGGGTCACCGGTAGCAAAGGCTGGGGAAAATACGTCAAACTGGTTGACCGAAATTACGACACCCCAGGTAGATACGTCAATATGCTTGACCTTAAAAACCAGACCTCGCAGCAAGCCGCCATGGAAGCGTTCTTCTTCGGCTACCAGGCCTTTACCGCCAAGGCCGACGAAATGCTCGAACGCCGGGGCTTGAGCCGGGTGCATCAGCGCATCGTGTTTTTTATCGCCCGCTACCCCGCCTTGAGCGTCAAGCAACTGTTGGAGTTGCTGGGGGTAAGCAAGCAAGCGCTGAATATGCCGCTGCGCCAATTGCAGGAAATGCACCTGGTCGACAGCACGGCCTCGACCACCGACAAACGTAAGCGCCTGCTGCACTTGACCGAAGAAGGCCAGCGCTTCGAACACGCCCTGCGTCGTGAGCAAGTCAAGCTGCTGCAGCGCGCCTTTGCCGAGGCCGGCGAGGACGCCGTGAATGGCTGGCTGGCGGTGAACAAGGCCCTGACCCTGCCCTGAAATTGGCCTTTCATCTTTTTTGCACACATAATCGCAAACATTATTTGCTTTCTTTGTATACAAAAGCATAATTCGCTTCGTGCGAGTTCCTGACCTACTGGTCAACAAAGCCCGCTGGTACCTCAAAGCGCCGCTGCCCACTCATGTGTCCGGCGCTGGAAATAACAATAAAACTCTTGAGGAGTACTTGCTGTGGAAAGCCATAAATCCGACGCCCCGACCCTGGACCTCAGTCCGCCCGACCGTTCAACCACCAAACAGGGCTGGCTGGAGCGCCTGTTCAAACTCAGCTTGCATGGCACCACAGTGAAGACCGAATTGATCGCCGGCCTCACCACATTCATCACCATGGCCTACATCATCTTCGTCAACCCCAACATCATGGCCGACGCCGGCATCGACCACGGCGCCGCCTTTGTCGCGACCTGCATCGCCGCAGCCCTCGGCTGCCTGTTGATGGGCCTGTACGCCAACTGGCCTGTAGGCCTGGCGCCGGGCATGGGTTTGAATGCGTTCTTTACCTACACCGTGGTCGGCACCATGGGCTACACCTGGGAGACCGCGCTGGGTGCGGTATTTATTTCGGGCGTGCTGTTCATGATCCTGACGCTGTCGCGCATCCGCGAATGGCTGCTCAATAGCATCCCGGTGAGCCTGCGCCACGCCATGGGCGCGGGGGTAGGCCTGTTCCTGGGGGTGATCGGCCTGAAAACCGCCGGCATCATCGTTGCCAGCCCCGCAACCCTGATCAAGCTCGGCTCCCTGCATGAACCGGCCCCGCTGTTGGCGGCCGTGTGCTTCCTGCTGATCGCGATCCTCAGCTATCACCGGGTGTTCGGCGCCATCCTGATCAGCATCATCGCCGTCACCCTGGCCGGCTGGGGCCTGGGCCTGGTGCATTACCAGGGCATCGTTGCCGCCCCGCCGAGCCTGGCGCCGACCTGGATGGCGATGGACGTGATGGGTGTGTTCAACGTCAGCATGATCAGCGTGGTGTTCGCCTTCCTGTTTGTGCACATGTTCGACACCGCCGGCACCCTGATGGGCGTCGCCCAGCGCGCAGGCCTGGTGAATGCCGACGGCAAGATCGAAAACCTCTCCCGGGCCTTGAAAGCCGACAGCGCCTCCAGTGTGTTTGGCGCAGTGGTCGGTGTGCCCCCCGTCACCAGTTATGTGGAAAGCGCCGCCGGCGTAGCGGCCGGCGGGCGCACCGGGTTGACGGCCGTGACCGTGGGCGTGCTGTTTGTGGCGGCGATGTTTTTCGCCCCGCTGGCGGGCATGATTCCTGCGTATGCCACGGCCGGTGCGTTGATTTATGTGGCGATGCTGATGATGAGCGGCATGGCCCATATCGAGTGGGACGACGCCACCGACAGCATTCCGGCGATTGTCACGGCAATCATGATGCCTCTGACCTTTTCGGTTGCCGACGGCATCGCCCTGGGCTTTATCACCTACGTGGCGCTCAAGGCCGGCACGGGCAAGTATCAGCAGATTTCCATCAGCCTGTGGGTGCTGTGCGCGATTTTTATCGCCAAGTTTGTGTTCCTGTAACGCGCAAGCTGGCGAAAACCGCCTCACCTGCGGGTGGGGCTTTTGCATGTATGGAGGAATGTAATGAGCGTGGAAACCTGGCTGCTGTTCAGCGGCGCTGCTTTGATCGTGATCCTGATTCCGGGGCCGCTGTCGCTGCTGATGATCAGCAACAGCCTGAACTACGGCCTGCGCCGTTCGTATCCGGCGTTTCTGGGCGGGGTGTTTGCCTCGATCTGCCTGTTGAGCGCCTCGGCCCTGGGCCTGGGCGCACTGTTGCTGGCGTCGGAGCAGTTGTTCAGCGCGCTGAAGATCGTCGGTGCGCTGTACCTGTTCTACCTTGCCTGGCAGAGCTGGCAGCAATCGCGCCTGCCGTCCCAGGGCGCCGTGGTGCCGGAGGCAGCGCCCGTGCCACGTTTTCGTGCACTGTTTGGCCGGGCGTTTGTGCTGGGCGCCAGCAATCCCAAGGACATTCTGTTTTTTGCGGCCTTCCTGCCGCAGTTTCTCAGCAGCCAGCAGCCGTTCCTGCCACAACTGCTGATCATGATCGCCACCTGGACCGTGCTGGACCTGCTGTGCAAGCTGGCCTATGGCCTGGGTGCCCATGGTGCCGCGCGCTACCTGCGCACCGGTAAGGGCCAGAGCTGGTTCAATCGCTTCAGTGCCGGGCTGTTTGGCAGCGCCGGGGCAGCGTCGCTGCTCAAGGGCTAACACACAACCCTGTGGGAGCTGTCAGCTCCCACAATGGCTCCTCTTGTTCGCTGGCATTGGCTCATGACCCGCCTTTTTGCGGGCAAAAAAAAGCCCGCAGTGTGAGCGGGCGAAACCAACGAAGAGCATTTGGGGGTGTGAAGCCAGGTGACGACTCAGCTACCGCGATAGGTGGAATAGCTGTAGGGCGAAATCAGCAAGGGCACGTGGTAGTGATCCTGTTCGGCGCTGATGCCAAAACGCAGCACCACCACATCCAGGAACGCAGGCTGGGGCAATTGCACGCCACGGGCGCGGTAGTAATCCCCGGCGCTGAATTGCAGCTGATAGACGCCACTGCGGTAGTCATCACCTTGCAGCAGCGGCGCGTCGCAACGGCCATCGCTGTTGGTCAAGGTGCTGGCAACCAGTTCCAACTGCGCGCCTTCGACGCGGTACAGTTCAACCTTGATGGCGCTGCCTGGGCAGCCGTGCGCGGCGTCCAGTACGTGTGTGGTCAGTCGTCCCATGGATCGGAGCTCCCGTGTCATCGATTAATAAGAGGCCGCACCTTTGTGGGGCACTGAAAAAGCCGGCGATGGCTGATTAAGACACTTTTCAAAAAAATTGTACACAATAAATTCAACAACCACCCTCTCCCCCTGCCGGAGCCGGCTTGCCGACGATGACGGTATATCAGCCGCAGATAGGGCAGCAGCAAGAATGCAATCGCTGGCAAGACGCATCCTACAGGTGAGTTCGCATATTTTAGTTGACCAGTCGGGCAAGTTTCTTGCAAGGATAGGCCGGTGCGACCGTCTGGAAAAAATGCAGAAATACAGGCTTACAAAGTGCCCATTAAGTTGTATACAATCAGCCCATCGCTGTGACGCAACAGCCGCCACACCATCGATCACGAACAAGAAGGAAGACTGCAGTGAGCGCTGACTACCCACGCGACCTGATCGGTTACGGCAGTAACCCTGTGCATCCACACTGGCCAGGCAAGGCGCGTATCGCCCTGTCGTTCGTACTCAATTACGAAGAAGGCGGTGAGCGCAATATCCTGCACGGCGACAAAGAGTCGGAAGCCTTCCTCTCGGAAATGGTCTCGGCCCAGCCGCTGCAAGGCGCACGCAACATGAGCATGGAGTCGCTGTACGAATACGGCAGCCGTGCGGGCGTGTGGCGCATCCTCAAGCTGTTCAAGGAATTCGACATTCCGCTGACCATCTTCGCCGTGGCCATGGCCGCCCAGCGCCACCCCGACGTGATCCGTGCGATGGTCGCCGCCGGCCACGAGATCTGCAGCCACGGCTACCGCTGGATCGACTACCAATACATGGACGAGGCCCAGGAGCGCGAGCATATGCTCGAAGCCATCCGCATCCTCACCGAGCTGACCGGCGAGCGCCCACTGGGCTGGTACACCGGGCGCACCGGCCCCAATACGCGGCGGCTGGTGATGGAGGAAGGTGGCTTTCTGTATGACTGCGACACCTATGACGACGACCTGCCCTACTGGGAACCGAACAACCCGACCGGCAAGCCGCACCTGGTGATCCCCTACACCCTGGACACCAACGACATGCGCTTCACCCAGGTCCAGGGTTTCAACAAGGGCGACGACTTTTTCCAGTACCTCAAAGACGCGTTCGACGTGTTGTATGCCGAAGGGGCCGAGGCGCCGAAGATGCTCTCCATCGGCCTGCATTGCCGCTTGATCGGCCGCCCGGCGCGCCTGGCTGCCCTCAAGCGCTTTATCGAATACGCCAAGGGCCATGACCAGGTGTGGTTCGCCCGCCGTGTCGACATTGCCCGCCACTGGCACGACGTCCACCCTTTCCAGGGAGCCGCCAAATGACTGCTTTCCAGACCTTGAAACCGTCGACCCTGAGCCGCGACGAATTCGTCGCAGCCTTCGCCGACATCTACGAACATTCGCCATGGGTGGCCGAAAAGGCCTTCGACCTGGGCCAGGATGCCTCGATCGACCAGATCGAAACCCTGCACCAGCGCATGAGCGATATCCTGTTGAGTGCTGATCATCCAAGCCAACTGGCCCTGATCAACGCTCACCCGGACCTGGCAGGCCGTGCGGCCGTCCAGGGCCAACTCACCCAAGCCAGCACCGATGAGCAAGCTGGCGCGGGGATTCACCAATGCACGGCCGAAGAGTTCTCACGCTTCACCGAGCTGAACGATGCCTACAAGGCCAAGTTCAAGTTTCCCTTCATCATGGCGGTAAAAGGCAGCAACCGGCATCAGATCCTCAAAGCGTTTGAAACGCGCATCCACCACCCGGTCGACACCGAGTTCAAGTGCGCGCTGGCAGAGATCAACAAGATCGCGTTGTTCCGATTACTGACCCTTTAGCAAACCTGGCCCGAGCGTATCGATCAACGCCCAGGGCCTGGCAAGCATCCCAAGCCACTCTATCTAAGGCAGACAAGAAGAATGAAAGCTTACGCCGTACCTTTCGAAAAGTTCGTCAACCTGGCCGACGCCCGCCTGGGCACCAAGATCATCTCGGTGACCGATGACTGGTTCGCCGACGCCAACCGACTGTTCCAGCCGACCCCGGCCGTATGGAAGGAGGGCGTTTTCGATGATAACGGCAAGTGGATGGACGGCTGGGAGTCACGCCGCAAGCGCTTCGAAGGCTTCGACAGCGCGGTGATCCGCCTGGGCGTACCGGGCTCGATCAAGGGCGTGGACATCGACACTTCATTCTTCACCGGCAACTTCCCGCCATCGGCGTCCCTGGAAGGCTGCTTCCTGGCTGCGGGCGAACCCGATGCCAACACCCAGTGGGTCGAAGTACTCTCTGCCGTTGAGTTGCAGGGCAATAGCCATCACTTCCACGAGATCAATAACGACCAGGCGTTCAGCCACCTGCGCCTCAACATCTACCCGGATGGTGGCGTGGCCCGTCTGCGCGTGTACGGCATTCCGTTCCGCGACTGGTCGGCCGTGGGCGACAACGAACAAGTGGACCTGGCCTCCTCCCTCAATGGCGGGCGTGCGCTGGCCTGTTCCGACGAACACTTCGGGCGCATGGGCAACATCCTCAACCCGGGCCGTGGGATCAACATGGGCGATGGCTGGGAAACTGCCCGTCGTCGCACGCCAGGCAACGATTGGGTGATCGTCGCGCTGGGGCATGCCGGCGAGATCGACAAAGTGGTGGTCGACACCCTGCACTTCAAAGGCAACTACCCGGACACCTGCTCGATCCAGGGCGCGTTCGTCAAGGGCGGTACCGACAGCCAGATCGAGACCCAGTCGCTGTTCTGGCGTGAATTGCTGCCAGCACAGAAACTGGAAATGCACGCCGAACACACCTTTGCCGAGCAGATCAAGGCACTGGGCCCGATCACCCACATCCGCCTCAACGTATTCCCGGATGGTGGTGTGAGCCGCCTGCGGGTGTTCGGCAAGGTCGCTAAGTAAGCGGTGAACCCAATCGCGGGCAAACCCGCTCCCACATTTGCGATGCATTCCCCTGTGGGAGCGGGCTCGCCCGCGATAGCAATAGACCAGACAACACAGAACTCGGATAAGAAGACAGCCATGCGCACACTGATGATCGAACCCTTGACCAAAGAAGCCTTCGCCCCCTTCGGAGACGTTATCGAAACCGACGGCAGCGATCACTTCATGATCAACAACGGCTCGACCATGCGCTTTCATAAACTGGCGACGGTAGAAACCGCCACGCCAGAAGACCACGCCATCATCAGCATCTTCCGCGCCGACGCGCAGGACATGCCGCTGACCGTGTGCATGCTGGAGAGACACCCGCTGGGCAGCCAGGCCTTTATCCCGCTGCTCGGCAACCCCTTTCTGATCGTGGTCGCGCCCGTTGGCGATGCACCTGTATCAGGCTTGGTCCGCGCCTTCGTCACCAACGGCAGGCAGGGCATTAATTACCATCGCGGCGTCTGGCACCACCCGGTGCTGACGATCGAAAAGCGGGATGACTTCCTGGTGGTTGATCGCAGTGGCACAGGCAATAACTGCGATGAGCATTTTTTCAAAGAGGATGAGCGGTTGATCCTCGCCCCCCACCAATAAGAGAAGGTCCGATCACCCGACAACAAGGGTGACGGGCGAGAGGTAAAGACTGTGGAAGCACATCTGTTGGAATGGCTGAACCTTAGCGTGCGCTGGGTTCATATGATCACTGGCGTGGCCTGGATCGGTGCGTCTTTCTATTTTGTATGGCTGGAAAACAACCTCAACCGCGTCAACCCCAAAAACGGCCTGGCTGGCGATTTATGGGCGATCCACGGTGGCGGCATCTACCACCTGGAAAAATACAAACTGGCCCCGCCGACCATGCCGGACAACCTGCACTGGTTCAAATGGGAAGCCTATTTCACCTGGATGTCAGGCGTCGCGCTGCTCTGCGTGGTGTTCTATCTCAACCCGACGCTCTACCTGCTGGCTCCCGGCAGCAGCCTGAGCGGCACCGAAGGCGTGTTGCTGGGCATTGGCTCACTGTTCGCTGGCTGGTTCATCTACTCCTTTCTCTGCGACTCGGCCCTGGGCAAACGCCCTGCCCTGCTCGGTTTTATCCTGTTCGTCCTGTTGATCGGCGCGGCCTACGGCTTCAGCAAGGTGTTCAGCGGGCGCGGTGCGTACCTGCATGTGGGGGCGATCATCGGCACCATCATGGTCGGTAACGTGTTCCGCATCATCATGCCGGCCCAGCGCGCGCTGGTGGCAGCAATTGCAGAAAACCGCACGCCAGACCCGGCACTGCCGGCCAAGGGCCTGCTGCGTTCACGACACAACAACTACTTCACCCTGCCCGTGCTGTTCATCATGATCAGCAACCACTTCCCCAGCACCTACGGCAGCCAGTACAACTGGTTGATCCTGGCCGGGATCGCGGTGGCGGCGGTGTTGGTGCGGCACTACTTCAACACCCGTCACGACAGCCAGAAATACGCGTGGACCCTGCCGGTCGGCGCCCTGGCGATGATCTGCCTGGCCTATGTCACAGGTCCAAAACCCGTGGCTACCGCACCGGACGTGGCCAAGGCGCCAGCGGCCATCGAGTACCAGCCATTGCCGGAAACGGCGCTGGGTGGCGGCCTCAAGCCAGCAGCCCCCGCCGCGCCAGCACCGGCGGCAGAAGCGGCGCCGGCCCAGGCCTCGACGGATTTCGGCAAGGTCCACAGCGTGATTGAACAACGTTGCACCGTATGCCATTCGGCCAAGCCCACCAGCCCGCTGTTCAGTGCCGCGCCGGCCGGGGTGATGTTCGATACCCCGGCGCAGATCCAGCAGCAGGCGGCGCGCATCCAGGCGCAGGCGGTTGCCAGCCAGATCATGCCGCTGGGCAACATCACCCAGATGACCCAGCAGGAGCGGGAGTTGATTGGTAGTTGGATCAATCAAGGAGCCCGTACCAATTAACTGATTAGCGCAGATCAAACTGTAGGAGCTGGCTTGCCTGCGATAGCGGTGCATCACGCACCGGAAGGGGTGAATGAACCACCGCTATCGCAGGCAAGCCAGCTCCCACATTTGCAATGTGCAGTGTTTTGAAGATTGGGTTTCACCTGGCAATTGACTGCCAAACAACACAAAAATAAAAAAGATCCGAGGTGTTGCATGTCCCAGTTAGAACCGCAGATTCCTGCCGTACCCGCCATGGTGCGGCTGCCCCTTTTGCAACTGATCCTGGTAGGCCTGCAACATGTACTACTGATGTACGGCGGCGCCGTGGCCGTGCCTCTGATCATCGGGCAAGCCGCAGGCTTGAGCCGTGAAGAAATCGCCTTTCTGATCAACGCCGACCTGCTGGTGGCGGGGATCGCCACCATGGTCCAGTCCTTTGGCATCGGCCCGCTGGGCATCCGCATGCCGGTGATGATGGGCGCCAGTTTTGCCGCCGTCGGCAGCATGGTCGCCATGGCGGGCATGCCGGGTATCGGCCTGCAAGGGATCTTCGGCGCGACCATCGCCGCAGGGTTCTTTGGCATGCTCATCGCGCCCTTCATGTCCAAGGTGGTGCGCTTCTTCCCACCGTTGGTGACCGGTACCGTGATCACGGCCATCGGTCTTTCGTTGTTTCCAGTAGCCGTGAACTGGGCAGGCGGCGGCGCCACTGCCGTGCAGTTCGGCTCGCCGATCTACCTGGCCATCGCCGGCCTGGTACTCGCCACCATCTTGCTGATCAACCGGTTCATGCGCGGCTTCTGGGTCAATATCTCGGTATTGATCGGCATGGCCCTGGGCTACGCCTTGTGTGGATTGCTCGGCATGGTCGACCTCGGCGGCCTGGAACAGGCGCCGTGGCTGCAAGTGGTCACGCCTTTGCACTTCGGCATGCCCACGTTCGAATTGGCGCCAATCCTGTCGATGTGCCTGGTGGTGGTGATTATCTTTGTCGAGTCCACCGGCATGTTCCTCGCGCTGGGCAAGATCACCGGCCAGGAAGTCACCCCGAAGATGCTGCGTCGCGGCCTGCTGTGCGATGCCGGCGCGTCGTTCTTTGCCGGGTTCTTCAATACCTTCACCCACTCCTCGTTCGCCCAGAACATCGGCCTGGTGCAAATGACCGGTGTGCGCTGCCGTTCGGTGACGATCATGGCCGGGGCCTTTTTGATTGTCCTGAGCTTGCTGCCCAAGGCGGCGTTTCTGGTGGCATCGATTCCTCCTGCGGTGCTGGGCGGCGCAGCCATCGCGATGTTCGGCATGGTGGCAGCGACCGGGATCAAGATCCTGCAGGAAGCCGACATTGCCGACCGTCGTAACCAGTTGCTGGTGGCGGTCAGCATCGGCATGGGCCTGATCCCGGTGGTACGCCCGGAGTTCTTCGCCCAGTTGCCCCTGTGGATGAGCCCGATTACCCATAGCGGCATCGCCATGGCCACGCTTAGTGCGTTGTCGCTGAATGTGTTGTTCAACATTCTGGGCGGCTCAGAACGCCCCGCAGTCGCCCATACGCATTGATTCCTTCGTTACTCGAACAGGGAATATCAACATGCACACCACAGACTTGGGGCCGGCCACACGCTGTGCCCCATTCTCGCCCCCTGCGCTCTTTTACAGCGCACTTGAGCACAGGCTCTGGAGCCAGTATTCTCCGCGCCCGCTCGAATCGACTCAAAAAAAAACAGCGAATGTAAAAGCTGACTTAAAGGCCAACTTATCCCGGCCTTATGTCTGCTGCCAAAGTGCGCAAAAGTCCTCTGAACCCGACTGCATCCCATGTAGCCGACGGGGATTTTTTGGCTTTTCAAACACTTTGGCGCAGCTCTTGCTAAAAGCATTAAAGCTGACCGAACAGACGATTTTTGCAGCGAACCAAAAGGCGCCACACCAGAGCGCCTGCGTAGAAGAAAAACCATAAAACTTTAGCTCGGGAGCAACCGAATGAAACGTACCGTGAACAGCCTGATGTTGGCCGGATCCCTGCTGGCCGGGGGCCAGGCAATGGCGGGTGACCTGCTGCAGTGGCAGAACAACAGCCTGACTTACCTGTGGGGCAAGAACTTCAAGGTCAACCCAGAGATCCAGCAAACCGTCACCTTTGAACATGCCGATGCGTGGAAGTACGGCGACAACTTCTTCTTCCTCGACCGTATCTTTTACAACGGCAAGGAAGACGGCAACGTCGGCCCTAATACTTACTACGGCGAGTTCAGCCCACGGCTGTCGTTTGGCAAGATCTTCGATAAAGACTTGTCCTTCGGACCGATCAAAGATGTATTACTGGCGTTCACCTACGAGTTCGGCGAAGGCGACAACGAGTCCTACCTGGTAGGCCCGGCATTCGACCTGAACATCCCGGGCTTCGACTACTTCCAGTTGAACTTCTACCAGCGCCAGACCGAAGGCAATCGCCCCGGTGACGGTGTATGGCAGATCACGCCGGTATGGTCGTACACCATTCCCGTGGGCAACTCCGACGTGCTGATCGACGGCTTCATGGACTGGGTGGTGGATAACGACAAGAACGCCCGTGGCACTTATCACGCCAACTTGCACTTCAACCCGCAGGTCAAATATGACTTGGGCAAGGCCATGAACTGGGGCGCCAAGCAGTTGTATGTCGGTTTTGAATACGACTACTGGAAGAACAAGTACGGGATCCAGGACAGCGGCGCGTTCGAGACCAACCAGGATACGGCCAGCCTGCTGGTCAAGTACCACTTCTAAGGCCCAACACGCCCCTGTGGGAGCGGGCCCGCGATAGCGGAGTGTCAGCCAGTCTAATTATCGGCTCAATCACTGCCATCGCGGGCAAGCCCGCTCCCACACAAGCCCGCTCCCAGATTCAGTTCGGGGTCAGGCCCAGGAACCGTTGCAACTCCTCGCGCTTGGCCAACGCATCCCGTCGCCCCAACTCGATCAACTCGCTGCAATACCCCGCCTCGAACAACAGATAGCTGAGCACCCCTGCCCCGCTGGTCTTGGTCGCCCCTGGCCCACGCAAAAACAAACGCAGTGCCGCCGGCAGCTCCTGGCGATGGCGGGCGGCGATCTCGTCGATGGGCTGGCTCGGTGCAATCACCAACACTTCGACCGGCGAAAGCCCGCGCGCGGCGCTGTCGGCCGGTTGCAGATGGGCGAACTGGTTGAGGCGCTCCAGCAACTCGATATCACTCTCAAGGCTGTCAATGAACGTGCTGTTGAGCATATGCCCACCGATCTGCGCCAGGGTCGGCTCCTGGCCGGTATAGGTGCGTTGCTGCGGCGCCGAAGGGTCGATGGAGCGCGGGTTGCCACTGACCCCCACCACCAGCACCCGGCTGGCCCCCAGGTGCAACGCCGGGCTGATGGGTGCCGATTGCCGGACGGCGCCATCGCCAAAATATTCCTGGTCGAGTTTGACCGGTGCGAACAGCAACGGGATCGCCGAGCTGGCCAGCAGGTGCTCCACGGTCAACTGCGTGGGCAGGCCAATGCGCCGGTGGCGCAGCCAGGCGTCGATGGTGCCGCCGCCCTGATAGAACGTCACCGCTTGCCCCGACTCATAGCCAAACGCCGTTACCGCGACGGCATGCAGGTGTTTGTTGCGGATGGCCTCGTTAATGCCTTCGAAGTGCAGCTTCTCTTGCAGCAATTCGCGCAAAGGCGAACTGTCGAGCAGCGCCACCGGCACCGGTGCCCCCAGCCCCAGCAGGCTGCGGGCCAGGAAGCGAGTGGCCTGGTGAATCACCCCCGGCCAATCGCTGCGCAACACCAAGTGGCTGCGAAAGCCCTGCCAGAACGCCGTAAGGCGGGCGATGGCGGCGCCGAAATCCATGGCGCCACTGGCCAGGCTCACCGCATTGATCGCCCCGGCCGAGGTGCCGACAATCACCGGAAAAGGATTGGCAGCCCCCGGCGGCAACAATTCGGCAATCGCCGCCAGTACCCCCACCTGATACGCCGCACGCGCCCCACCGCCGGAAAGAATCAAGCCTGTGACCGGTTCAGTTGGGCGCATTGCATAACTCCATGGGCTGCGGGGAAATCCGTTTGTTCAGCGGCGTTTTTCGTACAACTTGGGTTCGCCCGGTGGCCGGCTCTTGAAGCGGCGATGGGCCCACAGGTATTGCTCGGGGCACTCGCGTACCGCGGTTTCCACCCATTGGTTGATGCGCAGGCAATCGACTTCGTCGGATTCGCCGGGGAAGTCGCGCAACGGCGGATGAATCACCATGCGGTAGCCGCTGCCATCGGCCAGGCGCTGCTGGGTAAATGGCACCACCAACGCCTTGCCCAGGCGCGCGAACTTGCTGGTGGCGGTAACGGTAGCGGCCTGGATGCCGAACAACGGCACGAAAATGCTCTGCTTGGCGCCGTAGTCCTGGTCCGGCGCGTACCAGATCGCCCGGCCGGCGCGCAGCAGCTTGAGCATGCCGCGCACGTCTTCGCGCTCGACCGCCAGGGAATCAAGGTTGTGGCGCTCGCGGCCCCGGCGCTGGATAAAGTCGAACAACGGGTTGCCGTGCTCACGGTACATGCCATCGATGGTGTGCTTTTGGCCCAGCAAGGCCGCGCCGATCTCCAGGGTGGTGAAATGCAGGGCCATGAGGATCACGCCCTTGCCTTCCAGTTGCGCCTGCTTGAGGTGCTCCAGCCCTTCGACGTGGGCCAGGCGCGCCAGACGCTGTTTGGACCACCACCAGCTCATGGCCATCTCAAAGAAGGCGATGCCAGTGGAGGCAAAATTTTCCTTGAGCAAATGTTTACGCTCCTGGGCAGACAGGTGCGGGAAGCACAGTTCCAGGTTTCGCGCAGCAATGCGCCGGCGCTCACCGGCCACCCGGTACATAAACGCACCCAGCACACGACCAATTCCCAGCAGCACCCGGTATGGCAACTGAGTGATCAGCCATAGCAGGCCGAGCCCCAGCCACAGGAGCCAGAAACGCGGGTGAAAAAATACAGCTCGAAAACGCGGGCGATCCATTACAGATTCCGGTAAAGACAGGGCCGCGCATTCTACAACGGTTCGACCCGGCTTGCGGCTAGCGGTTGTTCTCGTTATAAGTCTCGACACTTTTCGTGACAAGCCGCTTTGCCGACCATGAGCCAAACCGAATCGCTAGACCAAGATCCCGTCTTCCAGCTCAAAGGCAGCATGCTCGCCATTACTGTGCTGGAACTGGCCCGTAACGACCTTGATGCCCTGGACCGCCAGCTCGCTGCCAAGGTTGCCCTGGCCCCGAATTTCTTCAACAACGCGCCGCTGGTGCTGGCCCTGGACAAATTGCCGGCCGGCCAGGGCGCGGTTGACCTGCCCGGGCTGATGCGTGTTTGCCGCCAGCATGGCCTGCGCACCCTGGCCATTCGCGCCAGCCGTATCGAAGACATTGCGGCAGCCATCGCCATTGAACTGCCAGTACTGCCACCGTCCGGCGCCCGCGAGCGTGTGCTCGACCCGGTGGAAGGCGAAGTGAAGAAAAAACCGGAAAAACCGCCAGAGCCGACGATCAAGCCTACAAGGATCATCACCTCCCCCGTACGCGGCGGGCAGCAGATTTACGCCCAGGGCGGCGACCTGGTAGTGGTCGCCCCGGTCAGTCCCGGCGCGGAACTTCTCGCCGATGGCAACATCCATGTATACGGCCCCATGCGCGGTCGGGCACTGGCTGGGGTCAAGGGCGATACCAAGGCAAGGATTTTCTGCCAGCAATTGAGCGCTGAGCTGGTATCCATCGCCGGCCAATACAAGGTTTCGGAAGATTTGCGCCGTGATCCGCTGTGGGGGGCCGGGGTACAAGTCAGCCTGTCGGGCGATGTGTTGAACATCATCCGTCTTTAACGGATACTGCCGCATTTTCCAAGCATCTCTGGACTCTGATAGCACAGCGAAACCGGCAAGACTTGCGTAGGAATAATTGAAAGTTGGCGTTTCCCCTACGGGAAGCACATCTTTTTCCTACGAAGGCTGTCCGCCTGCAGCGAGTTTCAAGAGATGTTTTTCAGGGACTGAGAGGTCCTTTTTCCTTAGGGGTGAAACACCTTGGCCAAGATTCTCGTGGTTACATCCGGCAAGGGTGGTGTGGGTAAGACCACCACCAGCGCCGCTATCGGTACCGGCCTCGCTCTGCGCGGCCACAAGACAGTCATCGTCGACTTCGACGTCGGTTTGCGTAACCTCGACCTGATCATGGGCTGCGAACGCCGCGTGGTGTACGACTTCGTCAACGTGGTCAACGGCGAAGCAACCCTGCAACAAGCACTGATCAAGGACAAGCGCCTGGAGAACCTTTATGTTCTCGCCGCTAGCCAAACCCGGGACAAGGACGCCTTGACCCTGGAAGGCGTTGAAAAAGTCCTGATGGACCTCAAAGAGCAATTTGAGTTTGTTATCTGCGACTCTCCAGCAGGTATCGAGAAAGGCGCCCAACTGGCCATGCACTTCGCCGATGAAGCGATTGTGGTGACCAACCCCGAGGTGTCGTCAGTACGCGACTCCGACCGCATGATCGGCCTGCTGTCGAGCAAGTCTCGCCGCGCCGAAAAAGGCGAAGACGCAATCAAGGAACACCTGCTCCTGACCCGCTACAACCCCGAGCGCGTCCAGAGCGGCGAAATGCTTGGCGTTGAGGACGTCGAGGAAATCCTCGCCATTCGCTTGCTGGGGGTGATTCCTGAGTCTCAAGCGGTACTGAAAGCTTCAAACCAAGGCGTACCGGTCATTCTTGATGACCAAAGTGATGCCGGCCAAGCCTATAGCGATGCAGTCGATCGCTTGCTGGGCAAAGAAGTTGCCCATCGGTTCCTTGCTGTCGAGAAGAAAGGATTCTTGGCACGCCTGTTTGGAGGCAATTGAACAATGAGTATTTTTGACTTCTTTCGCTCAACCAAAAAACCTAGCACGGCGTCGGTAGCGAAAGAGCGTCTACAGATCATCGTGGCGCACGAACGCGGCCAACGCAGCACCCCGGACTACCTGCCAGCCTTGCAGAAGGAACTGGTGGAGGTGATCCGCAAGTACGTCAATATCGGCAACGATGACGTGCATGTCGCCCTGGAAAACGACGGCAGCTGCTCGATTCTGGAACTCAATATCACCCTGCCTGATCGTTGATCGAACAGGCGGTCGCCACGGCGGCTCCGTCACCTTGATCCCCCTTGGGGAACCGGGTGGCCGAGCCGCCGTTGGCGTTTGTTACGAGGCTGTTTAATGCCGTTGTCCAATATCCATATCCTTCACCAGGATGACGCTGTCCTGGTGGTGAACAAGCCTACCCTGTTGCTGTCGGTGCCAGGTCGCGCCGACGACAACAAGGACTGCCTGATCACCCGCCTGCAGGAAAACGGTTACCCAGAGGCGCGTATCGTTCATCGCCTGGACTGGGAAACGTCGGGAATCATCCTACTGGCCAGGGATGCCGACAGCCACCGCGAACTGTCGCGCCAGTTTCACGACCGCGAAACCGAAAAGGCCTACACCGCCTTGTGCTGGGGCCAGCCGGAACTGGACAGCGGCAGCATCGACCTGCCGCTGCGCTATGACCCACCGACCAAGCCGCGGCATGTGGTGGACCACGAGTTCGGCAAGCATGCGCTGACTTTCTGGAAAGTCTTGGAGCGTTGCGGGGATTGGTGCCGGGTGGAACTGACGCCGATTACCGGGCGCTCGCACCAACTGCGGGTGCATATGCTGTCCATCGGCCACCCGTTGCTCGGTGATGGCCTGTATGCCCACGAACAGGCCCTGGCCGCCTGGCCACGGCTGTGCCTGCACGCGAGCATGCTGAGCTTCACCCACCCGCAAAGCGGCGAGCGCCTGCGGTTCGAGTGCCCTGCGCCGTTCTAATCGGTAAACGCAATTAAAATGTGGGAGCGAGCTTGCTCGCGAATGGGATGGGTCAGTTAGCTTATTGCGCGACTGACACACCGCATTCGCGAGCAAGCCCGCTCCCACATTTGTTCTGTGCACTTATCACATCGGACGGTAAACTCGCGCCATTGCTGTCTGGAGCTACTTATGCGCGAAGCGTTGAACCAAGGCCTGATCGACTTCCTCAAGGCCTCTCCCACCCCCTTTCATGCCACTGCGGCCCTGGCCCAACGCCTGGAAGCCGCCGGTTTCCAGCGCCTCGACGAACGCGAGACCTGGACCACCGAGGCCAACGGTCGCTACTACGTGACCCGCAACGACTCCTCGATCATCGCCTTCAAGATGGGCCGCCAGTCGCCCCTGCACGACGGCATCCGCCTGGTCGGCGCCCATACCGACAGCCCGTGCCTGCGGGTCAAGCCGCAACCTGAGCTGCAACGCCAGGGCTTCTGGCAACTGGGCGTGGAAGTCTACGGCGGCGCACTGCTGGCACCGTGGTTCGACCGTGACCTGTCCCTGGCCGGCCGCGTGACGTTCCGGCGTGACGGCAAGGTCGAAAGTCAGTTGATCGATTTCAAGCTGCCGATTGCCATCATCCCCAACCTGGCCATCCACCTGAACCGTGAAGCCAATCAAGGCTGGGCGATCAATGCCCAGACCGAGCTGCCGCCGATCCTCGCGCAGTTTGCCGGCGATGAGCGCGTGGACTTCCGCGCCGTACTCACCGACCAACTGGCCCGCGAACATGGGTTGAACGCTGATGTGGTGCTCGACTACGAGCTGAGTTTCTACGACACCCAAGGCGCAGCGGTGATTGGCCTGCATGGCGACTTTATCGCCGGCGCCCGCCTGGACAACCTGCTGTCGTGCTACGCCGGCCTGCAAGCCCTGCTCACCAGTGAAACCGACGAAACCTGCGTGCTGGTGTGTACCGACCACGAAGAAGTCGGCTCCTGTTCGGCCTGTGGTGCCGACGGGCCGATGCTGGAGCAGACCCTGCGTCGTCTGCTGCCTGAAGGTGACGAGTTCGTACGGGCCATTCAGAAGTCGCTGCTGGTGTCTGCCGACAATGCCCACGGCATCCACCCCAACTACGCCGACAAGCACGACGCCAACCATGGCCCGAAACTCAATGCCGGCCCGGTGATCAAGGTCAACAGCAACCAGCGCTACGCCACCAACAGCGAAACCGCCGGATTCTTCCGCCACCTGTGCATGGCCGAAGAAGTGCCGGTACAGAGCTTCGTGGTGCGCAGTGACATGGGCTGTGGCTCGACCATCGGCCCGATCACCGCCAGCCACCTGGGCGTGCGCACCGTAGATATCGGCCTGCCGACATTCGCCATGCATTCGATTCGTGAACTGTGCGGCAGCCACGATTTGGCGCATCTGGTGAAGGTGCTAAGTGCGTTTTATGCGAGCCGCGACCTGCCCTGAGAGGGGCGGCGCTTGCCCTAATGCCGATCAGTTCTCAAAGCAGCGAAGATCAAATGTGGGAGCGGGCTTGCTCGCGAAGACGTCCGCCCAGCAAACATTGATGTTGACTGACCCACCGCTTTCGCGAGCAAGCCCGCTCCCACCGGGGATCTGCGCTTAACTGAACGGCATTAGGGCTTGCCCGCGATGGCGATTCCCAGCGCACTGCGGCGCTATCTGACACACATCAAGGCACCCCGCGCCAATCCAGCCTAGACTGACCATCATCCCTCAACGACAAGGCCGTCCCCACCATGATCCCGATGTCCGCCTTCCACGCCATGCTTATCCCCATCCTCACGGGCATGATCCTGCTGGCCGTTGGCTTCAACTTCCGCGACAAGAACCTTGGTGTGTTTGGCATGTGGGTCGGCATGCTGCTGATCCTCGGCACCATCGTCTACCGGATCCTCGCGAAACTGGCCGAATAACAAATGCACTCGCATTGGGCATAGCGCCCTCGTACACTCGGTCGATCTGTCGTTTCCAAGGTTGACCGCCTCGTGCTTGCCCGTCTGTTTGCCCTGCCACACTGCCTGCTCCTTTGCCTGCTGATCCTGTTGCCCATCGCCCCTGCCCAGGCGGTCGGCCTGCCAGGCATCCTGGGCAGCACCAGCAAAACCCAGCCACAAGCCGACGTACCGCTGGGGCAGTCCCTGGACGAGGTGATCAAGAACCTGGAAAACGACCAGCAGCGCGCCAAGCTGCTGGCCGACCTGAAAAAACTGCGCGAAGCCACGAAAAAAGCCCAGCCGGCGGCCGAGCAAGGGGTGCTGGGCTTGATCGGTGGCACCCTGGCCAGCCTCGAACAACAACTGTCCGGCGCCGACAGCCCGCTCAACCGCTGGTCCATCGAGTTCGACCAGGCCAAGACCGAGCTGGGCGCACTGATGCTGCCCGCCAGCGAATGGCTGCCGATCATCTTTGGCTTTGCCGTAGTGCTGATGCTCTGGAGCCTGTTGGCCGCCGCGCTGATCTGGCTCAGCCACCGGGTGCGCCTGCGCTTTGGCCTCAGTGAAGAATTGCCGCAACACCCCAAGACCTGGGACATGCTGCGTTTTGCCCTGCGCAAACTTGGACCCTGGCTGATCGCCCTGGTGATCACCGTCTACCTCAGTTACGCCCTGCCCTCGTCCCTGGGCAAGTCCCTGGCGATGGTGCTGGCGTACGCGCTGGTGGTCGGCACGTGCTTTTCGGCGATCTGCGTCATTGCCTTTTCCGTGCTCGACGGCCCCCACCGCCATCGGGCGCTATATATCCTGCGCCACCAGGCATTTCGGCCGCTGTGGCTGATCGGCAGCTTCGCCGCCTTCGGCGAGGCCTTGAGCGATCCGCGCCTGACCGAAGCCCTGGGCACCCACCTGGCGCACAGCGCCGCGACCATCGCCAATGTGCTGGCTGCGCTGTCTACCGGCGTGTTTATCCTGCGCTTTCGCCGGCCCATCGCACATCTGATCCGCAACCAGCCGCTGTCCCGGCGCCTGACCCGCCGCGCGTTGAGCGACACCATCGAGATCATCGGCACCTTCTGGTACCTGCCTGCGCTGCTGCTCGTGGGTATCTCGCTGTTTGCCACCTTCGTGTCGGCCGGCGATACCAGCACCGCCTTGCGCCAGTCACTGCTGTGCACGGTGTTGCTGGTGCTGTGCATGGTGATCAACGGCCTGGTACGCCGCCATGCCCTCAAGCCCCAACGCGGGCACAAGCGCCATGCGCTGTATTCCGAACGCCTGAAAAGCTTCGTCTATACCCTCGCCCACCTGGTGGTGTGGCTGGTGTTCATCGAACTGGGCCTGCGGGTCTGGGGCTGGTCGCTGATCCGCTTTACCGAAGGCGACGGGCATGAAATCAGCGTCAAGCTGTTCGGCCTCGCGGGCACCCTGCTGTTCGCCTGGCTGATCTGGATCCTCAGCGACACCGCGATCCACCACGCCCTCACCCGCTCGCGCAAAGGCCTGGCCAATGCGCGGGCGCAAACCATGATGCCGTTGATCCGCAACGTGCTGTTCGTGACGATCTTTATCATCGCTACCATCGTCGCCCTGGCGAACATGGGCATGAACGTCACGCCGCTGCTGGCCGGTGCCGGTGTGATCGGCCTGGCTATCGGTTTTGGCGCGCAGTCGCTGGTGGCGGACTTGATCACCGGCCTGTTCATCATCATCGAAGACTCCCTGGCCATCGATGACTACGTGGACGTCGGCGGCCACCTCGGTACCGTCGAAGGCCTGACCATCCGCACCGTGCGCCTGCGCGATATCGACGGCATCGTGCACACCATCCCGTTCAGCGAGATCAAGAGCATCAAGAACTACTCGCGGGAATTCGGCTATGCGATTTTCCGCGTCGCGGTGCCCGCCAGCATGGACATCGACACCGCGATCAAGCTGATGCGCGACGTCGGTCAAAAGATGCGCGCCGACCCGCTGCAACGCCGCAATATCTGGTCGCCCCTGGAGTTCCAGGGTGTGGAGAGCTTCGAGTCCGGCAACGCCATCCTGCGCGCGCGCTTCAAGACTGCGCCGATCAAACAGTGGGAAGTGTCACGGGCGTTCAACCTGTCGCTCAAGCGCCACCTCGATGAGGCCGGAATGGACCTGGCGATGCCGCGCTTGAGTGTGCAGGTGGTGACGGCGGCGAGTGGGCCGCAGGACGCTCAGGTCACATCGACCCCGACGTGAATCGCATCATGGCGCCAGAACTCCAGGTCGCAATCGATCAGGCGCTGATGCTGATCGTAATTGACCCGGGCGATCCGCAGCCCGGGGCTGCCTGCCGAGACCTTCAGGGCCGCTGCCGCTTCCACCTGCAATGAGGTCGGCACAATTTCGAAGCGTACGCGCCCGTAATGCAGGTCGTATTTGCGGGCGTACAACTCGGTCATCGACTCGTTCAGGTCACACGCCAGGATCCCTGGAAAATACTGGGGGTTGAGGTAGTGTTCGACATACAACACCAACCGCCCATCGATACGCCGCCGGCGGCAGATCTGGATCACACTGGACAGCGCCGGCAGTTGTAGCCATGCGCAAACGGCGGCCGAAGCCGGTTGCAGGCGCGCGGAAATCACTTCGGTAGAAGGCACCCGCCCCTGGGCGCTGACCATGGCGTGGAAGTGGCTGCGCTGCATCAGGTTGTAGGCCAGCCGGGGCGGCGAGACGAACCAGCCACGGCGTTCCTCGCGGTAGATCTGGCCCTGGGCCTCCAGTTGCAACAAGGCTTCGCGCACGGTAATGCGGGTGGTACCAAACAACTCACTGAGTTTGCGCTCGGCCGGCAATTTGCTCGCCGGGCTGAGCAAACCGTGGCTGATCTGCTCTTGCAGCGCCAGGCCGATGGCTGTCACCGCTTTGGTTGCCTCATCACGCATCAACGTTACCTATCTGGACTAGGCCAGCACTGTTTGGGTGCGCCAAATGCCCCTGGAATGGGCGGCGGCTATAGCGTGCAAGCCTAGGCATCACACATGACCGACAGATGACAGCGCCTTGCGCCGCTGCCTCACACACCCTGCAATACGCCGGCCAAGTCCAGGTATTACGGGGGCCAGGCCTTGGTCTACGCTTACCCGGCAGGCGCCTGCCCAGGTGCCTTGAAAACGACATCGACATGAAACTGTCATCCAGCGCGCCTAAATTGGCTCGTGTATTGCTGACCTAGACCAAACCAACCGCGCCATCAAAAAATCGCAGCGTTGAAAACGCCCAAAGGAGCTTCGGATGAAACAGCTTTTCCTGGCATCACTGTTAGGCTCGACCATTGCCATGTGCACCGCCGCCATGGCCGCTGACACCGATTTGAAAACCCTGGAAGCTGCCGCCAAGGCAGAAGGCGCTGTGAACAGCGTCGGCATGCCCGATGACTGGGCCAACTGGAGAGGCACCTGGGAAGACCTGGCGGCCAAGTACGGCCTCAAGCACATCGACACCGACATGAGCTCGGCCCAGGAAATCGCCAAGTTCGCCGCAGAAAAAGACAACGCCAGCGCCGATATCGGTGACGTGGGCGCCGCCTTCGGGCCGATTGCGGTCAAGCAGGGCGTGACCCAACCCTACAAGCCCAGCACCTGGGAGCAGATCCCGGATTGGGCCAAGGACAAGGATGGCAACTGGGCACTGGCCTACACCGGCACCATCGCGTTTATCGTCAACAAAAAGCTGCTGCACGGCTCCGAAGTCCCGACCAAGTGGTCTGACCTGAAAACCGGCAAGTACAAGGTCTCGATTGGTGACGTGAGCACCGCCGCCCAGGCCGCCAACGGCGTGCTGGCGGCAGCCCTGGCCAATGGTGGCGACGAGAGGAACATCCAGCCGGCGTTGCTGATGTTCGCCGAGATCGCCAAGCAGGGGCGTATCTCCCTGGCCAACCCGACCATTGCCACCATGGAAAAAGGCGAAGTGGAAGTGGGCGTGGTCTGGGACTTCAACGGCCTGAGCTACAAGGCCAAGATGGCCAACCCGGATGACTACGTGGTGCTGATCCCATCGGATGGCTCGGTGATTTCCGGCTACACCACCATCATCAACAAATACGCCAAGCACCCCAACGCCGCCAAGCTGACCCGCGAGTACATCTTCAGCGATGCCGGGCAGATCAACCTGGCCAAGGGCAATGCACGGCCGATTCGTGCCGAGCACCTGACCCTGCCCGCCGAAGTACAGGCCAAGCTGCTGCCTAACGAACAGTACAAAGGCGTGACCCCGATCAAAGACGCCGATGCCTGGGAGAAGACCTCCAAGGGCTTGCCGCAGAAGTGGCAGGAAGAAGTCATCATCAACATGCAATAAGCCCTGGAATACGACCAGGGTGGGAGCTGGCTTGCCTGCGATAGCGGTATGACATTCAGCACTTGCATCGGCTGATACACCGTTATCGCAGGCAAGCCAGCTCCCACAGTTGATCTGGTTCCAGCAGAACCACCGAGGAGCCCCTGTCCCTATGAAGCACAACGTCATCCTTGTGGTTCTCGACGGCCTCAACTACGAGGTTGCCCGGCATGCCATGGGGCACCTGCAGGCCTACGTCGGCGCCGAGCGTGCAGCGCTGTACAAGCTGGAATGCGAATTGCCCGCCCTCTCGCGCCCGCTGTACGAATGCATCCTCACTGGAGTGCCGCCGATCGACAGCGGTATCGTCCACAACCACGTCTCGCGCCTGTCCAACCAGCGCAGCATTTTCCATTACGCCACCGACGCGGGCTTGACCACTGCGGCGGCGGCCTACCATTGGGTCAGCGAGCTGTACAACCGCTCGCCGTTCATCGCCGCCCGCGACCGGCATACCGACGACCCGGCACTGGCGATCCAGCACGGGCACTTCTACTGGAGCGATCATTACCCCGACGCCCACCTGTTTGCCGATGCCGAAAGCCTGCGCCTCAAGCACGCGCCGAACTTTTTGCTGGTACACCCGATGAATATCGACGACGCCGGCCACAAGTACGGCCTCGACACCGCGCAATACCGTAACAGCGCCCGCTCGGCGGACATTATCCTCGCCGACTATCTGCAAGGCTGGCTCGACACCGGCTACCAGGTGCTGGTCACCGCCGACCACGGCATGAACAACGACCGCTCCCACAACGGCCTGCTGCCGGAGGAGCGTGAAGTACCGCTGTTCGTTTTCGGGGATGCCTTCAGCCTCGAGCCCGAGGCCCAGCCCAGGCAAACCGATATCTGCGGCACCGTCTGCGCCCTGCTTGGCGTTGCCCACGACAAACCTGTCTGCCAGGAGCTGTTGAAGTGAGTTCAGTGATCCGTGGTAAATGGCTGGCCGCCTTGTGCCTGGTGCCTTTCGCCCTGTTTTTTATCGTGTTCCAGATCGCGCCGCTGTTCTGGGTGATGGTCAACAGCCTGCAATCGGAAGAGTTCGGCTGGGGCCTGGCCAACTTCAGCAAGATCTTCAGCTCGAAGTTCTACCTGCAGGCAATCCAGTACAGCCTGGAGCTGAGTTTCTATTCCAGCGTCTTCGGCATCATCATCGCCGTGCTGGGCAGCTACTCGTTGCGCAAGGTGGATTCGCCGCTGCGCAACTTCGTCACCGCCTTCGCCAACATGACCAGCAACTTCTCCGGTGTGCCCCTGGCCTTTGCCTTCATCATCCTGCTGGGGTTCAACGGCAGCATCACCATCATGCTCAAGCAGGCCGGGATCATTCAGGACTTCAACCTGTACTCCAAGACCGGCCTGATCATCCTGTACACCTATTTCCAGATCCCCCTGGGCGTGTTGCTGCTGTACCCGGCCTTCGATGCCCTGCGTGAAGACTGGCGCGAGTCCGCAGCACTGCTGGGGGCCAATGGCTGGCAGTACTGGCGGCACATCGGCCTGCCGGTGCTGACGCCGGCGCTGCTGGGCACCTTCGTGATCCTGGTGGCCAATGCCCTGGGCGCCTATGCCACGGTGTATGCGTTGACCACCGGCAACTTCAACGTACTGCCGATCCGCATCGCGGCGATGGTTTCCGGTGATATTTCCCTGGACCCGAACATGGCCAGCGCCCTGGCCGTGATCCTGGTGGCGCTGATGACCGTGGTCACCGTGGTCCATCAACTGCTGCTCAAGAGGAGCTACCATGTCTCGTGCTGAAGCCAGCCCCGTCGCCCTCTATCATCGCGTGGTGGTGTACCTGCTGTTCGCGATCCTCGTGCTGCCGCTGATTGGCACCCTGGTGTACTCCCTCGCCAGCAGTTGGTCGGCCACCATCCTGCCCGCCGGCTTTACCTTCAAGTGGTATGTGCAGTTGTGGAGCGACCCGCGCTTTTTGCATGCCTTTGGCCAATCGCTGCTGGTATGCGTCGGCGCGCTGATCCTGTCGGTGGTGCTGATCCTGCCGCTGCTGTTCGTGGTGCATTACCACTTCCCCAGGCTCGATGCGCTGATGAACATCCTGATCCTGCTGCCCTTCGCGGTGCCGCCAGTGGTGTCATCGGTAGGCCTGTTGCAATTGTATGGCTCGGGGCCGCTGGCGATGGTCGGCACGCCGTGGATCCTGATCGGCTGCTACTTCACCGTGGCGCTGCCGTTCATGTACCGCGCGATCACCAACAACCTGCAGGCGATCAACCTGCGTGACCTGATGGACGCCGCCCAGTTGCTTGGCGCCAGCACCTGGCAGGCGGCAATCCTGGTGGTGCTGCCCAACCTGCGCAAGGGCCTGATGGTCGCGTTGCTGCTGTCGTTCTCGTTCCTGTTCGGCGAGTTTGTGTTCGCCAATATCCTCGTCGGTACGCGCTACGAGACCTTGCAGGTGTACCTCAACAACATGCGCAACAGCAGCGGGCATTTCACCAGCGCCGTGGTCATTTCCTATTTCCTTTTCGTGCTGCTGCTCACCTGGGCCGCCAACCTCTTGAACAAGGACAAAAGCCAATGAGCTTCGTCAGCGTCCAGCACCTGCAAAAAAGCTACGCCGCCACCCCGGTGTTCAGTGATATCAATTGCCAGATCGCCAAGGGCGAATTCGTCACCCTTCTGGGCCCGTCCGGTTGCGGCAAGTCCACCCTGCTGCGCTGCATCGCCGGCCTGACGCCGGTGGACAGCGGGCAGATCCTGCTGGACGGCCAGGATATCGTGCCGCTGAGCCCGCAGAAGCGTCACATCGGCATGGTGTTCCAGAGCTACGCGCTGTTCCCCAACATGACTGTGGAACAGAACGTCGCCTTCGGCCTGCGCATGCAGAAGGTCAACGCCGATGACAGCCACAAGCGCGTCCAGGAGGTGCTGCAACTGGTCGAACTCAAGGACCTGGCCGGGCGCTATCCGCACCAGATGTCTGGCGGCCAGTGCCAGCGCGTAGCCCTCGCCCGCTCCCTGGTCACCCGGCCGCGCCTGCTGCTGCTCGATGAGCCGCTGTCGGCACTGGATGCGCGGATTCGCAAACACCTGCGCGAACAGATCCGCCAGATCCAGCGAGAATTGGGCCTGACCACGATTTTTGTGACCCATGACCAGGAGGAAGCCCTGGTCATGTCCGACCGCATCTTCCTGATGAACCAGGGCAAGATCGTGCAGAGCGGCGACGCCGAAACCCTCTACACCGCCCCCGTGGACGCCTTCGCTGCCGGTTTTATCGGCAACTACAACCTGCTGGACGCCGAGCAGGCCAGCACGCTGTTGCAACGTCCGGTCAGCAGCCGTATCGCGATCCGTCCTGAGTCCATCGAACTGAACCACAGCGGCGAGCTTGATGCGCTGGTACGCAGCCACAGCCTGTTGGGCAATGTGATTCGCTATCGCGTCGAAGCCCGGGGCATCGAATTGGTGGTGGACGTACTCAACCGCTCGGCCCAGGATCTGCACCCAGACGGGCAACGCCTGGCACTTTCCATCGATCCCAGTGCGCTGTGTGAGGTAGCCTGAGGATGCAGTGTTTATTAAGGAAGCATGACTGATGGCTTTGGTAATTTTTGATCTGGACGACACCCTGATCCACGGCGATTGCGCCACCTTGTGGAGCGAGCAGATGGGCCGCCTGGGCTGGGTGGACCGCGAATCGTTCATGGGCAAGAACCACGAACTGATGTCCGCCTACAGCCGCGGCGAGTTGGCCATGGAAGAGTTCATGGACTTCAGCCTGGAACCGATGATCGGGCGCACTCCGGAAGAAGTCGCGCACCTGGTGGAGCCGTGGGTGGAAGATGTTATCGAGCCGCTGATCTACAGCGACGCGACCAAGACCATCGCCCGCCACCGCCAGAACGGTGACCGGATCCTGGTGATCTCGGCCTCGGGCACGCACCTGGTCACGCCGATTGCGGCGCGCATTGGCATCGATGAAGTACTGGGGATTGAACTGGACGTGGCCCACGGGGTGTACAGCGGCAAGACCGTGGGTGTACTGACGTACCGCGAAGGCAAGATCACCCGCTTGATGCAATGGCTTGAGCAGGAAGGTGAAAGCCTGGAAGGGGCGTACTTCTACTCGGATTCGCGTAATGACCTGCCGCTGCTGAGCAAGGTCGATTTCCCGCAGGTGGTAAACCCCGATCCGGTGTTGCGCGCCCATGCCGAACAGGCCGGCTGGCCGATCCACCAGTGGACCTGAAGGCCCACTTTTGGCGTTGAAACCCAATCCAATGGGGGAGCTAATGTGGGAGCTGGCTTGCCTGCGATAGCGGAGTATCAGGTTAAGGTCTGTTACTGACACACCGCTATCGCAAGCAAGCCCCGCTCCCACCTTGGGCTGCATTTCAACCCTGGATTGGCCTCAAGCCAGGCTTTCGTCGATCACCAGCACCAGCTTCCCGGAAATCTGGTTGGTCGAAAGCTGCGCAAACGCCGCTTCCGCGTCCTTGATCGGGAAGGTCTTGGCCAACTGCGGGCTCAGTCGCCCTTCGCCAAACAACGGCCATACCTGCTGGCCCAGGTCGCTCAAAAGGTCTGCCTTGAACTGGTCATCGCGGCTGCGCAAGGTCGAGCCCAGCACTTGCACACGCTTGGCCAGCACCTGCGCCAGGTCCAACTGGGCTTCACGCCCGCCCATCAAGCCGATCAATACCCAGCGACCGTCGCGGGCCAGCAGCTTGAGGTTAATGGCTGCATAGTTGCCGCCCACCGGGTCGAGAATCACGTCGAACGGGCCAAAATCCCCCAGGCTCTCGATGCCGTCGGTACGTACCACACCGCCCTGGGCGCCGAGGTCTTCGCAGTAGGCCAGGCGGTCCGCCGAGCCGACGCTGACCCAGCACGGGCTGCCAAAGGCTTTACACAGCTGGATCGCCGCCGAACCGACGCCACTGGCGCCCGCATGCAACAGCACCTTTTCCCCGGGCTTGAGCGCCGCCAGTTGGAACAGGTTGAGCCAGGCGGTGCTGTACACCTCGGGCAACGCAGCGGCTTCGGCCAGGGACAAACCCTCTGGCACCGGCAGCACGTGGCGCGCGTCCACCACCACTTCCTGCGCCATGCCACCGCCCGCCAACAGCGCACAGACCCGATCCCCCACTTGCCAGGACGAGCCAGCGCCGACTTCGCTGATCACCCCGGAACACTCCAGGCCCAGCACTTCGCTGGCCCCGGGCGGTGGAGGATAGAGCCCTGCACGCTGTAATAAATCCGCTCGATTGAGGCCGGCTGCTGCCACCCGAATGCGAACTTGCCCTACATCGCACGTAGGACTTGGGGTCTCAACCCACTCCACATGACCTTCAACGCCTTGCAATGCTTTCACAGTGCCTCCATAGTGAGTCTGGACTGAGCCCGTTGCTGTAGCGCCGGGCTTTTTGCATTATGCGACCGGCCCAAATGGAACCGGCGACTTCAAAGACGGCCTAATATGCGTTATCAATTGCCCCCGCGTCGAATCAGCATGAAGCATTTGTTCCCCAGCACCGCCCTCGCTCTTTTCATTGGTCTCGGCCTGTTGCCGCTGTCGACCAATACGTTCGCAGCCAACAGCTGGGACAAACTTCAGCCTGATCGCGATGAGGTGATTGCCAGCCTTAACGTCGTCGAGTTGCTCAAGCGCCACCATTACAGCAAGCCGCCGCTGGACGATGCGCGCTCGGTGATCATCTATGACAGCTATCTCAAGCTGCTGGATCCCTCGCGCAGCTACTTCCTGGCCAGCGATATCGCTGAGTTCGACAAATGGAAGACCCAGTTCGACGACTTTCTCAAGAGCGGCGACCTGCAACCTGGCTTCACCATCTACAAGCGTTACCTGGACCGTGTCAAAGCGCGTCTGGACTTCGCCCTCGGTGAGTTGAACAAAGGCGTCGACAAGCTCGACTTCACCCAGAAGGAAACCCTGCTGGTGGATCGCAAGGAGGCCCCGTGGCTGACCAGCACCGCCGCCCTGGATGACCTGTGGCGCAAACGCGTCAAGGATGAAGTCCTGCGCCTGAAGATCGCCGGCAAAGAGCCCAAGGCGATCCAGGAATTGCTGACTAAGCGCTACAAGAACCAATTGAGCCGCCTGGAACAGACCCGCGCCGAAGATATCTTCCAGGCCTACATCAACACCTTCGCGATGTCCTACGATCCGCACACCAATTATCTGTCGCCAGATAACGCGGAAAATTTTGATATCAACATGAGTCTGTCCCTCGAAGGGATCGGTGCCGTGCTGCAGAGCGACAACGACCAGGTCAAGATCGTACGACTGGTGCCAGCGGGTCCTGCGGACAAGACCAAGCAGGTCGCTCCGGCCGACAAGATCATTGGCGTGGCCCAGGCCGACAAAGAGATGGTCGACGTGGTCGGCTGGCGCCTGGACGAAGTGGTCAAGCTGATCCGTGGGCCCAAGGGCAGCGTGGTGCGCCTGGAAGTGATTCCGCACACCAACGCGCCGAACGACCAGACCAGCAAGATCGTGTCGATCACCCGCGAAGCGGTGAAGCTCGAAGACCAGGCCGTACAGAAGAAAGTCCTCAACCTCAAGCAGGACGGCAAGGACTACAAGCTGGGCGTCATTGAGATCCCGGCGTTCTACCTGGACTTCAAGGCCTTCCGTGCTGGCGATCCGGACTACAAGAGCACCACCCGCGACGTGAAGAAAATCCTCACCGAGCTGACCAAAGAGAAAGTCGACGGCGTGGTCATCGACCTGCGCAACAACGGTGGCGGCTCGTTGCAGGAAGCCACCGAGCTGACCAGCCTGTTTATCGACAAGGGCCCGACCGTGTTGGTGCGCAACGCTGACGGCCGTGTGGATGTGCTGGAAGACGAAAACCCGGGCGCCTTCTACAAAGGCCCGATGGCATTGCTGGTCAACCGTCTCTCGGCTTCGGCCTCGGAGATTTTTGCCGGTGCGATGCAGGACTACCACCGCGCGTTGATCATCGGTGGCCAGACCTTCGGCAAAGGCACGGTGCAGACGATCCAGCCACTCAACCATGGCGAGCTGAAGCTGACCCTGGCCAAGTTCTACCGGGTTTCCGGGCAGAGCACCCAGCACCAGGGCGTACTCCCGGACATCGATTTCCCGTCGCTCATCGACACCAAGGAAATCGGCGAAAGCGCCCTGCCAGAAGCCATGCCGTGGGACACCATCCGCCCGGCCATCAAGCCTGCATCGGACCCGTTCAAGCCCTACCTGGCCCAGCTCAAGACCGAACATGACCTGCGCTCCGCCAAGGACGCCGAGTTCGTGTTTATCCGCGACAAGCTGGCCCTGGCCAAGAAGCTGATGGCCGAGAAGACCGTGAGCCTCAATGAAGTGGACCGCCGCGCGCAGCACACCGATATCGAGAACCAGCAACTTGCCCTGGAAAACATCCGCCGCAAGGCCAAGGGTGAAGACCCGCTCAAGGAGCTGAAGAAAGAAGACGAAGACGCACTGCCGACCGAACCTGAAAAGACCAAGCCGGAAGATGATGCCTACCTGAGCGAAACCGGGCGGATTCTGCTGGACTACCTGAAAATCAGTAAGACGGTGGCCAAGCAGTAAATGATGGCGATTTAATGTTGCCGCTCCACTGAGCGTCATCAAACAGACATCATTCTGTCGTGAAATGAAGGACCGGGCGCCCCAGGCACCCGGTCCTTTTTTTCGACCGAGATCATCATGACCATGACCGAACAGCTGAATGCCCTGGCCTCCATCCTGGCCCAGGGCAGTTTGCACAGCCTGTTCCAACCCATCGTCAGCCTCTGCGAACGTCGCATCCTCGGCTATGAAGCCCTGAGCCGCGGCCCCTCCAACAGCCCGCTGCACTCGCCCCTCGCCTTGTTTGGCGTGGCGCGCCAGGCCGGGCGCCTGAATGAGCTGGAGATGGCCTGCCGGCAAAGTGCCTGTAGGCGCTTCAGCGAGCAGAAGCTGCCGGGCAAGCTGTTTCTCAACGTCTCGCCCGAGTCCCTGCTGGAAACCACCCACCAACCGGGGCGCACCCTGCATATGCTGCGCGAGTATGGAATCGCGCCCAGCCAGATCGTGATCGAACTCACGGAGCAAGCGCCGACCGACGACTTCCAGCTGTTGCAAACCGCCCTGCACCATTACCGTGACATGGGTTTTTCGATTGCCCTGGATGACTTGGGCGCCGGTTATTCCAGCTTGCGCCTGTGGTCAGAATTGCGCCCGGACTACGTGAAGATCGACCGGCATTTTATCGATGGCATACATCAGGATGCGCTCAAGCGCGAGTTTGTCGGTTCGATCCTGCAGATCGCCAGGGCTTCGCGCGCGCAGGTGATTGCCGAAGGCATCGAGCTGCCGGAAGAGTTGGCGGTGCTCACGGAAATGGGCGTGGACCTGATCCAGGGCTACCTGCTGTGCCGTCCCCAGGAGCACCCACCGACCGAAGCCCGGTTGATGCTGGCCAAGCCCGACAGCACCAGCGTTTCGCTCAACGAGGACGCCAGTGACCTCAGCGCCCTGCTCAACGAACAACCGGCCGTGGCCCAGGACACCGCCACGGCCAAAGTGCTGGAAGCGTTTCGCAGCCAGGCCAATCTCAACTCCCTGGCGGTCCTGGATGGGCGCGGCCAGCCGATTGGTATCGTGCATCGGCACTCGTTGTCCGACGTCCTGCTCAAGCCGTTTGCCACCGATCTGTTTGCGCGCAAGCCTATCAGCCGCCTGATGAGCGATGACTTCCTGGCCGTGGAACTGAGCCAGTCGTTGCAACAGGTCAGCCGCCTGCTGACCAGCCGCGCGCGGCAGCGTATCGAAGAAGATTTCATCATCACCCAGAATGGCAACTACCTGGGATTGGGCCGGGTGATCGACGTGCTCAAGCTGATTACCGAACTGAAAATCCAACAGGCGCGCTACGCCAACCCGCTGACCCTGCTGCCGGGCAATGTGCCGATCCAGCAGTGCCTGACACGGCTGTTGCAGCAGCAGCGCGAATCGGTGATTTGCTATGTGGATATCGACAGCTTCAAGCCATTCAACGATATCTACGGCTATGGCCGTGGCGATGAAGTATTGCTGTGCCTGGCGCAATGCTTGAACGACCGGGTAGACCCCAGCCGTGATTTTGTCGGGCATATTGGCGGCGATGATTTTTTACTGGTGCTGGGCGCCCAGGACTGGCGCAAGCGTCTCAACCAACTGGTGGATGATTTCCAGACCCAGTGCCGGCGCTTCTACCGCAGTGAACACTTGGATGCGGGCTGTTTTATCGCCCTGAATCGCCAGGGGGTGCGCCAGGAGTTTGCCTTGCTGTCGCTGTCCATCGGCGTGGTGCATCTGCATCCATTGAGCTGTGGGCACCTGGATGCCAGCCAGTTGGCGGAACTGGCCTCCCAGGCCAAGCATCACGCCAAGGACGTGGCCGGCTACAGCATCCACCTCATCGATAGCCGCGAAATCCTGTAGGAGCCGACAAGCCTGCGCCTACAACTGCTCCAGGCGTATCTGCGCCAGCGGATGCCCAGCCTTGGCGGCGATGGTCCACCAGCGTGCCGCTTCTACAGGGTCCGGAGCCTTGCCCAGGCTGCCTGCCAGGCTCAGCACGCCCACTTGATAGGCCGCCTTGCCATCCCCCGCCTGACCCGCCAGGCGCAGCAAGCGCACGCCCTCCTCCCGCGCGCCAATGCCTAGGCCGCGAAAGGTCAGGATATGCCCATAGAAACTTTGGGCCTCGACATTGCCCAGGTTGGCCATGCGTGCAAACTGACCCTCCAGCCAGTGCCAGCCGCGGGGCTGACGCACAAACCATGACCAATGAAACAATCTGCGTGCCAGCCAATAACTGGCATACGCTTTGAGCTTCCAGAACACTCAGGCCTCCGCTGACTCAGGATATTCGTACTCGAACACACGGACCACTTCCGAGGCATGCCACGATGCTGCAGCAACGCCATCGGACGGTCCGCAAAAGCGCCCGAGGCGCTCGACACATTCAAAAAAACCGGTGCGCGGCAAGCGGCTCGCGCCCTGGCTGATTACCAGGGAGCTGCGCAGTGGCTGATCCGCCTTGGCATCCAGGGCTGCCAGGTGTTCCAACGCGGCGGTCAGGGTTTGCATCGCCGGCGTCGGGAATTGCAGACGCTCGAGCAATGCACGGTAGGTCAATAGATGTCGCTGGCGACGGGCCTGGTCGAGCTCATTGAGCAACCCATCCCAATGTTGACGGCTGATGCGCACACTCACATTTCATCCCTCCAACCGGCAATCCCCAATTCCCAGGCCAGGCTGCGACGGATCGCGGCATCCGGCTGGCGCTCGCCACTTTCGATCAACCCCAGGTAGGACGGGCTGATGCCGACGGTGCGGGCCAATGTCTCGATCGCCAGGCCCTTGGCTTCGCGCAGGCTGCGCAATTGCGCCAGGGGGCGTAGGTCCTGCTCGGTAGCGACGGGAGGGATCTGTGCAGCAGGAGTGACTGGTTGCTGCAGGCCGGCGGCTGTTAACAGCGCCTGGTACTGAGCCCATGGCAGAACCGCGTACTCGGGTTCGCCATCCCGTGAAATGATTTGTATATCCATGACTGCCCCGTAGGATCACAACACTTACGAAGTAAGTACTTTCCTTAGGAGTGTAATCCTAACAGCCACAAAGAGCGCAGGGGGATAATCCGCGTGTTCAGTTTTTTTTCGGGTTTTCCTGCTCCAGTAGTTGCGGCGTGGCGGGCAGGCGTTCAACCACCACCAACTTCTCCGGGCGCTGGCGGTCACGCCAGGCGCGGAAGGCACTCAACTCACCGTCCAGGCTCTTCATGACCCAGGCCAGTACCGCGATGTCATCGAGCATGCCGAACATCGGCAGGAAGTCCGGGATCGCGTCAATCGGGCTGAGGAAGTACATCAGCCCCGCCACCACCGAGATCAGCGCCTTGGGGCTGATAGCCCGGTACTCGCCGCGCCAATAGGCCAGGCACAGCGCCTGGAGCAGCTTGAGGTCGTCCTTGAGCTTGCCCAGGCGATTGCCCTGGCTGGAGCCTTTGGCAGCGACCGCGAACAACAGCGTCGGCAGGCGTCCACGCCCGATCAGCCGTGCGGCCAACGGCAGGAAGCGGGTGAAATTCCAGGGTGCTTTCATCGTCACTCCAGTTCCAGGCGAGATAAAAGGTTATCCACACAACTTGTGGATAACCTTGTGAACAGAGCCCATTTTTGCGGCTGAAAGCCACGTAATACAAGGCCTACAGTCAGATCGGGCGTTTTTTGCGCACATAAAAAAATCCCAAGATTTCATTGACTTGGGGGGCATCTGCGGCTACCCGTGCCGAGGTATAGCATCAGACTGCTCTAAGTCGCAGGTGTTCGTTCTGATTTTCCCACACCCCTCCACGACCTCGGTCAGCAGCTCCCACACCAGAAACAACAACGCCCCGTATAAACGGGGCGTTGTGTGTTCAGCAGCGGCTTACTTGGCAGCCGGTGCCTCAGGAGCGTCGGCCTTGGCCGGGTCCTTGATTGCCAGCAGCTCCAGGTCGAAGACCAGTACGGAGTTGGCTGGAATCGCCGGGCTCGGGCTCTGGGCGCCGTAGGCAAGGTCGGACGGGATGTACAACTCGACCTTCTCGCCCACGTGCATCAGTTGCAGGCCTTCGACCCAACCTGGGATCACGCCGCTGACCGGCAGGTCAATCGGGCTGCCGCGATCCACGGAGCTGTCAAAGGTGGTGCCGTTGGTCAACTTGCCGGTGTAGTGCACAGTCACTACGTCGGTAGGCTTGGGCTGGGCGCCTTCGGCTTTCTTCACGATCTTGTACTGCAGGCCGGAAGCGGTGGTGACTACGCCGTCTTTCTTGGCGTTGTCTTCAAGGTATTTCTTGCCGGCGGCTGCCGACTCTTCACTCATCTTGGTCATGCGCTCTTCAGCACGCTTTTGCAGTGCGGAAAACGCTTCGACCAGTTCTTCGTCCTTCAGCTTCTGTTCTTTCTTGCCGACGGCATCTTCGATGCCTTGGGCAACTGCCTTGGAGTCCAGGTCATCCATACCTTCCTGAGCCAGGCTTTTGCCCATGTTCAGGCCGATACCGTAGGAAGCTTTCTGCGCCGGGGTTTTCAGCTCTACGCTGGTTTGCGAATCACAACCCGCAAGTACCAGGCTAACCAGGGCCACCGCCGCCGCCAACCGATGCTGTTTCATGCTATTTCCTTGTTCATGCGCCAAAAGGGCATTCGAATAAAGTCGCGAGCTTATCAGGCGGCCACGACCAATGGCTACCGGCATGTGAGCAGGAAACTTCTGATAAGTTCACGTGTTTAAAAGCATTTTCATCTGCCCCAAAGCCCGGCGAAGGACAGCCGGCGTAGCGAAAACCGCCTGCGTAGACGGATCATGGCTACTTGCCGCCTACCGCGCTCAGTGGCATAAGGGCACAACAACTCGACAAGGATAGTTATCTTGCGCATTTTTTCCCGTGTTTTACTCCTGATCCTGTCATTTATGGGACTGCTGCTGGCGGTGGTCCTTTATTACGTGATCAACCCCAGGCTCCCGGATTACTTGGCGGTGCAGCAGGTGCACTACCAGGACCAATGGAGCGCCGCCGACCGCCAGGCCTACTACTTCACGCCCCAGGGCACCCAGATAAAAGGCCTGCGCTATAACTGGTTCACCGCGCTGGAGCTGCCGTTTTCCGAGCAGCGTTTTGCCGAGCCGGCCAACCTCGCGCGCTTCGGTTTCCTGGTGGACCCGCGACAACAGGCCACACCCCAGAACCCCGGCAACCTGCCCGTAGGCTTCGCCCGGCACAAAAATGCCGGCAGCAGCGACGAGTTTCTCGATATCACCTGCGCCGCCTGCCATACCGGCGAGTTGCATTTCAATGGCCAGGCCCTGCGCATCGATGGCGGCTCTGCGCAACATGTGCTGCCCTCCAGCGTGCCAACCTTGCGCGGCGGCAGCTTTGGCCAGGCCCTGGTGGCCAGCCTCGCCTCTACCTATTACAACCCGTTGAAGTTCAGGCGCTTTGCCCACAGCGTGCTGGGGGATCAATACGACGCCCAGTACGATCAGTTGCGCCAGGACTTCAAAAAGTCCCTGGACAACTTCCTCAAGGTGGCCTGGAACGATACCCACCGCGGCCTCTACCCCACCGAAGAAGGCCCGGGGCGCACCGACGCCTTCGGCCGCATCGCCAATGCCAGCTTTGGCGACGCCATTTCGCCGAACAACTACCGTATCGCCAACGCGCCAGTGGACTACCCGCAGCTGTGGGACATGTGGACCTTCGACTGGGTGCAATGGAACGGCTCGGCCCAGCAACCCATGGCGCGCAACATCGGCGAGGCGTTGGGTGTAGGCGCGACCCTGGCGTTCTTCGACAGCGCCGGCCAGCCCCTCAAGGGCGATGCGCGCTACCCGTCCAGCGTGCGCGTGCGTGACCTGAACCGGATCGAAGAAACCCTGCAACGGCTCAAGCCACCGGTTTGGCCTGAAGCGCTGTTCGGCGCCATCGACAAACCCCTGGCCGCCCGAGGACGTGCGCTGTTCGCGGAAAACTGCGCGGCCTGCCATGTGCCCAGCGTGAGCGAAGTCAACGGGCGCCCGGTGCAGCAGTTGAAGATGCTGCCAGTGGACTACATCGGCACCGACCCGGGCACCGCCAGCAACATTGCCGACCAGCGCTACGACCTCAGCGCCCTGCAATGGGACCCGGCCGAACTGGCGCAGTTGAATGTCGAACTGCACCCCACGCCGACCGAACCGCTGGATCTGCGCAGCCTGTCCGTGGCCAAGGGCCTGGCCTATGTCACAGCGTTTGTCGAAGAGCACGCCTACCGCGCCGCCGGCATCACAGCGGCCGAACGCCCGCGCCTGGACGGCTACGGCCTGCCCATCGGCGTGCGCGAACTGCGCGCCTACAAGGCCCGCCCACTGGCGGGTGTGTGGGCCACGCCGCCGTTCCTGCACAACGGTTCGGTGCCGACGATCTACCAGTTGCTTTCGCCCCAGTACGAGCGCAGCCGCACCTTCTATAAAGGCACCTTCGACTACAACCCGCGTCACCTGGGTTATCGCACCGAGGCGTTTAAAAATGCATTCCTGTTCGACACCAACATCACTGGCAACCACAACAGTGGCCACGAGTTTCGCGCCGGCAAGCGTGGCAATGGGGTGATCGGCCGCGGCCTTGAGCCTGAGGAGCGTTGGGCGCTGCTGGAATACCTGAAAGTACTGGGCGGCCCCCTGGAGCAACAACTGCCATGACTTCCCCATTTCGATACAAGGACCGTTCCATGCTCGCTCGACTGTGGCTGCGCCTCGGCGCGTTTCTCGGCAAGACGCTGTTATGGCTGGTAGGCCTGGGCCTGCTCGGCTGGTTGTTGTCGACCCTGTGGTTCGCCTGGCACCACAGCGGCCCGGTGTCGGCCGAGGAACAGATTCCGCCCGGCGAAGCGGCCATGACCCAAGGCATCATTCAGACGGCGGTGCGCATTGTCGACCAGCATCGCGAAGGCACCCGTTACCTGCGCGATGCCCATGCCAAGGCCCACGGCTGCGTAAAAGCCGAAGTCAGCGTGCTGCCAAACCTTGACCCGGCGCTGCGCCAGGGCGTGTTCGCCGAGCCGGGCAAGACCTGGCAGGCGATGATGCGCCTGTCCAACGGCAACGCTTATCCACAGTTCGACAGCATCCGCGACGCCCGCGGCATGGCGATCAAGCTGCTGGACGTGCCGGGCAAGCAACTGCTGGCCGACCAGCAGGCACGCGGCGAGCAGGACTTCGTGATGTTCAGCCACCCCAACTTCTTTGTCAGCGATGTGGCGGAATATGCGCAGAACGTCGGGGCCCAGGCCGATGGCAAGAAAGTCATGGCGTTTTTCCCCAGCCTCGACCCGCGCAGTTGGCAGGTGCGCCATCTGTTTATTGCCCTGGCGACATTGGCGCCGGCACCGGCCAGCCCGACCGAGACCACGTACTTTTCGGTATCGCCCTACAAGTTCGGCAGCGCCAACGCCAAGTTTCGCGTCGCCCCAGACCCGCAAAGCTGCCCGCAATACCATCTGCCCAAGCAGAACCAGGACTTGCCGAACTTCCTGCGCAGCGCCTTGAGCCAGCAGTTGTCCACCGACCGCATCGACGCTTGTTTTGTGTTGCAGATCCAGCGCCAGAACCCGCAGAAATACATGCCCATCGAAGACACCAGCATCGAATGGAAGGAAAGCGACGCGCCCTACGAGAGCGTGGCGAAAATTCGCATTCCGGCGCAGGACTTCGATACACAGGCCTTGAACCTGGCCTGTGACAACCAGTCGTTCAACCCATGGTTTGGCGTGGAGGAACACCGGCCGATTGGAGGGATCAACCGGCTGCGCAAGGCGGTGTATGAGGCGGTGAGTGATTATCGGCATAGCCGCAACGCACCCTGAATAATGCCTGTGGGAGCGGGCTTGCTCGCGCTGACGTCAGCAAGAACGCCTCACCGCGTCATCGTTAACGATCATCGCGGGCAAGCCCGCTCCCACAGAAAAGCCCCTGCGGCGTTGTATCGGACGCCGTCAGCAACCATTGCTGAAAACTGCGCGCAGCCGAGGGTGGGTTGCGATGCTGCGGTTGCATCAGTTGCAGGCGGCCACGACTGTGCATGTGATGGGGCAAGGCCAATTGCAGGCGGCCGGCAGCCAGCTCGCCTTCGAGCAGGCACTTCCAGCCCAGGGCTACGCCATGCCCCATCACTGCCGACTGCATCAGCAACTGATAGCTGTTGGTGCGCAAGGCGTGACGAGGCGTGTGGTACTGCGCACCGATGTCGGCGAACCAGTCGGTCCAGGTCAACCAGTCGTGATAGTGGTCTTCTACGATCAACAAGGTATGGCTGCGCAGCAGGTGCTCGGCGTCGCGGATCGCGCCATGGCGCTCGATGTAGCCGGGGCTGCATACGGCGATGACCTGCTCACTGGCAAACACCGGGGTCAGTTCCAGGCCAAGGGGCGCTGGCAGTTCGTCGAGGTGATAGAACAGGCCCAGGTCATATTCGCTGACATCCAGGTGGCTCGGGCTTTCACTGCACAGGATGCGGATATCCAGCTCCGGGTGCTCATCCTGGAAGGCCGGCAGCAGCGCGGCGAGCCAGATGGAACTGATGGTCGGCGTGCTGGCCAGGGTCAGCTGGCGATCGGCACCGCGTCGACGCAGCTCCGCCGATTCGCGATCAAGCTCGCGCAGCAGGCGCTGGATGGTGCGAAAGTAACGCACGCCGGCCGGGGTCAGACTCAGCCCCAACGCCAACCGATAAAACAGCGGTCGCGCCAGGTCTTCCTCCAGGCGCTTGATCTGCCGGCTCACTGCGCTTTGGGTCAGGTTCAGTTCGTGGGCCGCCTGGGTAAAGCTCAAATGCCGGGCGGCGGCCTCAAACGTCTGCAAACAATTGAGCGGTGGAAGGTCGACGTTTCGGCGCGACATGCAGGGATCCGTGGCTGATCAGATGAGCAAGCATCCTGCCACTTGCCCGCTCACAACGCGACCCGCGCGACCCGTCTGCTCCAGCTTCGCTGATGCACCTGCACCCCGTTTTCCCACGCCTGCTGCTGCGCCTCGATGTAGAACCACTGGGCGTCGGCGTGCACCTGCAAGTGGCTGTCGACCGCCACCGACCACTGCGCGCGCTCGACACGGTACTGCCAGTGGATATCGGCCTGGGCCGACAATGGGTCCCAGGGCATGGTGCGATATTGCTCGGTGCACCGCTGGTCCACCGCCAGGCCATGCTCGGTGAAGCGCACGGCGCCCAGGTCGTCCTCGATGTTTACGCACACTTCGCCACTGCCTACGTCCTCGATCAAGGTACGTTTCGGCGCAGCCGCCCGCAGCACCTCCAGCGCCGCCGGAGTAGCCGCTTGCGGGGCCTCGAACGGGCATGGCACGGCCGCACCGCTGAAAATCGGCAATTGCACACGTTGCACGGCGGGCAGCACGGTCAGGGTGGTCAGTTCGCGGCTGGGCCACAGCAGCGGGAAGCTCGCGGTGCTCAGGGCCAGGCGCAGGCGGTAGCCGGCCGGCACCCGCGTGCCGACATGATCCAGGCTCAGTTGCACATCCAGCGGCTCGCCTGGCACAGGTGGCGTCAGACGGGAGAAGTCTTCACGTAAGGCAAGGTTGAGCACGCCGTAGGTAATCTGCGTGACTTGCCCGTCGGGCGCCACCGCATTCAGGCGCGCCACCAGTTGCCCGCAAGAGGTATCGCTGGCCAGGCGCAGTTGCAAGCGCACATCCCCCAGCAGCGCCAGGGGTTCGGCCAGTGGCTGAGAGTCGAAGCACAAAGACTGCGCATCGTCGCGGCGCTGATCGGTCGGGCCGTCGGGGCCAAACCAGATGGCGCAGTACTCGCCCTGGTGCAGGCCGGTGGTCAGTGGCGAACAGATACTGCGCGGGCCGCCCAGCGCCTGCTGGCCGGGGCGCAGGCCATGGTCGGTCAGGCTGTAGTCGGTCCATTGCACCTGGGGATCGGGCCAGCCCGAGGTCTGCACCCAGATGCCTGGGCGTTCGGCATAACTGCCCTTGGGCGCCAACACATCCTGTAGGTAAAAGGTGCAGGCCGCGTCGTCCATCACCCGATTGTCGATACCTTTAAGCCAGTGGTCCCACCAGCGCTTGGCCTCCTGCAGGAAGCCAATGGCCGGGTTGGGCACGGCGAAATGCGGGTACTTGTGAATCCACGGGCCGATCACGGCTTTTTTCGGCCCCGGCAGATGCTGCATCAGGCGCGGCACCGCATTCTTGTAGGCATCGCCCCAACCGCCGACGGCGTACACCGCCGCCTTGATCGCCGAGTAGTCCTCGCAGACCGAGCCGTGACGCCAGTAGGCATCGCGGGTCTGGTGTTGCAGCCAGGTCTCGGCCAGCAGCGGCATGGCGTCGAGGCGTTGCTGCCACAGGGTTTTCCAGGCATCGCCAACCAGCAGCGGGTCGGGCACTGCCGCGCTGAAGTTGAGCATGGTCGCGGCCCAGCCGAAGTTCTCCAGCAGCAGGTTGCCGCCCTTGTAATGGATGTCATCGGCAAAGCGGTCATCGGTGGAGCACAGGGTGATGATCGCCTTCAATGCTCCGGGCTGGCGCGCAGCGACTTGCAGGCTGTTGAAGCCGCCCCAGGAGATGCCCATCATCCCCAAGTTGCCGTCGCACCAGGGCTGCTGGCACAGCCAGTCGATCACTTCGAGGGCGTCGTCCTGCTCCTGCAACAGGTACTCATCGGCCATCAAGCCTTGGGATTCGCCATTGCCGCGCATATCGACCCGCACGCAGGCATAGCCCTGCCCCGCCATCCATGCGTGGGTCAGGGCATCGCGCACCGCCGTGCCATCGCGCTTGCGATAGGGCAGGTATTCGAGGATCGCCGGGAAGGCCTGCGCGCCGGCGGCGTCAGGCAGCCAGATACGCGCTGCCAGTTGTGTGCCATCGCTCATGGGGATCAGGCAGTGCTCGATCTCGCGAACCTTGTAGGCAAATTCGGTGACGATTTCCATGGGTAACTCCAACAACAAAGAGGCAAGTCAGCGGGCAAAATCCGTCACCGGGCTGGCACCACGCAGGCCAGGTTCGACATGGACCGCGGGGATCTTGACGTCCAGCAGCGCGGGGTTTTTCAACCAGTAGAGCAACGACGTGCTGGCCAGCAGCACCAGAATCATTCCCGGCAGGCCGCCGAGGTTGGAGAGCATCTTCACCCCGTCGATGCCGACAAAGGCCACCATGACCCAGGACACCGTGCCGATGATCACGCCCCAGACAATCTTCAGCAGCGGGTTGCCATCCAGGTCCGAATCGGCGGTGACGCCCTTGCTGCACAGGTTGGCGATCACGTCGGTACTGGAGTCGGCGGCGGTGACGAACGAGATAAACGCGACAAACAGCAAAAACGCGATCATCAGGCCGCTGGCCGGCAACTGCTGGAACATCTGGTACAGCACATGCTCCACGCCTTGCTCGTTGAGCACGCGGTTCAAGCTGCCATCGCCGAGGGCATCGAAATACAGGCTGCTGCCGGAGAAGATGCAAATCCACAGCGCGGTGAACAGCGCCGGGTACAGCATGTTGATCTGGATAAATTCGCGCACCCGGTAGCCCCGGCCGATCTTGCCGAGGAACAGCGCACTCACCGGCGCCCAGGCGAACCATACCGACCAGTAGAACACCGTCCAGCTCTGCGGCCAGCTGTCGCCACTGGCGGCGCCGGTGGACAGGCTGCGGCTGAAGAAGGTGTCGAGGTAGACCCCCAGGGACTCGACGCCCAGGCTGAAGATGTACAGGGTTGGTCCGCACAACCATACAAACGCGCCCAGGGCCAACATGATCCAGGTGTTGAACGACGACAGCATGACGATGCCGCGCTGCAAGCCACTGGCGGCCGAGGCGACAAAGGTGAACACGATCACCGCGATGATCAGGGCCAGGCGCAAGGGCGTGGTCTCGCCGCCAATGTACTGGCTCAGGCCGCCGGACAGGGTCAGTGCGCCGGTGCCCAGGGACGACGCCATGCCCGCCACCAGGGCGAACATCGCCAGGGTGTCGATCAACCCGGCATACCGCTTGACCCGCTGGGCGCCGAGCAAGGGTTGCAACATGGCGCCAATCGAGAAGTTGCTGCGCAGGTTGTAGAACACCAGGGCAAAGACCAGGGAGGGCACCAGGTAAATCGCGTAGGGCGTGAGGGTCCAGTGCAGGAACATCGTCGACAGGGCAAAGCTCTTGGCCGCCGCGCTGCCCGCCTCGATCGGCAGGCTGGAGGGTGGCGAGTACAGGTGGTAGAGCGGCTCGGCCGTGGTCCAGAACAGCACGCCCACCGCCAGGGTGGTACACAGCGCGACCATGAACCAGCGCCATTTGCTCAACAGCGGCGTAGCACCCTCCCCGCCGATACGCACGTTGCCCAGGGGCGAAAAATACACAATGGCCGTGAGCACCACCATGGCGAAAGAGCCGGCACTGAACAGCCAGGAGAAGTTTTGCAGGATCACGGTGTTGAGCTGTTTGCTCACGGCAAGGAATGCGGTGAGGTCGACGTAGCTCGCGATTACCGCCGCCAACAGAATCAGAAAAGTTGGCCAGAAGACCAAAGGACGCAATGGGTATTTCATCTCGTGCGCTTCCCCAGACAGACTATTTTTATTGCCTTTGCAGGCCATTGTTAGAAGCGGGCACTGTGCCGCCTTGAAGTCTTCGCGTGGCTATAGATAAGCGTGGGTGCCGGCTGCGGTGCAATCGACCAATGGGTATGAGGGTATTCCGCCAGGTCATGGCCAATCCGGGGGACAGCCGGGATCGTCGAGACCACCACCGCGTAAAGAGTTCATATAGTTCGCCCATTCGCCATAACGTTTACGTCGCCGCTATTGAGTAACCAAGTGCAAACGCCCTACCGTCACTTCCTACCCAAACACCCGTAGGAAGTCATCGTGGAAAGTTCAACTTTAGGCATGCTCGTCCTGTCAATGATTGCGCTCTTCGGCACTGCCGCGTTTTGCTTCGAACACCTCGCTACCCGCAGCGAGAAGAAAAACAAAACCAAATAAGCGGGTCGTTAGCATCAGCAGAACCCCAGTGTTTAAAGGGATACCCGGGCGGCGGGCGATCCCTTTTTTTCGTGCGCCCGGCCGAACTTTTTCTATATACCGTCTTAATACCGCTAACGCTAATCAGTGCCCGAACTTGATACCCCAAAGATTAACCTCCCCGCGTCCGCAGTTGCGGCTTATTCAATCAGGGGAGTTACACCGTGCTCACACTCACGTTCATTTATATCGCCAGCGGCTTATGTGCCGTGGGGCTGTTCGCTTACTTGGGCTACGCCCTTATTCGCGCAGAAAAATTCTAGGGAGCTGGCCATGTACGACCTGATGTTTATCAGCCTTTCCCTGGTGTTTTTTGTTGCGACTGCCATGGCCATTGTCGCCATGGGCAAGATTTGAACGGAGCCACGACATGTTAAGCACGCTGCTGGAATTTACGCTGGTCCTGGGGGTAATGACGGGGCTCGCCGTACTGATGGGTAAATGGCTGACCCGGGTCTTCACCGGGACCCACCATGCCTTGCCGGAACGCTATACCTATCGCCTGCTGGGCATCGACCCACAAGAAACCATGGGCTGGGCCCGCTTCGGTACGGCGCTGTTGTTGTCGAACGCGGCAATGATGCTGCTGGGCTACCTGGTCCTGCGCCTGCAGGCGGTCATGCCGATCAACCCGCTGGGGCTCACCGCGCAATCGCCGGACCTGGCGTTCAACACCGCCGCGTCCTTTATTACCAATACCAACTGGCAGGCGTACTCGGGCGAGACCAGCCTGTCGAACTTCAGCCAGATGGCGGTCATCACCTTTCTGATGTGCGTCGGCGCCACCTCCGGCGTGGTCGCGGCGGCCGGTTTCATTCGCGGCTTGAGCCGTTCCAGTTCGGGCGATCTCGGTAACTTCTGGGTCGACTTCACCCGCACGCTGTACCGCGTGATGCTGCCGCTGTGCGTGGGCATGGCGCTGGTGTACGTCTGGCAGGGCATGCCGCAGACCTTCGCCTCCCAGGCCCTGGTCACCACCCTGGAAGGGGCGCAGCAACAGTTGATTGTCGGTGCGGTGGCCAGCTTTGAATCGATCAAGCACATCGGCACCAACGGCGGCGGGTTCTTCAGCATGAACGCCGCGCACCCGTTCGAAAACCCGACGCCGCTGACCAACATCCTGCATATCCTCAGCATGTTGCTGATCCCCTCGGCACTGACCTACACCTTCGGCAGCATGCTGATGCAACGTCGCCAGGGCTGGGTGTTTTTCGGCACCTTCCTGGTGATGTTCATCGGCTTCCTCGCCCTGGTCTACGGCGCCGAGCAAAGCGGCAACCCGCTGCTGACCCAGGCCGGCGCCAACCAGACCCTGTCGCAGGAGCACAGCGGCGGCAACATGGAAGGCAAGGAGCTGCGCTTCGGCATCGCCGACAGCAGCCTGTTCATTGCCACCACCACGGCGGCGACCACCGGTTCAGTCAACACCATGCACGACTCGCTGACCCCCATGGGCGGCTTCGTGCCCCTGGCGCAGATGATGCTCAACTGCGTGTTCGGCGGCGACGGCGTGGGCTTTATCAACCTGATCCAGTACGCCCTGCTGACGGTGTTCCTGGTGGGCATGATGATCGGCCGCAGCCCGGAGTTCCTCGGCAAGAAAATCGAGGCGCGGGAGATCAAGCTGGTGATGCTCTCGGTGCTCGCGCACCCCATCAGCATCCTGGGTTTTACCGCCCTCGCCGCCCTGTGGCCCGACACCATGGCCAGCCTCAACAACATCGGCCCCCATGGGTTCAGCGAGGTGTTGTACGCCTACACCTCAGGCACCGCCAACAACGGCTCGGCCTTTGCGGGCTTGAACGCCAACACGCCGTTTTTCAACACCACCATTGGCCTGGCGATGTTGATCGGGCGCTTCTTCACCATGCTGCCGATGCTGGCCGTGGCCGGCTCCCTGGCGATGAAAAAAACCGTGCCGGCCGGTGCCGGGACCATTCCCACCGCGACCCCGCTGTTCATGCTGCTGGTGGTGTTCGTGGTGCTGGTGGTCGGCGGCCTGACCTTTTTGCCGGCGCTCGCGCTCGGCCCGCTGGTGGAGCAACTGCAGTTGCTGTCCGGCCAGACGTACAACTGAGGACACGTAGATGACAACCCAATCGATATTCAAGGGGCTGTTGCGCCCGGTGCTGGTTTCGGCGGTGTTTTTCATGCTGTTGACGGGGCTCGCCTACCCGGCGTTCACCACCGTGGCCGCACAGCTGATGTTCCCGTTCCAGGCCCGCGGCTCGCTGATTGAACGCGATGGCCTGGTCATGGGCTCGACCCTGATCGGCCAGCACTTCACCCGGGCGCAATACTTCCATGGCCGCCCGAGCATGACCCTGGGCGCCGACCCGCAAGACCCAGGCAAAAGCGTCTCGCAGCCGTATAACGCCGGTTCCAGCGGCGCCAGCAACCTGGGCCCAACCAGCCAGAAACTGGTGGACCAGGTGGCCGCCCGCGTGCAGGCCTATCGCCTGGCCAACGGCCTGGCCGCCGACGCCCAGGTGCCGGTGGACGCGGTCACCGCTTCCGCCTCGGGCCTCGACCCGCATATATCGGTGGCCAATGCGCGCCTGCAACTGCCACGGGTCGCGCGCCTGCGGCAGATCCCCGAAGCCGAACTGCTGCAACTGGTCAGCCAGCACACCAGCGCACGCACCCTCGGCCTGCTCGGCGAGCCACGGGTCAATGTGCTGCAACTCAACCTTGCGCTGGATGCCCGCCAGCCATCGCCGCCTATTGCGACCAGTGAGTAAGAGATTGCCCTCATGAAAAATGCTCGTTTACCTCTGTTTGATCGCGCCATCGTGCTCACCGCGTGTGGGGATGCGCTGAAGAAACTGCTCCCCCAGGCGCAATGGAAAAACCCGGTGATGTTCGTGGTCTACCTGGGCAGCATCCTCACCACCCTGCTGTGGTTCCAGTCCCTGGGCGGCCAGGGTGAAGCGCCCAGCGGTTTTATCCTCAGCATCACCTTGTGGCTGTGGTTCACCGTACTGTTCGCCAACTTCGCCGAAGCCCTGGCCGAGGGCCGCAGCCGCGCCCAGGCCGCCAGCCTGCGCGGGATGAAACGCCAGACATTGGCCAAGTTGCTGCAACAGCCCAAGCACGGCGCCGCGTGGCTGCCGACCGAAGCGTCGCTGCTGCGCAAGGACCAGGTGGTGCTGATCGAAGCCGGCGACCTGGTGCCGCTCGATGGCATCGTGATCGAGGGCGTGGCGTCGGTGGATGAAAGCGCGATCACCGGCGAATCGGCGCCGGTAATTCGCGAGTCCGGTGGCGATTTTTCCTCGGTCACCGGCGGCACGCGCGTGCTGTCGGACTGGTTGGTGGTGCGCATCAGCGTCAACCCCGGCGAGTCGTTCCTGGACCGCATGATCTCGATGGTCGAATCGGCCAAGCGCCAGAAAACCCCGAACGAAGTGGCCCTGACCATCCTGCTGGTGGGCCTGACGCTGTTGTTCCTGCTGGTGATCGCCACGCTGAGCCCTTACTCGATCTTCGCCGTGGCCATGAGCGGCAGCGGCAGCGTGGTCAGTGCCACGGTACTGGTGGCGTTGCTGGTGTGCCTGATCCCCACCACCATCGGCGGCCTGCTCTCGGCCATCGGCGTGGCGGGCATGAGCCGGATGATGTCAGCCAATGTCATCGCCACCTCCGGGCGGGCGGTCGAGGCGGCGGGTGACGTCGACGTATTGCTGCTGGACAAGACCGGCACCATCACCCTGGGCAATCGCCAGGCCAGCAGCTTTTTGCCGGCGCCGGGCATCCAGGAAGCGGACTTGGCGGATGCCGCGCAATTGGCCTCCCTGGCCGACGAAACTCCGGAAGGCCGCAGTATCGTGGTGCTGGCCAAGCAGAAGTTCGACATCCGCGCGCGGGACATCAACCAACTGGGCGCCAGCTTTGTGCACTTCACCGCGCAAACCCGCATGAGCGGCGTAGACCTGCCCGCAGGCCGGGCGATTCGCAAGGGCGCAGCCGACGCGATCCGCAGCCATATCGAAGCCTTGGGCGGCAGTTTTCCGTCAGCCTTGCAGGCCAGGGTCGATGAAGTCTCGCGGCGCGGCAGCACCCCGCTGGTGGTCAGCGACGGCGCCACGGCGCTAGGTGTGGTGGAGCTCAAGGACGTGGTCAAGAGCGGCATCAAGGAGCGCTTTGCCGAACTGCGGCGCATGGGCATCAAGACCGTGATGATCACCGGCGACAACCGCCTGACCGCCGCCGCCATTGCGGTGGAGGCCGGGGTGGATGACTTCCTCGCCGAAGCCCGCCCGGAAGACAAGCTGCAATTGATCCGCGACTACCAGGCCAAGGGCAAGCTGGTGGCCATGACCGGCGACGGCACCAACGACGCGCCGGCGCTGGCCCAGGCCGACGTGGCGGTGGCGATGAACAGCGGCACCCAGGCAGCCAAGGAGGCCGGCAACATGGTCGACCTCGACAGCAACCCGACCAAGCTGATCGAAGTGGTCGAGGTGGGCAAACAGATGCTGATGACCCGCGGCGCCCTCACCACCTTCAGCGTGGCGAATGACGTGGCGAAGTACTTTGCAATCATCCCGGCGGCGTTTGTCGCGACCTATCCCCAGCTCGGCGCGTTGAACGTGATGCAACTGAGCAGCCCCAACTCGGCGATTCTCAGCGCGGTGATTTTTAACGCGCTGATCATCGTCGCGCTGATTCCCCTGGCCCTGCGCGGCGTGACTTACCGCGCAATCGGTGCGGCGGCGCTGCTCAACCGCAACCTGCTGGTCTATGGCCTGGGCGGGGTGTTGGTGCCGTTTGCCGGGATCAAGCTGATCGACATGCTCTTGACCGCAGTGGGCTTGGTGTAACGACTAACCCCCATGTGGGAGCGGGCTTGCCCTAATGCCAATCAGTTAAGCGAACGCAATGCTCAAAGCAGTGAAGATCAAATGTGGGAGCGGGCTTGTCGGATCGCCGCATCGCCGCGAAGACGTCGGCCCAGCAGACATTGATGTTGACTGACCCACTGCTTTCGCGAGCAAGCCCGCTCCCACAGGGGATCTGCGCTTAACTGACTGCCATTAAGGCAAGCCCGCTCCCACACTTGAACCGCATTGACCAGGAATGACATGCCCGCCTTAAACAACGCACGCCCCGACCCCGACGCCCTGCTCGCTCGGGTCCAACAAGAAGAACAGGCCGCCTTGCGCGGCAAATTGCGTATCTACTTTGGCTCCAACGCCGGGGTCGGCAAGACCTGCGCGATGCTCGAAGCGGCGCGCCGCGAAACTGGCCGTGGCCGTGACGTACTGGCCGGCGTGGTGGAAACCCACGGCCGCCAGGACACCGCCGAGCTGCTCCACGGCCTCGAACAACTGCCCCGTGCCCAGCACCTGCACCGTGAATTCGCCCTCAGCGAATTTGACCTCGACGCCGCCCTCTTGCGCCACCCTGGCGTGTTACTGGTGGACGAACTGGCCCACAGCAACGTGCCCGGCTCACGCCACCCCAAACGCTGGCAAGACGTGGAAGAACTGCTCAGCGCCGGCATCGACGTGTGGACCACCCTCAACGTGCAGCACCTGGAAAGCCTGAATGACCTGGTCAGCGGGATCATCGGCATACGTGTGCGTGAAACGGTGCCCGACCATGTGTTCGATAACGCCCACGAAGTGGTGGTGATCGACCTGCCGCCCGACGATCTGCTGCAACGCCTCAAGGACGGCAAGGTGTACCTGGGCCCGGCGGCGGCGCGCGCGTCTGAGCATTTTTTCCGCAAGGGCAACCTGTTGGCGCTGCGCGAGCTGGCCCTACGGCGCACGGCCGACCGGGTCGACACGCAGATGCGCGTGTACCGCCGCGAACAGTCGATCAAGACCCTGTGGCCGGCCCGCGAACGGCTGTTGGTCGGCATAGCCGGGGACGCCGGCGATGAGCGCCTGGTGCGTGAAGCGGCGCGCCTGGCGCAAAAACTGGAGGCCGACTGGATTGTCGTGCACGTGGCCTCGGCCCAGGGGCGCGGCGCCAGGCGCTACTCGAGCGCGATGAAAACCCTGGCCCTGGCCGAAGAGTTCGGCGCGGACACTGCCACGCTGCCGGGCATGGACGTCGCCGAAGCGCTGGTGGCCTGTGCCCGTGAGCACAACGCCAATCGCCTGGTACTCGGCCATCATCCGCGCCGCCGGTGGCAGTTCTGGCATCAGTCGGTCAGCGATCGGATCAGCCGCCACCACCCGCAAATCGACCAGATCGTGATGGCCCACGGCCTGCTGCCGGGCACGCCTGCCGTGCCCGAAAAAACAGCAACATTGCCCGGTACGCGATTGGCCTATCTCTGGGCCAGCCTGGCCTGTTTCGCCGCCAGCGCCGTGGCCGCACTGCTGTTGCAAGTGTTCGACCTGGCCAACGTGGTCATGCTGTTTTTGCTCACGGTGGTGCTGGTAGCGCTGCGCTTTGGACGCGGCCCCGGCGTGTGGGCAGCGATGCTCGCGGTGCTGTGTTTTGACTTCTTTTTCGTCCAGCCACGCTACTCATTCACGGTCAACGACACCCAGTACTTCTTCACCTTTGCCTTGATGCTCGGCATCGCCCTGATCACCGGCCAACTCACCGCGCGCCTGCGCCACGAAGCACGCACCGCCGCCGCACGGGAACGCCGCGCGACCTCCCTGGCGCGCCTGGCCCGCGACCTGTCGGCGGCGCTGACGGTGGAGCAAATCAGTGAAGTCGCGCTGCGCACCTTCAGTGGCGTCTTCGAAGCACGGGTCGGCCTGGCCCTGCCCGACGCCGCCGATGGCGTCCACAGCGTGAGCGCCGCTGGGCTGCCGATCGACGACAGCATCGCGCAATGGGCATACGACCACGGCCACCCCGCTGGCCACGGCACCGACACCTTGTCGGCGGCCAAGGGCTGTTACTGGCCACTCAAGGCGCCGATGCGCGTGCGCGGCGTGCTGGTGCTGGAACTGGCCCAACGCGATCGCTTGAACGACCCGCAAGAACGCCGCCTGCTGGAAGCCTGCATGAGCCAACTGGCGATTGCCCTGGAGCGCGTGCATTTCGTTGAAGTGGCACAAAGCACCCTGGTGCAGATGGAAGGCGAGAAAATGCGCAACACCCTGCTCGCGGCAATCTCCCATGACCTGCGCACGCCGCTGACCACCCTGATCGGCGCCGCCGAGACCGCCCTGCCCCACGCCCCGCCGGGGCCACTGAACGAGCTGCTGCATGGCATCCACGAACAGGCCATATCCATGCAGCGCCTGATCGAAAACCTGTTGGACATGGCGCGCCTGCAAGAGCGCGGTGTGCGCCTGAACCGCCAATGGCACTCCCTGGAAGAAATCGTCGGCAGCGCCCTGCGCCAATTGCGCGAACCACTGGCGCACCACCGCGTACACACCACGCTCGACGCACAGTTGCCGCTGGTGGAAGTCGATGGGCTGCTGATCGAGCGGGTGCTGGTCAACCTGCTGGACAACGCCGCCAAGTACACCCCGCCGGGTACCACCATCAGCGTGGCCGCCAGCCAGGCCGGCGAGCAGATTGTGCTTGAGGTCAGCGACACCGGCCCCGGTCGCGCACCGGCCAATCTGTTCGAGCCCTTCACGCGCGGCCAGCAGGAATCGTCGGTGGCCGGCATCGGCCTGGGCCTGGCGCTGGTCAAGCGCATCGTCGAGGCCCACGGCGGGCGCATCCAGGCCAACCCCGGCCGCACGGGCGGCATGCATTTCACCATCACGCTACCCGCAGGCACCCCGCCTGCCATGGAACCCTTATGAGCACTGCACGCATCCTGATTGTTGAAGACGAGGCCAATATCCGCCGCTTTGTGCGCATTGCCCTGCAAGACGAAGGCTTTCAGGTGTTCGAGGCCGACAGCGTCAAACGTGGGCTGATTCATGCTGCCAGCCGTCAGCCGGACCTGGTGATTGTCGACCTTGGCTTGCCGGACAGCGATGGCAAGCAACTGATCAGCGAACTGCGCGGCTGGCTGGCGGTGCCGATCCTGGTGCTGTCGGCGCGTGACCGTGAAGAAGAAAAAGTTGCCGCCCTGGACGCGGGCGCCGATGACTACCTGACCAAGCCGTTTGGCGTGCCCGAGTTGCTCGCGCGTATCCGCGCCCAACTGCGCCGGCACGGGCACACCGGCACGGTGGTGGCCACCAGCAAGGTGGCGTTTGGCGAGATTGCAGTGGACCTGGCGACCCACCAAGTGTGGCGCTCAGGCCAACCGGTGCACTTGACGCCCATCGAGTACCGCCTGCTCTGCGCCATGGTTCGCGGCCAGAACCGCGTACTGACGCACCGGCAACTGCTGCTGGAAGTGTGGGGCCTGGATTACGTCGACCGCGCTCACTATCTGCGGGTGCATATGGCGCATCTGCGGCAAAAGCTGGAGGTGGATCCGGCGCAGCCGCAGTACTTCATTACCGAACTGCAGGTGGGCTACCGGTTGGTGGGGTTGTAGAACCGCAAATCCCGGGCACAAAAAAGCCCGCTCAATGAGCGGGCTTTGCGGGGTGACCTGGCGTTCAGCATTCCAGGTAACCGAATATGGCGCAGCGGACGGGACTCGAACCCGCGACCCCCGGCGTGACAGGCCGGTATTCTAACCGACTGAACTACCGCTGCGCGTAGCATTGGACGTAATGGTGGGTGATGACGGGATCGAACCGCCGACCCTCTGCTTGTAAGGCAGATGCTCTCCCAGCTGAGCTAATCACCCTTTACGTTCGGTGCGGGGCGCATCATATACGAAAAATCCGCAATGTGTTGATTTAAATGCAATTTATTTGAAATATCTTTTCGCCGGCAGCCAACAGCCCGCAAACCTGCGCTTTTAGCGGGTAAACGCGAGTCTATTGCGTTTACCCTGCCCCGGGGCCACAATTAGAAACCATTCTCAATAACACCTGAGCCACGCCTATGTCTGTGGGTGAACCGCCATTCCAACGGGAAATAACCCAGCTCTACAGCGAGCATCATGGCTGGCTGCTCACCTGGCTGCGGCGCAAGCTGGGCTGCCGGCAGAATGCCGCCGACCTGGCACAGGACACGTTCGCACGTATCCTCAATACCCGTGAATCGGTGGCGACGATCCGCGAACCCCGGGCCTACTTGAGCACTACCGCGCGGCGGCTGATTATCGACCAGGCCCGGCGCAAACAGATTGAGCAGGCCTATCTGCAAGAGTTGGCCCTGACGGTGGACGCGCTCGAAGGTTTCCAGTCACCGGAGCAGATCCACACCACCCTGGAAGCCCTGGAACAGATCGCGTTTATCCTTGAAGGCATGCATGAGTATTCGCGCCAGGCGTTTGTGCTGTATTACCTCGAAGAACTGACTCAGCAGCAGATCGCCCGGCAACTCAAGCTCTCGGAACGCACCGTGCGCAAATACCTGATCCTGGCCCTGGTGCATTGCGGCCACAGTATGGACACCTGAGCCACCCATGCCCGACGCCCGCCAACAGATCGAAGAACAAGCCGCCGAGTGGATGCTGCGCCTGCATGAAGGTGAGCTGAGCGAAGCGCAGCGCCTGGCGTTCGAGTGCTGGAAGCAACAAGGCCCGCACTACGCCGCCGCTGCCGCACGCATGGAGGCGGTGATTTCGCGGATGCAGGCCCTGCGCGGGAAAAAGGCACCGGCACGGGCGGCGCTGAATGCGGCGTTCGCCACCCAGCAATCGCGCCGCAGCAAACGCACCGTGCGCACCCTGTTGCTGCTGTGCAGCCTGGCAGTGCCTGCGGCGGCGCTGTTGGTCAGCCCGTATCCGCAGCGCTGGATGGCCGATGTGCGCAACGGCCCCGGCCAGTGGCAGACCCTGCGCCTGGCGGACGGCTCGGCACTGAGCCTCAATGGCATCAGCGCGGCCAACCTGCATTTCGACGCCACGCAGCGGCGCATCGAACTGCTGCAAGGCGAGATCCTGGTGGAGGTGGCCCACGATCAGGCGCGGCCGTTTATCGTGCAGACCGCCCAAGGCAGCATGCGCGCACTGGGCACGCGGTTTGTGGTCAAGCGCGAAGGCGACAGCACCGTGCTGAGCATGCTTGAATCCCGCGTGGCCGCCCACAGCGCCGATGCCCGGCAGACCCTGGAAGTCGCCGCCGGCTCCCAGGCCCTGATCAATGCCGACAGCGTACGCCTGACCGGCAGCATCGACCCGTCCAGCATCAACGAAGCCTGGCGCCGCCATCAACTGGTGGTGGAAAACCGGCCATTGCCCGAGGTGCTGGATGAAATCTCCCGGCATCGGTCCGGCCGCCTGCAGTTTGATCGCGCCGCCCTGCAAAGCCTGCGCGTGTCGGCCGTGATCCCCCTGGATGACAGCGACCACGCCCTGCAACTGCTGGCGCAAACCCTGCCGATAACCGTGCAAACCTATACCCCCTGGCTGGTCGTGGTGAACCCGGCCAACACCGCCAATAAATAATTATTCGCATTTGCTTCCGGTTTTTGTGCAGTTGCCCGTCAAGCAAGGTAATTCGACACCTAAAGGATTGCCTTCACCATGCACACCCCTTCCTACCCGCGTGGGCGCTTTGGCCTGCTGAGAAGTGCACCGTTTTCCCTGGCCGTGCTCGCCGCCACCGTTGGCGCCCTGCACATCAACCTGGCCCAGGCGGATACGGCCAGCACCGCCGCCCAGACGTACAACATTCCTGCCGGGCCCCTGGGCAGCTCGCTCAACCGCTTTGCCCAGCAGGCCGGCGTGGCGATTGTGTTCCAGTCCCGCGAGCTGCAAGGCCTCGATGGCCCGGGCCTGCAAGGCAACTACGGGATCCAGGACGGTTTCGACCGGCTGCTGCAGGGCAGCGGCTACGTCGCGGTAAAGGGCGACCAGGTGTATGCGCTGCAACCCGCGCCGACTGCCAGCAACGGCAGCATGGAACTGGGCCCGACCCAGGTCACCGGCAACCAGTTGGGTAACGTCACCGAAGACAGCGGGTCCTACACCCCCGGCAGCATCGCCACCGCCACGCGCCTGGTGCTGACGCCCAAGGAAACCCCGCAGTCCGTCAGCGTCGTTACGCGCCAGCACATGGACGACTTCGGCCTGAACAACGTCGACGATGTGATGCGCCATACCCCGGGCATCACCGTGTCGGCCTTCGACAGCGAGCGCAGCAACTACTACGCCCGTGGTTTTTCGATCAATAACTTCCAGTACGACGGCATTCCTTCGACGGCGCGCAACGTTGCCTATTCGGCGGGCAATACCCTGAGCGACATGGCGATCTACGACCGCGTCGAAGTGCTCAAGGGCGCCACCGGCCTGCTCACCGGCGCTGGTTCCCTGGGCGCGACGATCAACCTGGTGCGCAAGAAGCCCACCGCCGATTTCAAGGGGCATGCCACCCTCGGCGCCGGTTCCTGGGACAACTACCGCAGCGAACTGGACGTCAGCGGCCCGCTGACCGAGAGCGGTAATGTGCGTGGCCGGGCGGTCGCGGCCTACCAGGACAAGCAATCGTTCATGGATCACTACTCGCGCAAGAGCCCGACGTACTACGGCATCATGGAATTCGACCTGTCGCCGGACACCCTGCTGACCGTCGGCGGCGATTACCAGGATACGTTGCCCAAGGGCTCTTCCTGGTCAGGCAGCTTCCCGCTGATCAACTCCAAGGGCGAGCGCAACAAGGTCAAGCGCTCGTTCAACAACGCCGCCGACTGGAGCAGTTGGGAGCAATACACCCGCACCGTGTTCGCCATGCTCGAGCATGACCTGGGCAACGGCTGGGTGACCAAGTTGCAACTGGACCACAAGATCAACGGTTACCACGCGCTGATGGGTTCGATCCAGGGCGACCAGCCGCAGCCGGACGGCACCGCACAACTCACCTCAGGCAAATACACCGGAGAAACGGTCAGCGATTCCGCCGACCTGTACGTGAGTGGCCCGTTCAGCCTGGGCGGGCGCGAGCATGAACTGGTGCTGGGCGGTTCCATCAGCGCGTCCGAATGGAAAGGCAAAGGCTATTGGAACCTCAGCCCAAACATCGTCGACTTCAATAACTGGCACGGCCACGCCGCTATTCCGGACTGGGGCAATGCCCAATCCCTGACCGACGACACCGTGCGCCAGACTGGCGCCTATGTGACCACTCGTCTGAACCTGGCCGATGACCTCAAGCTGTTGCTGGGTGGGCGAGTGGTCAACTACCAGGTCACCGGCTATAACCCCAACTATCGCGAGTCCGGGCGATTCGTGCCGTATGTCGGCGCTGTGTATGACTTGAACGACACCTACTCGGTGTACGCCAGCTACACCGATATCTTCATGCCCCAGGAAAACTACAACCGCGACCGGGATAACAAGCTGCTTGAGCCGGATGAAGGCCAGAACTGGGAATTGGGCGTGAAAGCCGACTTCCTCGATGGCCGGGTGAACGCCAGCGCGGCGTACTTTGAAATCCATGAGTCCAATCGCGCGCTGTCGGATGACGCCTACAACAATCAGACGCCGATCCCATCCAACTATGCCTATAAGAGCAGCAAGGCGGTGACCAAGGGCTACGAAGTGGAGATGTCCGGCGAGATCGCCCCCGGCTGGCAGCTCCAGGCCGGCTACACCCACAAGATCGTGCGCGATGACAAGGACGTGAAGATCTCCACGTTCGAGCCTGAAGACCAGGTCAAGCTGTACACCACCTACAAGCTCAAGGGCGACCTCGACAAGTTGACCGTCGGCGGCGGCGTGCGCTGGCAGAGCGTGGGTTGGCAGGATATCTACAACACCCCGCATAACGGGTATGAGGAGTTTTCCCAGCAAGCCTACTGGCTGGTGGACCTGATGACCCGTTACCAGGTCACCAAAAATCTGTCGGCGACACTGAACGTCAACAACATCTTCGACAAGTCCTACTACACCAACATCGGCTTCTATAACTCGGCAGCCTACGGTGAACCACGTAACTTCATGGTCACTACGCGCTGGGATTTCTAAGCGCCCCATAAAAAACGCCCCCGGTCATCGGAAATGATCGGGGGCGTTTTTATGAGCGGGGATTTTCGCAAACCCCAGACAGCAAAAAGCCCGCTCGATGAGCGGGCTTTCTGTGGTGACCTGGCGTTCAGTGTTCCAGGTTACCGAATATGGCGCAGCGGACGGGACTCGAACCCGCGACCCCCGGCGTGACAGGCCGGTATTCTAACCGACTGAACTACCGCTGCGCGTAACACATGAAGCGAATGGTGGGTGATGACGGGATCGAACCGCCGACCCTCTGCTTGTAAGGCAGATGCTCTCCCAGCTGAGCTAATCACCCTTCGTTTCGGTGTGGCGCGCATTCTACGGAGCGACCATAAGTCTGGCAAGCACTTTCTTAAATCTTTTTTTTCAGCCCTTCCAATGGCTTAGGCAGGGTTGGCCTCAGGCCTTATCAAGAGAATAATGCCCCACTTTGTATAAAGGAGAGACTCACCCCATGTGGTTCAAGAACCTGCTTATCTATCGCCTGACCCAAGATCTGCCTGTTGATGCCGAGGCGTTGGAAGCTGCAATGGCCACCAAACCGGCGCGCCCTTGTGCAAGCCAGGAGTTGACCACTTACGGTTTCGTCGCGCCTTTTGGTAAAGGTGAAGACGCGCCCCTGGTGCACGTCAGCGGTGACTTCCTGCTGATCGCTGCGCGCAAGGAAGAACGTATCCTGCCCGGCAGCGTGGTGCGTGACGCGGTCAAGGAAAAGGTCGAAGAGATCGAAGCCGAGCAAATGCGCAAGGTCTATAAAAAGGAACGGGACCAGATCAAGGATGAAATCATCCAGGCCTTCCTGCCCCGCGCCTTTATCCGTCGTTCGTCGACCTTTGCTGCCATCGCACCGAAACAGGGCCTGATCCTGGTCAACTCGGCCAGCCCCAAGCGTGCCGAAGACCTGCTGTCGACCCTGCGTGAAGTGATCGGCACCCTGCCAGTACGCCCGCTGACCGTAAAAACCGCGCCAACCGCAATCATGACCGACTGGGTCACCACCCAGAAGCCGGCCGCTGACTTCTTCGTGCTCGACGAATGCGAACTGCGCGACACCCACGAAGACGGCGGCATCGTGCGCTGCAAGCGCCAGGACCTGACCGGTGAAGAAATCCAGCTGCACCTGACCACCGGCAAGGTCGTGACCCAACTGTCCCTGGCCTGGCAGGACAAACTGTCGTTCATGCTCGACGACAAAATGACCGTCAAGCGCCTGAAGTTCGAGGACCTGCTGCAAGACCAGGCCGAACAGGATGGCGGCGACGAGGCCCTGGGCCAACTGGATGCAAGCTTTACCCTGATGATGCTGACCTTCGGCGACTTCCTGCCGGCACTGGTGGAAGCATTGGGCGGCGAAGAGACCCCGCAAGGCATCTAAAACAGGCACGTTCAATGTAGGAGCTGGCTTGCCTGCGATGGCGGTGTATCAGTTACAGAGTCAATGACTGACATACCGCTATCGCTGGCAAGCCAGCTCCTACGGTTGATCGGGTTGCCAGTTCCAGCACTCTAATAATAAGGACATCACCATGCGCGCACTCGCCGCCTTGAGCCGCTTCGTCGGCAATACCTTCGCCTACTGGGTGCTGATTTTTGCCGTAGTCGCGTTCCTGCAGCCCAGCTGGTTTATCGGCCTGAAAAGCGCCATCGTGCCGCTGCTGGGCCTGGTGATGTTCGGCATGGGCCTGACCCTCAAACTTGAAGATTTCGCCGAGGTCGCACGCCATCCGTGGCGCGTGGCCCTGGGTGTGGTCGCGCACTTTGTGATCATGCCCGGGGTGGCCTGGTTGCTGTGCCAGGCCTTCCAACTGCCACCGGAGATCGCCGTCGGCGTGATCCTGGTCGGCTGCTGCCCAAGCGGTACCTCGTCCAACGTCATGACTTGGCTGGCCCGGGGTGACCTGGCGCTGTCGGTGGCCATCGCCGCCGTCACCACCCTCCTCGCCCCGCTGCTCACCCCGGCGCTGATCTGGCTGCTGGCTTCGGCGTGGCTACCGGTGTCGTTCATGGAGCTGTTCTGGTCGATCCTGCAAGTGGTACTGCTGCCCATCGTGCTTGGGGTATTGGCACAACGCCTGCTGGGTGATCGGGTGCGGCATGCCGTTGATGTGCTGCCACTGGTGTCGGTGGTCAGCATCGTGATTATCGTCGCGGCCGTGGTCGCAGCGAGCCAGGCGAAGATTGCCGAATCGGGTCTGCTGATCATGGCGGTGGTGATGCTGCACAACAGCTTCGGCTACTTGCTCGGTTACTTCACCGGCCGCGTGTTCAAGTTGCCACTGGCCCAGCGCAAGTCGTTGGCGCTGGAAGTGGGCATGCAGAACTCGGGGCTGGGCGCCGCACTGGCCAGTGCGCATTTTTCGCCACTGGCAGCGGTGCCCAGTGCGCTGTTCAGCGTCTGGCACAATATTTCGGGGGCGCTGTTGTCGACGTATTTCCGCCGGATGAGCGAGAAGAAAGATCGCAAGGCCCTTGCCGAAACTTGATCGGGTGCTGGCTTTTCGGCACTCTACCCATCTTCGCGGGGACGACCCCGCGACTCGTTCGAGCATTAATCCGGGGACGACCCCACTTCTAAAAGGAAGGTCAATATGTCCTGGGTCATTCTGTTTTTCGCCGGGTTGTTTGAAGTTGGCTGGGCCGTCGGCCTGAAATACACCGACGGCTTCAGCAAGCCAATGCCCACCGCCCTGACGATTGCCGCCATGGCCGTCAGCCTCGGCCTGCTGGGGCTGGCGATGAAGGAACTGCCGCTGGGCACCGCCTATGCGATCTGGACCGGGGTCGGTGCAGTGGGCACGGTGATTGCCGGGATTATCCTGTTTGGGGAGTCCATGGCGCTGTTTCGCTTGGCCAGTGTGGCGCTGATTATTGCCGGGTTGATCGGGCTCAAGATTAGCGCCTGATGCTTTTGCCGGCGATGAGGCCCTTGAATCCCGTGATGGATTTTCGGGCCTCATCGCCGGCGAGCCGGGCTCCTACCGGGTGGTGCCACGCAGTGCCAGCACTTGTTCCTGCAAAGCCTGTGGCGTCGCCTGCTCCACTGCCAACGGCGGCCCCGCCACCAACGTCACCCGCGACCAGATCCGGTGAAAGATCCCCTTGTTCGGATCGCGGCTGAAAAAGCTCCCCCACAACCCCTGCAACGCCATGGGAATCACCGGTACCGGCGTTTCCTCGAGAATCCGCGTCACGCCACTCTTGAATTCGTTGATCTCACCGTCGCCGGTCAACTTGCCTTCCGGGAAGATGCACACCAGCTCGCCGTCCTTCAGGTATTGGCTGATGCGCTGGAAGGCCTTTTCGTAGATCTCCAGGTCTTCATGGCGCCCGGCAATCGGAATGGTGCCGGCCGTGCGGAAGATAAAGTTGAGCACCGGCAGGCGGTAGATCTTGTAATACATCACAAAGCGAATCGGCCGACGCACCGCGCCGCCAATCAGCAGTGCATCGACAAACGACACATGGTTGCACACCAGCAACGCCGCGCCTTCGTCCGGGATGTGTTGCAGGTCGCGATGCTGCACGCGGTACATGGAGTGGCCGAGCAGCCAGATCATGAAGCGCATGGTGAACTCGGGAACAATCCTGAAGATGTAGGTGTTGACCGCGATATTAAGCAGCGACACCACCAGGAACAGCTCGGGGATCGACAGCTTGGCCACGCTCAGCAGCAGGATGGTGACAATCGCCGATACCACCATGAACAGCGCATTGAGAATATTGTTGGCAGCGATCACCCGCGCCCGCTCGTTTTCAGCGGTACGCGACTGGATCAAGGCATACAGCGGCACGATATAGAAACCGCCAAACACCCCCAGTCCAAGGATATCGATCAACACCCACCAGGCCTGGCCGTAACCCAACACCGCCAGCCAATCGTTGGCCTGGACGTTCTGCGGGAAGCCGCCAGAATGCCACCACAGCAACAGGCCAAACACCGTCAGGCCGAATGACCCGAAGGGCACCAGGCCGATTTCCACCTTACGCCCGGAGAGTTTTTCGCAGAGCATCGAGCCCAACGCGATACCGACCGAGAACACCGTGAGGATCAGGGTCACCACGGTTTCATCGCCATACAGCCACTCTTTGGCGTAGGCCGGGATTTGCGTGAGGTAGATCGCCCCGACAAACCAGAACCACGAGTTGCCGACAATCGAGCGCGACACCGCGGGTGTCTGCCCCAGGCCCAGGCGCAAGGTGGCCCAGGATTGGCTGAAGATATTCCAGTCCAGGCGCATCTGGGGGCTGGACGCCGCGGCGCGCGGGATCGCCCGGCTGGCCAGGTAGCCCAGCACGGCAATCGCGACAATCGCCGTGGACACCACCGGCGCGTAGTGCGCAGAGGACATCATCACCCCAGCGCCGATAGTCCCGGCGAGGATTGCCAGGAACGTGCCCATTTCCACCAGGCCGTTGCCGCCCACCAACTCCTCTTCATGCAGCGCTTGCGGCATGATCGAGTACTTCACCGGGCCAAACAGCGCCGAGTGGGTGCCCATGGCAAACAGCGCCAGCAACATCAGCTCCAGGTGGTTGGTCATAAAGCCCACGGCGCCGATGGCCATGATCACGATCTCGCCGATCTTGATCGCGCGGATCAGCGCATCCTTGTTGAATTTCTCGCCAAACTGCCCGGCCAGGGCCGAAAACAGGAAGAACGGCAGGATAAACAACAAGGCGCAGAGGTTGACCCAGATCGAGCGATCGCCCTCGATGGCCAGCTTGTAGAGAATGGCGAGGATCAACGACTGCTTGAAGATATTGTCGTTGAACGCCCCCAGGGACTGGGTGATGAAGAACGGCAGAAAGCGCCGTTTGCGCAGCAAGGTAAATTGCGAGGGGTGACTCATCGTCCGTGTTCCTGCGTGGCCTGAAGGCTTTATTGATTTTTCAGGCCACGACTTTACCTAATCCCGCTTACTTATTCCCCACCCCTGCAATACACGGTGAAACAAAAAGCTCACCTTTATAGGCGCCCTGCACCGTGCGCTTGCTGACCACCAGCCACATCAGGGCCAGGGCGGCGACCAGCACGCTGCCGGTCACGCTGAAAAATGCCAGGTGCAAGGTACTGCCCAGTTTCAAGGTGGTCAGGGCATACACCCCCAGCGGGAAGGTAAAGCCCCACCAGCCGAGGTTGAATGGAATACCTGCGCGCAGGTAACGCAGGGTGATCAGCACCGCAATCAACATCCACCACAGGCCCAGGCCCCACAGGGTGATGCCGGCGACCAGCCCCAGGCCGGCGGCAATCTCGCCGATGCCGGCAAAGCCATTGGCAGCGAAGATCGCCGGCGCGTCCTGGCCAAGCAGCAACATACCCAGGGCGCCGGTGCCGATCGGGCCAAGGGCCAGCCAGCTCGACGCGGCCATGTTGGCGTGGGGCAATTTGTGCAGGGCCATGCGCAGCATCAGGATTGTCAGAATGCTGAACGCAACCGGTAGGGAAAATGCCCAGAGTACGTAGCTGGTCACCAGCATCACCAGTTGCGAATGAGCGTCGGCCAGGTGCGGCGCCAACAGGCCACCACTGGCAGCGGCGACTTCGGCCGCCACCACCGGCAGCAGCCAGACGGCTGTCATCTGGTCGATGCTATGTTCCTGGCGGGTAAACATCATGAACGGAATCAACACCCCGCACGCCAGGGCCATGGCCACGTCCAGCCACCACAGGGCCTCAGCCAGTTGCACCACGCCCTCGCCCCAGCGCGGCAGGCCAAACAGCAGCAGGCCGTTGATGATGGTCGCCAGGCCCATGGGAATGGTGCCGAAGAACATCGAGACCGTGGAGTGTCCGAAAATTCGTCGCGCCTCGTGAAAAAACATCACCCAGCGCGCGGCGTATAGGCCGCTGAACAATACAAACAGAAAGATCGTCAGCAACCACAACCCTTCGGCGATGGCATAGACACCCGGCAGTTGCACCGGCACTTGCGCCAGGGCCAACGCCAGCACGCCGGTGCCCATGGTGGCGGCGAACCAGTTGGGGGTGAACTGGCGAATCACTTCCCTGGGAGCGGCGAGATGGCTGAACGGTTTATAGCTGGGGGTGATGCTATTGGGGCACGTCATGGCTTATTCCTCTTCCTCGTATGAGGTTGAGCCCATGATAGAAGCGCAACGAATATCTATATAACGGGTAATATCTCTAACTGTTATCTGTTTTACCTATATACAGCCTTGGCGGATGCTTGCTTCATCAAGCCAATCAAGGCCCCGAGCGCCAGGACGATCAGCACCGCACCGTAGCCGTCGGTGGTTGCGATCAGGCCAAAGCTGCGGGTCAGGTTGCCCGCCAGCAGGGACGGCAGGCAAAACGCCAGGTAACTGAGGACGTAGAACGCCGACATCAACCCGGCCCGCTCATGGGGCAAGGCCAAGGGCACCACACTGCGCACCGCGCCAAGGAACCCCGCGCCAAATCCGCTGCCCGCCACCAGTGTGGCGAGGAAAAACAGTGGCAGGCTGGCGCTGTGAACCGCACCGAGGATCAACGCGACGCCCACGGCCAACAGGCCTGCCCCCAGGCGCAGCACCTTGTCCGCCGGGCGATTGCGCAGGCTGAAAATCATCACCGCGCCGCTCAAGGTCAACACCGCGACCAGGCCGCCACCGATCAGGTTGGAAGTCGATCCGGTTGCCGCCCGCACCAGCGACGGCGCCAGCGACAAGTAGAAACCGCTCATGGCCCACACGGCAATATCCACCGGCAGCGACAGCCACAAGGCCCGGCGCGCCTGGGGCGGCACATGCAGGGTCGGCCATAGCGAGGCCAGCGCGCCCGGCATGCGGCTGACGCTTTCGGGCAGCCGCCACACATACAGGCTCTGCAACAGCAGCAGCGCGAACAAGGCCCAATAGATCAACTGGGTCGGCAGCGGCGCGAACTCCACCAGCAAACTGCTGCCCATGGCGCCGCAGGCCATGCCCAGCAACGGCGCGACACTGTTGACCAACGGGCCCTGCTGACGGTCGGTGTCGAGCAACGCAGCGCCAAGCACAGCGGTGGCCATGCCTGTGGCAAACCCCTGCAAGGTTCGGGCGGCGATCAGCCAGGCGACACTGTCGGCGTAGATAAACAGCAGCATCGCCAGCATATTCAGCACCAGCGCGGCAAAGATCACCGGCTTGCGCCCCAGGTAATCCGACAGTGAACCGACGGTCAACAACGCGGCCAGCAGGCTCAAGGCATAGACACCGAAGATCAGGGTTAGGGTGCCTGCGGAAAAGTGCAGGCCCTCCTGGTAAAGGTGATACAACGGCGTCGGCGCGCTGGAGGCGGCAAGAAACGTCAGCAAGGTGATCGCCAGGAACACCAGGCTGGAACGATGAGAAGTGACGCTGGACATGGGCACGCTCCGCTAAAGCTAATATTTTGCTTTTGTGCAGTGTGCTACTGGGTCGCGCTTAAAGCAAATTCTTTGTGTTAAGGTTTTGGCATGGCGATAAAAGAAGGCCTCCGCCCGGGGGGCCGTAGTGCCCGGGTACAAGAATCGGTTCATTCGGCGGTGCGCCAGCTACTACAGGAGCAAGAGCGCGCCAGCGTGACGGTGCCGCAGATCGCCGCACGCGCGGGAGTCACACCGTCGACCATCTACCGGCGCTGGGGCGACCTCGCCGCCCTGCTCGCCGACGTCGCCCTGGCCCGCATGCGTCCCGACAGTGAACCGGCCGACACCGGCAGCCTGCGCGGCGACCTGCAAGCCTGGGCCGAACAATACCTGGATGAGATGAGCTCGGAACCGGGGCGCAACATGATGCGCGACGTACAGTGCAGCCAGACGCCGGGGTACTGCGTGACGATTCTGGGTGGGCAACTGCAGGTAATCCTGGATCGTTACCAAGGTAGCGGCCAGGCATTGCCCAGCGTAGATCGGTTGATCAATCTGCTGGCGGCGCCGACGGTGTTTCGAATTTTGTTTGGCGCTGCGCCGATGCGGGTTGAGGAGCTGCATGAGCTGATCGAGATTGCGCTGCACACCTGACCAAACTGTGTGTGTGTGGGCTTGTGTGGGAGCGGGCTTGCCCGCGATAGCGGCGGGTCAGTTAAAGAGGTATTGACTGACACTCTGCTATCGCGGGCAAGCCCGCTCCCACACAAGCCCACACATCTTTAGACCTTTAGACCTGGCTCAGGTACGCATCCCACGCCCACTCACCAGCAACCGCGCGCACCCGATATACAACACCACCGTCGCCGCGATCATGAACGTAATCGCCACGCTGATCTTGATATCCGACACCCCAAGAATCCCGTAGCGGAACGCGTTGACCATATGCAGCACCGGGTTGGCCATCGACACGGTCTGCCAGAACGGCGGCAGCAAGGTAATCGAATAAAACACCCCGCCCAGGTAAGTCAGCGGCGTCAGCACAAAGGTCGGGATGATCGAGATGTCATCGAAGTTGCGCGCGAACACTGCGTTGATAAAGCCCAGCAGCGAGAAGATCGTCGCCGTCAGCACCACCACCAGGATGGTCACCCCCAGGTGATGCACCTGCAGGTCGGTAAAGAACATCGACAGCACCGTCACGATCGCCCCGACCATCAAGCCGCGCAGTACGCCGCCCAGGGTGTAGCCGATCAGGATGGTGTGCGGCGACACCGGCGACACCATCAGTTCCTCAATGGACCGCTGGAACTTGCTGCCAAAGAAGCTCGACACCACGTTGCCATAGGAGTTGGTGATCACCGACATCATGATCAACCCCGGCACGATGTATTCCATGTAGGTGAAGCCGCCCATATCGCCAATCTGCCGGCCGATCAGGTTCCCGAAGATCACGAAGTACAGGACCATGGTGATCGCTGGTGGCAGCAGGGTTTGCGGCCAGATGCGCATGAAGCGCTTCACTTCGCGGTAGACGATGGTGTTGAGCGCTACCAGGTTGGGTTGGAACTCGGAACTCATACCGCCACCTTCGCCAGATTTTTCTCCACCAGGGACACGAACAGCTCCTCAAGGCGATTGGTTTTGTTACGCAGGCTCAACACTTCAATGTTCTGCAATGCCAACTGGCTGAACAGCGCGGTGATGCCCACGGCTTTATCGACCTGGACTTCCAGCGTATGGCTGTCTACCAGGCGGGTTGGGTAGCCGATCAGTTGCGGAGGCACCGACAGGTTGTTCTTCAGGTCGAGCAGGAACGTCTCCACATGCAACTGGCCCAGCAGGTTGCGCATGCTGGTGTTCTCGACAATGGTGCCGTGGTCAATGATGCCGATGTTGCGGCACAACTGTTCAGCCTCTTCCAGGTAGTGGGTGGTGAGGATGATGGTGATGCCTTTCTGGTTCAGTTCGGTGAGGAAGGTCCACATCGAGCGCCGCAATTCGATGTCCACCCCTGCCGTCGGTTCGTCGAGGATCAGCAGGCGTGGCTCGTGCACCAAGGCACGGGCGATCATCAGGCGCCGCTTCATGCCGCCGGACAGCGAGCGTGATGGCACGTCGCGCTTGTCCCACAACCCCAGCTGGGTCAGGTATTGCTCGGCGCGCTCCTTGGCGATCTTCGGCGGGATGCCGTAGTAACCGGCCTGGGTCACCACGATATCGAAGGTCTTTTCAAACTGGTTGAAGTTGAACTCCTGGGGCACCACGCCAATGCTGCGCTTGAGCGCGGCCGGGGATTTATCCAGGTCATGGCCAAAGATATTCACCGTGCCACTGGTCTTGTTGACCAGGGTCGACAGAATGCCGATGGTGGTGGATTTGCCGGCACCGTTGGGGCCGAGCAACGCGAAAAAATCACCTTCGGCGACATCCAGATCGATACCACTCAGGGCCTGGAAACCGTTGCCGTAGGTTTTGGTTAGCTGCCGGATGGACAGAGCGGAACTCATATCGGATTACGCACCAAGGAAGGGAATAGAAAGAATAGATAAGGGCGCGCCCTACGTAATACAACTGCGGCGCACGGCGAGCATGGTGCTTGCCCGCGCCGCACAAGTACAGTCACCTGTATTAATAGTCAGTATTAAGTCAACGCGGTCATCACCGCTTTTTGATAGGCCGCACGTTGCTGCAAGCGCTGGTACCACGCCTCCAGGTGGGGCATTGCCGGGCGCTCGATAGGCATCTCGAACCAGGCATAGATAAAGCTGCCCAGGGGAATATCGCCCATGCCGATCTCGGTGCCGGACAGGTAGGGCTGGCCGGCCAGGGCCTGGTCCACGGTTTTCAACACCTCGATACAGGCATTGCGCCCGGCATGGATGCTGTCCCAGTTCTGCCGCTCGGCCGGCGTGCGCAGGATGCCCCAGAACACCGTCTTGAACGGTTCGGCAAAGGTCGAGGTGGTCCAGTCCATCCACTTCTCGGCATTAGCCCGCGCTTGCAGGTCCTTGGGGTACCAGCTCGAGGCCTGCTTGGCGCAGAGGTAGCGCACGATGGTGTTGGATTCCCATAACACGAACTCGCCGTCCTCGATCATCGGCACCCGGCCATTGGGGTTCAACGCCCGGTACTGCGGCGTATCGACCACACCAAAGGCCCCGCCCGCATCAATTGCCTCATAGTCCAGGCCGAGTTCCTCGGCGCACCACAGTGCCTTCCTGACATTTGACGAATTTTTACGACCCCAGATCCTCAGCATGACCGCCTCCCAGTGGATGAATGCCGGAGCAGCATACGCCGGTTCAGCCGCGACTCAAATCGCTCTGCATATCACCCAACAACTGCGGCGACTGCTCGCCAAACAGGTGCGGGTAACATTTCTTTATGTGGGCAAAGAAGAATGCCTCGGGCACCTCGGCAAACTGTCCATGGTCCACCACGTACTCCATGGAGCGCTGGCCCTGGCGGTTGAACGGGTGAAACACACTGTCGTTGATTCCGTCGAAATCCAGGGGCGGCACATCGAACAACTCGCACAATTGCTGGTTGAACGCCGGTGTGGCCTTGACCCATCGCCCATCCAGGTACAGCTCCGTGTAGCCATGCATGGCGAACACATCACTCTTGAGCAACTCGATCAGGCGCGGCGTCGATAAATGATTGCGCACATCCGCCAGGCCAATACGCGACGGTATGCCGCAATGCCGGGCGCAAGCCGCCAGCAGGGTGGCCTTGGGCACGCAATAGCTCTGGCCCGCTGCCAGGGCGTAGCTGCCACGCAGGGTTTGCGGATCGCGACTGAAGGTGTAAGGGTTGTAGCGCACCGCTTCACGCACGGCGTAATAGAGACTGACTGCCTGGTCACGGGGATCGAGGCTCGAACCTCGATGTTTTTCGGCGAACTCCACCACCGCAGGGTGGTCACTATCGATGAAGCGGCTGGGACTCAAGTACGCATTCATGGGGATTGTCTCCGAGGCGAGCCTGGAGTCTAACCACAGGCCCGACCGAGGGATAACGACGATTCGGCCAAATGTCGGCGCCTGCTGCCTGTGACTGGAGAGCACTTCCCGCCACACCACGTAACACCCTCAGGCACCGCTTTTTCGGATGCCGACTAAGCTCTGAGGGTGCTTCTGCCCCTGGTTTCACGGAGGATTGAATATGCTGTTGTTGTGGATACTGGTTCTGGTGCTCGGCATTGCCTACCTGGCACACCGTCGCACCGCGCCCCTGCCCGCCCTGGGCGTGGTCGCCGTCTATCTGTTGGCGATGGGCGCCTTTAGCCATGCACCGGGCTGGCTGCTGCTGGTGTTCTGGGTCCTGCTGGCGGTAGTCGCCGCACCGCTGCTGCTGCCCGACCTGCGTCGCCAGTACTTCACCGCACCGCTGTTCAACTGGTTCCAGAAAGTACTGCCGCCAATGTCCGAAACCGAGCGCGATGCCATCGACGCCGGTACCGTGTGGTGGGACGGCGAACTGTTCAGCGGCCGCCCCGACTGGGACAAACTGCTGGCCTACCCCAAGGTGCAGTTGACCGAAGAAGAACAGGCCTTTATCGACGGCCCCACCGAAGAGCTGTGCGCCATGGTCACCGACTGGGAAATCGGCCAGGCCATGGACCTGCCGCCAGCGGCCTGGGACCACATCAAGCAACATGGCTTCTTTGCCCTGATCATTCCCAAGGAGTTCGGCGGCAAGGGCTTTTCGGCCTACGCCCACTCCCAGGTGGCGATGAAATTGGCAACCCGCAGCGGCGACCTCGCCTCCACCGTGATGGTCCCCAACTCCCTGGGCCCGGCCGAACTGCTGCTGCACTACGGCACCGACGAGCAACGCAACCATTACCTGCCGCGCCTGGCCCGTGGCGATGACATCCCGTGCTTTGCCCTGACCGGCCCGCTGGCCGGCTCCGATGCCGGCGCAATGCCCGACACCGGGGTGATCTGCAAAGGCGAATGGGAAGGCAAGGAAACCCTTGGCCTGCGCCTGAACTGGGAAAAACGCTATATCACCCTGGGTCCGGTCGCGACCCTGCTCGGCCTGGCCTTCAAGGCCCATGACCCGGACCACCTGCTGGGGGAAGAAGAAGACTTGGGCATCAGCCTGGCGCTGATCCCCACCGATACTCCCGGCGTGGAAATTGGCCGTCGCCACCTGCCCCTGGGCGCTGCGTTCATGAACGGCCCCAACTCCGGCAAAGACGTATTCATTCCCCTGGACTTCCTGATCGGCGGCCAGGAGATGCTCGGCAAGGGCTGGATGATGCTGATGAACTGCCTGTCGGTCGGCCGTTCGATCTCCCTGCCAGCAGTGGGCACCGGCGCGGCCAAGTTCACCAGCCTGGTGACCGGCCAGTACGCCCAGGTGCGCGAACAGTTCAACGTGCCACTGTCGGCCTTCGAAGGTATCCAGGAAGCCCTGGCCCGTATCGGCGGCAACGCCTGGCTGATGGACAGCGCGCGGATGCTCACCGCCAATGCCGTCGACCTGGGGGAAAAACCCTCGGTGCTCTCGGCGATCCTCAAGTACCACCTGACCGAGCGCGGTCGCGAGTGCATCAGCCACGCCATGGACGTCCACGGCGGCAAGGGCATCATCATGGGCCCCAACAACTACCTGGGCCGCAGCTGGCAGGGGGCGCCGATCTTCATCACCGTGGAGGGGGCGAATATCCTCTCGCGCAACCTGATGATCTTCGGCCAGGGCGCGATCCGCTGCCACCCGTTCGTCCTCAAGGAAATGGCCCTGGCCGGCCGTGAAGACCGCGACCAGGCGCTCAAGGAGTTCGATGGGCTGCTGATGCAACATATCGGCTTTGCCGTGAGCAACGCCGCCAGCACCCTGGTGTTGAACCTGGGCCTGGGTCACTTCGAAAAAGCCCCGGGCAACCGCTTGAGCCAGGGCTACTTCCGTGCGCTCAACCGCCAGGCTGCCGCGTTCGCCCTGTTGGCGGACCTGAGCATGATGCTGCTGGGCGGCGAGTTGAAGCGTCGTGAACGCCTGTCGGCACGGCTCGGCGATGTGCTCAGCCATATGTACCTGGCCTCGGCAGCGCTCAAGCGCTACCACGACCTCGACTCCCCGGATCACCTGGAGCCGCTGTTTGCCTGGGCCATGGAGGAAAGCCTCGGCCAGTCGGAGCGCGCGCTGGATGAGTTGCTCAGCAACTTCCCCAACAAAGTGCTGGGCTGCCTGATGCGAGTCATCGTGTTCCCGTTCGGCCGCCGCCACAAAGGTCCGTCCGATGCATTGGACGCGGAAGTCGCCGCAGTAATTGGCCGGGCCAAGGGCGACCCGACCCTCGAAGAACTGCTGGCTGGCTGCTACCGCCCACAGTCGGCGCAAGATCCAGTCGGCGCCTTGCAACATGCCTACGACCTGCTGGGTGCCAGCCAGCCCCTGCAAAAGAAACTCCACAGCGCCCTCAAGAGTGGCCAGGTCAAGCCACGCGCGGGGGAACACGCCATCGAAGCCGCACTCGAGGCTGGCGTGCTGCAACCGGCAGAGGCGCAGACCCTGCGCGATGCGGAAGCGGCGCGGCGCAAGGTGATCGACGTGGATGACTTCAGCAAGGAGGAGTTGGCCCAGGCGCCTGGCAGAGTCCGCTAGTACCGGCGGTCATATAAAAGCGGGCGCGAGAGCTATATACTCTCGCGCCCGTTTTTGCTTTTGAGGACTTACTCTCGTGTCCAACGTCGTTGCCGATCATCTCGTCTTGCTCGACCACCTGCGCAGTATCCTGGTTGCCGTCGGCGAAGCCGAACAGGTTCCAGAGGAAAGCCACGCTTTGTTCCTGGAACGCTTTGATGAACTGCGGGCCATGCTGCCCATCGACCCGATCGAAAGCCAATACCTGGGCCAGGACATGATGAGCCAGGTCATCTTGCGCTACCCACAGATTGCCCATCTGGTACCGCGCGACTTGCTGTGGTTCTTTGGCGGTGACTGCCTGCACTTCATGCCCGATGATGAACTGGACTTGTACCAGGCCCTGGAAGAACGGCGCTTCGAAGCCGAACAGAACGACGAACCGTTCGACTGGAACCAGGAAAAGCAATTGCTGGCCATGTCCAACGACCAGCCCAAGCACTGATCTCAAAAGCACCAAAGATCCAAATGTGGAGCGGGCTTGTCGGATCGCCGCATCGCCGCGAAGACGTCGGCCCAGCAAACATTGATGTTGACTGACCCACTGCTTTCGCGAGCGAGCCCGCTCCCACACTAATTCGCTCAACATTCCCGATCGTGCTCCTACCGCCGACGCAATGTAGGTTCCTTAGCCATGCACTCCACCAGATAATCGATGAACACCCGCAGTTTCGGTGGCAGGTAGCGCGTGGGTGAATGCAGCAACCAGGCATCCCCATGGTACGAGGCAATAAAATCCCATTGCGCCAGGACCTGCACCAACCGCCCCTCCTCCAATGCATGCCGCGCAGTGAAATACGGCAAGCTGCCAATTCCCACATCCTGCAACACCGCATCCAACCGCACCCCCGTGTGATTGGCCGCATAACGACCACGCACACCCACCGTCACTGTTTTGCCAGCCTGGCGCAATTTCCAGCGTGCATCCCCAGGGGTTTCGCCCAGGTAAATGCAGCTGTGCTCCAGCAAGTCATGGGGATGCAGCGGCGTTCCGTGGGTGGCCAGATATTGCGGCGTAGCACACAGCAAATGCTCGATCGGCAGTAACCGGCGCCCTACCAACCCCGGCGGCGGGTTATCGGTGATGCGGATGCTCAGGTCGACATTGTCATCAATCAAATCCACCTGCCGATCTTCGAGGATCAACTGCACATCGACCTTGGGATAGCGCCGCAGGAATTGCGGCATATGCGGATGCACCACAAACCGCCCGACCGCCTTGGGCACGCTGACCCGTATCAGCCCTTCGGCCTCGTGGGTGTACTGGCCGCTGATTTCCATCACCGAGCGCGCCGCGTTGACCATCTCCTGACAGCGCTTGAAGACTTCTTCGCCACCTTCGCTCAAGCGCAGCTTGCGCGTGGTGCGCTGTAATAGTCGCGTGGCCAGGGCCTGTTCCAGGCGCGAGATGCTGCGGCTCACCGCCGATGGCGAGGTGCCCAGTTGGCGCGCCGCTGCAGAGAAGCTGCCGGCTTCCACCACCTTGACGAAAATCGCCATTTCACCCAGCAGTGGCAAAGGAAGATTGATGCTCATGACGCACAAGTCCATTGAGATTTCAGCGGATTATCACTCATTTGCGCACTACTTATACTGCTGCGTAGACCCCTGATGCGGATGTAGACGATGACCCAGCGCCTGTTTTTTACCCATGACCACCTGGTTGCCGATGTTGATGTGCTGGAGTGCACGCCCCATGAGCAGCAGTTTGCAGTAGTCCTGCAGTCCACTATTTTCCATCCCCAGGGTGGCGGCCAGCCCTTTGATACGGGGTGGCTGGGGGACAGCAACGTATTGAAAGTGGTGCAGGAGGCCGAGCGCATCGTGCACTACGTGGACCAGCCCGTGGCACTTGGCCTCCAGCCAGCTCGGGTCGACGGCCAGCGCCGCGCCCTGCATACACGCCTGCATTCGGCCGGGCATCTGATCGGCAACGCCGGTGAAACCCTGGGCTGGATGCCGATCAAGGCCCACCATTGGCCCGGTGAAGGCAAGATCAGTTTTATCCGTGGGGAATCGGCCCAAGACATGGAAGCCGATGCCTTGCAGGAACAGGTCAACCAGTGGATCGCCGCGGATTTACCGCGCCACATGACACTGGAAAGTGGCTCCCGCGAAGTCGGTTTTGGCGACCTGCCGCCCTACGCCTGCGGCGGCACTCATGTGCAAGCCCTGGCCCAAGTCGGCCAGGTCACGATCCTCGGCCTGTCGGAGAAAAAGGGCACGCTGTCGGTGCGCTATAGCCTGGACTGACAGGTGGATGGCAGGCGGCGTTTTCTTATCGAGATCGGACATCACCCCGCAAGGGGCTCCCCTCCTGCTTGTGGGTGATGCTAGTGTGTGAAAATGTTTCCGACAAAAAAATAGGAAACTTCCTACTCACCACCTGCAAAGGAATGCCCCCAGCAATGGACTTCTCCCTCAAGCACCTGGCCGCCGCCACCCTGATGGTCGCCAGCCTGTCCGCCTTTACCGCACCCGCCTTCGCCAACATCACCCCGCAACAGAGCGCGACCATCCTCAAGACGTTCAATGACGCGTCGATCAAGGACTTCCGCACTTTCCTGGGCAGCCTGGCCAAAAGTGAACTGGGCAAAACCGCCGATCTCGGCCCGGCGATCAGCGCATTTCTCGATAACAAGAGCCTCAGCGCCGAACAGCAAAACGAGATTCACCGTCTGCTGGGCATTTACGCCCGGGTGAAATACGGCGCAGCGGCTACCGAGACCCTGCGTGAGCTGGTGGCCATACCGACCTTCCAGGTAGAAGGCGTAGCCCAGCACGACAACCCTGAATTCATCAAGATCGCCGACAAGATCAAAAGCCTGGCCCAGGCGTTCAACCTGAATTTTCGCAATGTCGACAACCGCGTCTATGAAATTTCCCTGGAAGGCACGGGCGATGAAGTGGTCGGCATTCACGCCCACGCCGACGTGGTACCGGTGACCCCGGAAAACTGGGTCCTGGCCGACGGCACCCGCCTCGACCCATTCAAGGTCACGCTGATTGGCGACCGCATGTACGGCCGCGGCACCGAGGATGACAAGAACGGCATCGTGGTAACGCTGTATGCGATGAAAGTGATCAAGGAAGAAAACCTGCCCCTGGCACGCAACTTCAAGCTGCTGGTGGACACCACCGAAGAAACCACTGGCGACGCCATTCCTTACTACTTTGAACACAACCCGACGCCGAACTACAACCTGGCGCTGGACGGCGGCTACCCAGTGGTCATCGCCGAAAAAGGTTATGGCACGGTCATGGCGACCTTTGCCAAGCGCAAGGCAGATGGCAAAGGCGCCGAGATCATCGCCATGACCGGCGGCCTGGCGACCAACCAGATTCCTTCGGCCTCGGTAGCCACATTGCGCAGCGACAAACCCGCTGAACTGGCGGCCAGCCTGCAGCAGGCCGGCGCTGCGTTTGCCAAGGCCAATGGGGGTGATTTCACGGTAGATGCCAAGGTTGTCGGCAATGATGTCAAGCTGACCGTTACCGGGGTGTCGGCCCACTCTTCCGAGCCCGAATCCGGTATTAACCCGGTCGCGCGGATGCTGGTCTTCATTAATAGCCTGGATGGCAAGGTTGCGCTCAAGCACAACGAAATCACCGACGCTGCGCGTTACGCCACCGACAACTGGGGCCTGGATTATCTGGGCGGCAAATTGGGCGTGGGCTTTTCCGATGCGTTCATGGGGCCGCTGACCACTTCCCTGACCTTCGTCGGCATGGATGAAAAAGCCTTCAAGCTGGCAGTCAACCTGCGGGTACCGAAGGGCAAATCCCCGGAAACACTCAAGAAAGAAATCGCCGACAAGCTCAGCGCCTGGAGCAAAAACACCCATATTGCGCCGACCTTCGATTACTCGGTGGCCGCGCCGATGTATCGCAACCCCGAGGGCGAGTGGGTCAAGGCGTTGCTGGCCGTGTCCACCGAAAACCTGGGCATGAAGCCCGAGTTCGGTACTTCGGCCGGCGCAACGTCGGTGCATGAACTGCCAAACGGCGTGCAATTCGGCCTGGCCCGACCAGAAGCCAAGTACACCGGCCACACCGACAACGAGTTCAAGACCACCGAGCAGTTCCTGCTGGACCTACAGATCGTGACAGAAATGATGGGACGTATCGGGCAACTGCCAAAACTCTAAGCCAACCCTTGGACCTGCTCTTGCAGCGGGTCCATCCCGGACAAACAAAAACGCCGCTCATCACTGAGCGGCGTTTTTGTTGAATATGGAGCGGGAAACGAGACGTTTACTAAGACCGTAAGCCGTTGTTTCCCAATCACTTTCTTCGCTGGCTTGACTAGCGAAGACCTTAATTGTAGCCTCATTTTTCACCCTCGGCAACAAGTTCGTCCAGAAACTTCCAGTAAGGTCCAAGGACACCTCCTCAGCGCATCGTCCCCACACCTCGTTCATCGCCGGCTACGGTGGTCTCGAACTCACCAATGATCACCTTTCCATATGCTTGGCTAGCTGCGTCGAAAGGCATTCGAGCACGTCACGCAAGTCCGCATAGAGGTCATGCCCGTTGGGCCGAGCCGAGCGCACCAGGCTCATCACCGAAACAGCGCGCTGACCGGCACGCAAGCTACCGACGAACAACTGGTTCGCCCTTTGAAGTGCCACTGGACGAATTTGCCTCTCGACGCGGTTGTTGTCTGGCGGCAGACGCCTGTCGTCGTTAGCGCCTCCCGGCGACCAAGGTTGGACTGCATGGCTCTCGCCGTGCCTGGGCTGTTCGGCACACCGGCTCGCTGCAGAAGCGACCACCCATACCCGTCTGCGCGAGTTGCGCGGGAAGAACCCATACGCTAGTCACTGGGACTGGATGCGCGATTCTTTATCGGTATATCAGGATACCTGGGAACGCATGACAGGCTCGGGATCAGTACGCCTGCCTTGGCATCTAGAAGCCACTGCGCGCCTATTGCGCCCTGTGAAACCGCAGGGGTATCACACCATGACAAATTGCTCTTGATGAGATTGCGGTAACGCATGACGCTGCCAGTGTGAGCGCCATTCTTCGTGTTGATCAGCGACAGGACCGATCAACCTACCACTCACGGATTCTTACACATTGAGCACATGGCGGCTACCACTGACTTGAGCTACTGAAAAGTGCTCGCGGCTCATGGAGAAGCGAGACTCGGGACTCGCTTCATCCACAGACAACTGCCCGGCCATGAGGTTGGCGCCAAAGGAGTCGGCCATGTAGTTCTCCTGGAAGGAGATGGGAGCATGAACCACAATGCACCAGCATCGAAGGTGTTCTATCGTCCGATCGAAGCCTCCCTCCGGTGGGCTGGGCTTCTGCGGTTTGAGCATGTCATCCTCACTTCGGTCTCGTCGTCAAGGAACCTGCCACAGTCGTTGGATTGCCCACGTTGGGGTGAGCTGAGGCTGTATACCGAACGCATCTACGATGGCATCCTCAATGCGGAACTTCCTTTCGGGAGGAACGGCATCACGACGCACGACACCGCGCTGATCGACTCCCCTGATCTCACTGTCCGTCACGTCGATCTGAAGCGTTGGATGCGCCAGCACTACCCCGAACAGCGCCCCGGCTTTCTCTTCTCGCGCAGCGAGCGCATCGCCCATCCCTCCATCTCTCTGGAAACCGGGCAGGCCATGCTGGTCGAGCGCTTGGCCCTCAAATCTGCCCTGGAGCAGTCCAAGCGCCAACTCCGCGAGCTGCAAGACAAGCACGACGCACTGCTCAAACAGTCCAAAATCATCCCGGCCTGCGCGCAGTACCCAATCAGTGATCGGGCCGAAGCCACCTACCTGAACATCATCGGCGGCATATTGGAGCTGATGCTCGGCCAATCGCCCTCGGGCACACCGTACTCCAGCTTCAAAACGCAAGAGGCTGTCGTAAGCGCATTGGTCGCCCATCACCATGGCGTCATGGGGATCGCCGAGCGGACGTTGAACGGCAAGTTCGCCACGGCCAGACGCCGGCTGCATAGCGCCACCCTCTGAGGATTGCCAGCTTGTATGTGCAGTCGCGGAGATTGCATTTGCAATGTCTTTCCGTAGCCATGTCTATTGAATAGAGGTCACGCCAACAAACGCCACTGAGCGTTCAGGAGTGACCGCCATGTCGCAAACACCTGTTCTGCCGCCCAACGAGCGCCGCATCCTGCGCCTGGAAGAAGTCGAATCGAAGTCCGGCTTCAAGCGCGCCCACCTCTACAACCTGATGCGCGCGGGCAAGTTCCCCAAGGCGCTGCGCCTGGGTGTGCGCGCCGTCGGCTGGGATTCCATCGAAATCGATCAGTGGATCGCCGAGCGCGTCAACAACCGGGCCTGACCCATTCTCCCGCGGACCTTCCATCCTCACACGGAGAACGCCATGCAGGTTGTATCCATCATTTCAACGAAAGGTGGCGTCGGCAAGACCACCACTGCCGCGAACCTGGGCGGGCTCGTCGCCGACGCGGGGCTGCGCGTGCTGCTGCTCGATCTCGACGTGCAGCCCACCTTGTCGTCCTACTACGAACTGGGACACCGTGCGCCTGGTGGCATCTATGAGCTGCTGGCCTTCAACGAGCGCGACCTCGGCCAGCTCGTGTCCCGCACGATCATTACGGGCCTGGACCTGGTGCTGTCCAACGACCACCGGGGCGAGCTGAGCACCTTGTTGCTGCACGCGCCGGATGGGCGCCTGCGGCTGCGGCACCTGCTGCCCATGCTGGCTCCTCTCTACGACCTGGTGCTGATCGACACCCAGGGCGCGCGTTCGGTGACGCTGGAGATGGCGGTGCTCGCTTCCGATCTCGCGCTGTCACCCGTGACCCCGGAAATCCTCGCCGCCCGCGAACTGCGGCGCGGCACCATGCAGTTGCTGGAGGACATCGCTCCGTACCGGCACCTGGGCATCGAGCCGCCGCCGCTGCATCTGCTCATCAACCGGGTCCACCCGGTGTCGGCGAACGCCCGGCTGATCCAACAGGCCTTGCGCGAACTGTTCCAGGACCACGCCGGCATCCGCGTGCTGACCACCGACGTGCCGGCCATCGAAGCCTATCCGCGCGCCGCGACGCGCGGCCTGCCAGTGCATCGGGTCGAATACCGCCAGCCACCGGGCAGAGTCGCCCCCGCCGCACTCGACACCATCCGCGGCCTCGCCGGCGAACTGTTCCCGCAATGGCAGCACCGATTTGCCACGGTGTCCGGCCGCCCGCCATTTCCTCTGGATACCGGGAGGCCCCATGGCGAGCGCACATGAACTGGCCCGAGGCCATAAGCGGCTGCGCGCCCTGATCGAATTCGCCGTCGGCGAGGGCTGGCACGTCAAGCGCACGCCGGGCGGCCACCTCAAATTCACCAAGGCCGGCTGCGCCGCGATCTACACCAGTTCGACGGCCAGTGACCACCGGGCCGCCCTCAACGCCCGCGCGCAAATCCGCCGCGCCGAGCGCGAGGCCCGGTCCCCAGTGCAGGGAGGCCGCCATGGCTGAAATGACCTCCCAGCAGATGGCCGGCAAGCTGCTCGCGGCCGGGTTCGAGCGCAGCGGCCCGTCCACCTCGGCCTTGAGCGACCCGATCGCCGACACGCCCATGGTCGTGACCCTGGACCAGTTGCGCCCCTACGACCACGATCCCAGGAAGAAGCGCAACCCGGCCTACGAGGACATCAAGGCGTCCATCCGCGAGCGCGGCCTGGACGCAGCCCCGGCGATCACCCGGCGCCCGGGCGAGGACCACTACATCATTCGCAACGGCGGCAACACGCGCCTAGCGATCCTGCGCGAACTGTGGTCGGAGACCAAGGACGAGCGGTTCTTTCGCATATCGTGCCTGTTCCGGCCGTGGCCTAGCCGCGGCGAAGTCGTCATGCTGACCGGCCACCTGGCCGAGAACGAATTGCGTGGAGGCCTGACGTTCATCGAGCGCGCCCTCGGCGTCGAGAAGGCGCGCGAGTTCTACGAGCAGGAAAGCGGCGCCGCCCTGAGCCAGTCCGAACTGGCACGCCGCCTCGCCGCCGATGGTTTCCCGGTCCAGCAGTCGCACATCAGCCGGATGAACGACGCGGTGCGCTACCTCCTGCCGGCGATCCCGACCGTGCTCTATGGCGGGCTCGGCCGCCACCAGGTCGAACGCCTGTCGGTCATGCGCAAGGCCTGCATGCTCGCGTGGGAGCGCTACGCCAAAGGCCGCACACTACTGGTACAGGACTTCGATGACTTCTTTCAGGAGGTGCTGTCGCAGTTCGACACGCAGGCCGACGAGTTCGCCCCCCAGCGCGTGCAGGACGAGCTGATCGGCCAAATGTCCGAACTGCTCGGCATCGACTACGACGTACTGGCGCTCGACCTCACCGAATCCGAAAGCCGCCATCGCGCCCTGGTCAGCGATCCGACCCCACCAACGGCACCGCCCACGCTGCCTGAGCCTGACACCATGGCACGCCCGCCCGCGGCGCCGGCCCCATCGGCCCCGACGCCGGCAGCCACACCTGGGTCGCGCGAGCGCGAGGGCGGCTCAGGGTCGGACGGCTCACCCGCAGGAAGCCCCATGGCTGCTCCTGGTGATCGGCTGCAGGGGCACATCGTTTCGCCTGCACCGACGACGGAGCGGCTGCAATCCATTCAGCGGATGGTCGCCGACGAGCTGGGGGATGCGCTGCCCGATTTCTCGGCCAACGTCTTGCAGTCCATTCCCGTCCAAGCAGGCGGTCTCTACCCGATTTCCGACGTCTGGCACATCGACGCGAGCCTGGACACGCCCGAGCGCCTGCGCATCCACGTCGCGCAGTTCGCCCGCGAGATCGCGGGCGAGGCTCGCCTGGACGAGTGCATCGATGACCGTCCAGACGGCATCGGTTTCGCCTGCCGTGCCCACGCCCAAGACCTGGAGCCGCTGGGCCGTGCCGTCCTGGCGCTGCTGGCATGCATGGCCGGTCAGCAGCTCGCCGACGTCGGCTTGGATAACAGGCAATTCGTCATCGACCTGTCGGCGTTGCTGCACGGACAAGGCGACGCAACCCGGCGCCTGAGCGACACCGCACTGGTCAAGCTGTTCCGGCTGCTGCGGCTGGCCCGCCGTCTGCTCGACCTGGACGCCGGCGCTGCGGACCCTGGAACGTGACCGAGGGAGACCAGCATGTCCGCACCACACCCACTCAACCAGGCCGTCATCGCCCAGGCCCTCTATGACCTGCGCAATGGGCAACTGCGCCGCTGCAAGCTGATGGGGTTTGGCGAGGAAGAGCTGGACGCCCTCAAGCATCCCGCGCTGATCAGCGTGCTGGCCAACGCCAACGTCTCGTGGTGCTCGGTGACGGTCAACCGCGAAGTGCTCCGGCGTCTGCTCAGGCAGGCGCAGGATGTGGAGAAGGAGATCGCCACGGTCGATCGCATGCTGCGCCTCGGCGCGAGCACCGAAATGGTCAGCCGCTTCTACGGCCTGACCCACCAGGAAGTGGCGCTTCGCCGCGAAATCCTCGGCCTGCCCAAGCGCAAGGGTCGCCATCCCGTGCTGGACGAGAAGCAGGACACGGAGCTGTGGCGGCAATGGAAGGCCGTGACCAGCAGCAGGAACGTCGATCTCGAAGACGAAACCTCCATCCTCGATGCCGCCATGGACCTCGCCGAAGGCATGTCGCTGCCTCTGTCGGTGGTCTGGGCTTCGATCAAGAGCTGGGTCGATCAAGGATTGGGGTAACCATGGCCGTGGACGACACCGCACCACGTCGTGGCCCCATCGCACTCGCAGACCTGTTCGACGCTGCGCTGAAAGACCTTGTGCCCAAGCCCAACGCCGACGCGCCCCCGCCCACACCTACACCTGTCGCGATGCCCACTGGTCCGGCGTCTGGCGATGCCTTCCTGTTCAGCGGCAACCGGCACGAGACCGTACCGCGACGGCTGTTCCTCGACCGTCGCCTGACGCCGCTGGAGCGCAATGCCTGGCAGGTCTTCCGGCTGATGCTCAACGACGATGGCGTGACGGCGTTCCCGACGTATGAACAGCTTCGGCCCTGGCTGGCGTCGATGCCCTGCGCCGGGCAAGCCTCGCACGAAACCGTGGCGCGAGCACTGACGCTGCTGCGGCTGACTCGATGGCTGAGCCTGGTGCGGCGACGGCGCGACGCCAAGACCGGCCGCATCCTCGGCAACCTCTATGTCCTGCACGACGAGCCGCTGACCCCCTTTGAAGCGATGCAGCTCGACCCGGACTACCTGCAACTCGTCAGCCAGGCTCTCGGCCATTCGGCCAAAGCCGTGCAGATCGTAGGCCTGCACACCCTCAAGGAAATCGGCGAAGACCCGATGCTGGCCGGGCGCACCCTGCCATCGAGGCTGCAAGTCCTGGCCGAACGCCTCGCCAGCCAGGGCGTCGGGGCGCACGAAAGTTATCCACAGGAGGACGCCACGCACGAATCCGAAGAAGGGGCGACGAGCCTTCTTCGGAATCCTGACGATCCCACTTCGGAATACGAAGCAGGGTCGAAACCCGCGCCAGAGGCCTCTCTTCGGAATCCGAAGCAGGCCCGTACAGTACGTAGTAGTCGTATTAATGAAGTACGTACTACCGCGCAGGCACAAGCGCATGCGCGCGCGCTGGGCGACCTGCAATGGCCCAAACGCTTCGCGGAACTGAAGGCAGAGCAGCAGACAGGTGCGAGGGTGGCACTACAGCAGGTCGATGCTGCGCTGAGGCAGGCCGTGCTGGACGAATGGGCTGCACGATGCAGCAACCATGGCATCCGCAATCCTGCAGGGTATCTGTTCGGCATCATCCAGCGGGCCATCCATGGCGAGTTCAACGCCTGGGCCAAGAAGGACGCGCCATCGGCGCCCGTTGCGCCGAACGAGCGGCCGCTACCACCAGCACCGCCACCATCCCAGCCGCAGGGCAAGCCTGTGCCGCCAGAAGTCGCCAGGCAGCACATCGAGCGGCTGCGCAACCTGCTCGCCAGCAAGTGAGCGGGCCTGCAAGGTGGTGAAGTGGATGCCGGTGGCTTCCAGTAGAGCTATCCCCTGGGGATAGTTCCACTGACGGCTACACGTCGAACCGCTGCACGCCAGGCCTCGATCGCCTGCAGCGGGATCGGCCTTGTTCGCGCTGATCCGGGTGTGCAGCGTTCCTTGGCGCTCCATGGCGCTATCCCCAGGGGATAGCTCGCGACGCATGCACCCACCGCGCCGTGAACCGGGGACGGGCGGGTTTCGGTTTGTTGACTGACTGCCTTCCGCTACCTGCCGAAGCTGTCCGCTCTTTTCCAACAACGAGCGGACACCATGGCAACCACCAACGAACCCCTGCAACTGAATCTCGGCTCCTTGCGCAGCGCGATGTCGCTGACGCTGCACACGCACCACGCCTCGCGCATCTGGCACGGCCGCGCCGCCGCCGAAGGGCGACCGGGCATCGTCGGCCTGAACGGCTACATCGCCCAGATGAACAAGATGCGGCGCGGCTCGGAGCAGGACGACCCGTACAGCGACTTCTGGATGCTCCGCATCGAGGACAAGCTCGACCAGACCAAGGCCACGCTGCAATCGCTGCGCGAACAGGTGGACCAGGCCCTGGCGAGCGTGCCGCCGGCACTCACCCTGGGCGAAAATCTCAACGTCCAGCCGGTCAAGCTGCCGCTGTTCGTCAATGCGCAGCTCGGCTTTGCCGCCGTGTACCTGCTCGCCGACTACGACGATATCGCCCGCAAGCTGATCCTCGCGCACCACACCGCGCTGATCGATCGCTCGACGCTCGAACGCTGGCTCAACGAAGGCGCGCATGCACTGCGCAGCCTGTTCTCGTTGGCCCAGCAGTACCGCTATTCGGGCTGCACCCGCGACGACTTCGCGGAGAAGAACGCAGCAGCACGCGCGGCGCTGGAGAAGTTCGGCGAGCTGCCGCAGGACGTGCTGGAAGGCACGCGCCGCTCGAAGTTCGCGCCGCCCATCGTGCGCCGTGGCCTGCAGCAGCGCGGTGAGGCTCCTGCCGCAGCCGATGCCCCCACCGACGAGGCCACCACCACCGAGGCACCCGAGACCACTGCGGGCGAGGACGCGCAGGCATGAGCGACCCGAACTGCGACACCCGCTACTTCCGTCCGCTGCAACAGACCGCCTTCATGCGGCTGGAACACGCCGCCTCTCTAAAAGGCCTTTTAAAGCCCTTTAAAGGTAAAGGGGACTTGGAGGCCTGGGCCAGCCAGTGCTTCGCCATGCGCGACGAGTTGATTGGCTTGGCGCAGCGACAGGTGCTGCCACAGGCCGCCGGGCATCCCTTCCACCTGCTGCCCATCGAACTGGCCCTGCAGACCACTGGCGCAGGCACGGCGTTTTTGCGCTGGCGCAAGCACGACAGGTCGGCCATGGGCGTGGCCCTGTGGCAGGAGCTGATGGCCAGCACCAGCACGCCGGTCAACCTGCTGGCAGACCTGCACGCGATCGAGCTTCAGCGCATCACGCTGAACATGCAGATCAGCCTGTTGCACACCTTGGGCAGGCAGGCGCAGGAGTGCGCCAGCAAGGCGGCCGAGGCGGAAGGCGCCTACCTGCGCCGGCTCAAGTCCATTCCCGCCGCCATGCGCGATCGGTGATTGCGCCAGGTATCCCAGCACGCGCCCGACGCCGACCAGGTGCGGGTATTTCAACCACCACGGAGATCACACCATGAGCACGCATTTTTCTGGCGAGGGCAACATCGGCTCGCCACCGGAGTACCGCGAATTCCCCAACGGCAACGACGAGCCGCGGCGCTTATTGCGGCTGAACGTTTATTTCGACAACCCCGTCCCCACCAAGGGCGGCGACTTCGAGGACCGCGGCGGTTTCTGGGCGCCGGTGGAAATCTGGCACCGCGACGCCGCGCACTGGAAGGACCTGTACCAGAAAGGCATGCGCGTGCTGGTCGTCGGCCGCATGGAGCGCGAACCCTGGACGGACAACGAGGATCAGCCGCGCGAGACCTGGCAGATCAACGCGCGCAGCGTCGGCATCCTGCCGTTCCGCATCGAGTCCGTGACCCTCAGCCCCAGGCAGCAGGAGACCGCACAGGACGTGCAGCCGAAACCCCAGCCCGCCCAGGAACCGACCGCGCCGAAGGAGCCGAAGCGCAGGAAGTGACCCGACATGGGGCGGCGGCGGTTGTCCGTCGCCCCATGCCCTCGCGAGCTATCCCCAGGGGATAGCTCCATCAACGTCCACCAACTTCCACGCGCCCCCGAAAATCGCGACTCCCGGCCCACGTACCCCCGGCCGCACGCTACTCCCCTCCCAGCCATCCCACCCCGTGAAAGTGGTCGCCACCGCATGCGGCTTGTTTGCTGCTGCCCCTGGTGGCGCTCGGCATCCTCGATTCCAGCAACTCCATGAACCACGGAATTCGGATGGACGGACATGCGGCTGTTTTTGTGCGAGAAGCCCTCCCAGGGCAAGGACATAGGCCGGATTCTCGGCGCGACGCAGCGCGGTGAAGGCTGTCTCAGCGGCTCCGGCGTCACCGTCACCTGGTGCATCGGCCATCTCGTGGAAGCGGCAACCCCCGAGGTCTATGACGCGGCCCTCAAGCGCTGGTCGCTGGAGCAGTTGCCCATCATTCCCCAGCAATGGCGGGTCGAGGTCAAACCGAAGACTGCCACGCAATTCAAGGTCGTCAAGGCGCTTCTGGCAAAGGCGACCCATCTGGTCATCGCCACCGATGCCGACCGCGAGGGCGAGCTGATCGCCCGCGAGATCATCGACCTGTGCGGCTACCGCGGTTCCATTGAACGCCTGTGGCTGTCCGCGCTCAACGATGCGTCCATCCGCACCGCGCTCGGCAAGCTGCGGCCATCGTCCGACACGCTGCCGATGTACTACTCGGCGCTGGCGCGCTCACGCGCCGACTGGCTGGTGGGCATGAACCTCAGCCGGTTGTTCACCGTGCTCGGGCGGCAGGCGGGCTATGACGGCGTGCTCTCGGTCGGGCGCGTCCAGACGCCGACGCTCAAGCTCGTCGTGGACCGCGACCGCGAGATCGCGGCCTTCAAGTCGGTGCCGTTCTGGGCCATCGACGTGTCCCTGTCCGCGGGCGGTCAGGCTTTCAGCGCGCAGTGGGTTCCGCCCGATGGCTGCACCGACGACGCCGGCCGCTGCTTGCACCAGCCCATCGCCCAGCAGGCCGCGCAGCAGATCCGCGCCGCAGGTGCTGCCCAGGTGGTGTCGGTCGAAACCGAGCGCGTGCGCGAAGGCCCGCCGCTGCTGTTCGACCTGGGAACGCTCCAGGAGGTTTGTTCCAAGCAGCTTGGGCTGGATGTTCAAGAGACGCTGGAGATCGCCCAGGCCCTGTACGAGACCCACAAGGCCACGACGTACCCGCGTTCGGATTCCGGTTACCTGCCCGAAAGCATGTTCGCCGAGGTGCCCACGGTTCTCGACAGTCTGCTCAAGACCGATCCTTCGCTGCGCCCGATCATGGACCAGCTCGACCGCTCCCAGCGCTCGCGCGCCTGGAACGACGGCAAAGTGACGGCGCACCACGGCATCATTCCCACCTTGGAACCCGCGAACCTCTCGGCCATGAGCGAGAAGGAACTGGCGGTGTACCGGCTGATCCGCGCGCACTACCTGGCGCAGTTCCTCCCTCACCACGAGTTCGACCGCACGATCGCCGAGCTGTCCTGCGGCCAGCAGAAGCTGGTGGCCACCGGAAAGCAGGTGGCCGCCCAGGGTTGGCGCCTGGTGCTGGCCGAGCCGCAAGCGGACGAGGACAGGGAAACCACCGCGCGCAGCCAGGTACTCCCCGCGCTGCGCCAGGGCATGGCGTGCCAGGTGGCCGAGGCCGAGATCAAGGCGCTCAAGACGATGCCGCCCAAGCCCTACACGCAAGGCGAACTGGTCAAATCCATGAAGGGGGTCGCCAAGCTGGTGACAGACCCGCGCCTGAAGCAGAAGCTCAAGGATACGGTCGGCATCGGCACCGAGGCGACACGGGCCAACATCATCAGCGGGCTGATCACCCGCGGCTACATCGTGAAGAAGGGGCGCTCCATTCGCGCATCGGATGCGGCGTTCACCTTAATCGATGCCGTACCCGCGGCGATTGCCGACCCCGGAACCACCGCCGTGTGGGAACAGGCGCTCGACATGATCGAGGCCGGACAACTCACCCTGGACGTGTTCATCGGCAAGCAGGCCGCATGGATTTCGCAACTGATCGCGCAGTACGGCAGCACCTCGCTGTCCATCAAGGTTCCCCAGGGGCCTGCTTGTCCGCAGTGCGGCGCACCGACGCGCCAACGCACCGGCAAGACCGGCCCCTTCTGGTCGTGCAGTCGCTACCCCGACTGCAAAGGCACGCTGCCGGTCGAAACCGGCGCGTCCAAGCGCGGTGCCTCGCGCCCGCGCAGTAGCGGCCGCAAAGGCTCTTGACCGACCCCGTTTCCCGAGAGCCGTGCCCGCCATCGGCGGCGTGGCCAATGTCCCGCACGCCCTGCGGGATGCCCAGCGCGCAACGCCTTCTCTTGTCCGTGTGCGCGTCCCGCCCAGCCGTACCCGGCTGCGGGACCTGAAGGTAGCTTCTCCGCGAACCATGCTCGGGGTTTCCCGGCGCCTTCTGTTGATCTGCATTTTTCCGCCCCTGCGAAGGGTCCCCCGATGGCTTGCCAGGCTGCGAGCCACCCGGAGACCCTTCACGGTCAGCGGTATTCGATGCCGTGCCCAACGGCGAAAAACTGGGCTCCTTTTGTGCGCGGATGTGCGCCAGAAGATACCGGCGCCAACCACGACATGCGCCGGGTGCGATTGCTGACAGCAGACGGTTCTAGCGACGACCGGGCCTGCCAATCAGCCCACGGGTGGTTCTGTCCTCCCGAGCCGAAGGCCGCTGGGCCTTCGGCGCCTTTCTCCTGCCGATCAACGTCCCGGCCCGGCCAAACGGTCCAGGGCCACACGAACAGGAGACACGCCATGAACCCGCAACCTCGCACCCCACGCGGTGCGCCCCAGCCCGCGCCACTGCTGTACGGCAGCGTGTGCAGCGGCATCGAGGCCGTGAGCCTCGCCTGGCAACCCCTCGGCCTCGAAGCCGCATGGTTTGCCGAGATCGAGCCGTTCCCGAGCGCCGTGCTCGCCCACCGTTACCCCCGCGTGCCCAATTTGGGCGGCATGACCGCGATCGCCCGCCAGGTGCGTGCCGGCACCGTGCCGGCGCCCGACATCCTGGTCGGCGGCACGCCGTGCCAGTCGTTCAGCGTTGCAGGTAGCCGCCGCGGGCTGGATGACCCGCGCGGAGCCCTTTCCCTTGCCTATGTGGAGCTTGCAAATGCCATCGACCAAACCCGCCATCAAGACCGCCGCCCGGCGGCAACGCTCGTCTGGGAAAACGTCCCAGGCGTCCTCAACGACCGCAGCAATGCCTTCGGGCATTTCCTGGGCGCATTGGCCGGAGAAAGCCGTGCGCTCCAGCCGCCAGGGGAAAAATGGGCGCACGCTGGTTGTGTGTCTGGACCCCGCCGCCGCATCGCCTGGCGCGTGCTCGACGCTCAATATTTCGGCGTCGCCCAACGCCGCAAGCGCGTGTTTCTTGTGGCAAGTGGTGGAGATGACCTCGATCCCGCAGAAGTACTTTTTGAGCGCGCAGGCCTGCTCGGGGATTCTTGTGCGGGCCGCGCGCCGTGGCAAGAAGTTGCCAGCGCTGCTGGACCGGGTACTGAATCAGCAGGCGCAGGCCTCGCAGGATTCGCAGGACTGAAGCAGTTCTACGGCAAGGTCACGACGACGTTCGGATTCAGCGGCGGCATTGGCCCCGTCGATGTGGCGGCATGCCTCATAGCCGCTGGCCCTAAGCACGACATTCGCACCGAGACGTTCATGGTGCAGTCGGTCGCTGGCAGCATCGCCCACACCCTCGACACCGCCAACAACGGCAAGGGCAGCAGCGAGGATGGCACCGGCAAGGGAGTTCCGATCATCGCCTTCACCGCTCAGGGCAGCGGCGCCGATGCCACGCTCGACCTGACGCCGACGCTGCGCGCTGGCGGCCACCGCAACAGCCATGCGAACGCGGGTGTCGTGCCCGCGATTGCCTTCGCGCAGAACAATCGCGGTGAAGTGCGCTTCGAGTCAGGTCATGGCCAGGTCGCTTGCACCGTCCTGTCCAACGGCAAGCCGGGCTACGGGGTGCCGATGGTGGCCTGCGTGTCCCTGCGCGGCCGGGAGCAGGGTCTTGCCGCCGAGTTGGGCGGCAACGTATCGGCCGCCCTGCGCACCAGCGGCGGGGGCGCGGACAAGCCCCATGTGCTGACCCCCGACTTCGAGGCGCATTTCCGCTACGACTGGAACGACCCCGGCCCCGGCGACTGGTCGCATTGGCGCGTGCGGCGGCTGATGCCCGTGGAGTGCGAGCGGCTGCAAGGCATGCCCGACGACTACACGCTGATCCCGTACCGCGGCAAGCCCGCCGCGGATGCGCCGCGCTACAAGGCGATCGGCAACTCCATGGCCGTCCCGTGCATGGCATGGCTGGGCCAGCGGCTGGTGCAGTGCCTACACAAGACGGGCTCAACCGCTTCGGATTGATCGGCGACGCAGCCTGCGGCCCGCGCCATTCTTCCTCCTGCACTGCCGATGTACCGGCAGCCGCCCGCAGCCAGGGTGTCAAGGCTGCCGCGGGTTCCAACCGCGCCACCCGCCAGTTCGCCTCGGCATCTCACCGGCGAACGCTGCCCACCGGGGCATTGATGCCTCTTTTTTCTCCAACCCACGGGATGGCCGCCACGTCCCGTCAGGGGCATGTCGCCACCCGGTCGATTTCAGGACTTCCCATGGACAACATCACCAAGCAAGACCGCATCACGCTGAAGAACCTCAAGGTGGCCGACTTTGCCAGCGAGGAAACGATGTGCTTCAGCGCCACCGTCGTGTTCGACGGTACTCCCATCGCCGAGGCCCGCAACGACGGCCACGGCGGCTCGACGTTCCTGCGCGCGCTCAATGGCAAGGCGGCGCTGCTGGCTCAGGCCGAAACCTTCGCCAAGGGACTGCCGCCTGCGCCGCTCGACCTCGGCCAGGAGGGTGAAGACCCTCACTACATCGACATGACGCTCGACTTCCTGGTCGATGAACTGGCCGATGCCATGCACGCAGAACGCAAGGTGCGAGCCGCGTTCAACCGCGACATCGGCAACAAGGTGCTGTTCATCAAGGACGGCAAACTGCTGTTCATCAAAGGCATCAAGCTCAAGGCCATCGCCGACCGCAAGGCGTACTTCGCTTCGCTGCGCGCCAGGCAGGCCCAGCCCATCGTCATCCTCGCCGAGCTTTCGCCCGAGCAGGCATTTGACCTGTGGAAGCAGCATGTCCTGGGCGACAAGCCCGACTGACCCAGCGCCACCGCACCCTCCTGACAGCCCTGCACTCGTGCAGGGCTTTTTCTTTCTCCGAGCCCAGCAATCGGGGCTGGACCGGATGCCGTTTTCCAACTGACGCGGCACGGCCCGCGCACGAAGCTGCCCGCATGTTCGCTGATTCCGGTCAGCACATGCCAGCAGCCAGGGTTCCAGGCTGCCGCGGGTCTCTCCCGCGTTGCCCACCAGTCCGCATCGCATCAGGTCTGCGGACGCGCGTCCCCGTGACGTCGATGCTTTTTATCCACCGCGTGCGGGAGCTGCCATCCCGTGAGGGACAAGGCCCCGCTTTTCCAAGGAGCCCGTCCATGTCCCAGCAAGCCTCTTTTGGCGAATTAGCCTCGACCTACTGCGGCAAGTTCCTGCCGCTCGAAGTCCTGCAAAGCGCCGCCGGTCACTACATCGGCACGCGCGATACCGAAGGCCCTGTTTCGCGGGAATCCCGCGAGTACTTCCGCAGCTATGCCGCGGCTCAACGTGCCCTCGAAAGAGGCGGCTGGTCCCAGCTCGCCATTCCCTGATCCAACTGGAGGAATCACGTCATGAACCAGCTACTGCCCCGGGAAGTTGTCGATCAGATCATGCGGGAAGAACAGCATTTCGCTGCCGCGCCCCAAGCCTTCTTCGAGGCCTGGAAGCGCGGTGTCGAGATCGCTGGCCCCGAATGGTTCGGTGACGGCACCCGTGAAGGTCTGAACCAGGCCAAGAGCAAGTGGGATCTGCGTCCCAACATGCTGCAGCTCAACGATGCCCTCGGCGTCCTGAGCAGCGGCGAACGCATGTTCCTGTCCGCCATGGTCAGCTTCTACAACGCGCGCGAGGGCGGTGCCATGCTCAAGCGCTGCCACTTCAACGGACTGTCGGACTTCGACGGTCTCGATCTGCAACGCCGCAAGGTCATCGCCGACCTGCTGGTGAACTACAACGGCTGGTGAGCCGGTCCCCGGCGCACCACTGCTTTTCGTTCCCCCCGAGAGGGACATGCGCCCACAAAGCCATGTCCCTCAATTTCTTCGCCATCGCCCAGCGCCAACGGCCTCGGGCTATTACTTGCGGATGCCACCGTCCGCATGGGCTGGCTCCGCTCACTTCTCGAAAGGAGCCACCATGGCAAACAACTACTACGAGGGCACGGGCGTTCTCATGCTTGATCGTGTTACCCCCGTCATCCAGGCGCTGTTCGGCGTCTTCGCATTGGATGAAAGCTATCCCGGCAACGGGCATGCCTACATCGCCAGGATCGCCGAGACCAATGATCCGCAATGGTCAAATGTGCTGGGCGGTCTGGAAGACCTCGCAGCGCAACTCGGCATACCCATGCCCGACGACGAAGGCTTGTCGATTCCTCCACTGCTCGAACTGCTGGCCGTGCACTTCGGAGCCGACCAGGATCAGGAACTGCAGAACCTGATCGAACAACACCAGTTCGAGGACAGCGCCGATCTGGAGGCCTTACTTCTGATCGCAACCTGCTTCGACGACGGCCATGACCTGACCGCCATCCAGTTCGAGGGCTGCTGGTATTGCAGCAAGCCAAGGCTGTTCGAGTTCGGCGGCAGCGGCTGCTACCTGAGCCGCGAGGTCCAGGTCTTCAGAACGTCCTCGCAGGCACTCCAACTCGGCGACCAACTGCGCAAAGCCATTAAGGCCAGCGACATCGAAGAGGCCTCGGCGTTGATCGCACTGGAGGCCGCCAATCTGCTCGCGGGCATCAACGACGAGCATTTCCGCCTGAATGTGCGCCATCGCATCGCCGAACGGCTGGCCCAGACGCCAACGATCAGTGCCGACTGACGCATTTTCTCTTTTCAACCCACCGGGTCCAATTCCCGGTGGCGGGGATTGGCTCCATTATTCAATCTGGAGAAATCCCATGTCCCAAAATCCCAATCCCTTTGTCCGCGGCTACTGGAATCTGAAAATCGTCCGCACGCTGTCCATCAGCTACGAGGACGGAAGCCCGCATGTCTGGCGAGCCATCCACGTGAGCCAACAGCATCTCTCCGATGAGGAACTGGTTTCTTCCCCCTGCATCGTCACCAGCGAGTTCGCGGTGGTCAGGAATGGCACTGAACCTGTCAGCGCCGAACTGATGGCCGAATGCAATGCTGTTGAAGGCGTCAGCGGCGAAGGCGTAGTTGGTGCCGTGGTCTATGCCATTCACGGGGACGACTTCGACGGCCGCCCGATCCACGTCGGTGACACCTATTCGGCCGAAGCCGCGCGAGACGTGGTGCAGCGGTTGAGTTTCGAGACCGGCTATTACAGCCGATGCTGGGAAATCAGCAGCGCGCACATCAGCCGGAAAACCGGCCAGTACCTCGCCAACCTGGCAGACCTCGCCACGCCGGAGGCCTTTCTGTTCATCGCCTTCCGGGTTCCGTACAGCCCGGCGATCGGCGTCAAGCTGATTTCCACGCCCTGGACGGACCAGAACCTGGAGCATGCCGAGGGCATCGGCGCGGAGCAGCTTCGACAAGAGCACCGGAACAAGGGCATGCCGGACGACCTGGCGAACATCCTTGAACTGGCTGGCCAGGCCGATGTGCGCATTCTCATCCTCGACGCTGATGCGCCCGCGCTACTGGGCTTGCCGCTGGCCGAGTCCTAGCAGTCGCGCCACGCACCATTCTTCCTCTTTGTTCTTCCCCATGTCAGCCCGTCTCCCACCCGGAGCTGGGCTGATCCATTTTCATAGGAGCAACCTCATGTTCCCCGACCTCATCTCGCATGCACCCGACTTCGAGCACCAGCTCGGAGCCTGCGTCAACGCCATGAGCCAGGACGACGCCATCGGCCAGATCCTGGTATTCGAGCGCACGAGAGGCATGCTACACATGCGCCATATCGCCAGCGCCGACCTGGTGGACAGCGACATTGACGACTACGAAATGGTCGTCTTCGACGGTGGCAACACCAGCGGCGACACGTGGAAGCACGTGTTCTTTCCACGTCAGCGCGAACACTATTTCGTGTACGAAGCCTGATCCATCCAGCCCCTTTCGAGGGGCTTTTTCTTGCCCGTAGCGCAGGAAACTGGGCGCGGCGCAGTGCCGTTTCATGCGGGCGGGTAGCGCGGCCCAGGGCCATTCTTGCCCCATGTTCGTCGGCGTTGCCGACACATGCCCAGGCAGCCGAGACCTTCAAGGCTGCAAGTGCGGGAAACCGTGCTGGTCTTTTTTCTTATCGGACGTTCCGCGTCCATCCACGCCACCCACAAGGGATCTCTCCCTTGCGGGCGGGAATCCCTTGTTCTTCCTCAAGGAGATTCCCATGGATCGTACCCTCATCAAATCCATGATGCCTTCGCTTGTCGCAGGCCATGTGCCTCGCAACGTGCGGTCGTTCAAGTACCGCGTGTTCGATGATCAGCCGCAGTCCTCGACGCTTGGCTTCGCCATAGACCCCAAGCCCTTCGACGGCAAGGTTGTCTCGGCCAACGACGACGCCATTGTCGTCAAGCTCAAGCCCAGCGAGTTTGCGGTGCTCGATCCTGACCTGGTGACTACCGTTCCCAGCGAAGGCGCCAAGGTGCATGTCCAACCGTATGCCCGCCGCCGCTTCGACGGCCTGCGCGCGGACACCCCGGAGGTGATCACCGAGAAGACCGCGGACGGTGTTCCCTACACCATCACCAAGCACATCCTCGGCTCCGCGCCTGCCAAGCTGCCCATCCCCGAGCCGCAGTGCATGGAACTGGGCCAGCTCATCCAGCAGTTGGAGGAAATGCCGGCGCCAGACGGGTTCCGTCGCATCACCCACATGCTGGTCGATGCGGGCGCCCGCGACTTCACCTGGGTCGATCCCACGCCGTCCAAGATCATCGAAACGCCTCCGGCGATCAGCTTCACGGTTTCGACCGCGAAGTTCGAGGGCCAGGTGACGATCCTCTACGACCGCGGCGGCGACACCTACGTGGTGGAGCTGCGCCACGACGGTGAGCTGGTCGATCGGCACGACGAGGTGTATTTCGACATGCTCGGTGAAGTGCTGGAGCGGCTTATCGACGACGGGCGCTGGCGCCTGATCGACGTGAGTGTGATCGACACCAAGGCCACCAAGCGGCGCCAGGCGGTGCCGGCATGACGTCCAAGGCAAACGGCTGCTGGGTGGTGTATTCGCCCAAAGCGTCGGCCATCAGCGACCGCGCTGGCTTCTGGTCCAACGAGTTCGGCCCGGCGACGCGCTTCTCGACGGAAGAGACCGGGCGCTTGCAGCTTCCGATCTCCACTGGTCGCAACGCGCGCTTCGTTCCATCTCAGGAAGCCCAGCGGTATTACGGCTGAGTGAGCAGCCTACCCCACAGGCCTTCCATCCATTTGGATGGAGGGCCTTTTTTCTTATCCATACAGGAGATTTCAACTATGTCACTGCGATTCAAAGGTTCCGACCTTCGCCCCGTGCTGGCCGAGGCCGTCGCCAACCAATGCCGCGTCGTCCTCGCCAAGGATCAGGGCGTGTACTTCCTCGCCGAGCGCGGGGAGCGCTATCCCGATGGCCGAATGAAGCTTCTAGCATATGCCGTCGGCTGCAACCCGGATTCCGATCCATTCGAGGGTTGGTGGTACCTGGCCAAGCATATGCTAGGTGCCGACGACTTTGCCGAGTTCTTCGATCCGGCCGATAGCGTCTTTACTTGCATTCTGCACAGCACGGATGACCTGATGCTCTTCGCTTCTGACACGCATCTGTCCTTGGAAGTGGTACCTCCCGCCTGACGCGGCATTCACCGCTCGGCCCTCGCAGCCCCCGTTTGGGGGCTTTCTTTTTGGCAGCGCCGGGCGGCACGGGCAAAGGGAAACACCCGGATGCCGATTGATTGCTGTCGCGCGCGCGAGGCCCGGCCATGCTGACCCCATGCCTGCTGACGTTGTCAGCGACATGCCAGGCAACCATCGGTCTTCGAGGTTGCGGCGCAGTTTCCACTGTGTGACCGAGCCAGCTCGCACCGCATCCGTCCGCGAGCGGCCACCAGTCTCTGGTGGCGGATGCTTTCGCCTTATCAACCCACCGCGGGGTTACGCACCTTTCCCCGCATGTGTGGGCCTGGTGTGTCTCCGCTTCTTCCAATGGAGATTCACCATGAACACCACTTCCAACGAGAAATCATATTTCGACCTCCACACCTCGGGCATCGGCTATGTCCAACGTGCCCGCGAGGTTCCCGTCCGGGGCGGCCGCCGTGCGCAGCCCTTCCTGGCATGCACCATCGCCGCGTTGGTCGGCTCCGCTAAGGACCCCAGCTACCGCTACTTCGACGTCAAGGTCTCGGGTGCCGAGGCCAAGAAGCTCGTTCAGCGCTACATCGGCGTTGACGATCCCAAGCAGCGCCCGCTGGTGCGTTTCCGCCTCGGCGATCTGTGGGGCGATGCGTACATCCGCGACAAGGGTGAGCAGAAAGGCCAGGCCGCCGCGTCCCTCAAGGCGCGACTGCTCAAGGCCGAGCTGATCGACCGGGCCGAACTGGCCTCGATCGAGAAGCATGAACTGGTCACCCACGGCATCGGCTACCTCAACCGTCCGAAGGACGTCACCCCGAAGGATGGCGACCCCTTCCTGTCGTGCTCGATCGCCGCACTGGCCGGCCCCGTCGATGAGCCGGACTATCGGTACATCGACACCATCGTCTCCACCCCTGAAGCCGAGCATCTGGTTCGCCGATGCGTGCAGGCCATCGAAGGGGACCGCAAGGTGCTGATCGCCTTCCGTCTGAACGACATGAAGATCGATCCGTACATCCGCACCAAGGGCGAGCGCGCCGGGGAACCGGGAGCGAGCCTGGAATCGACGCTGGTCCACATCGGTCTCATCAAGATCGACGGCACCCAGGTCTATCCGACGAGCCAGGCGCAAGCCGAGGCGCCGCAGGCCGAGGACGCATCCGCGCCCGAAGCCGAGGTTGCTGCCGACACCGCTATCGACCAGCTTATCGAGTCCGCCGAGCGCGAGCCCGCAGGTGAAGCCGAAGAGCAGGAGCCGGCATTGGCTGCTTCGTTCTGATCCGGCATGGCCCCTCACGGGGCCCTGCCTTTTCCCTGCTCCCCAAGGAGAACCATCATGACAGCCACATCGGCATCCGCAAGGTCAGTCCCACCCATCGTCGTATCGGGCCAGCTTTCGATCCGCACAATCCACGGCCGCAATGGTCCGTTCTGCGTCGGCTACCTCGTCACCCCTATCGGAAACTTCGCGGTGAAGGACGCGGAACTGGAGCAATACCCTGAAGGCAAGTACGACGGGGAGTTCGTGATCCGCTACATCTTTCCGAATCCGATCCCCATGCGGGGCGGTATCAAGTTCGAGATTCGTTGCAACCTCGATGGCATGACGCTCTTCGGCGTTGACAAACTGAGCCGCGAGGATATTCGCGGCTTTTCAACCCAGGATATTGATCCGCTCGATGAAGAACTGGGGGCGCAGCCTGCGGCAACGCCGGCCAAGCCCACCAAGGCATCCAGGCCCGCCAAGCCCGCATCCGTGCAGGCGTCCGCGGACCCGCTGGTCGATACCACGCCTTTCGGCATGGATGCGCCGACGCCCGCTGTGGCTGCTGCCCCCGGCAGCACCGAAGATGGCGACGCCGCACTGTTCAGGCTGCTCTGGCCGCTGGGAGAGTCCGTGAAACTGGATTCGACCATCGACCGCCTCACCCTGCGCGCGCAGATCGTCCGCCTGGGCGAACTTGGCTACGCGCTGGACTTCAAGACGCAGGAGTGGGGCCGCCAGGCCGAACTGCAACCTGCGTGATCGCGGACGCCGCATCCGCGGTGTTCTTCATCCACCCGCCGGGGTTCTTTCCCCATGCGGGGGAGACCCCGGCCTTTTCTTTGGAGGTCTCCATCATGTCCAACATCGCTTCAGATACCCACCGTTCCGCACTGGATGAAACCGCGTGGCGGGCTGTCTGCGAGACGGCTGCCAAGCAAGCCATCCATGGCTGCGGACAGTCTCACGACTGGTACGTGGAACGGTTCAGTTCAGAAGTTGACGCGCAAGTACATCGGTTACCCGAGCATCAGCAGGCATATGCCCTGCAGATAGCAGAGGAATACGGGGACTACGCAACACCCGCCGAAAGGCATGAGACTCAGGACTGGAATGCCGAAAACGGCATTTGCATGCACGGCATCGATCGGGATTGCTGCCCGGCCGGTTGCGGTGATCTTGAGTACTGACACGCGACTTCATCGCTGCTAACGCGGCATTCCATCACCCGCTGGGGGTTCTCCCCCGCGGGGAGGCCTCCGGCTCCACTTTTCAGGAGGCCTTTCATGGGCAGGTATTTCTCCCCCCAATCGCGATCTGAACTGATCGCGGAACTGATCACACCGCAGGAGACCGAGCGCGCCAGCGTCAAGGTCATCGCCCACGCGCTGCGTGGCAACGTCCTCTGGTCCGTCGCGGAAGTGACGGCCAAGGTCGAAGGCGTGCATCGTGATCTCGCACCGGGTCAATCCCTGCGCTACATCCGCTGCGATCTGCTTGAACGCAGTGGAAGCCAGTGGGGTTACAAGCCGCTGGAAGAGTCCATGCACCCGTACTACTACTCGTGCCCGCTGTCCTATCTGGATCTCGCACCGGAGCAGTCCGCCGAATGGCGTGCAGGCGTTCGCGCCCACCACGCGCAGCGGCGCACACCGACGGCTTCCACGGCACCCGCCGCAGCGCTGTTGGTCTGAGCCAGGAGGAACCGACATGGACCCGATCCTGGCTGCGCTCCCGCCCGCGTTGTTGAAGCTCGTCGAAGGGAGTCTGTCCAACGACGAAGTTTCTTCCGACGAGGAAATGCTGGCGTACTTCATCAGCGACGGCCTCACCGAGGATCAGGCGCGGCGGGCACTGACCTACCGCGACCAGTACCTCAACAACATCTACCTGGACGGCTTCACGCCGATTACCGCGGTGGACGAGGCACTTCACTTCAACCCGCACACCCGGCAGTTCGAGCCGGACTGAGCGGTTTTCTTCCACCCCTTGGGGCAGTACTTGCCCCAGCGGGCGGTGCTGTTCCCGTTCATCCGAGGACACCACCATGCCCGCAGACACTTCTTCCACCACGCTTTACCGCATCGACGAATGCTCCGACGTGATGGCCGACGCTTGCGTCGGCGATGACCAAGGCAACCTCGTCTTCCTCTCGATCTGGGCGCGGGACACCGCCGTCCAGCAGTTCCTCGCTCGCCTGACCCTCGGGCGCGACGAGCAGGAACTGGACCAGTTCCACGTCATCACCGACCAGGGCGGCAGCGTCCCGGTGTTCATCGGCAACGTCGATCGTCTGGAAAAGCGCATGACTCGCGCCTACCGACGAACGCTGTTCGGATCGCTCTCCAACGTGTGGCTGTTCGATCGCCGCTGCGTGAAGCCCGACAAGGCCAACGCCAGCGCGCTCGCACTGCTGCCACGCGGCAACGCCCACCGGCTTGACCGCATGTGGACGCTGGTGCGGGACACCTGCCCGTTGCCGCTGCTCGATCACTGGCGCGAGACCGTGCTGGAACTGCTGCAAACCCGCGAGATGCTGGCCCGCCTTCCGTTCGCCCTCGGGCCACTGGAAGGTCATCGGCTCGCCATCGACGTGCCGGCGCTGACCCTGGCGCTGGGCTCCTTGATCCGCAGTGACGTACTCACCGCCTATCCTTTCCGGCCAAGATTTGGACGCCGGAAGCGGTAGCGGCTTGACCCACCCGCGGAAGCACGCCTCTGCGTGCTTCCGCCTTTCATCCCCGCCAACCAGGAGACTTCCATGGCCCTCATGTTCCCGCGGCTCGCCCGCAATTTCGTGAAAAACGGATACTTCCCCACGGATGAACCCACGCTCGAAAGAGCCCTCAACGCAATGATGCCCAGCGACGGGTCGATGTGCATCCTCGATCCCTGCGCAGGCGAAGGCGTGGCGATCGCCGAAGCTGCTCATGCCCTCGGGCGCGAGCAGGTAAAGGCGTTCGCGGTCGAGTTCGACGCCGAGCGGGCACGCCATGCCCGCGGCCTGGTCGATCATTGCCTGCATGCGGACCTCATGGACGCGATGATCTCCAAGCAGTCGTTCGGGCTGCTCTGGCTCAACCCACCGTATGGCGACCTGTCCAAGGACGTCAACGGCAATATCGGTTATCAGGGACAGGGCCGTGCCCGCCTCGAAAAACTGTTCTATCAGCGCAGCCTGTCGCTGTTGCAGTACGGCGGCGTGCTGGTCTTCATCGTCCCCGGCTACGTGCTCGACGCGGAGCTGGTCGGCTGGCTGACGCGCCACTACACCGACCTGCGGATCTACCGAGCGGTGGAAACGCAGTTCAAGCAGGTGGTGATCTTCGGTCGCAGGGTGCGTCAGCGCGAGCAGGCACCCGATGGCGTCAAGGCCGTGCGCAATCTGCTGCTGCAGGTTGGGCTTGGCGAAGTCGAAGCCGAGGAACTGCCGAGCGAATGGCCGTTCCTGCCGTACATCATCCCCGCCAGTCCGGCCGAGCCGGAGCATTTCTTCCGCGTGACGATGGAGCCGGAGCAGTTCGCCGATGAGGTTGGTCGGCTCCAAGGCCTCTGGCCGTCGCTGGATACGCACCTGGGAGCCGCGCAGCAGTCGCTGCGTCCGCCCGCGCGTGCCTTGTCCCACTGGCATCTCGCCCTGGCTCTGGCCGCGGGCGCGATCTCGGGGGTTGTGCGCTCCAAGACCGGGCGCGTGCTCATCGTCAAAGGTGACACCCACAAGGACAAGACGCTCCAGCGGGAATTCACCGAACGCGAAGACGGCTCCATCGCCGAGACCCGCATCCTCACCGACAAGTTCGTGCCTGTCATCCGCGCGTGGGACATGACGCCTGGCTCCGCAACGCGGGGCGAGGTGTTAACCATCCGCTGATCGCTGTTTATCGATGACGGTTCGCCGTCGTTCTCATCCACCCAACGGGGTCACGCTGCCCCGGTGGGCCCGTGGCCCGACTAACCTGCAAAGGAGTAGAACCCATGGCCCACGACGTTCCTGACCGCAACCGCCGCAATCTGTTGTTCCCGATCGGCGCACTGATCTTCAGCGAAAGCATCGACCGCCTGATGCGTGAAGGCCGGCTCGACCCGATACCGTACTTCCAGCGCCATGTCAGGGGCGACTGGGGCGACGTCACCGACGACAAGTGGCAACAGAACAATGCCGCCTTGCTGTCCGGCGATTGCCTCGACTCGCTCTTCATCGTCACCCGCGAGCTGACCATCCGCGTCGTCACCGAAGCGAATCGCAGCGCCACCCACATCGTGCTGCCGTCCGAGGACTGTCCTCCGGCCGCGTAGCCGTTTCCTTCAGGCAGGCCGCCAGCGCCTGTTCCTGCATTCATCCACCCAACCGGGGTCACGCGCCCCGTGGGGCCGTGGCCTTTCCATTTCTTTAGGAAAAACCCATGGCACAAGAAGTTGTTTTCGCCAGCGTCGTTCCTCGGCCTCTATTCCCGACCGGACATCTGGTCGCGACGGCCGGCGTCGATGCGCTTATCCGGCAAGGCCGGCTCAATCCGACCGAGTACTTGCGCCGCCACCTCAGCGGCGACTGGGGCGACCTTTTCGACAACGACCGGCGCCAGAACGACGTGGCATTGCAGTCCGGCGAGGATCGCCTGTTTTCGTCCTACCAGGTCGCGCCTGACCTGAAGCTCTGGATCATCACCGAATGGGATCGCAGCGTCACAACGTTGCTGCTTCCGAGCGAGTACTGATCCTCATCCAGCGGCCTCGCGTCGCATCTTTCTTCCCACCTCGGGGCATCCCATTGCCCGCTGGGGTGGTGATGCCCCATTTTCCTTGGAGCATCACCATGTCCCTCGATCTCGATACCACTGCCAAAGAAGCAACGCCCGTACAGGGCGAACTGCTCGATGCGGAATCTTCCCCTCTGACCCAGAGCCTTCAGGATTTCGTCGGTGAGTTCGGCGACGAACTGCTCGACTCCCTCAACCGTGCCAACCCGCCGGTTTATACCGGTCAGCCACAGGCGCACCGGCAACTCGTCGTCGCCAGCCTCAAGCGCAAGCTGTTTGAGGCCCAGACCGAAGTCGTCCATGCCGCTGCCGAGCTGCTGATTGATCATGGCGAACGCGCCGCGATCGTCAATGGCGAAATGGGCTGCGGCAAAACGACCGTCGGCATCGCCACGGCCGCCGTGCTCAACGCCGAAGGCTACCGCCGCACCCTGGTTCTTTCGCCCCCACACCTTGTTTACAAGTGGCGGCGCGAGATCCAGGAAACGGTGGCAGGCGCCAAGGTGTGGGTGCTCAACGGGCCGGATACGCTGGTCAAGCTCATCAAGCTGCGCGAGCAGCTAGGTGTGCAGCCCACGGGCCAGGAGTTCTTTGTCCTGGGGCGCGTCAGGATGCGGATGGGATTCCACTGGAAGCCCGTCTTCACCACGCGGCGCAACCGCCATGGCGACGTGGCAGCGTGCCCTGACTGCGGCACGGTCATCACCGACCTCGACGGCGAGCCGGTCAACCCGGTCGCGCTCGAAGCCGAGGAGTACCGCAGGAAGTGCAGCCATTGCGCCGCACCCCTGTGGACGTTGATCCGCCCGAGAAGTCTGCCCGGCAGCGATCAGTCTTCGGCCGTTCTCAAAGCCTTGAAGCGCATCCCGACGATCGGCGAAGTCACCGCGCAGAAGCTCATGAAACGCTTCGGTGATGGTTTCCTCGCCTCCATGTTGGGAGACAACGTACATGAGTTCATCAACCTCATGGACGGCAACGGCGAGCTGGTGTTTTCCGACCGCCAGGCCACACGCATGGAACGTGCGATGGCCAACATGGAGTTCGGCTTTGGCGAGGGCGGCTATCAGCCGTCCGAGTTCATCAAGCGCTACCTGCCGCAAGGCACGTTCGACCTGCTCATCGCCGACGAGGCGCACGAGTACAAGAACGGCGGCAGCGCCCAGGGCCAGGCCATGGGCGTGCTGGCAGCGAAGGCTCGCAAGACCTTGCTGCTGACCGGCACGTTGATGGGCGGCTACGGCGACGATCTGTTCTACCTGTTGTTCCGAGCCCTTCCCGGGCGGATGATCGAAGACGGCTACCGCCCGACCACGAGCGGCAGCATGACCTCGGCCGCGATGGCGTTCATGCGCGATCACGGAGTCCTCAAGGACATCTATTCCGAGAGCACCGGCACGGCGCACAAGACCGCGAAAGGCACGAAAGTCAGTGTCAGAACGGTCAAAGCTCCGGGCTTCGGCCCCAAGGGCGTGCTGCGCTGCATCCTGCCGTTCACGATCTTCCTCAAGCTCAGAGACATCGGCGGCAACGTTCTGCCACCGTATGACGAGGAGTTCCGTGAAGTCGCGATGGACACGGCGCAAGCCGCGGCCTACCGCGATTTGGCGGGTCGGCTGACCGCGGAGCTGAAACAGGCTCTGGCGCGACGCGATACGACCTTGCTGGGTGTGGTCCTCAACGTGCTGCTGGCCTGGCCGGACTGCTGCTTCCGGTCGGAGACCGTGGTGCATCCGCGTACACGCAATACCTTGGCGTTCGTCCCGGCTCAGTTCAACGAGTTCGAGATCAGCCCCAAGGAGCGTGAGCTGATCGACATCTGCAGGGAAGAGAAAGCACAGGGCCGCAAGGTTCTGGCCTACACGGTCTATACCGGCACGCGCGACACGACTAGCCGGTTGAAGGTATTGCTGGAGCAGGAAGGCTTCAAAGTGGCGGTACTGCGCGCAAGCGTGGATGCCAGCCGCCGCGAGGACTGGATCGCCGAGCAGTTGGACCGTGGCATCGACGTGCTCATCACCAATCCCGAGCTTGTCAAGACGGGATTGGACCTGTTGGAGTTTCCGACGATCGTGTTCATGCAGTCGGGCTACAACGTGTACTCGCTCCAGCAGGCGGCACGCCGCTCCTGGCGTATCGGGCAGAAGCTGTCCGTGCGCGTGATCTACCTGGGCTACGCCGGCTCCTCGCAGATGACCTGCCTGGAGCTGATGGCCAAGAAGATCATGGTCTCGCAGTCCACTTCGGGCGATGTACCCGAATCGGGGCTCGATGTCCTGAACCAGGATGGTGATTCCGTGGAGGTCGCATTGGCCCGGCAATTGGTAACTGCGTGATCTGCTGTCTGCCGGCATCCTTTCGGGGGTGCCGGCATTTTTCTAGGAAATTGCTGTTCGGAGGATTCGATCACCGCCCCGGTCCCAGCGCGGGGAAGGCTAAACTGATTAGACAATACCGAGACTCAAGGAGGCACTATGGCTATGGTGATCGAAGCAGCATATGCAGATGGTACTGGTGCAGCCAACGCACTGCATATGTCTCAGGCGCAGTGGGAAGAGTTGCAACGGGCGTACTGCATCGGTGATCTGCTGATGCCTTGCTGCAACGCTCCAGCGATTCCCAAGGTTAGTGCTAATGGGTACCCCTTCTTCGCGCATCTAGGAGGTGCGTGCAGTACTTCCGAAGAAAGCCAATGGCACCTGGCGGCCAAGATACTTGTGCGCAGCGTGCTTGAAGATCTTGGATTCCGTGCCTCGGTTGAAATGCCGGGTTCGGGTGATGCAGGTCGCTGGCAGGCTGATGTCTGGGGTGAGCGCAATGGGGTTAGGTTGGCTGTCGAGATCCAAAGATCGTATCAGTCGCTCCGTGACTACCGTAAACGCCAAGAGCGGTACCGCGAGGCGGGCATCAAGTCTCTTTGGTTGCTGCGGCAGGAGCGATATAGCACTCTCACCAAGAGCATGGGAAAGGAGCGTCTGCGCACCGAGTTTGGGGGCAAGTTCCCTTCGGCTGGCCACTTCGGCCCGTGCCTTTCTGACCTGCCGGTCGCGATGCTTGAGCTAGATCCGGCCCCAACGGTCAAGGGTGCCGGATTCTTCAACGCAACCCTTCCAAACATACTTGAAGCAGTGCTTAGTGAGCGCTTTCTTTGCATCAACGGTCTATGGTGTATCGATAACCTAGACTCGATGAATAACGCCGCCAGACTCTCGCGCGAGCGTTTCGCAGCCAATCGCTTGGCTGCAAAGATGTAGCTCGACTGTGGTGTTGCTCGACATGCGCCGACGCAGCACCGACACTCCAGATTCTCGGGTTCACACTCAAATGCCAGCGGCACGCATTCGCGCCTCCAGCTCATCAAGGAATGGCGAGCGCCCAAAGCGCATAGGGCCATAGCGGCCATCAACGAAGCCCGAATACAGCATGTGGACCTCGTCGCGAGCACGTGTGAGTCCCACATAGAAGAGCCGGCGACTTTCGCGCAACTTCTCTGGAGTTTCATTGCGCCACGGCAGATTTCCGAGGTCGAGTCCAACCATGATGACGACGTCGTACTCACAGCCCTTTGCGGAATGCAGTGTCAGCAGATTCAGGTGATCGGGCGAACCGTCCCGGCCGCCCAAACTCGTGATGTCTAGCGAAGCCAGTGCACCTCCTTCAGCGAGCGCTGCCGTCATGCGATCCAGTTGCTCCTTCTGATCAGCGAGCGCCAATTCAGCCGCCAGCAGATGATCCACTACACCGTTGCGCAGCGAAGCAACAAATTCTCGCGCAGGTTGCTGGTCAGCACGCAGCTCCCATAGCAAGGCGGTTAGCTCTTGCTCTTCGCGCTTGGCCTGTGAATCGTCCAAGCTCGCCCGATGAAATGCGCGATAGCGGTCGAGTAGTCCGCGCAATTGTGGGCGTCCAACACGCCAGCCACCCGCGCACCACGCCGCACAATCTTCTACCCAACTTGTTAGGGCAACCTTGCGGTAAGGTGCTGCGGTATCCACACGGATGTAATCGAGACCACCGGTTGCCACAGCTTCAGCCACGATATCGCCTGCGCGATAGTCTTTGTATAGGATCGCGATATCGCCCAGTGTTCGTCCCGGCTTGGAGGCTAAGGCCGCCGGAATGATCTGCGCGACGGCGTGCGCAGCCTGGTCCGCCATACCACCCGGGCGCAGGACAAATTCGATGGTCGTTTGTCGCGCAGGATCGCTCGCTTGATAGCCTCGGGCTTCTCCAAGCGCCATCTCTGACGCAGTCACGATCCCTGCACCAGAACGGTAATTTAACTGAAGCTGGACAGGCTCAATGTCTCTGCGAGCCGCCAATTCCATGAGCAACGCGCCATCAGCTCCCGTAAATCCATATATCGACTGATCCGCATCCCCGACAGCGAAAAGTCGGACACCCCCGTCGAAGGCAAGGCGTTTGACGATGCGATGCAGTGCCACGCCTAAATCCTGGTACTCATCCACCGCGAGCACGGGGAATTTTGCCTGAACCAGAGGTAGTACCCAGTCGTGCTCGGCGATCAAACGTTGGCCGAAGACAACCATGTCATCGTAGTCAATCAGCCCATCGTCGCGCAGAGCGGCCTCGTAGGCCTCGGCCCAGGCAGCGAGTTCCTCCTCGCTACGCCAAGCGACGCTATTTCGATTGAGCACGGAACGGCGATGCCGCCCGAGGTCAATAACTTTGTACGGATGGTTCTGGCCGAAAAGCGCATCTCCAGTTTGCTTCAACAACCGATCACTGACTCGTTGAGTGGCCACCGAGAGTGGGAAAGATATGGGCAGGCCGGCCAGGCGTCCATACGGCATCAAGAGATGACGCAGACAGAACCCATGGACCGTACCAATGAAAAGATTAGGTGCCTGCTGAAGTCCCAAGCTTTCAATTCGGCGAGCGAGTTCGCGAGCGCACTCCTGGCTATAAGTGATGCACGCAACGCCACGTGGGGCCTCGACGTCTTCGGCCAGGATGCGGGCGAGCTTTAGGACGAGTGTCTTGGTCTTACCGCTCCCGGGACCAGCGAGTACCACACAATGTCCTTGAGAGTTGTAAGCTGCCAACTGCCCTGGATTTCCAGCCAACTCGGCAGCCTGCGCCAGGTAGGCTGTACCGACGTTACGCGACGGCATCGCGGATATGCTCCAGCGCAGAGCGAATGTAGGCCGGGCAAACGTCCTCAGACACCGACGGCGCAAGTGCCTGTGCAAATCTCCCCTTGCCAATCCGTTCAATCAACTTCAGCAGCCGGTCTTCATCGACCTGATCCGGATCATCCACCCACTCTTGCAGTGCGTCCCGGGTGACTTGCCTCAGCGGCAACTCCTGCTCGATTACCGACTTCATCGCCTCGGTCATTCCGGCGGCAAATAGGTCGGATTCCAGCGTGCTCTCGTTGACGAAGTATCCAAACTCTGCGGCGTATTTGAGCACATCATCTATATCCAGGTCATCGTAACCATATTCGTCATCGACCTCGTTTAAGAGATTAATTAACCGCCTGTGGGCTAGTGGAGGTTTGCCATTGACCGGGTCGCGATCTGTCAAAATTACATGTGGAATATTTAGCCCTTTAGGGCCCAAAAGCTTCACATAAGGAGTGAAGTTCGTCCCCCCGACCGAGCACACAGTGATTCCAAGTATGTCGAAAGGAATCCCGAGGGCGTCGGCGAACGCGGGGATGATGAAGCGCTCGGCGTCCCCTTCAACCAGAATCACTCCCCGGGAAAATAATATTTCTCCGCGAGTGACGTCGATGTAGCGCTGGAGGTCGTCTTCATCCCTCTGTGTGAAAGGTGCGTTCGCGGTCGAAACCGCGACGGTTTTCCCGTCCGTTGCGTTATGACGCAGGAGAACGATGGACCTAATCGGTGTAACGCTTGCGATTTGCGGCGAGTGAGTAGTGAGAATTGTCGTCAGCGGAGGGGCTTCGTCCTCATCTTCCGCACTTGTGCCGAGAAAGTAGCGATAGACAAGACGCTGGACATGCGGATGCAGGTGCGCTTCGGGCTCCTCGACGACGAAGAATGTGTGGTCGCGCTCCCCCTCGGAGACGAGACGGTCGAGTTCGAGGCTCTTCAAGGCCAGGAAGATCAGATTCGCCGTTCCTAGGCTGGCATCGCCGACACCGCGAACACCGTTGTCGATGAGCAGCCGAAGGCTACGCAGCAATGCATCCACTCGTGTAGGTGCAAGTCCGAGCGATACCGGGACAGCATGTTGCCCCCCGGCGATTGCGATCAGCCGTTCGCTGATCCGTTCTGCTGTCGCTACCACTTCCTCGTGTCCAGCCAGCTCTCGCTGTGCTTGGTCGACCTGATTCTGAATCTCCTCACGGGCGTCATCATCCAACGACGCGGCAAGATCCTCAATGAGCGGCCTCAATGGCGAATTGCGCCAGCTCGCAAGGTCCTTCTCAGCGTCACGCAGGGCTACCTGAACATCTATTGGCAACATCCGGCGAAGTCCGCCGCCGATACGCATTTCGGGATCGTTGCCACCGAAGATCACATACTCATAGTCCTTCAACGATTCCGGGGCGCGCCCCAGGCCCGCCTTAGGCTGGAAGCGGTAGGTGAGTCGGGCCACCATGGGTGGGCCAGGATCAATCACGCAATCGTTGAGGTGAGCCATCAGCCGGGGATCGTTTGTGAAGTCCGTTAGATCCACAGAGACCTCAATGGTCGCACCAACCTTGTCTTCGCCAAGTCCGTCCCAGAAATGTTCAAGCCCCAGTTGTCGATCGCGTTCAGACAAGCCCGGATCAAGGATCAACTGCAGGCCGCGAATGAAATTGCTCTTGCCAACCTTGTTCTCTCCCACGATGACGATGCTTTCCCCCGTCTCGACATCAACATCCGAGAAATTGGCGAAATTGATCAACCTGACCCGAGAAACCCTCATTTACGCCCCCGTCCACTGGTGTTTTAACAAATAGTAGCAGTCAAGCAGCCGGCCTCCATCCGCCGACCGCGACTGAGCTTTTCCGTTACGGCCCCCTCAAGGCCGCTTTTGTTCGACTAGACCGCTGCCGGCAAATCGGACACAGCGTGGTTCGCATTGTTTGCTGCTGCCCCGGGGCGTTAGAGGCGATGGTGAGGGCTCGATGTTTCAGGACGCCGAGCTATGTGCCCCTCTCCACCCTGGTTTCACCACCCCGAACGCCGCCTGCTGGCGGGAATCCTCGGTCTGCTCTGGACGGTGCTGGCTAGCGGCTGCGCGACCACGACTTCGCCGCACGCACCCGATGCCTTCGAGGAAGTCTCGCCCGCGTCCGAGCCCGAGGCTCCCGAGTACATCCCCGTCGTGCGCTACGGCCGCTACACCCTGGTCGAGTTGGCGCCCACGGTGGCGCAGCGCGACCTGCTGTTGCAGACCATCGACGTGTCCATCCCCGAGGATGCGCGCGCCACCGTCGGCGATGGGCTGCGGCATGTGCTCAAGCGCAGCGGTTACGGCCTGTGCCAGACAGCGCATGCGGTGATCGAGCTGTACGCGCTGCCGCTGCCGGCGGCGCACCTGCACCTCGGCCCAATGACCTTGCGCGATGCGCTGCTCACGCTGGCTGGCCCGGCCTGGGAACTGCACGCGGATGACCTCACACGACAGATTTGCTTTGAGCGGCCCGGCGAGAGCATGACCGCCGACAACACACCCGCGCCGCCCCCCATCGAGGCGGTGCAGACGTTCCCGCTGGCACCCGCAGTTTCGGGAGGCCAGCCATGAACGCTCCGCAATCCGCCCAGCGTTCAACCGCCGCCGTGGTGGTGCAGAGCCTGATGTGGCTCTGGCTGCTTGGCCTCAGTGTCCTCTTGGCCCTGGGCTACCAGGCCATGAACGACCAAGCCGACCAGGATCGCCTCGATTCCCGGCTGCAACGCCTCGAAGCGCAGGCGACAGGCCTGGCCGAGACCGTCGAGGCCATCCAGCAGCGGCCGGCCGTTGCCACGGCGGCAGACCTCAAAGACACCCGCCAAATCCTGGACGCACGCGCGGCCCAGGTCGAGAAATCGCTGAGCGCCTATGCCGCTGCCGACGACCTTCAGGCACTGCGCGCCGAAGTCGAGCAGGTCAAGGCGCGCCAGACCACCGCACGCGCCGCAGTACCCGCCCAGCCGCGCGCACCGAGCAAGTCATCCGCCAAGCCCGAACCTCCGCCGCTGCCGTTCCGGGTCGTCGGTGCCGAACTGCGCGCCGGCGAGCGCAGCGTGTCTGTCGCGCCCAGCAGTGGCGACTTCACGCCCGACCAACTTCAGGTGCTGCTGCCAGGTGATGCGGTCGGCCCGTGGCGCTTGCAGGCGGTCGAGGGCAACACCGCGCTGTTCCAGACCGGCGACCAGACCCGTCGCATGGCGATTCCCTGACTGGAGTACAGCGCATGAAGCCGCCGATCATCCTTTCCGCGCTCCTGCTGGCGTCCGCCCAGTGGCCCGCCTTGGCGCAGCAGCCGCCTGCGGCTCCCGTCCGCAATGCGCAGAGCCAGGAGCGCTCGCTGGCCGCTCGCGTTCTGGACGACCGGGTGGCGAGCGACTGGGGCCTGCAACCGCAGGAGTGGGCGCGCTACCGCGAACTGATGGACGGGCCGCTGGGCATCTACTCGCCCAATCTGGACCCGTTGTCGGCCCTGGGCATCGAAGCCCGCACCGACGAGGAAAGGCGCCGCTACGCAGAGCTGCAGGTGCAGGTTGAGGCGCGCCGCGTCGAGAAGCTGCTCGCCTACCAGAGGGCCTACGACGAGGCCTGGCAGCGCCTGAACCCCGGCATGCAGCGGGTGAACTTGCCGGACGACAAGCCGGTCGCCGGAGCCACGCGCGGCAGCGGCCGCACGGCGGTATTCGTCAAGGACGGCTGCGCAGCCTGCGGACAGCTCGTGCAGCGCCTGCAATCCTCGGGGGCCGAGTTCGACCTGTACATGGTCGGCAGCCGCCAGGACGACGCGCGCATCCGCGACTGGGCCAAGCGCGCACAGATCGACCCCGCACGGGTGCGCAGCGGCAGCATCACTCTCAACCATGACGGCGGCCGCTGGCTGTCGCTGGGCCTGCCCGGCGATTTGCCTGCGGTCGTGCGCGAGGTGAATGGCCAATGGCAACGCCAACCCTGACGGCGCCGTTGCGCGCACTGGTACTCGTTGCTGGCCTTTGCGCCTTCGTTGCCCAGGCCCAGGAAGTTCCACCACCGGCCTATCAGCTTGCCGCCCAGCGCGCGGGCATTCCCTCGACGGTGCTCTATGCCGTAGCCCTGCAAGAGAGCGGCATCCGGCGCAACGGGCGCATCGTCCCGTGGCCGTGGTCCCTCAACGTCGCCGGCCAGTCGCGCCGCTACGCGACCCGATCCGACGCCTGTGCCGGTTTGCACCAGGCGATGCGCTCCACGCCGCACACGCGCATCGACGCGGGCCTGGGCCAGATCAACCTCGGCTACCACCAGCAGCGCTACAGCACCGCGTGCGACCTGCTTGACCCGTACCGCAACCTCGCCATCGCCGCCGAGATCCTGAAAGAGCAGCACAGCCCCGGGGAGGATTGGTTGGTGGCGATCGGCCGTTACCACCGCCCCGCGGGAGGCGAGCCCGCCGCCCGCTATCGACGCAGCGTGTCGCGCCACCTCGCGCGCGTGCAAGGCACGCGCTCAACCCCGGCGGTCCTCGCCGCGCGCCAGGAGACCTCACCATGACGAAATCCCATCTGGCTCATCTCGCGGCGAAAGGCCTGCTCGTGCTGTTGGCGGGTCTGCCGCTGGCCTCGCGTGCCGGCGAGCCGCTGATCGTGGTCGAAGACCGTGGCGGCACGTCGGCGCTGCCGTACTACGAAGCCCTGAACCTTCAGCCGCGCGCCAACGCGCCGGCCCGGTCGCCCATCCTGACGCCTCAGATCCCTGCCACACCGGCGGACGAGGCCGCGATGCTGCCGGTGCGCAGCGCCAAGCTCACGTCCGGCACCGTCGCGCGGCGGGTGATCGAGGCGCCGGGCCTGCGTCCCTTCGTGGTCGTGGGCGACGACGAGACTTCCCAGGCCTGGTTGCGCCGCCATGCAGCCTCATTGCGCGAGCGCGGCGCGGTCGGTCTGGTGGTCAACGTCGAGACCGTGCAAGGCCTGGCGCGGCTGCGCGCCCTGGTGCATGGCGTGCCCCTCGCGCCCGTGTCCGGCGACGACCTGGCCGAGCGCCTGGGCCTGCGGCACTACCCGGCGCTGATCACGGCCACCGGCATCGAGCAATGAAGCCATGTCGGGGAAACAGCCGGTCGAGGTTCTGCTTCGCCCAGCGGTGGAGCTATATACCGTCGCGGCGTGTGCAGGCGCCGCGTTTCTGTCCCTGGTGGCCTCGTGGTCGCTCGCGCTGAGCCCCGCCATGGGCGTCGGCAGCGCGCTGGCGTTCGGGGCCTATGGCGCGATCCGCTACCGCGATGCCCGCGTCATCCTGCGCTACCGGCGCAACATCCGCAGGTTGCCTCGGTACGTGATGACCAGCAAGCACGTGCCGGTCAGCCAGCAGCGTCTGTTCGTGGGGCGCGGGTTCCTGTGGGAGCAGAAACACACCCATAGGCTCATGCAGACGTACCGGCCGGAGTTTCGGCGCTACGTCGAGCCGACGCCGGCCTATCGGCTGGCGCGCAGGCTGGAGGAACGGCTGGAGTTCGCGCCGTTCCCGCTGTCCCGGCTGTCGAAACTCACCGGCTGGGACGTACCTTGCAACCCGGTGCGGCCGCTGCCGCCAGTGGGCGGCCTGCCGCGCCTGCACGGAATCGAACCGGAGGAGGTGGACGTCAGCCTGCCGCTGGGCGAGCGCGTCGGGCACTCGCTGGTACTGGGCACCACGCGCGTGGGCAAGACCCGGTTGGCCGAGTTGTTCGTCACGCAGGACATCCGGCGCACGAACTCTGCGGGCGAGCACGAGGTCGTGATCTTCATCGACCCCAAAGGAGATGCCGATCTCCTGAAGCGGATGTATGTCGAGGCCAAGCGCGCGGGCCGCGAAGGCGAGTTCTATGTCTTCCATTTGGGCTGGCCGGACATTTCCGCGCGCTACAACGCCGTAGGCCGCTTCGGTCGCATCTCGGAAGTCGCCACCCGCATCGCGGGCCAGCTCTCCGGCGAAGGCAACAGCGCAGCCTTCAGGGAGTTCGCGTGGCGCTTCGTCAACATCATCGCCCGCGCCCTGGTGGAACTGGGGCAGCGCCCGGACTACATGCTGATCCAGCGGCACGTCATCAACATCGACGCGCTGTTCATCGAGTACGCCCAGCACTACTTCGCCAAGACCGAGCCCAAGGCCTGGGAGGTGATCGTTCAGATCGAGGCCAAGCTCAATGAGAAGAACATCCCGCGCAACATGATCGGGCGCGAGAAGCGCGTGGTGGCGCTGGAGCAGTACCTCTCCCAGGCCCGCAACTACGACCCGGTGCTGGACGGCCTGCGCTCTGCCGTCCGCTACGACAAGACGTACTTCGACAAGATCGTCGCCAGCCTGCTGCCGCTGCTGGAGAAGCTCACCAGCGGGAAGATTTCCCAGCTTCTGGCCCCGAATTATTCCGACCTGGCCGACCCGCGCCCGATCTTCGATTGGATGCAGGTCATCCGAAAGCGCGCCGTCGTCTACGTGGGCCTGGACGCGCTGTCCGACGCCGAGGTCGCCGCAGCGGTCGGCAATTCCATGTTCTCCGACCTGGTTTCGGTCGCAGGCCACATCTACAAGCACGGGATTGACGATGGCTTGCCGGGCGCTTCAGCCGGTGCGCGCGTGCCGATCAATGTCCACGCCGACGAGTTCAACGAATTGATGGGCGATGAGTTCATCCCATTGATCAACAAGGGCGGTGGCGCAGGCCTCCAGGTCACCGCGTACACGCAGACCCTCTCGGACATCGAGGCCCGCATTGGCAACCGCGCCAAGGCCGGTCAGGTGATCGGCAACTTCAACAACCTGTTCATGCTGCGCGTGCGCGAGACCGCGACCGCTGAACTGCTGACCCGGCAACTACCGAAGGTCGAGGTCTATACGACCACCATCGTCAGCGGCGCGACCGACAGCTCGGACATTCGCGGGGCGACGGATTTCACGTCGAACACCCAGGACCGCATCAGCATGTCCAGCGTGCCGATGATCGAGCCGTCGCACGTCGTCGGCTTGCCCAAGGGCCAGTGCTTCGCGTTGTTGCAGGGTGGTCAGCTTTGGAAAGTGCGCATGCCGCTGCCGGCGCCGGACCCGGACGAGGTGATGCCGGCGGACTTGCAGCAACTGGCCGGGTACATGCGCCAGAGCTACAGCGAAGCCACGCAGTGGTGGGAGTTCACCAGTTCTCCGGCCCCGCAGGACGGGGCTTTGCCCAAGGACCTGCTGGATGAGGCTACGCCGACCGAAGCTGGCCCGGCAGCCACCGACGACAGCGCCGGCAACGAGGCCTCGTCATGAAGGACGCCGCCTCGACCGCGCAGCGGGAGCAGAACCAGCGCCAGGGCCTGATCGTCGGCACCATCACCTTGCCGTTCCGGCTGCTCGGGGTGCTGATCGGCTCGCTGCTGTTCTCGATCGTGGTCGAGTGCGTCGGCATGCACCTGTTCTGGAAGGACCAAGGCTGGCGCCACTCCCAGCAGATGTTGCAGTACGAGCTGGGGCATTTGTCCAACCATTTCACGCGCAGCGTCGTCGTGCAGGAGCCGGGCCGAACGGCGCACGAGCTGGTGGATACCGGCTACGAATGGGTGTTCGTGCGCTCGGGGCTGCTGGAGCGCATGAGCCAGACCGCCGAGCGCGCCCGCGCGCCCAGCCATGGGCAGACCCGCAACTTCCGGTACTACATCAGCCAGGTCTATGTCTGGACCGAGAGCTACCTGATCGCTGCGGCCTTCACGACGCTCACTTTCCTGGTGCGCCTGCTGGTCCTGGTGCTCACGCTGCCGCTGATCTTCACCGCGGCATTCGTCGGTCTGATCGACGGCCTGGTACGGCGGGACGTGCGCCGGTTCGGCGCGGGCCGGGAATCCGGTTTCATCTACCACCGGGCGAAGGCGAGCCTGATGCCGCTGGCCGTGTTGCCGTGGGTCACGTACCTGGCCTTGCCGATCTCGGTGCATCCACTCCTGATCCTGCTGCCGAGCGCCGCCTTGCTGGGACTGGCCGTGAGCCTGACCGCAGGCAGCTTCAAGAAGTACCTCTAGACCATCAATCCGGTCATCCGCAGGTTCCTATTGTTTGCGGCCTAAAAGCCCCTCGTTGCCCACGATCAACCCATTGCTGATCACACAGGAATGGCGCGATGTTGGCTCCGATCTGGCAGCGCGCCGCGCATCGCGGCGTGCCCACTTTTTTCGTGACGGCCCTCCTGCTGGGCCAGTCCCCGATGACATTGGCCGAGCCCCCCGCGCAGCGCCAGGAGCTGGTCGCCGCGCTGCGTCAACTCGACGCGCTGGAGCGCACCGTCACCAACAGCGCCGCGCATGCCCCCATCCAGCCGGGCGAGCGCTACCACTTCGATTACCCGCGGCTGCTGGCTGACTTGGCGCGCGTGCGCGCCGGCATCCAGGCCCACCTCACACCGTCGCGTGCCCAGCCGCGCGACCCCGCTGAACTGGCTGGCGACTACCGCACCGAGCGGACCGTCGCTCCATCGCCGACGACCGCGGAGGCCAAGCCATGAACGGCGCCCAGGTCTCGGCATTTCAAGCCAACAGCGGCATCGCGCCTTCGGCGATGGCGACCGTCCTGGTCGGCGTCGTGTTCGCGGTCCTGCTCGTCTGGGGCGTCTGGGCCATCCGAACGGCCTACGTGGGGTGGTCAGAGAGCCGCCTCAACCAGCGCCAGTTCCTCGGCGTCTGCATCCGCTTTGTCGCGATGTACCTCGTCCTGAGTTTCTTCCTCCTCTCCTGACCTGAAAGGCCTGACCATGCAAAACCGCATCCTCACGTCCCGTTTTTCCCAGCGTGCCGCCGTGGCCCTGGGCGCCGCCGCGCTGCCCGCGCTGTCGTTCGCGCAGGGGCTGCCGCAACTGGAGAACCCGACCCGCGGCACCGGCAACGGCATCATGGAAACGATCCGCAACTACGGCTACGACATCATCATGCTCGTGGCCCTGCTGGTCGTGGCGTCGATGTTTATCGGCGTCTGCTACCACGCCTACGGCACCTACGCGGAGATCCACACCGGCCGCAAGACGTGGGGCCAGTTCGGCCTCACGGTCGCCATCGGCGCCGTGCTGCTCGTGATCGGCATCTGGCTGCTCACCGAAGCCACCGGCATCCTGTAAGGCGAGGCTGGTATGTCCGAGCAGCAGCACGTCCGTGCGGACGGGACGGTCACGTTCCTTCCGCACCGGCTCAACCGCCATCCCGTTGTTGTGCGCGGCCTCACCGCCGACGAGCTGTGGATCTGCTGCGGCCTGTCCGGCGCCGCCGGCCTGCTGGTCGGTGCGCCGCTGTCCTGGGTGTTCCGCACGATCGCGCTCGCGCCCACGTTCGTCGTGCTGGGCGTGGCCTTCGGCGTCTTCATCGGGGGCGGCATCCTGCGTCGCCTCAAGCGCGGGCGCCCCGACACCTGGCTGTACCGGCAACTGCAATGGCGCATCGCCACGCGCCACCCGCTGGCGGCGGGCTGGGTGGGCGGCCATGTGCTGATCTCACGCTCCGGCTTCTGGACCACCCGAAGGTCTGTTGCAAGGGGGGCACGATGAGCCGCTTCAAGAACGAGATCACCCATCTGCAGGCGCACATCAAGACGCTCCGCCTGGGTGCCGGCGCGCTGGTCATCGTCGCTCTGGTCATGGGCGGCGGCTGGTGGAGCGCGCCGCGCGACCTAACCATCCACGTCCCGCCCGACCTGCGCTCCGGCAGTACCCGCAAGTGGTGGGAAGTTCCGCCCGAATCGGTCTATGCGTTCACGTTCTACGTGTTCCAGACCCTCAACCGCTGGCCGACGAACGGCGAAGAGGACTACGCGCGCAACCTCCACACGCTCTCGCCGTACCTCACCCCGTCCTGCCAGGCCTTCCTGCGGGCGGACTACGACTATCGCCGCAGCACGGGCGAGCTGCGCCAGCGCGTGCGCGGTATCTACGAAATCCCCGGCCGCGGCTACGGCGACGACCCCACGGCGCGCGTGCGCGTGGTCTCCGACCGCGACTGGGTGGTGAGGCTGGACATCACCGCCGACGAGTACTACGGCGCCGAGCAGGTCAAGCGGGCCTTGGTGCGCTACCCGGTGAAGGTCACGCGGGTGGACGTTGATCCCGCCCGCAACCCGTTCGGTCTGGCGCTTGACTGCTACGACGGTGCCCCCCAGCGCATCAGCGCCCCGGAGCCGTCGCGCCCGGCGCCTGGCGGCCTGTCTCCGCAAGCGCCCCAAGGAGGAAACACCCCATGAAGCATCCTGTATTCACGCTGCTTGGGCTGTTAGCCGTGGCTGCCTCGGCCACCATGCCCGCCGCTGTCCAGGCGGTCGAAATTCTGCGCTGGGAACGCATGCCGCTCGCGGTGCCGCTGAGGGTGGGCCAAGAGCGCATCGTGTTCATCGACCGGAACGTCCGCGTGGGCGTGCCTGCGGGCGCGGGCGAACGCCTGCGCGTGCAGAGCGCGGGCGGCGCGGTGTACCTGCGCGCCAGCGAACCGATCGAGCCCACGCGGCTGCAACTGCAGGACGCCGACACGGGCGCGCTGATCCTGCTCGACATCGCGGCCGAGCCGCCCAAGGACGGCGAGGCCGAGCTGGAGCCGGTGCGCATCGTCGAGGGCAGCAGCACCCCGGCGCGCTACGGCGATCAGGCAGGCGGTGCCGATGAGGCCCCGGCACGCGCCCAGGATCAGACAGGCGCTCAAGCGGCGCGGCGCGAAACCCCCGTGCCGGTCGTCCTGACGCGCTTCGCTGCGCAGAACCTCTATGCGCCGCTGCGCACCGTGGAGCCGCTGCCGGGTGTCATGCGGGTCAACCTGCGCCGTGACCTCGACCTCGGCACGCTGATGCCGACGCTGCCGGTGCGCGCGGTCGCGCTCGCGTCGTGGCGTCTGGAAGACCAGTGGGTCACTGCCGTGCGCTTGACCAACACCGGCGCGGGCAGGATCACGCTCGACCCGCGCGTGCTGCAAGGCGACTTCCTCACCGCCACCTTCCAGCACGAGGCGCTCGGCCCGCGCGGAACGCCCGAGGACACGACCGTCCTGTACCTGGTGACGCGAGGGCACGGCCTGGCGCAGTCGCTGCTGCCGGCGATCCACCGCTTCGACCCGGCCGTGCATCTGCCGCAACCGGAAGCTGAAGCCGGCGACGGCAAGGAGGCCCGCCATGCGCAGTAACGGCTTGCTCAAGTGGCTGATGATCCCGGTCGCCTTGCTAGTGCTGTTCGTCGCCATCCGGTTGTTTTCGGGTGGAAGCTCGTCGGCGCCGCTCGCCCCGGATGCCGGCGCCAAGCTCACACCCGAGGAAATGAAGGCGTTGGGCATCGAAGGCGATACCCCCCGCGATACAGTGGCAACGCTCGTCGCCCAGGTAAAGCAGTTGCGCACCGAGCTTCAGACCGCGCTGACCGACAACAAGTCGCAGCGCGAGGAAAACCAGCGGCTGCGCCAGCGCGAGAACTCCATCGATCAGCGCATCAATTCGGCCCTCGAATCCGAGCGCTCCAACCTGCGCCGCGACCAGGAACAGGCGGCCAGCGCGCGCCAGCAGACCGAAGGGCTGCTCGCCGACCTGCAGCGGCGTCTGGACAGCATCGGCGGGCGCGGCGGCGGCCATGCCGATCTGCCCGTGGGCCTGGGGCTGCGCGATGGCGACGAGGCCGACATGGAAGGCGGCATGCGCTGGGTCGAACCGGACGACGCGAAGAAGGCCGAGGGACGCAACGGCAGTCGTGGCACGGGCAGCGGCATGAGCTTCCCGACGAGCTTCGGCCCGGCGCAAAGCACGCTGGAAACGACCGCGGAAACCGTGGCGAACGCCGGCGCACGTGCGGCAGGCGTCAAGAGCGCCAAGCCGGTCTATACCGTGCCAACCAACTCAACGCTGATGGGGTCGGTCGCGATGACCGCGCTGATCGGTCGTGTGCCGATCGACGGGACGGTGAACGATCCGTACCCCTTCAAGGTGCTGGTCGGCCCGGACAACCTCACGGCCAACGGGATTGATATTCCCGACGTGGCCGGCGCCGTGTTCAGCGGAACCGCATCGGGTGACTGGACGCTCTCGTGCGTGCGCGGCCAGGTACGCAGCATCACCTTCGTCTTCAACGACGGCACGATCCGCACCATCCCCGAAGACCGCGAAGGCAACCAGCAGAACAACCAGCAGCGCGACGGCCTGGGCTGGATCAGCGATCCGCACGGCATCCCCTGCGTCAGTGGCGAACGGCGCAGCAACGCCCAGCAGTACCTCGGCTCGCAGGCCCTGATCACGGCGGCCGGTGCCGGCGTGGCCTCGCTCATCGAGAGCGACAGCGGCCGCATGTCCTACGTCGGCTCGGACGGCGCCATCGGCACCGTGGGCATCAGCGGCAAGGAAGCAGTCGGCCAGATCCTCGCGGGCGGCGTCCGGGACATGTCGGCCTGGGTCAACAAGCTCTACGGCCAGGCCTTCGCCTCCGTCTATGTCCAGCCTGGTGCCAAGGTTGCCGTCCACCTCGAAAAGCCGCTGGCCATCGATCACGACCCCGAAGGCCGGCGCGTCGATCACCGTGCAGGAGAAAGCCATGCGCTCGAACTCGATTAAGGGCCTCGCGCTGGCCGCGGCCGTCGCCGTGCTCGGCGGTTGCGCCACCAGCAAGGAAGAACTGCTGACCCATAGCGACCGCACCATGATGGACATCTGGCAGCAGGAAACGGGTGGCGGCGGCAGTGGCACCGGCCAGGTCGCGCGCCGGCAGTTGCTCGACGCGCGCCAGAGCCTGCGCCGGCCGCTGACCGACGCCGATGTGCAGGCTGCGCCCGTCGAGCAGATGCGCTACACGCGCTTGGCGCGCAACGAGGTTTATCGCCAGTTCCAGCGCCTGCCCAACCCCGATCTCGTCATGTATGTGTACCCGCACCTAGCGGGCACGGACCCCGTGCCGGTTCCGGGCTACACGACGGTCTTCCCGCTGTACCAGCGCGTGCAGTACGCCATGCCCGGTGAACGGCTGGAGGACTATTGATGCGCTGGAAACTTCCCTGGCCGAAGCTGGCCGCATCCGGCACCGGCGACGAAGAGAAGCCGGACGGCTGGCAGCGCCACGTCGAGGCCTTGCGCCAGGCCGGCGTCCCTGAACCCGGCGCAGCGGTCCAGGGCCGCAGGCCGGCGACGGTAGCCGACGAGCAGGCGCTGTACGACGTCGCGCCGTCGTTCGCGGAACTGCTGCCTTGGGTGGAGTTCTTGCCGCAGTCGAAGTCCATGCTGCTGGAGGATGGGCAGTCGGTCGCTGCCTTCTACGAGCTGGTGCCGCTGGGCACCGAGGGGCGGGAGCCCGGCTGGCTCGCGCATGCCCGCGATGCCTTGGAGAACGCGCTCCAGGACTCGTTCGATGAGCTGGACGAGAACCCCTGGGTGCTCCAGCTCTACGCCCAGGACGAGCCCAGCTTCGACCAGTACATGCAGACCCTGCGCGACTATGTGCAGCCGCGCGCCCGCGATACTGCGTTCACCGAGTTCTACCTGCGCTTCTTCGGCCACCATCTGCGCGCGGTCGCCAAGCCGGGCGGCCTGTTCGAGGACACGGTGGTCACGCGGCTGCGCTGGCGCGGCCAGACGCGGCGGGTGCGCATGGTGATCTATCGCCGTGCCACCGGGCAGGCAAGCCGCCGCGGCCAGACGCCCGAGCAGATGCTGAACATCGTCTGCGACCGCCTGTGCGGCGGCCTGGCGAACGCCGGCATCCAGGCACGGCGCATGGTCGCAGCCGACGTCCACGACTGGCTGCTGCGGTGGTTCAATCCGCGCCCCGCGATGCTCGGGCCTGGAGCCGAGGATCAGGAGCGCTTCTATGCACTGGCGCGCTACCCCGACAGCACCGAAGAAAGCGAGGCCGGCGAAATCGAGCTGGCGAGCGGGCGGGATTTCAGTCAGCGGCTGTTCTTCGGCCAGCCACGCTCCGACGTGGAGCACGGCACCTGGTATTTCGACGGCATGCCGCACCGCGTGCTGATCACCGACCGGCTGCGCATGCCGCCCGGCACCGGACACCTGACCGGCGAGACCCGCAAAGGGGATGCCATCAACACGCTGTTCGACCAGATGCCGGAAGACACCTTGCTGTGTCTCACGATGGTCGCCACGCCGCAGGATGTCCTGGAAGCGGATCTCAACCACCTGGCGAAGAAGGCCGTGGGCGAGACGCTGGCGTCGGAGCAGACGTTGAAGGACGTGCAGGAAGCCCGCTCCCTCATCGGCAGCGCGCACAAGCTCTACCGGGGGACGCTGGCATTCTACCTGCGCGGACGCGACGAAGCGGAACTGGACCGGCGCGGCCTGGACCTGGCGAACGTGATGCTCAATGCTGGCTTGCAGCCGGTGCGCGAGGACGACGAGGTGGCGCCGCTCAACAGCTACTTGCGGTGGCTGCCATGCTGCTACAACCCCGGCCAGGATCGGCGCAAGTGGTACACCCAACTGATGTTCGCTCAGCACGCGGCGAACCTGTCGCCGGTGTGGGGCCGCGCTCAAGGTACGGGGCACCCGGGCATCACGATGTTCAACCGCGGTGGCGGGCCGATCACCTTCGACCCGCTCAGCCGCCTGGATCGGCAGATGAACGCCCATCTGTTCCTGTTCGGCCCCACCGGCTCCGGCAAGAGCGCCACGCTCAACAACCTCTTGAATCAGGTCACGGCCATCTACCGACCGCGGCTGTTCATCGTGGAGGCTGGCAACAGCTTCGGCCTGTTCAGCGACTTCGCACGCAGGCTCGGGCTGACGGTAAACCGGGTCAAGCTGGCCCCAGGTTCGGGCATCAGCCTCGCGCCATTCGCAGACGCGCGTCGGCTGATCGAGACGCCCAGCGACGTGCAGACGCTCGACGCCGACGCGCTGGATGAAGACCCGCCACCAGATGCCTCGGCCATGGAGGCGGACGAGCAGCGCGACGTGCTCGGCGAACTGGAGATCACGGCGCGGCTGATGATCACGGGCGGAGAGGACAAGGAGGAAGCCCGGATGACACGGGCTGACCGCTCGCTGATCCGTCAGTGCATCCTCGACGCCGCCGAGCACTGCGTGGCCGACAAACGCACGGTGCTTACGCGCGACGTGCGCAACGCGTTGCGCGCCCGCGGCCAGGACCCGACGCTGCCCGAAATGCGCCGCGTGCGGCTGCTGGAGATGGCGGATGCGATGGACATGTTCTGTCAAGGCACGGACGGCGAAATGTTCGACCGCGACGGCACGCCGTGGCCCGAAGCCGACATCACCTTGGTTGACCTCGCGACATACGCCCGCGAGGGCTACAACGCGCAGCTCTCCATCGCTTACATCAGCCTGATCAGCACGGTGAACAACATCGCCGAGCGCGACCAATACCTTGGACGCCCGATCATCAACGTCACCGACGAAGGACACATCATCACGAAGAACCCACTGCTCGCGCCCTACGTGGTCAAGATCACGAAGATGTGGCGCAAGCTGGGCGCATGGTTCTGGTTGGCCACGCAGAACATCGACGATCTGCCGCGCGCAGCTGAGCCCATGCTCAACATGATCGAGTGGTGGATCTGCTTGTCGATGCCCCCGGATGAGGTGGAGAAGATCGCGCGGTTCCGCGAACTCAGCCCAGCACAGAAGGCGCTAATGTTGTCGGCGCGCAAAGAGGCGGGGAAATTCACCGAGGGCGTCATCCTCTCCAAGAGCATGGAAGTGCTGTTCCGTGCCGTGCCGCCGAGCCTGTACCTCGCGCTCGCGCAGACCGAACCCGAAGAGAAGGCCGAGCGCTACCAGCTCATGCAGCAATACGGCTGCTCCGAACTGGAGGCGGCCTTCAAGGTGGCCGAGAAGATCGACCAGGCACGCGGCATCGATTCGCCAGCCCTGGAACTGCCCTACTAAGCCGGAGAACGCCATGGAACCGAAACGTCCTTCCATTCCGATGCAGGTCCAGGTGTTCCGCCGTCGCAACGGGCGTCCCCGCTGGCCCTGGGCCTTGGCCGCTGCATTGGTCGCATTGCTGTTGATCTGGCTCGTCCCCCGGTCGCCCGATGAATCCTCAGCGCCGTCGCCCTCGCCGGTCAGCATGACGCAGACGCCGGGGTCACCCTGGCAGATGGGCAACCCAGAGGGCCGCTTCACGCTGACGCTCTATGCCGACCTGGAATGTCCGTTCTGCCGGGAGTATTTCCCGCAGCTCAAGCGCTGGGTCGGCAACAACACCGACGTGGCCCTGCAATGGCACCACCAGCCGCTGGCCGCACACGAGCCCGCCGCGTCGGCCGAGGCGCGTCTGGCCGAGTGCGCCGCCGAAGGTGGCGGGCATGCGGCGTTCTGGCAGGCGATCGAATGGGTCTATGCCCACACGCGCAGCGACGGCCAGGGCTTGCCCGATGGCCTGCGCTACCCCGCATCGACGCCGGCCGTCGAGCGGTGCCTGGCGAGCGAGCGGCCAGATGTGCTTATTCGCGCCCAGGCCGCTGAAGCCACCAAGAGCGGTGTGACCGCCACGCCGTCGCTGCGGCTGCTCGATCGCCAGACGGGTCAGACCATCCTGCTGCAGGGGCCGATCGAGGGCGATGCCTTGCTGTCGGCCATTGACATGCTGGCGACCGGGAACTCGGCCAGCGACACGGCGGCCGCACCCACCATCCCCACATCCGAAATGCCTGCCGACGTTGTCGGCGACATGCCCAGGTAGCCCTCGGTCTTGGAGGCTACGGCGCGGCTTGCCGCACTGACCGCTACCCGTTCGCTTCGCATCCTGGCTGCGAACAATCACCGCTGCGCGGTGGTGGATGCACCTTGTTCCGCTGTTTCCATCCCCAGGAGGGCTTGCCCTCCTGGGGTGGCGTCCTCCGTTCACATTCTGGAGGTCCGCCATGTCTCTCGTCGTAAATGACTCCTGCGTGGAGCCACGTTTTGCCCCAGCGTCCCAATCTGATGATTGGATCATCCGGCAGGCCATCGCGCTGCTGGAACAACGTGTTTTCAAGGCCGGGCCGCTTCTTGGCCAGCCACAGGCCGTGAAGGACTATCTGCGTCTGAAACTCGTCGCAGAACCGAACGAAGTGTTCGCCATCGTGTTCATGAACAGCCAGCACCGGGTGTTGGCCTATGAGCCGATGTTCAAGGGCACGCTCGATTCGACTGCAGTTTATCCGCGCGCTGTCGTGCAGCGTGCATTGGAGCTGAATGCCGGCGCGGTGATTTTTTCGCACCAGCATCCCTCGGGATGCACTGAGCCGTCGAGCTCGGATCGCGCTTTGACCGACCGACTGAAGGCTGCGTTGGCGCTCATCGATGTGCGAGTGTTGGACCACATCATCGTCGGCCAAGGCGCTCCATACTCGTTCGCGGAATCCGGTCTGCTGTAGCCCGCTCCTTGATCCACGCGGAGGCTTCGGCCTCCGCTTTTTCATGGGCGCGAGACAAGCAGGTATGCGGGCAGTGCGCGATGCGCATTGTTTGTTGGGGCCGCGTCGGCTTCGCGTTTGACTACTGCTCTGATCAACTTCAAGGGCACGCGACATGCCAGCATCTCTTTCCAGGTTCGCGCCGGGCTGGCGAACCCTCGGCCTGGCCGTGGCGCTGCCGGCAGCCCTGGCCGTTTTCAGCCCGGCCACCTTCGCCGCCGACGTGGTGGTCGTCACCGACAGCCGCCACCCGGTCAAGACCATGGGCGGCGAGCGGCTGATCGAACTGAACGAAGCCCACAGGATTGAAGCGGAGCTTTCCGCGGGACTGCCCACCGACCCCGAACAGGCGACGGCCATCGTCAAGCGCCGGCTGAATGGCGGCGGTGCCGATCTGCAGCGACGCATCGCTTCCGCATACCAAAGCGTTACCGACGCATGGAGTCTCGGCATCACCAGCCTCCCGGCCGTGGTGGTGGACAGGCGCTATGTGGTCTATGGCGAGTCGGATGTGGCTCGCGCTGTCGCGCGCATCGAGCAGCACCGGAGGACCCAGCCGTGACCCGACCATTCGACCTGATGCGCCGTCTGCATGCTGGCGTGGCTTCGTTGCTGCTGCTCAGCGCCACGGGCAGCTACGCCCTCAACACTGCCACCATCGTCGGCTCGGTAGCGTCACCCGACTGCCTCGAATACCGCGTCGTTGGCATCTGCTACTGGCTCTATTGCACCTGGACCGGCTGCACGGTGCGCACGTCCATCAAGGTGCGCCACTACATCCCCGATGCGGTGGTGTCGTCGTACTCGAATACCGGCGAAAACCCCTGGGTCGAGGTCCGGGCAATGAGCACGCCCAACCCGTCCGCCCAAGCGGGCGGCGATGGAACCACGAACGAGGATCACGAAAACAACCTCGCCAAGTTCAAAAACTCGGACGTTATCGGCCACCCCGGCGTCGAGGTGTTCAACCAGTTCGTCTCGTCGTCGGGTTACTTCTGCGAGGGCGCGGGCACGGCGTTCATGCCGTACTTGCTCAGCACCTTGGACACGCTGGCCTGGCGCTACAACGTGCCCGAGATGGCCTACCCGGAAGCGCTGATTCCGGGCCGGCGTGAGGTCGGCGCACGCACCACGATGAACCTGTGGGGCAACGTGTATCCCCGTGGCGGCTTCCTGCACCAGACCGACGACTTCAAGGCCGGCGCAGTGGTGGCCCAGCGTGCAGGCGATGTGGTCACGCGCCGGGGGCAGATCCACGTCTATCAGCCGTTGCTTGCCAACTCCCGCGACGGCTACTGGCCGGCAGGCGCGCTGATGGAGGGCGATGCCTCGACCGGAAAGTGGCAAGAACTCACGCCCGTCCTGTCGTCGTCCTGCACGGTCTTCCCGCGCAGCGGCTTTCTTACCCAGGCGCAGCAAGGCGACTACGCATGGGCGCTGTGGCGGCCGTATGCCTGCTGCGAACGCCGGGGCCAAGTGTTCCTGGGCAGCGTCGATTTTCTCTGAGGTGGTGCCATGAAGTTCCGTCCTGCATTCAATCCGTTCTCCCGCCGGGCACGTCGCACGGAGATCGTCCTGGCGCTGGCCGGCGCCCTCGCGCTGGGCAGCGGCGTGGCCTGGGGTCAACTGGGCTACCAGACCAGCGGCAGTGTCATCGGCGATGACGTCATGTACTCGATCGGTGGCGGCAACGCCGTGTCGATGGGCCGTGCGGCCGGCATGCGCTCTCTCGGTGTCGGCGTGGGTTGGAACAGCAACTTGATCTGCGGCGACATGAGCATCCAGACCACGTTGAAGAACCAACTTAACGGCATCACCAACGGCTTCCAGCAAATCATGTCGTCGGTGATCCAGAGTGCCACCAGTGCGGTGGCATCGTTGCCCGCGCTGATCATCCAGCGGGCCGATCCCGGTTTGTACAACCTGCTCACCAATGGCGTGCTGCAGGCGCGACTCGATTTCGACCGCAGCAAGCTGACGTGCCGTGCCATGGCCGAGAAGATGGCCGAAATGGCGGGCGGCCAGCTCGGCTGGAGCCAGATGGCCGAAGGGCTGGCGCTGCGCGATGCCGTGTCGAGCACGGATGCGGTCTCGGCCATCGAGCAAGCCGAGACGCGCCGCGGCAATGACGGCGTGCCGTGGGTCGGGGGCAGCAACGCGGGCGGCTCCGGCCAGCCCGCGATCAAGGTCGTCGGCGATGTCACCCGCGCCGGCTACAACCTGGTCAACGGCCGCGGCGTGACCGACACCTCATCCATCGCGCCGGCCAGTTGCAGCAGCCTCTCGTGCCAGACCTGGGCCTCTCCGCAGGCCGCCGTCGAGTGGGCCACGCGCGTGCTCGGCGAGAAGGAGCAGCGCACGTGCGATGCCTGCACCAAGACCGAGACGACGCCGGGCGTCGGGCTCACGCCGCTGATCCAGGAGGAGTACGACGCCAAGCTGCAGGCGCTCCAGGACCTGGTGACCAAGGCCAAGAACACGACGCCGGAGAACCTGCGCGAAGCTGGCAGCGCGTCGCTGCCGATCACGCGCGGCGTGATCGAGGCGCTGCGCGACGAGCCCGACCAGCACCTGCTGTCGCAGCGCTTGGCGTCCGAAGTCGCGCTGGCGTCCGTGCTGGAGAAAGCGCTGCTGCTGCAGCGCACGCTGCTCACGGGCAAGAAGGAGCCCAACGTCGCGGCCAACGAGCTTGCCGTTGAGGCGGTGAACCACGAGAGCGACACGCTCGACCGTGAGATTCGCAACCTCAAGACCGAACTGGAGCTGCGGCGCGAGCTGGCGAACAACTCACCCATGGCGATCATCCAGCGCCACGGCGCACGTGCGGCCGGCTCGCGCGGCATCTACGAGGGCGATCCTGTGCCGGACCGTCTCGACCAGCTCCAGAAGGGCAACCCGGGGAGTCGGCCATGAGCCCGGCGCGCATGGCCTGGCGGCCGCTGCGCTGGTTGTTCAGCCGGCGCGCGGCGAAGACGCTGCTGTGGCTGGTGCTGATCGTTGCCGCCGCCGTGGGGGCGAACGTCGCGGGCATCTACCTAGTCGGCAGCGTTGCAGGCTGGGAACGGTGGCTGACGGCCTCCGCAGGGTATTTCTTCATCTGGCGGCTGTGCGTGTACGCGGCAACGGCCTATGGATGGTTCTGGATGCGCCGCCGGGTGCTCGCCCGCGAAGACCAAAGCGGGACAGATGGGCAGGCGCGGCGCCGGCTGATCCGCACCGAGGTCGCCAGCGTCGTCGCCATCGTCGCGCTGGAAACCAGCCTGTTGATGGAGGCCGCTTGAGGGGAGATCGGGACCATGACGCTCTTCACGACCGACTATCTGGAGTACTACCTCACCCTCGTGTCCTGGATCGTCAACAACGGCATCTGGGCGGTGCTGGTGTCCAGCGGGGTATTCGCGCTGCCTTTCGTCGCCATCATCGTGCAGGAGTGGCTGAAGGCCCGTGCGGAAGGTGCCGACGAAGGCAACAAGGGCTTGCTCTCGGCCGTCCGCATCGAGAACCGGGTCTTCGTCGCCATCGTGGTGGTGATGTTCGCGGGCATTCCGTTCATCGACGTGGACCTCAACACCATCCAGTACGACAGCTCGCGCTCGGCCCAGTGCCAGGTCAGCGTGCCACAGCCCACGGATACCGGCTGGTCACAGTCCTTCAGCACCATCAACAACCAGTCCGCGAAGGTGCCGGTCTGGTGGGCCTTCATGCACGCGCTCTCGCGCGCTGTCACGAGCGCCTCGGTGGCGGCGATCCCATGTGGTACGGACCTGCGGCAAATGCGCATGGAGATCGACGCGACCCGCATTGACGACCCGGTGCTGGCCCAGGAAGTGGCGGACTTCTCGCGGGATTGCTATGGGCCTGCGCGGGCCAAACTGTTCATGCAGCGCCCTCAGCTCGATGAGCAGCAGATGCACGACGTGACCTGGATCGGATCGAGGTTCTTCACCGACACCAACGGCTACTACGACACGTACCGTTCCAGCACGCCGCGCGACGACTGGCCCTACGACAGCAACCGCGATGCCGGGCTTGCGCAGGTGGCCAGCGGCGGCGGCTATCCGAACTGTAGGCAGTGGTGGGCCGATGGCAGCAACGGCCTGCGGGCACGCCTGCTGGGACAGGTGGACCCGAGCCTGCTGAATCGCCTGGCGGGCTGGGCCGGGTTCCTGAGCCGGGCCGAGGTGGACGACTCGGTGATCCGCGCCATCGCCTCCCCGCGGCAGCAGAAGTTGAACCAGGGCAGCGTCTATACGGACTACGGCGGCCAGATCGACAAGACCCTGCCGAACATCGTGACGCGCGCCACGGGCGACGTCGGCATGGCAGTCGGCGCGATTGCCGCGTTTCCTGCCATGGACGTCGTGAGACAGGCTCTGCCCATGGTCCTCGCCTTGCTCAAGATGGCGCTGGTCATCTGCATCCCGCTCGTGCTGGTCATCGGCACCTATGACCTGAAAACGGTCGTCACCGTCAGCGTCGTGCAGTTCGCGCTGTTCTTCGTGGACTTCTGGTTCCAGCTCGCCCGCTGGATCGACAGCACCATCCTCGATGCGCTTTACGGCTGGGGCTTCGGGTGGAATCGGCCGCACACCAACTTCGACCCGCTGGTGGGATTGAACAATGCCTTTGGCGACATGCTTCTGATGTTCGTCATGGGCACCATGTTCATCGTCCTGCCTACGTTCTGGATTGGCGCACTCACCTGGGTCGGTGTACGTGCCGGTGCAATCGCCAACACCTTCGCCACTGCCACAAAGGATGCAGGAAGCGCTGGCGGCAAAGGAGCAGGTGCTGTCTCAGGCGGCAAGCTCAAATGATCGAATGACCTTCGGCGTCAGTCGTCTTGGTACATCTCGTGGGAGGTATCGTTGTACAGGTTGGGATCGTAGCCAGGCGTGGCCCGCAGTTCCTCAATGGTTGGGTACTGCAGTTCAAACCCTTCTTCATCGGGATGGTGCTGATTCATAGCCCATCCTGCCACCACCACGCCCAGCAGCACGAGTGCGAACCAGAAAGCAACGTAGAGCAGCACCCCGAGCACAGCCAGCTTGAAGACCCACACAAGTGCGGTAGCACCAGCTCGCGGCACACCCCTGAATACCAGCCAATTCGACGCCCGCCGTTCGCCGCGCGCATAGGCGCGCCATCCGCGGCCAAAGGCGCGGCCGAGGCGTTCTGCGGTGCTGGTGCGGGTCGTCGTGTTCATGGTCGTATCCTGCTGTTAAGGAATGCCTATTCCAGTTTGCTCCACTTCATTCGGTTTGCGGCTTCAATGTGTTTTCTTGCTGCTTCAGGACGCTTCGTCATCCGGCCCCACCGGGCCGGGGTCAGGTTCAACGCCGATGCGGTAGGTGGCAACAAAATGCGGCCAGTCCACGTGGTCCACCAGGTCGATGTCCTCGATGACGCCAACCTTCGCTCCCGCACGCTCGAACAGGGCGATGCTCTTAGCGGGATAGTTGTTGCGCGACGGATAGAGCACCCCGTCGAACAGCGCCTGGCCGTCATCTGCGAGCATCGCATGCACCTGGGCGGACACCTGCTGCGTGTGCGTGTAGTCGCGGCTGGCCAACTGCTCTAGGTTCAGGCCGAAGTAGCCCGCCATGACGCCCGGCGTCGTGATATCGGCCAGAAGCACGTCGTCCATCACGCCTACTGCGCGCACCATCCGGGCTTGGACTTCTTTCAGCGCGATCGAGCGTTGCGTGTCCGCAAGCCACTGGTGCTTGTGAAACACCGACTCCATCAGCGCCGTGGGCAGGTCGCGCCCCAGGTAGAGCACGCCGTAGGCCCCCGCCGGGTCATCGTAGCGATTCGTGCTGCTGCGGCCATAGTACAGCGGGCTGCCCCGATAGACGACGCGGCTCACATGCTGGAGCAGTTCACCGTCATCGATCAGGAACGAAGGCAGCTCGTGGCTCATGGCGATCTCGCTTCAATGCACCTGGACGCCCAGCACGTTGAACACGGCCTCGGCCACGTCATCGATCGTGCCATGCGTCACCGCATCCACCGGCGAGCGACCGCCCAAGCCTTCGAGCGGCTCGGACAGCGCGCTGTAGATCGTCCAGTGGTCGATGCCCTCGACCTCCTGGAGCACGGTTTGGGTCAACTGCTGCTTCACCGGGTCGAGCTGCCAGTCGGGCAGCTTCTGGCCGCGCGGCCCCACGTTCAGCGCCAGTAGCCGACGGGCGAGGATGTCCTTGTAGATTTGCTGGCGCGACTTGTCCGCCAGCTTGGCGAACTCGGCAGGCGGCAGGTTGTCCGGCTGATTGAAGGCTTCCAGCAGCACGGCGCGGCCTCTCTGGACGTCGGTTTCAGTCGGTGCCCAGCGCGTGTCGGAGCGCAACGCGGCCGCCTTGCGCTGCAAGGCCTGCGCCACCGTTTCACCTTCCAGGTTAGCGGGCAGCGTCACAGCCTCCACGCGCTCGTGGATGAACGCCTGCAACTCGGCCGCGAAAGCCGGGGCATCCCGGATTTCGACGGTATCGGCGAAGCGTCGCACATCCTCCACCGTGACGCGCGGCAGCCGGTCGGCAATGAATTCGATCGCAGTGGGCATGGTCAACTCCCAGGTAGGTTTGAGACAAGACTCACTCTAGTCGCCTTTGTCGCCTTTGTCAACTTGATCGCCTGAGTGGGAGCCCACCTGGCGGTGTAGCGTCCCGGCAGCATAGGCCGGGGCCAGCGCCAATTCGCCGTCCAATCCATTCGTGCGGGTTCCGCATTGACGCTGGAGCCGCAACTCAGGCCCAGCTATACCGAAACGGTGAAAGGCCAAAGGGTCGAAACGGCAAGGGAATGGGATGCAAGGGGAAAGGCCCTATCCCGAAAAGGCAAAAAGGCCTCCCGCCCGGCCCGCTATCAGGACATCGACATGCTCTCCCTGTTCCAGCGGAAACGGCCTCCGGTCGCTGCCGCGACGTCTCCAGCCCCCGCCATCGACCTCCCGAAAGGGTTGATGCGGCCGGAGTCGGCCGCATCGCTGCTGGCCACCCCGCGCCGGCAGAAGCTGCTGGAACACATCTGGCAGCGCACCTCGCTCTCGCGCCGGCAGTTCGCCACCCTGTACCGCGCGCCACTGGAGCGATACGCCGAGCTGGTCCAGGTCTTCCCGGCCTCCGAAGCGCACCACCACGCCTACCCGGGCGGTATGCTCGATCACGGCCTCGAAATCGTCGCCTACAGCCTGAAGCTGCGGCAGTCCCATTTGCTGCCCATCGGGGCCAGCCCCGAAGACCAAGCGGCGCAGGCCGAAGCCTGGACTGCGGCCGTCGCCTATGCCGCACTGCTTCATGACATCGGCAAGGTTGCCGTCGATCTGCACGTCGAGCTGGCCGACGGGAGCACCTGGCACCCATGGCACGGCCCGCTGCGCCAACCGTACCGCTTCCGCTACCGCGACGACCGCGAGTACCGGCTCCATAGCGCCGCGACAGGCTTGCTCTACCGGCAACTGCTCGACCGCGATCTGCTGGACTGGCTCAGTGGCTATCCTTCCCTGTGGGCGCCGCTACTCTACGTTCTGGCCGGGCAGTACGAGCACGCCGGGGTACTGGGCGAGCTGGTCGTGCAGGCTGACCGCGCCTCCGTCGCTCAGGAATTGGGCGGCGATCCCGCGCGTGCCATGGCCGCGCCCAAGCACTCGCTCCAACGCAAGCTGGTCAACGGGCTGCGCTACCTGCTCAAGGAAGAGCTGAAACTGAACCAGCCCGAAGCCTCCGATGGCTGGCTCACCGAGGACGCGCTGTGGCTGGTGAGCAAGACAGTCTCGGACAAGCTGCGCGCGCACCTGCTGTCCCAGGGGGTCGATGGCATCCCCGCGAACAACACGGCCGTGTTCAACGTGCTACAGGATCATGCCATGTTGCAGCCCACCGCCTCCGGCAAGGCCATCTGGCGCGCAACTATTACCAGTGAGAGTGGCTGGTCCCATGCCTTCACGCTCCTGCGCCTGGCCCCGGCGCTGATCTGGGAGCCCTCGGAGCGACCCAGCCCATTTGCGGGAACCGTGACCGTGGACAACGCCGGCGAGGCCGAGGACGGGCCGCGCCCGTCCGCGCACGACGCTGCACTGCGACCCGGAACAGCGGCGGCAACAGAGAAGGAGCCTGCAGCAAGCAGCCATCCAGATCAGTCGGGCGGGAGTCGCGCCATACCTCCCAGCCCGCAGCGCAATCCGGCCGACCCGCTGGAAAGCATGCTGGCGATGTTCGAGGCAACGCCTGAGCCGGAGCAGTCCGTCGAAGCCCCGCCAGAGGGTGCCGACGATGCAGCGGCGCCGCTCGACCATCCCGCATCGGCCCCTGGTCCTTCGGCGCCGACCGCCGCGCCTGCCGCGCACGATTCCGCCTCATTTACCGGGCGGCCATCGGGCGAGCATTTCATGGCCTGGCTGAAACAGGCCGTCCAGACCCGCAAGCTCATCATCAATGACGCCAAGGCCCTGGTACATACCGTGTCCGACACGGTTTACCTGATCAGCCCTGGTATTTTCCAGCGCTACGCACAAGAGCATCCAAACATTGGGCCGCTTGCAAAGGACGCGGCCCTGCAGAACTGGCAGTGGGTGCAGAAGCGCTTTGAAAAACTCGGACTCCACAGGAAACAGCCATCGGGTCTGAACATCAGGACGTGCGAGGTCATGGGGCCTCGCAAAACGCGCCAGGTGCATGGATATTTGCTCGAAGATCCATCGCACATATTCGATGCCGTTCCACCGAACAATCCTTATCTGTCGCTCAAATAGCCGACTAAGGGGGAAGTGCCACACGTTCTGTTTGAGCGGGTGGCAGGCTTCAGTCGATCCGAAGAGGCTCGAACGACTTGACGAGTTGGTCCACCACCTTGACCTGCCGCAGCAGCGGTTCGAGCGCGTCCAGTGGCAGAGCGCTGGGTCCGTCACAGCGTGCATGCGCCGGGTCGGCGTGTGCTTCGAGGAACAAACCGCCGATGCCGACCGCCATGCCGGCCCGCGCGAGTTCGGGCAACTGTTGGCGACGCCCACCCGAAGCCAACGCATCCGCTTCTCGCCGCTGCAGGCTATGGGTGACGTCGAACACCAGTGGCAGGCCACCGCTGGCAAGGCTCATTTCGCGGAAGCCCAGCATGTCCACGACGAGATTGTCGTAGCCGAACTGCGTGCCACGCTCGCACAACAGGACGCGCGGGTTGCCAGCCTCGTGCAGTTTGTGGACGACATGCCTGATCTGGCCCGGGCTCAGGAACTGCGGCTTCTTGACATTCACTACCCGACCGGTGCGAGCAATGGCGACCACCAGATCGGTCTGCCGGGCCAGGAAGGCCGGAACTTGCAGTACATCGGCAATGGCTGCGACCTGCACGGCCTGCTCAACCTCATGCACGTCGGTCAAGACTGGGCATCCGAACCGCGACTTGACCGCATCGAGGACCCGCAACCCTTCGTCCAGGCCGACACCTCGGAAAGAATGGATCGACGAGCGATTGGCCTTGTCGAATGACGCCTTGAAAACGAAGGGTATTTCCAGCTTGCGCGTCACCTCCACGAAGTGCTCGGCCGCAGCCAGGGTCGTATCGAGATCCTCGATGACGTTGATGCCGCCGAACAGCACGAACGGCAGGTCGTTGGCGACTGTGATGCCCTCCGAAATGGCGACGTGCAGGGAGGTGGCTGATGATATCGATCGCATAAAACTTCCTCTCGTGATGTCAACGACCGCAGGTGAAAGCTCCGAGCGTCGTCGGCGAAGAATGCCCCACGGTCTTGGACTTTGCGTGCAGACGCGTCCGCAACAGCGCTTACAGGGTCTGGGGTCCGCACCGGCGACTCCGCCTGTGACCACGGTCTTCCTTCAGCGGTTCACTGAAGACCGAGCGCCTTCATCAGCCTCGGCTTCTGGCTCGCGAAGGTGCCATAGAACACGTCGTCGCCGACGATCGTGATCGGGGCCACACGCACGCCGGTTCGTGACTTAGCCTCCGCGGAAATCTTCGGGTCGGTCAGGTCGCGCTCTTCAAACGCGATGCCCTGCTGGGACAGCCACGCCTTCAGCGCCCGGCAGTCCGGGCACGTCGGAGTGCTGTAGATGAGGATGTACGGGGTGTTGGCCTGGGGCATAGTCGCACCTTCACTTGCCCCGAGCGGCTAGCCAGCTCTTCATCATGGCAATCTCGCCTTCCTGCGCGGTTATGACTTCCTGGGCCAGCTTGCTGACCTCTGGATCTTTGCCGTATTGAAGCGCCACCTTGGCCATGTCGATCGCGCCCTGGTGGTGTGGGATCATGCCGCGCATGAAATCCACATCTGCGTCGCCGCTGAAGTCGATCATCATGTCCGCATGCATGCGGTCGTTGCCGGCACGATAGGCGGCCGTCGAGGCATCGCCCGAGCTGCCGGTCGTCGCCTGCTGGCCGTTGTCGCCCAGCCACTTTTTCATCATGGCGATCTCGTCTTCCTGCGCGGTGATGACGTCCTGGGCGAGCTTGCGAACCTCCGGGTCCTTGCCGTACTGCAGCGCCACCTTGGCCATGTCGATCGCGCCCTGGTGATGCGGGATCATGCCGCGCATGAAATCGCCGTCGGCGTTGCCAGTGAACTGCGCTCCCATTCCCGCGTGCATCTCATTGGTCACGGCACGATAGGCAATGGTGGAGGGGCTATTGATCGCGGACATGCTGGAAGGTATGTCATGCCCATGTCCGCCGCTGGCACTGGTCGGCGGTTCAATTTTGCCGGAGGACTCCAGGCCGCTTTGGACGACTGTCAAACCTCCAGCAACCAGCACGGCGCCAGCAATGAACATGAGACTGAGCTTGTTTAGATTCATGAAAATTCTCCTTGGACCTTGATGATGTGGTCACTGTATTGCTTCCAATGGTTGGAAGGTCAATATGGCGGACTCACATGTGCCCGGATGCAACACTAGGACAAGTAACCATTTTCCAATTGCGAATAGATCTCAATATAAGGTAGGATGTTAGGATGTAAATCAACTGAAAGGAATAGACCATGTCGCAACAGCAACAGCCAAAAGTTCACGACGCCAGCGACTTCCCTATAGTCCGATTCGAAGGCTCCAGCATCTACGAAGGCTACGGCGCCCCCTGGTGCGCGGAGATGGATGAGTTCCTCGCTCGCGGCAAGCCCTTTGTCCTCATCTACGTCGCAGGCGGGCCGGACGAGGCACACGACGATCGCGTCATGCGCGGTGCTTGGCTGAAAAGCCACAAGGAGATGCTGGACGGCATCTTGCTGGCGCTCATACATGTAGAACCCGAACCGACCAAGCGAGCGCAGTTGGAGGAAATGCTGCCGATGCTCGTAAAGGCCTTTGGCACGCCGCAAGCCGCGCGCGCCAGCCGTGACGAGGCAGAGAGTCTGGGCCGGCACGTTCTCGCCGGTGGTCGCATGAACGATTCGGTATGAGCGGCCCGCGCCATGAAAAAGTCAGAACATAAATCGCGTGCTACAAGCACGAATTACGTGGGTCGCAAGGTCATCGGCCCGTTCAGTCTCGCGCTGGTGCTGGCCGCGCCAGGGGCAGATGCACAAGGGCTGGGTGACCCGGGAAAGGGCGAGGTGCCTGAGGCTGTAACGCTCCCAGCGGTAACGGTCACCGGGGAAACCTCCTCGGAGACCACCGAAGGTTCAAATTCCTACACCACACCACGCACGTCTGCCGCCACGCGACTGCCACTTGCCATCAGGGACACGCCCCAGGCTGTAACTGTCATAACCCGGCAGCACATGGAGGATCAGCAGCTCAACACAATTCAGGATGCCTTAGCACAGTCAACAGGCGTCGGCTCTCGCACCTTGGGCAGCGAGCAAGTGACTTTCCATGCAAGGGGCTTTTCTATTGATAGCTTCCAATACGACGGTATCCCGACCGGCTTCGTCAATGGCGCAAGCTTTCTAGACACGGCCTTCTATGACCGCATCGAAATCGTGCGCGGCGCCACGGGCTTGCTCACGGGCGCAGGCAACCCGTCTGCATCGATCAACCTGGTGAGAAAGAGGCCGACGCGCGAGTTCCAAGCAAATGCCTCGGTGAGCGCAGGATCATGGGACAACTATCGCAGCATGCTAGATGTCTCCACTCCGATGACCGAGGATGGCCGTGTTCGCGCCAGAATCGTGGGCGTCACTCAAGATCGGCATTCATATCAAGATCGATACCAGCAGAAGAAGAACGCCTTCTTTGGTTTAGTCGAGGTCGATCTCACTCCCGATACCGTGCTGAGCATGGGCTATGACTATCAGGACATCAAGCCCAAAGGCGTCACCTGGGGCGGCGTGCCGCTTTGGTTTAGCGATGGATCAAACACAAATTGGTCGCGCTCGAAATCCATGGCGCCTGATTGGGCCCGCTGGGACAACCGGTTAGAAAACGCGTTCATTGGTATCGAACACGGATTCGAAAATGGCTGGAAACTGAACGCGACCATTACCAATCAGCGGTCGAAGTCCAATGCTCGACTCCTCTCGCCACTCGGTTATCCAGACCGAGACACTGGCTTGGGGATGATCCCGCTGGCGATCTCTGATTCAACTCCGTCCAGGCAGAACAGCTTCGATACAATGGTCAGTGGTCCATTCGAGTTACTTGGCCGCAAGCATGAACTGGTCCTAGGGGTTCTGGCGTCTCGTCGAACGGAGGATGAATACAACAGTGGATTTGTTTATCCTTTAACGCCTATGCCGAGTATTTTCGGCTATGACGGCCAGTATCCTGAACCAAATTTCGCAGCGAACGGTTTCACCAGCACGCATACCACTATCGAACAAAGCGGCGTCTATGGCGCCGTGCGCCTTTCCCTAACGGATTCCCTGAAAGCTATTCTAGGCGGGCGATTCAACAACTATAAACTCGACGAATTCGACGGCATCACATCTACGCATTACAAAAAGACTGCCAAGTTCACCCCATATGCAGGTGTCGTGTACGACATCAACGACACTTACTCAGCCTATGCGAGTTACACGGAAATTTTCAATCCGCAGTCGTCTTACCGGAATGTCAACAACCAGGTGCTCCCGCCAACCAATGGGAAAAACACCGAAGTCGGGTTGAAGGGTGAATATTTAGACGGGCGCCTGAATGCTTCGATCGCCTTGTTTGAAACGCGGCTCGATAACTTGGCGCAGGCGGAAAACTACGCACTACCAAATGGTACGTGGGCGTATCACACCGTGAATGGGACAAAGTCGAGAGGTGTCGAATTCGACCTCCAGGGGGAACTGGCCGATGACTGGAACATCTATGGGGGCGTTGCCCACTTCAATTCCACTGACGCTACGGGCGAGCGGCTAAGTGCGTACCTTCCGCGCACAACTGCGCGTCTATTCACCACCTATCGGCTTCCCGGCGATTGGTCTAAGTTGACCGTTGGCGGGGGGGTGACGTGGCAAAGCGGCACTTACCAGAGCGCAACAAACCCGCAAGGTGCCAGCGTCAATGTGGAACAGAAATCTTACGCACTAGCCATCCCTGATGGCCAAGTATCGGGCAACACGCAACATAGACCTGATGCTGACCGTCAACAACCTAACCGATCGGCGCTACACGCTTATGAGCGGGTTCTACAACCAAGTCGTCTATGGCGCGCCGCGCAACTTTATGCTGACGCTGAGCTACAAGCTCTGACTGCACGATCTATCCCTCGCTATCCATCGTCGGGCGACAAGATAGCCTGACGATGGAGCGAGAAATGTGCAAGCTGCAGTGAATCCTATCGCCCGATAGAAGTCTCGTGATGCTGCTTCCTGCCCCACGACAAGCTGGATGTGGTCTTCCGGATCGTTCTGAACAAAACTGCTTAAAGGCGCGACTAACCTGAGCACCCGGCGTGTCGACGGCGAAGGATCGGCAAGGCTCCGTATTGGGGTGAAACGGGGGCAGTTCGCCTTACGCCGAACGATGATTCAGCGCGGTGACCAGCGGTGCCATGACATTACGCACAGCCTCTGCGGCTCCGTCTGGGTCTTGGCATTCGATCGCATCGACGATCGCCTCATGGACATCCAGGCCAGGCTCAGGCAAGTCTTCATCCTCCAGTACGGCCAAAGTGTTCATTCGAACGGAGTTCGAAAAGTAGCGGTACAACTCGGACAGCGCATTATTGCCGCATACCCGCGCAATGGCACAGTGAAAGGCCGTGTCGGCGTCCACGAACAAGGCGCGCGATTCATGATCGCTTTGCTCCCCGCGCGCCTTCAGGAGACGGCGCAACATCGCCAAGTCCGCCTTGGAGCGGTTGATAGCTGCCAGCCGCGCGGATTCGATTTCGAGCATGCAGCGTAGCGCAAGGTGCTCGCGCAGGCTCGAACGGCCAATACGACGCATGACCTCGACAGGATCGACATTGGTGCGCACATAGGTGCCATCTCCTTGCCGAACTTCAAGCACCTGCCCATGCGACAGCACGCGAATAGCTTCCCGCACGGTGTTGCGAGCTACGTTCAACATGTCAGCCAGTTCCTGCTCTTTCGGAATCTTCTCACCCACCGGCCAGACGCCATTCTCGATCTGACGGCGGATCAGCTCAATCGTCGTGTCGACCAGGGAGCGCCTCGGCGCGTGCGGAAGTGTGGTGCCATCAGTCATCGCGATTCGGTAATACTCAAAAGATAGGATCATCCAACATGGATTCACCCAATAATAGCGCATTCGCATCTGGTGATGCATCTAACCGCATAGGTGGAGCTTCAACAGCGCAGAGGGGCGTTGGAGGGGGGCTGTATGCCGCTGAACTCCAAGGCCGCAACTCCAACTCGTTCATGAGCCGCCCAGGCACTCCGGCAGCAGCATGACCTGCTGCCTGTCTTGACTCTCGATGTATCTGGGCATGTTGACCTCTGCGTTCAATACGTCCGCAAACTTTACCGGACGTATCTTCAAGTTGACAAGGGGTTTCCACACGGCCTCCGGCGACCGCAAACATTCGAATGCCTCGGCTGTGAAAGCCGCCCCCAAACGCAGCGCTACACGTGTGGCGATCTCGCCATGCCCCCCTTCCTAGGCTGTCACTTCCCTTCCTATACATAGGATGTTAGTATGTTTAAATAGCAATAGTTGCAATCATTCATATTGCTCAACGACTCCTAACGATTGGCTTGCCTGAGCCTCGAGCCCACGGATCTAAATATCAATGAACATGTTGCTTCTGAAAGGTCGGAGCTATGCGCAACATGCGCTCACGGCGCTGACTTCTGTGAACGTGCTTACGCCGGGTTGGGCCTATGTATTCCGCTCCGCGGCTGCGGTCGCGCTGGCTTATGCCGTGGCCTATTCGCTCCAACTAGACCGCGCCTATTCAGCGGCGAACTCGGTCATGCTCGTCGCCAGCGCAAGTCAAGGTGCCACGCTCGGCAAGGGCGCGTCGCGCCTGGCCGGAACGATCATTGGCGGGATTGCCGCTATCGTTCTGCTGGGTCTGACCATTCAGGCGCCGGCACTCTTTCTGATCGGCTATGGCCTGTGGCTGGGCATGTGCAGCGCTGCGGCGACCGTATCGCGCCACTTCCGCTCGACCACCTTTGCGGTCCTTGGCTACACCGTTGGGTTCGCGGCTTATGAGGTACTGGAAAATCCCGCACATGCCTTCAACGGTGTGGCAGCCCGTATAGCGACTGTTGCAGTCGGTGTCGTCTGTCTTGGCGTGGTCAGCGCCCTGTTCTCACGCCGTGCAACACGTGAGAAGCTGGAGTCGGCCATCGCTTTGCAATTGGGGAAAGTGGGTCGGCTCATCCTTGCGCGGACTCGTAATGGCGGCGAACCTGCCTCCCAAGCCACACCCGAGCAGATCGCCGCACTGTTTGCCATTGACGACCTCCTCGAAGTCAGCCGCGCGGAGTCACCGGAGGTCGCCGTTCGTGCCGTTGCCGTCAGGGATGGCCTGGCCGCACTCTTTGGCGCACTCCTAGGAGCGACGGAGTCCTCCATACGACTGGATATGGAAGACCACACCCAGCGCGCGGCAGCGGGCCAAACTGTCGAGTTGCTAGCCCAAGCCATCGAGCTGGTCGAGAGTGGCGAAGAAAGCCAACTTAAAGAGGCCCTTAAAAAAGTGGCTCAGCTTCGTCGAAGGCTAAACCGGATGGTGGACGAGACCGAGTCGCAAGGAGGAAGTTCCACCGCACTCATCAAACTGGACCGTCTGATAGAAGTGATCAGCGACTGGGAGGCTGCACTCATCGGGTTGGTCCAACTGCACAGCCCGCGTGCGCACCGTACTGCCAGCTTTCGCTTTCATCGGGACTGGCATAGCGCGATCAAAAACGGAATCCGCGCACTGATCTTCATCACTCTCGTCGGCGAACTGGGTTTGCTGACGGGCTGGCGCAATTGGCAAACTGCGATCTTGCTGCTTGCTCCTTACGGCATTCTCATGGCGATGACAGGCAACCCGGTTGCAGGCGCAGTGTCCTTCGTCAAAGGTACGGCGGCAGCCATAGCGCCTGCCTTCTTATGCGGATTTTTCCTGCTACCACATGTGCAGGGCTTTCCGTTGATGATCGCTGTGATGCTGCCATTCTGGATCGCTGGCTTCTACGCAATCACGAAACCAAACTATGCGTTTGCCGGAATGGGATACCTGGTCGCCTTCAACACGCTGATTGGAGAGAAAAACCTGATGAGTTACGACATGTCAGCGTTCTTCAATTACGCGCTTGGCTGGATGATCGCAGTTATCGCAACCGTCTATGTCCTAAAACTGATCCTACCGCACGATCCGCGCAGAAATGCCGGCCGCTTAAGCAATGCGATTCGCAACGATGTCCGCCAGTTGATCAGTAGCGGATACAGCGGGCCGCGGCTAGTGTGGGAACACCTGCAGCACCATCGATTGGCCGGGATTGTGGCGAACCTAAAAGGAGATAAAGATTACGCCTCTACGCTGCTGAGCAAGTGTGTTGGTGTGCTGCATTTAGGTCGGTCCTCGGCGAGGCTGCACCTAACGCTGCAGGATACTGAGGTGCCCGCCTCGGTGCGACAACAAGCGTCCGAGGCGTTGAACGAGGCCGGGAATCCCACGCAAGGGACGGGCAAGCGTCTGGCCGTTATCAGTGAAGTCGTCCACGCTTCTGCAGATACCCACCAGACGAATCGAAGGGCTATCCATCGTATTTCCGCCTGCATCCGAGATATGGGTGGGTTAGTCGAACTTCACGGCGACTGGTTCGCCACCAACGATAGAAACTCGCAATGTTAAGTGAATTTTCAGTCGCGGGCATTTACATGCCTCCGCTGCTCTTCTACATCGTCGTAGCGTGGCTGCTATTTCTCGGAATCCGCCCGGTGCTGGCGAGGACAGGCGTGATACGGCTTTTTTGGCATCCGGCATTGTTTGAGTTCTCCCTACTCGTATCGATCATCACAGCCTTCGTCCTTTTATTCTGATTCCGAGTCTTCTATGAAAATGACATTAAAACCTCTATTCAGGATTTCTCTCACGCTTCTGGCAGTCGCTGGAATGGCATGGCTGATCTCGGTGCTATGGCGCGAGTATGTAGTTTCCCCTTGGACGCGCGACGGGCGCGTGAGTGCCGAAGTTGTACAGATTGCCCCGGAAGTTTCCGGCACCGTTGTCGAAGTCGCGATCAAGGACAACCAGCATGTGAACCGGGGAGACGTGCTCTACCGGCTTGACACTGAGGATCTCGAACTTGAAGTTATGGAGAAGAAGGCTGAGCTTGAGCAGCATGAAGCCGACCTCGCAATTAAGATGAATCTTGCTAAACGGCGCAATACGCTCGGTGGCGACATCATCGCCAACGAAAGAATCGATCAAGCCAACGGTGACGTGCGTGCAGTGCGGGCGGCAGTGGATCGTGTACGAGCTGAGCTGGCCAAAGCCGAGCTAGATGTCAGGCGAGCGACGGTCGTGGCACCCGTTGACGGCTATATCACAAATCTCCACCTACGCACTGGCGACTATGCGACCAAGGGTACCAGCAAGGTCGCGATCCTAGATCCGGACAGTTTCTGGATTACCGGATATTTCGAGGAAACCAAGCTCAGGCATATCGCTCCCGGAGACCAAGCGCAAATTCGTCTCATGGGCTTCGATTCACTGATCCAAGGTCACGTTTCCAGTATTGGTCGCGGCGTGGCGGACACCAACGACTACTCCGATCAGCATGGCCTGCCGAGCGTCAGTCCAGTCTTCACCTGGATTCGACTGGCCCAACGCATCCCGGTGCGTGTGCATATCGACAAGGTGCCTCCCGACGTGAGGCTTGCTGCCGGCATGACGTGCAGTGTTGCCGTGGGCACGTCAATCCCCAAGGGGCGTCTGCTCGCTTGGGCTCAACAGGTCCTGTGAGGTTGCCATGCGAATTCCAATTACAGCTGCCATCGTCCTCGCATTGTTATCCGGTTGTGCAGTTCCTCACGCCGTTCGCTACGAAAAGCCGGTACCACTCGTGCCGAACGCTTGGGCCGAGCAGGAGAAAATGCAGCATGCCTCCGACAATGTGGCCGAGCTTCAGACGTGGTGGAAAGCCTTCAACGACCCTCTACTCAATCGTCTCGTTGACCGCGCGCTTGCAAACAATCTTGACCTCAAAATCGCCTCGCAGCGCCTGCTGGCAGCGCGCGCCGAGCGCGATGCCATTTCTGCGGATCGTGGGCCGAAGTTAGGCATTGCAGCGAGTACCTTGGATCAACGCAGTAGTCCACTCGTTGATTGGCCTAGAGGAATTGGCGTGTCTAACGCCCAAACAGTCGAGTTTGAGGCAAGTTGGGAGCCTGATCTGTTCGGGCGAATCAAGCAGTCTATTGAGGCGGCTGATGCTACCGCAGGAAGCATTGAGGAGGATCGGCGGGCCATTCTCACGAGCCTGCTGGCCGAAATTGCGTCAAACTACATCGAGCTGCGTTCGGAGCAACAGCGCTTGGCGATCGCTGAACGCAATGTCGCACGTACTAAGGCCACCTACGACACGAATGTGCGTCTTCGCAGTGCAGGGATCGTTGACGCATCTAGTCTCACGCAGGCACACGCGGAATGGCAGGCCGCGGTCGCGCAGTTGCCGATCTGGCATGCCAGGGTGAGCAAACATTCTCACGCAATTGCCGTTCTCGTCGGCGGATTTCCCGGCGATTGGCAAGTCGAGTTGGCGCAATCCACCTCTCCGGTTCCCGCCCCCCCAGCGTTGCCTGTGTCCATTCCCTCCCAGGTTCTACGGGATCGACCCGACATTCGGGCAGCGGAACGAAAACTTGCCGCGGCAACAGCCAAAGCCAATGTCGCCGTTGCCGATCTCTTTCCCCGCTTCCGGATCCCACTGACACTGGGAACAGCGGCGAGCGGTTACGGTTCACTTTTTTCAGCCGGGAGCCTGATCTGGAGCGTGACGCTGGCAGGCTCGGAAACTTTGTTTGACTCAGGGCAACGCGAGGCGCGCATTCGTGCCGCGAAGGCAACCACGGAAGGCCAAAGGCTGGACTACCAGCGAAAGGTCCAGATCGCTTTCCGCGATGTCGAAGATGCGTTGACCCAAACCCATCAGGAAGGTGTTCGCGAGGAGTCCTTGATGAGGGCACAGGAAGACAGCCAACTGACCTACGATCGCGCCTTGAGAGAACGCAAGGTTGGAACGATTGATTACCTAACGTTGCTAACCGCCGAACGGTCGCTTTATTTGGCTGAAGACCAGTTGATCGAAAGTAAGGCCAAGAAAGCGCTCAACATGGTCAGCCTAGCCAAGGCATTAGGTGGGGGGTGGCAAACGGCTTATCCAGAAACCCCTTCCGAAACCGCGCAATCCACCAAGCAGAGCACAATCAATTAGCCCAAGTCTCGAGCCAATTACCGACACAGGGATACACCATCTCACCAACGCTATTAACCGACATTATTCACCGAAGTACATATAGAAATCCGTTGTCCCGTTACAGCAACTCGGAGTCAATCACAGCATAACCTTATTAGCTTAATGGCAGAGAAATTACCTACCGATTTTTTTGAATCGGGCTTCATTTCAACAGACTTTAGAAAATCTCGGCTATGAAACACATGCAGCACACTTGGGCATCCCATTCATTTCAATCGTCAAAGGGCCTGCGCCATCGCTCAGTGCAGGCGTTGGGAGCCATGTTTCTTATCCTGGCCCCGTTCGCCTATAGCGCCACCTCGCAGGAAGCACAAGAGCCAGAGAATGTGAAAGTGGTTCGACAATACCTTGAAGCTTGGAATAGCGGGAAAACCAATGATATGAAAAAAGTTCTCGACTCCAACGTCGTCTATTTCAATACTAGTAATGAAGTACCCCGCACCGGGCCGGAATCCATCACCGAAGTCTCGCAGTTTCTGAAGCAAATTTTGCCTGATCGAAAAATGAAAATCCGCTCGCAACCGATTTCATCCGACGATGGCGTAGCGATTGAATGGGAATTCACCGCCACCAAGAGAAACAGTGGCGAGACGTCACCCTCCAGCACGAATATCAGTTATTTCGGTGCGAGTTTTTTCCGCGTTTTGAACGGAAAAATTGTCTACGCAAGCGATTACTACAACCACAACACCATGCAGAAGCAGCTTCAGCCGTAGCACAAGTCGGACCCGTGCATTCGGCGTTCCATGAATAGCTGACCTCGCCGAGCAGTCGCGCATCACCCGCTTGACGTTACAACGATGGCAAGCCCCATAGTGCCATCAGTGGCTTATTAGTCGCAGGGAGCGCAACTAGCCACGTCGGAATACTCAGTGTTACGCATGCGTTATCTCAACACTCGAATAGGGGAGCGCATGCCGACCAACAAACACGCGCATTCTCAATGGATTAAGGATTCCGAATGAAGCTACCGACTACAAAACAAGAACTCCTAGATAAGGTTCGCACCAGCCACCGAAAGCTGGAGGTGGTAACCGCCACGGTCCCCGCGGACCACTACAGGCACATCGCCATGATCTGGCAAGAACAGCGCCGTCACACCAGCGCTGCAATGATCCTGGTGGACGTGATCCTCTGGAATACGATGATTCTGCAGCTCGCACACGTTCATACACCTGGACCTTCGGCTTCGTTCTTCTCAGCGGACACAATGATTAAGCGCGCCGAAGGTCTTTCAGGGATGTTCCAACGCCGTTTCGCAAACAGGGACCTTTGCGAGCTGGAAACCATGCTTGCAGAGGGCCAGAACCGGGTGCTCGACATCGTGGCGCACCATTCGGACGTTAGGCTTTTCGATCCCACGACGAGCCCGATGCAAACCCTCGGGCGCAGGATTCAGTTCTTCACCGCTACGGCCTACGACGACGCACTGTCGAAGATGCGGCAGTGGAAGCAGGTGATGTAGCGACTGGGGCGCCCGCTAGACGGTACGCCTCCCGCATCGGCTCGATCATCTTGGATCTGATCGCACCGGCTTTCGCGCTGCCTGCCACAGCAGCGGCACCAGGATCAGCGCCAAGGCCGGGAAGATCATCCAGTTGACCGCTTGCCAGCCCGAGCTATGCAGGATCGAGCCCGCGAGGAACGACACGGCCGCCGTGGCGGCGAAGACGAAGAAGTCGTTCATGCCCTGCGCCTTGCTGCGCTCGGCCGGGGTGTGGCAATCGGTGACCACCGCCGTCGCGCCGATGAAGCTGAAGTTCCAGCCGATGCCCAGCAGCGCCAGCGAGCCCCAGAAGTGGGACAGGCCGAGCCCGCCCAGGGCCACCACCCCGGAGGCGGCGAGCAGCACCATGCCCACGGCGGTCACGCGCTCCTTGCCGTAGCGCACCATCAGCCGCCCAGTGAAGAAGCTCGGCCCGAACATCGCCAGCAGGTGCCACTGGATGCCCAGGGCGGCGTTGTCCACCGAATGCCCGTGGTTGACCATCGCCACCGGCGCGGCGGTCATCACGAACGCCATCACCCCATAGGACACCACGCCCGCGGCCACGGCCAGCGCGTAGCGCGGCATCGCCAGGAGCTGCAGCACCGTGCGGCCGCTGTCGGCGGCGGCTTCGGCCGGGGTCTGGCGCGGCGTGCGCAGCATCAGCAAGATCGGCAGGGCGATCAGCGGCAGCAGCGCCTGGCTGAGGAAGCTGCCGACGTAGGGCGTGCCCGCTACCGCGTCGCGCGTGAAGATCACCAACTGCGGCCCGATGATGGCACCCGCGAGACCCCCCACCATCACCCAGGAAATCGCCTTGGCCTTGAGCGCGTCCTCGGCGGTGTCGGCGGCTGCGAAGCGGTAGCTCTGCACATACGCGCCGTAGAAGCCCGCCAGGAAGGTGCCGGCGCAGAAGATCCAGAACGAGGCCAGCATGATGCCCAGCGCGGCGATCAGGCCCGAGGCCACGCCGAAGCCGACCCCGACCACGTATCCGTTGCGGCGGCCATGGCGCCGCATGATGAACGCCGCAGGCAAGGTGCCGATGGCAAGACCCAGGCCGAACAGGCTCACGGGCAAGGTGATCCAGGCCGAGTCCTTGGCAAGCTGCTGGCCGACCAGCCCGCCCAGCGACATCACGATGGGCGCGCTGGCGCCACCGAGCGCCTGCGCGCCGGTGAGAACGCCGATGTTTCGGCGCGTGATGCTCTGGTCGGTCATGGGCGGTCTTTCTTGTTCGTTTGTCTGGCCGGAAATATTACACGCATGAATATATGTTCAGTTATCCGACCATGATTCGGCCATGCGATGCTCATGAACCGCCGCAACCTGGTCGCTCCTCGCAAATCTCCCGAGCGGCAGAAGGAACAGCCTGCCGTTCCAATGCGAGCAGGTGCTCTTTCACCCGGGTCAGTTGCGCCATGCGTTCCTCGACATAGGCGAGATGGTCCCGGACAGCCTGCGTCAGCAGCTCGGGTTCCGGGGACTCGCGATGCGTCCAGCCCAGCAAGTTGCGCATGTCATCCAGGCCGATGCCCGACGCGCGGTAGTTGCGAATCAGGTAAAGCCGCTCGACATGGGCCGGGCCATAGCGCCGGTAGTTGTTGCGGGACCGCTCGGGAGCGGGCAGCAGGCCCTCCCGTTCGTAGAACCTGATGTTCTCAGGGGGCGTGCCGGTCAAGCGCGCGAGTTCACCAATCCTCATCCAGCTCTCCGCGCGCAGCGATGGGGGACGCCACCGCTGCGCGCCGGCCCTCATCCCGGCGACCGGGCGGGCTGCTGCGCCGTGGCGCCCGATTGCACCGTGTGCTCAGTCCAGCCGCCGCCCAGCGCCTTGTACAGATGGATGAGGTTGTTCAGCCGCGTCAGGCGCGTGCGCACCAGGGTCTGCTGCGTGCCGTAATGCGTGCGCTGCGCGTCGAGTACAGTGAGGTTGTCGTCCACGCCCTCCTGGAAGCGCTGCTCGGCCAGCTCGTAGGCCTTCTGGCTGGCCGCCACCAGGAGCTGCTCCGCGCGGATCTGCTCATCGAGCGTGCGCTTGCCCGCCAGGCCGTCGGCCACCTCGGCGAAGGCCGCCTGGATGGACTTCTCGTAGTTGGCGATCTCGATGCGCTTCTGTACGTGCGCCACGTCCAGGTTGGCGCGCAGCGCGCCGCCGCGGAAGATGGGCAGCGTGATCTGCGGCAGGAAGCTCCAGGCCCGCGAGCCCGAATCGAACAGGCCGTCCAGCGAAGCGCTGGCCGTGCCCGCCGAGCCCGTAAGGCTGATCGTCGGGAAGAACGCGGCCCGCGCCGCGCCGATGTTGGCGTTGGCGCCGATCAGCATCTGCTCGGCGGCGCGGATGTCCGGCCGGCGCGCGAGCAGTTCGGACGGCAGGCCGCTCGGCAGGCCGGTCGGCACGATGTCGTCCGGCAGCGCCATGGCCTCGTCAAGCTGCCGGGACAGCTCCGGCGTCAGCGGCTGGCCCAACAGCAGCACCAGCGCGTTGCGGTCCTTGGCCGCCTGCCGTGTGTAGGCGGCATGGTTGGCCTCGGCGGTGCGCAACGCGATCTCTGCGCGGCGCAGGTCGAGCTGCGTGGAGTTGCCCGCTTCCACCAGTTGGGTGGTCAGCCCGTAGGAGCGCTTCTGCGTGGCGAGGGTGTCGCTCGTCAGGCGCAGCAGTTCCTGGTCGGCACGCAGCGTGAGGTAGGCGCTGGCCACCTCGGACACCAGGCTCATCTGCGTGGCGATGCGGGTCTCGTCGAGGGCCAGGTAGGACGCCAGCGCCCGGTCGCTGAGGCTGCGGATGCGGCCCCACAGGTCCAGTTCCCAGGCGGCCGTCACCCCGGCCACGTCGTAGCGCCGGAGCACGTCGCTTTGCCCCGTGGTGCTGAGGTCGGCCGGTACGCGCTCTGACGCGCCGCGGGCGGAAACGCCCAGGTTCGGCAGCATCTCGGCACGCTGGATACGGTACAGCGCCTGAGCCGCCTCCACGTTGAGCGCGGCCTTGCGCATGTCGCGGTTGTTCTCCAGTGAAATGCCGATCAACTGCTGCAGCAGCGGGTCGCGGAAGAAGTCCCGCCAGCCGATCTCGGCCGTGATCGCGTCGTCGGGCGTCGCGGCCGCCGGTTCCACATAGGCCGCGCCCAAGGGATAAGCCGTGTCGATCGGCGCTGCGGGCCGGTCATACTTCGGTGCCATGGAGCAGCCAGTCAACGCCGCCGCGAGGGCGAGCGGCGCCAGCGTCCTGGCGGGTCGTGTGAATGCGAAAGATGTTTTCATGTCGTATGTCCTCCTGGCCGTCATGCGTGCTGGTCGGTCATGCCGACACGGGCATGGCGCGCTTCGCGGCGCAGCGCCAGCTTGCGCACCACGACGTAGAACACCGGCGTCAGCACCAGGCCGAATACCGTCACGCCCAGCATGCCGGCGAACACCGCGATGCCCATGGCGTGGCGCATCTCGGCGCCCGCACTGCTGGCCAGCACCAGCGGCACCACGCCAGCGATGAAGGCGAACGACGTCATCAGGATCGGGCGCAGCCGCAAGCGCGCGGCTTCGAGCACGGCTGCCAGCGGATCGGCCCCTTCGCTTTCCTTCGCGCGGGCGAACTCCACGATCAGGATCGCGTTCTTGGCGGCCAGGCCGACCAGCACCACGAAACCGATCTGCGTGAAGATGTTGTTGTCCCCCCCAGAGAGCCAGACGCCGGCGATCGCCGAGAGCAGCGCCATGGGTGCAATCAGCAGCACAGCGAACGGCAGCGACCAACTGTTGTACTGGGCCGCCAGGAACAGGAAGGCGAGCAGCACCGCCAGCGCGAAGATATAGATAGCAGTATTGCCAACTCGCTTTTCCTGGAAAGTCAGGTCCGTCCATTCGTAGGTCATACCGTCCGGCAGCGATTCGCTCACGATCTTCTCAATCGCGGCGGTGGCCTGGCCGGATGAGTAGCCCGGCGCTGGCCCGCCGCTGATGTCGGCCGAGGGGAAGCCGTTGTAATGCATCACCCGGTCGGGGCCGGAACTGCGCTCGATGGTCGCGATCGCGCTCAGCGGGATCATGTCGCCCGCTGCATTGCGCACCTTGAGCATGCCTATGTCCTCAGCCTGCATGCGGAACTGCGCATCGGCTTGGGCCATTACCCGGTAGGTGCGACCGAAGCGGTTGAAGTCGTTGACGTAGAGAGAGCCAAGGTTGACCTGCAGGGTGTCGAACACCTCGGTCAGCGACACGCCCTGCGACTTGGCCTTCACCCGGTCGATGTCCACCTGCAACTGCGGCGCATTGGTCTGGAAGCTGGCGAGCATGTTCGCCAGCTCGGGCGCCTGCATGGCCTTGCCCATGATCTGGCCCTGTGCTTGTGCAAGCGCCTCGGGACCCAGGCCCGCCCGGTCCTCGATCTGCAGCTTAAAGCCGCCCATAGAACCCAGGCCCGGCACCGGCGGCGGCGGGAAGATGCCGACGAAGCCGTCCGGGATCTGGCTGAACTTGCCCATGAGCTTGCCCTGGATGGCGAAGGCCGACAGCGACGGGTCCTTGCGCTCATCGAAGGGCTTGAGCATGGCGAACATCAGCGCGGTGTTCGGCTGGTTCACCGGTCCATTGACCGACAGGCCCGGGAAGGCCACCACGCTCTCGACGCCCGGCTCAGCCAGTGCGATCTTGGTCATCTCCTTGACGACCGCCTCGGTGCGATCCAGCGAGGCGCCGGTCGGAAGCTGGGCGATGCCCACGAGGTAGTACTTGTCCTGGGCGGGCACGAAGCCCGCAGGCACCTTGTGGAAGCCCAGCCAGGTCAGGCCCAGGAAGCCGACGTAGAGCAGCAGCACGATGGCGCTGCCGCGCACCGCGCGGCGCACGCCCCCGACGTAGGAATTCGAGGCGCGGTCGAAGAAGCTGTTGAAGCGGCGGAAGAAGCCGCCGAACACGCCATCGATGATGCGCGTGACGCGATCGGGCTTGGCCGCGCCGTGGTGCGGCTTGAGCAGGATGGCGGCCAGCGCTGGCGACAGCGTAAGCGAGTTGATCGCCGACAGGATGGTCGAGAACGCGATGGTTAGCGCGAATTGGCGATAGAACTCGCCCTGCAGCCCCGACAGGAACGCCGAGGGGATGAAGACCGCTGCCAGCACCGAGGTGATGGCCAGGATCGGGCCAGTCACTTCATCCATCGCCTTGCGCGCCGCGTCCTTGGGTGATTCGCCCAGCGCTATGTGGCGCTCCACGTTCTCCACCACCACGATGGCGTCATCCACCACGATGCCGATGGACAGCACCAGTCCGAACAGCGACAGTGTGTTCAGCGAGAAACCGAACATGTGCATCACCGCGAACGTGCCGACCAGCGAGACCGGCACGGCGATCAGCGGGATGATCGACGCGCGCCAGGATTGCAGGAACAGCACCACCACGATCACCACCAGGAAGATGGCCTCCAGCAGCGTGACGGCGACGGACTGGAGCGAGGCGCGCACGAAGACCGTGGGGTCGTAGGCGACGCTATACTCAATGCCGTCGGGGAACTTGGCTTGAAGTCGGTCCATTGCCGCGCGCACCGCGCTAGACACATCCAGCGCGTTCGCGCCCGGGCTCTGGATGATCTGTATCCCCACCGCCGGCTCGCCATTGAGCAGGCTGCGCAAAGAGTAGGAATCGGCCCCCATCGAGATGCGGGCGACATCCCGCAGGCGAGTTACCTGGCCGTCGGCGCCCGTCTTCACGACGATCTCGCCGAATTGCTCCTCGCTCGACAGTCGGCCCAGAGTGTTGACCGTGACCTGGAACGCCGCCGAGGCATCCGGCTGCTGACCAACCGAACCAGCGGCAACCTGTATGTTCTGCTCGCGGATGGCGGCAACCACGTCGCTCGCGATCAGCCCACGAGCAGCGACCTTGGCGGGTTCGAGCCAGACCCGCATCGAATACTCCCCGGCGCCCCAGACTAGGACATCGCCGACGCCTGGCGTACGAGCCAGCTCATCCTTCACATGAAGTGTGGCGTAGTTGGAGACGTACAGCGGATCATATCGACCTCCAGGCGAAAGCAAATGCACCACCATGAGAACGTCCGGCGACGTTTTCTCGGTGACAACACCGATGCGCTGAACTTCAGGCGGTAGGCGCGGCAACGCCCGCGAGACCCGGTTTTGCACCTGGATCTGCGCAATGTCGGCGTTGATATGCTGCTCGAAGGAGACGGTGAGCACCATTTTCCCGTCGGTGGACATCTGAGACTGCATGTACATCATGCCTTCTACGCCGTTGATCGCCTGCTCCAGCGGTGATGCCACGGTATCGGCGATCACTTGCGGGTTGGCACCGGGATAGCTAGCGGTGACCTGCACCGTGGGAGGCGTGACCTGCGGGTATTCGCTCAGCGGCAGCTGGAAGTAGCTGATCGCGCCTGCGATCAGCATCAGCACCGACAGGACGATGGCGAAGATCGGCCGGTTGATGAAGAAGCGGGGGAAATTCATTTGCGGGCCTCCGCCGAGCCGGCCGCGCCGTCAGCCTTGGCGGGGTCCGCGCCACCGGCCTTGGCAGGCGCCGCAGCGGGAGCCGGAGCGTTTGCCGCAGCCTTGGTCGCGCCGGCCGCGCCGGCGGCCGGTGCCGCGGGCGCCTGCATGGGCACCATGCGCGGCGTGACCGCCATGCCGGGGCGCACGAGGCCCTTGATGATGATCTTCTCACCGGCCTGCAGGCCGCCGTTGATGACGCGCAGCCCGTCCACCACCGGCCCCAGTTCGATGGGCCGGTACTGGGCCTGGTTGTTCTCGCCCACAACCAGCACGTAGTTGCGCCCTTGGTCGGTGCCCACGGCCTGATCGTCGATCAGGACGGCCTCGCGCGCCGCGCCGGTGGACAGCTTGGCCCGGGCGAACATGCCGGGTGCCATGCGCCCATCCGGGTTGGGCACAACGGCGCGCGCGCGGATCGTGCCGGTGCTTCGGTCAATGGTGTTGCCGACGAAGTCAAGCGCGCCCTTGTGCGGGAAACCCTTGTCCGTGGTCAGCCCGACCTGCACGGGCAGCGAAGCCTTGCTACCGGCGCCCGCAGCGGGCCGCGAGCGGCTGACGACGTTGAGATAGGTGGCCTCATCAATGTCGAAGTACACGTGCAACGGGTCGATGGATACGATCGTGGTCAGCAGCGTGGCCGCGCCGGCGCCGCCACCGCTGACCAAGTTGCCCTCGGTCACGAGCACGCGGTCGACGCGCCCGGCGATGGGCGCAGTGACGCGGGCGTAGGACAGGTCCAGCTGAGCCGCAGCAACGGCGGCCTTAGCCGCCTGCACCTGAGCCTGGCGCGCGTTGCGTGCGGAGGCGGCATCGTCATAGGTCTTGCGCGCGACGGCGCCGGTCGCCACCAGGCGCTCGGCGCGGTCAAAGTCGGCCTGGGCCTGGCTGGCCAGCACCTCGGCCTGACGCAGTTGCGCCACGGCCGTGTCGAGCGCAACCTGGAACGGCCTCGGGTCGATCTGGAACAGCAGTTGGCCCTTGCGCACGAGGCTACCTTCGGGAACGCTCACCGCATCGACGGCGCCGCCGACCCGCGAGCGCAGCTCGACGGTCTTGGGCGCGGCCAGGAAGCCGGTGTACTCGGCCGATGGCGCGACCGTGCGGGTAATGACCTCGGCCACGGGCACCTGCGGCGCCATCGGCGCGCCCGCCGGGGGCGCCGCGGCCTTGCCCTCGTCCTTGGCGTCGCGGGCAGCGATCGCTATCCCCCCCGACGGCTGCGATGACGCCTGCCACCACAATGATTCTGATTTTTTTACGCATGGAAGTGACCCTTTCTTGGATGCAGGACTCCGGCCCTTCCGAAGCGCTCTGCAGACATTTGTGTGGAGGCTAGGCGTTACAACGACGGCAAGGTCAAGCCCTCTTGTTGCCTCAGCGGGCAGACGGCACGGGCAAGGTGGTGGGACGCCCGGCGTCGTCGCCGTGGTTGGCCTCCGGCGCGCCCTTGAAGCGCAGCAGGCGCAGTGCGTTCAGCGTGACCAGGGCCGTGGCGCCGGTGTCGGCCAGCACGGCAACCCACAAGCCGGTGATACCCAACACGGTGGTGACCAGGAACAAGCCCTTGAGGCCAATGGCGAATACGACGTTTTGGTGGATGTTGGCCATCGTCGCCCGCGACAGGGCCACCAGGTGGGCCACGTCCGTGACGCGGCTCTTGAGCAGCGCGGCATCGGCGGTTTCCAGCGCCACGTCCGTGCCGCCGCCCATGGCGATACCCACGTCGGCGGTCGCCAAGGCCGGCGCGTCGTTGATGCCGTCGCCGACCATCGCCACCTTGGCATCACGCTTCATCTCGTTGACCAAGCGCAGCTTGTCCTGCGGCAGCAGCTCGGCCTCCCACTCGATGCCCAGCTTGCCGGCGATCGCCTGCGCGGTGCGGCGGTTGTCGCCGGTCAGCATGACCGAGCGCACGCCCATGGCGTTGAGCTGGGCCACGCCTTCGCGCGCGTCGCGGCGGGGCTCGTCGCGCAGGGCCAGCAGGCCCAGAACGTTCTTGCTGGCTTCGTCGAACAGGACCACCACGGTCTTGCCGCCATCCTCCAGCTTGTCGATTTCCCTGCGGTGCGCGGCTGTCAGCGTGGCCGTCTGTTCCGCATGGGCGGGCGATCCGACAGCGAGCGCACTGCCGTTCACGGTGGCGCGCACCGCCTTGCCGGCAATGGCCGATGCGCCCGTGGCCTGGGGAATCGCCACGTCCAGGCTCTTGGCATGGGCGACAATGGCCTTCGCCAAGGGATGGTTTGAGCCGGACTCGACAGCGGCGGCAAGCGCAAGGACCTGTTGATGCTTGAACAGCCCGAAGGGCAGGACCTCGGTGATGCGCGGCTTGCCCTCGGTCAGCGTGCCAGTCTTGTCGAAGGCAATTGCGCGCACGCGGCCGATGGTTTCCAACGCGTTGCCACCCTTGATCAGCAGGCCCCGTCGTGTGGCCACCGCAAGGCCCGAGGCGATGGCCGCCGGTGTGGAGAGCACCAGCGCACATGGGCAGGCAATCAACAGCAGTGCGAGGCCGCGGTACAGCCAGGTACCCCAGTCGCCACCCATGGCAAGTGGCGGAACCACCACGATCAACGCCGCGATGGCCATGACGGCAGGGGTGTAGTAGCGGCTGAACTTTTCGATGAAGCGAGCCGTGGGCGCCTTGGAGGACTGCGCCTGCTCCACCAGTTGGATGATGCGAGAAATGGTGTTGTCCGATGCCGTCTTCTCGACTTGTACTTCGAGCACGCCATCGACGTTGATGGAGCCGGCGAACACGTCGGCACCGATAGCCTTTTGACGCGGTACGGACTCGCCGGTGATAGGCGACTCGTCCAGGCTGCTTTCACCGCGGAGGATCTTGCCGTCCGCAGGCACCCGGTCACCAGGGCGCACCAGCACGCGGTCGCTCACGCGCAGGGAAGCGGCGGGCACTTCGCGCTGCCCGCCCGCGGCATCGAGCAGTACCGCCGTCTTAGGCACCAGGGAGGCCAGCGCCTTGATGCCGGCGCGCGCGCGGCCGGCGGCCACGCTTTCCAGCAGCTCGCCGATCGCGAACAGGAACACCACGGCAGCAGCTTCCTCGGCCTCGCCTATCACGAGCGCGCCCAGCGAGGCGACGACCATCAGCGTTTCGATAGAGAACGGCGAGCCTGACACAGCCAGCGCGAAGGCTTTGCGAGCGAACGGCAGCACGCCCGCGATCACCGCAGCGGCGAAGATCCATTCAGCGTAGCCAGGAACGAACTGCGCGATCGCGTAGGCCGAGCCCATCAGGCCGCCCAGGCCCAGCACGTGCCTGCCTTTCTTCGTCTGCCACCAGCGCTGATGGCGCGCCGTCGATGCTGCTGCTGGGGCCGCGGGTGCTGAGCCATCATGGCGGCGCACGTCGGAGACGCCGAAGCCCAGGCTCTTGATGGTCTTCTCGATGTGGCCGAGCTGCGTGGGGCCGCCAGACGCGAGCGTCAATTCCAGCGTTTCTGCGGTGAAGTTGATGCGGGCATCGGACACGCCATCCATGCGAGCGAGGGCCGTTTCGATCTTGCCGACGCAACTGGCGCAGTCCATGCCCTCGACGCGCATGGACACGTTGGGGGGCGTGCTGGGTGCTCCACGGGAGGCAGAGGCCGGCGCATGGTCATGCCCACTGCAGGCCCCGTGATCGTGACCGTGGTCATGGGCATGGCCGTGACCATGGGCATGCCCATGGTCATCACCGCACGCTTTGCCGTGCGAATGATCGTGCCCGTGGTCGTGGGCATGCCCATGGTCATGGTGGCCGCCGCAGCCGGCGTGGTCATGCGCGTGGGCCGCATGGCGCGGTGCAGGTGCTGCGGACATTTCGGACGCGGGCAGTGCCTGCACGTCGAAGCCCAGGGACCGGATTTTCTTGGCAATGTCGCGTGCAGTATTTCGGCTACTTGTGCTGCGCGTCAACGTCAGCGTCTCATTTGTAAAATTAACCTGTACATTTGATACGCCATCAATTCGACCAAGCGCTGTTTCAATCTTGCCGACGCAACTGGCGCAATCCATACCTTCGACCCGAAAGCCCAGTTGTTCGTCCTGCGCTCCTGTGCCGTCCTTTGTTTCCAAAGACATATCAATCTCCTGGTTCTCTGAGTAATCGCCGTGGCAGGACGCACAAATCAGCGATCGGAATGTTATACAAACAAATGAACACTTGTTTGTATGTTTATTCAAAAAAAAGAAAGAATCTCTTTCTGGCTGAACCATCCGACCGCTGCTTTATGCTGCTGCCATTAAGTCATTTTTTGTTGCGCAGCATCTGGTAGGTTTCAAATGCGGTGCGGTAGGCATCACTATAGGTATCAGGCGTCTGCTCACCAGCCCAGAATCCAGCCATTCCCGCAACCTGCCAATCTGCCAAATCACTCTTTACTTGAGCACGAGTCAATGCCACCGGAGCCTTGTAAGCCGCACCCAGCTTGAGCTGGAGGTAGCTCTCGTAGGCTTGTTGGTAGGCTTGGGTGTGCGAAGCGGTGGTGATTCCGCGCGAGGTGAGCGCGTGCATGCCGGAGATTTTCCACAGTTCCAAATCAGCCATCACTTCAGCACGAGTCTTTCCTGCTGAGGGCGCCTGATACATATCACCTTGGGTCAATTGCAAGTAGCGCTGAAAGGCAGCCTGGTATTGAGGGCTGGACGTATCCGGGCCGCTTTCGCCGCGAGACAACGCTTCCAGCCCAGATTGCCTCCAAGCAGTCAGATTTTCTTGGACCTGTTGCCGTGTCATATCTGCGGCGAACGGTTGAGCGTTTGCTCCAGCAGCAAAAAGTGCGGAAAGCAGAACAGCAAAGCGAATTTTCTTGGACATGGTCAATACTCCTTGACGTTAAAAATAATGGCGTGGTCCTTACGCCTTTCGGATACCCCGTAGACAAATAATAACACACATGAAGATATGTTCAAGTGTTTATTTTTAGAGTGCTTTTTGCTTGTGGGGTCTTCTAGGCATTCAGCAAGGCGCGCCGGTGTCTCTCTAGATTGATAGCCAAAAAAAGCCTACCCCTTGAAGGAGTAGGCCGGCGCGCACTCACATGTTCAGTCAATCGTCGTGTCTGTCCTCCGAAATGTGAACCGCCATGTCCTGGAGTACCTGGCTGACGTGCTGGTCGGCAATGCCGTAGAAGATGTGCTTGGCTTGGCGCTCGCCGCGCACGAGGCGCGCGCCGCGCAACAGGCGCAGGTGATGGCTGACCAAGGACTGCGACAGGTCTAGCGAGCCAGCAATGTCGCCCACTGCGACCGATCCGCGCATGCACAGCAACAGGATTTTCAATCGCGATTGGTCGCCCAGCAGGCGGAAGGTCTCTGCCAGAACAGCGACGTCACTTTGCGATAGTGCGAGGACATCAGTGGTCGTGCCGTGGTTAGAGGTCGAACATTGCACAATAGCGGCGCTGGTGGTTTTGCGGGATGTCATGGATTCAAACCCTCAAGTGAACTGCGAACCGTCTAGCACGGCCTCAATGCTTGTGACCGGGAGCGGAGTGGTCATGGTCATGGTCATGATTGTGCTCACTGTGGTCGTGGCCGCTGTGGTCCTGACGGCCTGTCGTGGGTTGCAGGCTGCAGATGTTCTCGTCAGCCTCCGAGTTCCAGTCGATTCCGACTGTGGCGTGTTCGATGCTGAACTGCTCTCGCAGCACCGCCTCGACGCGCTTGACCACAGCTCGCGCCTCCTCGTCCACGTTGGGTCGAACGTGTAGCGTGGCCATCGTGCGACCGGAAGTGAGTTGCCACACGTGAACATGGCTGACAGCCGCCAGGCCGGGCACAGTGCTCATCAGGCCTTGTTCCACCTTTTCCGGCGAAGCGTCCTCTGGCGCACCCTCCAACAGGATATGGATCGACTTGGCCAGGAGCTTCCAGGCGCTGCGCAGAATCAACGCCGCTACTAGAACCGACAGGATGGGGTCGATCGGAGTCCAGCCGGTGAAGTAGATGACGATCGCTGCAACGATGGCGCCGACAGAGCCGAGCAGGTCACCCATCACGTGGAGGATGGCACCTTTCACATTGACGTGATCGGTTTCGCCGCGGGTCATGATCCACAGCACGAGGACGTTGATCAGTAAGCCGAGCACGGCGACGATCATCATCGGGCCGGCGAGGATGACGGGCGGCGCCTGCAGCCGCTCCCACGCCTCGTAGGCGATCCATGCGACGATCGCGAACAGGGTCACGGCGTTCAGGAAGCCGGCGATGACCTCGAAGCGCAGGTAACCGAATGTGCGTTTGCTGTCGGCTGCGCGGCGACCGAATCGGAAGGCAGCGTAAGCCAGGGCAAGTGCCACGGCGTCGGTCAGCATGTGGCCAGCATCGGCAAGTAGGGCTAGCGAGCCCGACAGCACGCCGCCGACAGCTTCCACGAGCATGAAGCCGAAGATCAGGAAGAAGGAAACCAGAACCTTGCGCTCGTTGGCGCTGGTCACTGTGGGGGTGTGGTCGTGATCATGGTCGTGACCATGATCATGTGCATTGGATTGGGACATGGGCGCCTCTGCTGGTTGAGTGTTTGACTATGGTGAAATATAACACATGAATATGTGTTCATTTGATATATTTTGGCTCACCCTTCTCAGCCTCCGAAGCCATGCGTTGTGATGCCGCAACGAGAAAATGTGCCTATCCTTTCGGCCAGATACGGTGCAGGTCATCCAGAATCAGCTGGTGATGGTGCCTGCCTTGGTCTGCGTGTGTGCGTAAATGAGGGTGATCCGGCGGCAAGCTGGGGTGGTCATGCGCCACGTCAGAAGGGTCGCTGGCCGGCCACAGCCAGAGCGTCAGCGCCACGCCGGCCAAGCCGACCAGGGACATGACAATGAAGGTCGATGGCAAGCCCATGACCGCGCCGAAGCGGCCGGCAAGTGGGTAGCAGATGAGCCAACAGGCGTGCGACAGCGCGAAGTGTGCCGCGAAGATCGCAGGACGGTCCTCGGCATGGGCCGAGCGGCGCAGAAGACGGCCGGATGGCGTTTGCGCCACGCTGTAGCCAAAGCCGATGATCAACCACAGCGGCAGCAACAATGCATAGCTCGGCAGCAGTGCGCCGATCCCCGTGCCCACGACCAGTACGGTAGCGCCGGTGAGCATCGCGGTTCGGTCGGCCACCTTTTCCAGTAAGGATGGCAGAACGAAGGCTGCCACCATCGAACCGCCTCCGAATGCCGCCAGTGCCGACGCCACTTCGACCTCGCCTAGGCCAAAGCGCGCCTTCACGAGAACCACCGTGTTCACGATCACCATGGCGCCCGCCGCCGAGACGGCCAAGCTGATCGCCAGCAGGCCCCGCAGGCGTGGCGTAGCGAGATAGATGCGTGTGCCGCGGGTCGTGCGATCCCAAATGCCGCGGCGCGGTCCGGGAATAGTTGTGGGCAACCGCACGCTGACCACGAGCGCGGCTGAAACGAGGAAACCGAGCACTGTTCCCGCGAACAGGTTGTGAAAGCTGATGACGGTCAGCAGCGCAGCAGCCAGCATCGGGGAAATCAGGCTTTCCAGGTCATAGGCCAGCCGGGACAGCGACAGCGCCTTCGTGTAGTCCTCTTCATCGGGAAGGATGTCCGGGATAGTGGCTTGGAAAGTCGGCGTGAAGCCGGCGGATGCCGCTTGCAGGACAAAGATCAGCAGATAGATCTGCCAGACCTCGGTGACAAATGGCAAACAGATCGCGACAACCGCTCGTACCAGGTCCAGCGCTACGAGTAATGACCGTCGCGGGAACTGGTCGGCGAAGGCCTGTGCCGACGAGTGCGATCACCTGCGCGGTGAACAGGTGGCGGTAGGTGCGGTTCTTTAGGACGGAGAGCATCGAGAGACCTCAGAGCAGTTTGGTTAGTGCCTTCATTTCGGCCAGAACGGAGTCCTCATCATGAGACAGGCAGTGGTCGATGTGGTCATGGATCAGGACGCGCTTGGCCGCTGTGACGGCGCTCTCCACCGCAGCGAGCTGGCGAGCGATGTCCAGGCAGGTTTCTTCTCCTTCGATCATCCCGATGACGTGTCGCAGATGACCCTCGGCGCGCTTGAGCCGTTTCACGAGATCTGGGTGGCTGGTGTGCTTGTGCATCTCTTTCATGCAGCAATCATATCCCCCCCTGGGGGATATGCTCAAGGAGTCTGCATAGCTGTTTGCGCAGTGGATTAGCCCCACCTCGCCTCTCGATGTCTTGCGCCCGACGCCCTCTCTAAGGCGATTGGTGCTCAAAGGAGGTAAGGTTTTCTTTCCCATTCATATGAATAAATATACAATTGTTCATATCTAAGCCAGTAGACAGTGGCTTTTCAACGACAAGCACTTGCTCGGAAAGAGAACACCCAGCCGGGGGTAAGTACTGATGCAACACCGATGGAGAATTGAATGCTTCGCAAAGACATACGCAAGGGATGGATATGGGCGGTATCCACGCTTTGGGCCGGCACCGTGCTAGCCCAGCCAGTAGCCGCCCCTCACGTCCCATCCAGACCAGACAGCCACATGGTCGCCCAATTGTGGGAGTCAGCTTGGCAGCGGCAGCCAGAAGCCGCTGGAGAAGGCGCCTGGCAGCAGGCCGCCCAAGCACGCCAAGAGACGGCCGGTAGTTGGGTGGCAGGTCCGATGGCGCTGGAAGCCTCCACCAAAACTGATCGGTTCAACAACCGCAACGGAAAGCGCGAATATGAAGTCGGGGTGGCTATTCCCCTTTGGATGCCTGGTGAGCGCGCCTCGTCGGCACGCTGGGCGGACGCGGAAAGCCTCGCTCTATCCAGCCGGATGCTGGCCGCCAAGCTACGCACGGCCGGACAGGTTCGCCAGGCATGGTGGGCATGGCAGCGTGCCCAGGCCGAATTGATGGCGGCGCAGGATCGCACCCGCAGCGCGGACGAGTTGGCGCAAGATGTGGCTCGCCGGGTTCGCGCGGGCGACCTGGCGCAAGCCGACAGAAACCAGGCCGATGGCGCCTTGGCGTCGGCTCGTAGTGCCCTGGCCATTGCTCAGGCCGAAGAAGTCACGCAGCGCGAGGCGTTGTTGGCACTGACCGGCATCGAGAGTATCCCGTCGCAGGCCGATTCCGCGCAGCCGGAGCAGTCAGGTGTCCGAGTTCAACCGGCATCGGCACAGCCGTCCGGCGCGTTGTTGGGTAACCACCCTGCGCTGCTGGAACTGCAGCACAAGGCGCTGGCGGCCCGCCGCTCTGCGGAACTGGTGTCCCATCAGAAGTACGCCAACCCCGAACTGACCCTGGCGACCACGCGGGATCGGGGCGGCTACGGCGAACGCTACAACCAGACGATCACGGTGGGTGTGCGCATTCCCTTCGGTACGGGTAGCCGTCATACCGAGCAATTGTCCAGCGCCAATGCGCAGGCACTGGAGGCTGAGTCGGCACTCGCGGCCCAGCGCACCCGGCTACTCTCGGAAATTCGAACTGCCCAATCGCGCGAACTGGCAACCAGCACCCAGATGCAGGCCGCTTCGGAGCGCCAGCGACTAGCCCAACAAACGCGCACCTTCTACCAAAAGTCGTTCGCGATGGGCGAGACGGACATGCCGACACGCCTTCGCATCGAGCAGGAGGCCACCGAGGCCGAGCGCGCGGCGCTGCTCGCCAAGGTGGAGCATGCCGCGGCCATCTCGTCCCTGTTGCAGGCTCAAGGCACGCTGCCGCAGCCGACCGAGACTTTCACTGACATCTCCGGCACGCGCTGATCAGCGCGCGCTCAACCATCCTGGAACCTTAGAAATGTCGCAATCCTCTTTCTGGCGTGCTGCTGCCTTGTCCAGCCTCCTGCTTGGCACCAGCGCAACGTGGGCCGGCGACGGCCATGACCATGGCGAAGCCGCTCCTGCCCCCGCAGCGGCCGCGCTTCCGCGCTTTGCCGCAGTTTCCGATGACTTCGAACTGGTGGGTGTGCTGAACGGCCAGCGTCTCACACTCTACCTCGACCATGCTGCCGACAACCGGCCGGTGACCAATGGCGAGCTGACCCTCGAGCTGGGTGGTCGACAGGTAAAGGTCAGCCCACACGGGGTTGGAGAGTTCGAGGCCGATCTGACTGAGCCGCTATCCGATGGCGAGACCTCAATCATGGCCACTGTTACTGCGCAGAGCCAATCGGACCTGTTGACTGGCGTTCTCGATGTTCATAGCGAAGACGCCGAACACGAGCATGCCGTCGCATCCGGCCGTGTGCTCGTACTAGGTGGCGGTGCCGCAGTCCTCGGCGTCGGTGTCCTAGCGTGGGCGCTGCGCAGACGTACACGCACCAACGGTGCACTGCGAGGTGCAGCATGAAGCGCAACTTCCGTTTCCTAATGACGACGGCCATGGCGGCTGCATTGGCTCTGGCTGCTCCCGCGTTCGCTCACGACGGTCACGACCACGGCGACGAAGCGCCGGCTGCGTCTTCCAATGGCCCCCAGCGCCAGCCTGATGGCAGCGTGTTTCTTCCGAAACCGTCACAACGTCAGATCGGTGTACGCACCCAGCTGATCAAGCAGGAGCCCTTGGCCCGCAGCCATGAACTGGCTGGCAAAGTAATCATGGACCCGACGACAGGCGGCAAGGTCCAGGCAATGGTAATGGGCCGGCTGGTGCCCGGGCCGGATGGTCTGCCGCAGATCGGCCAATCCGTGCGCAAGGGCCAGGTGCTGGCTTACATCGAACCGGCCAGCGGTGTGCTGGAGCGCTCAGGCCAGATGGCCCAGGTTGCCGAGCTGCGTGCGGGCCAAGCGCTCGCGCAGAAGCGCCTGGCCCGGCTGCGCGAGCTGTCGGAGACCGTGCCCCGCAAGGAGATCGAAGCAGCCGAAAGCGAAGTAAACAGCCTGACCGAACGCGCCCGCGCCTTGAGCGGGGGCCTCGCCGGCAGGGACGTACTAAAGGCCCCAGTCAGCGGCGTCATCGCATCCAGCCCCGCAGTTGCCGGGCAGGTCGTGGATGCGCGCGAACTGGTGTTTGAGGTGGTCGATCCGACCCAACTGCGCATCGAGGCGCTTGCCTACGATCCGGCAATGGCACAGAACCTGGCCGGTGCTGCACTCGCAGTAGGCGGTCAGAAGGTGCCGCTGAGCTTCGTCGGGGCCGCCAGCAGCCTGCGCGAGCAGGCCCTGCCCATGCTGTTCAAGGGCACCAGCGAAAGCCTCTCGCGCTTGGCGGTCGGTATGCCGGTGGTGGTCTTCGTGCAAGAGGCGACGACGGTACCTGGCTACCGCGTGCCTTCCGGTGCGCTGATGAAGAACCCTGCCAACCAGAACATCGTCTGGGTCAAAGACCAGGCCGAGCGCTTCGAGCCACGTGTCGTGAACATCACTCCTTTGGATGGTGCATCCATCGCTGTCACTTCGGGCCTGGCGGACGGCGACCGCGTGGTTGTCGAGGGCGCGTCCCTGATCAATCAAGTTCGTTGAGGGGCACCATTCCATGTTCAAGTGGCTTCTCGAAAATAGCTTACGAAACCGGCTCCTGGTCATCATCGGGGCGCTGGTGCTGATGGCGTATGGCGCGTTCACCCTGACGCGCACGCCGGTAGATGTCTTTCCCGATCTCAACAAGCCGACCGTCACTCTCATGACGGAGGCTGGCGGCATGGCTGCCGAAGAAGTCGAGCAGCTCATCACGTTCCCGCTCGAAACGGCCATGAACGGCCTGCCCAGCGTCGAAAGCGTGCGCTCGGTCTCCAGCGCCGGGCTTTCCTTCATCTACGTGACATTTGACTGGAAGACAGACATCTTCCGGGCGCGCCAGATGGTCTCCGAACGCCTGACGTCCATGGAGGAAGGGCTAGCCCCGGGCGTGACGCCCACGATGGGGCCAATCAGCTCAGTGATGGGCGAGATCATGCAGATTGCAATCCCCATCGGTGCCAAGCCCTCAGGGCAGAAGAACGCAGCCCCGCCGCTGTCGGCCATGGACACGCGCGAGTACGCGGACTGGGTGTTACGCCCCCGGCTGATGGCCATACCTGGCGTTGCCCAAGTCATCCCGATCGGAGGCGAGGTCCGTCAGTTCCAGGTCCAGCCCAACACCACGCGAATGTCAGAGCTGGGCGTGACTGCGTCCGATCTGGATGCGGCTCTCAAGGGCTTCTCCGCGAACACTTCCGGCGGCTTCCTGGAGATCAATGGCCGCGAGTACCTGATCCGCAACCTGGGCCGCACGTCCCGACTCGACGACCTGCGTAACCTGCCTCTCGCGGTGCGTGCGGGCCAACCCATCCTGATCCACCAGGTCGCCGATGTTCAGTTTGCGCCAGCCATCAAGCGCGGCGATGCGGGCTTCGAGGGCCTGCCAGCCGTGATCCTGGGCATCCAAAAGCAGCCCACGGCCGATACGATTGCACTGACCCGCTCGATCGAGTCAGCGTTAGCGGACATGAAGGGCTCACTGCCGGCTGGCATGGCCGAGCCGCAAGTGACCTTCCGACAAGCCAACTTCATCGAGGCGTCCATCAGCACGCTGCAAGGCAAGCTCATCGGCGCATCGGTCTTCGTGGCGGTGATCCTGTTCTTCTTCCTGGGCACTTTGCGCCCCCTGGTGATCGCGTTGACCGCGATTCCTGCCTCGATCTTCGTGACCGGGCTGGTGTTCCACTATTTCGGCCTGTCAATCAACACCATGACGCTCGGTGGGCTGGCGATCGCCATCGGCGGTCTCGTGGACGATGCTGTGGTCGATGTGGAGAACATCATGCGGCGGCTCAAGGAGAACCGCGCCCGCCACCCTGAGAACCGGCTGACGCCCCTGGTCATCGTTGCCAGGGCCTCGATGGAGGTTCGCTCGGCGATTCTCTACGCCACGATGATCATTGTGCTGGTGTTCCTGCCCCTGTTCGCGCTGCCGGGGATGGAAGGGCGCTTGTTCGTGCCGCTGGGCATCGCTTTCATCGTCTCCACGCTAGCCTCGCTGCTGGTCTCTGTGACGGTCACTCCGGTGCTGTCGTACTACCTGCTGCCCAAGATGAGGACGCTGGACCATGGCGACACTCGGATTCTAGCCTGGCTTAAGGCGCGTTATCAGGGCGGCCTGCAGCGGGTCTTGCAGCGGCCGCGTGCCGCCCTTGGCATGGCCGCTGTGGCTGTCACACTGGCTGTCGCCGCGGTGCCATTCTTCCCGACCACGTTCCTGCCCCCGTTCAATGAAGGAACGTTGCTGGTGGGCCTGCGCCTGAATCCCGGTGTGACGCTGGCCGAATCTTCGGCGCTTGCCCAGCAAGCCGAGCTGCTGGTCGCGCAGGTGCCGGAGGTGCAGCACGTGGGCCGGCGCAGCGGACGGGCCGAGCTGGACGAGCATGCCGAAGGTGTGCATGTCAGTGAACTGGACGTGGGTCTGCTGCCTGCCTCAGAGCTAAAGCGCTCCATGGAGGAGATCACCGCCGACATCCGTTCGCGTCTGGCTCACTTGCCCGGCTCCATCGGCATTGGCCAGCCGATCTCGCACCGCATCGACCACATGTTGTCGGGGGTGCGCTCGCAGATCGCCATCAAGGTGTTCGGCGAGGACCTGGACGTCCTGCGCGGGCAGGCGGATCTGCTGCGCGCCAAGCTGGCCGGAATTCCGGGGCTTGCTGACCTGGAGATCGAAAAGCAGGTCCTTGCGCCGCAGATCAAAATCCGCGTGGATTATGCGGCGGCGGGACGCTACGGCGTGGCCGCACCGCAAATTCTGTCCACGCTACAAAGCCTGGTCGAAGGCGAAAAGATCACCGAGGTCATCGAGGGCAACCGCCGCTTCGCGCTGGTGGTTCGCCTGCCCGAGCAGGCGCGGTCGATTGAGGGCTTGAGCCGCATCCTCATCGACACGCCCATGGGTCGGGTCCCGTTGTCGCGCCTTGCCACCATCGAAGACAGCGACGGCCCCAACCAGGTCAGCCGCGACGATGGCCGTCGGCGCATAGTTTTGTCGGCCAACGCTCAGAGACGGCCGCTGTCCGAAGTAGTGGCCGACATACGCAGCGTCGTCCAAGAAGTGCGCTTGCCCGAAGGCTACTTCATCACGCTGGGCGGCCAGTTCCAGGCACAAGAGGAAGCCTCGCGACTGGTGGGCCTGCTGTCCATCGTCTCCCTGACGCTCATGTTCGTGGTGTTGTACACGCGCTACAAGTCGGTCGCCCTATCGGCGCTCATCATGGTGAACATTCCATTGGCCCTGGTCGGCGCCGTGCTGGGGCTGTGGCTGTCTGGCCAGCCGTTGTCCGTGGCCGCTCTGGTCGGCTTCATCACGCTCGCGGGTATTTCTGTGCGCAACGGCATCCTGAAGGTGAGCCACTACCTCAACCTCATGCGCATGGAGGGCGAGGACTTCGACCAGAAGATGATCGTGCGTGGCTCGCTCGAACGGCTTTCCCCGGTTCTGATGACCGCGCTGGTCACGGCCTTCGCACTGGCCCCGCTGTTGTTCGAGGCGTCACGACCCGGTACTGAGATCCTGCACCCCGTCGCGGTGGTGATCTTCTCGGGGCTGGTCAGCTCCACGCTGCTGGACACCTTCCTTACACCCGCCATGTTCTGGCTGTTCGGCCGCAAGCCTGCCGAACGCCTGCTGGACGACCGCGACGCGGGGGCATTCTGATGCAACGCCTTCTGTCACCCGATTTCAACCACCGTAACCCTATAGGAGCTTTCATGTCTGTTCGATTTCGTTCCCTCACGGCTGGCACCGCCCTCGCCCTGGCATCCGTCACCGCCTTCGCCGCAGGCGACCATGACCACGCGCATGACCACAAGCCGCTGCATGGTGGCGTCGTGACCGAAGTCCGGGACGTGGACTACGAGTTGGTCGTTCAGCCCGCAGCAGCGCAACTCTACCTGCGCGACCACGGCAAGCAGGTCAACGTAAGCAACACCAAAGCCAAGCTCACGCTGTTGACCGGCTCACAAAAGCAGGAGGTGCAACTCACGCCTGCCGCGGACGGAAGCCGCCTCGAAGGCAGCGGGACCTTCGCCGCAGCCAAGGGCACGAAGGCCGTTGTCCAAGTCGAACGTGGGGGCAATACCGCGAGCGCCCGGTTCGTTCTTCCGTAGTGTTCAACGTGATCGTCAGGGAACGAGCTGTAATCTGGCGACCACCTGACAAAAGGCGCGACATAGGCGCTCACTATTTCCTCAAAAACTTTGGAGATGTAAATCATGGACATGCATTTCGACGTCATTGTTATCGGTGCCGGCCCTGGCGGATACATCGCGGCCATTCGCGCTGCCCAATTAGGCATGAAGGTCGCTTGTGTAGATGCCTGGAAGAACAAGGACGGAAAGCCAGCACCTGGCGGTACCTGCAACAACATCGGTTGTATCCCTTCGAAAGCGCTACTGCAGTCGTCAGAGAACTTTGAACAAGCCAAGCACCACTTTGGCACGCACGGCATCTCCACGGGTGATCTGCGCATGGATGTGACCACGATGCTGGAACGTAAGAATCAGGTGGTGAAGTCCAGCAACGAAGGCATCCTTTATCTGTTCCGCAAAAACAAGGTCCAGTTCTTCAACGGCCTGGCGTCTTTCACCAGGACTGTCGATGGTGGCTTCGAGGTGAGCGTCGCCGCCGATGAGGCTGTTACCTTGGTGGGCAAGCAGATCATCGTTGCCACAGGCTCCAACGTGCGGCCGCTCCCCAACCTACCGTTCGATGAGCGGGTCGTGCTCTCCAACGACGGCGCGCTGAACATCGCGGCCGTGCCCAATCGGTTGACCGTCATCGGTGCCGGCGTGATCGGCCTGGAGCTGGGCTCCGTTTGGCGCCGCCTGGGGGCGGATGTCACGATCCTCGAAGGCTTGCCCAGCTTCCTGCCAATCGTCGACCAAGCCATCGCCAAGGAGGCGAAGAAGGCGTTCGACAAGCAAGCCCTGAAGATCGAACTAGGTGCGAAGGTTCGCGAAGTCAATGCAACCGAGGCCGGCGTGACTATTCACTACACCGACAGCCAGGGCCAGACGCAGTCCTTGCAGGCAGACAAAGTGATCGTGGCTATCGGCCGTGTGCCCAACACCGAAGGCCTGAATCCGGCCGCCGTGGGACTCCAACTGGATGAGCGCGGCGCCGTGGTGGTGGACGATGCATGCCGCACCAGTGTGCCCGGCATCTGGGCCATCGGTGACGTGGTGCGTGGCCCGATGTTGGCGCACAAGGCGGAAGAGGAAGGTGTCGCAGTGGCCGAGCGCATTGCCGGCCAGCACGGTCACGTCGATTTCAACACGATCCCCAACGTCATCTACACCAGCCCGGAGATTGCCTGGGTAGGCCGCACCGAGCAGCAGCTCAAAGAGCAGGGCACCGCCTATCGAATCGGTTCCTTCCCGTTCATGGCCAATGGCCGCGCGCGTGCACTGGGCGACACGACGGGCCTCGTCAAGGTGATCGCCGATTCTGCCACGGACGAGATACTCGGCGTGCATGTAGTCGGCCCGCAGGCCAGCGAACTGGTGGCCGAGGCCGTGATCGCCATGGCGTTCAAGGCCAGCAGCGAAGACATCGCCCGCATCTGCTTTGCCCATCCGACCCTCTCCGAGACGTTCAAAGAGGCCTCGCTGGCAGTGGACAAGCGCGCGCTCAACTTCTGATTGATCGGAAGCGGCATCCAAACCGCCTCACCGAACGCAGCTGCGGGCGGTGGGGCGCATATCGCCATGGAACGTAGGCCACGCTGCAACGGCATGCTATGCCCAACAGTTACTCGTCGTTGTGGTCTTCCGCGATGTGGGTGGCCATATCCAGCAGCACCTGGTTCACGTGCTTGTCCGCCACCTCATAGAAGATCTGTTTGGCCTGGCGCACGCCCTTGACCAGGCGAGCACCGCGCAGCAGCCGCAGGTGGTGGCTCACCAGCGACTGCGAGAGTTCGAGGGTTTCAGCGATATCCCCGACCGAGGATGAGCCCTTCATGCAGCACAGCATGATTCTCAGCCGGGACGGGTCACCCAGGAGGCGGAATGTCTCAGCCAAGATGGTCACGTCATTCTGTGACAGCGATTCCAAATTGGCGCTGGGATCCTTCGGTGGGGTACTGAATGGCTTACTTGTATTCATTTTTAAAATATTTCCTAACCTCGAATGGCTGTTTTCGCCCTTCAGAATTAACAAGGCAGCAGCCGCTTAGGCGCGCGCAGCAAAGAACCAGTGCGAGCCTGGCAGGCAAGGCCTCCGCTCCCCGTGCACCGGGTCATTTCTGAAACCTGACAGCATCCGAAAAAGCGCTTGACCTTCCCACGATGGTAAACCCTAAGCTCCCTCCATGTCGAATTTCAACTATGGGAAGCACACCATGAGCATGGCAACAACGAGTAGTGCTGGCGGCCAAGCAGCGGCAATCAGCCTGCCCATCGAGGGCATGACCTGCGCAAGCTGCGTCGGCCGAGTCGAGGCCGCCCTTGCCAAGGTCGAGGGCGTGGCAAGCGTGTCTGTCAATCTCGCCACCGAGCGAGCGGACATTCGCCTGAACCGTGCTGTCGATCGCATGGCGCTGATCCAGGCGATCGAGAAGGTAGGGTACGACGTGCCTCAGGGCACCATCGAGCTGGCGATCGGAGGCATGACCTGCGCTTCGTGCGTGGGCCGCGTCGAGAAGGCGCTCAAGGCGGTGCCGGGCGTCACTGAGGCTGTGGTCAATCTGGCGACCGAGCGCGCTACCGTGCGTGGTGTGGCATCCGTGCAGGATCTAATCGCGGCTGTCGATAAGGTCGGCTACGAGGCCAGCCCTGTCGATACCAGCATGCAGGCCGACGAGGAAGCCGCCGAGAAAAAGGACGCCGAGCGCGCCGAACTCAAGCGCGACCTGACCCTGGCCGCCGTGCTGGCGCTGCCTGTGTTCGTGCTCGAAATGGGCTCGCACATGATTCCCGGCATGCACGAGTGGGTGGCTTCCACCATCGGCATCCAGCAGAGCTGGTATCTGCAGTTCGTGCTGACCCTGCTGGTGCTCGCCATTCCGGGCTGGCGCTTCTACGAGAAGGGCTTCCCGGCGCTGTTCCGCCTGGGTCCCGACATGAACTCGCTGGTCGCGGTCGGCACGGCCGCGGCCTTCGGCTATTCGATGGTCGCCACGTTCGCGCCCAGTCTGCTGCCGGCCGGCACGGTGAACGTGTACTACGAGGCGGCCGCCGTCATCGTGGCGCTGATCCTGCTGGGCCGCTTTCTTGAGGCACGGGCCAAGGGCCGCACCTCCGAGGCCATCAAGCGCCTGGTCGGCCTACAGGCCAAGGAGGCGCACGTGCTGCGCGACGGCCGCATCGTGGACATCCCGATCAACGACGTGGCGCAGGGCGACATCGTGGAAGTGCGCCCCGGCGAGCGCGTGCCGGTCGATGGTGAAGTGACCGAGGGCCGCAGCTTCGTGGACGAGTCGATGATCACCGGCGAGCCGATTCCCGTCGAAAAGGCGGAAGGCAGCACCGTGGTCGGCGGCACCGTCAACCAGAAGGGTGCGCTGACGCTGCGTGCCACCGCCGTGGGCGGTCAGACCATGCTGGCGCAGATCATCCGCATGGTCGAGCAGGCGCAAGGTTCCAAGCTGCCGATCCAGGCCGTGGTGGACAAGGTGACGCTGTGGTTCGTGCCCGCCGTCATGCTGGCCGCCGTGCTGACCTTCCTGGTCTGGCTGGTGTTCGGCCCGTCGCCCGCGCTGTCCTTCGCGCTGGTCAATGCCGTGGCGGTGCTGATCATTGCCTGCCCGTGCGCCATGGGTCTGGCGACGCCGACCTCCATCATGGTCGGCACGGGCCGGGGCGCTGAGATGGGCGTGCTGTTCCGCAAGGGTGAAGCCCTGCAACTGCTCAAGGACGCCAAGGTGGTGGCCGTGGACAAGACCGGCACGCTGACCGAGGGCCGCCCGGTCCTGACCGACCTGGAGATTGCCGACGGCTTTGACCGCAACCAGGTGCTGGCGAAGGTCGCCGCCGTGGAATCGCGCTCGGAGCATCCGATCGCACGCGCCATCGTCGAGTCGGCCGTGGAAGGTGGCATCGCGCTGCCGACGATGACAGACTTCGATTCGGTCACGGGCATGGGCGTGCGCGCCACCGTGGACGGCGCGCGTGTCGAGGTCGGTGCCGATCGCTTCATGCGTGAGCTGGGGTTGGACGTGGGCGGCTTCGCTCGCACGGCCGAGCGCCTAGGCAACGAGGGCAAGTCGCCGCTGTACGCCTCGATCGACGGCCGGCTGGCCGCCATCATCGCGGTGGCCGATCCGATCAAGTCCAGCACGCCCGCGGCCATTGCCGCGCTGCACCAGCTCGGCCTGAAGGTGGCGATGATCACCGGCGACAACGCGCGTACCGCGCAGGCCATCGCCAAGCAACTGGGCATCGACGAGGTGGTGGCCGAAGTGCTGCCCGAGGGCAAGGTCGAAGCCGTGCGCCGGCTGAAAGCCAGCCACGGCCAGATCGCCTACGTGGGCGACGGCATCAACGACGCCCCGGCGCTGGCCGAGGCCGACGTGGGCCTGGCCATCGGCACCGGCACCGACGTGGCGGTGGAGTCGGCCGACGTAGTGCTGATGTCGGGCAACCTGCAGGGCGTGCCCAACGCCATCGCGCTGTCCAAGGCGACCATCGGCAACATCCGCCAGAACCTGTTCTGGGCGTTTGGCTACAACACGGCCCTGATCCCGGTGGCCGCTGGCGTCCTGTACCCCGCATACGGTGTGCTGTTGTCGCCGATCTTCGCGGCTGGCGCGATGGCGCTGTCCAGCGTGTTCGTGCTCGGAAACGCGCTGCGCCTGCGCCGCTTCCAGCCGCCGCTGGCGGCGGATACCGCTCATTGAGAAAGGAGGAACACCATGAACATCGGTGAAGCATCCAAGGCCTCGAAGGTCTCGGCCAAAATGATCCGCTACTACGAGCAAATCGGTCTGATCCCTCCGGCTGACCGCACCGATTCGGGCTACCGCGCCTATACCCAGGACGACGTTCACCGGTTGCATTTCATCCGGCGTTCGCGCGACCTCGGCTTCTCGGTAGCCGAGATCACGGACTTGCTGGGACTGTGGAATGACAAGTCGCGCCAGAGTGCTGATGTAAAGCGTCTGGCCCAGCAACACATCGACGAGTTGGACCGGCGCATCGAGAGCATGCTGGAGATGGCCGCGACGCTCAAGGCGCTGATCCGGTGTTGCGCCGGCGACGAACGGCCCGACTGCCCGATCCTGCACACGCTGGAGCAGCCCGATACCAGTGACAACAAGCCCGAAGCGCGCACTGGCGCAGTGCCGCGCCGCGCGCGAGCCAACGCAGCAGGAAAAAAGCCGCGTGCGCACTGAGCAGCCAGGAGAGATATGCCCAAAATCACAGTCTTGCCCCATCCTGAACTGGCTCCCGAGGGAGCCGAACTGAACGTGCCAGCAGGCACTTCGATCTGCGAGGCCCTGCTGGACAACGGCATCGAGATCGAGCATGCCTGCGACATGAGCTGTGCCTGCACGACCTGTCACTGCATCGTGCGCAAGGGGTTTAATTCTCTAAACGAAGTCGAGGAGTGCGAGGATGATCTGCTCGACCGGGCCTGGGGACTGGAGGCGCAGTCGCGGCTGAGCTGCCAGGCCATCGTTGCGACCGAAGACCTGACCGTCGAGATCCCCAAGTACACGATCAACCATGCCAAGGAGAACCACTAGGAGCCTGCGTGCTGCCTCAGGCGCACCGGCCTGCGGCAGGGTTGCTCTGGCAGATGGAGGACTGACGGCATTGCAGCCAGATAACCAACCCGTGGGCCAGACCAACCCGCGAGCCAGGTGTCTACACTCCCTTTGCACGGTCGTCGGTTAGGCTGGAAAGGTCATCAACGTCCTTAAATCCGTGACGGCCGGCCCATGGAAAGTCACACAGGAGAAGTCCTGCATGTCTGCGCCCAAGCTAGCCACGCTCTACCGAATGGTCATGCCCGGCCATACCTGCCCCTACGGGCTGAAGTCGCTCGATCTGCTCAAACGCAAGGGCTACGAGGTCGAGGACAAACACTTGGCGAGCCGCGAGCAGACGGATGCGTTCAAGAAGGAGCATGGCGTCGAGACCACGCCCCAGGTCTTCATAAACGGGCGGCGCGTGGGCGGCTACGACGACCTACGCAAATTCTTCGGCATGTCCGTGAAGGACAAGAACGCCGTGACCTACACCCCTGTGATCGCGCTGTTCGCCATGGCGGCCGCGATGGCGCTGGCGGCGAGCTGGGCGGCCTTCGGCCAGCTCTGGAGCATTCAGGCGGCAGAGTGGCTCGTGGCCTTTGCCATGTGTCTCCTGGCGCTGCAGAAGCTCAAGGACGTGGACGGCTTCGCGACGATGTTCCTCAACTACGACCTGCTGGCCAAGCGCTGGGTTCGGTATGCCTATTTCTACCCGTTCGCGGAGGCCATCGCAGGCGTCCTGATGGTCGCGGGCGTGGGGATGTGGGTGTCGATTCCGTTGGCGCTGTTCATCGGGACCGTCGGGGCCGTGTCGGTTTTCAAGGCGGTCTATGTCGATCGCCGGGAACTCAAGTGCGCCTGCGTGGGCGGGGACAGCAACGTGCCGCTGGACTTCGTGTCCCTGACCGAGAACCTGATGATGGTGGCGATGGCCCTGTGGATGTGGGCCAAGGTCGCCTACCTTGGGATGCACTGAGCGCCGCGCCAGATATGGCGCAGCGCACGTGCTCGCATCGGCCGTCCTGTGTGCATGCCGGCCACGACGCGGTGTTACTGCGCGCGCGGCGGGAAGCCAGCTTCGCTCAGGGCCGCGGCGATCTGCTCTTGCGAGGCCGAGGTCTGGACCTCGACACGGCGGGTCGGCGGGTCCGTAACGATCTTGGCGTTGGGGTCGATCGTTTGGATCGTTTTCGTCACAGTGCGGGCGCAGCCGCCGCAGGTCATGTCTTCGAGATGGAATTGCATGGAAAACTCCTTTCGGGTTGGGATGCTTAAAGTTTGATCCTTGCCACGGTTGGAAGGTCAAGCGCTATTTGCATCCCCGCCACACCAACCTGCCGAATGTTCATAGGGGCAAGGCCGTGGTGCTCTTCACGCGGTCCAGCACGAAGCTGGTCTTGCAGTCTTGCACGCTGGGGTGCTTGAGCAGCGTATCGAGCACGAAGCGGGAGTAGTGGGCCATATCTCTGACGACCACCCGCAACAGGTAGTCCATGTCGCCGGTCAGCGCGTGGCACTCCACCACCTCGGGCCAGTTCTGAACCGACGCGCGGAACACGTCCATGGGGTTGCGCTTGTGCGAATCAGAGTGCTTTTCGAGGCGCACGTTCAGGTAGGCCGTGAGGGTGAGGCCGATGCGTTCGGGGTGCACCAGGGCCACATAGCCGGCGATGACGCCAGCCTCTTCGAGGCGGCGCACCCGCCTCAGCGTGGCCGAGGACGACAGGCTTGCGTGTTCGGCCAGTTCGTCGAAGGTGGACCTTCCATTGCGTTGCAATGCATCAATAAGGCGTCTATCCGTACCATCAAGGACTATTTCTGTGCTCATTTCTTTCACCACGCAGGAATCAGGCATCAAGAAGTCTATTTGCAATTGATTTTGCAGAAATGATGTGCGGGCTTTTTCTTACCATCTAGGGTGTCCAGATTTCCACCCCAAACCCAAGAGAGACACCCCTGATGACCGACCTTTTTGACAACCCGATGGGCCTGTGCGGCTTTGAATTCGTCGAGTTCGCCTCGCCGACGCCCGGCGTGCTGGAGCCGCTGTTCGAGAAGCTCGGCTTCACCGAGGTGGCCCGGCATCGCTCCAAGGACGTATCGCTCTACCGCCAGGGCGACATCAACTTCATCGTCAACCGCGAGCCTAAAAGCCAGGCGGCGTATTTCGCGGGCGAGCACGGCCCCAGCCCCTGCGGGCTGGCGTTCCGCGTCAAGGATTCGCACAAGGCCTACCACCGCGCGCTGGAGCTGGGCGCGCAGCCGATGGACATTCCCACTGGCCCGATGGAGTTGCGCCTACCGGCGATCAAGGGCATCGGCGGCGCGCCGCTGTACCTGATCGATCGCTTCGAGGACGGCAAGTCCATCTACGACATCGACTTCGAATTCCTACCCGGTGTGGATCGCCGTCCCAAAGGCCACGGCTTCTCGATCGTCGATCACCTCACACACAACGTCTATCGCGGCCGCATGACGTACTGGGCCGACTTCTACACGAAGTTCTTCAACTTCCAGGAGATCCGCTACTTCGACATCAACGGCGAGTACACCGGCCTGGCTTCCAAGGCGATGAGCGCGCCGGACGGCCTGATCCGCATCCCGCTGAACGAGGAAGCACGCCAGGGCGGCGGCCAGATTGAGGAATTCTTGATGCAGTTCAGCGGCGAGGGCATCCAGCACATCGCCCTGCTGTGCGACAACCTACTCGATGCGCTCGACCGCGTGCAGATGGCCGGTATCCCGCTGCTGACCGCCCCCAACGACATCTATTACGCAAACTTGGAAAAGCGCCTGCCCGGCCATGGCCAGCCCGTGCCCGAGTTGCAGGCGCGCGGCATTCTGCTCGACGGCACGACCGAAGGCGGCCAGCCCCGCCTGCTGCTGCAGATATTCTCCGAGCCGCTGCTTGGCCCGGTGTTCTTCGAGTTCATCGAGCGCAAGGGCAACTACCGCGAGGGCTTCGGCGAAGGAAACTTCGGCGCCTTGTTCGAGTCGATGGAACGCGACCAGATCAACCGTGGCTCGTTGGAAATCAACCCGGCCTGATTTGGGCTTTTCCATGAAGGCAGAGCGCCTTCGGTCCTACATCTCGCGAGCCCCTCTGTGGGCTCGCGCTACTTTGGCGTCAGTACGGCCTTAGCCGCTCAAGCATTGAGCGGGTTGGGTTCGGCGTCACGTTCCGAAACAGTTGCTACCACTCTTGACTTGAGTTAATACATGAACATATGTATTCTTATTCAGATACACCGATGGCCTTTTTCCTCGCCCTGAAGAGGGACCCAGCACTACCTCGCCCCCTCTAAGCGCACTTCGGCAGCAATGCGCCGTGGCCAACCCAATGACCAGGATTGCTGAAGGACGTGCCCATGGAACTTCGTCATTTGCGCTGCTTCGTGGCTCTCGCCGAAGAGCTGCATTTCACCCGTGCTGCGGAGCGCTTGCACATCGAGCAGCCGCCGCTGTCCCGCACGATCAAGGAATTGGAAGACGAACTGGGGGTGCTGCTCTTTGACCGCGATCGGCGGGGAACGCGGTTGACGCCAGCGGGTACCACCTTCCTTCAGGACATTCGCCGGCTGTTCACCAACCTGGAGCAGGCACGAGAAAACGTCAGGGCGATCGCCGCAGGCCTAAGAGGCAGCGTGCGCATCGCCATCTCCGATGGCGCCATCGACCCGCGGCTGTCTGCACTTCTTGCCCTGTGCCGCCAGGAGGAGCCGGAGATCGAAATACGGCTCTCCGAGGTCACCCTGGCGGAACAGTTGCGGGGGCTGCGATCCGGCGACTTCGCGATCGGTTTCGCACACACTGCGGACGTCGGCGACGGACTGGTGACGGAGCCCATCTGGCAGGACCCGCTGGTGGTGACCTTGCCGATCCGGCACCCGTTGCTGGCCCACAAGGAAGTGTCGCTACGTGAACTCGTGAGTTACCCGCTGGTGATGTGCGATCCGCAGCTTTGCGAGGGCTACTGCCGCGAATTGACCCGGCTGCTACATCCCCTGGAGCGCGAGTCCACCATCGTTGAGCATGTCTCGTCGCTGGACATGATGCTCACGTTGGTCGGAGCTGGTTACGGCATCGGCTTCGCAACGGCGACCCGAATCGCGGTATGCCAACGTCCCGACGTGGTGATCCGGCCGTTGGCGCTCGATTCGGCCGTCATCATCACCTACCTGCTTCGGCCCGAAGGCGGTAGCGGACTATCCGTTCCCGTAGAGCGCTTCATCGAGCGTTTGCGTTCGCCAAAGAGCGATTAGCTACGGCGCCTGCGCCACACCCGGCGTCACGCATCGCCCTGAAGGTAGAGGTTGCGCTCCGTGGCCGTCATCAGTTCGGCCGAGCTGATCTTGAGAGCCAGGGAAATTTTTAGAATGAGAGCGAGTGTCGGCATGTGCTCGCCGCGCTCAATCTTGCCCATGTGCGAACGCGCGATCCCCGCCAAGCCCGCGAACTCATCCTGAGCAATCCCCTGATCCAGGCGAGCGGCTCGCACCGCTTGCCCGAACGCCAACGCCGGTGCGGACTCATAGGTGGTTACTCCGGCGGGCCGTCCAGGCCGAATAGTGCGCTTCTGCATTCGCAGAAGCGTCATGGAATCACTGATCTTTAACCACGTTAAAGATATCTCTTTAGTATGATGTCGGTAGATCTTTTCGATCCCCTCCCGCCGCCTCTTTGGGGGTATCCATGCATGACGTCATCAGTCCGCCCCCGAATTTCACACTCGCCATAGCGCCAGGTGTACCGTCTTCACGGCTGTCGGCGCTGCTTGCACTGCAGCGAGCGCAGGAGCCGGGCGTCGCGATGGCCGTGCGTGAAGTTTCGGATCAAGAGTTGATGACGGGCCTGCAGGAGGGCCGCTACGACGCGGGACTATCTCTTAGCGGTGCGGGGGATCACCTGACGAGTAGCCGGAGGCTATGGTGCGAAAGCATGGCCGTTGCGATACCACCGCGGTCCCGCTTAGTTAACCAGGCGAAGCTCACCATCTCAGATCTTCAGGATTATCCAATCTATCGCTGGCGGGTGGAGGCTTGCCCCTTGCTGGACGAGAGGTTGGCCTCCCTCATGCCAGTGGACCAAGAGAACATCCTGTCTGCAACTTCATTCGAGATGATGGCGCTGTGGGTCTCATCCGGCTACGGCATCGGCGTATGCGCGCAATCGCGCATCGAGCGTGCCCATCAATGGGGGATCGGCATGCGACCGCTCGCCGATGGCCCCTACAATATCGTGACGTACCTCCAACGGCCCCACGCGCAAGCCGATTCTGCTGCCAAGCGGTTCGAGCGTAGAGCGCTACAGATTGCTGGGGAAGGTGCAAGGTGATGGGCCTACGGCCGGAAGCGTCATCCCGGCCATAGGCTGACCCGTGGATTAGGTTCCCTCGATCACCACAGCGCTGTCCACTAGCCTACGAACGCTCTGCCGCACATCTTCCGGGACGGGCTGCGGGGCGACGGCCTTGGGCACATCCTCGTGATGCTGGTAGTCGCCCATGATGACCCGTACGATCGCCGGCACGTTGGTCGGCGTGACCGCATCGATGGCGGCGCGATCGCCCAGGTCAGGGTGCGGCTGGGTCAGCATGCGGTAAAGTCCCCAAGAATCCGCGTGCGGGCACTGGTTCATGAGCACCTGGGCCAGCCTGTGTTTGAGCGGCACCAGTTGCCAGTCCGGAACACGCTGTCCCCGATTGCCAAGGCTGATAGCCAGCAACTTTCCGGCTTTCAGTTCGCGGTTGATCTGGTCCTTGGACTTCCCGGCCAGCTTGCCGAACAACGGGACCGGCAGGCTGTTCGGCGACTCATAGATAGCCAGCATTTCCTCGCGCTCGCGCTGGATCGCGGACACTTCCGGCTCTGGGACATGCACCGGAGGCGGCGGCAGATGCGACAGTCTCCGGAACGTGATTCCGCCGCTGCTCGAAGTGACGACAATGGGCGTTGCGACAAGGGACTGCACGCCGGGCACAGGGGGCTCGGCCACGATGGGGGCCGCACCCACCGCCTCTTCCACTTCTGCCATCGCAGGCACCCCATCGATGCGGATGGTCAGGTGTGCGCTCGCAGCTTCTACCTCGCCCTGTTCGAGCAGGTCGAGGCGATCGGCCCAGTCCTGCATCATCCGGCGCCTCGGCTCCACGTATTTGGCGTGGTTGTAGGCCGAGCTGACCTTGTTGGGGTCGGAGTGCGATAGCTGTGCATCCACCCAAATTTTCGGATAGCCGATTTCGTTGAGCGCCGTCGAGATGGTGCCGCGGATGCCGTGCCCGGTCAGGCGCCCCTCGTAACCCATGAGCTGCAAGGCCTTGTTCAGCGTATTTTCGCTGATGCGCTTCTTGAGTTCGCTGGTATGAGCCAACAAGTACTTCTGCGCCGGCCGCATCGCGCTCAGAAGATAGCGCACGATCTCGATGGCCTGCAGAGAGAGGGGCACGATGTAGGGCGGCACGTCCTGCGGCCGCTTACCGGCCTTGCGCATTTCGTCCTGGAGCTGCTTGACGAATTGTGGCGGGATGATCCACAAGCCGCGGTCGAGGTCGAACTGCTCAGGCTCGGCCAGCCGCAATTCGCCCGTCCGCACCCCAGTTAACAACAGCAGCCGCACACCAAGCTGGGTCTGCCAGCCGCGGGGGGTGTAGAGCCGAAGCTTCTGAAGGAACTCGGGCATCTCGGGCAGGTGCAGATAGGGATTGTGGGTCACCGGGGGCTTGGGTTCGGCCACCACATCCAGGTCAGCAGCAGGGTTGACCTCCAAGCCCTCGGCAACGACCAAGGCATAGCGGAACATCTGGTTGAACCAGGTGCGAACCTTCTCGGCGGTGGTGAACGCTTTGCGCTTCTCGATCGCCGCCAGAACTCCCAGGAGCTGAGGGCGGCGAATGTCGTAGATCGACATCTTCCCTAAGGCGGGCAGCACGTCCTTGTTGAAGATGCGCAGAATCTGCGACAGGGTGCTCTGGCGGCCTTCCTTGAGTTCCTTGCGGCGATGCTCGACCCAGGCATCAAAAACGTTCCTAAAGGTGTATTCACCCGCCAATTTGGCCGCGTGCCGGCGCTGGTCACGCTCGATTTGCGGATCAACCCCCCTGGCAAGCAGGGCTTGGGCCTTATCCCGCTCGGCGCGGGCCTCGCGCAAGCTGAGGGCAGGATATCCGCCCAGGGACATACGTTTTTGCTTGCCCAGCCAGTAGTAGCGAAACATCCACGACTTACCGCCTGCAGCAGAGACCATCAGGCCCAGGCAGTCATTATCGGAGAGGGTGTAGCGTTTTCCGGTGGTTCTTGCCTGCCGGACGGTCAGATCAGAGAGTGCCATTTCGAGGCTCCTAAGTAATGACTTAGGCCCTATGCTCGTCATGGTTCCCGCTCAGCCCCAGCAACTATCCGGTAGCCGTCCCACCCGTATTCTTGTGCCTCAATTGGTCACTCAAAAACGGTAGCTGTGGGTGGATTTCCGTGGCGCTCGCTGGAATGGAAAAAGGGGCCGAAGCCCCTTTTTTCAATGACTTACAGACGTCAGTAGAAGTCTGTAGATCATAATTTGGAGCGGGAAACGAGACTCGAACTCGCGACCCCGACCTTGGCAAGGTCGTGCTCTACCAACTGAGCTATTCCCGCAAATGGCGTCCCCTAGGGGACTCGAACCCCTGTTACCGCCGTGAAAGGGCGGTGTCCTAGGCCACTAGACGAAGGGGACACGCTAACTGAAACACATGGTGTGTATTCCAGTGCCCAGAGGCCTTGTCCGAAGACTTGGTCCTGGTTTCACTCAGTGCCGCCCGAAAGCCACACTGTTTAAAAATGGAGCGGGAAACGAGACTCGAACTCGCGACCCCGACCTTGGCAAGGTCGTGCTCTACCAACTGAGCTATTCCCGCAATGGCGTCCCCTAGGGGACTCGAACCCCTGTTACCGCCGTGAAAGGGCGGTGTCCTAGGCCACTAGACGAAGGGGACACACGTACAACATTCACTCCCTACCGCGTTTCGCTGTGTGCTTTACGCTGTAAGTGGCGCGCATTCTATGGATGGATTGAAAGGTCGTCAACCCCCAAGGATAAATTTATTTAAATCAATGACTTCCCCCTGCTTTCCAGGCACTCCCGGGGTTTCTCGCCGTCCAGGCTTTGGCGCCTATATTCTGGCGCCCGACAAGGCGTTATAGTCCCCACCCGCGAATGATGGCAATGTGCATCTATAAAGACGATGCCTACATATACAGATGAAAGCACCGACTCATCTCGTCGAAGAGTCCTATCCGCCGCATGCGCCAATCACTACACTTCAACGCACATCCCATAAAGAGGTCACACCGGTGACACCACTCATGATCACCCTGCTGGTAATAGCCGGGATCGTAATACTGATCGCCATTGGCTACATGAACCACGTGGTGGAAAACAACAAACTGGAAAAGGCCCGTGCCCAGATCGAACTCAACGATCGGCTGCGCCGCTGTGGCGAGATCACCGAGACGTTCCCTGGCCAACTGATGACGCCGCAGCTCAAGCTGCTGCTGACCCGCCTGGAACTGAACGTCAACCAACGCATGCTTCACCTGAACAAATCCAGCGCCACTATCAAGGCACGTATTGCCGAGTTGGAAGCACTGGTAGGCCAGGGCGAATCGATCCCGGTGAACAACCCCCCGGGACCGATCCAGACCGAAGCCAAGGCCAAGGATGTGCGCTTTCTGCTCGAAGCCCTGCACGGCCAGGTCACCCGCGCCGCCCAGGACGGCTTTTTGCCGACCAATGAGGCCAAGCACTGGATCCGCGAGATCCGTCACCTGCTGGTGCTGCTGCACATCGAGTTCTTCAACAATCTTGGCCAGCACGCGTTGCAACAGGCGCAACCCGGCCAGGCGCGCCTGGCGTTCGAGCGCGGCGTGCAATACCTGCGCAAGCAGCCTGAGCCGGCCACCTACAGCCAGCACCTGCAACTGCTGGAAAAACAATTGGCGCGCGCCAACTCCATGGTGCTGACCAACAGCCAGCAAACCGCAGAAGAGGTCAATGAACTGACCGCAGGCTTAAAGGCCGATGACGCGGATGCCGAATGGAAAAAGAAAGTCATCTACGATTGACCCCCTCCTGTACTTAAGTCACCGGGTGCATTTCCTGCACTCGGTGCCATCATCCTGCGGCTATCCCCCCTTCTATAATTCGCGTACAAAAGTGCACTTCATGCACTTAACCAAGGAGGCAAGCCGTGCCTATCGCCATCATTGATGATCAGCCCTTGCACTACGTGGACCAGGGTTCTGGCCCAGCTGTCCTGCTCGGCCAGAGCTACCTGTGGGACCAGCAGATGTGGGCACCGCAGATCGCCGCCCTGTCGCAACAGTACCGAGTGATCGTGCCAGAGCTGTGGGGCCACGGTGAGTCCGGCCCACTGCCAGCATCGACCCAGAGCCTGGACGACCTGGCGCGCCAGGCCCTGGCGCTACTGGACCACCTGGGCCTTGCCAAGGTCAATCTGGTGGGTTTGTCAGTCGGCGGCATGTGGGGCGCCCCGCTGGCGCTACTGGCGCCCGAGCGGGTCAATAGCCTGGTGCTGATGGACACCTACCTGGGCGCAGAGCCTGAGGCGACCCGCGAAAAGTATTTCGCGCTGCTCAGCGCGATTGAAGCCACGGGTGCTATCTCAGATGCGCTATTGGATATCATCGTGCCGATCTTCTTCCGCCCCGGCATCGACCGCGACTCTGCGCTGTATCAGGACTTCCGCCAATCCCTGCGTGACTTCCCCAAGGATCGCCTGCTACAGAGCATTGTGCCCCTGGGGCGCCTGATTTTCGGTCGAGGTGATGCGATGGCAGGCCTGTGCCGCCTGAACTCCGATACTACGTTGGTGATGTGCGGTGACGAAGACCAGCCGCGCCCATCCGCAGAGGCGCAGGAGATGGCTGAGCTGATTGGCTGCGATCTGGTATTGATCCCGGGTGCAGGGCATATCTCCAGCCGGGAAAACCCGGATTTCGTCAATGAGGCGCTGCTGACCTTTTTGGCAAATCACGCCTGATCACACCTTGCGTATCTCCAACATGGATGAGATGCCGAGGCACGCAGCTACATTCCCCTGTGGGAACGGGCTTGCCCGCGATGTACACCTCAGGGTGTCAGCTCCCACAGGGAACTCGTTCCGGTCCTGAATATGATTACAACCGGAAATGCCCCACCATCCCCTTGAGTTCCGCCCCCAGTTGCGCCAACTCGATGCTCGACGCGGCGTTACCCTGCATGCTCAGCGCCGATTGATCGGCACTGGCGCGGATGCTGGTGACGCTACGGTTGATCTCTTCGGCCACTGAGCTCTGCTGTTCGGCGGCCGCCGCGATCTGCTGGTTCATCTGCTGGATCAGCGAGACCGCCGCCGCAATGCTGCCCAAGGCGCTTTCGGTTTCCAGGGCATCGCTGACGGCCAGTTTCACCAGCTCGCCACTGTGCTGGATATCCCGCACCGAGGACTGCGCTGCACTGCGCAGGGTGCTGACCAGACGTTCGATTTCTTCCGTCGATTGCTGGGTGCGCCGGGCCAGGGCCCGCACTTCATCGGCGACCACCGCGAAGCCGCGCCCTTGCTCGCCGGCGCGTGCCGCCTCGATGGCCGCGTTGAGTGCCAGCAGGTTGGTCTGCTCGGCCACGCTTTTGATCACCTCCAGCACGCTGCCAATGTTCTGGATTTCCGCGCTCAGGCTCTCGATGCTGGTACTGGCGGATGTCGCCGAACTGGCCAGCAACTCGATGCGCTGCAAGCTCTGGCGCACCACCTGTTGGCCGCTGTCGACCTTGTCGTCGGCGGTTTGCGCCGCTTGGGCGGCCTGCTCGGCATTGCGCGCCACATCATGCACCGTGGCGGCCATCTGGTTCATGGCGGTGGCGACTTGCTCGGTTTCTTCTTTCTGGTTGCTGACTTCGAGGTTGGTCTGCTCGGTCACGCTGGACAACGACTGAGCCGAGCTGGCCAATTGCGCAATGCCCGCCTGCAACCCGCTGACCATGCTGCTCAGGCCCCCGCCCATCTGCTGCATCGCCTGCATCAACTGGCCCATTTCGTCCTGTCGGCTCACCTCCATGCGCCCGCTGAGATCCCCGGCGGCAATCTGCCGGGCCACGCCAATCACGCTGCGCAGCGGCAGCACGATCAACCGGGTAATCAGCCACGCCGCAATCACCCCCACCAACAAGGCCAGGGCCGACGAAACAATGATCAGCAAGCTGCTCTTGGCCAACTGCGCCTGCATCGACTGGTCCTGGGCGGCATAGGCCTGGTTGACCTGCGCCACCACCTGCGCCGCCCGCTCATGCAACTGCTGGTAGACGATCTTTTCCTGGGCCAACAGGCCGGTGTATTCGGTGAGTTTTTCGCTGAAGGCGCCGATGTGCCCGACCACTTCATTAAGCACCGTCTGATAGCCGGGGTCCTTGACCAGGGTCTTCAGTTGTTCGGCCTGGGCCAGGGCCTGGTCAGCCTGTTCGATGCGGCCTTGCCCGGCACTGTCCTCATCACCCTTGCGGCTTTGATCCAGACGCACCCGCGCTTCGTTCATGGCCTGCAACATCAGGCGCGAGACCTGCGCCACCTGGCCGGCCTGCTCGATAAACTCGGCGCCCTCCCTGCCCTGGCTTTCCTTGAGGCCATAGGCCCCGTCGTCGGCCAGGCCGGCCTGCAGTACATCAAGGTTGTTGGCCACGCTGGACACCGACCAACTGGCCATTTCCAGCGCCAGGTCCTTGGCCTGGGTCAGCTCGACAAACTCGTCAAACGCCTTGCGATAGGCACCCAGGGCCTGCCCGACCTCGCTCATGTTCAGCGTCAGCGCCTCGGCCAACAGGCTATCGACCCGCTGGTGCAGGGCCTCGACCGACTTGGCGTCGGTGCGCAACGCATACTCCTGCTCGATCAGGCGCACGTTCAGCAGCCCTTCATTGAGCGAAGACATGCCCTTGAGCCCCACAAAACGCTGGCCAACGGTTTGCAGGGACCACACGCCAATCGCCGCCACCAGGGCCGTCAGCAGTAATACCAGGGCAAACCCCAGCCCCAGTTTCCTGGCCAGCCCAAGGTTGGCAAATCGTCGTTGCACGGCCAAAATCATTGCGCAAAATCCTCTTGGCGTGGCGAATGCCAGCAAGCCCGGTATCCATGCAACGAGATTCGCAACCCCGGCCCCCGCAACACAAGACGTTGGCGCCACAATAATGGCAAAAAGCTACATACCCGTCGTTTTCAGAATGGTGGAGGTCGATCCTGCAGGCCCCATCGCCTTGAACAACGCCAGGGCCCGGTGATCACAGGCATAGGCCACGTTGATCCGTAGCCAATCGGCGTGCTCGCCGGTCGGGCTGAACAACTCCCCGGAAGACAGCAGGACCCCAAGCTGCCGCGCCCTGGCATGCAACCTCGTGCCATCCACTGCGCCGGGGCGCGCCCACACAAACATGCCACCTGCAGGTACCGCAAACACCTCCCACTCTTCGTCCTCCAGCACCTGCAACGTCTTCGCCATCTCCGTGCTCAAGCGACGGCGCAGGCGTTGCACCCATTTGCGGTAGGTGCCGTTGGCCAGCAGGCTCGCCACCATCGCTTCGGCGAAGCGCGAGGTGCCCAGGCCCGTCAGGGTCTTGAGCTTGAGCACTTGGCCGATCAAGGCCGTGCTGGCAGTGAGATAGCCGACTCGCAGGGCGCTGCTCAGGGTCTTGGAAAAACTCGAGACATAGATGACCCGATCACCATGGGCCAATGCCGCCAGCCGGATACAGGAAGCATGTTGCAGGTCGCCGTAGACATCCTCCTCGACAATCAGGAAGTCCCGGGCGTGGGCCAGGTGCAGCAGGCGCTCGGCCACTGTCCGCGAGAGGCTACTACCGGTCGGGTTGTGGTAGAGGCTGTTGACGAACAGGCACTTGGGGCGGTGGCTGGCCAGCAGCGCCTCCAGGGCCTGGATGTCCGGGCCACTGCGGGTCCTGGGGACCTCCAGCAACTTGACGCCGTGGAAGGCCAACTGACGATAAAGGTTGCCGTAGCCAGGGGTCTCAACCACCACCGTATCGCCGGCCTTGAGCAAGGTGCGGATCAGCAGGTCCTGGGCATGGCTGGCACCATGGGTGGTGAGAATGCGTTCGGTACTGCTGGCCACCTGGATCTGCGTCAGGCGCTTGTGCAATTGCTCACGCAACACCGGCAACCCCAGGGGTGTGCTGTAGTTGAAAACCCCTGCGGTATCGGTACGGCTGATTTCGCGAATCGCGTAGCTGATGTCATCACTTTCACGCCAGGAGTCCGGCAGCCAGCCGCACCCCAGCTTCAATTCACCCAACTGGTTATCGGTAAAGGCTCCCCACCTGCGCTCCGCGCCCTCGTACCACTGGCACTCTGCCAGTGGACTGCTGGCCACAGGTTGTTCGGCGATAACAAACCCCGAGCCGGCCCTTGAGGCCAACACCCCTTCGGCCACCATGCGCTCCAGGGCCTCGATCACATTGGATTGACTGAGCAGGTTGTCATGAGCCAGTTGCCGGATGGACGGCAGGCGCGTTCCAGGGCTGACCCCGCTCTCTCGGATCCATGCGGCAATGGCGCTGACAATTTGCTGAACCACCGGTACAAGGGCTTGTCGATTGATCCCTAAATCCATGAGCCACCCCCTTCAACTGTTTGGCTTTTAACTCAAAACAGTTAAGCACAGAAGGTCCGGATCACCCTGCTCATAAATTTATTAAATCATTGATTTTATTGAATTATTTACCTATTGAAACACAATAAACCAAGGCATCTTGCCACCTGCGGAAACGCCCCACAGCGCCTCAAATCACTTTCCCAGTGGTGCACGGCAGCAGGTCCTAAATAGCGGTCGCCCCACCATCCACCGCCAATGCATGTCCGGTGGTGAACGCCGCACCATCGCTGCACAAATACAGGACCGCACTGGCGATTTCCCCGACCGTACCAATACGCCCGACCGGGTGCATGGCGGCGGCAAATTCGGCCTTGCGCGGATCGGCTTCATAGGCGCGGCGGAACATGTCGGTGTCGATCACCGCCGGGCACACGGCGTTGACGCGGATTTTCTTTTTCGCGTACTCGATGGCCGCAGACTTGGTCAGGCCAATCACCGCATGCTTGGACGCCGCATAAATGCTCATCTTCGGCGCAGCCCCCAACCCGGCCACCGACGCGGTATTGACGATCGCCCCGCCGCCCTGGGCCAGCAGCAACGGCAACTGGTACTTCATGCACAACCACACGCCCTTGACGTTGACCCCCATGATCGCGTCGAACTCATCCAGGGTGCCGTCGGCCAACTTGCCTTGTTCGATTTCGATGCCGGCATTGTTGAACGCATAGTCCAGGCGGCCATAACTGTTCAACACCTGCTGCATCAGTTTTTTTACATCCTCCTCCAGGGTGACGTTGCAGCGCACGAACACCGCCTCACCGCCCACCTCGCGGATCAGCGCGACCGTGCCCTCGCCGCCCGTCACATCCAGGTCGGCGACCACCACCTTCAAGCCTTCCTCGGCAAATGCCAGTGCCGTGGCGCGGCCAATGCCGTTGGCGGCACCAGTGACCAGGGCGACCTGGCCGGAAAACGTCATGCTCATAGCTTTTATCCTTGGATGAATACCCGTTCGCCCAGCATAGCCAGTGCCCGGCGCCGCGCGTCAGCACTATCAGAAGGCCGGTTGAACGCCCATGCGTGGCAGTGATAAGTGTGCCGTGCCCACTATCAAGCCAGCCTATCGACGGGCATTCGCAGGCATCGGCCGAACTTGCTCCTGGCGCCTGGAAGGTCTATCACTTGAGGTTCATTTACCCAGAGTCCCTGCCATGACTGCCCAGACCAACCGCCAATTCCTGCTTGCCAAACGCCCGGTCGGCGCGGCCACGCGGGACACCTTTACCTTTCAGGAAGTGCCAGTGGGCAACCTGGCGGACGGCCAGGTACTGGTGCGTAATGAGTACCTGTCCCTCGACCCGGCCATGCGTGGCTGGATGAATGAAGGCAAGTCCTACATCCCGCCGGTAGGCATCGGTGAAGTCATGCGCGCCCTGGGCGTAGGCCAGGTCATCGCCTCGAACACCCCGAAATTCGCCGTAGGCGATTACGTGAATGGCGCCCTGGGCGTGCAGGATTACTTCCTCGGCGAGCCGCGAGGTTTCTACAAGGTCGACCCGAAACTGGCGCCGTTGCCGCGCTATCTGTCGGCGCTGGGCATGACCGGCATGACCGCCTACTTCGCGCTGCTCGACACCGGCGCGCCTAAGGCCGGCGACACCGTGGTGATTTCCGGCGCCGCCGGGGCGGTGGGCAGCATTGCCGGGCAGATCGCCAAGATCAAGGGATGCCGCGTGGTCGGGATTGCCGGCGGCGCCGACAAGTGCAAGTTCTTGCTGGATGAACTGGGGTTCGATGCGGCCATCGACTACAAGCACGAAGACGTGCCGACGGCCCTCAAGCGCGAATGCCCGAAAGGCGTGGACGTGTATTTCGACAACGTGGGCGGCGATATCCTCGATGCCGTGCTCAGCCGCCTCGCGCTGAAGGCGCGGGTAGTGATCTGCGGTGCCATCAGCCAGTACAACAACAAGGAAGCCGTGAAGGGCCCGGCCAACTACTTGTCGCTGCTGGTCAATCGGGCGCGCATGGAAGGGTTTGTGGTGATGGACCACGCGGCGAACTTTGCCGCCGCCGGCCAGGAAATGGCCGGCTGGATGGCGCAGGGCAAGCTCAAGAGCAAGGAAGATATTGTCGAGGGGCTGGAGACGTTCCCGGAGACGCTGATGAAGCTGTTCAACGGCGAGAACTTTGGCAAGTTGGTACTCAAGGTCAACTGACACCCCACAGAGCCCTTGTGGGATTGGGTGCCAGCCGACACACCATAAGCAAATGTAGGAGCTGGCTTGCCTGCGATAGCATCACCTCGGACTGACTGAAAAACCGAGGTGCCTGTATCGCTGGCAAGCCAGCTCCCACATTTTTAGCGCAAGGGCATCAGGCGATTTCGGCAACCACCGCCGCCAGGGCCTTGGCCGGATCAGCCGCCTGGCTGATCGGGCGACCAATCACCAGGTAATCAGAACCCGCATCCAGCGCCTGGCGCGGGGTAAGGATGCGGCGCTGGTCGTCCTGGGCGCTGCCCGCCGGGCGAATCCCCGGAGTCACCAACTGCAACGCCGGATGGGCGGCCTTCAACGCCTGGGCTTCCAGCGCGGAACAGACCAGGCCATCAAGGCCGGCCTTCTGCGCCAGGGCCGCCAGGCGCAGCACTTGCTCCTGGGGCTCGATATCCAGGCCGATACCGGCCAGGTCTTCACGCTCCATGCTGGTCAGCACGGTTACACCGATCAGCAGCGGCTTGGGACCGCTGCGTTGCTCCAGCACCTCACGGCACGCGGCCATCATGCGCAGGCCGCCGGAACAGTGAACGTTGACCATCCACACGCCCATCTCGGCAGCGGCCTTGACCGCCATTGCGGTGGTGTTGGGGATATCGTGGAATTTCAGGTCGAGGAACACCTCAAAACCTTTGTCCCGCAGGGTGCCGACGATTTCTGCGGCGCAACTGGTGAACAATTCCTTACCGACCTTGACCCGGCAGAGCTTGGGGTCCAACTGGTCAGCCAGCTTCAGTGCGGCGTCACGAGTGGGGTAATCCAGGGCGACGATGATAGGAGTCTGGCAGACGGACATTGGAATGGGCTCTCAGGCAAGTCGAAATCGGCGCGGATTGTAGCGCAAGCAGCGGCTTTGCGGGATCCGATGATCGGTAAATCCTCGCCGACTGCCTACTTTTCTGGGAGAAGCGGCTAATATTTCAAAGTCGATACATTCACGACACGCCTGCAACATGCCCCGCCAGTAGCCTCGCCCGCATGCCCCGACACGGCGCCTACGCTCAACGCACCTACCCCGTCGCCGCCCCTGGGCCGACGGTCAACCAGGCAGATGATCGCACCATGCATACCCCTTGTGCCCTGAACCACGAGCCCGCCACCGAGGACAAGCGCTGGAACACCCGCGCGCTGATCGTCGACGACGATGTGCCGATCCGCGAACTGCTGATCGATTACCTGGCCCGCTTCAACATCCTCGCCAGCGGCGTGACCGATGGCGCCGCCATGCGCCAGGCCATGCTGGCCGAGACCTTTGATGTGGTGGTGCTCGACCTGATGCTGCCGGGCGAAGACGGTTTGTCGATTTGCCGCTGGCTGCGGGCCGAATCGGATATCCCGATCCTGATGCTGACCGCCCGCTGCGAACCCACCGACCGCATTATCGGCCTGGAACTGGGGGCTGACGACTATATGTCCAAGCCGTTTGAACCCCGGGAACTGGTGGCGCGGATCCAGACCATCCTGCGCAGGGTTCGTGATGAGCGCACCGAGCAGCGGACCAACATCCGCTTCGATAACTGGCGCCTCAACAGCGTGCTGCGCCAACTGGTGGCCGACAACGGCCTGGTGGTGCCGCTGTCCAACGCCGAATTCCGTTTGCTGTGGGTATTTATCGAACGTCCGCGCCGGGTGCTCAGCCGCGAACAGTTGCTGGATGCCGCCCGTGGGCGCTCGATCGAAGCCTTTGACCGCAGCATCGACCTGCTGGTCTCGCGCCTGCGCCAGAAACTGGGGGACGACCCCAAGGCCCCGCAACTGATCAAGACCGTGCGCGGTGAAGGCTACCTGTTCGACGCGCGAGACATTGGCTGATGCGCAACGCCTTCAACACGTTGTTTGGCCGCCTGTTCGGGGTGTTGCTGGTGGGCATTGTGCTGGCCCATGTGCTGGCGATCCTTTGGTTCCAGCATTACGGCCCGCCACCACCACCGCCTGTCACAACGCTGGTCGAACAAGCGGACGGTACCTTGGAGCCCCAGGTACATAGCCGTCCCAGACTCAGAGGCGCGGTGGTGCTGCTGTCCTTCCAATTTATCTCGCTGATCATTGCCGCGTGGTTCGGCGCCAAGCTGCTCAGCCGCCCGATCCAGCGCTTGAGCGCGGCGGCCGAGCGCCTGAGCCTGGACCTGGACAGCCCGCCCCTGGACGAATCCGGCCCGCGCGAAGCCCGCCAGGCTGCCTCGACCTTCAACCTGATGCAACGGCGCATCCGCGAACAAGTCAGCCAGCGCGCGCGCATGCTCGGCGCAGTGTCCCACGACCTGCGCACCCCGCTGTCGCGGCTCAAGCTGCGCCTGGAGCAGATCGACGATATGCGCTTGCAGGGCCAGATGCGCCACGATCTGGACGACATGATCGGCATGCTCGACGCCACCTTGAGCTACCTGCACGAACAACGCACCGGCGAAAGCCGACAGTGGCTGGACGTGCAGGCACTGGTGCAATCTTTGAGCGAAAACGCCCAGGACCAAGGCGCAGACGTGCAGTGCCTGGGCCGAAGCGCCCCGCTGCAAGTGCAACCCATGGCCTTGCGCTCGTGCCTGAACAACTTGATCGACAACGCCCTGCGCTATGCCGGTACGGCGCGCATTGAACTGCAGGATAGCCCCCAGGCGCTGGTGATTCGGGTGATCGACCATGGGCCGGGGATTGCCGCCGAACAGCGGGAAGCGGTGTTCGAAGCGTTTTTTCGGCTGGAAGGCTCGCGCAACCGTAATTCCGGGGGCGTGGGGCTGGGGATGACCATCGCCAAGGAGGCGGTGGAGCGGTTGGGGGGTAGATTGAGCCTGGAGGAAACACCAGGCGGTGGGTTGACGGCAAAAATGTGGCTACCCAGAAGCGAACCCCTGTAGGAGCCGGCCTGCCGGCTCCTAGCAGAGATCAGTTTGTCTTGTCCTCGCGACGAACCTGCGCCTGGCTGGCGCTCCAATCCGTCAACAGGCTATACGCCACTGCCAGCAAGGTCGGCCCGATAAACAAGCCGATAAAGCCAAACGCGATCAAGCCACCAAATACCCCCAGCAGCACAATCACCAGCGGCAGGTTGCCGCCGCGGCTGATCAGGTACGGCTTGAGCACGTTGTCCACGCCGCTGATGATGAATGTGCCCCAGACGCCAAGGAACACCGCATAGGTGTAATCGCCCTTCCATACCAGCCAGGCCGTGGCCGGGATCCATACCAGCGGCGGGCCCATGGGGATCAGGCTCAGCAGGAAGGTGACGATGCCCAGCACCAGTGCCCCCGGCACGCCGGCGATCAGGAAGCCGATCAGTGCCAGCAGTGCCTGGGCGGCGGCGGTGCCGATCACGCCGTTGACCACCCGCTGTACGGTACCGGCGACCAGGTCGATGTAGTACCCGGCACGCTCACCAATCAAGCGTTCCAGCAAACGGTGGACGAACATCGCCAGGCGCGGCCCGTCGCGGTAGAAAAAGAACACAAACACCAGGCTCAGGGTCAGCTCCAGAATGCCGCCGCCGATCTGCGCGCTACGGGCCAGCAGCCAGTTGCCGACCTGCCCCAGGTACGGCTTGATCGTGACCATCAAGGCTGCGCCCTGTTGGTCGATGCTGTCCCACATGCCCACCAGCCGCTCTCCCACAAACGGGATGGAGCCCAGCCAGGTGGGCGCCTCGGGCAGGCCGTCGACCTGGACGTCCTTGATCAGCGCCACGGCGTCGCGCACGTGGTCGGCCAGGTTGAAGCCCAGCCACACCAGCGGCACCGCCACCAGCAGCATCCAGCCCAGGGTCAGGATCCCGGCGGCCAGGGACTCGCGGCCACCCAGGGCGCGGGTCAACAGGCGCATCAGCGGCCAACTGGCAAACGCCAGCACCGCGCCCCAGAACAGCGCCGACCAGAACGGCGCCATCACCCAGAAACTGGCACCAAACAGCACCAGGAGCAGGATCTGCACCAGCAGGCGATCATTGTTGAGCATGTGGTTTCTCGAAAAAAGTCTGTAGAGGAAGAGCTTAGGCGAACGGCACGGGTCCGTTCGCCCTGGAACGATCAGCGGATCACTTGCAGATGCAGGCCCTTGGCCTCGCTAGTGGCGGTTTCCAACCGCGCCGCGCGTACGCCCTTGTCGATCAGGCCCTGGCGCCAGGCTTCGGCGTTGGGCCCGCTCAAACTGACCCGCAAGGTGGTATCGAGGTTCAATCCACGGGAAATCAGGGTCAGCCACGTGGCGTCGGGCTCAGCCCCCAGCGAGGGGAAATCCAGCTCGTCGGTGCTTTTCAGTTCGCGCAACAACGTGGCCGAGGTTGGCAGCAATTGCCCCAAGGGCGCGCTGGCGTCCATTTGCTCCACATGCAGGTACGCCCGGCGATTGCCGCGAGTGATGCCGTACAGCGCCACCAGGGAGTTGTCCTGGGGGGCGGCCAGGCGCAGCAAGAGGAATTCCTGCTGGCCATCGGCGCCCACCAGCTTGGCATTGCCCAGGACCTCGTTGGCCCACAGGCTGCTTTCGCCACAATCGCGGGCCTGGCACCAGAACAGCAACTGTGCGCCCTGCTCTTGCAAGGCCTCGCGCGTGGATTTGAAGGCCGCGCTGGAACTGTGCTCGGCGGGCAGTTCATAGGTGATGGCGGTCACTTGACCACGCGCCGTGGCCTGGCCTTCGTAACGTAACTGGCCGCTGATCTTGCGGATCGCGCCCATCGGGTAGATGCGTTCTTTTTCTTCGGCGGGACGGTAGTCGACAATCTGCGCATCCACCTGACGGGCCACGCTGGGCAGATCCTGGCTTCCCGGTAGATCAGCAGCGAAAACCAACGGGCTGACGCAGCACAGCCCAAGCACACGGATAATTCCCTTGGCACTACTCATCGGATCGGTGCGCCTGGGCCGGTGGATGCCTTCGCGGTATTCGGATTGTTCATGGTTGACTCCCTTTCAATCCGCCCAGCCTCGACAGTTGCCCCCGCCAAGTCAAGGCGCGGTGAAGAACCGATTGAAACAGTCTGCAACAAGAGCGGCCCCCGGCTCGTCATTCAGGTGCAAATGATGGCCACCTGCAAGGGTCGTCACGGTGAACGGCAGCTGCGAAAGCAGCTCGGGATGCTTGGCCAGCATGCCCTCTTGTGCGACCACCAACTGCGTAGGGCAAGCTACCCGGCGCACGAAGGCCATGGCCTGTTCTTCCGTCAGGCGCATCGGCGAGGCCAGTGTCAGGCGGCTGTCGCTGCGCCAGGTGTAGCCGCCCGGTACCGGCATCAAGCCGCGCTGGGCCAGGAGTTCCGCGGCTTCACGGCTGACGGCGACCACACCTTTCATCCGCGCCTCCACCGCCCGGTCGAGGCTGCCATACACCGGCTTGCGCTTGTCTTGCAGGTTGATTTGCGCCTGCAAGGCCATGCCCAGGCGCTCGGCGGCGTTCTCGCCGGTGGCGGTCGGCGGGATCACGCCGTCGATCAATGCCAAATGCGTCACGCGCTCCGGCATGGCCCCGGCCAGTACGGTGGAAACAACTGCACCGAGGGAGTGGCCAAGTAATGCAAAACGTTTCCAGCCCAGTTGTTCGGCCACTTGCAGTACATCGAACACGTAATCCCACAGCGCATAACCTGCGCCGGCCGGACGATGGGACGAGTGGCCGTGGCCGGCCATGTCCAGGGCGACAATACGCAAGCCGTGCAGCTTGGGTGCCAGGCGCGCGAAGCTGTTGGCGTTGTCCAGCCAGCCATGCAGGGCGATCACCGGCAGGCCGTCTTGCGGGCCGAACAGATGGGCCGCCAGCTCGATATGCGGCAGGCTCAGGCGCACTTCTTCGACAGGCACGGTCATGCGCAACTGCGCTCGCGGGCTTGCCAACGGGTGAACAGGTTCTTGATCAAGGTCGCCGTATCCTGCGGGCGCTCCAGGGGAAACATGTGGCCGCCGGGCATGGTCAGCATCTCGCCCATGGGCAGGCGCGCGACGCCGCTGGCGTGATGGCGCATCACCACCCGGCTCTGCCGGCCGCGTACCACGGCCAGTGGCACTTTCAATTGGCGAGTCTGGCCAGGGCTGGTGTGTGGCACGCCGCGGTAGATGCTGATTTCCGTGGCCGGGTCGAACCGCAGGCGCAGGCGATCGCCGACCTGGTGCAAACCGTGTTGCAGATAGGCCTCCAGGCAATCCGGGTCAAACCCGCGGAACAACGTCTTGCCGGAAAAATACTGGCGCGCGGCCTCCAGATCGGCGAACTCTTCGCGCCGGCCCAGGGTGCGGCCAGCCGGGGTCAGACGGTCGATCAGGCCAAAACGCTTGGCCGCACGGATCACCCAGCGGTCGGCCAGGGTCAGCACCGGCGAGTCGAGCATCACCACCCCGCGATACAACTGCGGGCAGCGCAAGGCCGCATGCAAATGCAACACCCCACCCAGTGAATGGCCGACGCCCCACACCGGCTCCGGTTGCTGTTCCAGGTGGTGGATCAATTCGTCCACCAGGTTCTGCCAGTTGTCATCCACCGGAAACCGCGGATCGTGGCCGTGCTGTGACAGGTGCGCCACTGCGTACTCCGGCGCCAGGGCCGCGAACAATTTGCCGTAGGTCGCCGAAGGGAAGCCATTGGCATGGGTGAAAAACACATGTTGCGACATAGCCTGCCCATCTTCAAAAACAGAAATCGATTGTCCCCACCCCCGGTCGCTACAGCAATGACTGTAACTGCCAGGAATGATGACACTCACGCCACGCCTATCGCGCTGGCGGGTTCTCGCCCAGCGGCACCACGGCCATGGTCAGGCGCGACACGCAACTGGCCTTGCCCTCGTCACTGGTCAGGCGAATGTCCCAGACATGGGTGGTGCGCCCGATATGGATCGCCCGGGCCACCGCCGTCACCCGCCCGGACCGCAGGCCGCGCAGGTGATTGGCGTTGATCTCCAGGCCCACGCAGTAGAACTTGCTGGCGTCGATGCACAAATAGCTGGCCATGGAGCCGACTGTTTCGGCCAACACCACCGAGGCCCCACCGTGCAGCAGGCCATAGGGTTGATGGGTGCGGTGGTCGATCACCATGCTGGCGGTCAGGGACTCGTCGTCGAAGCGTTCGAAACGGATGTCCAGCACTTCACCAATGGTGTTTTTCTGGATGGCATTGAGTTGCTCGATATTGGGAAGGGTGCGCCACAGGCTCATTGCAGTGTCCTTATTGATTTTATTGAATGCTCAATCCTGCCACAGCACCGCCTCGGAGCGCGCGCTCCAGGCCTGGAACTGTGGACCGTAGGTTGACTCGATCACGTTGCGCTTGATCTTCAGGGTCGGCGTCAGAAAGCCGTTTTCGACGGCCCAACTGTCTTTCACCACCACCAGTTGACGCAAGCGCTCATGTTTATCCAGCACCTGGTTGACCTCCTCCAGCAGGCGCTCCAGGCTGCCGTGCAAGGATTGCCGGGCCTCGCTGGCTGCCTCTTGCAGGCCCACCGCAGACAGCACGCACAAGCCCATCGGCGCGCTCAGGCCATCGCCGACCACACACACCTGCTCGATGCGCCCGTGCTCCGCCAGGCGGTTTTCGATGGGCGCCGGGGCCACGTACTTGCCCTTGCTGGTCTTGAAGATTTCCTTGAGGCGCCCGGTCAGGCGCAAGCGGCCTTCGGCATCCTGCTCGCCCTTGTCGCCGGTACGCAGGAAGCCGTCCTCGGTGAGGGTCTCGGCGGTCTTCTGCGGGTCCTTGAAGTAGCCGAGCATGGTCGCGCCGCTGCGTACCTGGACTTCGCCAGCCGGATCGATGCGCACCTCCACGTCCGGGCATGGCAGGCCGATCCAGCCGATCTTCTGCTGGCCGGGGCGACAGACGTGGGAGTAACCACAACTTTCGGTCATGCCATACACCTCCAGCACGTCCAGGCCCAGGCGCTGGTACCAGCGCAGCAGCGCCTCGGGCACCGGCGCGGCACCGGACAGGGCCACCCGGACCGCGTCCAGCCCCAGGCCGGCAAGGACCTTGTGGCCTACACGCTTGCCGATAAATGGCAGGCGCAGCAGCAGGTCCAGGCGTTTTTCCGGGATTTTGCCGTACACCCCCATCTGGAATTTGGTCCAGATCCGCGGCACGCCGAACAGGGCCGTGGGCCGGGCGCGCTGCAGGTCAGTGAGGAAGGTGTCGAGGCTTTCGGCAAAAAACACCGTTTGCCCGGTGTAGATCGCCGCCATCTCGACAAACATTCGCTCGGCCACATGGCACAGCGGCAGGTAAGACAGCAGGCGATCGCCCTCCCCCAGGCCGAACAGCTCGGTACCCCGGGTCGCCGCGAACGCCAGGCCGCCGAAGGTATGCATTACGCCCTTGGGCAGGCCAGTGGTGCCGGAGGTGTAAATGATGGTGGCCAGGTCCGTGGCCGCAGGCGCGGGGTCATCCTGGATCGGCGAGCAGGCTTGCAGGTCGGCCCAGGTGAAGTCGAACTCACCTTCGGGGCACAGCGGCAGGCTGATGGTCGCAAGCCCGGCCTTGATGCCTGGGGCCATGGCTGGCCAGTCGTCAAGCTTGCCGATAAACGCCAACGCGGCCTCGGAGTGCTCCAGCACATGGGCCACGGAATCGGCGGTGAGGTTGGGATACAGCGGGACCGAGACATGCCCGGCCATCCAGATCGCCAGGTCGGCGATGATCCAGTGCGCGCAGTTTTTCGAGATCAGGGCAATGTGCGAGCCCTGGGGCAGCTCCCGCGCGCGCAGCCAATGGGCGGCACAACGGGCCTGGTGACCGGCTTCGCCCCAGGTGAGCGTCTGCACCTCGCCGCCGCCCAGGGGCTGGACCAGAAAGCGCTGGCGCGGATGGCGCGCCTCACGTTCAAAGAAGACCTGCAGCGGCAAACGAAAAGCGACAGACATGGGACGCGCTCCTGTGTGTTCCGATGGTAGCCAACCAAGCACTTGCTTGGTGGACTATTCCATGCACAAAGGAGCACTGCAAGTTCCTTACTGACACAACACAAATAAGTGTGGGAGCGAGCTTGCTCGCGAATGCGCAGTGTCAGCCAATATATTCATTGACTGATACACCGTATTCGCGGGCAAGCTCGCTCCCACAGGTGATTGTGTCGTGCCTGAAAAATCAGGGTTTTTTGACGCTATTGAGGCTCATCAGCCCCGCCAACGGAAAGTCCCCTTCCAGCTCCGCCAGGCTGGCGGTGTGCATCGGTTGCGGCTGGCGCTGGTGGCCGTGCTGCAAAAAGCTGATCAGGTTGCCCACCAATGGCTGATGGCTGACCAGCAGCACACTGTCATCGGTGTCGAGTTTTTCCAGCACTTGCAGGGGGTTGCCGTCCGGCGTCAGCCACGGCACGGTGCGGATTTCTGGCACAAACCCCAGCGCCTCACGCACCAACTGTGCAGTCTGCTGCGCCCGCGCATAAGGGCTGGCAATGATTGCGCTGATGGGTTGGCCGATCAGGTGCGCGGCGCTGTGCAGCACTTCTTCGCGGCCCCGCTCGGTCAGGTTGCGCTGGGCGTCGCTGGACGCATGGGACTCGGCCTCTCCGTGGCGCAATATCCACAGTTTCATAGCTTGGGCTCTTCATCGCGCACCGGGTGCGGGGCTGGCGGCACGCTGTGGGCGGCCTCGCCTTCCGGAGCGCGCGGGGTTGGCCAATCAGCGAAGGGCCAGGGTTTCTGCTCGCTGTGGAAGCTGCCAAAACGGCCAATCTGCGCGAGGAACTGGCTGAGGCTGTCGCCAAAGTTCATCAGGCCCAGGTTCGGTGCGCCGTAGATCAGGCGGTAGATCAACTGCACCACCACCAACGCCCCGAGGATGAACTGCGCCACTTGCCAGACCAGGGCAAACACCAGCATCCACAGGATGCGCAGGACAATGGATTCATACTTGGGTGCTGTTTTCGGATCGTTCATCGCGCGTTCCTCAGTTGAAACCACTGGTGGAAATAAAGTCGACATCGGTCTTGGGTTCGGCACGCATCAGCAACTCGATGACCTGGTTCAAGGTGCGCCCTTCGAACAGGATCGCGTGCAGGCCGGCGACCAACGGCATATAGACCCCGGTCTCCTGGGCCTTGGCCTTGAGCACCTTCAAGGTGTTGACCCCTTCGGCCACTTCACCCAGGCGGGTGACGGCATCTTCCAGGCTCAAGCCCTGGCCCAGGGCAAAACCCACTTGGTAGTTGCGGCTTTTCGGCGACGAGCAAGTGACGATCAGGTCGCCCACCCCGGCCAGGCCGAGGAACGTCATGGGGTTGGCGCCCTGGTTGACCGCAAAGCGGGTCATTTCCGCAAGCGCGCGGGTGATCAGCATGCTCTTGGTGTTTTCCCCCATGCCCAGGGCCACCGCCATGCCGGCGATGATGGCGTAGACGTTTTTCAACGCACCGCCCAGCTCCACGCCAAAGCGATCGGCACTGGCATAGACACGGAAGGTGCGGCCATGCAGCACCGCCTGCACCTGTTCGCACAGGGCCTCGTCTTCACTGGCGACCACGGTGGCGGTCAAGGCGTGTTCGGCCACTTCCCGCGCCAGGTTCGGCCCGGAGAGCACGCCAATACGGGCCTGGGGCGCGATGTCCTCGAGGATTTCGCTCATCAGCTTGAAGGTCTGGGCCTCGATGCCTTTGGTCAGGCTGACCAGCATCTTGCCCGCCAGCCGCTCGGCATGGGGCGCCAGCACCGAGCGCAGGGCGCTGGAAGGCAGCGCGACGAAGCACAGGTCGCAGTCATCCAGGGTGGCCTGCAGGTCCGTGACCGGCGTGACCGCCGCATGAATCTTGATGCCCTTGAGGTAACGGGGGTTTTCCCGGTTGACCCGGATGGCCTCGGCCTGTTCGGGATCGCGCATCCACTGACGCACCTGATGGCCGTTCTCGGCCAGCAGATTAGCCACGGCGGTACCAAAACTTCCGCCTCCCAGGACCGCAATTGGGCGCTGTTCAGTCATATGCAATCCGTTAATCCATAGCAGTGGCGATGGCGGCATTATACGGGCCGGCCCGATGGCGGCCAGCCCTTCCGTAATTTCCCGCGATTGTCGGAAAATGGCCGGATAGACCACAGTAATTGCGATAGCGCCGACTGGCAAAAGCGCCCGCCTCAGTTAACATGGGCGGCTATCCGCAATTATCAAGGCCGTGCCGTGTATTTGGGCCCTCCTCCTCGTTCATCTGTGTTTCTGGCGCTGCTGGTCAGTACGCCATTGCTGGCCGACGATCTGTTCCTCGACAACCAACCGCTGCCCCAGGTCCTCACGGCGACCCGGCTCAAGCAGTCGGCCGCCGCCGTGCCTGGCAGCATGACGGTGATCGACAGCGAACTGATCAAGGCCAGCGGCGCGCGGGATATCGCCGAGTTGCTGCGCCTGGTGCCGGGGATGATGGTGGGCTACACCTCGGGCAACCAGGCTGCCGTCAACTATCACGGCACCAATGCCAGCGAAGCACGGCGCATGCAGGTGCTGATCGATGGCCGCTCGGTGTACCGCGCCGGCCTCGCCACGGTGGACTGGAGCGATATTCCGGTGGCCATGGAGGATATCGAGCGGATCGAGGTGTTCCGTGGGCCCAATACCGTCAGCTACGGCGCCAATGCGCTGATGGCAGTGGTCAATATCCTCACCCGCTCGCCGGCCAACAGCCTGGGCACCCGGATGAAAATGACCCGGGGCGAGCGCGGCATCAATGATTGGTATGCCAGCCAGGGCCTGGGCTGGGACACCGGCAACCTGCGGCTGTCGCTGTCCGGGCAACAAGACGACGGTTTTGACAGCGACCGGGTGGGTGCCGACTACCGCGATAGCCGGCGCCTCAACCGCTTCAGCCTGAAAGTCAGCCAGACCCTCGACCAGCAGCAAAGCATCGACTGGCAGATCAACGCCAAGGAAGGGACCAACCAGCGGCCGTACACCTACAAGCCGGTGTTTGCCGGGATTACCGATGGTGGGACTGATTCCGACGTCAGCGCCAAGGACTACGCCGCCTCCCTGCGCTGGAACTTCGACTTCAATCCCGACCACAGCCTGTATATCCAGGGTTCGGCGCAGCAGTGGGATCGCCGCCAGGTGTGGAAAGCCTGTGACGCCAAGGTCTCGTTCAGCCCGCAGTTGACACAGTTGTGGCAAATGAACCCCAACTACGCTGAAAAGTTGGCGCGGCACATGCAGGATTACCAGGGCGGCACCCCACCGCAGGGTTCCGCAGCCGAGCAGGCGCTGGCCCAAGAGGTCATCGAACAGTGGAATCAAGGCGGCAAGGAAAGCGTCTGCGGCAACATCGACCAAAGCACCAAGGAAAGCCGCTACGACCTGGAAGTACAGGACACCCTGAGCCTGTCCGACAGCCTGCGCCTGGTCAGCGGCATGAATTACCGCTACGACCGCGCCGACTCCGACACCTATTTCAATGGCCGGCTGGACGACACCACCTGGCGCCTGTTCGGCCATCTGGAATGGCGCGCCAGCGAACACTGGCTGTTGCAGGGCGGGGCAATGTACGAAAGCACCCAATTGAGCGGCAACTCGCTCACGCCCAGGGTCGCGGTCAACTACCTGATCAACCCGCGCCATGGGCTGCGCGCGGTGTACTCCGAGGCCATCCGCTCGCCGGACATGTTCGAGAACAATGTGAACTGGAGCTACCGGGTCACCAACCTCAGTTCCCCCGTGTACGGGCAGAACTCCGGGCAGTATTTCGTCAAGACCCGGGGCCCGGGTGACCTCGACAAGGAGCTGATGCGCTCCCGGGAGCTGGGCTACAACGGTTTTTTTGCCGACATTGGGCTGAACCTCGACGTCAAGCTGTTCTATGACGAAATCACCGGCATGATCAGCGAGCCCTTGCGCAACAACCAGTACATCGCCAGCAACAGTAACAGCTCGCGTTTTACCGGGACCGAGACCCAGCTGGACTGGCACTTGAGTACCGCCGACCGCCTGCGCCTGACCTATGCTTACGTGGATGCCGACGCCAGCAACGCGCTGGACCGCCAACAGACCGCACGCAACAGCGGCTCGGCCGGCTGGATGCGCGAGTGGGGGCAAGGCTGGTCCAGCGCGCTGTTCTATTATGGCAACGATGCACTCAATCAATATCGCTTTGAACGGGTCGACATGCGAGTCGCCAAACGCATCGCCCTGGGCAAGGCCAACCTGGAGCTGGCCGGCATGCTGCAACAACGCCTCGACCACCAGCCCACCACCCAGGTCGACAATAACTACGACCAGCGCCACGTCCTCTACTTCAGCGCGGAGTTAGAGTTCTGACATGAACCCTGCCCAGTCAAGGATGACCGCCCTCTTCGGCGCCAGGTTCTGGCGCCGCTGCCTGCTGCTCGCCAGCCTGGCATTGGCCAAGCCCGTGTGGAGCGCCGAAATCCTGCTGACCGCCGCCGAGGATGGCCCCGGCGTGCAGGCATTCACCCAGGCCCTGCGCGAGCAACGCCCTGCCGATAGCGTCACCTTCAAGGCCCTGCAAGACATGCCCGCCCCCGGCCAACTGCCGAGCAGCACCCGCCTGGTCCTGCTGGACCCGCCCAGCCTCGACTGGCGCCTGCAGGATCCCCAGGGCCCGGCCACCCTGGTGCTGCGTATCAGTCGCCTGCAAGCCCGCGAGCGCCTGGGCAACCATGTGCCTGGCAAGATCAGCCTGCTGTGGAGCGACCCGCCCCTGGACCGGCAGTTGCGTCTGATCGCCAACATCCTGCCCCAGGCCCGGCGTATCGGCGTGCTGTACGGCAGCGAAAGCGAATTCCTGCTGCCAGAGTTGCGCCAGCATGCGTCGGCCCAGGGCCTGGAAATCGTCGCCCAGCACTGGGACAACATTAATGACAGTCGGCCGCTGCTGAACCTGTTCAAAAACAGCGATGTGTTGCTGGGGCTGGATGATCCGCAGCTGTACAACCCAAAGACCGTGAAAAACCTGCTGCTGAGCAGCTACGCCAGGCAGTTGCCACTGATCGGGCCCAACGCCGGCTTCGTACGGGCCGGCAGCCTGGCCAGTACCTACAGCGACCAGGCCGACTGGCTGGATGTACTTGACCGCCTGCTCGATCGCCCGCCGGCCAGTTGGCCGCGCTCGCTGTACCCGGAACACTTCAAAGTCGTGGGCAACCCGCAAGTGGCGCGCTCGCTGGGGATCGAACAGGTGGACGAGACCGCCGTCGCGACCCGATTGGCCGAAGGGGAGAAACACCCATGACCTTGCGTCGCCGCTGGGATATCAACACCCGCACCCAGATCATCACCCTGGGCCCGGCCCTGTTGCTGACGTTGCTGTTGATCAGCTTCTTTACCTTCGTGCGGATCCAGGATCTGCGCCAGGAACTGGACCACACCGGCCAACTGATCGCCAACCAACTGGCCCCGGCCACCGAGTACGGGGTGATCTCGGGCAACAACGACGTGCTCGACAGCCTGCTACGGGCGACCCTGGCCACGCCGCACGTGCGCTTCCTGGAAATCCAGGACAGCGCGGAAAACATCCTGGTGTATGTGGAGCAGCCATCGGAAAAGCACGACCGCTCGCTGTCGGTGAAAATCTTCCAGGCGCCGATCCGTCTGCAGCATATCCAGCTGGGCAACGATTTTTTCCAGGACAGCACCGCGCAATCCAAGGCGCCACGGGCCGACTACCTGGGGCGGGTGATCGTCGGCATGTCCAATGACGCCTTCAGCCAGCGCCAGCAGGAAATCCTCTTCAAGGCCGCGATCCTCGCCCTGTTTGCCCTGCTCTTTACCTTCCTGCTGGCGCGGCGCCTGGCCGCCAGCCTGTCGCAGCCGATCAGCGCCATGGGCCATGCGGTCAAGGCGATCCAGCAGGGTGACTACAGGGCCCCGCTGCCGATTGTCGACGACTCGGAGTTGGGCGATCTGTCCCGGCATATCAACAACCTTGCCGAAGGCCTGCACCACGCCAGCCGCGAACAGCAGCAGGCCATGGCCCAGTTGATCCAGACGCGCGAGGAAGCCGAGCGTGCCAACAGCGCAAAATCCGACTTCCTGGCGATGATGAGCCACGAACTGCGCACGCCGATGAATGGTGTGCTGGGCATGCTGCAACTGCTCGAAACCACGTCCATGACCGACGAGCAGACCGAGTACGCCGCGCTGGCCTCGGAGTCCACCGAGCACCTGCTCAAAGTCATCAACGATATCCTCGACTTCTCGCGTATCGAACGTTCGGCCCTGGAGCTTGAACATATCCCGTTCAACCTGGTGGACCTGATCAACAGTTGCGCCCAGGCCTTCCAGCACAGCGCCATACAGCGCGGGCTGATCCTGGAACTGCCGATCCCGCCGGGCATGGAGGCGTTGCGCGTGCAGGGCGACCCGACGCGGATCCGGCAGATCCTGGTGAACCTGATCGGCAATGCGCTGAAATTCACCGAGCAGGGCACGGTCAGCGTCGAGCCCAACTGGCAGACCCTGGACCATGAACTGCTGTGGTTCACCTGCACCGTGCGCGACACCGGGATTGGCATCTCGGCCGAGCGCCTGGAACTGATGTTCGATGCTTTTCAACAGGCGGACAGCTCTATCTCCAGGCGTTACGGCGGCACCGGCCTGGGCCTGCCGATTGCCCGCACCCTGGCCGAGCGCATGGGCGGCACCTTGCGCGCCAAGAGCGAAGAAGGCCTGGGGTCGGTGTTCACCCTGGAAATCCCCCTGGCGATCTACCAACAGAGCCTGCCGCAGATCGCCGCAGCCACCCAGCACAAAGCCAGTGCCGGTGAAGGTCGCAATGTGTTGCTGGTGGAGGACAACCCGGTCAACCGCACGGTGGTCCAAGCCATGCTGCGCAGCCTGGGGTTCGAGGTGAGCATCGCCACCGATGGCGCCGAAGCGATTCGCAGTGCCGAAAGCCTGATTTTCACGGCGATCCTGATGGATTGCCGGCTGCCGGTGATCGACGGCTATGAAGCCACCCGCCAGATTCGCCAATTGCCCGGCTGCGCCGACCTGCCAATCATTGCCCTGACAGCCAATGCGTTACAGGGCGATCGCGAGGCGTGCCTGGCCGCTGGAATGAACGATTACCTGGCCAAGCCGTTCAAACGCACGGATTTGCAGCAAATCCTACAGCGCTGGGTGCATTAGATCAGCACCATCAGCCAACTGCGACTGGCGTGAAACACGAAAGTGCGGCAGTCTTAGGCACCCGAGCGGGCCTATAAATGAGTCCGGTTTAAAATTTCAGTGCACAAGTGTACATTCATGTCCTTGATGCTGTGACTTTCACTACAACGCAATAGTCTACCTGTAGGCTGCCGACGTGAGGCAAGCACGCTTCAGTCGGTCGGGAAGATTTACCCGGCCCTGCCGCATGGGATTATTGAGGAGCTCGCATGACCAAACAAAACGCCTTTACCCGGGAAGACCTGCTGCGCTGCAGTCGCGGTGAGCTGTTCGGCCCAGGTAACGCGCAACTGCCCGCCCCTAACATGCTGATGGTGGATCGCATCACCCATATCAGCGAAGAGGGTGGCAAGTACGGCAAAGGTGAATTGGTCGCCGAGCTGGATATCACCCCGGACCTGTGGTTCTTCGCCTGCCATTTCGAAGGTGACCCGGTGATGCCAGGCTGCCTGGGCCTGGATGCCATGTGGCAACTGGTCGGTTTCTACCTCGGCTGGCAAGGCCTGCCGGGCCGCGGTCGCGCCTTGGGTTCGGGCGAAGTGAAGTTCTTTGGCCAGGTCCTGCCAACCGCCAAGAAAGTCACCTACAACATTCAAATCAAGCGCGTCCTCAAGGGCAAGCTGAACCTGGCCATTGCCGACGGTTCGGTGACTGTCGACGGTCGCGAGATCTACACCGCCGAAGGCCTTCGCGTCGGCGTGTTCACTTCCACTGACAACTTTTAAGGGTTATCCGCATGCGCCGCGTCGTTATCACTGGTCTGGGCATCGTTTCGTGCCTGGGCAATGACAAAGAGACCGTCTCCGCTAACCTGCGTGCAAGTCGCCCTGGCATCCGCTTCAACCCGGAATATGCCGAAATGGGTCTGCGTAGCCAGGTTTCCGGCTCCATCGACCTCCCCCTCGAAGAACTGATCGATCGCAAGATCTATCGCTTCGTTGGCCACGCCGCAGCTTATGCCTACCTGGCCATGAAAGACGCAATCGCCGACTCCGGCCTGAGCGACGACCAGGTGTCCAACGTACGCACCGGCCTGATCGCAGGCTCCGGTGGCGCGTCGACCTTGAACCAGATGGAAGCGCTGGACATCCTGCGCGAGAAAGGCGTCAAGCGCGTTGGCCCGTACCGCGTCACGCGGACCATGGGCAGCACCGTTTCCGCATGCCTGGCCACGCCATTCCAGATCAAGGGCGTGAACTACTCGATCTCCTCCGCCTGCGCCACCAGTGCTCACTGCATTGGTACTGCGGTCGAGCAGATCCAGCTGGGCAAGCAAGACATCGTATTCGCCGGTGGCGGTGAAGAAGAACACTGGAGCCAATCGTTCCTGTTCGACGCCATGGGCGCGCTGTCCACCCAGTACAACGAAACCCCGGAAAAAGCCTCCCGTGCCTACGACGCCAAGCGTGACGGTTTCGTCATCGCCGGTGGTGGTGGCATGGTGGTGGTCGAGGAGCTGGAACACGCCCTGGCCCGTGGCGCGAAGATCTACGCGGAAATCGTCGGCTACGGCGCGACTTCCGACGGCTACGACATGGTTGCGCCAAGCGGCGAAGGTGCCATCCGTTGCATGCAGATGGCCATGTCCACCGTGGATACGCCAATCGACTACCTGAACACCCATGGCACCTCCACTCCGGTGGGCGATGCCAAGGAAATGGAAGGCGTGCGTGCGGTATTCGGCGACAAGGCTCCGGCCATCAGCTCCACCAAGAGCCTGTCGGGTCACTCCCTGGGCGCCGCCGGCGTTCACGAAGCGATCTACTGCCTGCTGATGATGGAAGGCAACTTCATGGCCGGTTCGGCCAACATCGAGGAGCTGGACCCAGCCGTGGCTGATATGCCGATCCTGACCAAGACCCGTGAAGATGCCACCATCAACACGGTCATGAGCAACAGCTTCGGCTTTGGCGGCACCAATGCCACCCTGGTGCTCAAGCGCTGGCAGGGCAAGTAATACTCCGCAGGTTGTGCTTATGAAAACGCCCCGACTGGTTCGGGGCGTTTTTTATTGGGCGGGGGTTTATTCAAGGCCGAGTCGTCTTCATCGCAGGCAAGCCAGCTCCCACATTGATCGCATTCCAACTCAGTCAACTGTGGGAGCTGGCTTGCCTGCGATGGGGCCAACCCGGTTTAAAGCCCTACACCGAAAACCGCGCCACCATGGTGTTCAAATCCACCGCCAAGCGTGACAGCTCATGACTCGCCGCACTGGTCTGGTTCGCCCCCGCCGAGGTCTGCATCGCCAGGTCGCGAATATTCATCAGGTTGCGATCCACCTCCCGCGCCACCGCTGCCTGCTGCTCCGAGGCGCTGGCAATCACCAGGTTGCGCTCATTGATCAGGGTAAACGCCGAGGCAATCTCCTCCAGCGCAGTGCCCGCTGACTTGGCAATGTCCAGGGTCGCTCGCGCCCGACCGTTGCTCTGTTGCATGGCGCTGACCGCCTGATCGGTGCCCTGCTGAATCCCACCGATCATCTGCTCGATTTCCCGGGTCGATTGCTGGGTGCGATGGGCCAGGGCCCGCACTTCATCGGCCACCACCGCAAAACCACGCCCGGCCTCGCCGGCTCGCGCCGCCTCGATCGCCGCATTCAGCGCCAGTAGATTGGTCTGTTCGGCAATCGCGCGGATTACATCCAGCACCTTGCTGATGCCGTACACCTTCTGCGCCAGGTCCTCGACCTGGGTGGCGTTGGCGGTCACGTCGTCGGCCAGGGACTCAATCGACAGCACCGTCTGATGCACCTGCTCGCGCCCCTGCTGGGCAATGCGATCGGATTCGCGCGAGGCCTGGGAGGTAGCCACCGCGTTACTGGCCACCTCCTCCACCGCGGCGGTCATCTGATTGACCGCCGTGGCGGCCTGTTCGATTTCCTGGCTTTGCTGGTGCAGGCCACGGGTGGCGTCTTCGGTGACCGAACTGAGCTCCTCGGAAGCAGAGGCCAATTGGCTGGAGGATTGGGAAATACGCAGGATCGTCTCGCGCAGGTTTTCCTGCATGCTCTTGAGCGCCTGTTGCAGGCGCGCTGGCTCGTCCTTGCCGCTGACGGTGATCTCACCGGTCAAGTCGCCGCTGGCCACCCCCTGGGCGACCCTCACCGACTGCGCCAGTGGCAATACGATGCTGCGGGTCAACAACACCGCCAGTCCCACGGTAATCAGCGCGGTCAGGGCAATCATGCCGATCACCCAGACTCGCGATTGACTGAACACTTGCTGGGCCAGGGTGGCCGCCTGGTTGGCGCTGACCTTGTTGAGGGTAACCAGTTCGCCGAGGGTGCCGGCCAACGCGTCGGCCAGGTGGTTCATCTCGCCGTTGACCACCTTGATCGCGTCTTCCACCTGGTTCTGCCGGGAAAACGCCATGACCTGCTCCTGGCGTTGCAGGTATTGCTGCTCCTCGAGCTTGAAGCGGTCAAACAGCACCCGCTCCTGGGGCAGGACTATCAGGGCATCGTACAGCGACTGCGCGTTGTGCAACTGCTTTTTGATATCGAGGATTTTCTGTTCATTCTGCGCCACTGCCTGTGGGTCGCGGTTGACCAACAGGCGCAAGGTCAAGGCCCGTACCCGCAGCAGGTCCTGATTCATTTCGCCGACGGCCATTACGCTGGGCAGCCAGTTGGTTTCCACCTGGTCCGACTGCGCACGCATATTGGCCATTTGCACCAAGGCGAACCCGCCGAGCACAAACACCATCAACGCCAACAATCCAAAACCCAGGCCTGCACGTGGAGCGATATTGAGACTTCGGATACTCATTGCTCGGACTCCTTCCAAGAGCGCTGCATCCACCTGCAGCGGGTTGCTCTTGAAAGGTATCGGCGTCTTCGACTTTTTGCGTAAGACGAAAACGCGATATCAAAACGCCTTTATCTGCCTAGCCCATGACTGTAGCGATTCAGCGCACGGTAAAGCTCTTCTGGGTCAGCAGGCGATCGCCCTGGAACACCATGAATCGCCACTCGCCCGGCACCACCTCGTGGCTTTCGGTGAACTCGTAGGCCATCACGTCCTGAGGCGCACCGGGCACCAGTTTCTGGGTCACTTCGAATTTGTCATGCCGCTGGCCATCAGCCGTGCGGATGCCTGGGGTGAAATAGAGCAAGGTCAGCGGCGTGTCTTCGGCGACCTTGCCCAACAACTGATAACGCAGGCCGAACTTGGTGCCCAGCTTGGCCGGCACCACGGTAGTGGCCTGGATCTGTTCGTTGCTGCGGCGCAACACACGCTCGCCCGACTGCAACTCGGCTTTCGGGCCTTCGAACACGCCGAACTCTACCGGGCCTTCGATACGGACTTCGGCGCCAGCCAGGCCGCTGATCATCATCAATGCCGCCAGGGCGCTTAAACGGGTGAGGTGCATAGTGGGCTCCTTGAGTGAGATGGCGGGAGCTTATGACACCGGTATGACGGGACGATGACAAACCCGATCAGCGCGCCTTGGGCAAAATCGCCAGGAAATTGTCCCGTGCGACTTTTCGCGCGACGTCTTCAGGCAAGGCATCGAGGAAGGGATTGAAGCTGCGCATTTCCTTACCCAACTTATTGAACCGCCCTACAACATCAGACCCCAGCATAAAGCGCTCCGGGAAGCGCTCCACCAGTTTCAACCACTCCGGCCGGGGCTTTCCCGCATCGTCGAGCAAGTACGGCGTGAGCACGCTCCAGGACAGGTCGACGTACAGGTTGGGATACGCCTCAAGCATGCGGCTCAAGGTCGGCAACAGGAAATCCAACTGCGTCTGGTGCCGGTGGATTTCCATGCTGGTGCCGGCATGGGCCCAGATAAACCGGGTGTGCGGATGATTGCGCAGTGGTTCTTCGATTTCTGCCAGATACAGGGGGTTGCGTTCGCGCTTGGAGGTGATGTTGGAATGCACCAGTACTGGCAGGTCATTCTCGGCGGCCAGGTGATAGATGCGCGTCATGGCTTCGTTATTGGCCCGCGGCGTGTCACCGGAGGTCAGCGCGGTCAGGTCATCGTGGCGGGTGAACACTTCGCCGATGCCCTGCCACAGGCCCGGATAGAGGTCGAGCATGCGCTGGATATGGGCCTCGGAGTTCTTGTCGTTGGGGTTGAAGCCGCTGAGGAACGGGTGCAAGTGCTGGCGCTGCTCGGGGGCCAGCTTGCTGACCGCTGCGGCGACGATCACATCGGTGGCGCTGTACCAGTAGGCATCCGCGTCATCCCCGGCGTAATAGCGCGGGCGCTTGGGTTCGTCTTCATGCCATTTTTTCGCCACCGGGACGCCGGAAATCATCACATGCTCAATGCGATTGTCGGCCATGGCCTTGAGCAGCTTGTCCATGCCAGCTGTCTCCTGGAAGAAGTCGACGTAATGCAGGTGCGCGTCGCTGTAGGCATAGTCGCGGGCCTGTACGGCAAGGCTGCTGGCGGCAAGCAACAGGACGAGGGGCAGGCGGGTCAAGGGCACGGTAAAACCTCAACAGGGGATAAGTGCGGTAGACCTGCGACGGCGTGCCGGGGTTCATCCGATAAAAAACGCGGAACACTCAGGTGCCAGCATGCTCTATAACTGCATGACCTTCATCCTGCCACCTAGTGAGGCTTGCCATGCCTGTTATCGTCAATACGCTGAACACCGAGAATTTTCGCCATAGCGTCAACATCAATAACCATGAGCTGTTTACCGACCTGCCCAAGACCCTGGGTGGCGACGACTCGGCGCCCTCGCCCCACGATTACTTCGACGCGGCGCTGGCCTCGTGCAAGGCGCTGACCGTCAAGCTGTATGCGCAGAAAAAGGACATCCCCCTGACCGGTGTGACCGTGGAAGTCACCCACGACAGCACCGAGGAGCAAAAGGGCAAGTACAAACTCAACGTCAAGCTGACCCTCAAGGGCGTGCTCACCGATGAGCAGCGCGCCGAGCTGCATCGCGTGGCCGACAAGTGCCCGGTGCATAAACTGATGACCACCGCCGAGATCGGCATCGAGACCCGGCTTGCCGAAGGCGCGTTCAGCCAATAACACCGATTCCCTGTCTGGCGGGTTATGCTCAAGCCCTACAAACCCGCTCAGACAGGGACGCTCCATGACCACCGTGACCGTGATTCGCCCGCGCGCCGAAGATGTCGAAGGCCAACCGATCCTGCGCCCGCTGCCCTCGCGGGAATGCCGCAGCGTCGGGCCTTTCGTGTTTTTCGACCATATGCTCCGAACCCGCTACGCCCCCGGCAGTGGCATGAATATCCGCCAGCATCCGCATATCGGCTTGTCCACTCTCACCTACCTGTTTGAAGGCGAACTGCTGCACAAAGACAGCCTCGGCTCCGATCAAGTGGTGCAGGCCGGTGATGTCAGCTGGATGACCGCCGGCAGCGCCATTGCCCACGTCGAACGCACACCCGACGCGCTCAAGGCCAAGGGGTTCGAGCTGCATGGCCTGCAGGTGTGGCTGGCCTCGCCCAAGGCACACGAGCAAGGGCCGGGGCATTACAGCCATCACCCTGCCAACAGCTTGCCGGTCAGTGACAACCTCGGCGTGGCGATCCGCATGATCGCCGGCAATGGCTTTTGCCTGGAATCACCGGTGCCGGTGCTGTCGCCGACGCTGTATGCCGAGGCTCATATGCAGACCGCCACCACCCTGCTGATTCCTGATGAGCATGAGGAACGGGCGGTGTATGTGCTCGACGGTGATGCGCAGTTGGATGGCGAACCTTTGGCAGTCCATAGCTTGGTGGTGTTGCCGGCGGGCCAGAGCATGACGCTGTTTGCCGAAACCGACTGCCATCTGGTGATCTTCGGCGGCGCGCCGCTGGATGGGCCTCGGCGGATCAACTGGAACTTTGTCGCCAGTGATCCGGCGTTGATCGAACAGGCTCGCCAGCGCTGGGCGGCTGGGGATTGGCCGACGGTGCCAGGGGAGACAGGGAGAATTGAGTTGCCTCTGAGATAGCTATCGCGGGCAGCCCGCTCCCACACTTGGAATGCATTCCAAAATGTGGGAGCGGGCTGCCCGCGATGGGGCCAACTCAGGCGCTAAATATTCAGCCCTTGAACACTTCATCCAACAAATTATGCATCGCCTGGAACGCCCGCCCGGCAGTCTTGGCGTCGTACATCATCTTGCCCGGCACATTCGCCTGCGGGTCAGTGAACGAATGCACCGCGCCACCGTAGCTCAGCAATTGCCAATCCACCCCGGCCGCGTTCATCTCATCTTCAAAGGCAGGCAACTGCTCCCTGGGCACCAACGGGTCAGACGCTCCATGCAGCACCAGCACCGAACCCTTGATGCGCTTGGCATCCGCCGGGTTTGGCGTATCGAGGGTGCCATGGAACGACACCGCTGCCTTCAGCGGCGCCCCGGTACGTGCCAGCTCCAGTGAACAGCAACCGCCAAAACAGAAGCCAAAGGTCGCCAGCTTCGAGGTATCGACCGCGGCTTCGGCCTGACCTTGCAGTTGCGCAAAAGCCGCCTGCATGCGCTTGTTCAGCAAGCCACGGTCATTTTTCAACGGCATCATCGCGGCGCCAGCTTCATCGCCATTGGACGGGCGCACCTGTTGCCCGTACAGATCGGCGATCAACACCACATAGCCCTTGCCGGCCACGGCCTTGGCGATCTCTTCGGCGCCTGCGCTGACGCCCATCCAGTTCGGCGCCATCAACAGGCCCGGCAGCGGGTCCGTGTGGCTGGCATCGAAGGCCAGGCGGCTTTCATAAGACTGGCCATCAATCTGATAGACCACGGAACGCACGGTGACTTGGCTCATCATTTTCTCCAGTTGATATGCACGAGAACGAAAAACCCCGCCGAAGCGGGGTTTTCTTGCAGCGTTGTTAAACCGACAGTTCAACCAACAGCTTGTTCAGTCGGCGCACGTAGGCGGCCGGGTCTTTCAAGCTGTCCCCTGCGGCCAGGGCCGCCTGGTCGAAGAGGATGTGCGACAGGTCGCCAAAACGCTCTTCACTCTGCTCGCCGTCAAGTTTCTCGATCAGCGGGTGAGCCGGGTTGAATTCGAAGATCGGCTTGGAATCCGGCACCTTCTGCCCGCTGGCTTCAAGGATCTGGCGCATCTGCATGCCCAGGTCCTGCTCGCCGATGGCCAGGATCGCCGGGGAGTCGGTCAGACGGTGAGAAACCCGCACTTCGCTGACGGCATCGCCCAGGGCGGTCTTGATGCGCTCAACCAGGCCTTCTTTGGCCTTGGCCACTTCTTCGGCTTCTTTCTTCTCTTCTTCGGAGTCCAGGTTACCCAGGTCCAGGTCACCACGGGCCACGTCGACGAAGGACTTACCGTCGAACTCGCTGAGGTAGCTCATCAGCCACTCGTCGATACGGTCGGTGAGCAGCAGCACTTCGATGCCTTTCTTGCGGAAGACTTCCAGGTGCGGGCTGTTCTTGACCTGGGCGTAGGTTTCGCCGGTCAGGTAGTAGATCTTGTCCTGGCCTTCCTTGGCGCGCGCCAGGTACTCGGCCAGGGACACCACCTGCTCGCCGTCTTCGCCTTGAGTCGAGGCAAAACGCAGCAGGCCGGCGATTTTTTCCTTGTTGGCGAAATCTTCTGCCGGGCCTTCTTTCATGACCTGGCCGAAGTTTTTCCAGAAGCCCTTGTATTGCTCAGGCTCGTTCTTCGCCAGTTTTTCCAGCATGTCCAGCACACGCTTGGTCAGCGCCGACTTCATGGAATCGATGATCGGGTCTTTCTGCAGGATTTCCCGCGACACGTTCAGCGACAGGTCGTTGGAGTCGACCACGCCCTTGATAAAGCGCAGGTACAGCGGCAGGAAGGATTCCGCCTGATCCATCACGAATACGCGCTGCACATACAGCTTCAGGCCTTTCGGCGCTTCGCGCTGGTACAGGTCGAACGGAGCGCGGGCCGGGACGTACAGCAGCGAGCTGTATTCCAGCTTGCCTTCGACCTTGTTGTGGCTCCAGCTCAGCGGATTTTCGTAGTCATGGGCGATGTGCTTGTAGAACTCCTGGTACTCCTCGTCCTTGACCTCGGTACGCGGACGGGTCCACAGGGCGCTGGCGCGGTTGACCACTTCCCATTCCTGGGCAGGAGCCTCTTCGCCTTCGGCCGCCGCTTGTTCTTTCGGCAGTTCGATGGGCAGCGCGATGTGGTCGGAGTACTTCTTGATGATGTTGCGCAGGCGCCAGCCATCGGCGAATTCGTCTTCACCGGACTTCAGGTGCAGCACGATGCGGGTACCGCGATCAGCCTTATCGACGGTGGCGATTTCAAATTCGCCCTCGCCTTTGGAAGACCAGTGCACGCCTTCGCTGGCGTCGAGACCGGCGCGGCGGCTGAACACTTCAACTTTGTCGGCGACGATAAAGGCCGAGTAGAAGCCCACGCCGAACTGGCCGATCAGGTGCGAATCTTTCTTCTGATCGCCCGAGAGGTTCTTCATGAAGTCGGCGGTGCCGGATTTGGCGATGGTGCCCAAATGGGTAATCGCGTCTTCACGGCTCATGCCGATGCCGTTGTCTTCGAGCGTGACGGTCTTGGCGTCCTTGTCGAAGCTCACACGGATTTTCAGTTCTGCGCCACCTTCCAGCAACTCAGGCTTGGACAGGGCTTCGAAACGTAATTTGTCGACAGCGTCAGAGGCGTTCGAGATCAATTCGCGAAGGAAGATTTCCTTGTTGGAATACAGCGAATGGATCATGAGGTGCAGCAGTTGCTTCACCTCGGTCTGGAAGCCCAGGGTTTCCTTTTGAGTTTCCACACTCATGGTCATCAAACTCCAATTGGATGGCAGTGGCCGCGCCCTAGAGGGTTGGCGGCGGGTTGTCATCAAAGTTGGGGGCTAAGACCAGGATTTCAAGGGTGGCCCTGCTCCTGAATCTTGAAATGCGCGCGAGCGGTAGCGATGGGCTCGGCAGGGGTGCTCTGCCAGGCAGTGATCGCCACATTGGCCACCCGCCGTCCCTGGCGCCACACCTGGCAGGTTGCGTAGGTGTCGCGAAACTGCCCGGCCCGCAAGTAATCCAGGGAAAAATCGACGATCTTCGGCAGGCCTGTTTCAACCCGTGGGGTGCCTGTAGCCACCCATAGATGAAAGGCCGCCGACAACTCCATAAACCCTGCGATCACCCCGCCATGGATGGCCGGCAATATCGGGTTACCAATATTGTCCTTGTTCGCCGGCATGCGGAACAACAACTCATCCCCCAGTCGCGTGCACTCGACGCCGATCAGGCGGGCATAGGGAATCAACTCGAGCAACGCCTTATAGTCGCCGCGTTGGTGGGCCTGCTGCATCCGGGTCTTGAATTGATGGGTCATGCCTGTTCTCCCTTGATGCTACTGCCCAGCCCCTTGGTGCCCTTCAATCGCTTGCCCATGCGCATGAACGTGCCCACTACATGGGCAATCGGCTGCTGGGGATCGTCCTGGTAAGCAAAGCCCCGGGTGAAAATCACATCGGTGGTCACCCGATAACATTGGGCAAAGCCAAACACCGTCTTGTGCGGCTCGGCCGGGTGCATGTAGTCAATGCGCAGATCCAGGGTCGGGCAGACCTCGAACTCCGGCAGCACGCACAGGGTGGCCATGCCACAGGCGGTGTCCATCAGCGAGGTCAAGGCGCCGCCATGGATGATCCCGGTTTGCGGATCGCCGACGATCTGCGGGCTGTAGGGCAGGTACAAGGTCATGCCCTCGGTGTTTGCATCATGTACCTGGATCCCCAGCACCTGACAGTGGCGCAGGGCTGAGACAAAACGTGCGGCACGCTCTAAAAGGGGGCTATCGGTCATTGGATAAAGACTCTTATTAGTAGTGATCCGGCGAAACAAATACCCCGGAAGAAAGTTCCTTGGCAAAACGGCTTATATATCTGTGGGATTAAAGGAACTAATGCGTGCACCCCATGCTCGAAAGGCCAGTAGATATCTTCAATAAGGAGAAACACCCCATGCGCAAGACTTTCGCTGTTTCCTTGATGTTGGCTGCCGCCCTTGGCCTCGCTGCCTGCGATAAAAAATCCGAGGACAAAGCTCAGGATGCCAACCAGCATGCTGAACAAGCTCAGGAAAAAATGAGCGAAGCTCAGGATAAAGTGAACGACGCTGCAAAAGAAAACGCCGAAGCCGCCAAAGCCCAAGCTGAATCTGACGCTGCCGCCGCTAAAGAAGCTGCACCCGCTACACCTGCAACCGGTTCCTGATACCGCGGTTTAAATACCATGTTGCAAAAGAAAGCCCGCTTAATAGCGGGCTTTACTTTGCGCGAGACTTTTATCAGATCAGCAAAGTGCGAAATGTCGGACTAAGCATCAACAACAGCGAACACAGCAACCCCACCAGCCACACCAGGCTGCGTTGCCACGCCAAGTCCGCCCAATAACACGCAAGATAGACTACCCGCGCAATCACAAAGATGATCGCCAGCCAGTCAATCAGGTAGCCCTGAGTCTGGGTGGTATGGGCCATCAATACCCCCACCGCAAACAAAATAAACGCTTCAAAACTGTTTTGATGAGCAGCCACCGCCCGCGCGCCAAAGCCGGTCAGTTGTGCCTGTTGATGGCGAGGCAGATGGTTGTCATACCCGCCCTGCTCTTTCATGGCCTTGCCCACCGGCATGCGCGCCACGAAAATCAGCAACGCGCTGATAAACACACACCAGAACGGAATACTCACGATGTTGCCTCCTTGTTCGCTTCAGGCATCGGTGCCTCTGTAGGGGTATAGACCATGACTTCCAGAACGTCGGAATGAAATTCACGCCGATACAACACCAGCACCACCCCGCTGCTCATCAGCATGAACAGCCAGGGGCTGACAAACCAGGCGAGCATGGTCATCCCGAAGTAATAGGAACGCAGGCCGAAGTTGAACTGGTTGGCGGCCATGGAGATCACCCGCGCCGCCCGCGAGGCAAACGCCTTGCGCTCCTGCTCGGAGACGTGGCGTTCACCGACCATCGGCGCTGAGCCAATCAGGATGGCGGCGAAGTTGTACTGGCGCATGCACCAACTGAAGGTAAAGAAGGCATAGACAAACACCAGGGCCAGGCACAGCAGCTTGATCTCCGACATGCCCTGGGATGCCTGCTGCACCATGGGAATGTCCGCCAGCAGCGACACCGCGCGCTCCGAGGCTCCCAGCACGGTGAGGATACCGGCGAGGATGATCAGGGTGCTGGAGGCAAAGAACGAGGCGTTGCGCTCCAGGTTGCCGATCACGCTGGCATCGGCGATGCGGTTGTCGCGCAGGAGCATGCGGCGCATCCAGTCTTCGCGATACAGGTGCAACACACTGGCGAGGCAGGCAGTGTCACGGGCTTTCCAACTGGCGTAGCGGGTGTATCCGCCCCAGCAGATGACAAACCACAGCGCAGCAAGCAGGTGGATCAGGTTGGCTTCGACAAATGACATGCGGGTCCTCTAAACAATAGGGCTGGCTCACTCGGACAATGTAGGGCTTGCCTGCTCCCACACTGACCGTGTTCCTGATCTGGAAAACTCATAACCCCTTCGACGTTAGCCCGCAAAAAAAGACACCGCCGAGCGCCCATAAAAAATGCCCCGGATCGATAGATACGGGGCATTTCGATGTCAGCGTGTAACGAACGCTTTAAGCGATGGCTTCGCTGCGCTTGCCGAGCATGCGGTCGACCCCGAATGCAGCCACCAGGGTGATCACACAAGGCACCAGCCAGGCCAGGCCTTGTTCGCTCAATGGCAGGTTCGCCATTTGAGTGGGCATCCAGCCAGCCAGGCCTGCGCCCTTGAGTGCGTCAATGGTGCCGAAGATGAACGAAACCAGCATCACAGGGCCAAGGATACGGCCATGCTCATGCCAGAAATCCTTGCAGAAACTCAGGGCGACCAGAACGATGCACGGCGGGTAGATCGCGGTCAGGACCGGGATCGAGAACGCGATCAGCTTGGTCAGGCCCAGGTTGGACACCAGCAGCGAGAATGCAGCGAGGATCACCACCAGGGTCTTGTAGGACAGTGGCAACACACGGCTGAAGTACTCGGCGCAGGCACAAGTCAGGCCCACGGCTGTTACCAGGCACGCCAGGGAGATCAGCACCGCGAGGAAGCCGCTGCCCAGGGAGCCGAAGGTATGTTGTACGTAGGCGTGCAGTACCGCTGCGCCGTTGGCTGCACCGGCGGCCACTTCATGGCTGCCCGAACCGAGGCGGAACAGGCTGATGTACACCAGCGCCAGGCCGAGGCCGGCAATCAGTCCGGCAATGATCGCGTAACGGGTGATCAGCTGTGGCGATTCGACGCCACGGGAGCGGATAGCGTTGACAATCACGATGCCAAACACCAGTGCGCCCAGGGTATCCATGGTCAGGTAACCATTGATAAAGCCCTGGGAGAACGGTGCGGCGACGTACTCTGGCGTAGCAACGCCAATATCACCCGCAGGCAGGGCAAAGGCCGCGATGCCCAAGACCGCCAGCGCGATGATCTTCAGCGGCGCGAGGAAGCGGCCGACGGTATCCAAAAGGCGCCCTGGGTACAGGGAGATGAAGAACACCAGCAGGAAGTACACCGAGCTGTAGAGGAACAGTGCCAGCGGGCTTTCGCCGGTCAGTGGCGCCAGGCCGACTTCAAAGGAGACTGTTGCGGTACGTGGCGTGGCGAACAGCGGGCCGACTGCCAGGTAGCACGCTGCAGCCAGGATGCCACCGGCGACCTTGCCGATAGGGCTGCTCAATGCGTCCATGCCACCGCCGACCTTGGCCAGGGCGATGACCGTGACCACCGGCAGGCCGACTGCAGTGATCAGGAAGCCCAGCGCTGCCATCCAGACATGAGGCCCGGACTGCAAACCAACGATAGGCGGGAAGATGATGTTACCGGCGCCCACGAACAGCGCAAAAGTCATAAAGCCCAACGCCAGGATATCCTGGCCTTTCAACACTTTCATTTGAGGAAATACCACACTACTGAATCGGAATTTAGAGGGGGATTCCCTATGGATGAGGGAAATACTGCCGGCCCTTATGGGGACCGACCGGTCTAGCACGCGGCTTCCTTTTGGGATGCGGGCGCATAAAGAGGCGGCAAGAGTACCGAATTTGTCTGACAAACGCACTGTTGCAGGGCGGACTGTCCGATAAGCGACACTTTGATGTCGCGTTTTCATACTTAACTTGGTAATAGAAACAAATGTGGGAGCGGGCTTGCTCGCGAATGCGGTGGGTCAGCACCGAATGTATCAACTGATACACCGCATTCGCGAGCAAGCCCGCTCCCACATTTTGATCTTCAGCAACCTGCAGAATGCACAAAGGCCGCCCGAAGGTGGCCTTTGTGTGGTGAAGCGTCAGTTAAGCGCGAGGCTTACTTGATCGCCCAGCCAGTCAGCTCGGACAAAGCCTTGCCGATGTCTGCCAGCGAACGCACGGTTTTTACGCCTGCGTCTTCCAGGGCAGCAAACTTCTCGTCTGCAGTGCCTTTGCCGCCAGAGATGATTGCGCCAGCATGGCCCATGCGCTTGCCCGCAGGGGCAGTCACACCAGCGATGTAGGAAACAACCGGCTTGGTCACGTGTGCCTTGATGTAGGCAGCCGCTTCTTCTTCAGCCGAACCGCCGATCTCACCGATCATTACGATCGCTTCGGTCTTCGGGTCTTCCTGGAACAGTTTCAGGATGTCGATGAAGTTCGAGCCTGGGATCGGGTCACCGCCGATGCCAACGCAAGTCGACTGACCGAAACCGGCGTCAGTGGTCTGCTTCACAGCTTCGTAGGTCAGGGTGCCGGAACGGGAAACGATACCGACTTTACCTGGCAAGTGAATGTGACCTGGCATGATGCCGATCTTGCATTCGCCTGGAGTGATCACGCCTGGGCAGTTAGGGCCGATCAGGGTAACACCCAGCTCGTCGCACTTAACTTTAGCGTCCAGCATGTCCAGGGTAGGAATGCCTTCGGTGATGCAAACGATCAGCTTGATGCCGCCGAATGCTGCTTCCAGGATGGAATCCTTGCAGAAAGGAGCTGGAACGTAGATCACGCTGGCGGTGGCGCCAGTTTGAGCAACAGCTTCTTTCACGGTGTTGAACACTGGCAGGCCCAGGTGCTCGGTGCCGCCTTTGCCCGGAGTTACGCCACCGACCATCTTGGTGCCGTATTCGAGGGCTTGCTGGGTGTGGAAGCTACCTTGCGAACCGGTAATACCCTGGCAGATAACTTTGGTGTCTTTATTGATCAGGACGCTCATTATTTGCCCTCCGCAGCTTTGACAACTTGTTGAGCAGCGTCGGTCAGGCTGGTTGCAGCGATGATGTTCAAACCGCTTTCTGCCAGTACTTTAGCGCCCAGTTCAGCGTTGTTACCTTCAAGGCGTACAACAACCGGGATTTTCACGCCGACTTCTTTCACTGCACCGATGATGCCTTCGGCAATCATGTCGCAACGAACGATGCCGCCGAAGATGTTGACCAGTACTGCAGCGACGTTGGAGTCGGACAGGATGATCTTGAACGCTTCGGTAACGCGTTCTTTGGTAGCACCGCCGCCTACGTCGAGGAAGTTGGCTGGCTTGCCGCCATGCAGGTTGACGATGTCCATGGTACCCATGGCCAGGCCAGCACCGTTGACCATGCAACCGATGTTACCTTCCAGGGCTACGTAGTTCAGTTCGAACTTGGCAGCGTGCGCTTCGCGCGGATCGTCTTGCGACGGATCGTGGAAAGTCTTCAGCTTAGGCTGACGGTACATGGCGTTGGCGTCGATGTTGATCTTGGCATCGAGGCAATGCAGATCGCCGTCAGCCTTGATCACCAGCGGGTTCACTTCCAGCAGGGCCAGATCGTGATCCTGGAACAGTTTGGCCAGACCTACGAAGATCTTGGCGAACTGGGCAACTTGCTTGCCTTCCAGGCCCAGCTGGAAAGCCAGCTCGCGACCCTGGAATGGCTGAGCGCCAACCAGTGGATCGATAGTGGCTTTCAGAATTTTTTCTGGGGTTTCGTGAGCGATCTTCTCGATGTCCACGCCACCTTCGGTGGAAGCCATGAACACGATGCGACGGCTCGAACGGTCAACGACAGCGCCCAGGTACAGCTCTTTAGCGATATCAGTGCACGATTCAACCAGGATCTTGGTGACTGGCTGGCCATTGGCGTCAGTCTGGTAAGTCACCAGACGCTTGCCCAGCCACTGCTGTGCGAAGGCCTTGGCGTCTTCTTTGCTGCGAACCAGCTTAACGCCGCCCGCTTTACCGCGACCACCAGCGTGGACCTGGGCTTTGACAACCCATTCAGTGCCGCCGATTTTGTCGCAAGCTTCTGCTGCTGCTTCCGGGGTGTCTACTGCGTAGCCCTTGGAAACTGGCAGGCCGTACTCAGCGAACAGCTGCTTACCCTGATACTCGTGAAGATTCATGCTTTTTACCGTCTTCGTTAGGTACTGCGCATTCGGCGCTGCGCTCATTATGAGTGCCGCGCCACCTGTGACTGCTGCTTGCCCAACTTCGCCGCCCTAAGGCCGGCAAAGCTGCGCAAGACTGCGTCCAGCGGATATTCCGCGGTGAGTCTTGCGCGCAAGGCTCACGACGGGCAACCGCCGTGGTTTCTTATTATCTCGCTTAGCGCTTCTTCTTGTTGGCAATGTGGATGGCATGGCCATTCACTGCCAACGCGGCTTCGTGCAGCGCTTCAGACAGGGTCGGATGGGAGAAAACCATCATGCCGATGTCTTCGGCGCTGGTGCCGAATTCCATACCGATAGCGCCCTGCTGAACCAGTTCTGCTGCGCCTGGGCCAATTACGTGGACACCCAGTACGCGGTCAGTCTTGGCATCAGCGATGACTTTGACAAAACCGCCAGTGTCGTTCGCTGCCATGGCACGGCCAGAAGCGGCAAACGGGAAGGTGCCGACGTTAACTTCAACGCCTTCAGCTTTCAACTGCTGTTCGTTCTTGCCGACCCATGCAATTTCCGGGTGGGTGTAGATAACCGAAGGGATCAGGTCGTAGTTCATCTGGGTCTTGTGACCCTTGATCCGCTCAACCACCATGATGCCTTCTTCGGATGCCTTGTGTGCCAGCATCATGCCGCGAACCACGTCACCGATGGCATAGACGCCAGGCACGGTGGTAGCGCAGTGATCGTCGACGTGGACAAAACCACGCTCGTCGATGGTCACGCCGCTGTCAGAGGCCAGCAGATCAGCGGTCACTGGACGGCGACCAACGGCAACGATCAGCTTGTCGAAAGTGATGGTCTGTTCGCCATCCTTGTCGGTGTAGGTCACGACAACTTCTTCGCCGTTGACTTTCGAACCGGTCACGCGTGCGCCCAGCTTGATGTCCAGACCTTGTTTGGTCAGGGTTTTCAGCGCTTCTTTGGACACCGCGGTGTCGGCAGCCAGCAGGAACGTGTCCAGGGCTTCCAGCACGGTCACTTGCGAACCCAGGCGGGACCAGACCGAACCCAGCTCCAGGCCGATTACGCCAGCGCCAATCACGCCCAGGCGTTTCGGTACCGATTGGAATTCCAGGGCGCCGGTCGAATCGACGATCACGTTCTGATCAACAGGAGCCGGTGGAATGTCGATTGGACGCGAACCTGGAGCCAGGATCACGTTCTCGGCTTCGATGATTTCGGTCGAACCGTCTGGCTTGGTGATTTCAACTTTCTTGCCGGCCAGCAGTTTGCCATGACCTTGCAGGGAAGTGACGCCATTGGCCTTGAACAGGGTAGCAACGCCAGAGGTCAGGCCTTTGACGATGTTGGCCTTGCGGCCGACCATTGCTGGCACGTCCATGGTCACGCCAGCGTGGTTGATGCCGTGGATGGCAAAACCGTCCTGGGCTTCGTGGAATTTCCAGGAGCTGTCCAGCAGCGCCTTGGAAGGAATGCAACCGACGTTCAGGCAGGTACCGCCCAGGGCCAGTTTGCCTTCCTTGTCAGTGTATTTTTCGATGCACGCAGTCGAGAAGCCCAGTTGTGCGGCCTTGATGGCGGCCACGTAGCCGCCAGGGCCCGCACCGATCACTACAACGTCAAATTTCTGTGTCATGAAAATAGATCCTCTATTTGCGACAAGCTTTTAGCTCCAAGCTGCAAGCCAAGCTGATTTTTCCTACAGCTTGTAGCCCGCAACTTGAAGCTGCTTCTATCAGATATCCAGGAGCAGGCGAGCCGGGTCTTCCAGCAGATTCTTGATGGTCACCAGGAACGTAACGGCTTCCTTACCATCGATCAGGCGGTGATCGTAGGACAGCGCCAGGTACATCATCGGACGGATCACGACCTGGCCGTTGATGGCCATCGGACGCTGGATGATGTTGTGCATGCCCAGGATCGCAGCTTGCGGCGGGTTGACGATCGGGGTCGACATCATCGAGCCGAAAGTACCACCGTTAGTGATCGTGAAGGTACCGCCGGTCATCTCGTCGATGGTCAGCTTGCCGTCACGGGCTTTCTTGCCGAAGCCAGCGATGCCGCCTTCGATTTCAGCCAGGCTCATCAGTTCGGCGTTACGCAGGACCGGTACCACCAGGCCACGGTCGCTGGAGACGGCAACGCCGACGTCTGCATAACCGTGGTAAACGATGTCGCTGCCGTCGATGGAAGCGTTGACTGCCGGGAAACGCTTCAGCGCTTCGGTGGCCGCTTTCACGAAGAACGACATGAAGCCCAGGCGCACGCCGTTGTGGGACTTCTCGAACAGATCCTTGTACTTCGAACGCAGGGCCATGACTTCAGTCATGTCGACTTCGTTGAAAGTGGTCAGCATCGCCATGTTCGACTGTGCTTCAACCAGGCGCTTGGCCACGGTGGCACGCACACGGGTCATTGGCACGCGCTTCTCGGTGCGGTCGCCAGCGGCGAACACAGGCGCTGCGGCAGCCGGGGCAGCAGCCTTGGCAGGTGCGGCAGCCGGAGCGTTTTTCTTGGCTTCAACAGCAGCAACCACGTCTTCCTTGGTCACACGGCCGTCTTTGCCAGTGCCTTTGATGGAAGCCAGGTTGATGCCGTTTTCTTCAGCCAGCTGACGCGCAGCCGGTGCAGCGATTGGATCTTCACCACCAGCAGCCGGAGCGGCAGCAGCAGGTGCAGCAGCAGGTGCAGCAGCCGGAGCAGCAGCAGCGGCGGCTGGAGCGGCGGCGGCAGCGCTGCCCGCTTCGATCGAGCCCAGTACCTGGTTGGACAGGACGGTTGCACCTTCTTCGGCAACGATGGCGCCCAGGACGCCGTCGGCTTCGGCCAACACTTCCAGGACGACTTTGTCAGTCTCGATGTCGACGATCAGGTCGTCACGCTTGACGGCCTCGCCTGGTTTCTTGTGCCAGGTGGCAACGGTGCCATCGGCAACCGATTCCGGGAATGACGGGGCTTTGATTTCGATAGCCATTATCTGTGGGTCCTTAAAATTCGGTTTCAGTCAGCGCGAAGGCGTTAAACAGTGAAAGCATCTTGCAGCAGTTTTTCCTGCTGCTCGGCGTGCATCGACGCATAACCACACGCAGGTGCAGCAGAAGCATCACGACCGGCATACTCCAGGCCCAGGGCCTTGTTGTGGTTGCCGATGCTGCGACGCAGGTGATGCTGGCTGCTGTACCACGCGCCCTGGTTCATCGGTTCTTCCTGACACCACACCACATGGGTGAGGTTGGTGTAAGGCGCAATGGCCTCCATCAGGTCATCTTCCGGGAACGGGTAAAGCTGCTCGATACGCACGATGGCGATGTCTTCGCGGCCTTCGGCACGACGTTTTTCCAGCAAGTCGTAGTAAACCTTGCCGCTGCACAGGATCAGGCGAGTGACCTTGGCTGCATCCAGGGTGTCGATTTCCGGAATAACGGTCTGGAACGAACCATCGGCCAGATCTTCCAGGGTCGAGATGGCCAATTTGTGACGCAACAGCGATTTCGGAGTCAGCACTACCAGCGGCTTGCGCAGCGGGCGGATCACCTGGCGACGCAGCAAGTGGTAGATCTGGGCCGGGGTAGTCGGCACGCACACCTGGATATTGTGCTCGGCGCACAACTGCAGGTAACGCTCCAGACGGGCCGAGGAGTGCTCAGGACCCTGACCTTCATAACCGTGTGGCAGCAACATGGTCAGACCGCACAGACGGCCCCACTTGTGCTCGCCGCTGGTGATGAACTGGTCGATAACCACCTGGGCACCGTTGGCGAAGTCGCCGAACTGGGCTTCCCAGATCACCAGCGCGTTAGGCGTGGTGGTCGAGTAACCGTATTCGAACGCCAGTACGGCTTCTTCGGACAGGAACGAATCGTACAGGTCGAAACGTGGCTGGCCTTCATACAAGTGCTGCAACGGGATGTAGGTGCCCGCGTCTTTCTGGTTGTGCAATACCGCGTGACGGTGCGAGAACGTACCACGGCCGATGTCCTGGCCGGTCATGCGAATCGGGTGACCTTCGAACGCCAGGGTCGCGTACGCCATGGTTTCAGCGTAACCCCAGTTGATCGGCAGGCCGCCGGCTTGCATCTTCTGACGGTCTTCGTAGATCTTCGCAACCTGGCGCTGTACCACGAAGCCTTCCGGGATTTCCAGCAGCTTGGCGGACAGTTCCTGCAGGGTTTTCAGATCGAACGAAGTGTCGTGGCGCGCAGTCCAGGCGTGGCCCAGGTATGGACGCCAGTCCACGAACAGCTCTTTGTTCGGCTCTTTGACCAGGCTTTTTACTACATGCAGACCGTTGTCCAGCGCGTTGCGGTATTCATCGATTTTCGCCTGAACACGCGCTTCATCCAGCACGCCGGCCTTGGTCAGGCTTTCGGCGTACAGCTCACGGGTGGTGCGCTGCTTGGAGATCTGCTGGTACATCAACGGCTGGGTGCCGCTAGGCTCATCCGCTTCGTTGTGACCGCGACGGCGGTAGCAAACCAGGTCGATGACCACGTCACGCTTGAACTGCATGCGGTAGTCAATGGCCAGTTGGGTCACGAACAATACGGCTTCCGGATCATCCCCATTCACATGGAGGATCGGCGCCTGGATCATCTTGGCAACGTCGGTCGCGTACTCGGTAGAGCGTGCGTCCAGCGGGTTGCTGATGGTGAAACCCACCTGGTTGTTGATGACGATGTGAATGGTACCGCCGGTCTTGAAGCCGCGAGTCTGCGACATCTGGAACGTTTCCAGGACCACGCCTTGACCGGCGAATGCCGCGTCACCGTGGATGGAAATCGGCAGAACCTTCTCACCGGTGGAGTCGTTGCGACGATCCTGGCGAGCACGTACCGAACCCTCGACCACTGGAGAAACGATTTCCAGGTGGGATGGGTTGAACGCCATGGCCAGGTGGACTTCACCACCGGTGGTCATCACGTTGGACGAGAAGCCCTGGTGGTATTTAACGTCACCGGAACCCAGCTCGACCTTCTTCTTGCCTTCGAACTCGTCGAACAGCTCGCGCGGGTTCTTGCCGAAGGTGTTGACCAACACGTTCAGGCGACCACGGTGAGCCATGCCGATCACGATTTCCTTGGTGCCGTAGGAACCGGAACGCTGGATCAGCTCGTCAAGCATCGGAATCAGGCTCTCGCCGCCTTCCAGACCGAAACGCTTGGTGCCCGGGTATTTGGTGCCCAGGTATTTTTCAAGGCCTTCGGCAGCGGTGACGCGCTCAAGCAGGTGGCCACGCACATCGGCAGACAGCACCGGACGGCCACGCACGCCTTCCAGGCGATGCTGGAACCAGTGGCGCTGCTCGGAATCGGTGATGTGCGTAAATTCAGCGCCGATGGTGCGGCAATATGTCTGCTGCAACGCTTCGTGAATTTCGCGTAGGCTCGCTTCCTCTTTGCCGATGAACAGGTCGCCGGCACGGAAAATCGTATCAAGATCGGCATTGGTCAAGCCGTAGTGATTGATCGACAGGTCTGCAGGTGCAGGACGCTGCCACAGCCCCAGCGGATCAAGCTGGGCTGCCTGGTGGCCACGCATACGGTAGGCCTGGATCAGTCGCAATACTTCAACTTGCTTCTTCTCGTGCTCACTGCTCACGCTCCCGGCGGAAACCGGTTGGGCGCGGCGCTGGTTCTTTGCCAGCAGCACAAATTGATCGCGAATTGTTGCATGCGATACATCGGTGGCAGCGTTGCCGTCTGAAGACAACGTCTGAAATTTGGTGCGCCATTCTTCTGGCACAGCGTTAGGGTCGTGCAGGTAGAGCTCATAAAGCTCTTCCACATAGGCAGCGTTACCACCTGAAAGATAGCCGCTGTTCCACATGCGCTGCATCACGCTTTCTTGCATGCTTGGTCACCCTCGATTTGGGGACACCACCGGCGAAAACACCGAGTTTGCTTGCAAAAGGCCAAGTGCAGCGACCAAAACAAGCCACTTAGGATCACGCTGATAGTTCGGGTACCAACCCGAATGCCCCTGCTTGTCTCATTTCTTCAAAATAAGAGCTGCGGCTTTGTAAGTCGCTGCTCAAGTTAAAACTACGGCGCCGGTTGAAGCCTGCGCCGTAGCATTTACGGGCACAACGGTCCTGCTTTTACTACAACGTCTTACACGCCGCTTTGCAGCAGCATGTTACGGATGTGACCAATGGCCTTAGTCGGGTTCAGGCCTTTGGGACATACGTTGACGCAGTTCATGATCCCGCGGCAGCGGAATACGCTGAACGGGTCATCCAGTGAAGCCAGACGCTCGGACGTCTTGGTGTCACGGCTGTCTGCCAGGAAGCGATAGGCTTGCAGCAGTGCAGCTGGACCCAGGAACTTGTCCGGGTTCCACCAGAAGGACGGGCAAGAAGTCGAGCAGCAAGCGCACAGGATGCACTCGTACAGACCATCGAGCTTCTCGCGCTCTTCCGGGGACTGCAGACGCTCGATGGCCGGAGCCGGCGTGTCGTTCTGCAGGAATGGCTTCACCTTCTCGTATTGCTTGTAGAAGATGCTCATATCGACGACCAGGTCACGGATAACCGGCAAACCTGGCAGTGGACGTACAACAAGCTTGTTCTTCTTGACCACGGCCGACAGCGGCGTGACACAAGCCAGGCCGTTTTTGCCGTTGATGTTCATGCCGTCGGAGCCGCAGACACCTTCACGGCAAGAGCGACGATAGGAGAAACCTTCGTCCTGCTCTTTGATCAGGGCCAGCACATCCAGCACCATCAGGTCTTTACCACCGGTATCGACCTCAAATTCCTGCATGAACGGCGCAGCGTCCTGATCAGGGTTGTAGCGATAAACACTGACTTTCAACATGGCAGCCACCCTTAGTAAGTCCGAATCTTCGGTTCAAACGTCGGAACCGTCTTCGGCGAGAAGTTCACAGCACGCTTGGTTACGCGCTTGTCACCCGGGAAGTACAAGGTGTGGCACAACCAGTTTTCGTCATCGCGATCTTCAAAGTCTTCACGAGCGTGGGCACCACGGGATTCTTTACGAACCTCGGCGGCAATCGCAGTCGCTTCAGCCACTTCCAGCAGGTTTTGCAGCTCAAGGGCTTCGATACGAGCGGTGTTGAACGCCTGGCTCTTATCGTTGATCTTGACGTTGGCGATCCGCTTGCGCAGGTCAGCCAGCTGGGCAATACCCTTCTGCATGTATTCGCCAGTACGGAATACACCGAAGTAGTTCTGCATGCAGCTTTGCAGCTCGCGACGCAGGGTTGCTACGTCTTCGCCATCAGTGCGCTCGTTCAGCGCGTTCAGGCGTGCCAGGGCAGCTTCGATATTGGCGTCGGTCGCGTCATCGTATTCGATGCCGTCGGTCAGGGCTTTTTCCAGGTGCAGGCCGGCAGCGCGGCCGAATACCACCAGGTCGAGCAGCGAGTTGCCGCCCAGACGGTTGGCACCGTGAACCGATACGCAAGCCACTTCGCCTACAGCGAACAGACCATGGATGATCTCGTCCACGCCTTCGGCGTTCTGGGTGATCGCCTGGCCATGAATGTTGGTCGGCACGCCGCCCATCATATAGTGGCAAGTTGGAACTACTGGTACTGGAGCAACTACCGGGTCAACGTGTGCGAAAGTCTTGGACAGTTCGCAGATACCTGGCAGACGGCTGTGCAGCACTTCTTCGCCCAGGTGATCGAGCTTGAGCATCACGTGGTCGCCGTTCGGGCCGCAACCGTTGCCGGCGATGATTTCTTTAACCATCGAACGGGCAACCACATCACGACCGGCAAGGTCCTTGGCGTTCGGAGCATAACGCTCCATGAAACGCTCGCCGTGCTTGTTGATCAGGTAACCGCCTTCACCACGGCAGCCTTCTGTAACCAGTACACCGGCGCCGGCGATGCCGGTTGGGTGGAACTGCCACATTTCGATGTCTTGTACCGGAACGCCTGCACGCAGGGCCATGCCAACGCCGTCGCCGGTGTTGATCAGGGCGTTGGTGGTCGAAGCATAGATACGACCTGCACCGCCAGTCGCCAGAACGGTAGCCTTGGCGCGGATGTAGGTGGTTTCACCGGTTTCGATGCAGATAGCGATCACGCCGACGAATGCGCCGTCCTGGTTCTTCACCAGGTCAACTGCGTAGTACTCGTTCAGGAACGTGGTGCCGGCTTTCAGGTTGCCCTGATAAAGGGTGTGCAGCAGTGCGTGACCGGTACGGTCGGATGCCGCGCAGGTACGGGCAGCCTGGCCGCCTTTACCGTAATCCTTGGACTGGCCGCCGAACGGACGCTGGTAGATACGCCCCTGTTCGGTGCGGGAGAACGGCAGACCCATGTGGTCCAGCTCGAATACCGCAGCCGGGCCTTCCTGACACATGTACTCGATAGCGTCCTGGTCACCGATATAGTCGGAGCCCTTGACGGTATCGTACATGTGCCAGCGCCAGTCATCGTTCGGATCCGCAGAAGCGATGGCGCAGGTGATGCCACCCTGGGCCGATACGGTGTGGGAACGGGTCGGGAACACCTTGGTGATCACGGCTGTCTTGTGACCGCCCTGGGCCAGCTGCAGTGCAGCGCGCATGCCGGCGCCGCCACCACCAATAATGATGGCGTCAAAAGAAATCGTTGGAATGTTAGCCATGAATCAGATACCCCAGAGAATCTGCACACCCCAGACGAAGTAAGCGAACATCGCGACGCCGCATACTGCCTGGAAAAGGAAACGTACTGCAGTCGCGGACTTGCCCAGCGCCATCGGCGTCAGGTAGTCGGTCGCGATGGTCCACATGCCGACCCAGGCGTGAGCGCCCAGGGCCACAAGGGCGAGCAGACTGAAGATACGCATCCCGTTGTGGGAGAACAGACCGTGCCATTGGGCGTAGCCAATGCCAGGGTTTGCAACGAGGTACCCGATCAGGAAAATGAAATAAGCCGCGAGAACGACCGCAGACACTCGTTGTGCCATCCAGTCATAGAGGCCCGAACGCGAAAGGTTCGTAACGCTGGTTACCATATCCAAACTCCTGCCAGAACGATCAGCACCACGGAAATGGCGATGATGATTTTCGAGCCCAGGCGGCCGCCTTCCAGCGTCTCACCGATGCCCATGTCCATGATCAAGTGGCGCACACCGGCTACCAGGTGATACAGCAGAGCGGACAGGAGGCCCCATGCTACGAACTTGGCCAGCGGGCTGGTCAAGCATGCCTTCACCTCGGCGTATCCTTCCTCGGAACCCAGGGATTTGCTCAATGCATAAAGCATGATGCCCAAGCCCAGGAACAGGATGATGCCGGAAACACGGTGCAGGAACGACGTAACGCCGGTGATGGGGAGTTTGATGGTCCTTAGGTCTAGGTTTACAGGTCGTTGGCTATTCACGGCTTTTTTTCACACTGAAGAGCCCCTAACAATCAGGGCAAAGTTGTTGGGGAGTGCACTGGTCAGGTAAGCACCACCCAGGGAGTGCGACCCCCAATGAAAGCAAGCCCAAAAGCCCTTGGCGGTCGGTGGCCGAGTATAGACAGTTAGGCTACTAATGACAACGCGCGCTCCTCACCCTAATAGCTGATTGCGCTGACGGGATAAAAGGCGTAAACGGCAGGCAATTTCGAGGAAAAAGTACGGTTAAAGCCTTCTGGGGCAAGACTTTAGGCAAATTGACATCTGGATTTATATCAATATAGTGGTGCGGGCCCTGCGTGGGGGGTCTGTCTGATGATTTGAAGCATAAATAGGAGGCCACATGGCTGACAAAAAAGCGCAGTTGATCATCGAGGGCGCAGCCCCCGTCGAGCTGCCCATTTTAACCGGCACCGTTGGTCCCGATGTTATCGACGTACGGGGCCTGACGGCCACGGGCCGTTTCACTTTCGACCCAGGCTTCATGTCGACCGCTTCTTGCGAGTCGAAGATTACCTATATCGATGGCGATAATGGCATTTTGCTACATCGCGGCTACCCGATCGAACAACTGGCCGAGAAATCGGACTACCTGGAAACCTGCTACCTGCTGCTAAATGGCGAATTGCCAACAGCCGAGCAAAAGGCCCAGTTTGTCAGCACCGTGAAGAACCACACCATGGTTCACGAGCAGTTGAAGACCTTCTTCAACGGCTTCCGTCGCGACGCCCACCCGATGGCCGTCATGTGCGGTGTAGTCGGCGCCCTGTCGGCCTTCTATCACGACTCCCTGGACATCAATAACCCGCAGCATCGCGAAATCTCCGCGATCCGCCTGGTTGCGAAGATGCCCACCCTGGCCGCAATGGTTTACAAGTACTCCATGGGCCAGCCCATGATGTACCCGCGCAACGACCTGACGTACGCGGAAAACTTCCTGCACATGATGTTCAACACCCCGTGCGAGATCAAACCGATCAGCCCGGTGCTGGCCAAGGCCATGGACCGGATCTTCATCCTCCATGCCGACCACGAACAGAACGCCTCGACGTCCACCGTGCGCCTGGCAGGCTCCTCGGGTGCCAATCCGTTCGCCTGTATCGCCGCCGGCATCGCCGCACTGTGGGGCCCTGCCCACGGCGGTGCGAACGAAGCCGTATTGACCATGCTCGATGAAATCGGCGATGTGTCCAACATCGACAAGTTCATCGCCAAGGCCAAGGACAAGAACGATCCGTTCAAGCTGATGGGCTTCGGCCACCGGGTCTACAAGAACCGCGACCCGCGCGCCACCGTCATGAAGCAGACCTGCGACGAAGTGCTGAAGGAACTGGGCATCAACAACGATCCGCAACTCGAACTGGCCATGCGCCTGGAAGAGATCGCGCTGACCGACCCGTACTTCATCGAGCGCTCGCTGTACCCGAACGTCGACTTCTACTCGGGGATCATCCTCAAGGCGATCGGCATTCCAACCAGCATGTTCACCGTGATCTTCGCCCTGGCGCGGACCGTGGGCTGGATCTCCCACTGGAAAGAAATGCTCTCCAGCCCGTACAAGATTGGCCGCCCGCGCCAGCTGTACACCGGCTACGAGTCGCGTGACATTACCAAGCTGGAAGACCGCAAGTAAGCATTCAACTGCTTAGCTGCATTGAGAACGGCCTCCCTTAGTGGAGGCCGTTTTTGTTTGTGCTGCCTGACAGACCGCTTTCGCGAGTAAGCCCGCTCCCACAGTTGACCACATTTCAAAGGATGAACGCGGTCAACTGTGGGAGCGGGCTTGCTCGCGAAAGCAATAGCCCAGGCAACACAGAACCCCAGGCAAAAAAATACCCCGGCCTTTCGACCGGGGCATTTCTTATTGAGCTACAAGCTTAGTGGTTAACCGCCCCGCTCGCCCCCAGGCCAGTCTGCGAACGCACAAACTGCGGGAAGTACAGCGCACGCTCTTTCACCGCCGCCGCCGACTTGTCGGTGATGGAGAAGAACCAGATACCCACGAACGCGATGATCATCGAGAACAGCGCCGGGTATTCGTACGGGAAGATCGCTTTTTCATGGTGCAGGATCGAGACCCAGATGGTTGGACCCAGGATCATCAAGCCAACAGCGCTGACCAGGCCCAGCCAGCCGCCAATCATCGCGCCACGGGTGGTGAGGTTCTTCCAGTACATGGAAAGCAGCAACACCGGGAAGTTACAGCTGGCAGCAATGGAGAACGCCAGGCCGACCATGAACGCAATGTTCTGGCTTTCGAACAGGATACCCAAGCCAATCGCCAGGACTGCCAGGGCGATAGTGGTGATCTTCGACACGCGAATCTCATCCTTCTCGTTGGCCTTGCCCTTCTTGATCACGCTGGCATACAGGTCATGGGACACCGCCGAAGCACCGGCCAGGGTCAAGCCGGCAACCACCGCGAGGATGGTGGCAAACGCCACGGCCGAGATGAAGCCCAGGAAGATACTGCCGCCCACCGCATTGGCCAGGTGCACCGCCGCCATGTTGTTACCACCGAGCAAGGCGCCTGCTGCATCCTTGAACGCCGGGTTGGTGCTGACCAGCAGAATCGCGCCGAAGCCGATGATAAAGGTCAGGATATAGAAGTAGCCGATGAAACCTGTGGCATACAGCACGCTCTTGCGGGCTTCTTTAGCGTCACTCACGGTGAAGAAGCGCATCAGGATATGTGGCAGGCCAGCGGTACCGAACATCAGGGCCAGGCCCAGGGAGAACGCCGAGATCGGATCTTTCACCAGGCCGCCAGGACTCATGATCGCCTCACCTTTAGGGTGAACCTTGATCGCCTCGGAGAACAGCATGTTGAAGTCGAAGTTGACGTGCTTCATCACCATCAGCGCCATGAAAGAGGCACCGGACAGCAGCAGCACTGCCTTGATGATCTGCACCCAGGTGGTGGCCAGCATGCCGCCGAACAACACATAAAGGCACATCAAGATACCCACCAGGATCACCGCCACATGGTAATCAAGGCCGAACAGCAGTTGGATCAGCTTGCCCGCGCCGACCATCTGCGCGATCAGGTAGAACGCCACCACCACCAGCGAACCGCAAGCCGACAGGCTGCGAATCTGGGTTTGCCCGAGGCGGTAGGACGCCACGTCGGCAAAGGTGTACTTGCCCAGGTTACGCAGGCGCTCGGCGATCAGGAACAGAATGATCGGCCAGCCCACCAGGAAGCCGATCGAGTAGATCAGGCCATCGTAGCCAGAGGTGAACACCAGCGCGGAAATCCCCAGGAAGGACGCCGCCGACATGTAGTCGCCAGCGATCGCCAGGCCGTTCTGGAAACCGGTGATCTTGCCACCAGCGGCATAGTAGTCGGCCGCCGAGTTGTTACGTTTGGACGCCCAGTAGGTAATGCACAATGTTGCGCCGACGAAGGCGACAAACATCAGGATCGCCGCAATGTTCAGCGGTTGCTTGTGCACTTCACCGGTCAATGCGTCCGCCGCCCAAACGGCAGGAGCAAAAAGCGAAGCGCCGAATACAGCCAATAGACGACGGATCATTGCGCAGCCTCCTTGAGAATCGCATTGTTCAGGTCGTCGAATTCGCCATTGGCGCGTCGCACGTAGATGCCTGTGAGAACGAAGGCCGAGACAATCAGCCCGACCCCGATAGGGATTCCCCAGGTTATGGACGATTCAGGACTGATCTTGGCCCCCAGGACTTGCGGTCCATAGGCGATCAACAGGATGAATCCGGAGTACAGCCCAAGCATGATCGCCGAGAGAATCCAGGCGAACTTTTCCCTTTTTCTCACCAGCTCCTTGAAGCGCGGGCTGTTTTGAATCGAGAGGTAAATGCTGTCGTTCATTGTTTTTATCCTCGCAGCACAGCTTTTTTATTATTGGAACGTATCCACTGTATGCGGCTGCAGGACAGGTTCCAGACGACCTTAGTCTTAGAACCAGTGTAGCGAGGGTTTGGCAGGGGCCAGAAACAATTGCGCGAGCGAGCTTATGTGGCAGCGGGCTTGCCCGCGATGGCGGTGAATCAGTCAGGTATCCATCAACTGACCCACCGTAATCGCGGGCAAGCCCGCTCCTACACAAAGTGCGTTCCCACCGTTTTTGGGGGTGTTACGGAGCGGTCCACTCGGCCACACGCTCAGGGTGTTTGGCCACCCAATCCTTGGCCGCCACATCAGGCTTGGCACCTTCCTGGATGGCCAGCATGACTTCGCCGATTTCATCCTTGGAGGCCCACTGGAATTTCTTCAGGAACGCCGCGACTTCCGGGGCTTTCTTTTCCAGGCCCTTGCTGCCGATGCTATTAACCGTCTCGGCGGCGCCATAGATGCCTTTGGGATCATCAAGAAAGCGCAGTTTCCACTTGGCGAACATCCAGTGCGGCACCCAGCCGGTCACTGCGATGGAGTCTTGCTTGTCTTCGGCACGGGTCAATTCGGCGATCATTGCCGCCCCGGAACTGGCTTGCAGCTTGTAGTCCAGGCCGTATTGCTTGATGGCTTCGTCGGTCTTGAGCATCACGCCTGAACCGGCATCGATGCCCACGATCTTGTTTTTGAAGGTGGTGTCGGTCTTCAAGTCCTCGATGGACTTGGCCTTGACGTACTCCGGCACGATCAAGCCGATCTTCGCATCCTTGAAGTTGGGGCCGTAGTCGACCACCTTGTCCTTGTTCTTGGTCCAGTACTCACCATGGGTCACCGGCAGCCAGGCCGAAAGCATGGCGTCGAGCTTGCCGGTGGCCACGCCCTGCCACATGATCCCGGTGGCAACTGCCTGCAGTTTCACGTCATAGCCGAGCTTTTGCTTGATCACTTCAGCCGCCACGTGGGTGGTGGCGACACTGTCCGACCAGCCGTCCACATAGCCGATGCTCAGGGTCTTGCTGTCGGCGCTGGCCAGTGTGGAACCCATCGCAACTACCAACGTGGCAGCTGCGCCCAAGAGTCGTCGCATCTTCATAGTGCTTCCCCGAAAGTGCTGCGCCCGGCGGATGCCGAGCGACGTCAACCTGTTGTCAGGTGGTGCCTTTGGATCATCAACCTGCCGCCCCTGCGGACCTGCTCTGACTACGACCTCAGCGGAGCAAGAAACGACATCACAAAGCCAGCAGGACAATTTGTAGGAACTCGCGTCAAAATCCCGCTCGAACTTTGCATGTCAAAATTATGCGGCTCCACTGAAAACCGGCAAATGCAGGTAAGATGCGCGCCTTTGCTCCTACACGGCCTGACCATGACCGCGACCGCCCGCTTCCCCTTCCTGCCTTATATATTTGCCTTGCTGCTCGGCCTGTTCGCACTCGGTGGCTACTGGTATGGCCTCGGCCAGCCAGTGGTACTGCCGGATGTGGCCAGCGCCAGCCACAAGCTGCAATGCGCGTCCTACACGCCCTTCGACAAGGACCAATCGCCGTTCGACCAGCCGTTCAAACTGCGCCCCGAGCGCATGGACGCCGACCTGGCACTGCTGGCCACGCGCTTTGAGTGCATCCGCACCTACTCCATGACCGGCCTCGAAGCCCTGCCGGACCTGGCGCGCAAACACGGCCTGAAGTTGATGATCGGGGCCTGGATCAACAGCAACCCGGTGGACAATGCCAAGGAAGTCGACCTGCTGATCGCCTCGGCCAACGCCAACCCTGACGTGGTCACGTCGGTGATCGTCGGCAACGAAGCGCTGCTGCGCAAGGAAATCACCGCCACGCAACTGGTGAAGCTGATCGAAAAGGTCAAAAGCCAGATCCAGCAGCCGGTCACCTACGCCGACGTCTGGGAGTTCTGGCTGCAACACCCGGAAATCGCCCCGGCGGTGGATTTCCTGACCATCCACCTGTTGCCGTATTGGGAAGATGACCCTGCCGGCATCGACCAGGCCCTGCGCCATGTCGGTGATATCCGCCAGACCTTCGGCAACCGCTTCGCCCCCAAGGACGTGATGATTGGCGAAACCGGCTGGCCCAGCGAAGGCCGCCAGCGGGAAACCGCCGTGCCGAGCAGAGTCAACGAAGCCAAGTTCATTCGCGGTTTTGTCGCCATGGCCGAAGCCAATGGCTGGCACTACAACCTGATCGAAGCCTTTGACCAACCGTGGAAACGCGCCAGCGAAGGTGCGGTTGGCGGTTACTGGGGCCTGTTTGACGCCGATCGCCAGGACAAGGGCATCCTCGCAGGCCCAGTCACCAACGTGCCGTACTGGCCGCTATGGCTGGGCGTTGGCGGGCTGATCCTGCTGGGTACCCTGGCGCTCGGCGGACGGGTTCGCAGCACCCGCGCCGCGCTGTTGCTGCCGCTGTTGGGTGCGGTCGCGGCGGGTTCGATTGGCAGTTGGGCCGAACTGACCCGGGTGACCGCGCGTTTCACTGATGAATGGATCTGGGCCGGGCTGTTGCTGGCCCTTAACCTGTTGGTGCTGGCCCATGGGGCCCTGGCCTTGAGCGCTCGCCAGGGTTGGCGCGACCGGGCTTTCGCCTGGCTGGAGCAACGCGCCGGCTGGCTGATCGCATTTGCCGGGTTCGCCACGGCGGTGATGATGCTGGCGCTGGTATTCGACCCGCGTTACCGCAGCTTCCCCAGCGCCGCCCTGCTACTGCCAGCCCTGGTTTACCTGCTGCGCCCGGTCAACGGGCCACGCCGGGAAATTGCCCTGCTGACCTTCATCATCGGCGCCGGCATTGCACCGCAGCTGTATCGCGAAGGCTTGATGAACCAGCAGGCCCTGGGTTGGGCGCTGGTCAGTGGGTTGATGGTTGCAGCCTTGTGGCGCTGCCTGCGGGTGCGCAATCCCTGAGATCGCTATCGCACCGCTCCCACATTTTGATCTGTGAATACATTCAAATGTGGGAGCTGGCTGGCCTGCGGTTGGCCCTATCAGACAGCCCGAGCCGCCCTGACCAACCGCAACCCGGCAATCACCAACGCAAACACCGCAAAATTGGTGTTGTACAACGCCAGCGCCGGAATCCCGAACGCCAGCCCCAGCACCGCCAAGCCCCATCCCGCGCGGCCTGGCAGCAAAAACGCGAGCACCGACGTGACCAACGCCGCCCAGCCCATGACCTTGAAGTGGATCATCAACCCCAGATTGGCCCGCAACTGGCATTCCCAGCGGCTGGCGTCGTCCGCGCAGATGCCCACCCACTGCCCATCCTCCATAAACCCATAACGGGCGCCATAACTGGCAGCCAGCCATAACGGCAAGGCCAACAGCAGCAGAATCAGCGGCAAACGAGGGGACATAAGGGCACTCCGATAGGCGAAAACGGCGCCCAGCTTAATCTCCCCGGGGCCATTGGCAAGGGCTGCACACAGATAACTATTCATCAAAGCGTGCCAAAGTGTATCGTCTGGCTACTATTAGCTCGATTCCTACGCTTATTTCCGATATTTAGTGCCGATGGCTGGCACTTCGGCGATAGCGCGGTGGTCATAGCCTGCGAACTTCATTCAGCACGTTTTCCTCTTAGGGATTTAGTCATGCTCCGTTCCTTGCGCTGCGCTGCCCTGTTGGGTGGCCTTTTTTTGAGTGCGTCAGCACTGGCGGTCGATGTCGATCCGGCCAGCTATGGCTACCCTTTGACCAACCCGTTCGAGGCGACCATCGCCACGACACCACCGGACCTGCGGCCGGATCTGCCATCCATCGATGACATCAACCAGTCCGACTACACCCTGACCATGCGCCCGGAGCGTGAATTCAGCCTGCCCGAAAACTTCTGGCCGGTGAAGAAGCTCACCTACCGCATTGCCAAGCAAGACCGCGCCGCGCCGCTGATCTTCCTGATCGCCGGCACCGGTGCACGCTTTGACAGCAGCCTCAACGAATACCTGAAAAAGCTGTACTACAAGGCCGGCTACCATGTCGTCCAATTGTCATCGCCCACCAGCTTCGACTTCATCAGCGCCGCCTCGCGCTTTGCCACGCCCGGCATCACCCAGGAAGACGCCGAGGACATGTACCGCGTGATGCAGGCCGTACGCGCGCAAAATGCCTCGTTGCCCGTCACCGACTTCTACCTCACCGGCTACAGCCTGGGCGCGCTGGACGCGGCGTTCGTCAGCAAGCTGGACGAAACCCGCCGCAGCTTCAACTTCAAGAAAGTGTTGCTGCTCAACCCGCCGGTCAACCTCTACACCTCCATCACCAACCTCGACAAACTGGTGCAGACCGAGGTCAAGGGCATCAACAACAGCACCACCTTCTATGAACTGGTGTTGAACAAGCTGACCCGCTACTTCCAGCAAAAAGGCTACATCGACCTCAACGACGCCCTGCTCTACGACTTCCAGAGCTCCAAGGAGCACCTGACCAACGAGCAGATGGCGATGCTGATCGGCACCTCGTTCCGCTTCTCGGCGGCGGATATCGCCTTCACCTCGGACCTGATCAACCGCCGCGGCCTGATCATCCCACCCAAGTACCCGATTACCGAAAGCACCAGCCTCACGCCGTTCCTCAAGCGTGCGCTGCAATGTGATTTCGACTGCTACCTCACCGAACAAGTGATCCCGATGTGGCGCGCCCGCTCCGACGGCGGCAGCCTGCTGCAACTGATCGACCAGGTCAGCCTGTACGCCCTTGAGGATTACCTGCGCGACAGCCCGAAAATCGCCGTGATGCACAACGCCGACGACGTGATCCTCGGCCCCGGCGACCTGGGCTTCCTGCGCAAGACCTTCGGCGATCGCTTGACCGTCTACCCACTGGGCGGCCACTGCGGCAACCTCAATTACCGCGTCAACGCCGACGCCATGCTGGAGTTCTTCCGTGGCTAAACATCTCCTGCTTCTTGCGGCCTTACTCTGCGCAGGCGTTGCCCACGCGGACAACAGCAAGGCTCACGCACCGACCGTGGTCGATCAGGATGGCTTCAAGGAGCCCTTGAGCAAACTCAAGTTCAACCCTGGCCTGGACCAGCGCGAGTTCGAGCGCTCGACCCTCAACGCCCTCAACGTCTACGACCCGCTGGAGTCGTGGAACCGTCGGGTGTACCACTTCAACTATCGCTTCGACCAGTGGGTATTCCTGCCGGTGGTCGACGGTTATCGCTACGTCACCCCAAGCTTCCTGCGCACCGGTGTCAGCAACTTCTTCAACAACCTGGGCGATGTGCCCAACCTAATGAACAGCCTGCTGCAACTCAAGGGCCACCGCTCCCTGGAAACCACCGGCCGCCTGCTGGTCAACACCACCCTCGGCATCGCCGGCCTGTGGGACCCGGCCACCGCCATGGGCCTGCCGCGCCAGAGCGAAGATTTCGGCCAGACCCTGGGCTTCTACGGCGTTCCCGGCGGCGCCTACCTGATCCTGCCGATCCTCGGCCCGTCCAACCTGCGCGACACCGGCGGCCTGTTGGTGGACTACACCGCAGAAACCCAGATCAACTACCTCAACGTCGCCGAAGTCAGCTCCAACCACCCGGAAATCTGGGCCCTGCGTGCGGTGGACAAGCGCTACCAGACGAGCTTTCGCTACGGCCAGATGAACTCGCCGTTCGAGTATGAAAAAGTGCGGTATGTGTATACCGAGTCGCGCAAGTTGCAGATTGCCGAGTAACCTGTAGCCATCGCAGGCCGCGGCTGTTCGCAGCCCGGCCCTGCCCCCGAGGTCAATGGAACATCCTTGCATCCCGCCCACTTATCTAAACGCGTTATTCCTACGAATCTCATCCATTAAGTCAACGCTTATCTATCGCCCCCCTACAAACTACTTTTATAGTTAATCATCACAACAAAACCTGATTAACATCTGAAATAAAAGAAGTGGAACCACACGACATCGCCCACCACTTAAATCAAGAAAGTTAACAGCTGTCGCCTTGCGCCCATTAAATTCCAGCACTAAAAACCCAGTAAGAAGGATACGCTTATGGACATCAGATTTTTTACCGGGCTCGGTATTATTCAGCAATTACTATCCAACCAAGTTTGCAACATAAACACCAACACTAGCCAGGCAACATGTCCTGAGCGTTCAACTCCTGAGACTCTTCAACCGCCAGCCTTGGGAGATCTCGACAGCGCGACGCGCCCCACCGCGGCAACCGGTCGACCAGCAGGAGATCGCCGAACGGCGGAGCAAATCATCAATGCCAACCCCACTCTTAAACACCTGGAAATGCGACCAAGTATTTACCGACGTGGCCCAGAGCACAGACCCCTGCCCGACGCCTACAAGCAAGGTATCTACAAACATACCGGCGACTGGACAATCGCCAACAAGGACCCGCAAGCCCGCGCCGATGCGGCTTACAATGCTGCGCGCCTGTTCAACTTCATTGACTCCAAAGACGCGCATGCCGTACTGGCAAGCCAACACAACGATGGTTTTCTCAGTGGTTATTCTGGTAACGAACAGATTGTACCGTTCAAGAAACAACACCCAGACGAAGCGATCTACCCTCCATTTCGTGAACCATCCATCCGAAAGGACTCCGAACACGCGCTGCTCACAAAATTTATCGAACATGGCTACGCCAGCCTGGAGTTCAAAGGTGAGCAGCAGATTTATGTAAGGCCAACCCACGCCACGGGGCGACCCCGTGGCGATCATCGAAGCGCCGAGGATATCTTGAGGGACAATCCATTACTTGCTACAGCAGATCGGATTGTCAACGCACTGGTTAAATCCGGCGAAAACCTTAAAGAACTTCAGAAACATATCGGAGACTGGAGTAAAAACAACAAAGACCCTGAGGCACGGGCAGATGCAGCGTACAACCTTGCCTATATAGCCAACTACATTGATAGTCTAAATGAACCGACTACAAATATTAGTCTAAAGTCCCCAGCTTTTAATCACGGTAATGTGTGGGCCCACAAAGACACCGCAGATAAGAGCTATTTGCTTCAAGTAACCTTAAAGGATGGCTATGAGTTACTCAACTCATCCACAGCGCCGAACGAAACCCCTTAAATACCATACACCCCGCACCTTACCGAGCGACGCCCCCCACCACCAGGAACCATTTCGTACCTGTTTGCCACTGAAAACCCAGGCACGCGCGCAGGTCAGCCTGACACAAAACAGGCTGACTTCCCGCTACCCACCTCGAACTTTCCAGTGGAACTTCAACATGACGATATCGGTTTCCCACCCCCCCATCACGGCACCCAGCACCCCCGCTACTCCCGCCGCAGAGTCCCAAGCCTCAACAAAACCTTCTCTGGACGCCCCCAGAGGCGCCTATGGTCGACCGGCCGGCGATGATCGCAGCGCAGGACAAATCTTCAAGGACACGCCGATCCTCAAGGACATCCTCAAGCAAGACGGTCCTTTCGCGAGCAACTTCATCAATCAGCTCAAGCAGCAAACCGGCGATTGGGGCGCAGCCAATCGAAACCCCGACTCACGCGCCAACGCCGCCTATAACCTGGCGCAAGTGGCAACCTACATTGATGGCCGCGAAGGCTTGGAGCGTCAGGGCCCGAGCCAGCAAAGCGATCAGCACGCTCAGGGTTTCGGCCAGTTCGGCAGTGTTTCAGCAGGCTCGGAAGCGCAACTGCTCAAGGCATTCAGCGAAAAAGGCTACAGCGCGTTGCAATAGCACCTAACCCCTCAAGGCACGCCACGCCTTGCTCGCCACCGACACCAGCGCCAGCACCACCGCCCCGGCGATGATCCCCGCGATGGCATTGAGCAAGGTCGGCATCAGCCAACTGATGCCACCGATGCTCTGGCTCACACTCTCAATCCAGTGATGCACCACCGGCACGCCGTGGGTCAGGATGCCGCCACCGACCATGAACATCGCCGCCGTGCCGATCACCGACAGGCTTTTCATCATGTACGGTGTGGTTCGTACAAACCCGTTGCCGATATCGCGCACCAGTTGGCCGGGCTTTTGCGCCATCCACAGGCCCAGGTCGTCGAGCTTGACGATACCGGCGACCAGGCCGTACACGCCGATGGTCATGACCAGAGCGATGCCCGACAGCACGATCACTTGTTGCATCAACGGTGCATCAGCCACGGTGCCCAGGGTGATGGCGATGATTTCGGCGGAGAGGATAAAGTCGGTGCGGATCGCGCCCTTGATCTTGTCTTTCTCGAACGCCACCAGGTCGGTTGCGGGGTCGGCCACGGCTTCGACCAACTGGGCATGTGCAGCCTGATCATCGGCCTTGCTGTGCAGGAATTTATGGGCGAGTTTTTCAAAGCCTTCGAAACACAGATAAGCGCCGCCGAGCATCAACAGTGGCGTGACCGCCCATGGCGCGAAGGCGCTGATCAACAGCGCGGCGGGAACCAGGATCAGCTTGTTGATAAACGAGCCCTTGGCAACGGCCCACACCACCGGGATTTCCCGCTCGGCGCGTACACCAGAAACCTGCTGCGCATTGAGCGCCAAGTCATCCCCCAGCACCCCGGCGGTTTTCTTGGCGGCCATTTTGGTCATCAAGGCCACGTCATCGAGGACGGCGGCGATGTCATCGATCAATACCAACAAGCTGCTTCCTGCCATGAATCGGACGTCCTAAATGTGGGATATTTCGCAGCATAGCGTGGTACAAAGCGTCGCGGGCAGATTCTTGAGGCGCGCGGATCGCCGGTGCTACCATGCGCAACCGCCTGTCCTGGCAAGGAATCATCTGGTCTATGAGCACCATTCGCGAGCGCAACAAAGAACTGATCCTGCGGGCTGCCAGCGAGGAGTTTGCCGACAAGGGCTTCGCCGCGACCAAAACCAGCGACATCGCCGCCAAGGCCGGGCTGCCCAAGCCCAACGTTTATTACTACTTCAAGTCCAAGGACAACCTCTACCGCGAGGTGCTCGAAAGCATCATCGAGCCAATCCTGGCCGCCTCCACTCCCTTCAACCCGGACGGTGACCCCAAGCAGGTGCTGAGCGGCTATATCCGCTCGAAAATCAGCATCTCCCGCGACCTGCCCTTTGCCTCGAAAGTGTTCGCCAGCGAAATCATGCACGGCGCCCCGCACCTGAGCCCCGAGCAGGTGCAGCAACTCAACGCCCAGGCCAAGCACAATATCGATTGCATCCAGAGCTGGGTCGATCGCGGCCTGATCGCCGCCATTGATCCTCATCACCTGATGTTCAGCATCTGGGCAGCGACCCAGACCTATGCGGACTTTGACTGGCAGATCTCGGCGGTGACCGGCAAGGCCAAGCTGGATGAGGCCGATTATGAAGCGGCGGCGCAGACGATTATTCGGTTGGTGTTGAAGGGGTGTGAGCCGGACTGATGGACTGTGGTGTGGCTATCGCAGGCAAGCCAGCTCCCACAGGTCCCGTGCCAGACACAAAATGTACAAACACCGAAAGTCCACTGTGGGAGCGGGCTTGCCCGCGATAGCATCGCTCAGACACATCCTGCCAAAAGCCTGCTCACCCAACTCAGCCTCCCAGATCTAGCCTCTCAGAACACCTTCTGGAGAGGGGCAATGGAATGCCTGACCTACCTGCATCAAACCGCCTGCGCATCGGGCGCTACAACGAACCTAATCAAATCTATCACCTCACCACCAATACACTGGATCGCACCCCGATATTCGAGGATTTCAGATTAGGTCGATTGGTGGTTCAGCAATTCATAATCGCTCAAAGGCAAGGGTTAGCGACTTCGCTGGCCTGGGTAGTCATGCCTGATCACTTCCATTGGCTGATTTCACTGGATAAGGGCTCTCTGGCCGATTTGATGCGCCAGGTGAAATCCAAGAGCACCCGGGTGGTCAATGCAGTAGCTGGTCGACAGGGACGCCTGTGGCAACCCGGCTTTTATGATCATGCTGTGCGCCGGGAAGAAAGCCTTGAAGGCATCGCTCGATACATCGTCGCAAATCCTCTAAGAGCAGGACTTGTCAAAAAATATGGTGACTACCCGCTTTGGGATGCCATTTGGCTTTGACTTGAGACCTATTCGCCTGCATCGCAGGCAAGCCCGCTCCCACATTTTGACCGTGTTCACAGGTCAAAATGTGGGAGCGGGCTTGCCTGCGATGAGGTTCTTACAAGCCCGGAGAAATCAAGCACTCACCCCCGCATCCGCCAACAACCCCACCCCTTCAATCGCGCTGATCGCGCATTGCTCATCAATATCCGACGTATCCCCACTGATCCCGATCGCCCCCAGCACCACCCCCTCCTGATCCCGAATCAACACCCCGCCCGGCGCCGGCACCACGCCGCCCTGCCCCAGGCTGTTCAGTGCAGCGATAAATGCCGGCCGTTGCTGGGCATCCAGCGCCAGCAAACGCGAGCCCTTGCCCAGGGCAATCGCGCCCCAGGCCTTGCCGATAGCAATTTGCGGGCGCAGCAGGCTGGCGCCGTCTTCCCGTTGCAGGGTGATCAGGTGCCCGCCGCTGTCGAGCACTGCGATGGTCAGCGGTGCAGCGGCAATGGTGCGGCCTGCGGTGATGGCCTGGCTGACCAGGTTGACTGCGACTTTCAAGGTTAGAGCGCTCATGGGTGCCGTCCTTATCTTGTTATTGAGAAAGCCTTGGGGCTCTGATTGATCAGAAACCGGATGCAACAAATAGAACACAATAGATTTATTTTTTGTATACAATATTTCGAAACATACGCACCACACGTCGAAATACTCCCGCTAAAAAGCCTTCCGACGAATGCACAGGCCCGAGAACAAAATGGATTGACCTGCGTAGCTCGCCGTGAATACACTTTGAAGCAACACCACTTGTATACAATTACAAAACGCAAGAGGCACCAAAACCATGAGCAAAATGAGAGCAATCGAAGCCGCTGTCCTGGTGATGCGTCGTGAGGGTGTAGATACCGCCTTCGGCATCCCAGGCGCTGCGATCAACCCGTTGTATTCGGCCCTGCAAAAGGTCGGCGGCATCGATCACGTCCTCGCTCGCCACGTGGAAGGCGCTTCGCACATGGCCGAGGGGTATACCCGCACCAAGGCCGGCAATATCGGCGTGTGCATCGGCACTTCGGGCCCGGCGGGCACCGACATGGTCACCGGCCTGTACAGCGCCTCGGCCGATTCGATCCCGATCCTGTGCATCACCGGGCAAGCGCCCCGTGCCCGCATGCACAAGGAAGACTTCCAGGCCGTGGACATCACCAGCATCGTCAAGCCAGTGACCAAGTGGGCAACCACCGTGCTGGAACCTGGCCAGGTGCCGTATGCGTTCCAGAAAGCCTTCTATGAAATGCGCTCCGGCCGCCCCGGCCCGGTGCTGATCGACTTGCCATTCGATGTGCAGATGGCCGAGATCGAGTTCGACATCGACGCCTACCAGCCGCTGCCCCTGGCCAAGCCACTGGCCACGCGGATCCAGGTCGAGAAGGCCCTGGCGATGCTCGATCAGGCCGAGCGCCCGCTGCTGGTCAGCGGTGGCGGCGTGATCAATGCCGACGCCAGCGAACTGTTGGTGGAATTCGCCGAGCTGACCGGTATCCCGGTGATCCCGACGCTGATGGGCTGGGGCACCATTCCCGACGATCACCCGCTGATGGTGGGCATGGTCGGCCTGCAAACCTCGCACCGTTATGGCAACGCTACGATGCTCAAGTCCGACGTGGTCCTGGGTGTCGGCAACCGTTGGGCCAACCGTCACACCGGCTCGGTGGAGGTGTACACCGAGGGTCGCAAGTTCATTCACGTCGACATCGAACCGACGCAAATCGGCCGGGTGTTCACCCCGGACCTGGGCATCGTGTCCGACGCCGGTGCCGCGCTGACGATGTTTATCGAAGTGGCCCGCGAGTGGAAAGCCGCCGGCAAGCTCAAGGACCGCAGCGCCTGGCTGCACGATTGCCAGCAGCGCAAAGCCACCCTGCACCGCAAGACCCACTTCGACAACGTCCCGGTCAAGCCGCAACGGGTGTACGAAGAGATGAACCAGGTGTTCGGCAAAGACACCTGCTACGTCAGCACCATTGGCCTGTCGCAGATTGCCGGTGCGCAGTTCCTGCACGTCTACAAGCCACGCCACTGGATCAACTGCGGCCAGGCCGGCCCGCTGGGCTGGACCATCCCCGCTGCGCTGGGCGTGGTCAAGGCCGACCCGAGCCGCAAGGTAGTGGCGCTGTCCGGCGACTATGACTTCCAGTTCATGATCGAAGAGCTGGCCGTGGGCGCGCAGTTCAAGCTGCCGTACATCCACGTGGTGGTGAACAACTCCTACCTGGGGCTGATCCGCCAGGCCCAACGCGGGTTTGAAATGGACTACTGCGTACAGTTGTCTTTCGACAACCTCAACGCCCCGGAACTCAACGGTTATGGCGTCGACCACGTTGCCGTCGCCGAAGGCCTGGGTTGCAAGGCCCTGCGTGTGTTCGAGCCGGGCCAGATCCAGCCCGCGCTGCGCAAGGCCCAGGAAATGATCGAAGAGTTCAAGGTGCCGGTGATTGTCGAGATCATCCTGGAGCGCGTGACCAATATTTCCATGGGCACCGAGATCAACGCCGTCAATGAATTCGAAGATCTGGCACTGGTGGGCAACGACGCACCGACTGCCATTTCATTGCTCGATTAAGGAGAACCCCATGCCGCGTTTTGCCGCCAACCTGTCCATGCTGTTCACCGAACAGGACTTTCTCGCCCGCTTCAAAGCCGCCGCCGATGCCGGTTTCAGCGGGGTGGAATACCTGTTCCCCTATGAGTTCAGCTCCGCCGAAATCAAGGCGCAGCTCGACGCCCACGGCTTGACCCAAGTGCTGTTCAACCTGCCCGCCGGTGACTGGGCCAGCGGCGAGCGCGGCCTGGCCTGCCACCCGGACCGGGTCGAGGAGTTTCGCGCTGGGGTCAACCTGGCCATCGCCTACGCCCAGGTACTGGGCAATACCCAGATCAACTGCCTGGCGGGGATTCGCCCTGCCGGCGTGGACGACGCCACCCTGGAAAAAACCTTCGTCGCCAACCTCAAGTACGCAGCCGACAAGCTGCAAGCGGTGGGCATCAAGCTGGTGATGGAAGCGATCAACACCCGCGACATTCCCGGCTTCTACCTGAACAACACCGCACAGGCCCTGGCGATTCGCGAACAGGTGGGCAGCGCCAACCTGTTCCTGCAATACGACATCTATCACATGCAAATCATGGAAGGCGACCTGGCCCGCACCATGGCCACGCACCTGGATCAGATCAACCATATCCAGCTGGCGGACAACCCGGGGCGCAACGAGCCGGGCACCGGTGAAATCAACTACCGGTTCCTGTTCGAGCATCTGGAGCGCATTGGCTATCAGGGTTGGGTCGGCTGTGAGTACAAGCCGTTGACCACTACCGAGGCTGGTCTTGGCTGGCTCAAGAGCCATAACGCGATCTGACCAACACCATAAAAACCTGTAGGAGCTGGCTTGCCTGCGATGCAGACACCTCGGTGTATCAGGCATACCCAGGTGGCGCCATCGCAGGCAAGCCAGCTCCCACGGGGGCAGTGCAAAACCTGCATAACGAATAAAAAGAGGACTTCATCATGGCTAAAATCGGCTTTATCGGCACCGGCATCATGGGCCAACCCATGGCCGCGAACCTGCAGAAAGCAGGTCACCAACTGTTCCTCTCCGAGCACCACGGCAAGGCGCCCGCCGAGCTGGTCGCCGCCGGTGCCGTGGCCCTGGCCAACCCGCAGCAAGTGGCCCAGGAAGCGGAATTCATCATCGTCATGGTGCCCGATACCCCCCAGGTCGATGACGTGCTGTTCCGCGCCGACGGCGTAGCGGCTGGCCTGTCGCCGAACAAAGTGGTGATCGACATGAGTTCGATCTCGCCCACCGCCACCAAGGCCTTTGCCGCCAAGATCAACGCCACTGGCGCGCAGTACCTCGACGCACCGGTGTCCGGCGGTGAAGTCGGCGCCAAGGCCGCGACCCTGAGCATCATGGTCGGTGGCGAGCCGCAGACCTTCGAACGCGCCCTGGCGCTGTTCCAGAGCATGGGCAAGAACATCACCCTGGTGGGTGGCAATGGCGATGGCCAGACCGCCAAGGTGGCGAACCAGATCATCGTTGCCCTGAACATCCAGGCGGTGGCCGAAGCGCTGCTGTTCGCCGCGAAAAACGGCGCCGATCCGGCCAAGGTCCGCGAAGCGCTGATGGGCGGCTTCGCCTCCTCGAAGATTCTCGAAGTGCATGGCGAGCGGATGATCAAGGGCACCTTCGACCCGGGTTTCCGGATCAACCTGCACCAGAAGGACCTGAACCTGGCCCTGGCCGGCGCCAAGGAGCTGGGGATCAACCTGCCCAATACCGCCGGCACCCAGCAAGTGTTCAGCACCTGCACCGCGATTGGCGGCGGCAACTGGGACCATTCGGCGCTGATCAAGGGCCTGGAACATATGGCGAATTTCTCGATTCGCGATAAGTAACCGCCCCTTTTTCAATGCAATCCCTGGTAGGAGCTGGCTTGCCTGCGATAGCGGTCGTTCAGTGACAGATTAATCGCCTGACACACCGCCATCGCAGGCAAGCCAGCTCCCACATTTGGCCCTCATTCCACGTTGCAAACCCAATAACAAGAACCCGGGAGCCCGCTTATGTCGGTCGATCCGCAACACCTGCTTCGCGAGCTGTTTGCCACAGCCATCGACGCTGCCCACCCCCGGCAAGTCCTCGAACCTTATCTGCCCGCCGACCGCAGCGGCCGCGTGATCGTGATCGGCGCGGGTAAAGCTGCGGCCGCCATGGCCCTGGTCGTGGAAAACAGCTGGCAGGGCGAGGTTTCGGGACTGGTGGTCACACGCTACGGCCACGGCGCGCCCTGCCAGAAAATCGAAGTGGTCGAAGCCGCGCACCCCGTGCCCGATGCCGCTGGCCAGGCCGTGGCCAAGCGCGTGCTGGAACTGATCAGCAACCTTGGCGAAGACGACCGTGTGATCTTCCTCCTGTCCGGCGGCGGTTCGGCGCTGCTGGCGTTGCCGGCGGCGGGTATCACCCTGGCCGACAAACAAGCCATCAACAAAGCCCTGCTCAAATCCGGCGCGACCATCGGCGAGATGAATTGCGTGCGCAAGCACCTCTCGGCGATCAAGGGCGGGCGACTGGCCAAGGCCGCCTGGCCGGCCACGGTCTACACCTACGCGATTTCCGATGTGCCGGGCGACCAGGCCACGGTGATTGCCTCCGGCCCGACCGTCGGCGACCCGAGCACCTCGCAACAGGCCCTGGCGATCCTCAAGCGTTACCAGATCGAAGTGCCAGCCTCGGTGCGCAGTTGGTTGCAGAACCCGGAGTCAGAGACCGTCAAACCCGGTGACCCGTGCCTGGCGCGCAGCCATTTCCAATTGATCGCGCGGCCGCAACAGTCCTTGGAAGCGGTGGCGGTCAAAGTGCGCCAGGCCGGCTTCAGCCCGCTGATCCTCGGCGACCTGGAAGGCGAAGCGCGGGATGTGGCCAAGGTCCACGCCGGCATCGCCCGGCAGATCGTGCAGCACGGCCAGCCGCTGGCGGCGCCCTGCGTGATCCTCTCCGGCGGCGAGACCACCGTGACCGTGCGCGGCAATGGCCGTGGCGGACGCAACGCCGAGTTCCTGCTGAGCCTGACCGACAGCCTCAAGGGCCTGCCTGGCGTGTACGCCCTGGCCGGTGATACCGACGGCATCGACGGTTCCGAAGACAACGCCGGGGCAATCATGACCCCCACCAGCTACGCCCGCGCCGAGGCCCTGGGCCTGTCGGCCAGCGATGAGTTGGACAATAACAATGGCTACGGCTATTTCGCGGCACTCGACGCGCTGATCGTCACCGAGCCGACCCGTACCAACGTCAACGACTTCCGCGCCATTTTGATACTTGAGACTGCTGCCCATGACGCCTGACAAGAAAGTCAAAATCCTCGCCACCCTGGGGCCGGCCACCGACGGTATCGATGACATCCGCGAGCTGGTGGAAGCCGGGGTGAATATCTTCCGCCTGAACTTCAGCCATGGCGATCACGCCGACCATGCCCAGCGCTACCAGTGGATCCGCCAGGTCGAGCGCCAGCTCAATTACCCGCTGGGGATCCTGATGGACCTGCAAGGGCCGAAGCTGCGGGTCGGGCGTTTCGCCGAGGGCAAGGTGCAACTGGTGCGTGGCCAGGCGTTGCGCCTGGACCTCGACCCCACGCCGGGCGACCAGCGGCGGGTCAACCTGCCCCACCCGGAAATCATCAAGGCCCTGGAACCGGGCATGGACCTGTTGCTCGATGATGGCAAGCTGCGCCTGCGGGTGATTACCAAGCATGCCGATGCGATCGACACCACGGTGTTGAATGGCGGCGAACTGTCCGACCGTAAAGGGGTGAACGTCCCACAAGCCTTGTTGGAGCTCAGCCCACTGACCGCCAAGGACCGCCGCGACCTGAGTTTCGGCTTGGAACTGGGTGTGGACTGGGTGGCACTGTCGTTTGTGCAACGCCCCGAAGACATCCGTGAAGCGCGCGAACTGATCGGCGACAAGGCGTTCTTGATGGCGAAGATCGAGAAGCCCTCGGCGGTGCGCCACCTGCAGGAAATCGCCGAGCTGAGCGATGCGATCATGGTCGCCAGAGGCGATCTGGGTGTGGAAGTGCCGGCCGAAAGCGTGCCGCAAATCCAGAAAGACATCATCAGCACCTGCCGCCAACTGGGCAAACCGGTGGTGGTGGCCACGCAGATGCTCGAATCCATGCGTTTCTCGCCGGCCCCGACCCGCGCCGAAGTCACGGACGTGGCCAATGCCGTGGCCGAGGGCACCGATGCGGTGATGCTCTCGGCCGAAACCGCGTCCGGCGAATACCCGCTGGAAGCCGTGCAGATGATGAGCAAGATCATCCGCCAGGTGGAGAACGGCCCGGACTACCAGACCCAACTGGATGTAAGCCGGCCCAAGGCCGACGCCACCGTGTCCGATGCCATCAGCTGCGCGATCCGCCGGATCAGCAGCATCCTGCCGGTGGCGGTGCTGGTGAACTACAGCGAGTCGGGCAGCTCCAGCCTGCGCGCGGCGCGGGAGCGGCCGGCGGTGCCGATCCTCAACCTCACGCCGAACCTGTCCACCGCGCGCCGCTTGAGCGTGGCCTGGGGCGTGCATTCGGTGGTCAATGACCGCTTGCGGCAGGTGGACGAGGTGTGTTCCACAGCGCTGGAAATCGCCCAGGCCCAAGGCATGGCGCAGCGTGGGGATACGCTGTTGATCACCGCGGGGGTGCCGTTTGGGCAGCCGGGGTCGACCAACTCGCTGCGTATCGAGACGTTGATCTAGCGTCTGTTCGGGCCTTATCGCGGGCAAGCCCGCTCCCACATTTGACCGTGTTCGCAGATCAAAATGTGGGAGCGGGGTTGCTCGCGATGGGGGCAACTCGGTCTTACTGACTTACCCACCATGCCCAACCCAACCTGCCCCGACTGGGCCGAAGCCCTGCTCAACGGCTTCAGCCAGATCTTCCTGCAACGCCACCCGCTGTGTGGCCTGCTCTGCCTGCTGGCGATCCTCGCCTGCGCCCCGGCCCTGCTCGGCGGTGCGCTGCTGGGCGGGGTCGCCGGCCTGCTCACGGCCCAGCGCCGCGACTATCCCAAGGCCGAGCGCCAGGCCGGGCTCTATAGCTATAACGGTGTGTTACTGGGGCTGCTGATCGGCCAGCACTTTGCCTGGTCAGCATTGCTGCCGCCGCTGATCCTGGCGTGCGGCGGCCTGAGTGCGATCCTGACCCGGCAATGGGTCAAGCGCATGGCCCATGGCGATGACCTGCCCGCCTATACGGTGCCCTTCGTCGGGTTAGGCTGGCTGCTGCTCGGCACGGTCTCACCGGCCACCCTGCCCCTCATTGCCGCCACTCCCCTGGACTGGCTGAGCGCGCCACTGGTCGGGCTGGGCCAGGTCGTGCTGCTGGATCGACCGCTGGCCGGCCTGCTGATAGCCCTTGGCCTGCTGTTGGCCAGTCCTCGCGCGGCGCTGTGGGCGATGCTCGGGGCCGGCAGCGGCGTGGTGCTCGGCCTGCTGCTCGACGACCCCGCCGGCGCCCTGCTCGGCCTGCACAGCTATAACCCGGCACTTGCCGCCCTGGCCCTCAGCCACTACCGGCGCCAACCCTGGCTGCCGTTGCTCGGCATCCTCCTGGCCAGCCTGCTTGCCCCGGGTTTTGCCGGCCTGCACCTGGCGCCGCTGACTGCACCGTTTATCCTCGCCTGCTGGTTGGTGCGCGCGACGTTGCGCCTGCGGCACAGGGTCAACGTGGACAGCCCGTTCGAATCCCCCTAGGCTTCGCAGACCTACGATTCAGGCGGACTTCATGGACAGCAACAACGACTGGCGCCAGCGGCTCTACGTCATGGTATTTCAGAGCGACACGGTGGCCGGGCGGCGTTTTGACGGCATCTTGCTGCTGATCATCCTCGCCAGCCTGGTGATCGTGATGCTCGACAGCATCGACCAGATCCACCAGAACTACGCCGATGTGCTGGCCTATATCGAGTGGGGCTTCACGCTGATTTTCCTCATCGAGTACGGCCTGCGCCTGTATTGCTCGCCCAAACCGTTGCGGTATGCCTTCAGTTTCTACGGGCTGGTGGACTTGCTGGCCATCGTCCCCGGCATCCTGGCCCTGTACTACAGCGACGCCCAGTACCTGCTGATTATCCGCATCATCCGCATGTTGCGGATCTTCCGGGTGCTCAAGCTCGGCCCCTACCTCAAGCAGGCCAACTACCTGATGTCGGCGCTGCGCGGCAGCAAGCAGAAGATCGTGGTGTTCCTGGTCAGCGTCTGCACCCTGGTAACGGTGTTCGGCACCCTGATGTACGTGATCGAAGGCCCGGAGCACGGCTTTACCAGCATCCCCAAGGGCATCTACTGGGCTATCGTGACCCTGACCACCGTGGGGTTTGGCGACATCGTGCCCAAGACCCCGCTGGGCCAGGTGATCTCCTCGCTGGTGATGATCACCGGCTACTCGATCATCGCCGTGCCCACCGGGATCTTTACCGCCGAACTGGCCAACGCCATGCGCGGCGAGCAACTGCAACACGACTGCCCGGTGTGCCAGAAAAGCAGCCACGAACCCAATGCGGCCTTCTGTTCACGCTGTGGCAACGGCCTCTATAAAAAAGTGGAATAAGCAAAGTTCTTTTTAATCTTTAAGCGTCTATGCCGCCCCGGCTATAGTCGTGGGCTATAAGCCACTACCTTCTCGAACAACAAGGAATGAGCAGTGAAAAAACTTGTTAGCGCTTCGCTCCTGGCCGCAGGCCTCGCACTGTCTGTCGGCGCCCAGGCCGCCTCGACCACCCTGCTCAACGTCTCCTATGACGTGATGCGTGACTTCTACAAGGACTACAACGCGGCGTTCCAGAAGCACTGGCAAGCCGAACACCCGAACGACAAGCTGACCTTGCAGATGTCCTTCGGCGGTTCCAGCAAACAGGCGCGCTCGGTCATCGACGGCCTGCCGGCTGACGTGATCACCATGAACATGGCCACCGACATCAATGCCCTGGCGGACAACGGCAAACTGGTGCCCGACAACTGGGTCACCCGCCTGCCGAACAACAGCGCACCGTTCACGTCCGCCACCGTGTTTATCGTGCGCAAGGGCAACCCCAAGGCCCTCAAAGACTGGCCGGACTTGCTCAAAGATGGCGTGCAGGTGATCGTGCCCAACCCCAAGACCTCCGGCAACGGGCGCTACACCTACCTGTCGGCCTGGGGCTATGTGCTCAAGAACGGCGGCGATGAAAACAAGGCCAAGGACTTTGTCGGCAAGCTGTTCAAGCAAGCTCCGGTGCTCGATACCGGTGGCCGTGCCGCGACCACTACCTTCATGACCAACCAGATCGGCGACGTGCTGGTGACCTTTGAAAACGAAGCGGAAATGATTGCCCGTGAATTCGGCCGCGACCAGTTCGAAGTGATCTACCCAAGCGTCTCTGCCGAAGCCGAGCCGCCGGTGTCGGTGGTCGACAAAGTGGTCGATAAAAAGGGCACCCGTGCAGTGGCCGATGACTACCTGAAATACCTGTGGTCGGCCGAAGGCCAGGAAATTGCAGCCAACAACTACCTGCGTCCACGGGACCCGAAGGTGCTGGCCAAGTACACCGATCGCTTCCCGAAAGTCGACTTCCTGTCGGTGGAGAAGACCTTTGGTGACTGGCGCACCGTGCAGAAGACCCACTTCAATGATGGTGGAGTGTTCGACCAGATCTACAACGGCCAGTAACTGACCGGACACGCTCAACAATGTGGGAGCGGGCTTGTCGGATCGCCGCATCGTCGCGACAGCGGTGTATCAGCCAGGTATTTCTAACCTGATACGCTGCCATCGCGCGCAAGCCCGCTCCCACATTGGGTTGTGCGCAAGACATTAATGCCAGGCATGTCTGAAATCATCAGTAACACTTACCTCGTCCCTCGCCTACCCTTTACCCTTCGCATCCTCCTTCCCCGTTTTAACGAGAACACCATGACCGCTACTCCGCCCGCGACCGCCACCATGACCCGTGGCATGGTGCTGCTGTTCGCGTTCTGCTGCGGCGCTATCGTCGCCAATATCTACTACGCCCAACCGATCATTGAACTGATTGCCCCGGACATCGGCCTGACGCCGGCCATGGCCAGCCTGATCGTGTCCCTGACCCAGATCGGCTACGCCCTGGGCCTTTTTTTCCTGGTGCCGCTGGGCGACCTGTTGGAAAACCGCCGGCTGATGATCACCACCACCGTGGTCGCCATTGCCAGCCTGCTGGGCGCGGCCTTTGCCGAGCAGCCGAACCTGTTCCTGCTGGTGTCGTTGCTGATCGGCTTCAGCTCCGTGTCGGTGCAGATTCTGATTCCCCTGGCCGCGCACCTGGCGCCCGCCGAATCCCGTGGCCGGGTGGTGGGCAGCATCATGGGCGGCCTGTTGCTGGGCATCCTGCTGGCACGGCCGGTGTCCAGCCTGGTGGCTGACCACTTCGGCTGGCGCGCGATGTTCATGGCGGCGGCGGCAATGATGGTCCTGATCAGCGTGGTACTGCTGTTGACCGTGCCCAAGCGCCAGCCGGATCACAGCGCCAGCTATGCCCAGTTGCTGCGTTCGTTGGGCACCTTGCTGCGCGAACAACCGTTGCTTCGTCAACGGGCGTTCTACCAGGGTTGCCTGTTTGCGGCCTTCAGCCTGTTCTGGACCGCCGTGCCCCTGGAGCTGTCGCGTAACCATGGGCTGAGCCAAAGCGAAATTGCCCTGTTTGCCCTGGTCGGTGCCCTCGGCGCCATTGCCGCCCCTATCAGCGGGCGCCTGGCCGATGCTGGCCATACCCACCGCGCCTCGCTGCTGGCGATGCTGTTTGCCGCGCTGAGTTTTCTGCCGGCGTTTATCCACCCGATCTACAGCGTGATTGGCCTGGCGGTGACCGGCGTGGTCCTGGACTTCTGCGTGCAGATGAACATGGTCCTTGGCCAGCGCAGCATCTACGCCCTCGACGCCCATAGCCGCAGCCGCCTGAACGCGCTGTACATGACCAGCATTTTCATCGGCGGCGCCTTCGGCTCAGCGATTGCCAGCAGCGTGTATGAGCACGGCGGCTGGCTTGGGGTGATCGTGGTGGGCAGCCTGTTCCCGCTGGTGGCGCTGTTGCGGTTCTTGAGTGTGTCTCGGGCGGCATCGGCGGTGAGCGCCTGACGTTCGACACGACGCCAGTACGCTCGGGCCCCGGCCTGGGGTTCACCGGTGGCTCTTCTCCAGCATGCGCAAGAGCGACTGGAACAGGGTGAGGGTTTGCTGGAGAAAACTCGCTACCGTCGCAAGGAGCGAAGCGCTGGTTCCTGGCTCCGGTACGGGGGCCGGCGTAGGCGTAGGTCGCGGCGACGGAGTGGGCGCCTGCCCTCCCGTCACGATATCGGCCTGTGCGATTTTGCCGGTGGTGATCACCAGCAGATCAGGTTTGCCATTGCCGTTCATATCAATCGCCAGGCTGCCACGCCCGGTACTCTCCTGGTAGCTGAGCACCGCATTGCCGGGCTTCCCGGTGAATTGACTGGAGAACGTGAGGCCCTTGATACCGGCTTCTCTCAGGGCCCCGGACACATCGATCTTGTCGGTACCACTAGTAAAATCCGCGATCCGATCAGGGTTGCGCGGCGTGGAGTCACTGGCCTTGTCGTAAACGAAAGTGTCAGCGCCCTCCCCCCCGCGCAGCCTGTCTGCCCCGGCGCCGCCCTTGAGGCGATTGTCCGCATCATTGCCCGTCAGCACATCATTGCCAGAACCGCCGACGGCATTTTCCAGGGTCACGCCCTTGGCGATGGAGACGTTACCGCGCAGGCCGCCGACGTCCGAGAATGATTCTGCATTGAGGTCGATCTTCTGGTTCTGCCCATACCCGGAAAAATCCAGGGTGTCGTTGCCGCCCCCGTCCCACACACAAAACAGCGCCGCCTCGCGTGCATTCTTGAGGCTCAGGACGTCACGCCCGGTATCGGAGTTGAAGCCGTAGGTTGTGTCTGTGCTACGGGTTTTGTGGTTGGCCCCATACATTTTCTGAATCGCCGCGATGTCATGCATCATCGGTGCCGAGGGCATCAGCCCCCGGAAGTCATGACCGGCGTGCTTGGTCTCGGCCCAGTAACTCATGACCGTGCCGGCCCGGGTGTCCTGCGCGAACGTCGCATCCCTTTCGTACGTCCCCCCGCCGTTGTACTCCCCGGGGTGGGCCAGCCCCAGGCAATGGCCGATCTCATGCACCATGGTGGTGTTGAAATAACTCCCTTCCTGAGGTGCATGTGCCGCCCGGCGTGTCCCGATCATGGCGCGCGCGCCGGAGTTATGCCGATCAGGACCCCATGCCACGCCACTTTCCATGCGATTGGAACCAGTGACTTGAATCGATCCATCTGCCTTGCGCGCATTTTCATGAAAGCTGATATCGGCTACGTCCTGCCAAGCCTCCATGGCCCGGCGGGCACAGCCTTTCTGTGGTTCGGTGAACCCGCGAAGATTGAAAGAAACCTGGGTCTTGCCGTCCCGGTCTCGATCGTAAAAGCGCATACCACTGCGCGTCAGGTGCCTTGCGACCTGATCGGTGTTCAAGGAGCGTTTTCCACGGCCGTAAAACTGCGCCTTGGACGGCGGGTCCGTTTCTGCTGGATGGTGAGCTGGGTGAGTACCTGCGTGGCCTATCTGACACATGGCGATCTCCGAAACGATTAGTGGCTGGAGTAACAGCGCCCAACATCAGTGAAAACTGCCTGGACCACCGTCATCTGCGGCTAATCTTTCATGCAGGAAACCTGCCTTGCCACCTGGGTTTTAAGTCTGATTGAAACGTTTTGGCCTGCTGTGGGATTTGCTCACAAAACACATGGACTCTTACACTCCAGCCCCGTGAATCGACCTCGAAAAAACCCGTTCAAGTGGCTGACGGCGATTAAAAAAATGCCAGCAAAAGCCGAATGCCCTACGGGACATGTTCTCCATCCCGAGAAATATTCGCTCGCCATTTTCAGCGTAACCCCAAGGTCCCCCTTGAGCTAGAGCACCCGCCCATCCCAACCCACCGTCACATGCGGCGGCAGTTCACTGCGATGCTGCAACAGCCAGGCATCCAGGGTGTGCCCGACGTGGGTCAGTACGCCAAGCTCGGCGCCGCACGCGTCGATGCATTGCAGGGCCAATGTCAGGTCATTGTGATTGCGCGGCGCCTGGGGTTGCGGTGGCATCGAGCAGTCGATGACCAGCACGTCCAGGGGCTCACGCCGCAGCCAGTCGACGGTCGCCGGGGGCAGGCCCGTGGTGTCGGTCAGATACGCCAGGCGCCGTCCCTGGCCTTGCAGCAGGTAGCCGAAGGTCGGCTTGGAATGTTGCAGGGGCAACGCGGTGACCGCCATCTCGCCAAATTGCCGGGTCTCGAACTCGGCAAAGGGCTGGCTGAAATCGAGGATGCCGGGGTGTTTGTAGAGGTCCGACAAGCCCTCGGGGTCTGCCGGGCCATGCACCGGGATGATCAGGCCCTGGCCCCAGCGCAGATGCAGCAGGCCCTGGGCATGATCGGCGTGGTAGTGGGTCTGCAAAATGCCGTTGAAACTGCGGGGCGGGAAACGCTCGGTCAGGTCCGTCAGGCCGCTGTCGATCAACCAGCGCTGGTCGCCGCATTCGATCAGCGCGCTGCACTCGCGGCGGCGCAAACGCTCATCGCTGCGCGCCAGGACGCAGGCCGCGCATTCGCAGCCATACACCGGGACTTGGCGGGCGTCGCCGGTGCCCAGCAGGGTCAGGCGCATGCCGAGTGCCCCTCGTCCAGACACTCGAGCAACCGGGCGACGGTGTGCGCCAACGGCCCGGAGTTATCCAGCAGCAATACCCCGGGCGCGGCCTGCAGGCTGTCGCGAAACTGCGCATTGCGTGCCAGGCGCGCGTCGATTTCTGCCACCGACTCACGCCCCCGCGCCAGCAAGCGTTGGCGCAATACCGCCTGGTCCACGGTCAGCAAGACCACCAACAACGTCGGATAACGCGCGCGGGTTTGCGCCAGATGGCCACGGGAGCCATTGACCAGCACATCGTCGCCAGCCGCCAGCCAGTCGTCGATCTGCCGTGGAATGCCATAAGACAAGCCATTGGCATGCCAACTGAGGGCAAAGCCGCCCTCGGTCTGCAGCGCGGCGAATTGCTCGGGGCTCACACCCTGGGCGGCCTCGCCCACCGCTTCGGCCGAACGGGTGATGACCCGTCGCACAATGCGGCAACCGCGCTCGGCCAATGGCCCGCGCGCGGCATCCAACAGGCTGTCCTTGCCCGAACCCGATGGCCCGATGAGATAGATCAACCTGCCCGCCATCAAAACACCCTCTTGGCTTGTCGCCAGACTTGTTGGACTACCGGCAGCCCGCCCTGGGCCCTGGCTTGCACCAGGTCCGCGCGCAGGCCCAGGGCAATTTCCCCGCGATCCCTGAGGCCCGCCGCGTGCGCAGGGGCCAGGCTGATCATTTGGATCGCCTGGGGCAGATCGCAGTCATTGTCCTGGGCCGCCAGGGCAAAGGCCGCTGGCAACAGGCTAGCCGGGTAGTAGTCACTGGAAAGTATATCCAGCAATCCTTCCGCGGCCAGGCCGGCGGCGGCCACATTACCCGAGTGGGACCCGCCACGCACCACGTTCGGCGCGCCCATCAGCACTTTCATGCCCAATTGCCGGCATCCGCGCGCCGCTTCCAGGGTGGTGGGGAACTCGGCGATGTTCATGCCGTAGCGCGCCGACTCCTCGACATGGGCCAGGGTCGCGTCGTCATGGCTGGCCACCGACAAGCCACGCGCCAGGCAATGCTCGACGATGGCTGAGCGATAGCGGTCGCTGTAGGTCTTGGAGTTGGCCATTTGCAGCACCACGAACGCATCCATGGTTGCCTCGTCCAGGTGGTACTTGCCCATGTAGTACTCGCGGTACTTGGACTGCAGCACAAACTGGCGCTGGCCCGGCGAGTGGTCCATCACCGACACCAATTGCACCAGCGGGTTTTCCACCAGATCGCGGAACACGCTCAAGGTGTCCGGGTGGCACAACTCGCAACGCAAGTGCAGGCGGTGTTCGGCGCGGGTCAGGCCGGCCTCTTGCGCCGAGGCAATGGCATTGAGCATCGCCGGCAGTTTCTGCATGCGATTGCCCTTGGGGTTCACGTCGCCGATGGACACCGCATCAAACACCGTGGTGATACCGGCCGCGATGATCTGCGCGTCATGGCTGAGCACCGCCGAGATCGACGGCCAGTCCACGCCGGGCCGCGGGGTCATGTGTTTTTCCAGGTTGTCGGTGTGCAACTCCACCAACCCCGGCAGCAGGAAATCACCGCCCAGGTCCTGGGCCTGGGGCAGCTGGCTGCGGCCTTCGGCGAGGTCGACGATCACCCCGTCACGCAGCACCAGGCTGCCGAGAAATACACGATCAGCGGTAACCAACTGGGCATTACTGAGGATCTGTTCAGCGGGCATCGGCGTAGTCCTCATCGGTGATCACAGCGGGCGTCATGTCCAAATGGCGGTCGGCCACCGCCTCACGGGCGGCACGGTCATGGAAGATGCCGATCAGTGCGGCACCGCCGGCCTTGGCTTCGTTGATCAGTTCCAGGACAACCTGGCGGTTGCGCTCATCCAGGGAGGCTGTCGGTTCGTCCAGCAACATCACCGGCCAAGCCACCATGAAGCCACGCGCGATATTGACCCGCTGCTGCTCGCCCCCGGAGAACGTGCCCGGCGCCAGTTGCCACAGGCGCCGGGGGATATTCAGGCGCGCCAGCAAATGCTCGGCACGGGCCTGGGCGTCAGCCTTCGTCCAGCCACGGGCCAGCGCGGGCTCCATCACCACATCCAGGCAGGCAACCCGGGGGATCACCCGCAAAAACTGGCTGACATAGCCCAGGGTCTGCTGGCGTACCTGGAGAATGTCCCGGGGGGCTGCGCCCACCAGTTCCAGCCATTGCCCGGCATGCCACACGCGGATGCTGCCTCCGGCCGGCAGGTAGTTGCCATACAAGGTGCGCAGCAAGGTGCTTTTACCGGCACCGGACTGGCCGTGCAGCACCAGGCATTCACCGCCCTGCACGCTGAACGCCACCCCGCGCAGTACGTTGAGCACCACGCCGTTCTGCTGGTGCAAGGTGAAGGTTTTCGAGAGGTCGCGGACCTCGATCAAGGCACTTGTCATGGCTGCAATACCGAGGACACCAGCAGTTGAGAGTAAGGGTGCTGTGGATCGTCGAGGATCTGGTCCGTAAGCCCGGTTTCCACCACCCGCGAGCGGCGCATCACGATCAGGCGATCGGCCAGCAGGCGCGCCACCGCCAGGTCGTGGGTGACGATCACCACCGCCAGGTCCAGCTCGCGCACCAGGCCGCGCAGCAGGTCGAGCAGGCGCGCCTGCACCGACACATCGAGGCCACCGGTGGGCTCGTCCATAAACACCAGGCGCGGGCTGGAAACGAGGTTGCGCGCGATTTGCAGGCGCTGCTGCATGCCGCCAGAGAAAGTGCGCGGCAGGTCGTCGATGCGCTGCGGGTCGATCTCCACCTGGCCCAGCCAATCCAGGCCGGCGCCGCGCAGTTGCTGGTAGTTGCGCACGCCCTGGGCCATCAGGCGCTCGCCAATGTTGGCGCCGGCCGACACGCCCATGCGCAGGCCGTCGCGAGGGTTCTGCTCAACGAAGCCCCATTCGGTGCGCAACAAAGTGCGGCGTTCGGCTTCGCTGGCGCTATAGAGGTCCAGCCATTCGCCGTCCTTGCTGCGATAGCCGACGCTGCCGGCCTGGGGCGGCAAGCGCCCGCTCAACAGCGAGAGCAAGGTGGATTTACCCGAACCGGACTCGCCGACAATCCCCAGCACTTCGCCGGGGTACAGATCAAAACTCACCTCCTGGCAGCCCTTCTGCGGGCCATACAGCAGGGACAGGTCGCGCACTTGCAATAACGGCTGGCTCACTGGTTGTTCTCCTTGACCCGTTGGGCGCAGTACCAGGTGTCGGAACACACAAAACTCTGGGTGCCGGCGTCATCGAGAATCAGCTCGTCGAGGAACGATTCATGGCTGCCACAGATGGCGCAGTGGTGTTCCCATTTCTGCACCTCAAAGGGGTGGTCCTCGAAGTCCAGGCTGCTGACCTGGGTGTACGGCGGCACCGCGTACAGGCGCTTTTCGCGGCCGGCACCGAACAGCATCAGCGCCGGGCTCATGTCGAGTTTCGGGTTGTCGAATTTGGGGATCGGCGAGGGGTCCATCACATAGCGCTCGTCGACCATCACCGGGTAGGCATAGGCGGTGGCGATGTGGCCGAAGGTGGCGATGTCTTCGTAGAGTTTTACGTGCATCACCCCGTAATCGTTGAGGGCGTGCATGGTGCGGGTCTCGGTTTCCGAAGGCTCGATAAAGCGCAGCGGCTCGGGGATCGGCACCTGGTAGACCATGATCTGCCCGGCCTGCAGCGGGGTTTCCGGGATGCGGTGGCGAGTCTGGATCACCGTGGCGTCGGGGGTGGCTTCGGTGGTGGCGATGCCGGCGGTGCGCGCAAAAAAGCGCCGGATGGACACGGCGTTGGTGGTGTCGTCGGCGCCCTGGTCGATGACCTTGAGCACGTCGTCGGCGCCGAGGATCGCCGCTGTCAATTGCATGCCGCCGGTGCCCCAGCCGTAGGGCAACGGCATCTCGCGGCCACCGAACGGCACTTGGTAACCGGGAATCGCCACGGCCTTGAGCAAGGCGCGACGGATCATGCGTTTGGTCTGTTCGTCGAGGTAGGCGAAGTTGTAGGCGGCGTCATTCATGGCGGGTGCCCTCGGCCGGTTGGCGCAGTTTGCGGATCAGTTCCAGTTCGGCCTGGAAGTCCACGTAGTGAGGCAATTTGAGGTGCGAGACAAAACCGGCCGCCTCGACGTTGTCGCAGTGGGCCAGCACGAATTCTTCGCGCTGGGCCGGCGAGACAATCTCTTCGCTGTACTCCTCGGCACGCAGCGAGCGATCCACCAGGGCCATGCCCATGGCCTTGCGCTCGGCATGCCCGAACGCCAGGCCATAGCCGCGGGTGAACTGCGCCAACTCGGTGGCTGAGCCGACGAACTGGTTGACCATCTCGCACTCGGTGACTTCGATGCTGCCCAGGCAAATGGCAAAGCCCAGCTCTTCGGGATCGATCCAGACCTCTACGTCACCGATACGAATCTCCCCGGCAAACGGGTGATTGCGCCCGTAGCCACGCTGGGTCGAATAGCCCAGCGCCAACAAAAACCCTTCATCGCCACGGGCCAGGGCTTGCAGGCGTTCGGCACGGCTGGCGGGGAACTCCAGCGGGTCGCGGGTGATGTCAGCGACGCGGGCGTGGTCGTCGGCCTCGTGCTTGATCAGGCCTTCCTTGGCCAGCAACCCCAGCACCCGTGGACACGGTTCGAGTTGCGCATCCGCCGTGGTCTGCGGGCCTGGATACTCACCCTCGGCCAGCAGTGCGAAATCCAGCAGGCGATGGGTGTAGTCGAAGGTCGGGCCGAGCAACTGGCCGCCGGGCACATCCTTGAAGGTGGCCGACAACCGCCGGCTCAACGACATCTGCGCGGTATCGATCGGCAGGCTCGGGCTGAAACGCGGCAACGTGGTGCGGTAGGCGCGCAGCAGGAAGATCGCTTCTACCAGGTCCCCCGCCGCCTGCTTGATTGCCAGCGCGGCCAGCTCTTCGTCGTACAGCGAGCCTTCACTCATCACCCGCGCCACGGCCAGGGGCAGTTGCTGGCGGATCTGCTCGACGCGCAGCTCCGGCACGGCCGGGTCGCCCCGGCGTTTTTTCGCCAGCAGGCGGTGGGCATTGTCGATGGCCTGTTCGCCACCCTTGACGGCTACGTACATCAGGCGTGCTCCTGTGTGATGCGGCTGCTGCGCGGCAGGCCGAGCAGGTGATGGCCGGCGCTGAACAACACGTCCAGGCCACGGGGGAAGGCTTCACGGCGCTGGCGCTCCAGCCAGAACACCGGCGGCACCGGCACCTGCACCCGGCGCTGGGCCTGGATGCCCGGGCCGCGCCAGAGCAAGGCGCGCCCGGCGTCCAGGTCAGTAAGCTGGACCAGCAAGGTGCAGGACTGGTCGGGGTAGCGATCATTGCCGTGGTCGAAGCCGCTGAGGTCGAACAGGTCCGGCTCGCCGAGCAAGGCAAACGCAGCCTCCTCCCGGCGCGCGACCAACGGGCAGCCGCAGTGGAAGGCCAGGTTGGCGCGGATCAGCGGCGTGTCGAAGCCAGGTGCCAGCCACAGCGGCGTGTCGACATCCAGCAGCGCCAGGCACAAGGCATAGGTGGCGGGCGCCAGGCCATCGAGGTGCGGGGCTGCCGGCAAGTGCTGGAGCAAACCCGGCTCGGCCAAGGCCTTGAGCGCCGCGCGAAAACTGCGCTGGGCATCCAGTACCGGGTCGACAAACGCCGGTTGCAATAATTGAGCGTGCATCAGTTTTCTCCTCGCACCAGGGTGAAGAACTCGACCTTGGTGGCCGCGGTGTCGGCTTCTTTTTGCGCGCGACGCCGGGCCTGGGCCTGGGCCAGGGCGCTGATCAAATCCGTGAGCCAAGGGCTCGGCTGCGCGTTTTGCAGATGGGCATCGGCCAGGGCCGCCAGTTCGGCGTGGACCTTGTCGCGCCCCGCCAGGTAGCTGTAGCCGGTGCGGCCATCGGCCAGGCGCACCACACAGCGGGTCACCGTCATTTCGCCGACGTTGAACGGCGCGCCATTGCCGCCCATGCGCCCGCGCACCAGGGTCATGCCGATTTCCGGGGCGCGGATCAGTTGGTACTCGGCGTCCTTCAATGCCGCTTCGTGGGGTTGCAGTTCATTGAGCTGGGCGCGGGCAAGTACGCCAATCCAATGCTGACGCGGGGACAGATTCATCGGGGTCTCCATCAAGTCACCACCTGGTACTGGAAGCGATCCGAACGGCTGGTGGACTGCGCCAGCTCCACCGGGCGGCCATCGCGATCGCGGGAAAGGGTGAATACGGTCAAGGCCGGCAAGTGCCGGGGCATCATCAGCAGCGCGGCTTCATCACGGTTGGGCAGGCGCGCACCGATCAGGCTCAGGGTGCGGGTCAGCGGCAGGTCGCGCTCGCGCAGGTACTGGCGCAGGGAGCCGCCGTTGTAGTGCGCCAGCAACGGCGCGTGGCTGGCGCAGTAGCGATGGCGGATCAGGCTGACGGGCTGCTGGTCGAGCTTGCGCAGGGTTTGCAGCTCGATCATCGGTGCCATTTCGGCGATGCCCAGGTGCTGCGCTTCTTCGCGGCTGGCGTAGCAGTAGCGGCGCTTGAGCAGCAGCGCCTGCACGCCATGCCCCAGGGCCGACAGCGATTGGCTGTAGGCGGTGTCGGCGCCCATCGGGTAGATCAGCGGCCGGTCCAGCACCTGGGTGCCTTTGCCCTGCTGGCGCAGCAGGCTGCCTTCGAACACCAGTTCATCAATGGCGCGGCGCAGGGTGTGGCGGTTGACGCCAAAGCGTTCGGCCAACTGCACCTCGCCCGGCAGGAACTCCCCGGCCTGGTAGCCGCTGAGTTCGCGGCGCAGGATATCGGCGAGTTCGCGGTACACCGGCTCATCTTGTCTAGACAACTGCATGCTTTAAAAAAAGCGCCCGCAGGCACCCCTCCAAGGTCAGATAAACCGCTTGCGCAGGCGCTGGGACAGCACGTCGATCAGGCTTACCACCACGATGATCACCAGCAGCACCGCGCAGGTCTGCACGAACTGGAAGGCGCGGATGTTCTCCCACAGGATCACGCCGATGCCGCCCGCGCCGACCATGCCCACCACCGTCGCCGAGCGCACATTGGCCTCGAAGCGGTACAGCGCGTAGCTCACCCACAGCGGCATGACTTGCGGGATCACGCCGTAGATCACCTCTTGCAAGGCGCTGGCACCGGTGGCGCGCACCCCTTCCACCGGGCCTGGGTCGATGGCCTCGACGGCTTCGGCAAACAGCTTGGCAAGTACCCCGGTGGTGCTGATCCACAGGGCCAACACACCGGCAAACGGACCAAGCCCGACCGCCACCACGAACAACATGGCAAACACCATTTCGTTGATCGAACGGAAGGCATCCATCACCCGGCGCAGGGGTTGGTGAATCCACCAGGGGGTGATGTTGTCGGCGCAGAGGATGCCCAGGGGCACCGAGCAGACAATCGCCAGCACCGTGCCCCAGAGGGCGATTTGCACGGTGACGATCATTTCCTTGAGGTAGGAGCGCCATTCGTGGAAGTCCGGCGGGAAGAAGTCGGCGGCGAAGGTCGCCATGTTTCCCGAGTCGCGGTACAGCGCCAGCGGGTTCATTTCTGCGCCTTTCCAGGCCCAGGCCAGCAGCACCAGGAACAGGCCCCAGCCGAGGTATTGCGGCCAGGTTCTTTTACCCACGGCTTCAGCGTGCAAGGTCGTCATGGATCACTCTCGATAATGGTTGGAGCTGGGCCTATGTGTGTGTGTGTGGGAGCGGGCTTGCTCGCGAAAGCGGTGTGTCATTCAACACATCCAGCGACTGACTCACCGCTTTCGCGAGCAAGCCCGCTCCCACACAAGCCCGTTCACACATAGGCTCAGTTCACACATAGGCTCCGGTCCCACAGGGGGGTTAGCCGTTGGCGGCGGGTTTCTTGTCCAGCTCGCTCAGGCGCTGTTGCAGCGTGGCCAGGTCGGCGTCGATCTGCGCCAGCTTCTTGGCTTTATCTGCCTCGGCCAGCTTGCTGTCGGCACTGATGGTGGTGCGTTGCTTGAACAGTTCCAGCTGGCGGATCGGCAGCAACTGGTCGTCAGTGGACGCGAGGAACTTGCCCAACTGCATGTTCTTGAGCACCGCCTTCTCTTCATCGGTGTCGCCGTAGCTGAAGATGAAATCGCGGATCTTGCTCTTCTCGCTGTCAGTCAGGGCCTTGCTCCACACCAGCGGGTCGGCGGGGATCAGCGGCGACTTCCAGATCACCTTGAGTTGGGCGGCCTTGTCCGGCTGGGTCACTTCCAGGCGGTCCCAGCTTTCGGTGTTGAAGGTGGCCACGTCCAACTGCCCCTTGGCCACGCTCAGTGCGTTGACTTCATGGCTGGAATTGAGCGTGCGCTTGAAGGCGGTGGCGGCATCCACATTGTTCTTGGCGAACACGTAGTAGCCCGGCACCAGGTAGCCCGAGGTGGAGTTCGGGTCGCCATTGCCGAAGGTCAGGTTCTTGGCGTTCTTGAGCATGTCTTCGACGGAGTTGAGCGGGCTGTCCTTGCGTACGATCAGCAGGCTCCAGTAGCCGGCGGCGCCGTTGGCAGCGGCGGTCTGGGCGAAGATCTCGCCGTTGGAGCGGTCCACCGCCTCCATCGCTGCCTTGTTGCCGAGCCAGGCCACATCGACCTTGTTAAAACGCATGCCCTGGATCAGGCCGGCGTAATCGGAGGCGAAGGTGGCGTTGATGGTCAGGCCGGTCTTCTTGTGCATGTCGTCGAGAAACGGCTGCCAGATGCTCTTGAGGTTCTGCGAAGACTCGGTGGACATGATGCCGAAGTTGATGGCCTTGTCGGCGGCCTGGGCATTGCCCATGGCGACGCTGGCCAACAACACGGCAGACAGGAAAACATGACCGATACGGTTCAACATGCAGGCGACTCCTAGGGATCGTGAGTGGGGGTTCAAGCGCGGGCCAGGGCCAGGCGCTGGGGCAGTTCGGAACGGCGCGGCGGTTCGCAAAACATCAGGCTGGTGTCGACGTCGGCACCGTACAGGTCGTTGAGAAACTGGCTGCTCATCTCGCGGCCCTGCCCATCGAAATGAATGCGCCCGCCCTTGAGCGCCACGGCGCGCGGGCAATAACGCATGGCGTAATCGACTTGATGCAGGGTCACCACCACGGTCTTGCCGTCGCGGCGGTTGATATCGGCGAGGATCTCCATGACCTTGCGCGCCGACTCCGGATCCAGGGAGGCGATGGGTTCGTCGGCGAGGATCACGTCGGCACGCTGGGTCAACGCCCGGGCAATCGCCACCCGTTGTTGCTGGCCACCGGACAGGGTCGAGGCGCGCTGCTGGGCCAGGTCCGCCAGGCCGACGCGTGCCAGGGATTCCATGGCAAACTGCTTTTCCTCGGTATTGAACAACCCGAGGTTGCCGCGCCAGCGCGGGACCCGGCCCAGGCAACCGAGCAGCACGTTGTCGATCACACTCAGGCGATTGACCAGGTTGAACTGCTGGAAGATGTAGCCAATATCCGCGCGCAACCGCCGCACCTTGCCATTCAACCGCCCACTGGCCTGCACCTCCCGGCCCAGCACCTTGACGCTGCCGCCGTTGCCCTTGTCGCAACAGGCCAGCCCCGCGAGGTGGCGCAACAACGTGGACTTGCCGGAGCCGGACGCACCGATCAGGGCGACCATCTCGCCGCTGGCGATGGTGAGTTCGAGGTCGACCAACGCGGTTTTCTTCGCAAAGGTCTTGTTCAGGCGATCGACATGGATAGCGGGATTCATGGGCTTCTCTGTCTGGTTTGAACAGCCTTGCGGGGCTGTGTTTGAGTTCAAACGACAGTAGGCGCGGGAGGTGTCAGGGCTATGACTTGCACATGACGGCAGGGGGGCGGTTTGATGAAGGTTTTATGAAAGGTTGGAACAGCCGAAGGACAATTCCCATGCATATGAGGATCGCTCCCATGCTCCGTGTGGGGATGATCAAAACAGGACTTTCCCTACGGCTCATCATTTAACAGGCACACATCATGTTGGGCGAGCTGTACGCAGGAGGGCCCAGCCCTGCCGGGTCTCCATTCCTCGGTCGTCGCCCTTTTTCACGCAGCTATATGGCGGCTGTGCGCGGGGCACCTTCGGGTGCGCCGGGGTCCTGGAGTCCGGTCTTCCACACCTGCGTACAGTCGCCACCCATCATGTGGAAGTGATTGTGGCGGCTCCTTTAACTCCAGGAGCAACCGTATGAAAAAAGTCACGCCTAGCCCGGCCTACTCCCTGAACGACAGCAAACTCCACGAAGCGGCACAACGTGCGTTCAAGCAATACGCACTGCATTCGCAGCCGGTCTCAGCACCGAAGAGGCGTTGAGCAACGCCTGTGAAATGCTCGAGTCGGCGGCGGTCAGTGCGTACGACTGCACCGAGCATCTTGAAGGCTCGAGCCGTAAGCAGGTGATGGCGGTGGTGCAATTGATCGAGATCGCGCAGTTGTTAGTCGAGGCAGCGTTGCACCGGGAATACCCGGCGGCCTGACGGCCAAGTGAATCCCTGTGGGGGCTGGCTTGCTTGCGATGGCCATAGGTATCTACACAACTCTCTTCTCGGTCTGTGTACATATCCATTGCTGCGGTTACGGCCACTTAGGGTTCCGCCCTTACGGCGGGTCACTTTGGAAAAGAGCCGGAGTGCCGGCCCAGCCCAAAGTAACCAAAGGGCTCTTGCCCCACCACTCGGCACCTCGCCTAGGCTCGGTGTGCCTAAGATCAAAATCACAAGCAAAGCGAGGCGGCCTGACAGCCGACCTGATCATCGAGGCGTGCGCGGACTCCTGTGGGAGCTGGCTTGCCTGCGATGGCGGTGTATCAGTCGATAAATGTATTGGCTGATACACCGCCATCGCAGGCAAGCCAGCTCCTACAGGGGAATGTAGCTTCGCGCTCTGGCTTTGCTGTTGCTCTGCTGTTGCACTGCTTTTGATCTGGCTTTTGATCTTAGGCGCCCCGTCAAACCACGCTGGCCGCAGGCAGGTATTGCGCAGTGGGCACCCCGGCATGGATGCCGGGGTAGCCGCGACACGGCCAGGGATGGCCGATCGCGGCGGGCCCACGGAGCAATGCCTGACTGCGGGCATGCCGAGCCTAGGCGAGGCACCGAGTGGTGGGGCAAAAGCGCTTTGGTTACTTTCGCGCTCTTCGAAAGTGACCCGCCGTAAGGGCGGAACCAATAGCCGCCGTAACCGCAGCAACGGATATGTACTCACACCCAATAACCAAAAAGAGCAAGCCGTGTAGATACCTATGCTGCGATGCGGCGACCCGACAAGCCAGCTCCCACATTTGGATTGGATTTCAAGTCATAAAAAAAGGCGACCGTTTGAAGGTCGCCTTAGATCATTTTGCGTACTGCTTGCTCAACCCAGGCGGTACACCCTGCACATTCGTCTCTTCCCAGGGCCCGTTCGGGCTGATGGAGCGGCTCCAGCCGTTGCTCCAGCGGTAATAGGTGCGCTGGCGGTAGAAGGTGTCCGGTTGTTCGTCCAGCACGTACACCTGCATCTTGCCGTCCCAGTGGCTGGCAGCGCCGGGGGGTGGGGCGAAGGTCGGGGACTTGCTCGGCAAGGGCTTGGCGGGGGCGGTGACCGGGCCGGAAGGTTTGGTTACCGGTTGGGTCGAGGGGCCCGACGGTGGAATGGTCGGGCCCGTAGGGGCAGGAGGTGGCCGATGAACCGCGCAAGCGCTCAAGCCCAATACCAGGCTGAGCAGGGTGATACGAGCGATGGCGGTCATGGGGATTTCCTCGAAATTATTTATCCGGACTGTCGATGGTCAACTGCTGGGTCGCGGTGGTGCTGCTGGCCAGGGGTTGACTGCGGCCGATCCACTCGCCGGCAGTCGGTTGACCGGCCCGTGAGATGCGCGCAACCAGTTGGACTTCGGGAAAGTTGGACAGTTTCAACTGCGGCATCATCGCATCGGCATCGCCCAGTTCGACGGTCACCGGCAGGTCGGCCACGGTCACGCGCTTGGCGGCCAGTGGCGCCGGCGGGCCGGAAACGGCGCGGGCGAAGATGAATACGCTGTCAGTCGGCAGGGCGCGGGCTTTGACGTCGGCCGCCAGGTCCACGCGCACTTTCATCACGGCGGTCTTGGCCGTTGGCGCGACGGCAGCGCCGCCCTCTTTCAACTTCTCGGCCGCACGGTCGATGCCGCCTTGCAGTGCTGCGCGGGAGTTGTCTTTCTCCGGCAACAAGGCCAACAGACGATTCCAGTAGTCGATAGCTTCCTGGTAACGCTGCCCTTCAAAGGCGGCGATGCCCAGCAGGCCGAGACTGGTGACTTCTTTCGGATCGAGCTTCAGCGCTTCGTCGGTCAAGGCCTGAAGCTGCGGCGACCATTGTTTGTTGTTGGCAAAGTACTGCGCCTGGGCCCACTGCCCGAGCAATTCCGGCTGGCGGCCAGCCAGGGCCACGGCGCGCTCGAAGACCTTGGCCGCATCCGCCGAGCGGTCCTGGGCCATGTAGGCGCGCCCCAGGAAGTACAGGCCCTCGGCCGAATCCGGTTGCGCTGCCGCCGCCCGTTCCAGGCGCTGGGTCATGTCGGCAAGGGACACCGGCGGCTGGGCGAATTCGCGGGTCAGTTCAACCTTGTCGATGGCCCCGTAATGCAGGTACAGCCCCAGGCCCAACACCGGCACCAGCACCGAGGCCAGCAACGGCAGCGGCTTGCCCAGGCGCGATTCGCGGGGCTTTTCCACGCCTTCGGTATCGGCCAGCAATTCACGGGCGGCTTCGGCGCGGCCGGTATCGAGCTGCGCGGCGTTGAGCACGCCTTCGCTTTGTTGGGTTTGCAGTTCGGCGACACGTTCCTGATACAGCGCGACGTTCAGCGCGGTGCGGTCTTCTTCACGCTGGGCGCGACGTACGCGCAACACCGGGATCAGCAGGAAACTCAAGGCAACCAGGAGCAGCAGGCCAGCTGCGAGCCAGAAATCAATCATCAGTTTTTTTGTCCAGCAGTTGGTCGAGGCGTTGGCGCTCTTGGGCAGATAGCGCATCAGAACCATCGGTAGGCGCCGCACGGCGACGGCGGACGATCACGGCCATGACCACCAGGCCACCCAGCAACAGGGCAGCGGGGCCAAACCAGAGCAAGGCGGTCTTGCCGGTCAGCGCCGGCTTGTAGCGGACAAAATCACCGTAGCGATCGACCATGAAGTCGATGATCTGCTGGTTGTCCTTGCCCTCGCCCAACATGCGGAAGATTTCCTTGCGCAGGTCGGCGGCAATCGGCGCGTTGGAATCGGCGATGTCCTGGTTCTGGCACTTGGGGCAGCGCAGCTCCTTGGTCAGCTCGCGAAAACGCTCGCGGTCGCCATCGCGGGCAAATTCATAGGTGTCGATGGCGGCATGGGCCACGCCCACCAGGCCCAGGGCCAGTACTGCGGCGGTCAACCAGCGCTTCATGGCTTGGCCTCATCCACCAGGGCCTGGTACTTGGCCGCCAGTTGTTCGCGCCAGACCACTTCGTCGATCACCCCGACGAACTTGTCGCGGATCACGCCCTTGGCGTCGATAAAGAAGGTTTCCGGGGCACCGTAGACGCCGAGGTTCAAGCCAAGGTTGCCGTCTTCATCACGCACGTCCAACTGGTACGGGTTGTGGAACTCCGCGAGCCACTTCAGGGCCGCCGCATTGTCGTCCTTGTAGTTGATGCCGTAGATCACCACGCCGTTCTCGGCCAGCTTGTTGAGCACCGGATGTTCCACGCGGCACGAGATGCACCAGGTGGCCCACACGTTGACCAGGGCCGGCTTGCCGATCAGGTCGGCCTGGGTCAGGGTTTTATCGCCCTGCACCGTGGGCAGCGAGAACGCCGGGAACGGCTTGCCGATCATCGCCGACGGCAGCTCGGCCGGGTCCAGGTACAGGCCGCGATACAAAAACACCGCGACCAGCAGAAACAGCGCCAGCGGCAATACCATCAACCAACGCTTCATACCGCTGCTCCCTGCATGCCGAGGGCTTCACGCACCCGGCTCTTGACCTTGACCCGGTAACGCCGGTCCATCGCTGCCAGCAACCCGCCAAAACCGGTCAGCAGGCCGCCGAACCAGATCCAGCGCACAAACGGCTTGACGTGGACCCGCACGGCCCAGGCGCCCTCGCCCAGGGGTTCGCCCAGGGCCACATACAGGTCACGGGTGAACCCGGCGTCGATCCCGGCTTCGGTCATCATCGAGCTTTGTACGGTGTACAGGCGTTTTTCCGGGTGCAGCACGGAAACCTGCTTGCCGTTGCGCAGCACACGCACGGTGCCTTTGTCGGAGGTGAAATTCGGCCCTTCGAAGTGCTTGGCGCCTTCAAAGACGAACTGGTAGCCGGCCAGGTCCATGGACTCGCCAGGGGCCAGGCGCAGGTCGCGCTCGGCGCTGTTCTGGCTGGACAACACCACGCCCAGGGCGCACACGGCGATGCCGATGTGCGCGATCTGCATGCCCCAGTAGCTGCGGGTCAGGGTCGGCAGGCCCTTGATCAGGCCCTTGTGCCGGGTCTTGTCGAAGATATCGCGCACACCGGCCAGCAACACCCAGGCCGCGAGCATGAAGGTGGCGAGCACTGCCCAGTTGAAGTCGCCGTAGGCAATCCCGGCAATCACCGACAAGGCGGCACTGCCCAGCAGCACTGGGATCAACATGCCCAGCAGCCATTTGACCGGGGTGTCTTTCCAGCGCACCAGCACGCCAATGGCCATCACCACCATCAACAGGCCCATCAGCGGGATGAACAATGCGTTGAAGTACGGCGGGCCGACCGACAGCTTGGCGCCGGTCAGGGCATCGAGTACCAGCGGGTACAGGGTACCCAGCAGGATCATCGAGGCAGCAACGATCAACACCAGGTTGTTGCCCAGCAGCAGGGTTTCCCGCGACCACAGGTTGAAGCCCACGTGGCTCTTGACCACCGGTGCGCGCAGGGCGAACAGAGTCAGCGAGCCGCCCACCACGCAGAGCAGGAAGATCAGGATAAACACGCCGCGCTCAGGGTCGGCAGCGAATGCGTGCACCGAGGTCAGCACGCCGGAACGCACGAGGAACGTGCCCAGCAGGCTCAGGGAGAAGGCGGCAATGGCCAGCAACACGGTCCAGCTCTTGAACACGCCGCGTTTTTCGGTGACGGCCAGGGAGTGGATCAGTGCCGTGCCCACCAGCCAGGGCATGAAGGAGGCGTTTTCCACCGGGTCCCAGAACCACCAGCCGCCCCAGCCGAGTTCGTAATAGGCCCACCACGAGCCCAGGGTGATGCCGATGCCGAGGAAGGCCCAGGCGACGATGGTCCAGGGCCGCGACCAGCGCGCCCAGGCCGCGTCGAGGCGCCCGCCGAGCAAGGCGGCGATGGCAAAGGCGAAGGCCACGGAGAAGCCCACATAGCCCATGTAGAGCATCGGCGGGTGGACGATCAGGCCGATATCCTGCAGCAACGGGTTGAGGTCGCGACCGTCCATGGGAATCTGCGGCAGGATCCGCTCGAACGGGTTGGAGGTCATGATCAGGAACAGTAAAAAGCCGATGCTGATCATGCCCATCACCGCCAACACCCGCGCCAGCATGACTTGCGGCAACTGCCGGGAGAACACCGACACGGCAAAGGTCCAGCCGCCGAGGATCAGCGCCCACAGCAGCAGGGAGCCTTCGTGGGCACCCCACACGGCGCTGAACTTGTAGTACCAGGGCAAGGCGCTGTTGGAGTTACTGGCCACATAGGCGACGGAAAAGTCGTCGGTCATGAAGGCATAGGTCAGGCAACCGAAGGCGAACGCCAGGAACGCGAACTGGCCCCAGGCGGCGGGTTGCGCCAGGCTCATCCACAGCCGGTCGCCGCGCCAGGCGCCCAGCAGCGGCACGATGGCCTGGACGATGGCAAAGCACAGGGCGAGGATCATCGCCAACTGGCCCAACTCGGGAATAAACAATGTAGAGGTCATCGCTTAACCCTCCTTGGCTGGGGTTGGCGCGGATTGGCCGCTGTCTTTAAGGGCCTTGGTCACTTCCGGCGGCATGTATTTTTCATCGTGCTTGGCCAGCACTTCATCGGCTACCACCACGCCCTGGGCGTTGATCTTGCCCAGGGCCACGATGCCCTGCCCTTCGCGAAACAGGTCCGGGAGGATGCCGCGGTAGGAGATGGTCACGGATTTGTTGAAGTCGGTAACCACGAAAGTCACGTCCAGGGAGTCGCCGGAGCGCTTCAGGGAGCCGGCCTCGACCATGCCACCGGCGCGGATCCGCGTGTCTTGCGGCGCCTCGCCATTGGCGATCTGGGTCGGGGTATAGAACAGGTTGATGTTCTGCTGCAAGGCGCTCAAGGCCAGGCCCACGGCAATGCCGACGCCCACCAGGATGGCAAGGATGATCAACAGACGCTTTCTACGCAGCGGATTCACTTATCGGTCTCCCGGCGCAGACGACGCGCCTCTTGTTGCAGGTAACGCTTGCGGGCCAGGATCGGCGCAACGACGTTGAGGGCCAGGACGGCCAGGCTGATGCCATAGGCGGTCCAGACGTACAGGCCGTGGTGGCCCATGGCGAGAAAATCACTGAAAGAGGCGAAACTCATCCACGGGCTCCCAGGCTGTTTTGCACTTCGACCTTGACCCAACTGGTACGGGCCTCACGCTTGAGCACTTCGAGGCGCATGCGCATCAGCAGCACCGCGCCGAAGAAGCAGTAGAAGCCCAGGACCATCAGCAGCAGCGGCGCCCACATTTCCACGGGCATCGCCGGCTTTTCGGTGAGGGTGAAGGTGGCGCCCTGGTGCAGGGTGTTCCACCACTCCACCGAATACTTGATGATCGGGATATTGATCACGCCGACAATCGCCAGCACCGCGCAGGCCTTGGCCGCGCTGTCACGATTGCTGATCGCGTTGCCCAGGGCAATCAGCCCGAAGTACAGAAACAGCAGGATCAACATGGACGTTAGTCGCGCATCCCAGACCCACCACGAGCCCCAGGTCGGCTTGCCCCAGATCGCCCCGGTCAGCAGTGCAACCGCCGTCATCCACGCACCGATGGGCGCCGCGCATTGCAGGGCGACGTCGGCCAGCTTCATCTTCCACACCAGCCCGACAATGCCGCACACCGCCAGCATCACGTAGCAGGACTGGGCCAGCAGCGCGGCGGGCACGTGGATATAAATGATGCGAAAGCTGTTGCCCTGCTGGTAGTCGGGCGGAGCGAAGGCCAGGCCCCAGACCAGGCCGATACCGATCAGCAGGAAGGCGGCGACGGCGAGCCAAGGCAGCATTTTGCCGCTGATGCCATAGAACCACTTGGGCGAGCCGAGCTTGTGAAACCAGGTCCAGTTCATTGCTGTTTCCATCACGGTTGCTTCTTGTCGTTGCAAGAAGCTTAGGGTCTTTACTGACGCAGTGAAAACACCGGGTCAGACCTCATTATTCGCCGACGCTGATTTTCAGGCCGGCCGCTATAGCAAAGGGTGTCAGGGTTACCGCCAGGGCGGTCAGGCTGCCAAGCCACAAGAGGTAACCGGTCGCCGGCATTCCCATGAGCGCGGCCTGCAAGGCGCCGCTGCCCAGGATCAACACCGGGATATACAAAGGCAAAATCAGCAAGGCCAGCAACAGCCCCCCACGTTTCAGGCCCACGGTCAGTGCCGCACCCACCGCCCCCAGCAGGCTCAGCACCGGGGTGCCAAGCAACAACGAGGCCAGCAATACGGGCAGGCATTCGGAAGGCAGTCCCAACATCATCGCCAGCAGCGGCGCGAGCAGGACCAGCGCCAGGCCGGAGAAGGCCCAGTGTGCCAGTACCTTGGCCAGTACCAGAAGAGGCAGGGGGTGCGACGAAAGGACCCACTGTTCAAGGGAACCATCTTCGAAATCACTGCGAAACAGCCCGTCCAGCGAGAGCAGGACGGACAAAAGGGCCGCGACCCACACCAGTCCCGGAGACAAGGTTTGCAACAGTTTAGTCTCGGGGCCGACCGCCAAAGGGAACAACGCGATGACAATCGCGAAGAACACCAGCGGGTTGGCCAACTCAGCCGGGCGGCGACACAGCAAACGGGCTTCGCGGGCGACCAACAGGGCAAACACACTCATACCGACCACCGGCCCAGGTCCAGGTCGCGGTAACCGGCAGGCATACGGGTCAAGGTGTGGTGGGTGGTGAGGACCACCATGCCGCCTTGCTCGCAATGCCGGGCCAGGTGTTCTTCGAGTTGCGCTACGCCCTGTTTGTCGAGGGCCGTGAAGGGTTCGTCGAGGATCCACAGCGGCGGGCCCTCCAGGTACAGGCGGGCCAGGGCCACCCGGCGCTGCTGGCCGGCTGACAGGGTATGACAGGGGACGTCTTCGAAGCCCTTGAGGCCCACGGCGGCCAGGGCCTGCCAGATAGATGCGCGCGGGGCCGGATGATGCAGGGCGCTGAGCCAACTGAGGTTTTCTTCGGCCGTCAGCACATCCTTGATCCCGGCGGCGTGGCCGATCCACACCAGGTTGCGCGCCAGCTCCGTGCGTTGTTCGTGCAGCGGCTTGCCGTTGAGGCGCACCTGGCCTGCCGTCGGCTGCATCAACCCGGCCAGCAGGCGCAGCAAACTGGTCTTGCCGCTGCCGTTGGGCCCACTGATCTGCACCATATCGCCGCCCGCCAGACGCAGTTCGAGGTGTTCGAACAGCATCCGCAGGTCTCGCTCACAGGCAAGCGCAACGGCTTCAAGTAGTGGACTGGTCACAAGATCGCGGGCCTTTACGGTTCAAGTCGGCGGCGGAACGGCCGTTAAAGAGATGCACAATAACTGCATTGGCGGCCTGTTTTAGAGAGCTGGATCAATCAGTTGTGATGTTTTTGACACGCTCTTTGCAGACGGGCGGCATTATACATGCGATGCCCTACTCTAAAGAGGGCAATTTCCTTGAGACGGCGGCCACGATGACCGGTGACATCAACCTTCCAACCCTGCCCCCAGCCCCGGCCACCGGGCCCAGGCCTGCGCCTGCGGTGGGTGAACTGCTGAAACTGCTGGAGCCTCAGGCAGGGTTGATCGACGCCGGAAAAACCGTGAACGCCGAGGTGCTGGCGCTCAAGCAAGGCGGTGAAGCCTTTCAGCTATTGCTCAAGCTGACCCTCGAAGGTGGCCGGCAAACCCTGGTGCAGGCCGCCAGCAGCCAGCCGCTACCCCTGGGCAGCAACGTGGCGGTGAGCCAGACGGCGTCGGGCGACCTGGCGATCAGCCTGCAACAGGCGCTCAGCGCCAATGTCGCGGCCCTGACCCGTATCGACACCACTCAATTGCCGGTGGGCAGCTTGCTGCAAGCCAAGGTGCTGACTTCGCAGATGCTGCCTCAGGGGGCCGGGCAGCCGGCGCTGTACCGCTCGCTGGTGTCGGTGCTCAACAGCGCCCTGAGTGGCACCACCCTGACCCTGGAAAGCCCGCAGCCGCTACGCGTCGCCAGCTTGTTGAGTGCCGTGGTGCAAGGCGCGCAGACCCTGGATTTCGTGCCCCTGAGCGGGCTGCGCGATCAACTGGCGGTCAGCCAGCAACTGGCCGCCCAGCAAAGCCGCCAGGGCTCGCTGGAAGGCCTGTTCAATGCCTTGAAGAACCTGCCCGATGACACCTCGGCGCCGTTGCGCGCCGCCGTCGACCGCTTGCAGGCCGGGCTGCCGGATGTGGCGCAGGTCAGCAATCCCAAGGTGCTGGCACAACTGCTGTACAACAGCGGCGTATTCCTCGAAGCCAAGCTGCTGGCCGGGCAAAACCCGCAAGTGCCGCCGCTGGATATGAAGGGCAGCCTGCTGCGCCTGGTCAACGAATTGCTACCCGCCCTGCCCGCCAGCACCAACCTCAATGCAATCCTGGCCGCCAATACCCTGGCGCAGATGCTGCCCAGCTTTGTCCGCAGCCCGCTGGGCACCCTCGGCCAAGTGGGCGCCCGCACCGCGCCGGGCGGCTTCCCATTGCCAGAGCGCCTGCTGCAGCGCCTGGACGGTGAAAACAGCCTGGAAAACCTGTTGCGCCTGGCCGCCGGCGCCATCTCACGCTTGCAGAGCCATCAACTGTCGAGCCTGGAACAAAGCGGCACCACCGCCGATGGCCGCCTGCAAACCACCTGGCAACTGGAAATCCCCATGCGCACCTTGCAAGACATCGTGCCGCTGCAGGTCAAGTTCCAGCGCGAAGAACCGCCGCCGGACAAGGACGAGCCGGAGCGCAAGATCGAACGCGATGCGAAAAAGATGCTGTGGCGCGTGGAGCTGGCCTTCGACATGGAGCCCCTGGGCCCGTTGCAGGTCCAGGCGCAATTGAGCCAGGGCAAACTGTCCAGCCAGTTGTGGGCCACCCGCCCGTTCACCGCCAGCCTGATCGAAAGCCACCTGGGCAGCCTGCGCGAACGCCTGGTGTCATCGGGCCTCAACGTCGGCGACCTCGACTGCCACCTCGGCACCCCACCCCGTGGGCCGAAGACCGGGCTGGAACAACGCTGGGTGGATGAAACCGCATGAAGAACCCCAACCCACCGCGCCAGGCCATCGCCCTCAAATACGACGGCAAAGCCGCCCCCGCCCTGACCGCCAAAGGTGACGACGCCCTGGCCGAAGCCATCCTGAAATTGGCGCGGGAACATGAAGTCCCGATTTATGAAAATGCCGAACTGGTGAAATTACTGGCGCGCATGGAACTGGGCGACAGCATCCCCGAAGAGTTGTACCGCACCATCGCCGAGATTATTGCGTTTGCCTGGACGCTCAAAGGCAAGTTCCCGGCGGGGTATGACCCCAATGCCGAGCCGGTGGAGCGGGATGTGACGGCGCGCGGGGATGATTACTGACGTTTCAGGGATGCACACAGATCAAAAAATGTGGGAGCGGGCTTGCTCGCGAAAGCGGTGGGTTAGTCGGTACATGTATTGGCTGACACACCGCCATCGCGGGCAAGCCCGCTCCTACATGGGAACTGCGCCAGACGCTGGAAGTGGGGGCAACAAAAAACAAGTGTAGGAGCTGGCTTGCCAGCGATGGCGGTGGGTCAGTCGCTACAGCGTTGACTGATCCACCGCTTTCGCGAGCAAGCCCGCTCCCACATTTGAATCGGTACAGGCTCAGCTTTTGTGCAATTTGCTCATCAACTGTGCCTCGGCCTGGGTCAGGCCGCAGGATTGGGTCAGTTCGTCCACCGTGGCGCCCATGCCCACCAGCTTGGCCGCCTGGGCAAAGGATAGGTTGGCCGGGTCGCGCTGTTCCAGCGCCGACAGCTTGTCGGGCAACGGTGCAACGATCGAGCGCAGTTCGTGCACGTCCTCCCCTACCCGCACCGCGCTTTGCTGGTAGTTGTCCACGCGCTTGGCCATCTCGCGCAGGCGCTGGTCGCGCACGGCGTCGCGCTCGGCCTGTTGCAGGGCCGATTCGCGTTGCTGGCGCATATGGCGCAACAACACCACCACGGTCCCGACCCACAGCAGGGCCAGGACGATTACCGCTACCTCAAGCATCAATCAGATGTTCTCCAGGTCCGACCACTCTTCTTCACTCATCATCTTGTCCAGCTCAACCAGAATCAGCAGCTCGCCGTTCTTGTTGCACACGCCCTGGATAAACTTGGCCGACTCCTCGTTGCCGACATTCGGCGCCGTCTCGACTTCCGACTGGCGCAGGTAAACCACCTCGGCCACGCTGTCGACCATGATCCCGACCACTTGCTTGTCGGCCTCGATGATGACGATCCGCGTGTTGTCGTTGACTTCAGTCGGCATCAGGCCAAAGCGCTGGCGGGTGTCGATCACGGTCACGACGTTGCCGCGCAGGTTGATGATGCCCAGCACGTAGCTCGGCGCACCCGGCACTGGCGCGATTTCGGTGTAGCGCAGCACTTCCTGCACGCGCATCACGTTGATGCCGTAGGACTCGTTGTCCAGTTTGAAGGTCACCCATTGCAGAATCGGATCATCCAAACCCTGTGCGGACGCTGACGACTTGTTCATACCCCTGACCCCTTCAAATACCGTTGATAACGGCGTGTGTTCTTCTTTGGCAGCACCGTGGCGCTGCGCCTCTTATCAAGTACGTTTGTTACCTGGCAGATCTTTTACCGCACCGCTGGCAATCAGCTCCGCCAATTCGGCGACATCCAGCAGCGCGCACATGTGTTCGATCACGGTGCCCGCCAGCCATGGCCGCTGGCCACGGTGGCTGCGCCATTTGATTTCGTTGGGGTCCAGGCGCAGCGAACGGCTGACTTGATGCACCGCCAGCCCCCATTCGTAGCCCTGCACCGAGATCACGTATTGCAGGCCCTGGCGAAAATCATCGCGATAGCGGTCGGGCATCACCCAGCGCGCGGTATCCAGCACCTTGAGGTTGCCGGCCTGGCTCGGCAGGATCCCGAGGAACCACTCCGGCTGGCCGAACAACGGCGTCAATTCCTGGCCCTCCAGGGAGTAGATCGACCCCAGGCACACCAGCGGCACCGCCAGCGTCAACCCGGCCACATCGAACAGCAGGCATTCGAACGACTCGGCCGCCCACGCTGGCCGGCCATCGGTTTCCACCGGTGGCGGGGTAATGCTCGGCGGTCGATGCACTTCGGCCACCGGCGGCACCAGCGCCAAGGGTGCAGGCGCTTGCACGACCGGGGCAACGACCGGCACCACCAACGCATCACGGGCCTGCTCTTCGAGGACCGCCAGTTGAAACTCATCCAGGCTGGCTTCAGCCTCGACCACAGGCACCGCCAGCACTTCATCCAGCACCAGGATCGGCTCGGGCAGCAGCTCCTCGGTCGCATCCTGCAGCAGTGCATCCAGGTAGGACTGCAGCGCCAGTTGCGGCCGGGTCTTGATATCGACAGGACGACTCATCTGTATGCCCACGCGCACGCACCGTTGACCGTGTATTCAAAGGTTATCGGCCTGCCCGCACGCGGACTTGAATCAAAAGTCCGTGAGATCAGGCAAAACCCATCGCGGGCAAGGCACGCAATTAGAGAGTTGGTCATTTCATGCCACCTGCGCCACAAGTTGCTGAGCCAGCAGATGCTTGAGCAAGGCGCGGTACGCCAGCACGCCACGGCTCTTGCCATCGAATTGCGAGGGCGCCAAGCCGGCGCGGCTGGCGTCACGCAGGCGCGTGTCCACCGGGATATAGCCTTGCCAGATGGTTTCGGGGTAGGCATCGCGCAGTACGCGCAGGGTGCCGAGGGAGGCCTGGGTGCGACGGTCAAACAGGGTCGGCACGATGCTGAACGGCAACGCCTGTTTGCGCGAACGGTTGATCATGGTCAGGGTGCTGACCATGCGCTCCAGGCCCTTGACCGCCAGGTGCTCGGTTTGCACCGGGATCACCAGTTGCTGGCTGGCCGCCAGGGCATTGACCATCAGCACGCCGAGCAATGGCGGGCTGTCGATGATGGCGTAGTCGAAGTCCTGCCACAGTTGCGCCAGGCTCTTGGCGATCACCAGGCCCAGGCCACTCTGCCCCGGCGACTGGCGCTCGAGGGTGGCCAGGGCGGTGCTGGAGGGCAACAGGGAAATCTTCTCGTTGCTGGTGGGCAACAGCAGTTGCCCGGGCAAGCCTGTGGGGACGCTGCCCTTGTGCAAAAACAGGTCGAAGCAGCTGTGTTCCAGCGCATCCGGGTCGTAGCCGAAATAACTGGTCATCGAGCCGTGGGGATCCAGGTCGACAATGACCACGCGCTTGCCCGCCTCGGCCAGCAGGCCGGCTAAGGCGATGGAGGTGGTGGTCTTGCCGACCCCACCTTTTTGATTGGCAACTGCCCAGACTCTCATTCGGATTGTTCCTCCCGGCAGGCACTGGCTCGACCGAGAAATAGCACGAGGTTATAGAGCCGGTGACGGAGAATTGACGGCACTCCCGCGTTCCGGCGGCTTTACGGGCGTCGGTGCAGTTTGTGTGCCAGCCCGCTTCATTGCTGCATCAGGTTGTGCATTGGCCGCACCGGTGGCGGTCAGGCTGCGCCGCACATCGAGGTTGCGCGACACCACCAACACCACCCGCCGATTGCGCGCGCGGCCTTCGGCCGTCGCATTATTGGCCACCGGCTGGAATTCGCCATAGCCCACCGACGCCAGGCGCCCAGGGTTGACCCCCTGCATGGCCAGCATGCGCACGATGCTCGCCGAGCGTGCCGACGACAACTCCCAATTGGTGGGAAATTGCGCGGTATGGATCGGCTGGTCATCGGTAAAGCCTTCGACGTGGATCGGGTTGTCGAAGGGCTTCAAGATGGCCGCCACCTTGTCGATGATGCTGAAGGCAATATCGCTGGGCAGCGCGTCGGCACTGGCAAACAGCAGGCTGGAATTGAGCTCGATCTCCACCCACAGCTCGTTGCCGCGAATAGTCATCTGGTTGGAGCTGATCAGGTCGCCAAACGCCGCGCTGATATCGTCGGCGATGCTCTTGAGCGGGTCGCTGCCGCCACTGATGCCGGCGTCGGTCTCGTCGCTGTCCTTGACCAACGGTTTGGCCGGGGTGGTGGTCTTGGGCCGCTCGTCGCCAATGGGGATTGGCTTGAGCGCCCGGTCCGAGTCGGTAAATACCCCTACCAGGGCTTCGGAGATGACCTTGTACTTGCCTTCGTTGATCGAGGAAATGGAGTACATCACCACGAAAAAGGCGAACAGCAAGGTGATGAAGTCGGCGTAGGACACCAGCCAGCGTTCATGGTTGACGTGCTCTTCAGGCTCGCGGCGGCGACGGCTCACAGGCAATACCCCCCATCAATCCATGAAGCCCTGAAGCTTCAATTCGATGGACCGCGGGTTCTCGCCCTCGGCAATCGACAGGATGCCTTCGAGCAGCATTTCCCGGTAACGGGACTGGCGCATGGCAATGGATTTGAGCTTGCTGGCAATCGGTAGCAGCAACAGGTTGGCACTGGCCACGCCATAGATGGTGGCGACGAACGCCACAGCGATGCCGCTGCCCAATTGCGAAGGGTCGGCCAGGTTGCCCATCACGTGGATCAAGCCCATGACCGCACCGATGATGCCGATGGTCGGCGCGTAGCCGCCCATGCTTTCAAAGACTTTGGCCGCGTTGATATCACGGCTTTCCTGGGTGTAGAAGTCCACTTCAAGGATGCTGCGGATGGCTTCCGGCTCCGCGCCGTCGACCAGCAGTTGCAGGCCTTTGCGCGCGTAGCTGTCGGGCTCGGCATCGGCCACGCCTTCAAGGCCCAGCAAGCCTTCCTTGCGCGCGGTAAGGCTCCAGTTGACCACGCGGTCGATGCCGCCGGCCAAATCCACGCGCGGCGGGAAAATGATCCACACCAGGATCTGCATCGCCCGCTTGAACGAGCTCAGGGGCGATTGCAACAGCGCCGCGCCGACGGTGCCGCCGATCACGATCAACGCTGCCGGGCCGTTGGCCAGGGCGCCAAGATGGCCGCCTTCCAGGTAGTTGCCGCCAATAATGGCGACAAACGCCAGAAGAATCCCAACCAGGCTCAACACATCCATCAGTGACAGGCCTCCACCAGATGCTTGCCGATGTCATCCAGGCTGTAGACCGCGTCGGCCAGGTCGGCCTTGACGATGGCCATGGGCATGCCATAGATCACGCAGCTGGCTTCATCCTGGGCCCAGATCGAGCTGCCGCCCTGCTTGAGCAGGCGTGCGCCTTCGCGACCGTCGGCGCCCATGCCGGTGAGGACCACCGCCAGAACTTTGTCGCCGTAGGACTTGGCCGCCGAACCGAAGGTGATATCCACGCACGGCTTGTAGTTCAGACGCTCGTCACCCGGCAGGATTTTCACCGCGCCGCGACCGTCGACCATCATTTGCTTGCCACCTGGGGCCAGCAACGCCAGGCCCGGACGCAGGATGTCGCCGTCTTCGGCTTCCTTGACGCTGATGCGACACAGCTTGTCCAGGCGCTCGGCAAAGGCCTTGGTGAATGCGGCGGGCATGTGCTGGATGAGCACGATGGGCGCGGGGAAGTTGGCCGGCAACTGGGTCAAGACCCGCTGCAAGGCCACCGGGCCGCCGGTGGAGGTCCCGATCGCCACCAGTTTGTAGGCCTTGCGCTTGGGCGCAGGCGAGGCCGGACTCGGCGCCGCTGTACGCGCCGGGGCCACGGCAGGCCTTGCCACCGGGGCTGGGGCCGGGCGCCCGAAACTGCTGCTGGTCGGTGCCGGCGCCGCTACCGGGGCGGGAGCCACCGGCGCGCGGAAGCTGCTGCGGTTGCTGCGCGAGATGCTGTGCACCTTCTCGCAGAGCATCTGCTTGACCTTTTCCGGGTTGCGCGAGATGTCTTCGAAATTCTTCGGCAGGAAGTCCACGGCGCCAGCGTCCAGCGCGTCGAGGGTCACCCGGGCGCCTTCGTGGGTCAGCGACGAGAACATCAAGACCGGGGTCGGGCAACGCTGCATGATGTGGCGCACGGCGGTGATGCCATCCATCATCGGCATCTCGTAGTCCATGGTGATCACGTCCGGCTTCAATGCCAGGGCCTGATCAATCGCCTCTTTGCCGTTGGTGGCCGTTCCGACCACCTGGATGTTGGAATCCGCTGAAAGAATTTCCGAGACGCGGCGGCGGAAGAAACCCGAATCGTCCACCACCAGAACCTTGACTACCATAACCACTCCGTTAGGCCGGGCGAGGGACAACCGCCCTGCCCGGGCCGAATCAAATACGCCGTGCGGCGTAACGCTTGAGCATGCTCGGAACATCGAGAATCAGCGCGATCCGACCGTCACCGGTAATGGTCGCACCCGACATGCCTGGCGTTCCTTGCAGCATCTTGCCCAATGGCTTGATGACCACTTCTTCCTGGCCAACCAGTTGATCGACGACAAAGCCGATACGCTGGGTGCCCACGGACAGGATCACCACGTGGCCTTCGCGCTGCTCTTCATGAGCGGCGGACGCCACCAGCCAACGCTTGAGGTAGAACAGCGGCAGGGCCTTGTCCCGCACAATCACCACTTCCTGGCCATCGACCACATTGGTGCGCGACAGGTCGAGGTGGAAGATTTCGTTGACGTTGACCAGCGGGAAGGCGAACGCCTGGTTGCCCAGCATCACCATCAGGGTCGGCATGATCGCCAGGGTCAACGGCACCTTGATGACGATCTTCGAGCCCTGGCCCTTGGTCGAGTAGATATTGATCGAGCCGTTGAGCTGGCTGATCTTGGTCTTCACCACGTCCATGCCCACGCCACGGCCGGACACGTCGGAAATCTCGGTCTTGGTCGAGAAGCCCGGGGCAAAAATCAGGTTGTAGCACTCAGTGTCGGTGAGGCGGTCGGCGGCGTCCTTGTCCATGACGCCGCGCTTGACCGCGATACCGCGCAGGATATTGGAGTCCATGCCTTTGCCGTCATCGGTGATCGACAGCAGGATATGGTCGCCTTCCTGTTCGGCGGCCAGGATCACTTTGCCCAGGCGCGGCTTGCCGCTGGCTTCGCGCTCTTCGGGGGTTTCCACACCGTGGTCGACCGCGTTGCGCACCAAGTGGACCAGCGGGTCGGCCAGGGCCTCGACAAGGTTTTTGTCGAGGTCGGTTTCTTCGCCCACCAGTTCCAGGGCGATCTCTTTCTTCAACTGCCGGGCCAAGTCACGGACCAGGCGCGGGAAGCGCCCGAAAACCTTCTTGATCGGCTGCATGCGCGTCTTCATCACCGCGGTCTGCAGGTCGGCAGTGACCACGTCGAGGTTCGACACGGCCTTTTGCATGGCTTCGTCGCCGCTGTTCAGGCCCAGGCGCACCAGGCGGTTACGCACCAGCACCAGTTCGCCGACCATGTTCATGATGTCGTCCAGGCGCGCGGTATCGACCCGCACGGTGGTTTCGGCTTCACTGGCCGGGGCTTTCTCGGCAGCTGCCGGCGCGCGGGCTGGCGCCGGGGCGGCGGCACGGGCCGCAGCCGGTGCAGCAGCCTTGGCGGCAGCGGGTGCCGGCTTGGCCACCGCTGCGGTGGCGGTCGCGGTGGCTGCGGCGCCAGGCGCTACTTCGGAGAACTTGCCCTTGCCGTGCAATTCGTCGAGCAGGGATTCAAATTCATGGTCGGTGATCAGGCCATCCGCCGCCGGTGCCGCAGCAGCAGGCGTGGCAGCGGCAGGTGCAACCGCCGCAGCGACTGCCGGCAGGGCATCGGCGGCAAACGAGCCTTTGCCGTGCAACTGATCCAGCAGTGCTTCAAATTCGTCGTCGGTAATGTCGGTGCTGGCCGCTGGCGCTGCCGGCTCCACAGGCGCCGGTGTGGCTGCCACGGCGTCCGGGGCGAACTGGCCCTTGCCGTGCAACTGGTCGAGCAATGACTCGAACTCGGCGTCGGTGATGTCTTCGCTGGTCGGCACCATGGCCGGCGCAGCCGCTGCCGGTGCTTGTGCCTCGGCCTTGACGGCATTGAGGGAGTCCAGCAGTTGTTCGAATTCGCTGTCGGTAACGTCGGGTTCAGCCACCGGCTCAGGCGCCGCCTCAACCACCGGGGCGGCAGATACAGCGGCAGGCTCTGCCAGGCGCGCCAGGGCGGCCAGCAGTTCCGGGGTGGCAGCCGTAATCGGTGCGCGTTCGCGCACTTCATTGAACATGCCGTTGACCGCGTCCAAGGCTTCGAGGATCACGTCCATCAATTCCGAATCAACGTGACGCTCACCCTTGCGCAGGATGTCGAACACGTTTTCGGCGATGTGGCAGCACTCCACCAGCTCATGGAGCTGGAGGAAGCCGGCGCCCCCTTTTACAGTGTGAAAACCGCGAAAAATTGCATTGAGCAGGTTCGCATCATCCGGTCGGCTTTCCAGCTCGACCAGTTGCTCGGACAACTGCTCTAGAATTTCGCCGGCCTCTACAAGGAAATCCTGAAGGATTTCTTCATCGGCGCCGAAGCTCATATTGCGTGCTCCTTAGAAGCCTAAACTGGACAGCAAATCGTCTACGTCATCTTGACCTGACATAACGTCTTCACGTTTATCGGCATGAATCTGCGGACCTTCACCCTTGGCGAGGTGTTTTTGTGGATCTTTTTCCGAGAGGATCGCTTCGCGGTCGTGTTCGATGCCGGCAAAACGGTCGACCTGACCGGCCATCAGCACCAGTTTGAGCAGGTTGCTTTCCACTTCGGTGACCAGCAGGGTTACGCGCTTGATCACCTGGCCGGTCAGGTCCTGGTAGTCCTGGGCCAGCAGGATGTCATTGAGGTTGCTGGAAACCGTGCGGTTTTCCTGCTCGCTGCGTGACAGGAAACCCTCGACCCGGCGCGCCAGCTCGCGAAATTCTTCAGCACCCACTTCGCGCCGCATGAAGCGCCCCCAGTCAGCGCTCAACGCCTTGGCCTCATTGGCCATGCCGTTCACCAGGGGCGTGGCGTTTTCCACCAGGTCCATGGTGCGATTGGCTGCCGCCTCAGTCAGCCTGACCACGTAGGACAGGCGTTCGGTGGCATCGGTGATCTGCGAGATTTCCTCGGCCTGGGGCATGTGCGGGTCGATCTGGAAATTGACGATCGCACTGTGCAACTCACGGGTGAGCTTGCCCACTTCCTGATACAGGCCGCGGTCGCGGGTCTGGTTGAGCTCATGGATCAACTGCACTGCGTCGCCGAACTGGCCTTTTTCCAGGCTTTCGACGAGTTGGTGAGCATGTTTTTTCAGGGTCGACTCAAAGTCGGCCTGCGATGATTCTTTATGCTCCATAGCTCCCCCGTGGCAGCATCAATGACCGATGCGTTCGAAGATTTTTTCAATCTTCTCTTTCAAGGCCAGTGCAGTGAATGGCTTGACCACGTAGCCGTTGACCCCGGCCTGGGCGGCTTCGATGATCTGTTCACGCTTGGCTTCAGCGGTCACCATCAGCACAGGCAGGCTGCGCAGCTTTTCATCAGCGCGCACATGGCGCAGCAGATCGATACCGGTCATGCCAGGCATGTTCCAGTCGGTTACCAGAAAGTCGATGCTCCCGCTGTTGAGGATCGGAATCGCCGTAATGCCGTCATCCGCCTCGACCGTGTTAGTGAACCCAAGGTCACGCAACAGGTTTTTTATGATCCGCCGCATCGTTGAGAAGTCATCAACGATGAGGATTTTCATGTTCTTGTCCAATTCGACCTCCAAGCAGTCTTAAACGCGTCCAGCACCTGGGCGCGCCATATCATTCAACAGGCATTACACAAAAAGGACTGCTGGGGCACATCACGGGCCGCTCCCGCCGGGCTTGCGCCGTGGCGGTTATCGTTCGCACTGTCCCCACACTGCCTGTCAGCGCGCTCGCCACTCTCCCAAACGCCCCCGCAAGCGGGCCGCGCATTGGCTATGTAGCTGGCTGACCCGCGATTCGCTGACCCCCAGGACCTCACCGATTTCCTTGAGGTTCAGCTCTTCGTCGTAGTACAGCGCCAACACCAGCCGCTCACGTTCCGGCAGATTGGCAATCGCCTCTGCCAGGGCGCCCTGGAAGCGTTCATCTTCCAGGTCGCGTGAAGGCTCCTGGTGAGCGCTCGCGCCATCCTCGTGCAGCCCTTCATGTTCGCCGTCCTGCAGCAGGTCGTCGAAACTGAACAGGCGGCTGCCCAAGGTATCGTTCAAAATCCCGTAGTAATCGTCGAGACTCAATTGGAGTTCGGCCGCAACTTCGTGATCTTTAGCGTCGCGACCGGTTTTTGCTTCAATTGAGCGAATTGCGTCACTCACCATCCGGGTATTGCGGTGGACCGAACGCGGCGCCCAATCACCTTTACGCACTTCATCGAGCATCGCGCCACGGATACGGATACCCGCATACGTCTCGAAACTCGCACCCTTGCTCGCGTCGTACTTGGTCGACACTTCGAGCAGGCCGATCATCCCCGCCTGGATCAGGTCTTCGACCTGGACACTGGCGGGCAGGCGTGCCAGCAGGTGGTAGGCAATGCGCTTGACCAGGGGCGCATAGCGCTCGATCAATTCGCCCTGGCTGTCACGCGCTGATTTTTTGTAAAGGTTGTAGCCGCTGGCTGTCATAGCACCGGTCCCGCACTCGTCTGATGCACCAATCGCTCGACGAAAAACTCCAGATGCCCCCGGGGATTGGCGGGCAGTGGCCAGGTATCGACCTTCTGAGCAATTGCCTTGAACGCCAACGCGCATTTCGAACGAGGGAACGCTTCATAGACTGCACGCTGCTTTTGCACAGCCTTGCGCACACACTCGTCATAGGGAACTGCGCCGACGTATTGTAAGGCGACATCGAGGAAGCGATCCGTGACCTTGGTCAACTTGGCGAACAGGTTGCGCCCTTCTTGCGGGCTCTGGGCCATGTTGGCAAGCACGCGGAAGCGGTTCATGCCGTAGTCGCGGTTGAGCAGTTTGATCAGGGCGTAGGCGTCGGTGATCGAGGTGGGTTCGTCGCAGACCACCAGCAATACTTCTTGCGCGGCGCGCACGAAGCTGACCACGGACTCGCCGATCCCGGCGGCAGTGTCGATCACCAGCACGTCGAGGTTGTCGCCGATATCACTGAAGGCCTGGATCAGGCCGGCGTGCTGCGCCGGGCTCAGATGCACCATGCTCTGGGTGCCGGAGGCGGCCGGGACGATCCGAATCCCCCCAGGCCCCTGCAACAGCACGTCGCGCAGCTCACAGCGGCCTTCAATGACATCGGCCAGGGTATGTTTGGGCGTCAGTCCCAGCAGAACGTCAACGTTCGCCAGGCCCAGGTCGGCATCCAGCAGCATGACGCGGCGGCCAAGCTCTGCCAGGGCCAGGGACAAATTCACTGACACGTTAGTTTTCCCGACGCCACCTTTGCCGCCGGTCACCGCGATCACCTGTACGGGATGCATGCTGCCCATGTTCTTTCTTTACCTTGTCTTGCTTAGCCGCAGGCTACATAGGGTGGCCGCGGTAGCAGACCATCGATGTAGGTACATTGCACTGTGTTGCATGTTGCCGTTCAGCCGACCCGCTTGGCTGGGTTGTGATAGAGGTCGGCGAACATATCCGCCATCGCCTCTTCACTGGGTTCGTCCTGCATTTGCACACTGACCGCGCGGCTGACCAACTGATGACGGCGCGGCAGATGCAAGTCATCCGGGATCCGCGGCCCGTCGGTCAGGTAGGCGACCGGTAATTCATGGCTGATGGCAAGGCTCAACACTTCGCCCAGGCTTGCGGTTTCATCCAGCTTAGTCAGGATGCAACCGGCCAGCCCACAACGTTTGTAGCTGTGGTACGCAGCAGTCAGAACCTGTTTCTGGCTGGTTGTTGCAAGTACCAGGTAATTTTTCGACTTGATCCCGCGCCCGGCCAGGCTTTCCAGTTGCATGCGCAATGCCGGGTCGCTGGCTTGCAGGCCAGCGGTATCGATCAGCACCACGCGCTTGCGCAGCAGCGGGTCGAGGGCGTTGGCCAGGGACTGGCCCGGGTCGACGTGGGTCACCGGCACATTGAGGATCCGGCCCAGGGTCTTGAGCTGTTCCTGGGCACCGATGCGGTAGCTGTCCATGCTCACCAGCGCAATGTTATGGGCGCCGTACTTGAGGACATAACGGGCGGCCAGCTTGGCCAGGGTGGTGGTCTTGCCCATGCCGGCAGGGCCGACCATGGCAATCACGCCACCTTCTTCAAGGGGTTCGATTTCCGGGGTCTGGATCATGCGCGCCAGGTGCGCCAGCAACATGCGCCAGGCCTGGCGAGGCTCTTCTATGCCGGTGGTCAATTCCAGCAAGTCGCGCGACAACGGGCCGGACAGGCCGATGCGTTGCAGGCGGCGCCAGAGGTTGGCCTGTTGCGGCTTGCTGCCTTGCAACTGGTTCCAGGCCAGCGAGCCCAACTGCACTTCCAGCAGTTCACGCAGGCCATTGAGTTCAAAACGCATCGAGTCGAACACGCGCTGGTCGACCGCAGCGGCCGGTGCTGGCGCGGCGGGACGTGGCGGCTCGACAAAAGTCGGTTCGACGAGTGGCTCGGCCGCCGTCAGCGGCAGGCCGGCAAACAATTGGCGATTGGTGGTCGCATCGCTGTCGCCACGCATGCTCAGCTCGGCCTGGGCCGAGACAATACGCGAGGCGGTCTTGCGCAACTCGTCTTCGAGTTCCATGTTCGGCACGCGCGGCGCCAAGGCCTGGGGTTTGTAATCCAGGGCAGCCGTCAGCTCGACACCGCCGGCAATGCGACGGTTACCGATAATAGCCGCGTCGGCGCCCAGTTCATCACGAACCAGCTTCATGGCCTGACGCATATCGGCGGCGAAAAAACGCTTTACTTGCATAACCCACTACCTCAGCCGTTGGGCCCTACTGTCGCGACGATAGTCACTTGCTTATTGTCAGGAATTTCCTGGTAAGCCAAAACGTGCAAATTCGGTACTGCCAGGCGTCCAAACCGCGACAACATCGCCCGGACGGGGCCTGCCACCAGCAGAATCACCGGTTGGCCCTGCATTTCCTGGCGCTGTGCGGCGTCAATCAACGAACGCTGCAGCTTTTCAGCCATGCTTGGCTCCAGCAGGACGCCCTCTTCCTGGCCCTGCCCTGCCTTCTGGATACTATTGAGCAATATTTGTTCCAACCTTGGTTCCAAGGTGATCACAGGCAGCTCAGAGTCAAGCCCTACAATGCTTTGGACGATAGCGCGCGACAAACCGACGCGCACCGCAGCCACCAGCGCGGCAGTATCTTGACTCTTGGCGGCATTGTTGGCGATAGCCTCGGCAATGCTGCGAATGTCCCGCACCGGCACCTGTTCGGCCAACAGCGCTTGCAGCACCTTGAGCAGTTGCGACAGCGACAACACCCCCGGCACCAGCTCCTCGGCCAGCTTTGGCGAGGCCTTGGCCAGCAATTGCATGAGTTGCTGGACTTCTTCGTGGCCAATCAGCTCGTGGGAGTGCTTGTACAGAATCTGGTTGAGGTGGGTCGCCACCACCGTGCTGGCATCGACCACCGTATAGCCCAGGGACTGCGCCTGGCTGCGCTGGCTGACTTCGATCCACACCGCGTCCAGGCCAAAAGCCGGATCTTTGGCGGTTATGCCGCTGAGGGTGCCGAAGACCTGGCCGGGGTTGATCGCCAGTTCGCGGTCGGGGTAGATCTCGGCTTCGGCCAGGGTCACGCCCATCAGCGTCAGGCGGTAGGCACTGGGGGCCAGGTCGAGGTTGTCGCGGATATGTACGGTGGGCATCAAAAAGCCCAGGTCCTGGGACAGCTTCTTGCGCACGCCCTTGATCCGCGCCAGCAACTGGCCGCCCTGGTTGCGGTCCACCAGGGGGATCAGGCGGTAGCCGACTTCCAGGCCGATCATGTCGATGGGGGTCACGTCATCCCAGCCCAACTCCTTGGTTTCCTGGGCGCGGGCCGGCGACGGCAGCAGGTCTTGCTGGCGCTCCACCTCTTTCAAGGCCTGGACCTTGATGGTGTTCTGCTTTTTCCAGAACAGGTACGCCCCGCCGGCGGCCAGCGCGGCCATGGTCAGGAACGAGAAATGCGGCATGCCCGGCACAATGCCCATGATCGCCATGATGCCGGCCGCCACGGCCAGGGCCTTGGGTGAGGCGAACATCTGGCGGTTGATCTGCTTGCCCATGTCTTCGGAGCCGGACGCACGGGTGACCATGATCGCCGCCGCTGTCGATAACAACAGTGATGGCAATTGCGCCACCAAACCGTCACCAATGGTCAACAGGGCGTAAACCTTGCCCGCATCGCCAAAGGTCATGCCGTGCTGGAAGATACCGACCGCCATGCCGCCGATCAGGTTGATAAACAGGATCAGCAGGCCGGCGATGGCGTCGCCCCGCACGAACTTGCTGGCACCGTCCATGGAGCCATAGAACTCGGCTTCCTGGGCCACTTCCGAGCGGCGGGCCTTGGCCTGGTTCTGGTCGATCAGGCCGGCGTTGAGGTCGGCGTCGATCGCCATTTGCTTGCCGGGCATGGCGTCGAGGGTAAAACGCGCACTGACCTCGGAAATCCGCCCGGCGCCCTTGGTCACCACCACGAAGTTGATGATCATCAGGATCGCAAACACCACGATACCGACCACGTAGTTACCGCCGATCACCACCTCGCCGAAGGCCTGGATCACCTTGCCGGCGGCGGCGTGGCCGTCCTGGCCGTGCAGCATCACCACCCGCGTGGAGGCCACGTTAAGGGCCAGGCGCAGCAGCGTGGCAACCAGCAAAATGGTGGGGAAGACCGCAAAGTCCAAAGGCCGCAGCGCGTACACGCAAACCAGCAGCACGACGATAGACAGGGCAATGTTGAAGGTGAAGAACACGTCCAGCAGGAACGGCGGCATCGGCAACATCATCATTGCCAGCATGACCAACAGCAACAACGGCACACCCAGATTGCCTCGCGAGAGGTCCGTCAGAGTGCCACGGGCTGTGTTGAACATATTAGAGCGATCCACCGGTATTCCTCGTCACCTTGAAGCAAACTTTTGACGCCGAGAGGCGTCCTGAAGGCGGTATTGCAAGAAGCCTTCCAACTTTTGCTTCAGGGACGAGATCGTTCCCACGCAGGAGCGTGGGAACGATCATCAGAGTGGACGCACGTTTGATGCCTGCTTGCCTTTCGGACCCTCTACAACTTCATATTCCACCTTCTGGCCCTCCGCCAGCGACTTGAAGCCGTTGCTTTGAATGCTCGAGAAGTGCACAAACAGGTCCTCTCCTCCGGCGTCTTGCGTGATGAATCCAAAGCCCTTTGAATCGGTAAACCACTTCACCGTACCCGTTGCCATTGCCCTTCTCCCAAATCAGTGCCTGTTCCCGGTCTATCAAAGCGCGCTGCACGGGGGCTGACTACTGTCAAAGTTGACAGGTCGGAAGGGAGTTGGACGAACGGTAAGCACCTGTTCCGACGCCATCGCGGGCCAGCCCGGCTCCCACATTGGAATGCGATCAAATGTGGGAGCCGGGCTGGCCCGCGATGACGTCGAAAGAGGCAGCAGAAGACTCAAGAATCGCGCCGCAAATCCGGCGGAATCGGCAAGTCCTTGAGCGGATCCGGGCGTTTGCCCTTGCCCGCGCGGTATTGGCGAATCTGGTAGACATAGGCCAGCACCTGGGCCACCGCCAGGTACAACCCGGCCGGGATCTCGTGATCGAGATCGGTGGAATAGAAGATCGAACGCGCCAGCGCCGGCGATTCCAACAGCAGGATGTCGTTGGCCTGGGCGATTTCGCGGATTTTCAAGGCAGTGAAGTCGCTACCCTTGGCCAGCAACAGCGGCGCGCCGCCCTTCTCGGCGTCGTATTTGAGCGCCACGGCGTAGTGGGTCGGGTTGGTGATGACCACATCGGCATCCGGCACCGAAGCCATCATCTTGCGCTGGGACATGTCGCGTTGCAGTTGGCGGATACGCTGCTTCACTTCCGGCCGACCTTCCTGGTCCTTGTGCTCGTCGCGTACTTCCTGCTTGGTCATCAGCAGTTTCTTGTGGCTTTCCCACAGCTGGATCGGCGCATCCACTGCGGCAATCAGGATCAGGCCGCAGGCCATCCACAATGCGCTCCAGCCCACCAACTGCACGCTGTGGATGATCGCCAGCTCCAGCGGTTCATGGGCGATGCGCAGCAAGTCGTCGATATCTGACTTCAACACCACCAGCGCCACGAACAGGATGATAAAAAATTTCGCCAGGGCCTTGAGCAGCTCTACCACAGCCTTGGCGGAGAACATGCGCTTGATCCCCGCACCGGGGTTCATCCGACTGAATTTAGGCGCCAGGCTGCCGGCCGCAAACAGCCAGCCACCCAGGGAAATCGGCCCGATGATCGCCGCCAGGAGCAAGGTGATCAGCACCGGCTGCGCAGCGAGGATCGCGATCTTGCCCGAGTGCAGCAGGTAGATGCCCATGGCGCGCGGGTCCAGCAGCACATCCCGGGGCAGGGAGAAGTTGTGCTTCATGATCTCCATCAAGTCCTGGGCCAGCCCGCCGCCGTAAATCAGCAGGCCACCGGCACCGGCGAGCATCACCGCCAGGGTGTTGAGCTCTTTGGAGCGGGCAATCTCGCCCTTTTCCCGGGAGTCCTTTTTACGTTTCTCCGTGGGGTCTTCTGTCTTGTCCTGACCACTCTCGCTCTCGGCCATGGCTTAGCGCGCCCGTGCCAGATCACGTAAGAACTGCAAGGCGTCACTGGCCAGCGGTTGATACTGATTGAGAATGTCGGCCAGGCCGATCCAGAAAATCCCCAGGCCCAACACCAGGGTCAGCGGGAAACCAATGGCGAAGATATTCAACTGCGGCGCGGCGCGGGTCATCACGCCGAAGGCAATGTTGACCACCAGCAACGCGGTGATCGCCGGCAGTACCAGCAGCAACGCCGCGCCCAGCACCCAACTGAGGCGGCCGACCACTTCCCAGAAGTGATTGACGATCAGCCCCTCGCCCACCGGCAAGGTGGTGAAGCTTTCGGTGAGAATCTCAAACGCCACCAGATGGCCGTTCATGGCCAAAAACAGCAAGGTCACCAGCATGGTCAGGAACTGCCCGATCACCGCCACCGACACGCCGTTGGTGGGGTCGACCATGGACGCGAAGCCCATGCCCATCTGGATCGAGACGATTTGCCCGGCAATCACGAAGGCCTGGAAGAACAGGGTCAGGGAGAAGCCCATCAAGGCACCGATCAGGATCTGTTCGGCAATCAGCAGCAGCGCACTGAGGTCCAGGGCGTTGACCGGCGGCATCGCCGGCAGCGTCGGCACGATGACCACGGTAATCGCCACCGTGAAAAACAGCCGTACGCGCTTGGGCACCAGGGTCGTGCCGATCACCGGCATGGTCATCAGCAACGCGCCCACACGAAACAGCGGCAGGATGAACGCGGCCACCCAGGTGCTGATCTGGGTGTCGGTCAATGCCAGCAAGGACTGCATCAGGTCAGCCGATCAACTGCGGAATACTGCCGTACAGCTGCAGGATGTATTCCATGAAGGTCTGCACCAGCCAGGGGCCGGCCACGATCAGCGTGACCAGCATCACCAGCAAGCGCGGGAGGAAGCTCAGGGTCTGTTCGTTGATCTGCGTGGCAGCCTGGAACATCGCCACCAGCAAACCCACCAACAGGCTGGGCACCACCAGCACGGCGACCATCAGGGTGGTCAGCCACAATGCTTCACGAAACAGGTCGACGGCGACTTCCGGGGTCATGGCGCTATACCCCTCCGAAACTGCCGGCCAGGGTGCCGATAATCAGCGCCCAACCGTCCACCAGGACAAACAGCATGATCTTGAACGGCAACGAAATGATCAGCGGCGACAGCATCATCATACCCATGGCCATCAGCACACTGGCCACCACCAGGTCGATGATCAGGAACGGGATAAAGATCATGAACCCGATCTGGAACGCGGTCTTGAGCTCCGAGGTGACGAACGCCGGCACCAGGATCGTCAGCGGCGCCTGGTCCGGGCTGGCGATATCGGTGCGCTTGGACAGGCGTACAAACAGTTCCAGGTCACTGGAACGGGTCTGCGACAGCATAAAATCCTTGATCGGGCCCTGGGCCTTTTCCACCGCATCCTGGGCGGTCATTTTCTCCGCCAGGTAGGGTTGCAGGGCTTGCTGGTTCACCTTGTCGAACACCGGCGCCATGATAAACAGCGTCAGAAACAGCGCCATGCCGGTAAGGATCTGGTTCGACGGGGTCTGCTGCAGGCCCAGGGCCTGGCGCAGAATCGAGAACACGATAATGATCCGGGTGAAGCTGGTCATCAGCATGACGAACGCCGGGATAAAGCTCAGCGCGGTCATGATCAGCAGGATCTGCAGACTGACCGAATACTCCTGGGCCCCGGCCGCGTTAGTGCCCAGGGTGATCGCCGGGATCGACAACGGGTCGGCACCGAACGCCAGGGGCGCGGCCAGCAACAGCATGAGCGCCAATAGAACGCGCATTACTTCTTATCCTTCTGGTCCTTGCCCATCAGCTCCATCAGGCGCTGGGCGAACTCCGGTGTGGCGGCCTCGGTCTGGGCCACGCTCACCGGATGCTTGAGCACGTGCAACGGGGTAATCCGGCCAGGGGTGAGGCCGAGCAGGATCTGTTCCTCGCCCACCTGCACCAGCACCAGGCGATCACGCGGCCCCAGGGCCCGCGACCCCACCAGCTCAATGACCTGGGCATGGCCCGGGCCAATGCGCTGTACCCGGCGCAACAACCAGGCGAGGGCAAAGATCAATCCCACCACCAGCAACAGGCCGAGCACCAACTGAGTCAGCTGCCCAGTTACGCTGCCGCCGCCGGCCGGCGCGGCGACCTGGGCCACCGGTTCAGCCGCGAAGACGCCCAGCGGCAGCGCCCACAACAGTCCCAGCAAGCGGCGACTCATCTCAGCGCAGCTTCTTGATACGTTCGCTGGGGCTGATCACGTCAGTCAGGCGGATGCCGAACTTCTCGTTGACCACCACCACTTCGCCATGGGCGATCAGCGTGCCGTTGACCAGCACATCCAGCGGCTCGCCAGCCAGGCGATCAAGCTCGATCACCGAACCCTGGTTGAGTTGCAACAGGTTGCGGATGTTGATTTCGGTGCTGCCCACTTCCATGGAAATCGACACCGGGATATCGAGGATCACGTCCAGGTTGGGCCCATCGAGCGATACGGGCTCATGGTTCTTCGGCACGCTGCCAAACTCTTCCATGGGCAGGCGGTTACCCACCGGCGCAGTGGCGGCGTCGGCCGCCAGCAAGGCGTCGATATCGTCCTGGCCTGCATCGCCGGTCTCTTCCAGGGCAGCCGCCCATTCGTCAGCCAGGGCCTGGTCTTCGGCGGAAGTGTTTTCGTGTTCGGTAGCCATTACATGTCCTCGGCGCAGCAAAAATCATCAATTAGGGGATGCATCAGCGACGGTTGATCGGCTCAACCACTTGCAACGCCAGGTTCCCTTTGTGGGAGCCGAGCTTGACCTTGAACGACGGCACGCCATTGGCGCGCATGATCAATTCGTCCGGCAGTTCGACGGGAATCACATCCCCCGGCTGCATGTGCAAAATATCGCGCAGGCGCAACTGGCGGCGCGCCACGGTGGCACTCAGCGGCACATCGACATCCAGCAAGTCTTCGCGCAGGGCCTTGACCCAGCGTTCGTCCTGGTCGTCGAGGTCGGACTGGAAGCCGGCGTCGAGCATCTCGCGCACCGGCTCGATCATCGAGTACGGCATGGTCACGTGCAGGTCACCGCCGCCGCCATCGAGTTCGATATGGAAGGTGGAGACCACAATGGCTTCGCTGGGCCCGACGATGTTGGCCATGGCCGGGTTCACTTCCGAGTTGATGTACTCGAAATTGACTTCCATGATCGCCTGCCAGGCTTCCTTCAAGTCGATAAAGGCCTGCTCCAGCACCATGCGCACGACGCGCAACTCGGTGGGGGTGAACTCGCGGCCTTCGATCTTGGCGTGACGGCCGTCGCCGCCGAAGAAGTTGTCCACCAGCTTGAACACCAACTTGGCGTCGAGGATGAACAAGGCGGTGCCGCGCAACGGCTTGATCTTGACCAGGTTCAGGCTGGTAGGCACGTACAGCGAATGCACGTACTCGCCAAACTTCATCACCTGCACGCCGCCCACCGCCACGTCCGCCGAGCGGCGCAGCATGTTGAACATGCTGATCCGGGTGTAGCGGGCAAAACGCTCGTTGATCATCTCCAGGGTCGGCATGCGTCCACGGACGATGCGATCCTGGCTGGTCAGGTCATAACTTTTGACGCTGCCGGGCTCGGCAGCCATTTCGGTCTGTACCAGACCATCGTCGACACCATGCAACAGGGCGTCGATTTCATCCTGGGACAGCAGGTCTTGCACGGCCATGTCGTGATCCTACTGCAATACGAAATTAGTGAAGAGCGCCTGCTCGACCACGACTTTGCCCAGTTCTTTCTGGGCCACTTCCTGCACGCTGGCCGTGACTTTCTGGCGCAGCATTTCCTGGCCCACGGGGGTGGCCAGGCTATCGAAACTCTGCCCGGAGAACAGCATCACCAGGTTGTTGCGGATCACCGGCATATGCACCTTGAGCGCATCGAGGTCCGCCTGGTTGCGCGCCAGCAGGGAAATACTCACCTGCAGGTAGCGCTGGCGACCGTTCTGGTTGTAGTTGGCGACAAAGGCCGGGAGCATCTGCTCGAAAATTGCCGGTTGCTTGACGTTGCTGGCAGTCTCGGCCGCAGGTACCGGCTTGCTCTGGGCACTGTGCATAAAGTACCAGGTAGCCCCCACCGACACGCCGATGGCCAGTAACAAGGCCACGACAATCAGCAGGATCATCTTGAGCTTGCCCTTGCCTGCTGCAGGTGCTGTTGCTGCGTCGTCACTCTTCGCCATGCCAATAATCCGTCACTATTCGGGGTTTCATAGATCCACGGGAAGGCAAGAGCAAGTGTTATGCCAGAGTTGTCTGCGGTGAGGGGGAACGCGTCAATGTAGGAGCTGGCTTGCCTGCGATAGCGGTGTATCAGGCGCGAACTATGTCGCTGACACACCGCTATCGCAGGCAAGCCAGCTCCCACATTTTGATCGGCGCCAGTTTCAGGTCAGGCGTAGTAGTCCACGGCGCTGGAGCCGATGACGGACTGGGCTATCGGTGCCGCCACTTCGGTGACTTCGCCAGCCAGGCCCGTATCATGCCCGTCGCTGTGTCCGCCACTGCCGCTGACACCCCGCGCCTGGTTCTGCTGTTGTTCCTGGCCCTGGCCCTGCCAGCCACGGGACTGGTCGGACACGTTCACGTCGACCTGGCCCATGCCCTGCTGGGCGAACATCTCCCGCAGGCGCCCGGACTGGCTTTCCAGGGCCTCGCGCACGGCGGCATGGCCGCTCATGAAGTTCACCTGGGCCTGCTGATCGGCCGTCATGTTCACGCGGATATCCAGGCGCCCCAGCTCGGCAGGCTGCAATTGGATATCGGCAGACTTGAGGTTGGCGCTGGACAGGTACATGACCCGGTTCACCACTTCCTCGGTCCAGCCGCCCTGGTGCATGGCCAGTGGCTGGTTATTCAGTGGCAAGGCGTTGGCGGTCTTGGGCGTGGCAGCCTGGGTCAGGGCGGCCAGGCGATTGGCGAAGTCATCGACGCGGGTGTCGCTGCTCGCGCCCTTCAAGTCCTTGAGGCCGTCTTCGAGCAGGCCGCTAAAGGCCTTTTCGCCACCCTGGTCGGTGCTGTCCTTGGCCGCCTGCTGGTCGACCATGGCCGCCAGGCCGTTGCTGAAGTTCTGCGCGGCGGTAGGTTCGGCCTGGGTTGGCAGGTTCTTTTGCGTAGCCTGGCTGCTGGCGGACACATGACCGCCCTGCTCCATCGCCAGGCGCACAGCCGGCAATGAGTCCAGCGGGTCGGCTTCCGGGTCGAAGGCAGGTGCAACTTCTTCAGTGACCGGCGGCGTGGTCAGCAGCGGCGTGGCGACTTCCTCCACCACGGCGGTCTGAACCGCTACCGGTGCGGGTGTCACGGCCGCGATCAAGGCCGGATCGACCACCCCATCGACCGCTGGCGGCTGGGCTTGCGCCAGGTCCTTGTCGGTATTTTTATCGTCATCGCTGCTGGCTGGCGCGTCCGCCTTGGCGGGCGGCGTGGCAGGCAAAGTCTTGCCGCTATCGGCAACGGCTGGAGTGCCAGCGGCAGGCTTGTCGTTGCCGACATCCTTCTTCGCGCTGGTGTCGGTCGGCTTGTCGCGGCTGGGCTTGGGCGCCATATCCACAGCCTTGGCGGGTGGCGCCTTGGACTCCTTGGCGAACACCTGTGCAAAGCCTGGCGCTTTGGCCCGCGTGTCCGCGGCCGTTGCCTGCGCATTGGCGGGGGAAGCCTGCGGCTTGACCGCGGGAGCGGCCTGCAGGAGCGAGTTGGGGGCTAGAGGCATAAGTCAGGTCTCCGCTGCGCAGGGTCGAGGGCGCAGGCAGAAGATAGAGAGCAAAAGTCGGGCCAGCTTTTCCAACCAGCCCCGCCAACCCTAGAAGCGCTGGCGCTCCGACTCGTACAGCGGCTTGACCAACGCGAACTCGTGATCAATCTGGTCGACCAGATTGCCCAGGTCGCTAATCTCATTCTTGGCCGACTCGACCTCCAGGCGCTGGCACAGGCGCGCCAGGCGCACCGCACCGAGGTTGCCGCTGCTGCCTTTGAAGCTGTGGGCTATGCGCCCCAGCGCCTTGGCGTCATCGCGGGCCTTGCGCAAGGCTTCGACACGTTTTTGCGAGTCATCGAGGAAGGTGTCGAGCAAATGGGGATAGTCGCCCTCCATCACTTCCTGCAAACCCACCAACACTTCACGGTCCATATGTTTGTGCGTCACTTGTTCGCTCCTTGATCAAGAATCGGCGGATTATGCCAGAGCCACCCAGCAAAACTCCACGCACACACTGCGCCCGCCATCCGCCCAGCGTACATTGCTGCTCAGTTGCCGCACCAGGCTCAGCCCGCGCCCGGACAGGCGGTCGACATCCAGCGGTCGCGCCAGGACTTTTTCCACATCAAAGCCCGGGCCGCTGTCTTCGATACGCAGGCTCAGGCTCCCGCCCGCCTCGGTCGGCACCACGTCCAGGTGCACACGCACGTAGCCACTGCTCAACTGGTCGAGCCGCTCGTTGCGCTGGCGATAATAGCGGGCAAAGCCTTGCACATCGCGCTTGAGCTGGGAGTCCAGGCCCAGCACACCATGTTCCAGGGCATTGGAGTACAGCTCGGCCATCACGCTGTACAGCGCCCCGCTCTGGCCGCGCAGGCCGTGGATTTCCAGGAGTAACTGCAACAGGTACGGCAACGGGTTGTAACGCTTGAGGGTCTCGGCCCGAAACTCGAAACTCACCGACCAGTCCAGCGGGCACGACTGCCCGCTGTCGGTGTACAGCAGGGTCGCCGGGTACAGGGGCTGCTCGGCCAGCAAACGGATCTCGACCATGCTGATATCGTCCCGCACCTGGCCACGGAACGCGGCCAGCGCCTGCTCGATCTCGACAAACAGGCGCTCGGGCTCGCGGTTGGCAGAAAACACCTGCTGCAAACGCTCCACCCCAAACAATTGCTCGTTGGCATCAGCGGTATCGATCACGCCATCAGACAGCAGGAACACCCGGTCGCCCAAGGCCATCGGCCAGACCTCGGTGCGGTCATCAAAGGCCTCGGGGGCCAGCACGCCCAGCGGCAAATGCCGCGACACCAGCGGCGTTCGGCGCCCCGTGGCCACGTCATGCACATAGCCATCGGGCATGCCGCCGTTCCACACCTCCACCACCCGCCGCTGCACACTGAGGCACAGCAGCGTGGCGCAGCAGAACATGTCCACCGGCAGGATGCGCTTAAGCTTGGCGTTCATCTCCCGCAGGGTCTGCGCCAGGCCATAGCCCTTGGCGGTCATGCCATAGAACACCTCGGCCAGGGGCATCGCGCCGACGGCGGCCGGCAAGCCATGGCCGGTGAAATCGCCCAGCAACACATGCATATCGCCCGACGGCGTGTAGGCCGCCAGCAGCAGGTCGCCATTGAACAGCGCATAGGGCGATTGCAGGTAACGGATGTTGCGCGCGGCATTCAGGCAGCCGGAGTGGGCGACCTTGTCGAACACCGCCTTGGCCACCCGCTGCTCATGCAGCAGGTAGTCATGGTGCCGGGCGATCTGGTCGCGCTGCTCAAGTACGGTGGCCTGCAACCGGCGCAGGCGGTCCATGGCATTGATCTTCGCCGCCAGGATGATCCGGTTGTAGGGCTTGGCCAGGAAGTCATCGCCGCCGGCATCCAGGCAGCGTGCCAGGGCTTCACTCTCACGCAGGGACGTGAGGAAGATGATCGGCACCAGCGCCTCGCCGGCCAACTGCTTGATCTGCCGGGCCGCCTCGAAGCCATCCATCACCGGCATCAAGGCATCCATCAACACCAACTGCGGGCGCTCGCGGGCAAATACCTGCACCGCTTGTGCGCCGTCACTGGCGGTGAGCACTTGATGGCCCTGGCCGCGCACGATGGTCGAGAGCAACAAAAGATCGGTAGCGCTGTCTTCAGCGATCAGCACGGTCAGGGTTTCGGGAGCCTGGACGCTCAACTGATAGCAAACAGTTTGTCGAAGTTGGAGATCGCGAGGATCTTGCGCACGTCAGAGTTGCTGTTGATCACACGCACATCTGCCGCGTTACCCGCATGATCGCGCAGCAACAGGAGCATGCCCAGGGCCGAACTGTCGAGATAGGTGGCCTCTTTCAAGTCCACGATGTAGGTCTGGGGGACCTTGTAGAACCGCTCATAGGCATCACGAAAGGCCTGGTGACTGCCGAAATCGAACCGGCCCTTGATTGCGATCGTCAACTCCTTCCCATCCAGGGACACTTCTGACGCGACTGACATACGACTGCTTCCTTGTCGTGGGTAGGTGCAACAAGGTTTAGCAGGTGATCGCAGAGTGGGCAACAAACGCAATCAAATGGGCGGCGCGCTTGGGTGGTGCGGGCTTGGCCTGATGCTGATCAGTCAAGCGAACGCAATGCTCAACGCAGTGAAGATCAAATGTGTGTGGCTTGCCTGCGGTGGCGGTGGATCAGGTGCCAGAAGTAGTGACTGGACTGCCGCTATCGCGGGCAAGCCCGCTCCCACAGGGGATCTCACTGGGGAAGAGAATGTTGGCACCACCACAGATCAAGTGTGGGAGCGGGCTTGACTGACGGGCATTAGGGCAAGCCCTGGATAGCGGTTTATCAGAAACAAATGAGCGACTGATCCACCGCTAGCGCAGCATGAGCCTCTACACAACTCCTTGATGGTTCCTGGGGTTGTGTAAATACTCATAGCTATCGCAATTTTTGCCTGCCGGCGTGGCTAGTATTGATCCTGACGCGGCAGGCGCTGGGACAGTTCATCGAGCAGCTTTTGCTCGCGCTTGTCCTCCAGCGCCCGTGCTTCGTCGATGTAGCGCTGCACCAGCTTGCGCAGGCCTTCGACCCGGGCGTAGGCCTGTTGCCAGCCTTCGCGGGCCTTGTCCAGGTTGTTCTGGTGCCAGGCCAGGCTCTGGCGCTGCTGGCCGACGGCGCTTTCCAGCTGGTTGAGAAAGTGCTGGTAGTTCATCAGCCACTGCCCGGAAACCCCCTTGCTGCCGCGATCGATCCACTGCTGCTGGTATTCGCCCCGAAAGCGCTCCAGGTCGCCCAGCTTGCTCTCGGCCAGGCGTACCTGGCCCTGGAAATGCCCCAGGCGCTGGGCGGCGGTGCGTTCGGCGCTTTCGGCCATCTCCACCACGGGAGCAAGGCGCGCGGCGCGACTGGTTGCCATGGCCGATTAACCGCCAGGCGCAGGCGCGAACACCGAGGCCAGGTGCGCTTCGCTTTCGGCCATGCTGATGTTGTCGTTCAGGCCCTGGCGCAGGTAGGTCACCAACTGCGGTTGCAGGGCAATCGCCAGGTCGGTCTCGCGGTCGCCGCCGGCCACATAGGCGCCGACGCTGATCAGGTCGCGACTCTGCTGGTAGCGCGACCACAACTGCTTGAACTGCTGGGCGCGGGTCATATGCTCGGCGCTGACCACCGACGGCATGACCCGGCTGATGGAGGCCTCGATATCGATGGCCGGGTAATGCCCTTCCTCAGCCAGGCGCCGCGACAGCACGATGTGCCCGTCGAGCACGCCCCGCGCCGAGTCGGCAATCGGGTCCTGCTGGTCATCGCCTTCGGACAACACGGTGTAGAACGCCGTGATCGAGCCGCCACCGGCCTCGGCATTCCCCGCCCGCTCCACCAGCTTGGGCAGCTTGGCGAACACGGACGGCGGATAACCCTTGGTCGCCGGCGGCTCGCCAATGGCCAGGGCGATTTCCCGCTGGGCCTGGGCGAAACGCGTGAGCGAGTCCATCAGCAACAGGACATTCTTGCCCTTGTCGCGAAAATATTCGGCAATCCGCGTGCAGTACATGGCCGCGCGCAGACGCATCAGCGGCGCGTCGTCCGCCGGGGACGCCACCACCACCGAGCGCTTGAGGCCTTCTTCACCGAGGATATGCTCGATGAACTCCTTCACCTCACGGCCCCGCTCGCCGATCAACCCGACCACGATGATGTCGGCCTCGGTAAAGCGCGTCATCATGCCCAGCAGCACACTCTTGCCCACGCCGGTACCGGCGAACAGGCCCAGGCGCTGGCCGCGACCGACCGTCAATAAACCGTTGATACAGCGAATGCCCACGTCCAGCGGCTGGCTGATGGGGTTGCGCTTGAGCGGGTTGATGGTCGGGCCGTCCATCGGCACCCAGTCTTCAGCCTTCATCCCGCCCTTGCCGTCCAGCGCACGGCCGGCGCCGTCGAGCACCCGCCCGAGCATGCTCATGCCCATCGGCAGGCGCCCGGTATCGGCCAGCGGCACGACCCGCGCGCCCGGCGCGATGCCGGCGAGGCTGCCGACGGGCATCAGGAAAATCTTGTTGCCGGAAAAGCCCATGACTTCCGCTTCCACCTGTACCGGGTGGTAACTGTCATCGTTGATCACCAGGCAGCGGCTGCCCATGGCGGCGCGCAGGCCTTCGGCTTCGAGGGTCAGGCCGACCATGCGCAGCAGGCGGCCTTCAAGGATCGGCTGGCCGGGCAACTCGGTGGCTTCGATATAACCGCCCAGGCGCTTGGCGAAGCTGGTGCGGTCAAGGCGCATCAGGCGCGTCCAGGTCGGTGCTCAGGTCGGGCGCCGCTGGGTGCAGGGCCTGTTCGTGCAACTGGTCGAACAGCTTGGCCATGATCTGCGTGATGCGCGTCTCGACCGTAGCATCGATCCGGCTGTGCTCGGTCTCGACCCGGCAACCACCGGGCTGCAACGCGGCATCCTCGACAATCCGCCAGGTTTCCTCATGGCGCTCGCGCAGGGCTTTGACCTGCTCGAAATCCTGCGGGTTGATGTACAGCCGCACGTTGCCGACGCCCAGGGGCAGCAGCTTGAGGGCTTCGCGCATCACGCTTTCAATCTGGCTGGAGTCCAGCGCCAGTTCACGCTGGATAACCTGGCGAGTGATGTGTTCCACCAGGCCCACCATGGCTTTTTCCAATTGCGAGTCCTGCTCGGCAATCGGCGCAAACAGGCTGCCCATCAGGCGCTCCAGGCTGGCCAGTTTCACACTGAGGGCCGCGTCAGCTTCCTGGCGGACCTTGAGGGTGGTGCTGTGGAAACCTTCTTTCTCGCCAGTGGCAAAGCCTTCGTTGTAAGCCTCCTGGCGGATGCTTTCGAGCTCTTCGAGGGTCAGTGGCTGGACTTCGTCCAGGGGCACTTCTTCCATTTCCACCGGCACTTCTTCCACCGGCTCAGGCTCGGGCTCAGGCTTGTGCGGGTCGAAGCTGGGCAGCGACCAGACGTCGAACCCGCCGACGTCCCGGGCGCGAATCAGATCGCTGGGCGTCTCATCATTGTTCGACATGCGCTGGGCCTTAGATCATTTCTTCGCCGCCCTTCCCGCCGAGAACGATTTCTCCGGCTTCGGCCATACGGCGGGCAATGGTGAGGATTTCTTTCTGCGCGGTTTCCACGTCGCTGACGCGCACCGGGCCCTTGGCTTCGAGGTCGTCGCGCAACAGTTCGGAGGCACGCTTGGACATGTTCTTGAAGATCTTTTCCTTGACGCCCTCGTCCGACCCCTTGAGGGCCAGCACCAGCACATCGGAGGACACTTCGCGCAGCAACGCCTGGATGCCACGGTCGTCGACATCGGACAGGTTGTTGAACACAAACATCAGGTCTTCGATCTGCACCGACAGGGTGTCGTCGATCTCGCGGATCGAGTCCATCAACTGGCCTTCCACCGAACTGTCGAGGAAGTTCATGATGTCGGCCGCGCGCTTGATACCACCCAGGGTGGTGCGGGCCGCGTTGGAGTTGCCGGAGAACTGCTTCTCCAGGATCGTGTTCAGTTCTTTCAAGGCCGCCGGTTGCACGGTGTTCAACGACGAGACGCGCAGGATGATGTCCAGGCGCACCTTGTGGTCGAAATGGCCGAGTACTTCGCCGGCCTGGTCCGGGTCCAGGTAAGCCACGACAATCGCCTGGATCTGCGGGTGCTCGTAACGGATCACGTCCGCCACCGCCCGCGGCTCCATCCACTTGAGGCTGTCCAGGCCACTGGTGTTGCCGCCCAGCAAGATGCGGTCGATCAGGCCGTTGGCCTTGTCTTCGCCCAAGGCCGAGGTGAGCATCTTGCGGATATAGCTGTCGGAGCCGACGCCCAGGCTGGTCTGGTCGCCGACGATCTCGACGAACTCGCTCATCACCTGCTCGACTTGCTCGCGGTGCACGTTGCGCATCTGCGCCATGGCTACGCCGACCCGTTGCACTTCCTTGGGGCCCATATGGCGCAGCACTTGGGCCGCGTCGGTCTCACCCAGGGACAGCAACAGCACGGCGGCTTTGTCGACCCGGGTCAGCTTGGCAACAGAGGCTCGATTATCACTCATCTGCGTTGATCCACTCTTTCACGACCTGGGCCACACGACCCGGATCTTCTGCCACCAGACTTTTGATTGCATTCAACTGCGCGTCATACCCTTCGCTCGGGCTTGGCAGCAGAATGCTCTGCGGCCCGCCGAGGCTGACGCGGTCGTTGGCCAGTTCGCCATCCAGGCCGCCCATGCCACCCAACTCGACATCGCCGAACGGCGCCAACTGCTTCTTGCCGTGGCCGGTGATGTTGTTGAGCACAGGGCGCAGCACGCCAAACACCAGCACCAGGATGAACAACACCCCCAGCACTTGCTTGACGATGTCCCAGAACCAGGGTTGAGAGTAGAACGGAATATCGGCGATCACCTCGCCGCGCTCCAGGGAGAACGGCATGTTGATCACGCTGACGCTGTCGCCACGGCTGGCATCGAAGCCCACGGCATCCTGCACCAGGCGGGTGAAGCGCGCCAATTCATCGGCGGTCCACGGCGCGCGGGTAGTTTCGCCGTTGGCGGCGTTGATCTTGACCTGGTCGTCCACCACCACCGACACCGACAGGCGGTTCAAGCGCCCCTGCTGTTGCTTGGTGTGGCTGATGGAGCGGTCCAGCTCGAAGTTCTTGGTGGACTGCTGACGCTTGTCGGCCGGGTATGGCGCGAGCATCGGCTGGCCGGTGGCCGGATCCATGATTTGCTGGCCGTTGGCGTCCAGCAGTGGCTGGCCCGGCTGCACGGCGCTGGCGGTCGCGGCGGCGCCACCGGTGGTTTGCGGGGCACTGGCCGGGGCTGGCGGCTGATTGCTCAGGGCGCCGGGTACTCCTTGCGGCGGACCATTGGCGGCGGTGCGCTGCTCGCTGGTCGATTGCTCGCTGCGCAGGGCCGGCTGGTCAGGGTTGAACTGCTCGGAAGTCGACTCGACGGCGCTGAAGTCCACGTCGGCAGACACTTCAGCCTTGTAGCGGTCGTTGCCCAGCACCGGTTGCAGGATGTTGTGCACACGCTGGGTGAGCATGCTTTCCATGCGGCGGCTGTAGTCGAACTGCTTGCCGGCCATGGTCAGCGCGGAGTTTTCCGCCTGGTCGGAGAGCAGGTTGCCCTTCTGGTCGACCACGGTGATCTGCGACTTGCTCAACTCAGGCACGCTGGTCGCCACCAGATTGACGATGGCCAGGACCTGGCCCGGCTCCAGGGAGCGCCCGGCAAACAGCTCGACCAATACCGAGGCGCTGGGCTTGCGCTCGTCGCGCACGAATACCGAGCTTTTCGGGATGGCCAGGTGCACACGGGCACCCTTGACGTTATTCAGGCTGGCGATGGTGCGCGCCAGTTCGCCTTCCAGGCCGCGACGGTAGCGGGTGGCTTCCATGAACTGGCTGGTACCCAGGCCCTGGTCTTTATCGAGAATCTCAAAGCCGATGTTGCCATCGGTCGGCGCCACACCCGCGCCGGCCAGCTTCAGGCGGGCACGGGCGACGTCGTCGGCCTTGACCAGCAAGGCGCCGGAGTTGGGTTCGATGGTGTAGGCGATATCGGAGGCGGCCAGGGTTTCCATGACCTGCTTGGCATCCATCCCCGCCAGGCTGCCATAAAGCGGCCGGTAATCGGGCTGCTGGGACCACAACACCACGGCAAAACCAATCGCCACGCTGGCAGCCAGGCCGACCATCAGGCCCACCTGACGCAACATGGTCATTTCGGAGAGGTTTTCCAGGAACGACAGGCCAAACAGCGGCGGCTTGCCGTCTGTCTTGGCGGGTACGTTATCCACGACTGCTTCTGCCATGACTTAAATCTCGTCCTTAAACCGGCATCTGCATGATGTCTTGATAAGCCTGAACCAGCTTGTTACGCACCTGGGTCAGAGCCTGGAAGGAAACGCTGGCTTTTTGCGAAGCGATCATCACGTCGGTGAGATCCACGCCGCTCTTGCCGATTTCAAAGGCCGTCGACAATTGAGTGGACGCCTGCTGGGTGTCGCTGACTTTGTTGATGGCTTGGCCGAGCATGTCGGCAAAGCTGCTTTGGCCCAATTCCGGCACTTGCGCGACGGATTTCGGCTGGGACATGGCGTCCATTTGCATGGAACGCATATCCAACATCAACCGATTGAACTCAACACCTTGGCTCATGAACTTCTCTCTCCGACGACCCGCAATTTTTTGACACTACGCAGCGGTTAGTACGGGTAGTAGCAACAAGGGTGCCAGCTCCCTGGCAACTCGTAAGAAAAGCCAACAAACCTTGTCAGCCAATGTGTATCTCAGCTGGCGAAAAGGAACGCTTCCACATCCATCCCGGCATCGCGCATTTGCGCCAGCTTGTAGCGCAGGGTGCGCGGGCTGATGCCCAGGCGCTCGGCCGCCTCTTTGCGCCGGCCACGCTCGGCGCGCAGGGTGTCGATGATCATCTGGAATTCACGGCGCCGCAGGTCGTCGCCCAGGCCACCGGCAGCCTCGGCCGGGGCGCTTTCCAGCGGGGCTGGGGCCAGGCTCGGCATCGGCGCAGAACCGGCGCCGACGGCCAGGCAGAAGTCCTGGGGCTGGATCAGGCCGCCCTGCTGCAAAATCAGCGCGCGCTGGATCGCGTTGTCCAGTTCGCGCACGTTGCCAGGCCATGGGTAACTGATCAGGCAGGCCTGGGCCTCGGCCGACAGGCGCGCCTGGGCGTGCTTCATTTTATTGACGTGCTTGCTCAGCAGGCGCTCGGCCAGTGGCACGATGTCGGCCGGGCGCTCACGCAGCGGGCGCCAGGCCAGCGGGAACACCGAAAGCCGGTAGAACAGATCTTCACGAAAGCGCCCCGCCGCCACTTCGCCGGCAAGGTCGCGGTTGGTGGTGGCGACCACGCGGATATCCAGCTGGATCGGCTTGCGCGCCCCCACCCGCTCCACTTCGCGCTCTTGCAGCACGCGCAGCAGCTTGGCTTGCAGGCCCAGGGGCATTTCGGAGATTTCGTCGAGCAGGATGGTGCCGCCATCGGCCTGCTCGAACTTGCCGGCCTGGGCGGCAATGGCGCCGGTGAACGAGCCTTTTTCATGGCCGAACAAGGTGGCTTCGAGCATGTTGTCGGGGATTGCCGCGCAGTTGATCGCGATAAACGGCTGGCTGGCCCGATGGGATTGCTGGTGGATGTAGCGCGCCAACACTTCCTTGCCGGTACCCGACTCACCAGAGATCAGCACCGTGGAGTCACTGCGGGCGACCTTGGCCGCCAGCTCGAGCAATTGCGCACTGGCCGGCTCGAAGGCGATCGGGCCCTCGCCGTCTGCCGCGCCCACCACGCCAAGCGCATGGCGCGCCACCAGCTCGATCAGCGCCTTGGGCTCGAATGGCTTGACCAGGTAGTCCGCCGCACCCTGGCGCATGGCATCGACCGCGCGCTCTACCGCGCCGTGGGCGGTCATCAACAGCACCGGCAGTTGCGGTTGGCGTGCGCGCAGCAGGCCGAGCAACTGGTGGCCGTCCATGCCGGGCATATTGACGTCGCTGACCACCAGGCTGAAGGACTCTTGCTCCACCGCCGCCAAGGCTTCCTCGGCCGAACCGACCGCCCGATAGTCATGGCCCGCCAACAGCAGCGTGTCAGCCAGTGCTTCACGCAGGGCGCGATCGTCTTCAACCAGTAAAACCTTGATAGCCATTTATCCTTACTCCGCGCTTGCCGCGCCTGAAAACAGCGGCAGCGTTATCAATGCACAGGTGCCGCGCCCCACACGGGAGCGCAACTGCAATTCTCCCTGATGAGCACGGGCCACTGCCTTGACCACGGTCAGCCCCAGGCCGGTCCCGTTGGTCTTGGTGGTAAAGAAAGGTTCGCCCAGGCGTTGCAGCACCGCCGGATCAATCCCGCTGCCGCTGTCGCTGATGCACAGGCGCAGGGTTTGCCCGCGGCTGTACAGGTGCACTTTGAACCGCGCCCCCGGGCCGCTGGCCTGGCTGGCGTTTTCGATCAGGTTGAGCAGCGCGCCTACCAGGGTGTCGCGGTTGCACAGCAACTCGCCCCAATGGCTGTCGCACTGCCAGCGCACCGACGCTTCCTGGACATGGGTGGCGGCGGCGTCTTGCAGCGCCTGCAGCAAGGCGGCGGGCGTGACGCGGTCGGTCAGCGGCAACTCGCCCCGGGCGAAGACCAGCATGTCGCGCACCTGGTGCTCCAACTCATGCAGGCGCTCCTTGAGCCGCCCGGCAAACCGCTGATGGGTGGCGGCTGGCAATTGCTCATCAGTCAAATGACTGGCGTAGATCAAGGCGGCGGACAACGGCGTGCGAATCTGATGCGCCAGAGAAGCGACCATCCGCCCCAGGGACGACAGGCGTTCATGGCGCGCCAATTGGTCCTGCAGGTGCCGGGTTTCTGTCAGGTCGTTGAGCAGCACCAGTTGGCCGGGCTCGGCATCCAGGGAACGGGTGGCGATGGACAGGCGGCGCCCGTCCTTGAGGGAAATTTCGTGGCCGTCGTCTTCACGGGGGGCAAAGCAGCGGGTGATGACATGGCGCCACAGCTCGCCTTCCAGCGGCAGGCCCAGCAGGTCGCAGGCTGCCGGGTTGGCTTCGCGCACGCGGCCCTGGTCATCGATCACGATCACGCCACCGGGCAACAGGTCGAGGAGGTTTTGCAGGCGGTTGGCCAGGCGCTCTTTCTCGGCCAGCTCTTGCATGCGCTGGGCGCTGACCACCGCCAACTCGCCCTTGAGCTCCGAAACCCGGGCTTCCAGTAGGCTGTAGGAGTCCGTCAACTGGCTGGACATCTGGCTGAACAGCGAAAACGCCTGCTCAAGCCCTTGCCGGCTGATCTGCTCTACGGACGGGACAAGTCCCTGGGTGTCAGGGACTGAAGAAAGGTGGGCGGCGTGGGGCATCGTGCTCTCTCGCTTGGCTGACCGTCAGTTAAACGGAACGTTGCGAGTGCTATAGCAATACCCGTGCCTAAAAAAATATCCTTATTTTTCAACAGGTTGAAAAACAGGCGTCAATCATCCGCCTGTTCATCACCTTCACGCCGACTCATACCGTACTTGCGCATCTTCTCCACCAGGGTGGTGCGGCGGATGCGCAGGCGCTCGGCGGCACGGGCAACGATGCCATTGGCGTCGTCCAGGGCCTGCTGGATCAACCCTTGTTCGAGGCTGCCGAGGTAGTCCTTCAGGTCCAGGCCTTCGGGCGGCAACATGGCGGTGGCGCCGAAGTCCGGGGTGTGGCCGTTGATCGCGACGCGTTCTTCGAGGTCGCTGCGCAGGCTGTCCACCAGTTGCTCGTCTTCATCGTCGACGTAGCGGAATTTCTTCGGCAACTCGACCACACCGATCACCCCGTACGGATGCATGATCGCCATGCGCTCCACCAGGTTGGCCAGCTCGCGCACGTTGCCCGGCCAGCCGTGGCGGCACAGGGACATGATCGCGGCAGAGTTGAAACGGATCGAGCCGCGCTTTTCGTGTTCCATGCGCGAGATCAGTTCGTTCATCAGCAACGGGATGTCTTCCACGCGCTCGCGCAGCGGGGCCATCTCGATGGGGAATACGTTGAGGCGGTAGTACAGGTCTTCGCGGAAGCTGCCGACCTCGATCATGCTTTCGAGGTTCTTGTGGGTGGCCGCGATGATGCGCACGTCGACGCTCTGGGTCTTGTTGCTGCCCACACGCTCGAAAGTGCGCTCCTGCAATACGCGCAGCAGCTTGACCTGCATCGGCAGCGGCATATCGCCGATTTCGTCGAGGAATAGGGTGCCGCCGTTGGCCAGCTCAAAACGCCCGGCACGGCTGGTGATCGCCCCGGTGAAGGCGCCCTTCTCGTGGCCGAACAGTTCGCTTTCAAGCAGCTCCGCAGGGATCGCCCCACAGTTGACCGGCACGAAAGGTCCGTCGCGGCGCTTGGAGTGGTAATGCAGGTTACGCGCGACCACTTCCTTGCCGGTGCCGGACTCGCCGAGGATCAGCACGCTGGCATCGGTATCGGCCACTTGCTGCATCATCTGGCGCACGTGCTGGATCGCACGGCTGGTGCCGACGAGGCTGCGGAACAGATTGGGTTCGCGGTGACGTCCACGCTCGCGGGCCTGGTCGTACATCTCGCGATAGACCTGGGCACGGTGCAGGGAGTCGAGCAATTTGCTGTAGCTGGGGGGCATTTCCAGGGTGGAAAGCACACGGCGGCGCTGGTCTTCCGGTAAATCCACGGAAGAAATATCGCCCATCAGCAACACCGGAAGGAACTCATCCCAGGTTGAGAGTGTCTTTAACAGGCCAGGAACTGCGCCAGGAGCGTTTACCGTCCCGATCAGCACACAGATGACTTCACGGCTCGACGACAAAGAGCTGACCGCCTGCTGCCAATCGTGGCTACCGCAGGGCAAATTTTCTTCGCCAAGAAAATTCAAAATCACCGCCAAGTCGCGGCGACGGACGCTATCGTCATCAATCAGCAGAATTTTCGTTTCACGCCACATGCAATAGCAACTTCCCTAGTAAAACTCTAATGCCCTCGAATCGGGGCAATCTAGATAGCTGTAGGCGTTTTCTGCGCTACGGATACCTGACGTCTGAAAATAGCACTAGTTAAGTCAAAATTATGCGAGCAGTCAAATTTATGACGCGCTATGTTCGGATTAACTGAGCCAGATCAGCCGAACAGATGGTAAACCTTTGACGCATTTTTCGCTTGGTTGATCTGCGACATCTCTTCAAATATCGCCTGGCGCTCGCCGGTCGTCACTTCCAGCAACTGCTGGTAGACCGCTAACAGGCTTTCCAGCTTCTCCCGCAGCGCGTCCTCGTCCACCGGCGCCTCGCTGAGCACCTCGTCGATCCAGACACGGCAGCCCATGTCCAACTCGCTGATAGCATCCCAATTGCGCTCTGCCAGTGCGCCAACCAAAGCGTCGCGGGTTTCGTCAATCCGTTGCAGTGCGTGGCTCATGCTGTGTTCCTCAAGGCCGACGGCCTTATTGTGGCGCGATGGCATCCCAGCCTTGTTTCACGGTGATCATCAGGCGGGCAACTTCGTCGATAATTTCGGGATCGTTGCTGGAATTGGCTTGAACCAGACGTGTATTCATATATTCGTACAGACTGTCCAACTGCTGGATCGCGGCAGGATCGTCAGCCTTCTCTTCATCGAGCCCTTGACGCAACCCAGTGATGATGTCGATAGCCTTGGCAATCAGTACGCATTTTTGAGCCACGTCGCCACGGGCCATTGCCCCTTTGGCCTGAGCCATACGATCAAGGCCGCCCTCAAGCAGCATCTGGATCAGGCGGTGAGGGCTGGCCTCGGACACCTGAGCGTGGGAGTTAACCTTCTGATATTGGCGAAGGGCTTTCATCGGGTTCATGTTGCTACCTCGTTACACGCCATGGGCGAATAGGTTTGCTCTAACCAGTTTTTCGACCAGGACGTAAAAAACTTTAATCCAGCACTCGCCCCCCGAAGGAGCTGACGTACCCTTCTTGAGCACGTCAGCCAGCCCGGGATCAGCTCGATGATTTGGGATTATTCAGCGAGTTGAGAGTGGTCATGATGCTGGAGCTGCTGGCATTGATCTTGGCGATCATCGTGTCCATCGCCGTGTATTTGGACATGAGGCTCGTCTGCAAGCTCTCCATGCGCCGATCAAGGTCTGCCTGCTGGGTTGTCAGAGCCGTGAACTTGTTATTGAGATCCGTGACACGAGAGGCCAGCGTCCCAGTGGTACCGACGTAGGAATCGGTGACCTTGGTCATACGCGAAATCAAGCCATTGGTACCCGTGAAGAGCTTGGCAATATCAGCCGCCCCCTTAACCACTGCCTTATCCCACGACTTATCGTCCAGGCTTAACAAGCCGGTTTTCTGATCCGTGGTGATACCCATCTGGGAAAGACTGCTAATAGATCCCCCGCCCGAACCGTTGACCAATTCACTGCGCACGCTGGAAACAAGGTCGCGCATCGACGCATCACCGGTCAAGGCGCCAGCCGTGGTAGTCGCAGCATCGCCGGTGGCGGTAACCTTGGTCTGGGCATTGATACTCGTCATCAGGGCGTTGTACGCCGTGACAAAGGACTGCACCGAGGTCTTCAGCGTAGCCGTGTTGCTTTCAACGTTGATGGTGATTGGCTTGGTTTTGTCAGCCGCTACTAAGTCCAACGTCACACCACTGATAGCAGAAGTCACCTTGTTGCTCGTGGACTCCATGGCAATACCATCGATGGTGTACTTCGCGTTCTGCGCGACTGGCCCCTTGTCGTAACCAACTGCCAGGTCTGCGTTGCCACTCAATGTGATGTCGGTTCCAACGCCGGTATTGCTTGAGCCAATCACCAGGCGTGCGCCGTTGGAGTCACTCAACACGTTGGCACTGATACCTTGGGCAGACAGCTGGGTGTTGATCGACTCACGCACTTGTTGCAGGGTCGCGCCGCCTGGTATCAATACGTCGTAATTCTTGCCCGACTGAGTGATAGTCAGCGTCTGGTTTTCTTCAGTTGGGTTGGCTACTGCTGCCGCACCAGTGAATACCTTAGTGGTTGCCTTGGACGAAGTCGCCAAGTCATTTACCACAACCACGTATTTGCCACTGGAGGCTGCATCACCCAGTGTAACCTTGATGTTTTTATCTTCGGACGAGGTAGCCGCCAGCCCATTGAAGGCTGACACGTTGTTCAACTTGGCGATCGCCGCCCGATAGGCTTCCAGCGCACTCTTTACAGTGCCAACTGCCGACAACTGAGTTGTGGTAATTTTTTGCTGGTTGGTGATTTGGGATTGCTTTGGCGCTTTTTCCGCCCCCACCAACGCCTTGACGATAGCCTGCGTGTCGTAGCCCGAACCCGGGCCGGAAATCGTTGAACTAGCCATTTGCTTTTCTCCTTGTCCTGCGGCTGCCGCTTTATTGGCGGATGAACGCCCAGACAGCAATCAGAAACATGTTTCGTGCCAACTCAAGCCCGTGTATCAAACAACAGACTGCTGGCATCGCTCAGGTTCTGCGCCAGCTTCAGCGCGGTCTCCGATGGAATCTGGCGGATCACTTCGCCACTGTCGGTGGCGATCACCTTGACGACCACTTTACCGGTGGTGTCATCGATGGAAAAGTCCAGGTTACGCTGGGTAGCCTGCACAAACTCGCGAATATCGGTTACAGCTTTTTCTAATGCCACACGCTGCGGGGCCTCGGTGGAAGCCGAGTCATTCTCCGGCGCGGGCTTGACCGGCGTGACGGAAGCGCTAGGGGCCTGGGTTGTCCCAGCCGGGTAAGACGCGTTCAGCTTGATGCTCATGTCCATGTCATCACCTCAAAACTGAAAAAAACGAAAGGGCACGTAGACGCGCCCTTCCGTTAATCAACCGATACCGACTATTACTGAAGCAGCTTCAGAACAGCGGATGGCAGTTGGTTGGCCTGGGACAGGATCGCAGTCGAAGCCTGTTGCAGGGTTTGCTGCTTGGTCAGTTCAGCGGCTTCAGAAGCGAAGTCGGCGTCCTGTACACGGCTACGGGCAGCAGTGGAGTTTTCAGAGATGCTTTGCAGGTTGGCCACGGTGCTGTCGAAACGGTTTTGTACAGCACCCAGTTGCGAACGCTGGCTATCCACTTGCTGAATCGCGCCTTCCAGAGCCTGGATGGTTTGTTGAGCAGAGGTTGCGCTCAGAATGCTCAGGTCAGCAACAGTCGTGTCCATGGTGGTAGCTGCGGTCGGAGTTGCAGACGCTGCGGTCAGACCCAAGGTAGCCAAGCCAGTACCGGCGCTACCGTCAGCAACAGTGATGTCTTTGGTGGAGAACAGGTTCAGGGTGTTGTCAGCGTTTTTACTGGCAGTCACACCGGTACTGGCGCTGTTGATGGACGACACGATGTCAGCCATGGTCGAACCAGCAGTGAACTTCACTTCAGTACCGTTCAAGCTTACCGAAGTAGCGGTGCCCAGCTTGGCTTCAGTAGTACCGGCCGACAGACCCAACTTGGCCAGTGCGCCAGCACCACCATTTGTAGCTACGCCAGTACCGTTGCCCAGCTTGATAGCTTTGCCATCAGCGGAGCTCAGCAGCAAGCGGCCTTCCGAAGAAACAGTGGCGGTAACGCCAGTGCCAGGAACAATCGGCGGGCCAGCTACATCAGCGGCCGCAGTGTTGATCTTGCCAGCGATTGCAGCTAGGTCGTCACCAACAGCAAAGGCAACGTTTTTGCCATTGATATTAATCTCAGCTTTAGCGTCCAGCTTGCCAGGCACAGCCGGGGTAGTGGTAGTAGTACCTGCAACCACAGCTGGAGTAGTCATACCGCTGTTGGCAGTACCACCAGCTACAGTGATTGCCGCAGCAGAGGTCAGTTTCAGCTTGCCGGCATCGTCGCTTGCAACAACACCAATATCTGCGGTGTTGTTGATTGCAGTAATGGCTGCAGTCAACGTCATGCCAGCTGTCAGCGTTACCGCTTTAGAGTTGATGGTCAGTGTTTCACCACCAGCTGGGATGGTGCCCCACGCAGCGTTACCGGTAGAGGTGAACGGAGTAGTGGTAGTGACTGCTGGAGTACCACCTGGCAGCGTTACAGCATTAGCAGTAACGGAAGCCGATAGGGAGGTGGTTGCACCTTTTACATTTGCTTCGCTGTAAGTACCCTTCAGGCCCGCAGCGCTCAGGTCGCTCATACCAAACGAAATAGTCTGGTTGGCATCAGCACCGATCTGGAAGCCAACGTTCTGGAAGGAGCCATCCAGCAGTTTACGACCACCGAAAGTAGTGGTCTGAGCAATACGAGTCAGCTCACCGGATTTAGCCGTAAACTCTTGCTGCAAGGAAGCACGGTCAGCGTCGCTTTTATCACCGTTCGCGGACTGCAGAGCCAGTTCACGCAGACGTTGCAGAATGTTGGTGGATTCTTGCATCGCGCCTTCAGCGGTCTGGGCGATGGAAGTACCGTTGTTGGCGTTGGCGATGGCAACGGTCATGCCTTTGACTTGGGAAGTCAGACGGTTAGCGATCTGCATGCCAGCGGCGTCGTCTTTGGCGCTGTTGATTTTCAGGCCGGAAGACAGACGGGTCATCGAGGTGCCCAGGGCATCGCCGGCTTTGTTCAGGTTCCGCTGAACGGTCAACGATGTAATGTTGGTGTTTACTGATAAAGCCATGACGAAATCCTCGTGGGTTGGATACTGCGGCTTCCGGCCCTGGCAACCGCCGGGTGTGGCCTAGAGAACCTTCGTAATAGTTATCGTCGTGAATGCAGGTTGCTTGAGGATTTTTTTGATTTTTTTTGCTAGCCCTGTGCCACCCCTTGTATTTCAAGGCCTTATAGAGGCGTGAAACGCCAGCAATCACGGGTTACTGGCGCCAAAACTTCGCCTTCAAGACCGCCCCCCCTTGTAGGAGCGAGCTTGCTCGCGAAGGACGTTAACGATGACGCGTGCATTCAGAATGCACGCGGCGCCCTCAGGTTCTTCGCGAGCAAGCTCGCTCCTACAGGGGAGAGGCATAAAAAAACGCCCATGATCTTTCGACCCTGGGCGTTTTTTATCCAGCCTATCAAAGCATCACGGCCGATAGATAATCGCCGAGCCCCACGACAGGCCAACGCCAAACCCACTCAGGGCCACGCGCTTCCACTCGGCGTCCATCACGTGCTTTTCCAGCAGCAGCGGAATGCTCGATGACACGGTGTTACCGGTCTCGACCATATCCTTGATGAATTTCTCCACCGGTGCATCTTCAAAACGGCGGGCCACGGCGTCGACAATCGCCGCACTGCCCTGGTGGATGCAGAACGCGTCGATGTCATCGGCCACAAGGTCCGACTCTTTGAGCAGCTCGTGCAAATGCGCCGGCACTTTGAGCAATGCGAAGTTGAAGACCTGGCGGCCATTCATGAAGAACACCCCATCGCTGACCTTCAAGTGCGGTGCGCCGGAGCCGTCGGTGCCGAACTTGGCCTTGCCCAGCTGCCAGGGAGCGTCTTCGCCCATCCAGGTAGCGGTGGCGGCGTCGCCAAACAGCATGGTGGTGTTGCGATCTTCCGGGTCGACGATCTTCGAGTACGGGTCGGCGGTCACCAGCAGGCCGTTTTTCAGGCCGGCGGCTTCCATGAAGCCTTTCATCGCGTAGATGCCGTAGACGTAGCCGGAGCAGCCCAGGGAAATATCGAAGGCCGCGACGCGGGTTGGCAGGCCCAGCTTGTCCTGGACGATGGCGGCGGTGTGCGGCAGCCCTTCTTCGTCGCCGTTCTGGGTCACGACGATCAGCGCGTCAATCGACTCACGCTTGAGCCCGGGGTTGTTGGCAAACAAGGCATTGACTGCCTCGACGCACAAATCCGAGGTTTCCTGTGCAGCATCCTTGCGCGGCAGGAACGCCGAGCCGATCTTGCCAATGATGAACTCTTCATCCTTGGCGAATTTTGCACCCTGGGCGTAGTTGTCCAGCCCTTCTGCCGGCACGTAGCTGGCGATGCTTTTTATGCCAATCATTGTGGCTTCCCAATACAAAATAGCTGGAGAACACCCCTGAAAACCCTTCAGGAGCGCTGACAATAAAGGGGATAACCCCGCAAAAACCCGCCGAAACTACCGAAGCCAAAGCCTGCAAAGCGGTCTGGCCTTTTCACACGATACAGTGAAGATGCGCTTTATGACTCATAGGTCACTCATTTTTGTGCGCTTTGTTCAAAAGCCTGCGCTAGAAACGACGACGGCCCACCGTGTTTCCACGGTGGGCCGTCGGGGATTGCTCAAGCGTTTACATCTTGCTGAACAGGCTCAGCTGAGAGATTTTCACAAAGGCCAACTGCGAGGCCTCCAACATTGCCTTCTGAAAAGCCAGATCAATCGAGGCTCCAGCCATATCGGTGTCACCAATGACTGCGATGGTCGACTTGTTGGCCAGAACCATGCTGGTGTTCTCCGTTTCCTGAATTGCCAGCGAGTTCATCCGCGCGCCAATGGAGCCGCGCACACTATCGATCTGAACCTGCGAAGCCTTGATATTGGTAATGGCCGCGCTGACCACATCGGTCACCATGGCCTGGGCCAGCGGGTTGCCGTCGGACGGGGTTTCCAGGGCCTGGCGCAACTGGCTGAGGGTATCCAGCGCGTTTTGCGTCTTGTGGGTATTGGAACCCACGGCGAACTGGTCACCGATGTCTGGCGCGCCGGTGAGGTCGAACTTCACGCCCGCAGCGGTGATGCTGTCTGGTGTCGCGGGCACCGGCGGTGGCCCCGGCTGCGCTGGCGTGCCAGGTACCACAGTGCCGTTGGAGACCGGCTTGCTGTCGGCGGTGATCGGCTGGGCGTACACCTCGTAAGCAGTGGCCGAGGTGAATTTGATCACCGCGCCCTTGTTCGGGAACGTGCTGCTGTAGTCAGCCTGGCTGGTGACCGTGCCACCCGCCAACTGCGCCGAGGACTGGTTGCTCGGCGTGCGCGAGACACTGAAGCTGTCCGGCTTGCTTTGCAGGGTGAATTCGCGGTCCTTGTAGATCGCGTCCGCTTCGGCGCCGGGCTTGGCGTCGCCCAGGTTCTGGCCGATATCAAACGTCACGCCGCGCACGGTGACCGACGCACTGCCTTCCTTGGTCGCATCGAACTTGCCGTTGCCCGGGGTTTGCGACGTGATGTCGTTACCCGCCGCATCCGACACGGTGTATTCGGTGCTACTGATAAAGGTCAGCTTGTACGGCTGGCCGCCAGTGAAGCTGCTGTCGTAGGTCGACGGCGAGGTCACGATGCCGCCCGAGACCAGCACCTTGCCATCGTTGACACTACCGATGGCCTGGGTGCGACCAGCATTCACCGTGCCTTCGAGGATCGACTTGCCGGTGTCGTTGACCACCATCGACAAAGTGTCCGAGACCTTCAGGCTCAGGGGCGTTTCGTCACCCTGGTAGCTGTAGGTGCCGTCGCTGTTACGGGCGTAGGGCGGCGTATCGCTCTTGCCGCCGGCAAACAGGTAATGACCGGACGAGTCCTTGCTGTTGAGCAGGCTCAGCACCTGCTTCTCGATTTCACCGATTTCGGCGGCCACGGTCTTGCGCTCGGCATCGCTGATACCGCCACCGCCCTTACCCGCCACTTTCAGCGACAGTTCACTGGCACGCTGCAGCGCAGTGTCGAGAGCGTCAAGCACGCTTTCCTCGCTGTTGAGCGAGTTCTTCATGCTGCCGATATTGCCGGCGTACTGCCCCAACATGTCCTGCTGCTGTTGCAGCAGTAGCAAACGCGCCGCTCCTACAGGATCATCCGCCGCAGTTTGAATACGCACGCCGGAGTCGATCTGCTGCTGCGTCTTGATGACGTTGGAGAAGTTGTTGGTGTAACGCGCAGTCGTGGTATTGAAATACTGTTCGGTCGAGATACGCATCGTCTCAAACTCCCTTAAAGACTGTTGATCAGCGTGCTGAAGGTTTCTTGCGCAGCTTTAATGATCTGCGACGACGCGGTGTAGTACTGCTGGAAACGGATCATGTCGCCGGCCTCCTCGTCCAGGTTGACCTGGGACACAGAGCTGCGATTAGAGGTGGCGGCCGCAAGCATGGCGCTGGTCGCGCTGTTGTCGACGTTGGCCTGGCTGGCCTTGCCGCCCACGGACGAGACCAACTGGCTGTACGCGGTACTCATGCTCACGCCGGCGTTGCCATCGGTGGCGCCCACGGTCTTGCGGGTTTGCAGGTCGAGCAATTGCAGGGCGTTGCGGTTGTCGAGCTTGCCGCTGCTGTTGAACGACACGGTGTAGCTATCATCCGGCTTGGGTTCGCCACGGATCACTGTGTTGACCCCGAACGTCTTCGCATTACCGGCGCCGTCGACGTAGGGCACATTGATCGTCAGCTTGTTGTCCTGACCGGGCACGATGGTACCGGTGCCAATGGGCTGGCCCTGGGCATTATTGATCACATAGCTCTGGGTACCATCGGCGGCACGCTCGCCAAAGGTCATCTTGACCGGCATCGAGCTCTTGATTGCCGCTTCCAACTGCGCCGTGTCGGCACCGCCATGGATATCCAGGGGCAGCGTCAGGGTCGGCGGATCAAACACGCCAGTGCCGCTGTTGTTCTTGTTGCCCTCGGCCAGCAGCGGCGCAGAAAACGCCAGCTTGTTGGGGTCGGTCATCACCACCTTGAGGTCCATGGCGCCACCGGCGGTCGGGCTGACCTTGAACGTATCGCCAGCAGCCACCGGGCCCTTGCCATCCAGGGCCAGGGTGAAGCCGTCGATTTCCGGTGGCGCCTGGGTGATGTCGAAGGTGCCCATGGACTTACCGTCCGAACGCAGCACGGTGTAATTCTTGTCGTCACTGAAGGTCACCTTGTAGTCAAAGGTGCTCAGTTTGCTGGTGTCTTTGATCGTGACGTTCAGGTTGCCGGAGTTCGCACTGTTGCTGGAGCCGCCCACACTGCGCTGGCCGATGGCAAACACACTGTTGATGTCATTGAACAGCGCGGCGCCGAACTGCCCGTTGGCGTCCAGGCCCTGCCCCAGCTGGGTGTTGACCGCTTCACCGACAACCATGGCGGTACGCCCCAGGTCGTTGATGGCCGGCATCAGCACGTCCTGGCGATACCGCAGCAAGCCGCCAATGGAGCCACCGCTGACCACCGAACTGACGTCCATCGGTTGCCCACCGGTGGTCAACACCACCGAGTACTGGCTCTTGTCATCCTTGCTCGGCACCGCCGACAGCTTGTTCGACACGCCGTCCGCGACCAGGGTTTGCCCGGTGCCCAGGGAGACATTGAAGTGGCCGTCCGCCTCAGTGACCTTGACCCCCACCAGTTCGTTGAGCGAGCGCACCGCTTCGTTGCGCGCATCCAGCAGGTTCGCCGGCTCGCCGTTGCCCTGGCCCTTGGCCTGGGAAATCTGCTGGTTGAGGGCGGCAATCGAGGAGGTCAACTGGTTGACCTGGCCGGTGATGGTTTCCAGTTGGCTGTTGATGCCTTCTTTCTGTTTATTCAGTTCGGTCGCAATCGAGTTGAAGCGGTTGCCCAGGGTCTGGGCAATGGTCAAGACCAACTGGCGCGCGGAGTTGTCGCTAGGGTTTGCCGAGGACGTCTGCAACGCGGCGAAGAAACTGTTCAAGGCCGCACCGACCCCGGTGGACTTGTCGGACAGCAGCTTGTCCACCGAACCGATCTGGTCCAGGTAGGCCTTGGCGTCGAAGTTCAGCGATGTGGTGGTCTGCAACTGGGTGTCGAGGAACTGGTTATACACCCGGCGCACATCCGACAGCGTCGTGCCAGTGCCGACAAAGACCCCGCCGACCCCGGACATGCCATTGGCCGTCTGCATGGTCTGCTGACGCGAGTATCCAGGGGTCTTGGCGTTGGCAATGTTGTTACTCAAGGTCGCAAGCGATCCCTGAGCCGCATTGAGTCCTGACATCCCGATATTGAGCAAACCCATGGTTCAAACCTTATAAATGAGTGGATGCGCCAGCGGCAGCGTAGTTTTGGTAGCTGTTCATGGTTTTGGCGATCTGCGAAATCTTGCTGGCGTAGTCCGGATCCGTTGCATAACCGGCTTTTTGCAACTCGCGTACAAACTGTTCCGGGTTATCGGCCGACTTCAGAACTTCTTGATATCTATCATTGCTTTGCAACAGGGTCACGAGGTCGTGAAAGCTGTCCTGGTACGAGTCGTAGGAACGGAACTGCGCCGTTTCCTTGACCATCTCGCCATTGCGAAACTCGCTGGTGATCGCGCGCGCCTGGGCGCCCTGCCAGCTCTGCCCGGCCTTGATGCCAAACAGGTTGTGGCTGCTGCTGCCGTCTTGCTGGCGCATCACCGATTTGCCCCAACCGGTTTCCAGGGCGGCCTGGGCCACCAGGTAGCGTGGGTCGATGCCAATGCGCTCGGCCGCCTGCTTGGCCATGGGCAGCATGGTGGCGACAAATTCATCTTGGGAAGTGAAGGCTTTTTTCGCCGGGGCCAGCGGTGGCTGGGCCACGGCGCGGCCGTAGACCTGCATGCGCGAATCGCGGGCGGCAAAGGTGCGCGCGGCACCGTTGATCACACCATCTTCGGCCGCGCTGTTGCGCAGTGGCGCCGCCTTGGCAGCAGCCGGCGCCTCGACACCCGGCACGATACCGGCCAGCAGGCGATCAGTGAGCTTGCTCGGCAAGGCGATGCGCCGCTGATTCATCAGCGCCATGTCATTGCGCAGCGTGCCTTCATCGGCCCGTGGCGCCACTTCGACCCGCGCCGCCCACAGCGCGCGCTGGCCATTGGAACGGCCCAGCGGGCCATCCGCCAGGGTGCCGGCGGCAATCGGTGTGGGTACGTCGACTTTCTTCTCGATCGCGTCCGGGCCCTGCAAGGTCGAGGCCTGCCCTTCCACCGGCTTGTTCTTTTGCATCTGGCGCAGCAAAACGTCCGCCAGGCCGATACCGCCGCCCTCGCGGGACAGCGAGACCGCCAGTTGCTGGTCGTACATTTCCTGATACTGCTTGGCCGCCGGCGTGTTCAGCGGGTTGTCCTTGCCCAGGGCATCGGTGGCCGAGCGCATGGATTTGAGCATCTCGTTGAGAAACAGCGACTCGAATTCCTGCGCCACTTTGCGCATGTTGCCGTCGCTGTTCTTGTCGCCGAACTTGAGCTGGTTAAGCCGGTTCAGGTCGGAGTAAGACCCCGAGTCTGCCGTGCTGGCGATACCGCTCTTGCGCATGTCCATGGCCATGACCTCAAATCACGATCAGGTCGGCTTGCAAGGCGCCGGCCTGTTTCAGGGCTTCGAGGATCGCCATCAAGTCGCCGGGCGCCGCACCCACCTGGTTCACCGCACGTACGATTTCATCCAGGGTGGTACCGGGGCCGAACTTGAACATCGGCTTGGCTTCTTGCTGGGCATTGACCCGCGAACGCGGGACCACAGCAGTCTGGCCACCGGACAACGGCCCGGGCTGGCTGACAATCGGGTCTTCGGTGATGGTCACGGTCAGGCTGCCGTGGGTTACGGCCGCCGGCGACACCTTGACGTTCTGGCCGATCACGATGGTACCGGTGCGCGAGTTGATGATGACCTTGGCCACCGCCTGGCCCGGATCGACCTCAAGGTTTTCCAGGATCGACAGGTAGTCCACACGCTGGCTTGGGTCCAGCGGCGCGGTCACGCGGATCGAGCCGCCGTCGATGGCCTGGGCCACGCCAGGGCCGAGCATGTCGTTGATCTTGTCCACCACGCGCTTGGCGGTGGTGAAGTCTGAACGGTTGAGGTTCAGGGTCAGGCTGTTGCCCTGGTTGAAACCACTGGGCACGGTGCGCTCCACCGTGGCACCGCCAGGAATCCGCCCGGCCGACGGCACGTTGACGGTGATCTTCGAGCCGTCGCGGCCTTCTGCATCAAACCCGCCCACCACCAGGTTGCCCTGGGCGATGGCATAGACGTTGCCGTCGATACCTTTGAGCGGCGTCATCAGCAAGGTGCCGCCGCGCAGGCTTTTGGAGTTACCGATGGACGATACGGTGATGTCCACCACCTGCCCCGGCTTGGAGAACGCCGGCAGATCGGCACTGATCGACACCGCCGCGACGTTTTTCAACTGCACGTTGCCCGACCCTGGCGGCACCTTGATCCCGAACTGCGAGAGCATGTTGTTGAAGGTCTGCAGGGTGAACGGGGTCTGGGTGGTCTGGTCACCCGTGCCGTTGAGCCCCACCACCAGGCCATAGCCGATCAACTGGTTGGTGCGCACCCCGGAAATACTGGCGATGTCCTTCAGGCGTTCGGCCTGGGCAGCAACGCTCAGGGAGAGCAACAACACCGCTGCCATCAGCTGTTTGAGATTCAAAGTGATCACCTAGAAAGGGAACAGCGGGCTAAGGAAGAAACGGTCGAACCAACCCGGCTGACTGGCGTCGGCAAACGAACCCGTACCCGAATAGGTAATGCGCGCATCGGCAATCCGTGTGGACGGCACGGTGTTGTCGGTGGCGATATCGTCCGCGCGCACCATGCCGGCGATGCGCACCAGTTCGTCACCGGTGTTGAGGGTCATCCACTTCTCGCCGCGCACGGCAATGATGCCGTTGGGCAGCACATCGGCCACGGTCACCGTGATCGAGCCCACCAGGCTGTTGCCCTGCCCGGCCTTGCTGCTGCCGTTAGTGGCACGGTCGCCGCTGTAGCCCACGTCCAGGCTCAAGTCACCGCTGCCCAGGGGGTTGTTGGTGTTCAAGCCACCGCCAAACAGCGAGGTCAGGCCGATGCCGGTCTTGCTGTTCTTGGCCACCTGGGAGTTGGCGTTCTTGCTCGCCGTGGTGCGCTCGTTCAGGGTGATGGTGATGATGTCGCCCACACGGAACGCCTTGCGGTCGCTGTACAGGTTCTGTTCGAAACCGGCCTGGTAGATCGAGCCATTGTTGGCGGCAGCTGGCAGCGGCGTGCGCGGCAACACCGGCGCGTAGTACGGGTCATTGGGTTTTGGCGTCGGGGCGACACAGCCCGCGAGCACGGCAATCCCACTCAATGCCAGAACAGAAACAAAGCGACTCATGACCCTTCCCTCACGGTGTTGCAGGCGCCTTATGAGCGCCCCATAGACTGGATTACAGATTCTGCGTAACGAACGAAAGCATCTGGTCGGCGGTGGAGATCACCTTGGAGTTCATCTCGTAGGCACGCTGGGTGGTGATCATGTTGACCATCTCTTCCACGGTGCTGACGTTGGAGGTTTCCAGGGTGCTTTGCAGGGTGGTGCCAAACCCGTTGAGGCCCGGGGTGCCGACTTGCGGCGCGCCGCTGGCGGCGGTTTCCAGGAACAGGTTGTTACCGGTGGCTTGCAGGCCGGCCGGGTTGATGAAGTCGGCGGTCTGCAGGTTGCCGATCACTTGCGACGCCGGGTTGCCGGCAATGGTGACGGACACGGTGCCGTCGGCGCCGACCGTGAAGGTCTGGGCATCGTTGGGCACGACAATCGCCGGCTCCAGGGCAAAACCGTTGGCGGTCACGACCTGGCCGTTAGAGTCCAGGTGGAAAGTACCGTCACGGGTGTAGGACGTAGTGCCATCCGGTTGCAGGATCTGGAAGAAGCCACGGCCATTGATCGCCATGTCCAGCGGCTGCCCGGTCTGTTGCAGGTTGCCGGCGGTGAAGTTCTTCTGGGTGCCGACGATGGACACACCGGTACCCACTTGCAGGCCCGACGGCAATTCGCTGTCCTGGGTCGACTGTGCACCCGGCTGGCGCTTGATTTGATAGAGCAGGTCCTGGAACTCGGCGCGATCACGTTTAAAGCCCGTGGTCGAAACGTTCGCCAGGTTGTTGGAAATAACGGTCAGGTTGGTGTCCTGGGCGGACAGACCGGTTTTGGCAACCCATAGAGCCGGAAGCATGCTGTTCTCCTTCGTGCGCCTGTTTGTTGGCGCCGCGTTACAAAATTAGTAGTCAGTGGCGCTGCAATCAGCTCATCTGCATGACGCGAGTCATGGCCTGGTCGTCTTCTTTGGCGCTGTTCATCATTTTCACGTGCAATTCGAACTGCTTGGACAGGGCCAGCACCGCCGTCATTTCTTCGACGGCATTGACGTTGCTCGACTGCAGGAAGCCCGAGTTCACCTTGACGCTGGCATCGGCCACCGCCGGCTGGCCGTCCTTGGTATGGATCGCGCCATCCAGGCCCTTGGTCATGTTGGCCAGGTCCGGCTTGACCAGCTTGATGCGGTCCACTTCAGCCATCACCCGCGGGCCTTCGCCCATGGCGCGGATGCTGATGGTGCCGTCTTCGCCGACTTCGACCTTTTGCTCGGGCGGCACCGAAATCGGCCCGCCATTGCCCATGATCGGCATACCGTTGCCGGCCCGCAGCACGCCCAGTGCGTCGATATTCATGCTCGCGGTGCGCACGTAGGCTTCGCCGCCATCGGGGGTTTGCACGGCGATCCAGCCGTCACCGCCGACGGCAACGTCCAGGTCACGGCCGGTCTCGACCATCGAGCCAGGGGAAAAATCGGTGCCGGGGCGCTCGGTCAGGGCAAACGCCCGCGCCGGAAAGCTGTCACCAAACACCGGCATCGAGCGGGCCTGTTCCAGGTCACGCTGAAAACCGTTGGTGGAAATGTTCGCCAGGTTGTTGGCATGGGCCTTTTGCGCCAGTGCATTCTGGCTGGCGCCGGTCATTGCCACATAAAGGTACTTGTCCACGCTCATTCCTCTTACTGACGGACGTTTGCCGCCCACCGATGTACTGAGGAGTCTTTAGCAATTTGCGCACCAACTTTTTAAAAGTCAGGGAAAGGCAGGTGGGGCAAGGGGTTGGGGCGTATCAAGGATTATTGCAGGGGCAGGACGAGTCGGAAAAACGGCGGAGTTCTGCCGGTTGCGGCAAACACCGGTCTTGGCAGTGACACAGGTCCATTGTGGGAGCGGCGGTGCGACGATTCGACTTGCTCGCGAAGGCGGTGGATCAGTCGGTACCTGTATTGACTGATCCACCGCCTTCGCGAGCAAGTCGAATCGTCGCACCGCCGCTCCCACATTTTTATCCCGTTGTGTCAGGGGTTTATTTGTCGGCCTTGAGCACTGCGTAATCGCGCAATTTGTTGGCGATGGTGGTGTGGGACACGCCCAGGCGCTTACCCAGCAAGCGACTGCTGGGGTGCTCTGCATACAGGCTTTCCAACACCGCCTTTTCAAACCGCCCGACAATCTCTTCCAGGCCGCCCTCCAGGGAGAAATCGCCAAGCGGCTGGCGCACGCCGTAGTCCGGCAAGCGAATATGCTCAGCCTTGATCGTGCCGCCCTCGCACAACGACACCGCCTGGAACAGCACGTTTTCCAACTGCCGCACATTGCCCGGCCAATGGTAGTGACTGAGCCGCTCCATAGCCGCCAGCGCCAGCCTGGGCAGCGGGCAGCCGATCAGGCGGCTGGCCTGGTCGATAAAGTGCTCGACCAGCGGCGGCAGCCCGTCGAGGCATTCGCGCAGCGGCGGGATATGCAGCGACAACACATTGAGCCGGTGATACAGGTCCTGGCGAAACTCCCCTCGGGCACACAATTCCGACAAATCCACCTGGGTCGCGCAGATCACCCGCACATCCAGATAAACCTCTTCGTCACTGCCTACGCGCCGGAAGCAACCGTCCTGCAGAAAGCGCAGTAACTTCACCTGCAACCGCGCGCTCATTTCGCCCACGCCATCCAGAAACAACGTACCGCCCGCCGTCAACTCCAGCAGCCCCAGCTTGCCCTCCGCCCGCGCCCCTTCAAACGCACCAGGGCCGTAGCCGAACAGCTCGGTCTCGGCCATCGACTCCGGCAACCCCGCGCAATTGAGCGCCATCAACGGTGACTGCCCGCGCGGGCTGGCCAGGTGACAGGCGCGCGCCAGCAACTCCTTGCCGGTGCCGGTTTCGCCTTCTATTAATAGGGGGGCGTCGAGGGGCGCCATGCGCCGGGCTTCACGCACCACCGCAGCCATGACTTTGGAGCTCTGGAAAATACTGTCAAAGCCCCGCAGCTCCTGCTTGCGCACATTGTAGATACGCTCGCCGACGCGGTCGGCGCGGTGCAAGGTCAGCACGGCGCCGGCCATGGCTTCGCTGTCGTCATGCTCGGACGATTGCAGCGGGGCGATGTCGGCGAGGAACACGTCGCCCTTGACCTTGACCCGCAGGCCATTGATCCGCGACTTGCTCGCACGCACCAGCTCCGGCAGGTCGAAGTCCTCGGCGTAGCGCGACAAGGGAATGCCCGGCACCTCATCCACGCGCACCCCGAGCAGCTGCGCCGCCGCGCGGTTGGCCGCGACAATCGAGCCGCCCATGTCGATGGACAGCACCGGGAATTCCAACGCCCCCAGCAAGGCGTTGAGCTCCATATGCCGACGCTCGCTGGGCATCAGCCCTACCCGCTTGACGCCAAACACCCCGGCAATCGCCTCGAACTGCGGGCGCAGGGCCTGGAATTGCATATTCACCAGATTCGGGCAGTACAGGTAGATGGCATTGCCATGTTCGCCGCCGACCTCGCCCTTGGCCACGTTGACCCCGTACTCCACCAGCAGGTTGAGGATGTCCCGCAGGATGCCAATGCGGTTCTGGCAATGCACTTTGATACGCATGTAAAGGCCCGGTTTGTTGTAGGAGGGCTGATCGGGCTGCGTCTTTTTGTCGCCGGACGCAGATAGTCGTCAAGATTATGTGACAGACAGTGACCTTTTCAAACCCGAAAATCCCAATGCCGGGTGCATAACCACCCAACCGTAACGAATACTTTACGAAAACCGGTGAATTTTCCTACAGCCTTAACCTAGTGGCAGGTGGAATCCACCGCCAGGCGGAGTATCAATAAGCCCATAGCAGGACATAACAAGAACGAATGCCTAGCAGGAGAGCCGTATGAAGCAGACGCACTACGTGGCCCGCGAGCCCGATGCGCAAGGTTTTATCCACTACCCGCCCGAAGAACACGCGGTGTGGAACACCCTGATCACTCGCCAATTGAAAGTGATCGAGGGTCGCGCCTGCCAGGAATACCTGGACGGCATCGACAAGCTCGGCCTGCCCCATGACCGTATTCCGCAACTCGCCGAAATCAACAAAGTGCTGGCCGAAACCACTGGCTGGCAAGTGGCGCGGGTCCCGGCGCTGATCCCCTTCCAGACCTTCTTTGAATTGCTCGCCAACAAGCAGTTTCCGGTGGCGACCTTTATTCGTACCCGCGAAGAGCTGGATTACCTGCAAGAGCCGGATATTTTCCACGAGATTTTCGGACACTGTCCGCTGCTGACCAACCCCTGGTTCGCCGAATTCACCCACACCTACGGCAAGCTCGGCCTCGCGGCCACCAAGGAGCAACGGGTGTACCTGGCGCGCCTGTACTGGATGACCATCGAGTTCGGCCTGGTGGACACCCCCGAAGGCCGGCGCATCTATGGTGGCGGCATCCTGTCGTCGCCCAAGGAGACGGTGTACTGCCTCTCGGATGAGCCCAAGCACCAAGCCTTCGACCCCCTGGAAGCCATGCGCACGCCCTATCGCATCGACATCCTGCAGCCGCTGTATTTCGCCCTGCCCAACCTCAAGCGCCTGTTCGAAGTGGCGCAGGAAGACATCATGGGCATGGTCGAGCGCGGCATGCAGCTGGGTCTGCACGCGCCGCTGTTCCCACCCAAGCCCAAGGCGGCTTGAACTGATGCTTTAAAGGCCAGGTGAGCCTGTTCCCTGGCCGCGCGTTGCTTTAGGGTGACGCGACTGGCAACCGAATTCCACATACTCGATTTCAGGAACACCTTTATGACCACCTTGAACCAAGCCCATTGCGAAGCCTGCCGCGCCGACGCCCCGCAAGTCAGCGACGAAGAACTGCCGGTGCTGATCAAGCAGATCCCCGACTGGAACATCGAAGTGCGCGACGGCGTGATGCAGCTGGAAAAAGTATTCCTGTTCAAGAACTTCAAATTCGCCCTGGCCTTTACCAACGCCATGGGCGAAATCTCCGAGGCTGAAGGCCATCACCCAGGCCTGCTGACCGAATGGGGCAAAGTCACCGTGACCTGGTGGAGCCACTCGATCAAGGGCTTGCACCGCAATGACTTCATCATGGCCGCACGCACCGACGAAGTGGCCAAGGACGCCGAGGGCCGCAAGTGATGCATTTCGCCGCGATTGGCCGGGTGCCTGGTGATCCGATCCTGGGGCTGATGGAGTCCTATGCCAAGGACGCCAACCCGCAAAAATTCGACCTGGGCGTGGGCGTGTATAAGGATGCCCAGGGCCTGACTCCGATCCTGCAGGCGGTAAAACGCGCCGAGCAGCGCCTGGTCGAGCAGCAAACCACCAAGACGTACATCGGCGGGCATGGCGACCCGGCTTTCGGCCGCCTGATCAGCGAATTAGTGCTGGGCGCAGGTTCCGCGCTGCTCAAGGCACAACGCGCCGGCGCCACGCAAACCCCGGGTGGCACCGGCGCCCTGCGCCTGAGCGCCGACTTCATCGCCCACAGCCTGCCAGGCCGTGGCGTGTGGTTGAGCAACCCGACGTGGCCGATCCACGATACCATCTTCGCCAAGGCCGGGCTCAAGGTCAGCCACTACCCCTATGTGGGCAGTGATAACCGCCTGGACGTGCCGGCCATGCTCGCCACCCTGGCCACCGTGCCCGAGGGCGACGTGGTGCTGCTGCACGCCTGCTGCCACAACCCCACCGGTTTCGACCTGTCCCAGGACGACTGGCGCCAGGTGCTGCAGATCGTGCGCGAGCGCCAGTTGCTGCCGCTGATCGACTTCGCCTACCAGGGCTTTGGCGATGGTCTGGAGCAGGACGCATGGGCGGTACGCCTGTTTGCCGATGAACTGCCTGAGGTGCTGATCACCAGCTCCTGCTCGAAGAATTTCGGCTTGTACAGCGACCGCGTCGGCGCGCTGATCGTGTGTGCCAACGATGCCGAGAAACTGTTGGATGTGCGCAGCCAACTGGCGTTTATCGCGCGCAACCTGTGGTCGACACCACCGGATCACGGGGCCGCCGTGGTCGCGACTATCCTCGGTGACAGTGCGCTCAAGCAGCTGTGGAGCAGCGAAGTCGAAGGCATGCGCTCGCGTATCGCGCAATTGCGTTCGGGCCTAGTCGAAGCGCTGGCGCCCCACGGGCTGTCTGAGCGCTTTGCCCATGTCGGCGTGCAGCGCGGGATGTTTTCCTACACCGGCCTGAGTGCCGAGCAGGTGAAACAGCTGCGGGAAAAACACAGCGTGTACATGGTCAGTTCCGGGCGCGCCAACGTGGCCGGGATTGATGAAACGCGGCTGGGGTTGCTGGCCGAGGCCATTGCAGACGTGTGCCGCAACTGACGAAACCGAATCAAATGTGGGAGCGGGCTTGCTCGCGAATGCGGTGGGTCAGTGATGGATATGTTGACTGATACACCGCATTCGCGAGCAAGCCCGCTCCCACATTTTTGACCGAGGCGATCTTCAGCCCGCAACCATCTCGGCCTTGACCTGCGCCTCCCTGGCCTGGGCATCCGCCAACCGATACAACTCGATATGCCCATCCCAGTGCTCGATCAATGCCGTGCACGACTCCACCCAATCCCCGCAATTGAGGTAGTCCACCTCGCCCACCTTGCGAATCTCCGCATGGTGGATATGCCCGCACACTACGCCGTGCAACTCGCGCTTGGTCACTTCGTGGGCGATGGCTTCCTCGAAATCGCTGATAAAGCTCACCGCGGTCTTCACCTTGTGCTTGAGGTACGCCGACAGCGACCAGTAGCCATATCCATAACGCGCCCGCCAGTGGTTCAACCAGCGGTTGAGGGTCAGGGTGAATTCGTAGGCCGAATCGCCAAGAAACGCCAGCCAGCGGTGGTAGCGGGTGATCACGTCGAACTGGTCGCCGTGGATCACCAGCAAATGCCGGCCATCGGCGGTCACATGCACCGCTTCGTCCACCAGTTGGATATTGCCCAGGATCAGCTTTGAATAGCGGCGCAGGAACTCGTCGTGGTTGCCAGTGACGTAGATCACCTCGGTGCCGCGCTTGCTCATGGTCAGCAGGCGGCGGATCACGTTCGTATGGGCCTGGGGCCAATACATGCCGCCGCGCATTTTCCAGCCGTCGATGATATCGCCCACCAGGTACACCTTGTCGGCATGGTAGCCCTTGAGGAACTGCGACAGATGTTCGGCCTGGCAGTCCCGGGTGCCTAGGTGCACGTCGGAGATCCACAGGGTACGAACCCGTTGCTTGCGGCTGGGTTTGGCGATCTCGGCGCTGGTCATGGCATACCTCGAGGGTGTTTTCGCCAGCTTGCTCCCGGGCAATTAATAGCCCATGACAGTCTTGCGTCAGTCAGATGACAGCGCCCGCCGCCCGTCGGGCGGTGTAAACTGCCGGCCTGCCCGGGAGATTGCGATGAGACCGACCCTCACGCTGCGCCATTACACCCATGACCTGATTGCCCATAGCCATGACCACGCGCAACTGGTGTTCGGCCTGGCCGGCCGCCTGGATTTCGAGGTCGAAGGCATGGGCGGCGAGATTTGCCCACAAGGGGTGATGGTGCTGCCCTTCTCCACCCACCACAGCTGTGGCAGCCCCCGGGGCAGCCAATGCCTGGTGCTGGATGTGCCCGACGAACAGTGGATGGTGCAATCTTTGGGCGAGCACGCGGATGCCAGTCGCCGCCTGCTCGACCAACCGGCCCGGGTGACCCTGGATGCCCGCCAGGGCCAATTGGTCAACTGGCTGGCGAGCGGCGCCCTGGATGACCCACTGATCGCCCAGCAAGGCGCGGTGCTGTTATTGGCTACGCTCAATGGCCAGCCGCAGGCTCAAGCCGGCGCGCGACGCCTGCCCTATGGCGTATTCAACGCCCATATCGACCAGCATGCGGCCTACCCGCTGCAGGTCGCGGATCTGGCGCGGCTGGCGGATATGTCCGTCGCCCGCCTGCACGCACGCTTTATCGCCGAATGCGGGCTGACCCCCATGGACTACATCCGCAACCGCCGCCTGCACATGGCCCGTGGCTTGCTGCGCGACAGCCACCTGCCGATTGGCGAGATCGCCGCGCGGGTTGGCTACGGTTCGCAAAGTGCGTTTGCCGCAGCGATGTTGCGCGCGTTCGGCAGCTCGCCCGGGGCCCTGCGCCGGTTCGACAACGGGCGCTAGTCCTGCGATAAAACCGGCGATTCCCACGACAGACACCCAGGCGCCAGGCGCTCTAGACTGGATGCCTGCCTGCCCACTGCTTTAAGGATTGTCATGACCCCGCGCACTGCCCTCGGCGCCCTGCACATCGGTGCACTGATGTTTGGCCTTACTGGCGTCTTCGGCAAACTCGCCGCCGCCTCGCCGAGCATTATTGTGTTTGGCCGTGCCGCTTTCGCGGTGCTGGCCCTGGTGCTGTTCGCGCGTTTTGCCAGCAGCACACCGTGGCAAAAACTCTACAGCGCTGACCTGCGGCGCCTGCTGCTCAGCGGCCTGCTGCTGGCCGGGCACTGGGTGAGTTTCTTCATCGCGGTAAAAGTGGCGGGGGTGGCGATTGCGACGCTGGGATTCGCCACGTTCCCGGCGTTCACGGTGATCCTTGAAGGCCTGATCTTCCGCGAGCGGATCCGCGCCAATGAAATGGTACTGGTGGTGCTGGTCAGCGTCGGCCTGGTGCTGGTCACCCCGGACTTCGACCTGGCCAGCCAAGCTACCAGCGGCCTGGTCTGGGCCGTGGTCTCGGGCCTGCTGTTCTCGCTGCTCTCGTTGAACAACCGCGCCAGCGCCAGCATTCCCCCGGTGCAGGCAGCCCTGTGCCAAAACGTAGTGGTCGCCGTGTGCCTGCTGCCCGTCGCCGCTCCAGGCCTTGGCGAGGTACGTGCCCTGGACTGGTTGTGGATCGGTCTGCTGGGGGTGTTTTGTACCGGGCTGGCCCACAGTTTGTTTGTCGCCAGCCTCAAGGTGCTCAAGGCGCGCACCGCCGCGGTGGTGTTCGCCATGGAGCCGGTGTATGGCATCACCGTAGCCTGGCTGCTGTTCAGCGAAACCCCGACCCTGCGCATGTTGCTGGGCGGCGCGCTGATCATTGCCGCCATCGTCGTCTCGGGCTTGATGAGCCGCCCGGCCAAGGCCAAACAGCCGCCGGCCATGGCCTGATCTATACTTTTCCTATCCGCAACAGTCAGCTGTCGTTCAACGGATACAGACTCCTCGACGACAGCCGTGGTCCTTGAAGTTGCTGCATGCGAGTGGTCGCTCCCTTAATGCTATGCAGGAGTTTCACCATGGACATGTTCATCCCCCTGATCATTCAGATCATCAGTGGCGCAGTCGGCGGCAACATTGCCGGCCTGAGCAAGCAAGGCCTGGGCTCCGGGCTCAATACGGTGGTCGGTGGCGTCGGCGGCCTGGTGCTGGGGCAGATCGTCGCGGCGATCACTGGCATGCCAGCGGGTGGCGCGCTGGATGTTGCCGCCGTGGGCAGCAATATCGTCGGCGGCGGTGTCGGCGGCCTGGTGCTGACGTTTGTCGTCGGCTGGATCAAGAATAAAATGGCCGCCAAATAAACCACCCCACACTGCCGGCCATGCGCCGGCAGTGTGGCCTACGAAGTCCGGTCGTTGTGCCCCAGGTCCCGTTCTGGGGCGATCTGGTCGCGCACCCGCTGCTTGAGCACCTTGGCCTCGGGGAAACCGCCATCGGCCTTGCGCTCCCAGATCTGTACGCCGTCGCAGGTGATGCGAAACGCCCCGCCGGTCGCCGGCTCCAGGGCGACTTTGCCGAGGTCGTCGGCAAAGGTGCTCAGCAGTTCCTGGGCCAGCCACGCGGCGCGCAGCAGCCACTGACATTGGGTGCAATAGGTGATGACAATCTCGGGCTTGGATGCGGACATAAAATGAAGAACTCCTGAGATGACGAGACAGGTGGATCGGATGGCTATAATACCGGCCTTTGCCGCCCAGCCCCGAGATTGATGATGCGCCGCCTGTTGTCCTGCCTGTTGCTGTGCCTGCTCCCTGTCCTTGCCCAAGCCGTTGAAGCCCCACGCCCGAAAATCGGCCTGGTGCTTTCCGGCGGCGCCGCCCGTGGCCTGGCGCACATCGGCGTGCTCAAGGCCCTCGAAGAGCAAGGCATCCACATCGATGCGATTGCCGGCACCAGCATGGGCGCGGTGATTGGCGGGCTGTACGCGTCGGGCTACAAGATCGACGAACTGGAAAAACTGGCACTGAGCATCGACTGGCAATTAGCGCTGTCCGACGCCCCACCCAGGGAAGACGTGCCGTTCCGGCGCAAGCAGGATGACCGGGACTTCCTGATCAAGCAGAAACTGAGCTTTCGCGACGACGGCAGCCTGGGCCTGCCCCTGGGCGTGATCCAAGGCCAGAACCTGGCGCTGCTGCTGGAGAGCATGTTCGCCCACAGCAGCAATACCCGCGACTTCGACAAGCTGCCGATTCCCTTTCGCGCGGTGGCCACCGACATCACCAGCGGCGAGAAAGTGGTGTTTCGCAAGGGCCATCTGCCTCAGGTGATTCGCGCCAGCATGTCGATCCCCGCAGTGTTCGCCCCGGTAGAACTGGACGGCCGGCTGCTGGTGGATGGCGGCATGACCGATAACATCCCCCTGGATGTGGCGCGGGAGATGGGAGTCGATATCGCCATCGTGGTGGATATCGGCACGCCGTTGCGCAACCGCAAGCAACTGGCGACGGTGGTGGATGTGCTCAACCAGTCCATCACCCTGATGACCCGCCGCAACTCCGAGGAGCAACTCAAGGCCCTGCACCCAGGCGACGTGCTGATCCAGCCACCCTTGGCCGCATATGGCGTGACCGATTTTGGCCGCGCCAAGGACATGATCGACGCTGGCTACCGCGCCACCAGGGCCCTGGATACCCGCCTGGCACGCCTGCGCCCAACCGGGTCGGTGGACGCCGAACTGACCGCCGCCCGCACCCCAGGCCAGCGCAACCCGACAATTACCGCGATCAAGGTGGAGAACGACTCGAAAGTCGGCGACGACGTGATCCGCTACTACATCCGCCAACCCATTGGCGAGCCGCTGAACCTGGCCCGCCTGCAATCGGACATGGGCACCCTGTACGGCCTGGACTACTTCGAGCAGGTGCAATACCGCGTGGTGAAAAAAGGCCCGGACAACACCCTGGTCATCAGCGCGCGCGGCAAACGCAGCGGCACCGACTACCTGCGCCTGGGGCTCAACCTGTCCGATGACATGCGCGGCGACAGCGCGTTCAACCTCGGCGCCAGCTACCGCGTCAACGGCATCAACCGCCTTGGCGCCGAATGGCTCACCAGGGTGCAGATCGGCGATCGGCAGGAGCTGTACAGTGAGTTCTACCAGCCGATGGATACCGGCTCGCGTTACTTCGTCGCACCCTATATCAGCGCGCAGGCGCAGAACGTCGAACTGATCCTGGATAACGACCCGATCTCCGAATACCGTCTGGAGCGCTACGGGTTTGGCCTGAACGTTGGCCGGCAGATCGGCAACAGCGGCGAAATCCGCTTCGGCGTCGGCGAAGCCTGGGGCAAGGCCGATGTGCGCATCGGCGACCGCGACTTGCCCAGCGTGAGCTTCAACGAGGGTTTCTATGAACTGAAGTACTCCTTCGACTCCCTGGACAACGTGTACTTCCCCCATACCGGTGAAGATATTGGCCTGGCCTACCGCGAATTCGAACCGGGCCTGGGCTCCGACCAGCGCTACCGGCAATGGGAGTTCAAGCTGGACAAGGCCATGAGCCACGGCCCGGACACCCTGGTACTGGGCGGGCGCTACGGGCGCACCCTGGATGATTCCGACGTGGTGATTTCCAGCTTCCTGCTGGGCGGTGCGCGGCAGCTGTCAGGGTTCCGCCAGGATGCGATTTCCGGGCAGAACGTCAGCCTGATGCGCGCGGTCTACTACCGCCGCCTGACCCCACGCTCCTACTTGCCGTTGGACTTCCCGCTGTACCTGGGCGCCTCCCTGGAACGCGGGCGGGCGTGGAACAACGACAATGAGTTCGACAGTGGCTATATCAATGCCGCGAGCATCTTCCTCGGGTTTGATACACCGCTGGGGCCGTTGAACTTCAGCTATGGGTTTAATGATGACAATCAGAAGGCGGTGTATCTGAATCTTGGGCAGACGTTCTAACAACGACGCTGAACCAACATGAGGGGCAGGCTCGGGCTTGCTCGCGAAAGCAGTGGTTCAGTCACCGGATACATTGACTGACACACCTCTTTCGCGAGCAAGCCCGCTCCCACATTTTGATCAGCGGCGTAATCGGATCAGGTCTTTTCCAGGTTCGCCAGAATATGCCCATGCACACGCATGCACACCCGCATCTCTTCTTCATCGACCCCCACAAACAGCTCCTGGCGCAAAGCCGTGGCAATGGTCTCGATTTGATCGATCAACGGCCTTGCTGGATCACACAACACAATGCGCTTGGCACGCCGGTCTTCCAGCACAGCCTGGCGTTGCACCAGGCCCTGGCTCTCCAGGCTGTCGAGCAGGCGCGCCAATGTAGGCCCTTCCACCCCGACACTCTGGGCCAGCTCACGCTGGGTCGGTGCTTCTTCAAAGCGGGCCAGATGCAGCAGCACCAGCCAGCGCGCCTGGGACAACCCCAGCCCAGCCAGGCGGCGATCCAGTTCGGCGCGCCAGCCACGGGACATTTGCGCCAACTGCATGCCAAAACGGTGTTGATCGGTTAACGGCATAAAAAACTCATGGATTAGACTGAAAATAAAGTGTGGCTAATTATTAGTCAGCTAAGCATGACCTATGACAGTAGGCAAGGCTTGCAATGTACTGATTCGTTACATTGTCGTAATTGGCGCATCAAATCTCGAATTCCGACTGCAAAGCGGCCCGCACACAGTACAAAACACCCTCCGGCACTCGCCCGGTGAACAGCGGCCCGATGTCGGACACCGGTGGCAACTCGCCCTCGCCGTCGAGAAACGCATCCTGGATTTCACCCAGCAAATCTTCCGGCAGATCCAGGGCCTGCTCCAGGGACAATTGCTGTTTTCCAATGGACTCGGCCAGCAAGGTGTAGACGTTTTTTTCCGAACACTGCAACTGCCCGGCGATCTGGATCGGGGTCATGCCGGCGCGGGCCAGGCTGATCAGTTCGTGGCGGATATCGGCGATTTCCTTGGGTGCCTCGGCCTGGCCACCAAGGACTTCCAGGAAGGCCTGGCCATAACGCTCAAGCTTGCGCGCGCCGACGCCACTGACCCGGGCCATTTCGGCCATGGTGGTCGGTTGCTCGCGCAACATCTCCAGCAACGTGGAGTCGGGGAAGATGACGTAGGGCGGCACGCTGTGCTCTTGCGCCAGCTTGCGGCGCAAGGCACGCAGGGCTTCCCACTGTTCGCGCTCTTCGCCCCGCACCAGTTGGCTGGCCTGGCTGGTACTGCTGGATTTGGCAGTGGTCTGCGGCTTGAGGTCGCGGCGCAGCTCCAGGCTGACCTCGCCCTTGAGCAGTGGCCGGCAACTGTCGTTCAGGCGCAGGCCGCCGTAGCCTTCCAGGTCGATATCCACCAGGCCGCGTGCCACCATCTGGCGGAACAGCGAGCGCCATTCGCCTTCAGCCCGCGCCTTGCCTACGCCGTACACCGATAGGTGCTGATGGCCAAAGCTGCGGATTTTTTCGTTGTCCTTGCCCAGCAGTACATCCACCAGATGGCCGACGCCATAACGCTGGCCGGTCCGGAAGATCGCCGACAAGCCTTGGCGCGCCGGCTCGGTAGCATCCCAGGTCTGCACGCCGTCCACACAGTTGTCGCAATGCCCACAAGGCTGGGGCATGTCTTCGTCGAAATAGGCGAGCAAGGTCTGGCGACGGCAGCGGGTTTCTTCGCACAGCGACAGCATGGCGTCGAGCTTGTGCTGCTCCAGGCGCTTGTGGCGCTCATCGCCTTCGGAGTTCTGCAGCATCTGCTTGAGCATCACCACATCCTGCAGGCCGTAGACCATCCAGGCATCCGCCGGCAGGCCATCGCGACCGGCACGCCCGGTTTCCTGGTAGTACGCCTCAAGGGACTTTGGCAGGTCCATATGGGCCACGAAACGCACGTTGGATTTGTCGATGCCCATGCCAAACGCAATGGTCGCCACCATGATCAGGCCTTCCTCGTTAAGGAAGCGCTTCTGGTGATAGGCCCGCAACTCGTTGGGCAGGCCGGCATGGTAAGGCAGCGCGGGATAGCCCTGCTCACACAGGAACGCCGCCACTTCATCGACCTTCTTGCGCGACAGGCAGTAGACGATCCCGGCATCGCTGCGCCGCTCGGAGAGGAACGCCAGCAACTGCTTGCGTGGCTGTTCCTTGGGCACGATGCGGTAAAAGATGTTGGGACGGTCGAAGCTGGAGAGAAAACGCTCGGCGTTCTGCAGGTGCAGGCGCTCGACGATTTCCTCGCGGGTGCGCTTGTCGGCCGTGGCGGTCAGGGCGATGCGCGGCACATTGGGGAACAGTTCGGCCAGTTGCCCCAATTGCAGGTATTCACGGCGGAAATCGTGGCCCCACTGGGATACACAGTGGGCCTCATCGATGGCGAACAGGGAGATTTCCAGGCTCTGCAGGAATGCCAGCATCCGTGGCTGGACCAGACGCTCGGGCGCCAGGTAGAGCATCTTCACTTCGCCACGGCGGATCCGCGCCGCCAGGTCGCGTTGCTGTTCGGCACTCAGGGTAGAGTTCAACGCGGCGGCGGCGACGCCCAACTCTTCCAGGGTGGCCACTTGATCGTCCATCAGCGCGATCAACGGCGAGACCACTACCGCCAGCCCTTCACGCAACAATGCCGGCACCTGGAAGCACAACGACTTGCCGCCACCGGTAGGCATCAGGACCAGCGCATCACCGCCGCTGGCCACGCGCTCAATGATCGCACCCTGGCGGCCACGAAAGCTGTCGTAGCCGAAGATGTCCTTGAGGACGCGTTGAGCCTGTTCAAGCATGAAAAACTCCAAATTCCACCGAAATCCCTCTGTACAGGCTGGCTGAAAAAGCACGCCTGGCCGGGAAATAATCCGTAAGCGAACTTTTCCCGCAACCGCATCCGGCCTGCAGGGGCATCACAAAACGCGGCAGTATACCCGAGCGCTCCCCGGCAAAGGGCGCCACTGACGAATAGCGGCCCATCTGAAAACCTTGCAAATATGCCGTGCGGCTGGCCTGCACGCTCAAGAAGGCCTAGAATTCAGCATCGTTTATTCCCAAGGTAGTCTTTCAATGTCCTTCGCTGAGCAACTAAACCGCCTGCAAGCCTTCCTCGATGCCGATGAGCTGCATGACGAGGCGCTGGACTACGTGGCCGCCCACGGCTACCTGACTGCGCTGTCGATCTGCTCCGAACCTGTGCCTGATCGTGAATGGATCGACGCCCTGTTCGCCGAAGAGCCGCACTACAAGGATGAGGCCCAGCGCACCGAGATCGAAGAAACCCTGCTCCAGCTCAAGGCCCACATCTCACGCCAATTGGCGTCCGATGAGGAGTTCGAGCTGCCCTGCGACCTCGACCTCGGCGAAGAGCCCGACGACTCCGACCTGCGCGGCTGGTGCATTGGCTTCATGGAAGGTGTGTTCCTGCGTGAAGCGGCCTGGTTCGAAACCGCCGAGGAAGAAGTCAGCGAAATGCTGCTGCCGATCATGGTCGGTTCCGGTCTGTTCGACGACCAGCCTGAGTTCGCCGATATCGCCAGCGACGCCAACCTGATGGACGACATGATCGTACAGATCCCGGAAGCACTGACCGCCCTGTACCTGCTGTGCAACGCCCCCGACGAAAAACCGGCGATCCTCAAGCCTCGCCACCACTGAGTACCCCGCCCGTGGCGCCCATGGGCAACCGCTCCCCGATTGTGCGCTACGTGCTGCTGGCCATTGGCTGGTTGAGCGTCGCACTCGGGGTGATCGGGATCTTCCTGCCGGTCTTGCCGACCACCCCCTTCCTGCTCCTGGCTGCCGGCTGCTTTGCCCGCAGCTCCCCGCGTTTCTATGACTGGCTGGTGAATCACCCGCGCCTTGGCCCGTGGATTCGTGACTACCTGGACGGCAACGGCATTCCATTAAAAGGCAAGGTGTACGCCATCGGCCTGATGTGGCTGAGCATCGGCCTGTCCTGCTACCTGGTGCCATTGCCCTGGGCACGCGGGTTCATGTTGACCAGTGCGGTGCTGGTGACGATCTACATCCTGCGTCAGAAGACCCTACCTCCACGTTCGTAGGAACCGCCCCTACACGACCTTCGTCGACACTGACTAACCCCGGCCATCATGCGAGACTGTCGCCCCGGGCCTGGAATGCCCGGGTGTTCTTATGTCCGGAGTACTCATGACGCTGTCCAGCGGGCTGATCGCCGCCGTTGCCCTGGCCTACATGGCCATTATGTTTGCCATCGCCTTCTACGGTGACCGCCGCCGCGCGCCGCTGCCGCCACGGGTGCGCGCGTGGGTGTATAGCCTGTCGCTGGCGGTGTACTGCACCAGTTGGACCTTCTTCGGCGCTGTGGGCCAGGCTGCTGAACAGCTGTGGGCATTTTTACCGATCTACCTGGGCCCCGTCCTGCTTCTGGTGCTGGCGCCCTGGGTCCTGCAAAAGATGATTCTGATCAGCAAGCAGGAAAACATTACCTCCATCGCTGACTTTATCGCTGCGCGCTATGGCAAATCCCAGTCCCTGGCGGTGGTCGTGGCGCTGATCTGCCTGGTCGGCGTGCTGCCTTATATTGCCCTGCAACTCAAAGGCATCGTGCTGGGGGTCAACCTGCTGATTGGCGCCGGTGCCGATGCCACCGGCACGCGGGCCCAGGACACCGCCCTGATCGTGTCCCTGGTGCTGGCACTGTTCACCATCGTATTCGGTACCCGCAACCTCGACGCCACGGAGCACCACCGTGGCATGGTGCTGGCGATTGCCTTCGAATCCCTGGTCAAGCTGTTCGCATTTCTCGCCGTCGGTGCGTTTGTTACCTACGGCCTGTACGACGGTTTCAACGATCTGTTCAGCCAGGCCATGCTCGCGCCGAGGCTGGAGGAGTACTGGAAAGAGACCGTCAACTGGCCGTCGATGGTGGTGCAGACTGGCGTGGCGATGATGGCGATCATCTGCCTGCCCCGCCAGTTCCACGTCACCGTGGTGGAGAACATCGAGCCCCAGGACCTGCGCCTGGCCAAGTGGGTGTTCCCCGCGTACCTGGTGCTGGCTGCGCTGTTTGTGGTGCCGATTGCCCTGGGCGGCAAAATGCTGCTGCCCGGCTCGGTGCTGCCGGACTCCTACGTGATCAGCCTGCCCCTGGCCGAAGCCCATCCGGCCCTGGCGCTGCTGGCGTTTATTGGCGGCGCTTCGGCGGCGACCGGCATGGTCATCGTCGCGAGCGTGGCGCTGTCGACCATGGTTTCCAACGATATGTTGCTGCCCTGGCTGCTGCGCCGCACCAACGCCGAGCGCCCGTTCGAAGTCTTCCGCCACTGGATGCTCTCGGTACGCCGGGTCAGCATCGTGATTATCCTGCTGCTGGCCTATGTCAGTTATCGCCTGCTCGGTTCCACCGCCAGCCTGGCGACCATCGGCCAGATCGCCTTTGCTGCGGTGACCCAACTGGCACCGGCGATGCTCGGCGCACTGTACTGGAAGCAAGCCAACCGACGCGGCGTGTTTGCCGGCCTGGCGGCAGGCACCTTCCTGTGGTTCTACACCCTGGTGTTGCCGATTGCCGCCCATAGCCTGGGCTGGTCGCTGAATATCTTCCCGGGCCTGGCCTGGCTGCACGGTAACCCGCTGGGGCTGCCGATCACGCCACTGACCCAGGGTGTGGTGCTGTCTTTGGCCGGTAACTTCACCCTGTTTGCCTGGGTCTCGGTGCTGTCGCGTACACGGGTGTCGGAGCATTGGCAGGCCGGGCGCTTTATCGGCCAGGAAACCAGCCAGCGCGCCAGCGCCCGCTCCATGCTGTCGGTGCAGATCAATGACCTGTTGAGCCTGGCCGCGCGGTTTGTTGGCGAGGAACGCGCGCAGCAGAGCTTCATCCGCTTCGCCTATCGCCAAGGCAAAGGCTTTAACCCCAACCAGAACGCCGACAACGACTGGATTGCCCACACCGAACGACTGCTGGCTGGCGTGCTCGGCGCCTCATCCACACGGGCGGTGGTGAAAGCGGCCATTGAAGGCCGCGAAATGCAGCTAGAGGACGTAGTCCGTATCGCAGACGAAGCCTCCGAAGTGCTGCAGTTCAACCGGGCGCTGTTGCAAGGCGCCATCGAGAACATCACCCAGGGCATCAGTGTGGTGGATCAGTCCCTCAAGCTGGTGGCCTGGAACCGTCGCTATCTGGAACTGTTCAACTATCCCGACGGCCTGATCAGCGTCGGCCGGCCGATTGCCGACATTATTCGCTACAACGCCGAGCGCGGGCTGTGCGGCCCGGGTGAGGCCGAAGTCCACGTGGCGCGGCGCCTGCACTGGATGCGCCAGGGCCGGGCACATACGTCGGAACGGCTGTTTCCCAACGGCCGGGTGATCGAGTTGATCGGCAACCCGATGCCGGGCGGTGGGTTTGTCATGAGTTTTACTGACATTACTGCGTTCCGCGAGGCCGAGCAGGCTCTGACCGAGGCCAATGAAGGCCTGGAACAGCGGGTCACCGAGCGCACTCATGAGCTGTCGCAACTGAATGTGGCCCTGACCGATGCCAAGGGTGTGGCCGAGTCGGCCAACCAGTCGAAAACCCGCTTCCTCGCCGCCGTCAGTCACGACCTGATGCAACCGTTGAACGCGGCGCGACTGTTCTCGGCCGCCCTCTCCCACCAGAGCGAAGGCTTATCCGGTGAGGCCCGGCAACTGGTGCAGCACTTGGACAGTTCGCTGCGCTCGGCCGAAGACCTGATCAGCGACTTGCTGGATATCTCCCGCCTGGAAAACGGCAAGATCAACCCTCAGCGCCAGCCGTTTGCCTTGAGTGAACTGTTCGACGCCCTGGGCGCGGAGTTCAAGGTGCTGGCCCAGGAGCAAGGCTTGAGTTTCCGCCTGCGCGGCAGCCGCTTGCGCATCGACAGTGATATCAAGCTGCTGCGGCGAATCCTGCAGAATTTCCTGACCAACGCTTTTCGCTATGCCCACGGCCCGGTACTGCTGGGTGTACGACGGCGTCGCGGCGAACTGCGCTTGGAGGTGTGGGATCGTGGCCCAGGCATCCCGCTGGATAAACAGAAAGTCATCTTCGAAGAGTTCAAGCGCCTGGACAGCCACCAGACCCGTGCCGAAAAGGGCCTGGGGCTTGGCCTGGCCATTGCCGACGGGCTGTGCCGCGTGCTCGGTCACCGCTTGCGCGTGCGCTCATGGCCAGGCAAAGGCAGCGTGTTCAGCGTCAGTGTGCCGCTGGCCAAGGCACAGACCAGCTTGCAGGTGCAGGCCACACCGGACAAGGGCCTGCCACTGAGCGGCGCCCAGGTGCTGTGCGTGGACAACGAAGACAGCATCCTGATTGGCATGCGCAGCCTGTTGAGTCGTTGGGGCTGCCAGGTCTGGACCGCACGCGACCAGGCGCAATGCGCGGCGTTGCTGGCCGAGGGCATGCGCCCGCAATTGGCATTGGTGGATTACCACCTGGACCACGGCGAGACCGGCACGGAGTTGATGGGCTGGCTGCGCGCGCAACTGGCGGAGCCGATTCCTGGGGTGGTGATCAGCGCCGATGGCCGTCCGGAGATGGTGGCCGAGGTACATGCAGCGGGGTTGGATTACCTGGCCAAGCCGGTAAAACCGGCGGCATTGCGCGCACTGCTGAACCGGCATTTGCCGTTGTAACGTTCGGGTGCTGGCTTGCCGTAATACCGCTCAGTTAAGTGAACGAGCCCCCCTGTGGGAGCGGGCTTGTCGGATCGCCGCATCGCCGCGAAGACGTCGGCCCAGCAAACATTGATGTTGACTGACCCACTGCTTTCGCGAGCAAGCCCGCTCCCACATAGAGTTCTGTGTCTAGTCAGGTAGCTGGGCGACGCCATCTTCGTCAGTCATCGCTTTTTCCAGCAGATCGGCAGGCAAGCCTTTACTGGCCCGCGCGCCCAACAGCTTGAGTTGCTCCACCCGGCTGACCAGATTGCCGCGACCATCTGTGAGCTTGTTGCGCGCAGCACTGTAAGCCTTATCCAACTGCTGTAATCGATTGCCGACTTCATCCAGGTCCTGGATAAACAGCACGAACTTGTCGTACAGCCAGCCGGCGCGTTCGGCGATTTCCCGGGCGTTCTGGCTTTGCCGCTCCTGCTTCCACAGGCTGTCGATCACCCGCAGGGTCGCCAGCAAGGTGGTCGGGCTGACGATCACGATATGGCGATCGAAGGCCTCCTGGAACAGGTTCGGCTCGGCCTGCAAGGCGGCCGAAAACGCCGCCTCGATGGGTACGAACAACAACACGAAATCCAGGCTGTGCAGGCCTTCCAGGCGCTTATAGTCCTTGCCGGCCAAGCCTTTGACATGATTGCGCAACGACAGCACATGCTGCTTGAGGGCGGCCTGGCCGATCACCTCGTCATCGGCCGCCACGTACTGCTGATAGGCGGTCAGGCTGACCTTGGAGTCCACCACCACCTGCTTGTCGCCCGGCAACATGATTAGCACGTCCGGCTGGAAACGCTCGCCATCCGGGCCCTTGAGGCTGACCTGGGTCTGGTACTCACGGCCTTTCTCCAGGCCGGCATGTTCCAGCACGCGCTCCAGAATCAGTTCGCCCCAGTTGCCCTGGGTCTTCTGTCCCTTGAGGGCGCGGGTCAGGTTGGTGGCTTCGTCCGACAGGCGCAGGTTCAATTGCTGCAGGCGCTCCAGCTCCTTGCCCAGGGAAAAACGCTCGCGCGCTTCATTCTGATAGCTTTCTTCCACGCGCTTTTCGAACGACTGGATGCGTTCCTTCAACGGGTCAAGCAATTGCCCCAGACGCTGCTGGCTGGTTTCGGCAAACCGCTGCTCACGCTCATCGAAGATTTTCCCGGCCAGCTCGGCGAACTGCGCACGCAGTTCATCCCGCGAGCCTTGCAGATCGTTGAGGCGTTGTTGATGGCTGTCCTGCTGCTCGCGCAGTTCGGCGCGCAGGGAGGCCGACAAGGCATCCAGGCGGCGTAGCTCGCCTTCCTTGGCGGAGCGCTCGATGTTCCAGGCGTGGGCCGCATCCCGCGCGTTATCGCGATCGATTTGCAGCAACTCGACTTCCCGGCGTACCGCTGCCAGATCCGCCTGCTTGGCCGCATTGGCCTGGCTCAGGTCGCTGATCTCGTCGCGGCTGGCGTCCAGTTGCGCGGCCAGGCCTTCCTGGGCCAGTTGCGCAGTGGCCAGGCGCTCTTCCAGCAGCTCCCAACCGGTGCGGCGTGCGTTCAGGCGGCGCTGGATCTGCCAGCACAGGACCGATAGAGGCAACGCCGCAGCGGCGAGGCCCAGTGCCACACTGGTCCAGTCAAAAGCCATAGCCATTCCTGCCATTACGGTAAAAGAGGAAGGTTAACCAAGCAGGCGCTTCGTGGACAGCTCAGTCTTTGAGCTGACCCAATTCACGCTGGGCGCCCACGTCGCCGGCACGGGCGGCCTGGCGCAGGAGGTCATGGCCGATGCGGCGGTCCCGGGCATTGCCGCACTCGCGACACATCAACAGGCCCAGGCGGCTCTGTGCCACGACCACACCTTCACGAGCCGGCTGCTTGAGCAAACGTCCGGCGAAATGCTTGATATTGGGGTTATCGCCGATGCGCGGGCTATCCAGCAGCCACAAGGCGACCTTCAAGGAGAAACGCTTGGGCGGGGTAACACTAGCAGGGTTGTCGGTAACAGAAGGTGATACTGAGCGAAACTTCATAAAGCACTGTAGGGCAGAACGGAAGGCGCGCCACTCTACTCCTTTTTTCGTACGGGTAAAGCTGAAAAAACCCTGCACGCCCGTTCTAGAGCAAGCGCTCGGGACAATCCACAGAAGCTGTGGATAACTCAGTGGACAACCGTGCTTTAACTCGCGCAAAGGCCCATGGAATGGGGGCCGCGCTTAAACTGACGATTTTTTCACCAATAAAAAAAAGCCAGGTTTTTCATTGACTTAAATTTTCGATGCAGGCATTCGTGGGTCAATCGGGCCGCGCACCATCCTGGTGACACACTGCGCAACCAATGTGCACAACTACCTGCCTGGCGGTTATATCCCCACCCTCACACGGCGCAAAACGTTACGCCGGTGACACACTAGCCCGGACCGAGGCCTGGCCCCCAATAAAGTATTTTGGCTAACACACTTGCTTTACCTGTTTCAAGCCATTACTATCTGCGGCGTTAGTACCAAGCTGAAAGTCAATTCTGGTCGAACAAATCCCCGCGATGTAGCTTCCCTAAAGAGAAGTTCTGTCAATCTTGATGGGATCGACCACCTCGATGGTTTCCAGGTATCACTTGCGACGACACTGCCTTTGAACAATGCAAAGGGTGTCGCGAAGTTTCCATACTCTGACCGAACCAACCTGCAAATTGATCAGGATCTTCACCCTGGGCCCAGAACCTTTGCCCCTGTTGTGTTGCCTGCCCTCCTAAGTACCTACCTGCCAGCCCAAGCGCGCCAAACTATTTAGCGCTTCAAACTGGCTGCTTTGTTCCAGTCGGGTTCTTCGCATGATCAATGGTGATCAGCGTCACTGGAACGTTTTAACGTTGCACGGATCTTATCCGTGTCATTTGTAGGAACACCAATAATATGTCCACTCAAATCCATACTCAGGATGCCATTCGCACCCTCACCAATGCTTTTGCCCCAATGAACTGCCTGATCATGGCCGCTCGCAAAGGCTGCTTCAGCTTCACCCTGGTCAACGAACACGGTATCGCTCGTCACAGCGAACGCCTGTACCCCGATCAATACTCCAGCGCAGAACCGCTGCAGGCCGTGATCGAGCGTACCCGTCAGGCCCTGGTTGCCTGATTGACCCGACGCTGAACATCGAAAACCCTGCCCGCAAGGCAGGGTTTTTTATTGCCCTCGATTCGGTTTTTCAGCAGTTCCTTTTAGGCCAAACAGATATAACGCTTATAACCACCGGCCGGAAATATTTTAAAAACAGTCCTTTACGTCGTGAATCTGACACTACACTTCAACTCAGGCGGCATGATCCGCCTCCGGCGAGCCTGAGATCCGATTCACCGCTGCCAAGCCCCCCTTCTCAGGCCTCGTCGACCACTTTCAAGGTTTCGAGGGTTTTATGGGCATTGCCGCCGGCGAATTGTGTCGTTATGTGATCCGACCCACGCTGATTTACCTCGGTCGCCACAGCCAGACAGCAGAAACCCTGCTGCTGGGAGTTGCCGCCAGCCAATCGGAACTGGGTTCTGCCTTGCACGACCGGCGCGGCCACGGCCTGTATCGCATCACCGAACCGCGTCACAGAGCCCTGTGGGACAACTACCTGGCCCTGGACCCCGAGCGTGCAAGCCTGGTGCGCGGCCTCGCCAGCCAGCATGCCTTCCTCAGCGGGCCGCAGCTGGAGCTGGCGGTCAACCTGCGTTACGCCACCGCCATCGCCTGGTCGCTGGTGGAACAACATCGCCCCGAGCTGCCCCAACCCGACGACCTGCTGGCCATGGCGCGTATCTGGAAAGAAATATTTCACCCCCAGGGTCGGCTGCGCGATTACACCCAGGCCTGGCAAACCTGTGTAAACCCAATGAATCAGGTCGCCTGCTGATCGGGCACTTTGCAAGATTCGGCAAAAAGCGGCAATTTTGGTCGGATTGTCCTACAAAACCGCTCTATCTCCTATATTACAGCCTATAGCGCTAAGTTAATTTTATTGATACTTTCCGCAGCGGTGATCACCACGGAGTTCTAATAATGAAAAAAGTAATGCTCAAGACCACACTTAGCCTCGCCGTTGCCATGGCCTCTTCCCAACTGTTCGCAAGCGGCTTTGCCCTCAACGAACAGAGTGTTAGCGGGATGGGTACCGGTTTCGCAGGCCGTTCTTCTTCTGCCGATGATGCAAGCACTGTTTTTGGCAACCCTGCCGGTATGGCTCGCCTTGAAGGCCAGCAAGTCACAGGCGGTGTTGCAGCGATTGATGCCACGACCAATATCAGCCAGGTCAGCGGCAACACCAACACTTCCGGTAGCAACAAAGGCGATATGGTGCCTTTCACTGCCGTGCCGTTCGGCTTTTACACCAACAAACTCAACGAGCAGTGGGCAGTCGGTTTCGGCGTCTATGCACCGTTCGGCCTGGTCACTGACTACGAACGTGGCTTCCAGGGTCGCGGCTTTGGCAGCAAGAGCGAAGTGAAGGTCATTACCTTCCAGCCAACTGTCAGCTATGCCTTCAACGACCGGGTGTCCGTAGGTTTCGGTCCGACCTTCAACCGCATCGCCGGTACGCTGGAGTCGGATGTTTCGCTGCCGCAAGTGCCTAACGCCGTCAACAACATCAAGATCAAGGGTGACGATACCGCCCTGGGCTTTAACGTTGGCGTGCTGGTACAAGCCACCGACACCACTCGCGTGGGCCTGACCTACCACTCGAAAGTGAAGTACAAGCTCGAAGGCCACACCGAAGTGTCCCCAGGCACCGGCGTTCCAGGCCAGTTGCTGCGCGGCAACCGCTACGACGCTTCGCTGAAGATCGACACCCCTGAATCCTGGGACCTGTCGGTGACCCAGGACATGAGCGATGCCTGGAAGCTGTATGCCGGTGCGACCTGGACACGCTGGAGCCGCCTGAAAGACATCACCGTCAACAACGAAGGTGTCACTGCGGGCAACGGCGGCGGTGCAGCACCACAGCTGGTGGGCACCATCACGGAAGAACAGAACTGGCACGACACCTGGGCTTACGCAGTCGGTACCTCGTACCAGCTGACCAAGCAAGTGGTCCTGCGGACCGGCCTGACCTTCGACCAGTCGCCTACCAACAACACTAATCGTTCGCCACGTATCCCTACCGGCGACCGGACAATCTTCAGTGTTGGCCTGGGCTACGCGGTCATGGATAACATGACCATCGACCTGGCTTACTCGTACCTCCAGGAAGAAGACATCAAGGTCAACAGCCACAACAAGCTGGGCCAGACGTACAACGCCAAATATGAAAACAGCGCCAACGGTTTTGGCCTGGGCATGACGTACAAGTTCTGATCCAACGCTGCATAAAAAAGCCCCGCTCTCCTGCACAGGAGGCGGGGCTTTTTAGTGGCCGATAATCAGGGCTTGGATGCCAGCGCCTGCTCCACAGCCTCAATCAGCTCCGGGCTGTCCGGCTTGGTCAGGCTGGAGAAGCTGGCGATCACCTTGCCCTGGCGATCTACCACGTACTTGTAAAAATTCCATTTCGGCGCATTGCTTTGTTCGGCCAGGACCTTGAACAGGTGTACCGCATCAGGGCCCCTGACCTTCTGTGGCTCGGTCATGGTGAAGGTCACGCCGTAATTCACGTAGCAGACCTTGGCCGTCTCCTCGCCCGTCTTGGCTTCCTGCTTGAAGTCATCGGAAGGCACGCCAATCACTTCCAGGCCATCGCCCTTGTAGCGCTGATACAACGCCTCCAGGCCCTTGAACTGCGGGGCGAACCCACAAAAGCTGGCGGTATTGACGATCACCAGGGGCTTGCCGGCAAAGCGCTGGCACAGATCGATGGATTCCTTGGCGCGCAACTTCGGCAATTGGCCTTCAAGCAACGTCGGGCAATCGGCGGCCATGGCGACACCACCAAAGGCCATCATCAGGGCGGGTACTGCAAGCCAACGCATTAACATGTGGGGTGTCCTTGGACAAAGTCAGGCAAGCAACTTAACAGATCGACATACCCAGTTGCATCAACGCCAGCCCGCTGCGCTGCCAGCCCCACCAGGCCAGCAGCAACAACGTCAGCAGGCCGGCTGCGCCAACCCAGTACCCGATCGAGTTCATGCAACCCCCATCTGCGCTTGCAACCTGGCCACAGGTCGCTCACGCACAGGCCAGTTAAGGGCGGCCGCGACCAGGCTCAAGACGATCGCCACCTGCCAGATCAAATCGTAGCTACCGGTTCGATCATAGACCACGCCCCCCAGCCAGCCGCCGAGGAACGAGCCCAACTGATGGAACAGGAACACGATCCCACCCAGCATCGACAGGTTTCTTACGCCAAACAAGGTCGCCACGGTGCCGTTGGTCAGCGGCACGGTCGACAGCCACAAAAAGCCCATGGCCATGCCGAACAGGTAGGCACTCATTTGCGTCACCGGCGCCCACAGGAACAACACGATCACTACCGCCCGCAGCAGGTACAACGCGGTAAGCAAACGTGGCTTGGACATCCGCCCGCCGAGCCAGCCTGCGGTGTAGGTGCCGAAGATGTTGAACAGGCCGATCAGCGCCAGCACCGTGGTGCCGACGGTCGCCGGCAGATGCTGGTCCACCAGGTAGGCCGGCAAGTGCACACCGATAAACACCACCTGGAATCCGCAGACAAAAAAGCCAAAGGCCAGCAACCAGAAACCGGAATGGGAACAGGCTTCGTGCAGGGCCTCGCGCAGGGTTTGCTGGCCTGCCACCACCGGCAGCGGGCGGTCCTTGATCATCGTCACCAGCGGCACGATCAGCGCCACCAGCAGGCCCAGCACCAGTAAGGCGGCGGACCAGCCCAGCCAGCCAATCAGGCCCAGGGTGCCGGGCAACATGGCGAACTGGCCAAAAGACCCGGCGGCGCTGGCAATGCCCATGGCCATGCTGCGTTTTTCCGGGGCCACGGCACGCCCGACCACGCCGAGGATCACCGAGAACGAGGTACCGGACAGGCCGATCCCGATCAACAAGCCGGCACTCAACGACAGCGACCACGCCGAATCGGACAACCCCATGAACACCAGGCCCAAGGCATACAGCACGCCACCGATCATCACCACTTTGGCCGCGCCAAAGCGGTCGGCCAGGGCCCCGGTAAACGGCTGCGCCAGGCCCCAGATCAGGTTCTGCAGGGCGATGGCAAAGGCAAAGGTTTCACGGCCCCAGCCGAACTCGGCGCTCATGGGCGCCAGGAACAGGCCAAAGCCATGTCGCACGCCCAGGGAAAGGGCCAGGATCAGCGCACTCCCGACAAGAATCCAGCCACTGGTACGCCACATCGAGGTCATTATTATTCTCCGCTACGGGTATATACCCGCTTGTATTCGAACAAGCCCGCTTTTAAGCGAGTTCATCCAGCAAGGCCAACAGGGTTTCGCGTTTTTGCACGCCTAACTTATCAATCAGTTTCTGCTGCGCCGCTTCCCAGGCCGGCAACGCGGCCGCCAGGCGCTGTTTGCCTTCCTCCGTGAGCACGACCAAACGGTTGCGCAGGTCATCGCCCTCCACCAACCGCACCAGGCCTTCACCCTCCAACACCCGCAGGTTACGCCCCAGGGTGCTGCGATCCAGGCCCATGGCATCGGCCAGGGTAGAAATACTCGGCTGGTTCAGGCGCTGCAGGTTACACAGCAAGGAATACTGGGCGACGTTGATCCCGAAGCCATCGAGGGCGCCGTCATAGTGCCTGCTGACGCCACGGGCGGCACGACGCAGGTTGGTGCATAAACATTGGGAGGCAAGCATGGAACGTGTATATACCCGCGATTAAGGAAATGCAAGAAAGTGTTACAGAGCCAGACCGATCAGCACCGCTACCTCAAGCAGCTCCAGCAAGGCGCCGGCCGTATCACCGGTGGTGCCGCCCAGCCGATTGATCATCAGTTGCCGCAAGCCCACAAAGCAGATGGCCGCCAGCAACACCGCAATCCCGCCACTGAAACCGCCGATCAACACACACGCCAGGCCGCTGAGGATCAATACCTGCTGCCCGACAATCCGTGGCAAGTGGTCAGCCAGCGCCTGGCCCAGGCCCCCGGCGCGCACATAGCGGGTGGTGAGAAACAGTGCCAGCAGCGAGCTGCGCCCGATCAACGGCGCGAGGATCAACGCGGCGCCATTGTGTTGCTCGATCAGCGCCACCAGCGCGGTGAATTTGAGCAGCAGCACCAACCCCAGGGTCACCACCGCAATCGGGCCGCTGCGCGGGTCTTTCATGATGCTCAAGGTGCGTTCGCGGTCGCCAAAACCGCCCAGCCAGGCGTCAGCGCTGTCCGCCAGGCCATCCAGGTGCAGGCCGCCACTGAGCAACACCCAGGCCGTCAGCAGCAGGGCCGCATGCAACAGCAAAGGCGCGCCCATCAACAGCGTGTTCAAGCCCCACAGCAGCAGCCCGAACAACAGCCCCACCAGCGGATAAAACAGCAGCGAGCGCCCCAGCTCCTGGGGTTGCGGCATGCCCGGCAGGCGGATCGGCAGACTGCTGAGAAACTGCAAGGCAATCCAGAATGGCAACATTCAGGCGCCCTCGCTCAACATGCCATCGGCTTCGACCCGCAGGCTGAACAGGCCGCCGTGGCCGACCTCGACATTCAGCAACTGTTCACGGGGCAAGCCACGGGCCTGGGCCAGCAGTAAACGCATGACACCACCATGGCTGACCAGCAGCACCCGTTGTCCGGCATACAGCTGATGCAGACGTAGGACGGCGCCGTGCACGCGCTGGGAAAACGCCTCGACAGGCTCGCCATCCGGCGGCGTAAAGCTATAGGGATCCGCCCAGAACAGGCCCAGCGCCTCGGCGTCGGTCGCCATCAACTGCGCCGCGCTCTGCCCTTCCCAAGCGCCGAAATGCAGCTCCTGTAGATCCTGTTCCAGGCTCACCGGCAGGTTCAGGCGTGCGCCCAACTCTTCAGCGAAACGCGCGCAGCGCTGCAGCGGCGAGCTGACCAGTCGATCCCACGGCCCGCGCGCCAGCACCGCCTCACGCATCTGCGCCCAACCCTTGGCGGTCAGCGCATCATCCAGGCTGCCGCGCAAACCACCGCCCAGTTCGGTTTCACCATGGCGCAGCAGGTCCAGGTGCAAGGTCATGCCGGGCGATCCGCCACGGCGGCTTCTGCGAACGTCGCCATCTGCCCGTGCAACGCACAGGCCAGGCGCAACAGGGGCACCGCCAGCGCCGCACCGCTGCCCTCGCCCAGGCGCAGGCCCAGTTCCAGCAACGGCTGGGCTTCAAGGCTTTGCAACACATGGCGATGGCCCGGCTCGGCGCCCCGATGGCCGAACAACAGCCATGGCCGGCAAGACGGGTTCAGGCGCGTGGCGACCAGCGCCGCGACGGTGCAGATAAACCCGTCGACCAGCACCACCACCCCCGCCTGGGCGCAGGCCAGATAGGCCCCCACCAACCCCGCGATCTCCAGGCCACCGAGGTTGAACAGGGTCTGCAACGGGTCGCCCCGCTGCCCGGCATGCAACGCCAGGGCGCGCTCGATCACCGCCACTTTATGGCTTACGCCCTGGGCATTCAGGCCGGTGCCGGGGCCGGTCAGGTCGCTGACCTGGCAATCGAGCAAGGCGCAGGCCAGTGCACTGGCGGCAGTGGTGTTGCCGATGCCCATCTCGCCGCCAATAAACAGCTGCGCACCCGCGTTGATCGCCCGCTGCACGCTGTCACGCCCCGCCGCCAGGGCCAACTGGCCTTGGGCCTCGGTCATGGCCGCGCCCAGCACAAAATTGGCCGTGCCCGGGGCGATATTCAGGTGACGCACGCCCGGCAGGTCGAGCGATGGCGTCACGGTGCCCAGGTCCACCACTTCCAGCTGTGCATCCAGTTGCCGTGCCAGCACGCTGATCGCCGCACCGCCGCTGACAAAGTTGTGCAGCATCTGCCCGGTGACTTCCTGGGGATAGGCCGAGACGCCTTCGGCGACCACACCGTGATCGCCAGCAAAGATCGCGATCCATACCTGCTCGACCGTTGGCTTGACCCGGCCTTGCAACCCGGCCAGTTGCACTGCCAGCGCCTCCAGTTGCCCCAGCGACCCGGCGGGCTTGGTCAGTTGCTGCTGGCGGGCCAGGGCTTGTTCATAGGCCGTGGCGTCCAGCGCCTTGCAGGGTTGCAGCCACCAGGATTGGCTCATAACGCAGTACCTTTCAAAGTCAGGGGCAGGCCCGCAACGGTCAGCACTACACGCTGACACCGCTCGGCCAAGGCTTGATGCAGCCAACCGGCTTCATCCACATAGCGGCGAGTCAATTCGCCCAGCGGTACGACACCTAGACCGGTCTCGTTGCTGACAAAAATGATTTCCCCCGGCAGCGACGCCAGGCAGTCCAGCAGGGATTCACGCTCGACACCCAGGCGCCGTGGGTCGTCCAGCAGCAACAGGTTGGTGAGCCACAGGGTCAGGCAATCGACCAGCAGGCAACGGCCCGGGGCAGCGTTTTCACGCAGCACCCGCGCCAATTCCAGCGGTTCCTCGATCAGCCCCCAATGGCTGGGACGACGCTGGCGATGCAGGGCCACGCGCGCGTTCATTTCACCGTCCAGGGGCTGGCTGGTAGCGATATAGGTGACGGGCATGGCGCTGTCGCTGGCGAGTTGTTCGGCCAGGCGGCTTTTACCGGAGCGGGCGCCGCCGAGGATCAGTTGCAACATGGTCAAGCCCTCAAATGCCACATAACTGGCGCAGCAATCGGGTATCCAGATGCTGCTCCACCAAATCCGCCAGGCGCTCGATATCGCGCTCGCGCAGGCCGTGGTAATCGACTTCCTGCACATCCTGCAAACCGGCCCAGCGCAGCAAGGCGCTGCATGCGGCGGGCGTCTCGAACAGACCGTGCAGATAAGTGCCAAGGATCTGCCCATCATCGCTACAAGCACCGTCGCTGCGGCCATCATCCAGGCGCACCGCCGCCTGCTCCAGGGCAGGCCCTCGGGTCACGCCCGCATGGATCTCATAACCACTGACCGGCGCCTCTTCCAGCACCAGCCGGCCGCGCACATTGCGCAATTGTTTCTCGGCTTCCAGGGTGGTGCTGAACGCCAGCAGGCCCAGGCCAGCGCTGGAACCCGCCGCGCCTTCCAGGCCCAGCGGATCGTGGACCTGCTCACCCAGCATTTGCAGGCCACCGCAGATGCCCAGGACTTTGCCGCCATAGCGCAAGTGCCGGGCAATCGCGCGGTCCCAGCCATTGGCGCGCAGATAGGCCAGGTCGCTGCGCACGCTTTTCGAGCCGGGCAGGATGATCAGGTCGGCGGCGGGGATTGCCTGGCCCGGCCCGACAAACTGCAGATCCACCTGGGGATGCAGGCGCAACGGGTCGAAGTCGGTGTGGTTGCTGATGCGCGGCAATACCGGCACCACCACCTTGAGCACCTGCGCCGCCTTGTCGATCTGGCGCTGGTCGATGCCATCCTCGGCTTCCAGGTGCAGGTCCATCACGTACGGCAGCACGCCCACCACCGGTTTGCCGGTGCGTGCCTCAAGCCAGTCGAGGCCCGGTTGCAGCAGGGCGATATCGCCACGGAAGCGGTTGATGATAAAGCCCTTGACCCGCGCCTGCTCCGACGGCGACAGCAACTCCAGCGTGCCCACCAGATGAGCAAACACCCCGCCGCGATTGATGTCGGCGATCAGCAGCACCGGGCAATCCACCGCTTCAGCAAACCCCATATTGGCAATGTCGTTGGCCCGCAGGTTGATCTCGGCTGGCGAGCCAGCGCCTTCGACCATCACCACCGGGTACGCCGCGCTCAGGCGCGCATGGGAGGCTAGTACCGCCTGCATGGCGATGGCTTTGTAATCGTGATAGGCCACTGCATTCATGCTGGTCACGGCATGGCCATGGATGATCACCTGGGAGCCGGTGTCACTATTGGGCTTGAGCAGCACCGGGTTCATGTCGGTGTGCGGCGCCAGGTTGGCGGCCTGGGCCTGCACGGCCTGGGCGCGGCCGATCTCGCCCCCTTCTGCCGTGACCGCACTGTTGAGCGCCATGTTCTGCGGCTTGAAGGGCACCACCGGCACGCCCTGGCGCACGACCCAGCGGCACAGCGCGGTCACCAGGGTGCTTTTGCCCGCGTCGGAGGTGGTGCCTTGCACCATCAGCGTGGTCATGAAGTTTGCTTCCAGGCAGTCAGGGCGTGTTCGAGGCGCAGCCAATCGGCGTCAGTCCCGGGCAGGCCAAAACGCAGGCTGCTGTCGTGGACAAACAGGCGCAGCAGGATGCCGCGCTGGGCCATGAACTCATGTAGCAGCTCGGCGCGGTCGGTGATCAGCCACTGGAACAGCGCGCAGCCGCCTTGTGGGCGCAGGCCATACTGCTCCAGCAGGCGAAACAGGCGCTGGCTGGCGTCTTCGCAGCGCTGGCGCTGGTAGGTGTGGCCGGCACTGTCGCGCAGGCACACCTGGCCCAACTCCCGCGTCGGCCCGCTCACCGCCCACGGCCCGACCTGCTCGGCCAGCAGCTTGAGCAGCTTGCGCTCGGCCAATACAAAGCCCAGGCGCACCCCGGCCAGGCCGAAAAACTTGCCGAACGAGCGCAACACAATCAACCCCACTTGATTGGCCTGGCTCGCCAGGCTCAAGTGCGGGGTGTTGTCCATAAAGGCTTCATCCACCACCAACCAACCACCGCGCTGGGCCAGGCGTGCATGCCAATCCAGCAGGCGCTGGGGCGTAAGGCTCAGGCCGGTGGGGTTGTTGGGATTGACCACCACCAGCACGTCGAGGCTATCGAGGAAGAAGTCGACTTCCTGCTCCAGCACCTCGCGCACGATGTAACCGGCGCGGCGCCAGGCTTGGGCATGCTCGGCGTAGCACGGCGACAACACGCCGACCTTGCCCGCCCGGCGCAGGCGCGGCAGCAGCTGGATCGCCGCCTGGGAACCCGCCACCGGCAGCACCTGGGCTGCGCCGTAGTAGTCGCAGGCGGCCTGCTCCAGGCCGTCATCGGTCTCTGGCAGGCGGGCCCAGGCCCGCAACGGGATGGGCGGGATTGGCCAGGGCCACGGCGCGAGGCCACTGGACAGGTCCAGCCAGTCTTCCTGGGCGATGCCGTACTGCAACGCCGCCTTGCGCAGCCGTCCACCGTGTTCAAGCATAGAATTGCGCCCCCGCACACAGGATCAACACCCACAGCCACACGCCGCGCTGCACCAGTTGCCAGCCACGCTCGATGGAATCGGCATCGGCCGGCGGCCCTTCGCCAAGGGTCGGACGCTGGTGCAACTCGCCGTGATAAATCGCCGCCCCGCCCAACTCGACACCCAGGGCGCCCGCGCCCGCAGCCATCACCGGCCCGGCATTCGGGCTGTCCCAGGTCGGGCCCTGGCGGCGCCAGCATGTGAGCGCCAGGCGGGTCTTGCCGAGCACGGCGTAGGTCAACGCAACCAAGCGTGCCGGAATGTAATTGAGCACATCGTCAATCTTCGCCGCCGCCCAGCCAAAGCGCTCAAAGCGTTCGTTGCGATAGCCCCACATGGCATCCAGGGTATTGCTCAGGCGGTACAGCACCACGCCCGGCACCCCGGCCACGACAAACCAGAACAGTGCGGCGAACACCGCATCGCTGCCGTTTTCCAGCACCGACTCGGTGGCCGCGCGCGCCACTTCAGTGCTGTCCAATTCGCTGGTCTGACGGCTGACCAGGTAACTGACACGCGTGCGCGCCTCGTCCAGGTTGCCGCTGCGCAGGGCCTGGGCCACCGGTAGCACGTGCTCACCCAGGCTGCGCATGCCCAGGGCCAGGTACAACGCGAGGATCTCGATCACCCAGCCGAAGTAAGGCGCCCAGGACAAGGCCGTGGCCAGCAAGGTCAGCGGTATCACCGTGATAAACCACGCGGTCACACCATGGCTGCGCCAGCCGCGCCCTGCGGAGTTAAAACGTTGCTCGATGCGCCCGGCAAAATTGCCGAACGCCACCAGCGGATGCCAGCGCCTGGGCTCGCCCAGCAGCGCATCCAGCGCCACTGCGGCGACGCTCAGCAAGGCCACACTCATTGACTCACTCCCCAATAATTCTCATACAGCATGTCACTCAGCGGACGCGGTTCGGTCCAGCCCTCAAGTTGCAACATCGGTGCCGGGTAGAACTCCGTCACCGGGCCCAGGCACAGCACGGCCAGCGGCTTGGCGCCGGGCGGCAGGCCGAGCAGGTCGGCCAGGTCCTGGGGTTCGAACAGCGACACCCAGCCCATGCCCAGGCCTTCGGCGCGGGAGGCCAGCCATAGATTCTGGATCGCGCAGGACAGCGACGCCAGGTCCATTTCCGGCAAGGTCCGGCGCCCGAAAATATGCCGCTCGCGATCATCCATCAACGCCGCCACCAGCACCTCGGCGCAGTCGTGGATGCCTTCGACCTTGAGCTTCATGAAATCGTCCGAACGCTCGCCCAGGGCTTGCGCGGTACGGATGCGTTCGGCTTCCACCAACTGCTGGATCTGCCCGCGCAGGTTGCGGTCGCTGATGCGGATAAAGCGCCAGGGCTGCATCAGGCCGACGCTGGGGGCCTGGTGCGCGGCCTGCAGCAGGCGCTGCAGCAGCTCGGGGGCGACGGTGCCGCCGCTGAAGTGGCGCATGTCGCGACGTTCGGCGATGGCGCGGTAGATCGCGTCGCGCTCGGCCTGGGGGTAGGCGTGGTCGGTCATGGCCCTATCGCGGGCAAGCCCGCTCCCACATTTGAACCGTGGTCGCCTGCCATAACGGCTTGCCGGTCTGGCGCAAACAACGCGGCCACCGCAGCCGGGTTCGACGGGAAGTAAAAGTGCACATAGGAGGCCGTCATCCGCCCCTGGCGATACACCGCCTCGGCGCCGCGCCCGCCGTTGGGGCTCAGGCCACGGGCAATCGGCTGCCACTGCGTGCTGGTCAGGGAATGATGATAGGTATGCCCGCGCAGCACGCCTTCCGGCAGCTCGACCGTTTGCAGGGCCAGGGCCGCCAGGCGTTTTTGCATGACCGCATCGCCTTGCAGCAAGCCCAGCAGTTCGGCGCGCGTGCCCTCGACATCGGTCAAGGAATCGAGCAGGTAGAGCATCCCGCCGCATTCGGCCAGCAACGGTTTGCCGGCAGCGTGATGGGCACGGATCGCCTGCAGCATCGCGCTATTTTGCGACAGCACCTGATGATGCAGTTCCGGGTAGCCACCGGGCAGATAGAGGCTGTCGGCGTCGGGCAGCACGCGGTCATGGATCGGCGAGAAGAAGTGCAACTGCGCGCCCATCGCTAGCAGCAAATCCAGGCTGGCGCCGTAGGTGAAAGCAAAGGCTTCGTCACGGGCCACGGCAATCCGCACCCCGGCCAGTAGCGGCTGGGCTTCGATCAGCTCGGGCGCGGCGAATTCCACCGGCGGTGGCAGCGCTACCTCGCAACTGCTGGCCAGGGCGGCGGCGGCAGCATCCAGGCGCAGGTCCAGGTCATTCAGCTCGCTGGCCTGCACCAGGCCCAGGTGACGGCTGGGCAGCTCAATGCCGGTTTCCCGGGACAGTGCGCCGTACCAGCGCAGGCCTTCGGTCAAGCTGCCTTCGAGCAGTTGGGCGTGGCGCACGGTGCCGACACGGTTGGCCAGGACCCCGGCGAACGGCAGGTCTGCCTGGTAACGCGCCAGCCCCAGCGCCAGGGCGCCAAAGGTCTGGGCCATGGCGGTGCCATCGATCACTGCCAGTACCGGCACGCCAAAATGGCGTGCCAGGTCGGCGCTGGAAGGCGTGCCGTCGAACAGGCCCATCACGCCCTCGATCAGGATCAGGTCCGCCTCCCCCGCTGCTTCCCACAGCAGGCGGCGACTTTCCTGCTCGCCGACCATCCACATGTCCAATTGATAGACCGGCGCACCACTGGCGCGCTCATGGATCATCGGGTCGAGAAAGTCCGGGCCGCACTTGAACACCCGGACCTTGCGCCCCAGGTTGCGGTGCAAACGGGCCAGGGCGGCGGTGACGGTGGTCTTGCCCTGGCCTGACGCCGGCGCGGCGATCAGCACGGCAGGGCAATGGCGCGGCTGGTTCAAAGTTCGATGCCCTTCTGTGCCTTGATACCGGCCTGGAACGCATGCTTGAGCATGCCCATTTCGGTGACAGTGTCGGCCATTTCAATCAGTTCTGGCTTGGCGCCACGCCCAGTGACCAGCACATGCTGCATGGGTGGGCGAGCTTGCAGATCGCCAAGCACCTGGTCGAGGTCGAGATAGCCGTGCTTGAGCGCGATATTCAGCTCATCCAGCACCACCAGGCCGATGGACGGGTCCTGCAACATTTCCCGGGAGACTTTCCAGGCTGCTTCGGCGGCGGCGATATCACGCTGGCGGTCCTGGGTCTCCCAGGTAAAGCCCTCGCCCATCACATGGAAACGCACCTGCTCGGGGAAGCGGCGGAAGAACAGCTCTTCCCCGGTGCTGTTGCGGCCCTTGATGAACTGCACCACGCCGCATTGCAGATCGTGGCCCATGGCCCGGGCGAGCATGCCAAAGGCCGAGCTGCTCTTGCCTTTGCCGTTGCCGGTCAATACCAGCAGCAAACCGCATTCGTTCGGTGAATTGGCAATGCGCTCGTCAATCACCGCTTTTTTGCGCAGCATGCGCGCCAGGTGGCGTTCGTCACGATCGGGGGAATCAGTCATGGCAGCTCTCCGTTGGGGCTGGACAAAAACGGCGGGCAGGAAAAGACCACTTAAATGAAGCCAAGCATCGCCCACCGTGATGCTGTTGGATGGATCAGGCCGGTCTCCGGGCTCATGAGTGGCGCCCTGTTGAGCAGGGCGAGCCGACGATGCGCCTTCCCATATCGCAGGCGATACAGTGGCAAAAGCAGCGTCTTGACTCATTTACCGTTGCGGGGGCAGCGCCGGGATCGTGGCCGCACTGTAGAAAAGTGCGCGCACTCACCGGCTTCCCTGTTTCACTCGGTCGACGGGTACGTCACAGAGCACCTGAAACAAGCGGCGAAGGTTAGTGGGTTGGGGGTACAGCGTCAATTAAAGCCGGCCATGCACTTGAACCATCGCCGCGCACCGTACCTCTATGACTACAAGCATTGAGGAGAAAAACATGCACAAGACCCGACTCGCCGTACTGATCATGGCCGCAGGCGCACTCGCTGCCTGTGGCGAAAGCTCAACCTTGCAAGTCTCCGATGGCACCGGGCCGTCGCCCAAGCTGCCGGAACCGAACAAAACCCTGATCCCCACCGTCAACATCGCCCCGGCCATTGGCTGGCCCGATGGCGCCAAGCCGACCGCGGCTGCGGGCACCCAGGTCGGCGCCTTCGCCGAAGGCCTGGACCACCCGCGCTGGTTGTATGTATTGCCCAACGGCGACGTGCTGGTGGCCGAGACCAACGCGCCGCCCAAGCCGGATGACTCCAAGGGCATTCGCGGCTGGGTCATGGAAAAGGTCATGGGCCGTGCCGGGGCCGGCGTACCCAGCCCGAACCGCATCACCCTGCTGCGCGATGCCGACCATGACGGCGTGGCAGAAACCCGCACGGTGTTCCTGGAAAACCTCAACTCGCCGTTTGGCATGACCCTGGTGGGCAACGACCTGTACGTGGCCGACTCGGACAAGCTGCTGCGCTTTCCCTATCAACCGGGGGAAACCGCGATCAAGGCCCAGGGCACCAAGGTCATCGACCTGCCGGGCGGCCCGCTCAACCACCACTGGACGAAAAACGTGGTGGCCAGCAAGGACGGCAGCAAGTTGTATGTGAGCGTGGGTTCCAACAGCAACGTCGGTGAAAACGGCCTGGAAGCCGAACAGGGCCGCGCGGCGATCTGGGAAGTCGACCGGGCCAGCGCCAAGCAGCGGATTTTTGCTTCCGGGCTGCGCAACCCCAATGGCATGGCGTGGGAGCCACAAAGCGGCAAGCTATGGACGGCGGTCAACGAGCGCGATGAAATCGGCAGCGACCTGGTGCCGGACTACATCACCTCGGTCCAGGACGGTGGCTTTTACGGCTGGCCGTTCAGCTACTACGGCCAACATGTGGATGTACGGGTCACGCCGCAGGATCCGGACCTGGTGGCCAAGGCCATTGCCCCGGACTATGCCGTCGGGCCACACACCGCATCGTTGGGCCTGACCTTTGCTGAAGGCAACACGCTGCCGGCACAATTTGCCCATGGCGCGTTTATTGGCCAGCACGGCTCGTGGAATCGCAAGCCGCACAGTGGTTACAAGGTAATCTTTGTGCCATTTGCGGGGGGCAAGCCCAACGGCGCACCGGTGGATGTGCTGACCGGGTTCCTCAACAGTGATGAGAAAGCCATGGGCCGGCCGGTGGGCGTGGTGATCGACCAGCAAGGCGGCTTGCTGGTAGCCGATGATGTGGGGAATAAGGTGTGGCGGGTGTCAGCCGCTAAATAGCACCTGATGCCGGTTTGCCGACGATGAGGATCATTCTGGGCTCATCGCCGGCAAGGGGGTGCGGGGTTATTGCTGCTGCACCAGGATCACCGGGCTCGGCGCCACAAATACCCTGGCATGCATCTGCTCGTGCCCGCCACCACGGCGCATGCCGCGCACCGGGCACGCATCGAGGTAATCCAGGCCCACCGCCAGTTTCAGATGCCGCTCCGGGCGGGCCAGTTGGTTGGTCACATCGAAGCTGTACCAGGCGTCATCCAGCCAGGCTTCGGCCCAGGCATGGCTGGCCAAGTGCTCGCTGTCCTCGCTATACAAATACCCCGACACATACCGCGTGGCGATCCCCAGGCTGCGCGCGCAGGCCAGGAATGCATGGGCGTGATCCTGGCAAACCCCGGCACGCCCGGCGAACGCCTCGGCCGCGCAGGTTTCCACTTGCGTGGCCCCCGGCACGTAGGCGATATGCTGGTTGAGAGCGTGCATCAGATCGATCAAGGCATTGCGATCCCGGCGTTTACCGCAGTGCTGCTGGGCAAAGGCGCGCAGGGCCTCGTCCGGCTCAGTCAGGCGCGTGCAACGCTGGAAAGGAAATGGCGACTGGCTGTCGTGCTCGGCCTCGCGCCACTCGTCAATGTCCACTTGGCCTCGGGCGCCGATGACGATCGATTCGTGGGGCTCATCCAGGGTCAGCACATGCAGGATATTGCCGAATGGGTCCAACTGGGCCCGCACCGGACGCGGCAGATCCAGCTGCCAACTGAGCACATGCTGACGCTCGCTGTCGTGAGGGGTCAGGCGCAGGTATTGGATGCTGGCACGCACCTGGTCTTCATAGCGGTAGGTAGTTTCGTGGCTGATGGAAAGTCTCATGCCGCCTCCAGGTAGGAATGATGAATAGCGTTACCCAACTGGCGTACCAGCGGGATGAAGTCGGTCAGCCAGGCGTGCAGGCCTTCTTCAAGGATTTCGTCAATGGCGGTAAAGCGCAGGCGCGCGTCCATTTCGGCGGCCAGGCGCTGGGCCGGGCGGCCGTTGATGCCAGGCAGACTGGCGAGGATCTGGTCGATTTCTTCGCTGCACGCGCGCAGGGAACGCGGCACATCGGCACGCAGCAGCAACAGTTCGGCCACCTGCCGGGCGCCGGGCGCATCACGATAGATCTCGGTGTAGGCCTCGAAGGACGACAAGGCCCGCAATAGCGCACTCCATTGGTAATAGGCGTGGGCGGTGCCATCAATCACCACGTCGGCCTGGTCGCCGGCCATCTCGTAGCGGGCGTCCAACAGGCGCAGGGTGTTGTCGGCCCTTTCGATAAAGGTACCCAGGCGAATAAAGCGAAAAGCGTCGTTGCGCATGATGGTGCCGTAGGTGGCGCCACGAAACAGGTGGGAACGTTCCTTGACCCATTCGCAGAAACGGCTCATGCCATAGCGGCTCAGGCCCTCCTGGGCGATGACGCGAATATCCAGCCAGGTGGCGTTGATGTTTTCCCACATGTCCGCAGTAATTCGCCCACGCACGGCATGGGCACTGGCGCGCGCGGCGCCCAGGCAACTGTAGATGCTCGCCGGGTTGGCGGCATCCAGGGCAAAGAAGTGCAACAAACGCTCGGCATGCAACTCGCCGTGACGCGCGTGATAGTCGTCCAGGGTGCCGGTGATCAGCAGGGGCATGGCCAGTTCGTGCAGGCCATCGCCGCGCCCATCCTGGGGCATCAGCGACAGCGAATAACTGACATCCAGCATGCGCGCGAGGTTTTCCGCGCGCTCCAGGTAGCGCGACATCCAATATAAATCCGAGGCAGTTCTGCTCAGCATGGTTTCATTCCTCGACCACCCAGGTGTCTTTAGTGCCGCCACCCTGGGATGAGTTGACCACCAACGAACCCTCCCGCAGCGCCACACGGGTCAGCCCGCCGGGCACCACACGGGTTTCCTTGCCGGACAGGACGAACGGCCGCAGGTCGATATGCCGGGGCGCTATACCGTTTTCGACAAAGGTCGGGCACGTCGACAGACACAGGGTCGGCTGGGCGATGTAGGCATGGGGCTTGGCCTTGATCCGCGCACGAAAGGCTTCGATCTCCGCAGCCGTGGCAGCCGGGCCGACCAACATGCCGTAGCCACCGGAGCCCTGGGTCTCCTTGACCACCAACTCCGGTAGGTTCGCCAGCACGTGAGACAGTTCGTCAGGCTTACGGCACTGGAACGTCGGAACATTCTTCAGGATCGGCTCTTCATCCAAGTAAAAACGGATCATGTCGGTGACGAAGGGATACACCGACTTGTCATCCGCCACCCCGGTGCCAATGGCATTGGCCAGCACCACATTGCCCGAGCGATAGGCGGCCAGCAGGCCGGGCACACCAAGCATCGATTCCGGGTTGAAGGCCAGCGGGTCGAGGTAGGCATCGTCGAGGCGCCGGTAGATCACGTCCACAGCCTTGGGCCCGTCGGTGGTGCGCATGAATACGCGGTCGTCGCGCACAAACAGGTCAGCGCCTTCCACCAACTCCACACCCATTTCCCGGGCGAGGAACGCGTGCTCGAAGAACGCGCTGTTGAAGCGCCCCGGCGTCAGCACCACCACGCTGGGGTTATCCAGTGGGCTGGAGCTTTTCAGGGTATCGAGCAGCAGGTTGGGGTAATGATCGATCGGCGCGATGCGCTGGGCGGCGAACAGTTCGGGGAACAGGCGCATCATCATCTTGCGGTCTTCGAGCATATAGCTCACGCCGCTGGGGGTGCGCAGGTTGTCTTCCAGCACGTAGTACGTGCCGTCGCCATCCCGTACGAGGTCGACACCCGAGACGTGGGAATAAATATCGCGGTGCAGGTCCAAGCCCTGCATCGCCAACTGGTATTGCTCATTGGCCAGCACTTGCTCGGCAGGAATGATCCCGGCCTTGATAATTCGTTGGTCGTGATAAAGGTCGGCAAGGAACAGGTTCAATGCCTTGACCCGTTGAATGCAGCCTCGTTCGACAATTCGCCATTCGCTGGCGGGAATGCTGCGCGGGATGGTATCGAAGGGGATCAGGCGCTCGGTGCCCTGCTCGTCGCCGTACAGGGTGAAGGTGATACCCGCGCGGTGGAACAGCAAATCGGCTTCACGCCGACGCTGGGCCAGCAGCTCGGCAGGGGTTTGATCCAGCCAGCGGGCAAACTCGCGATAGTGAGGGCGGACCTGGCCAGCCTCATCGTACATTTCATCGTAATAAGTGCGGATCATGCCGAACTCCTTGTCACCCGGACGCAACGGACTGTCGCAAGGCCCGTGCCAGCGGCATAAACACTTAAGTATCAATTAGTTGGATATAGCCAAAGGCAGCACCGCACCGTCCTGGTGCAACAACCGCCCGGGCCTTGCCACTCGCGCTTCAAAGCGACGCAGTCATTGCCTATCACCAGCATAGCCAGAGTTGATTTCACTGCCCGGGAAAGCTTGCGGATAATCACGCTCATCCGCTGAACAGGATTCGTCCTACAGCATCACCTCGTCACCGCCGGTAATTTGCTTGTGCAAGTACCGACCGGTTCCCCTTCTTTCCGGTCTTCCCTTTTAGCCACCCTGCTCGGGTGGCTTTTTTTTGTGGAGGAATTTTCGCAATAAGTTCCAAGTACTTTGCCGCGCCACAAACAAAATCGGCCGACCCGAGGGTCAGCCGATACGCTGCTTTATTGATCATGTGTCTACATGGGTAACCGACGAACCTCGTGCTTCACGCCCCATCCCTCGATAATCCCGCCCAAGGGCTCGACTACCGCCTCAAAGTCCTGCTCGAAATCACCAATACCGTCGTAGGTGGCGAACATGACTTTGCTCAATTCCAAGAACCAGGCACCGTCATCCCGTGCACTGACCTGGGCATTGATCGACTCCCCACGAAACCGACCCGCAGCCCGGCGCGCACGTTCCTCATCCGGGAAAATGGCGTAGAACTCAATGGGGTGGAAGCGCGAGAAGTCAAAGCCGCCCTCTTTCATGCGGCGTAACACGTGGGTGCTGATGTCTTCTTGATAGGCTGTGCTCATGAAACGTCCTCCTAAACCGATGGATAGACTTTCCGTGCTTCCCAGAGCCTGCGCGCGAACGGCGCAGGTTGACGGCAATGACATCGCCGCAGGAAAACAAGCATGTAGCTGACAAGACCAGACCTTAGCGATTCATTCGCTGATCTCCCTTGCAGAGTAGCGCGAAGCTATCACCTCCACCAGCAGCGCTTTAAAGACGTACAGGGAATATTCAGGCGGCGGGAGAAATGTCGAGGATCTGGATACTGTTCTGGTCCTTCAAGCTCTTGACCGTCGGTTCGGCGATCCGGCCATCCAGGTCATTGAGGTCCAGTTTGGCGGGGATGGGCAGCAATTTGGCGCGAATCATCTGCGCCGCATCTTCGAGGCTGGGCTTTTGCGCACAGGCGAACAGCTCTACCGATTGCACGCCGTGATCGTCAACGAAGGTAACTTGCCAGTTTTGCATCAGTGCCTCCTCGATAAAGCCCATGGATGGGCTTACACATATCTGGACCTTGAGGGCACGGTGATCGTTCCACTCAAGGCAGGAGGCATATGATCGGTTGGGCTTACGGCTTCTCGGCCGCTGCCTTGAGGGCTTTCAAGGTGTTGAAAGGCGCTTCAACCACAAACTTGTTGGCCAACCAGGAAGGCACGCTGCCACCTGGCTCGGTGTGAACCTGGTAGGTCACTTCGGTCTGGTCGGCGCCTTTGGGCACCAATTTCCAGAAGCCTTCGACCTGGGCCACGCGCACATAGCCTTTCTCTTCCGGCAGATAGGTCGGCACTTCCAGCAGTTTGCGGGTCACGCTGCCATCGGCGGCCTGGGTGGTGGTGATCTCCAGGATCGAGTCACGATCGGTCACCGGGAACGGGGCCTTGAACTGGGTGTAGGTCCAGCTCTTGTCACCTTCCTTCTTGAGCAGCTTCTGCGACTTGCATTCGTGAATCCACTTACAGGCGCCGACGACATCGTCCTGTAGGGCCTGGATCTTGGCCAATGGCGCCTTGATCACGGTAACGCCGCGATACGCCTTGTATTTGGAGCCGGCCACTTCACTCAAGGCAACCTTGATACCTTCCTCATCCTTGGCAACCTGCCACTCTTCTGCCTGTGCAGTAGCTGCAAACAACACCGTAAAACCGCACAACACAGCCATTCGTTTCAGCGAACCCATTGTTGTATTCCTTATTGTTGAAGTTCTGACATTAAAGCCCACTAAGCCGCCGTCATCTGCTCCCACCAGCCGATCAACCTGATCGCTTCTTCCTGGCTACTACCACAGACCTCAAGATCCGCCGCAAAGGCACCGCACACCGCGGGCCGCTCAGGCTGGCCAAACAGTTGGCACAGCTGTTCGACCGACAGATGCAGGCAGCGTTCGCCCGCGGGTTTGCCATTGGGCATACCGGGCAGCGGCGAACTGATGGAAGGGGCGATACAGCAGGCGCCACAGCCTTCACGGCATTTCATGACCAGCAGGTCCTCGACGACAAAGTGTTGATGGCCGGGCTAGAGTACGCCCTAAAACATCCGTTTTAAAATGGTCTAACAGAGGTTTTTCAAAGAAAACAAAAGTGACCGACCAGTCTGCGACAGAAGGTCAGTGGCTCAGGTCACTTTGGCGGGAAAGATTAATTCTTGAATTCAAAATCCAGGGCTGCGCCTTCTACATCGCGCCGCTCCTCATTGCGCATTTGCAACTGCATTTCGTTGCTCAGCAGGCGTCCGTTAATCTGGAATGCGCTGTTATCGACCGGTTTCTCGCCAAACATCGGCGGCAACAACGGCACGTTCTTGGGCTGCGGCATAGTGCCAAGGGGCTGCAGATGTCGGACCATTTCCTGGGGCAGGCTGAGGTCCAGTTTCGCCGGTGGTAGCTTGGTCTGGGCCACTTCACGGGCTGACTTGGACTTGCTGGCGATAGGTGCGCGCTTTTTTTCCTTGGCGGATTTTTTAACCGGGGCGGCTTTTTTCGCCTGGACTGTTTTTTTCGCCGGCGCCGGCTTTTGTTCGGCAGCTGCCAGCACAACTGGCGCACTGGCAGGCGCTGCCACTACAGAAGTGGCGTTGCACAGGCTCGCCAGACAGATCAACAGCGCGGCAGGAAAAATAGAGGTCATATCGCCAACAGCATTAACGGCAGAAGGCCATATGCTCGCTTGTTGAGCGCGGCATGACAAGCGCGGTGATTAGCCAGCTACCGTTCAGGCCCCGTTTTGGCGCTTCAAAAACCGCCCGCTGCCTCCTGGCACAACTGGTTGGCCAGCATCCCCAGGGTCATCAAGGCGCGCTCGGCTTCACGATTCCAGGGTGTGCCGCAATTGAGCCGAATACAGTGGTTGAACTGTTCCGTATTGCTGAAGATCAGCCCCGGCGCAATGCTGATGCCCTGTTGCAGGGCGCGCACGTGCAGCTCCTGGGTATTGACCCGACCCGGCAGGCTGACCCACAGGATAAAACCACCGGTCGGCCGGCTCATCTGCGTGCCCTCCGGGAAATACTGCTGCACCGCCAATTGGAAGGCGCTGAGGTTCTTGCGGTACTCCTGGCGAATGTAACGCAGGTGCCGGTCGTAGCCGCCATTCTCCAGGTACGCCGCCACGCCCATCTGCGTCACGCTGCACGCCGAATGCGTGCTGAACATCTGCAGGCGCTGGAGCTCTTGCTGGTACTTGCCGGCAATCATCCAGCCGATACGCACGCCGGGGGACAGGGTCTTGGAGAAGCTGGAGCAATAAATCACCCGGTCCAGGCGGTCATAGGCCTTGAGGGCCTTGGTGCGGCCCAGCTCGAACATCAATTCGCCGTAGATATCGTCTTCGACGATCTGGATATCGAAATCCGAGGCCAGGCGCAGCAACTGTTTCTGCCGTTCTTCCGGCATGGTGCCGCCCAGGGGATTGCTCAGGCGCGTGGTCAGCACCAGGGCCTTGATCGACCATTGGTTGGCCGCCAGTTGCAGGGCTTCCAGGCTCATGCCGGTGGCGGGGTCGCTGGGGATTTCGATGACCTTGAGGCCGAGCAGATCCGCCAGTTGCAACAGGCCGTAATAGGTGGGGGACTCAGCGGCGATCAGGTCGCCGGGACGGGTCAGCACCCGCAGGGACATCTGCAATGCGTCAACACACCCGTGGGTGATCACCACCTCGGACGGGTCGACCACCACGCCGGCATCGCGCATGCGGATCGCGACCTGGCGTCGCAGCGGCTCAAAGCCTGGGCTGAACATATAGCTGAACGCCCGCGGGCTCTGGAAGCGCGTGACCTTGGCCAGTTGCTGGTGCAGTGCGCGCACCGGCAGGTAGTCGACACTGGGCACGGCGGCGCCGAGCGGGAACACCCCTTCGCGCCGGGACTCGACCAATACCTGTTGAATGATACTGCTGCGGGTGACCAGGCCCGGGCGCTCGACCCGCGCGATATCCGGCGTTGGTGCGGTCAGGGCCGGGGTCTGGTGCACGTAATACCCGGACTGCGGGCGCGCGCGGATCAACCCCTGGTCCTCGAGATTGGCGTAGGCCTGCAACACCGTGGCATGACTGACATTGAGCTGGGAGCTCATCTTGCGCACCGAAGGCACGCGCTCACCCGGCTGATAGACACCGCGCCGGATATCCTCAGCCAATTGCTGGGCGATACGTTGGTAAAGCAAGAGATTGGTCATGACGCAGCACTCGATTTCACGGGTATTTTATTTTTGTGTGAAACATACCGGCACAGTTTAGAAGTGTACGGGGACAGTTGCCACAATAGTCGAGGATGGGCGCCAGTGATAGAAAAAACTGTATGGGTTGAGAAGGCAATTGCAGGCATGAAAAACCCGATCGAGGATCGGGTTGCGGGGCGAGACACACGGCATATTCCCTGGGGGAGCTGGCTTGCCAGCTCCCACAAGAACTGAGATTCAGCGCGCAGCGCCGAGCTGGCCCTTGTCGTCGGAAAAGACGATTTCCACACGTCGGTTCTGCGCACGCCCCCGTTCGGAAGCATTCACTTCCACCGGATACTGATCGCCATAACCTTCTACCTGGATGCGTTTGTCATCAATGCCCAGGTCAACCAGTACATCCGCCACGGCCTGCGCCCGGTCGCGGGACAGTTTGAGGTTTTCCTGCTCGCCGCCGGTACTGTCGGTGTAGCCCTCGATCCGCACTACCCGCTTGGGGTTCAGTTGCAGGAATTGCACGATCTTCAGCACTGTACGGTTAGCCGAGTTTTTCAGTTCGGCCTGGCCGGTATCGAACAACACGTCGCCCAGGGTCATCACCAGGCCGCGATCGGTCTGGGTGGTGGTCAGGCTGGCAATTTGCTCTTCGAGCCACTTGCCCTGTTGCTGCACGCTCAACAACTTGGCCTCGCGCAGCGCCAATTGCAGACGTTGGCGCTCCAGTTCGAGCTTGGCCGCACGCTCTTCGTTGAGCACCAACTCGGTATGCTCGCGGGCAATCGCGCTGTAGCGCTGGCTCAGGTAGGCGTAATGCACCACGTCGCCACCGCTGCCCCAGTAGCTGGACAGGCGATCGGCGCGGGCCAGGGATTCACCGGCGCGGATCACGTCCTTGGGCGCGATGCGCAGCACGTTGGAGTCTTCCTTGACCTTCTGGAAGTCGCTGCCAGCCTGCTGCAACGCGATATCGCTATTGGGGTGGCTGGCACAGCCGGCGAGCACCACGCTGCTCAACAGCAGCCCACATGTCAGACGGATCATTGGGCATCTCCCAGCTGTTTGCGCAGGCGGGTGATACGGGTCTCGAGGACATTCAACTGTTCCTGACTCTTTTGCGTCAGCACCCGCGCCTCCGCCAGGCGGGCATCCAGTTCGGCCTGTTCAGCCTGCATGCGGGCATCCTTGTAGGATTGGTCAGCCATGTCGGCCTTGGCCTGGGCCAGCTTCGTCTCGGCGAGTTTCAACTCGGGCACGTCGTCAGCCACGGCCCCCACGGCGGCGGCTTGCTCCAAGGCTTGCTGGGTCAGGCGCATTTGCTCATTCGGCGCAGGATCTGCGGCACAGCCCGCCAGCGTTACTACGGCGAGGGCGGCGAAAAGAGGTCGAATAGTCACTAAAAATCCCTACTTTGTTGGGGTACCGACGGGTTGCTGCAACTGCGTCTTCCAGCGTTCGATATTGCGCTGCAACGCGGCTTCCGTCAGACCGGACGCGGCCAATTCTGTCATCTTTTTGGCGAGCTGTCCGCGCAACCACGGATCATTGCAGGCCGAGTTGTGGGAAATCGCCAGGAACAGCCCCGGCTGGTCAATCGGCAGTTCCCGGGCCAGCAGGTCTTTGCTCATGCCCAGGGTCTGGGCCATGGCCATGCCGGAGTAACGTCCGGCCAGCACGTAGTCCACTTCGCCCAGCAGCAGTTTCTGCAAGGCCGGGGTCACGGTTGGCAGGCGTTCCAGGGTCAGGTGTTCGCTGGCAAAGGCTTCAAATTCAGGGGACAGGCGCGCCCGCTCCGAGACTGCGCCCTTGTGGCCATGCAGGTCGGCTGCGCTGGTATAGACCAGGGGCGAGTCAACGCGGGTCCACACCCGATAATCGGCCTGCATCAGCGCCGGGTGGATGTAGTCCAGGGTCTCCAGTTCGCTGACACTCAAAGGCGCATCGACCAACATGTCCATGCGCCCGCTGCGCACTTCTTCAAGGGCCAGGGAACGCTTGCCGCCGTATAGCAGGTCGATTTTCAGTCCCAGGTCCTTGGCCACTTGCTGCAACACATCGGCGTTGGCGCCGATCAGGTGGGTGGGGGCTTGCGGGTCGCGCCACAGATAGGGCGGCGCATCCGGGCTGCCGGTCACGACCAGGCGCTCGCATTTGCCGGCCGCGATAGACAAGGTCGGCAGCAGTGACAGGCCCAGCAGTACAGTCCAGCGGCGCAGTTCCATGGCGTGGTTTCCCGATCAAATAGTTGCGTGCAAAAAAAAGCCCGGTCATAAGACCGGGCTCTTTATAAGTGAAGCGGCTGGTTTAGACCAGCTTCTCCAACTCAGGTACAGCTTCGAACAAGTCCGCAACCAGGCCGTAATCAGCCACCTGGAAGATCGGTGCTTCTTCGTCCTTGTTGATCGCAACGATCACTTTGGAGTCTTTCATACCGGCCAAGTGCTGGATCGCGCCGGAGATACCGACCGCGATGTACAGCTGTGGCGCAACAATTTTGCCGGTCTGGCCGACCTGCATGTCGTTGGGTACAAAACCTGCATCGACGGCCGCGCGGGAGGCGCCGACCGCAGCGCCCAGCTTGTCGGCCAGGGCATACAGGTGCTTGAAGTTGTCACCGTTCTGCATGCCACGCCCGCCGGAAACGACGATCTTGGCAGCGGTCAGCTCAGGACGATCCGACTTGGCCAGCTCTTCGCCAACAAAGCTGGAAGTGCCAGCGTTGTGGACAGCAGCCACCGCTTCAACGGCAGCCGAACCACCTTCAGCTGCAACCGGGTCGAAACCGGTGGCGCGCACGGTGATCACTTTGATGGCGGCGGTCGATTGCACGGTGGCAATGGCGTTACCGGCGTAGATCGGGCGCTTGAAGGTGTCGGCGCTTTCGACCGAAACGATCTCGGAGATCTGGTCAACGTCCAACTGCGCAGCAACGCGCGGCAGGATGTTTTTGCCGTTAGAGGTAGCGGCAGCCAGGATGTGGCTGTAGCCAGCGCCCAGTTCTGCAACCAGTGGCGCAACGTTTTCCGGCAACTGATGCGCGTAGGCAGCGTTGTCGGCGGCCAGTACTTTGCTCACGCCAGCAATTTTCGCGGCGGCTTCAGCCACGGCACCCACGTTCTGGCCGGCGACCAGGACGTGGATATCACCACCGATTTTCGCAGCAGCGGCAACGGTGTTCAGGGTGGCCGGGGCCAGCACCTTGTTATCGTGTTCGGCGATTACGAGGATAGTCATGATCAGATCACCTTCGCTTCGTTTTTCAGTTTCTCGACCAGTTCAGCCACCGACTTGACCTTGATACCCGCGCTGCGTGCAGCTGGCGCTTCAACTTTGACGGTCTTGTTGGTGGAGGCGGTGGAAACGCCCAAAGCATCCGGAGTCAGCACTTCAAGCGGCTTCTTCTTGGCTTTCATGATGTTTGGCAGGGACGCATAACGCGGCTCGTTCAAACGCAGGTCGGTGGTGACGATGGCCGGCAGTTTCAGAGAAACGGTCTGCGCGCCGCCATCGATCTCACGGGTCACGGCAACGCTGTCGCCAGACACTTCGACTTTCGAGGCGAAGGTGCCCTGGCCGTAACCGGTCAGTGCAGCCAGCATCTGGCCAGTCTGGTTGTTGTCGCTGTCGATGGCTTGTTTGCCGAGGATCACCAGCTGCGGCTGTTCCTTGTCGACAACGGCCTTGAGCAGCTTGGCAACGGCCAGCGAGGTCAGGTCTTCAGCGGATTCGACGAGAACGGCGCGATCGGCACCCAGCGCCAGGGCGGTACGCAGCTGCTCTTGAGCAGTGGTCGGACCGATGGAAACGACGACGATTTCAGTCGCAACACCTTTTTCTTTCAGGCGTACGGCTTCTTCCACGGCGATTTCGCAGAAGGGGTTCATCGACATTTTGACGTTAGCCAGATCGACGCCGGAATTGTCCGCCTTGACGCGAACTTTCACGTTGTAATCGACAACGCGTTTGACAGCTACAAGAACCTTCATGGATTCCTCGTTACTCTCCGGTGAAAAGGAAGCCGCCCGGATAAACCTGGCGGTAGATGCTCAACGGCGCACAAGGGCACCTCTAAAAACGCAGGCCGTCATGACAGGTGACGTTGCACGTACTCAATAATAAAGACCGTTCGTCAGCGGTGACTGACAAGTCATTCATCGTCGCAACGTGTAAACTGCGCGCCAGCATTACGTGCGCGTCAACCTGTAAGAGCATTGCCTTGTCTTTGGACGTGGCCTTGAAACCGGCAGTCCGCCTACGAGAAGCGCAAAACCGACCGTATATTGACCGGAACACCTTTTCCGGTCAATACAGCAAAATGGTCAGATATAAGCCGCGTTGCTTTGATTTACCTAGCTCGCGGGCAATTCAAACAAACGTTTGTATTGGACGCTGAGAGTGGTGTAGATATAATGCGCCACCTAGAGAGAAAGGTGGGTCGTCCCCTGCCCCTTTGTAAGAAATTGGCGCAGAAGACGACAGATAAAACACCGAACCTCCACCCATTAGAAAAAAAACTGTTGAGCCTTGAGTAGGAGATAGCCTGTGGAACGCGAATACATGGAATTCGACGTGGTCATCGTCGGCGCAGGGCCGTCGGGCCTGTCTGCCGCCTGCCGACTGAAGCAGAAGGCCGCCGAAGCCGGTAAGGAAATCAGCGTCTGCGTGGTCGAAAAAGGCTCCGAAGTCGGTGCACATATCCTGTCCGGTGCCGTGTTTGAACCGCGCGCCCTGAATGAATTGTTCCCGGACTGGAAAGAACTGGGCGCCCCGCTCAACACCCCGGTGGTGCGCGACGACATCTATGTACTGCGCAGCAGCGACAGCTCCACCAAGGTTCCAGACTTCTTTGTGCCCAAGACCATGCACAACGAAGGCAACTACATCATCTCCCTGGGCAACTTGTGCCGCTGGCTGGCCCAGCAGGCAGAGAACCTGGGCGTGGAAATTTACCCGGGCTTCGCGGCCCAGGAAGTACTGTTCGACGAAAACGGCGTAGTGCGCGGGATCATCACCGGCGACCTCGGCGTCGACCGTGAAGGCCACCCAAAGGAAGGCCTGTACACCCCCGGCATGGAACTGCGCGGCAAATACACACTGTTCGCCGAAGGCTGCCGTGGGCACTTGGGCAAGCAACTGATCCAGCGCTTCAACCTGGACAGCGACGCCGACGTGCAGCACTACGGCATCGGTCTCAAGGAAATCTGGGAAATCGACCCGGCCAAGCATCAACCAGGCCTGGTGGTCCACACCGCCGGCTGGCCGCTGGACATCATGAGCAACGAGAACACCGGTGGCTCGTTCCTCTATCACCTGGAAAACAACCAGGTGGTGGTAGGCCTGATCGTCGACCTGTCCTACAGCAACACCTTCCTGTCGCCGTTCGATGAGTTCCAGCGCCTCAAGCATCACCCGGTGCTGGCCCAGTACCTGGAAGGCGGCAAGCGCATCAGCTACGGCGCGCGCGCCCTGGCCAAGGGCGGCATCAACTCGCTGCCGAAGATGGTATTCAAGGGCGGCGCCCTGATCGGTTGCGACCTGGGCACGATGAACGTGGCCAAGATCAAGGGCAGCCACACCGCGATGAAGTCCGGCATGCTCGCTGCAGATGCGGTGGCTGATCGCCTGTTCGCCGAGTCCGAAGGCGGCGATGAACTGACCGCCTACGTCGACAGCTTCAAAGCCAGCTGGCTCTACGAAGAACTGTTTGCCACCCGTAACTTCGGCCCGGCGATGCACAAGTTCGGCCCGATCATCGGTGCCGGCTTCAACTGGTTCGACCAGAACATCCTCGGCGGCAAAATGCCGTTCACCCTGCACGACACCAAGCCGGACTACGCTTGCCTCAAGCTGGCCAAGGACAGCCAGAAGATCGATTACCCCAAGCCCGACGGCAAGCTGAGCTTCGACAAGCTGAGCTCGGTGTTCCTCTCCAGCACCAACCATGAAGAAGAGCAGCCGTGCCACTTGAAGCTCAAGGACCCGAGCATCCCCATCGGCACCAACCTGCCGCTCTACGATGAGCCGGCGCAACGCTACTGCCCGGCTGGCGTGTACGAAGTGATCACCCAGGAAGACGGTGAGAAACGCTTCCAGATCAACGCCCAGAACTGCGTGCACTGCAAGACCTGCGACATCAAGGACCCTTCGCAGAACATCACGTGGGTTACGCCGGAAGGCGCGGGTGGGCCGACTTACCCGAATATGTAAGCCATCTGCTTGAACGTGAGGCTCTCCACTGGAGAGCCTTTTTTATGGCCGACACAAATCTAATGTGGGAGCGGGCTTGCTCGCTCCCACATTTGGATAGAGGTATCTCCGGGATTTATGCCGCTCGTTCTTCACCAGGGTTGCGCAGGAAATAGCGCTTATATTCCCGACTGAACTGCGACGTACTCTGATACCCCACGTTATGCGCCGCCTGCGCTACCCCCATGCCTTGTGCCAGCAACAACTGCTGGGCCTTGAGCAGGCGCAAGCGCTTGAGGTACTGCACCGGCGACAACAAGGTGCAGCGCTTGAAGTGTTCATGGAATGTCGACGCACTCATATGCGCATAACCGGCCAGGGTCTCGATGTTCAGCGGTTCGGCGTAATGGGCATGCAGGTGATTCAATGAGGTGGCAATCCGCGAGAACTGCCCCTGCTGTTCCACCAGCGCCCGCAGCACATCGGCCTGTGGCCCGCGCAAGGCGCTGAACAATAATTCCCGCACTCGTGCCGGCCCCATGATCCGGGCTTCCAGTGGATCGTGCAGACACTGCAACAGTCGCTCGACGCAACCACGCATCGCATCATCGAGCACCACCGAGCTCATCGACTCCAGGGTCTGCGCCGCCGGCGGCGGGCCGGCCTGCATGCCCATGGCCATCACCAATTCACCCAGCACCACCCGATCAATACCTACGGTAACGCCATACAGCGGGGCGTCGGCGGCCATGGCAAACGTCTCGCACTCGAACGGCACCGGCATCGCCTGGATCAGGTAATGCCCGGCGCCGTATTCCAGGGTACGCGGCCCCAGGTAGGCGAGCTTGCTGCCCTGGGCCACGAACATCAGGCTCGGCTCATAGATCTGCGGCCCGCGCGCCACGTCGCAACTGGCGCGCAGCACCTTCACGCCCGCCAGATGGGTCGGGGAGAAACCGTCGCAGGGCGTAAGCCCCTCAATCAAGGAAACCAGCGCAGCGTTGGCATCGAGATGGCGGGTCAACAACATGGCAAAAAACTTCGCGAAAAAGGGATAGGAACATCATCGCAGGTCTGGCGGCCAATGAATCCAATCCACGGGCACTCCCGGACGAATAGGCATGAGACTCGGAGCATTTGCCATGTTCGCCCACAGGGTCCACGCGCAGAATTCGCCACCTCTCCCGCCCAAGCTTTTGCGAGGTTTTCACCATGTACACCGCCATCGGCTACGCCGCCCAGTCGGCCACCACTCCCCTCGCCCCCATGTCCTTCGAGCGTCGCAGCCCGCGCGCCGATGACGTGGCAATCGAAATCCTGTACTGCGGCGTCTGCCACTCCGACATCCACCAGGCGCGCAACGAATGGGGTATCGCCGTGTACCCATTGATGCCGGGCCACGAGATTGTCGGCAAGGTCACTGCTGTCGGCGCCAGCGTCACCGCCCATAAGGTTGGCGACCTGGTCGGCGTGGGCTGCATGGTGGATTCGTGCCGCCACTGCCAAGCGTGCAAATCAGACCTGGAGCAATACTGCCTCGAAGGCCCGACCATGACCTACGCCACCCCGGATCGCGTGGACGGCAGCAACACCATGGGCGGCTACTCCGACAGCATCGTGGTCAGCGAACACTTCGTGGTGAAGATTCCGGCCAAGCTCGACCTGGCCAGCGCCGCACCGCTCCTCTGCGCGGGCATCACCACCTACTCGCCGCTCAAGCACTACGGGGTCAAGGCCGGCGACAAAGTCGGGATTCTCGGCATGGGTGGCCTGGGCCATATGGGCATCAAGTTTGCCAAGGCCATGGGCGCCGAAGTCACGCTGTTCACCCGCTCGGCGAGCAAGGCCGAGGAAGGCCGTCGCCAAGGCGCTGATCATGTGATCGTGTCCACCGATGCCGAGCAGATGAAGGCCGCAGCCGGCAGTTTCGACTTCCTGCTGGACACCATCCCGGTGCAGCACGATCTGAACCCCTACCTCGATGTCCTGCGTTTTGATGGCGTGCATATCCTGGTGGGCCTGATCGAACCGGTCGACCCGCCGGTCAATGCCGCCAAGCTGGTCTTGGGTCGTAAAGTCCTGGCCGGCTCGCTGATCGGCGGCATTGCCGAAACCCAGGAAGTCCTGGATTTCTGCGCCGAGCACGGCATTACCTGCGACATCGAAATGCTCGATATCCGTCAGATCAACGAAGCCTTTGCGCGCATGATTGCCGGCGACGTGAAATACCGTTTCGTGATCGACATGGCCACCTTGAAGGCCTGATCAGGCCTTGGCCCCCAACTCCGCTGACAGCCGGGCCGCGACCTGTTTGACCACAGGAATCAGCTCGGCCATTTTTTCCAGCGGCATGTAGGGCACCGTACTGGCGATGCTGATGCCGGCGATAATCCGTCGGCTGGCATCGCGCACGGGTGCGGCCACGCAGCGGATCGACGGCTCGTTGTCTTCCAGGTCGAAGGCATAGCCACCCGCCACATACTCTTTCATGCGCTGCTCGAACTGCTCCCAGGATTGCTCCGGGTGCTGCGGCCAGTGCAGGTTTTTCCCGCCTATCGGCAAGCTGGCCTGATACAGGCGCTGCCATTCTTCTGGCGTGTCATCGAGCAGCAAGGCCTTGCCGATCCCGGTGCGCGCCAGGGGCATGCGGTGACCGACGCGGGAACGCATTTCCGGGCCATTGCGCCCAGGATTCTTGTGCAGGTACAGCACCTCGTCGTACTCACGGATCGCCAGGTGGATGGTGTCGCCGGTCAGCGCCGACAGTTCATCCAGATAGGGTATCGCCAGCGTCACCAGCGGCAGTTCTTCCCGCGCCTGGAACCCCAACTCGATCAGCTTGGGCCCCAACAGGTAACCGACTTGCGGCACCACCCGCAGGTAACGCTCGTCCACCAGGCAACTAGCCAGGCGATGCGTGGTGCTGCGGGTGGTCCCGATGCGCCGGGCAATCTCCTTAAGATCCCGCGCACCCGCCGCCACCGCCTGCACCACGCCCAGGCCGCGCAGCAAGGTCTGGGTGCCGGTGGGCGCGGGGTCTTTGGCGGGGATCGCTGGGTTTTCCTGCATGTTTGGGCCTATCTAGAAATGCGAAAGCGGCGGCCATTATGGCAAATGCCGGGCCGCAAGACAGGGCCGATCTCAGCCCTGGGCAAACTCACGCAACGCATCGCCTTCCATGCGGTAGCGCACCCATTCTTCCTGGGGTTGGGCGCCGATGGATTTGTAGAAGGCAATGGCCGGCTCGTTCCAGTCCAGAACGCTCCATTCGAAGCGCCCACAGCCATTGTCGTAGGCGATCTTTGCCAGGTGGCGCAGCAACTTCTTGCCCGCCCCGCCGCCGCGCTGTTCCGGGTTGATGTACAGGTCTTCCAGGTACAGGCAGTTGCTGCCCAGCCAGGTGGAATAGCTGAAGAAGAACACCGCAAACCCGATCGGCAAGCCGTCACGCAGGCAGATCAGGCCATGGGCGGTAGCGCCTTCGCTGAACAGGCTGCGTTCGATGTCCACCACGCCGGCGATCACTTCGTGGCGAGCTTTTTCGTATTCGGCCAGCTCGGTGATGAAGGTCAGGATCTGCGCAGCATCGCTGGGCACGGCGGGACGAATCTCGATGGTCATGAACAGGCCTGCGGCTAAAAATAAAGGACACATACTAAGGCCCTTTGATAACCGTTTGCAGGGTTTTATGCACGCAGTTACTCCATAACTGCAGCAATGTTGGCACCCGTAACCGCAGAACAAATGGTGCAGTCGCGCGTGGTAAAAAGTCCGCCATAAATCCAACAGACGCCCAGGTTTGCCCATGCCCCCCCACTGCTCCCGTTGGCGGAAAACTCTGCATCGCGTTGCTCAATTGGCTGATTACGCTGGCGCGCCTGATCTGGCGCCGGGCTTCGAAACACAAAATCTTACAGGTGAGCTGACACCGTTCGTCGTGATCCAGGCACCAACAATATGAGCGGGCGGACCAACCTAAGGTAAGGACTTTATTTCTATGGAGGCTCCACCATGAATACTTCCAAAGTGACTGCCCTCGCCCTCGCCGGTTTGCTGTCTGCGGTTTCCCTGGGCAGCTTCGCCGCGTCCGACCCTTCCACCGGCAAGACCGACCCGATTGGCAGCCCGCCCAACCCTGCCACCCAAGAGAGCAAAGACTCCATGGGCACCGGCCTGGATACCAATGGCGGAGCCATCATCCAGAACGGTGCCGATCCACGCACCCAAGGCAATGACGGCAACCGCCAGGGCCTGGGTACCGATGTGGAGAACGGCAAGATCGGCCCCGGCAAGAATGCCGCCCCAAGCGGCAACGATGACAACCTGCCCGGCGCGCCGAAACAACCTTGACCCCTTGGCCGACAGACGAACACTACCCCACCACTGACCCTGAGAGGTATGCATGAACGTCGATAAAAACCTGGAGAAAGAAGTCCTCACCCGCCTGCTGCACGCGCACCCGAATGGTTTGGGTAAGGAGGTGCTGGATAACTACCGGGGCGAAAAAGTCGTGGCCAGCACCCTGGCCACCCTTCAGGACCGTGGACTGATCAAGGAAGGCCATGTGACCTGCAACGAGGCCGGCGAACACGCGCTGCACCTGCCGATCAAACTGACGGCCTCTGGTGTGGACGCCGCCCGCAAGCTGGAAAGCCAACCGTAGCGGCTGTCGAGCCCTGGCGAGGCTGCGTCGCCCCTCGCCAGGCATTGCCTACAGCGTTGGGCGTTGCGCAGCCACCAGCAACATCATCGGCCGCTCCAGCTCCTCCGCCAACTCAGGCCGGGCCACAAGGTCCGCGGCACTCGGGCCCCATTCTTCAATATGGCCCAGGCTCAAGCCTGCCTTGATCAATAGGTTGAGCAGAGTGCCCAGGGTACGGTGCTGCTTGATCACGCCCTTGGCCAGCCAGTCGGTGACCCGCGGACCTTCCAATTGATAACTGTCCAGCGGCCAGCTTCTGCGGCCTTGCTCATCGACCTGCCAGCCCGGCTGGCGGGGTGCCATGAAGATCGGGTGCTCGATGGAAAAAACCAGCCACACTCCCGGTTTCAAGGCCCTATGAATGCGGGCAAACAGCCCGGGCAGGTCGGCGATGTAGTGAAAGGCCAGTGAGCTGTAGGCCAAGTCGTAAGCAGCACCGGGCAGATCAAGTTGCTCGAGGTCGGCAATGGCATAAGTAATGGCCGAGGATGACGTCATTTCCTTCGCCCGCGCCAGCATCTTCTGTGAGACGTCCAGCCCCAGCACCTGTTCGGCGCCCTGCTCCTGGGCCCAGCGGCTGAACCAGCCATAACCACAGCCCAGGTCCACCACCTGCAAGCCCCGCATCGGCGGTAACAACGCCTGCAACGCGGGCCATTCCGGCGCGCCTGCCAACCCTTGCAGGGAGCGGCCCATTTGACTGTAGCCAGCGAAAAAGGCCGGGGTATCGTAGATATTCTGCGTCATGCCAGTATCAATCCCTGGGCTCCAGGCCTATCGAAAAGAACACCCCGCCACTCCAGATGCCCAGCCAACTCTCGCCTTCGATCTGGCGCGTCACCGCCAAGTCCACCAATTGGTAGAACACGTTGCGATGGACCAGTGCCTCAAGGTTGTTGCGCACCAGCACGTAGGGCGAAGGTTCCTGGGTGTGGGGATCGATCACCACCCGTAGCGGGTGCGCCGGGCCGGCTTCGATCAGGTCTTCGACATTGGAGGTAAACCGCAGGAGCTGGCTTTCGCCCTGCCCCTCGACCTCCAGCGACACCGCCACAAAAGGCGCGTCATCCACCTTGATCCCAACCTTTTCCACCGGTGTGATCAGAAAGTAATCATCGCCATCGCGGCGGATGATATTGGAGAACAGCTTGACCATCGGTTTGCGCCCGATGGGCGTGCCCAGGTAATACCAGGTGCCATCACGGGCAATACGCATGTCGATATCGCCACAGAAATCCGGGTTCCACAGGTGAACCGGTGCCGGTCCCTTGCCCTTGGGCAACTGTGCCAACAAATCATTGGCCTTGGCCGAACCCGTCATGCTGTTCTCCTTTGAATTATTGGTCGCTCATGCCCAGCAGGCTGCGGGCGTACTGGCGCAGCGGTGGGCCAAGCAAATCTTCGGGTTTGTTGTCGTGGAACGTCAGTAAACCGCCACGACTGCGGATCCGTGCAGTATCGATCAAATACTGGGTGCTGGTCTCGATCAACATGATCTGGATCACACCGCTGTCGACACCCAGCCGGTCGAGGGCTTCCTGGTCGGCCCACTCATCCGCATTGCCGATGCGATCATCGGCCTTGGCGAACCGCGTATACAACAGGTAATGGGCGCCTACCTCGCGGGCTTCGGCCATGGCCTGCTCCAGGCCTTCCGGGGCGCGGGCGCGGAGGACCATGGGGAAGTATTCGATGAAACCGTTGAAGGCTTCTTCGGCCACCACATTGGGCCGCGGATAGGCACTGCCCGGCGGCGTGAACGCGCCCTGGGCGATAAACACAAAGGAATCGGGCTGAATGCGAACCGAGTTGGAACGGCGAGTATCGCTGTGGTCCAGCAAGCCGGCATCGCTCATCTGATAGCGAGTGCCTTCGGCCATATCGCTGACTGTCATGCAGCCACCCAGCGCGAACGACGCCAGCAACAAAACCAGACTACGCATCCTATCCTCCAGAGGCCGGTGACGGAAAACCGGCGAATGGGCACAAGATGCAGATTTTGCGCCAGCTTGCCTGGCTAGCCGCCAATGATCTTCATCACCGTCGCCCCGCCCGAAAACGCCACTTCCTGCTTATCGCCCAAGGCCTTGACCAGCAAGCCCTGTAACGCCGGCAGGGCCTGGTGGCGCGGCTTGTCCAACAGGTCGCCGACATAGTGCCGGTTGCTCGACGAAAGGCAGCCGTGCAGCCACCCCGTGGAAGACAGCCGCAGGCGCGAACAGGTTCGGCAAAACGGCACGCTTTCATTGGCGATCACGCCGAAGAAGCCCTGGCCGGGAATTTCATAACGCACGGCGGTGGCGTCCACGGGGGCGTCGGCCTGCAGATATTCGTGATGCTCGCCAATCAGGCTCAGCAGTTGTTGCAGGCTGACGAATTGCTGCAGGAAGGCGTTGGAGTCGCTGGCCAGATGGCCCATGCGCATCAACTCGATAAAACGCAGTTCATAACCGCGCGCCAGGCAATATTCCAGCAGCGGCATGACCTGGTCGAGGTTCTGCCCGCGCAGCGGCACCATATTGACCTTGATCTTGATCCCCGCCGCACGAGCCTGGCCCATGCCATCAAGGACGGTGGCCAGGTCGCCACCCCGGGCGATCCCGCGAAAGGCATCGGCATCCAGGGTGTCAAGGGACACATTGATACGGCGAATGCCGGCATCGACCAGCAATGGCAACTTGCGCGCCAGTAACTGGCCATTGGTGGTCAGGCTGATATCGCTCAAGCCCATCTGCCCGACGGCCCGCATGAACGTTTCGAGCTTGGGGCTGACCAGTGGCTCGCCGCCGGTAATGCGCAGGCGATCGATGCCCGCCGCCTCGATCAGGTAGGCCACGCCACGCGCCATGGCTTCGGCCGAGAGTTCGTCCTGCGCAGCCACCAGCCGCTTGCCGTTGGGCACGCAGTAGGTACAGGCGTAATTGCAGGCTGAGGTCAGGCTGATCCGCAAATTGCGAAAACGCCTGCCTTGACGATCAACGATCATGGATCACTCCGGCAGCGGATAATTCGGGCGCGCTAAAACCTGACTCATAAATCAGATTTTAGCAAGGTCCTTGCCTGAGTATATTCCTGGGTTACTACATAGGGCAGTAAATCAGCCGGCCATTGTCCGGGTGAATGCCTTATGTGGCAGGCGTCTCGGGGTTCGGCAGCTCGGTGCTGTGCTTGCGCTTGTTGCCCATGCGCACGCCGATGTCCATCAAGAACTGGAAGAAGCCTTCCTGATCTTCCAGCACGTTGCTCCAGAATGGCGAGTGGTACAGCGCCACCGCGCCATGCACCAGGGCCCAGGCGGCGCAGTAGTGGAAATAAGGCGGCACATCTTCCAGCTTGCCTTCGCTGATGCGGCCCTTGATCAGCAGGGTCAGGCGCTCGAAGTTCGAGGCACGGATCTTGTGCAACTCCTCGACCATTTCCGGCACCTGGTGGCCCTTGACCACTTTTTCTTCCAGGCGGTCGAACAGGCGGTAGCGCTGCGGGTCGCGCATGCGGAACTCAAAGTACGCCCGGGACAGCGCTTCCTTATCCTTGTCGACGTCGGCCGAGTGCAGCAACTCGTTCAAATCGCGCTCGTAGTCGAGCATCAGGCGCAAGTAGATCTCGGCCTTGGACTTGAAGTGTTTATAGATGGTGCCTTTGCCGATACCCACGGCATCCGCAATCATCTCGACGGTGACGCTGTCTTCACCCTGTTCGAGGAACAATTTGAGCGCGGTGTCGAGAATTTCCTGCTCACGGCGGCGAAACTCACGGACCTTACGGGGTTCTTTGTGCATAGAAAGAGGTCTGCAGAGGTCAGTATTGGAAGGGTTCGATGCCCCGATGACGGAACGTTTTACCCGGTGCGAGGGATTATCCCGACTGAACGGTCGTTGGGCAACGTCTATATGAACAACCCATACACTAAACTTACAGCGCGCCAACGAATCAGGCGATGCGGGTCAGAAATTAAACGTCGATTCGCGCAATGTATTGCCGCTCAATGAGAACTCAAGCGAAGCGCACGTATTCCAAATCTGTTTAAAAAACGATCAGATGCGGCTGGACTGCACGGGATACTGATCAATACTTCATCTGTCGGTGTGACATCTCCCCCAAGTGAAACACCGATATGGGTACCAACGGACCGCGTACCCTTGTTTACTCCTAATGGTCTTAACCCGGATTCCCCCCCCAGAACCCGGGTTTTTTTTGCCTGCAATTCAGCGAACGTGCGCCAGGGGGAACAGACGCTTGAAGTTCTCGGTGGTCTGCTCGGCAAAACGCTCCACCGACTCGCCGCGTAACATCGCCAGGTAATCCGCCACATCCCGCACATATTCCGGCAGGTTCGGCTTGCCGCGATGAGGGATCGGCGCCAGGTATGGCGAGTCGGTCTCCACCAGCAGACGGTCGGCGGGCACCTGGCGCGCCACATCACGCAGGGCCTCGGCGTTGCGGAAGGTGACGATGCCCGACAGGGAAATATAGAACCCCAGGTCCAGGGCCGCCTTGGCCATCTCCCAGTCTTCGGTAAAACAGTGCAACACACCCGCCTGGGGTAGCGCCGCTTCGCGCAGCAGGGCCAGGGTGTCGGCGCGGGCGCCACGGGTATGCACGATCACAGGCTTGCCGGTCTGCTGCGCCGCTTGCAGGTGCAGGCGGAACGAAGCCTGCTGCAGGTCGGCGGCCTCCGGCTCGTAGTGGTAATCCAGGCCTGTCTCGCCGATGGCCACCACTCGCGGGTGATTGAGTTCGTCCAGCAGCCACTCCAGGGCCGGGGCTTCGCCAGGCTTGAGATCCAGAGGATGGATGCCCACCGAGCAATCTACATCGGCATAGCGCTCGGCCAGGGCCTTGACGTCGGCGGCGTTCTCGGCGCTGACACCGATACACAGGAAGTGCCCGACCCCACGCTGGCGCGCAGCCTCGAGGGCAGCATCCAGGGAGCCGTTGTGGGCGGCGAGGTCGAGGCGATCAAGGTGGCAATGGGAATCTACGAGCATAAGAAGTTACAACTTGCGTCACAGGAAGTGTCTGGCCGACGAAACATCCGTCGACCCCGAGAATATCAACGTCGGCCGAGCAACCCGACCCACTGCACCAGCAGGGCCTCGAGCAACAGCACGCGGTTCAGGTTGGCCTTGCCCAGGACTTTCTGGCGCTGGGCGAGGATCCAGTCCTGGATGTTCAACACCTTGTCTTGGGCGCTCTTCTGCGCCAGGTATTGCACGACCTTGCGCATGTCCATCAGGCCCAGGCCGTTTTCGTCCTGGGTCAGTTGATAGCGCAGGATCAGGCTGGACCAGTCGCAAAACCAGTCAAACAACAACAACAGCGGCACATCTTTCCAGCCTTCGGCCAGTTGTGTGGCGGACTGCTCTTGCTTGAGCAGCTTCTTCACCCCGTCGACCACCAGCGCGCGCTGCTCGCGCACGCCCTGGGCCTGCAAGCTGACCGCAGCCAGGGGCGAGCCGGCCGCCAGGGTCAGCAACTCGACCCGCTCCTGCTCGCTGCACTCGGGCAAGGCCTGGCCCAGCCACTGCAAGCTCATGGCCTCGCTCGGCAACGGGCAGGCCTGCTGCACGCAACGACTGCGGATAGTCGGCAGCAGGCGGCTGGATTGGTGGCTGACCAGCAGCAGCACCGTATCGCCGGAAGGTTCCTCAAGGCTCTTGAGCAAGGCGTTGGCGGCGTTGATGTTCATCGACTCCACCGGCTCGATCAGCACCACCTTGCGCCCGCCCATCTGCGCGGTCTGTACCACGAAGCTCACCAAGTCGCGCACCTGGTCGACCTTGATCGCCTTGTCGGCCTCCTCCGGTTCCAGCACGTAGTTGTCCGGATGGCTGCCGGCCTTGAGCAGCAGGCATGACTTGCAGTGCCCGCACGCCTCCAGCCCAGCCGGATTCTGGCACAGCAAGCGTGCCATCAAGCGCTCGGCCAGGGCGCGCTTGCCGATGCCTGCCGGCCCATGGAGCAAATAGGCATGGGCGTGCTGGGCACGCCCGGCCAATTGCTGCCACAGGCTGTCCTGCCACGGATAGGCTTCAGCCACGGTAAAGCTCCAACAGTTTGGGTAGCAGCGCATCGATGGCCTGCTGCACCTGCTCCAGCGGCTGCGCGGCATCCAGCAGGCAGTAGCGCGACGGCGCAGCTTGGGCACGCTGTAGGTAAGCCGCGCGCACCGCTTCGAAAAACCCTCGGCCTTCCAGCTCGAAGCGGTCCAGGCGCCCACGGGCGCTGGCCCGGGCTAAGCCGACGTCTACCGGCAGGTCGAAAACCAGGGTCAAGTGCGGGCGCAGGTCACCCTGGACGAAGGTCTCCAGGGTCGCGATGCGTTCCAGGGACAGGCCGCGGCCAGCGCCCTGATAGGCGTAGGTGGAGTCGGTGAAACGGTCGCAGATCACCACCGCGCCACGGGCCAGGGCCGGGCGGATCACCTCGGCCAGGTGCTGGGCACGTGCGGCAAACACCAGCAACAGCTCGGTGTCGGGGTTCATGACCTCGTCGCCAGTGGCCAGCAGCACCTCGCGGATTTTTTCCGCCAGGGGCGTGCCGCCAGGCTCGCGGGTCAGCAGCACCTCGATCCCTTCGGCCCGCAAGCGTTCGGCCAGGTATTCACGGTTGGTACTCTTGCCGGCGCCTTCCGGGCCTTCCAGGGTAATAAACAAGCCAGTCACAGGCAGTCCTTAGTCAGAGTCATTGCGGGCTTTGCGTGGGCGCAGCGTCGGGCGCGGCAGGCTCAACGGTCGCGGGTGCAGCCGGCGCAGGGCTGGAGCGATAATCGGCGCGACGCTTGAGTTGGTACTCGCGCACGGCGGCATTATGGGCATCCAGGCTGTCGGAAAAAACATGGCTGCCATCGCCTCGGGCCACGAAATACAGGCTGCTGCCCGGCACCGGATTCAACGCGGCATGGATCGCCTCGCGGCCGACCATGGCAATTGGCGTCGGCGGCAGGCCGCTGATCATGTAGGTGTTATAGGGCGTGGCTTCCTTGAGGTGCGCGCGCGTCAATTTGCCGTTATAGCGCTCGCCCATGCCGTAGATCACGGTGGGGTCGGTTTGCAGCAGCATGCCGATCTTCAGGCGCCGCACAAACACCCCGGCAATCTGCCCACGCTCCTCGGGCACACCGGTTTCCTTCTCGACCAGCGACGCCATGATCAGCGCCTGGTAGGGATCGGTATAGGGCGCGTCCGGGGCGCGTCGCTGCCATTCCTGGGCCAGCACCTCGTCCAGGCGGTTGTAGGCTTTCTTCAGGAACTCGACATCGGTCATGCCGCGCACAAAACGGTAGGTGTCGGGGAAGAACCGCCCTTCGGGGAATTCGTCGAGATGGCCGATTTTTTCCATCACCTCAGTGTCACTCAAGCCCGCCAGGGTCTGTTCGATTTTTTCATGCTTGGCCAAGGCACTGCGCACCTGGCGGAAGTTCCAGCCTTCCACCAGGGTCAGGCTGTACTGCACCACGTCGCCGCGCTGCCACAGGCCGATCAGGCCCTGGGCCGTCAGGCCGGGCGTCATGCGGTACTCGCCACTGTGCAGGGGCTGGCCATCAAGATTGAAGCGCCAGTAGAGGCGTAGCCAGAAGGCATCCTCAAGCACGCCGTCGTTTTCCAGGCGATTGAAAGTACCCGTAGGGGTCGCGCCAGCGGCTACATCCAGCAATTGCTCCTGGGACAGATTCAGCGGCTGCTTCAAGGCCGAGTCCAGCTTCCAGGCCGAAAAGCCCAGGAGCAAACCCGCCAGGACCAGGCCGATCTCCAGCAGCAATACAATTTTACGTATCAAATCAAACACCCAATAGCGCGCGAACAATGCCCTGCAGTTTACGGGTGAGTGGCCCGGCCGACCAGCTCATTGGCCCACATCCAAGCACCGGCCAAATGCCATACACGCTGTTGCAGACGAACACTTCATCAGCCTGTTGCAGTTGCGCAAGGCTGATATCGGCAACCGTGGTGACAATGCCCAGCGCCTCGGCACTGGCCAGCAACTCGGCACGCATGACGCCGGCCACGCCACAGCGGCTCAGGTCGGCCGTCAGCAGTTGGCCGGCATGCACCAGGAACAGGTTGCTGAACACACCTTCGATGACGCGCCCGGACATATCCAGCATCAATCCTTCCGCGTGATCGGCAGCTTGCCACTCGGCGCGGGCCAGGACCTGTTCGAGACGATTGAGGTGCTTGAGACCTGCGAGCAAGGGTTGCTCGGACAAACGGGTGGCACAGGGAAACAGGCGTATGCCGGATGAACCATGAGCCTGGGGATAGGCGGCAGGCGGGCTGCCTTGCAGGATACGCCGCGCTGGGGCGCCTGCATTGATGCCATAACCGCGCAGGCTATCGCCACGGGTGAGGATCAACTTGAGAACGCCGTCACCGAGGGCTGCCGCGTAAGCCAGCACCTCGCTGCGGATCAGATCCGGGGTCACCGCAAGCGCCAGGCGCCTGCAGCCCTCGTCGAGGCGTTGCAGGTGACGATCCAGCAGCACGGGCTGCCCGGCCTTGACCGCGATGGTTTCAAACAAACCATCGCCGTAGGCCAGGCCGCGATCTTTCAGCGACACTGCGTCCGCTGGCTGACCGTCGACCCAGCAGTGCATCACTCGGCGAACCGGCGGAACACCAGGGAACCGTTGGTACCACCAAAACCGAACGAGTTGGACAGCACCACGTCGATCGGCATTTTCTGCGGCTCGTGAGGCACGAAGTTCAGGTCGCAGCCTTCATCCGGCTCATCAAGGTTGATGGTCGGCGGCGCGACCTGGTCCTTGATCGCCAGCACACTGAAAATCGCTTCAACCGCGCCAGCCGCACCCAGCAGGTGACCGGTCATGGACTTGGTGGAGCTGACCGCCAGCTTGTAGGCGTGCTCGCCGAACACCGACCTGATGGCCTGGGCTTCCGCCAGGTCGCCGGTTGGCGTCGAGGTGCCGTGGGCGTTGATGTACTGTACCTGGTCGACGTTGATCTTCGCATCGCGCAGGGCATTGCTGATGCAACGCGCAGCGCCCGCGCCATCGGCGGGTGGCGAGGTCATGTGGTACGCATCGCCACTCATGCCAAAACCGATCAGCTCGGCGTAGATCGTCGCGCCACGGGCCTTGGCGTGCTCCAACTCTTCGAGGACCAGGGCACCGGCACCGTCGGACAGTACAAAGCCATCACGGCCCTTGTCCCACGGACGGCTGGCACGGGTCGGCTCGTCATTGCGCGTCGACAGCGCACGGGACGCGCCGAAGCCGCCCATGCCCAGGCCGCAGGCGGCCATTTCGGCACCACCTGCGATCATCACGTCAGCCTCGTCATAGGCGATATTGCGCGCCGCCATGCCGATGCAGTGAGTGCCCGTGGTGCACGCTGTGGAAATGGCGTAGTTAGGCCCCTGGGCACCCAGATGGATGGACAGGAAGCCGGAAATCATATTGATGATCGAGCCCGGGACGAAGAACGGTGAGATTCGACGAGGGCCGGAGTCGTGCAGCGTGCGGCTGGTTTCTTCGATATTGGTCAGACCGCCAATACCCGAACCCATGGCCACGCCGATGCGTTCACGGTTGGCATCGGTGACTTCCAGGCCAGCATTACGCACTGCCTGAAAACCGGCTGCCAGGCCGTATTGAATGAACAGGTCGAGTTTGCGGGATTCCTTGATCGAGAGATATTCCTCGACATTGAAGCCCTTTACCGAGCCGCCAAAACGGGTGGAATAGGCAGAAAGGTCCGTATGCTCAATCAGACCGATACCACTGTGGCCAGCCAGAATGCCCTGCCAACTGCTCGGCACATCCGTACCCAGTGGCGACAACATACCCATACCGGTGACTACGACGCGTCTACGCGACACAGCACTCTCCTTTTTCTAATGACGACACTTTGTTTCAAAGCTCATTTTTCATCAGAGCTAAAGAAAAAACCGCACGCCGTTATAGCAGTGCGGTTTTTCCATGACAGCAAGCGACGATTACAAACTATTACGCCTGGTGGCTAGTAACGTAGTCGATAGCAGCTTGAACAGTAGTGATTTTTTCAGCTTCTTCGTCCGGGATTTCGGTCTCGAATTCCTCTTCCAGAGCCATCACCAGCTCAACGGTGTCAAGGGAGTCGGCACCCAGGTCTTCAACGAAGGAAGAAGTGTTTTTCACTTCGTCTTCTTTAACGCCCAGTTGCTCGGCAACGATTTTCTTGACGCGCTCTTCGATGGTGCTCATACCTTGTTTTCACTCCTAATGGACAAATTCAGGCAGCTGGCCAGTGGGTAAGTGTATAGAAAGGCTTTTCAGCTTTTCAACTGAAAGCTTCACCCTCGTACCCTACCGACCACCTGTCTATAAATAGATTGCAGCTTTATAACGGATTTTAGACAGCTCGTATGACATTTTTTTGAAGCGATCCGTCACAATTTAACTCATGTACATCCCGCCGTTCACCGGGATTGTAGCCCCAGTCACGTATGCCGCACCGTCAGATGCCAGGAAAGAGACCACATTGGCGATCTCTTGGGCCTGGCCCAGACGGCCCAGCGGAATTTGCGTCAGCAACGCATCACGTTGCGCTTCAGGCAATTCGCGGGTCATATCGGTATCGATAAACCCTGGAGCCACCGAGTTGACCGTAATCGACCGCGAGCCGACTTCACGCGCCAGGGCACGGCTGAAACCTTCCAGGCCGGCCTTGGCAGAGGCGTAGTTTACTTGGCCTGCGTTGCCCATGGCACCCACTACGGAGCCAATATTGATAATTCGGCCCCAGCGCGCCTTGGTCATACCGCGCAAAACACCCTTGGACAGGCGAAACAGACTGTTCAGGTTGGTATCGACCACGTCGTACCACTCGTCGTCTTTCATGCGCATCATCAGGTTGTCGCGGGTAATTCCGGCGTTGTTCACCAGAATGGCCGGTGTTCCGAACTGTGCAGTGATCTGGGCCAAAACAGCAGCCACGGACTCATCACTGGTCACGTTGAGCTCCAGGCCGGTACCCTGCACGCCGTTTTCCTTGAGGGTCGCGGCGATACGCTCGGCGCCCGAGGCGGACGTGGCAGTTCCGATCACTACCGCGCCCTGACGGCCCAGTTCCAGGGCAATCGCCTGGCCAATGCCACGGCTTGCGCCGGTAACCAGTGCAACTTTACCTTGCAGACTCATGCAGGCTTCTCCTTAGTTCAGGCCAGTGCGGTGCGGGCAGCTGCAAAGCCATCCGGGGTATTGAGATTGGAAGTCGACACGCCCTCGGCGCAGCGCTTGTTGAGGCCGGCCAGGACTTTACCCGGACCACACTCAACTAGTTGGGTAGCGCCCTTGGCGGCCAGGGTCTGGACTGATTCAACCCAGCGTACCGGCTTGTACAGTTGCTCCAGCAGGTCGCGCTTGAGGGTTTCCAGGTCCGGCGCCACGTCGGCGCTGACGTTTTGCACCAACGGGATCTGCGGTGCCTGCCAGTTGATGGCTGCGATGGACTCGGCAAAACGCTCGGCCGCCGGGCGCATCAACTCGCAATGGGACGGCACGCTGACCGGCAGTGGCAACGCACGCTTGGCGCCGCGGGCCTTGCAGCCTTCGATGGCACGCTCAACCGCAGCCTTGGCACCGGCGATCACCACCTGGCCTGGGGAATTGAAATTCACCGCGCTGACCACTTCGCCCTGGGCCGCTTCGGCGCAGGCTTCGATCACCACGGCGTCGTCCAGGCCCAGGATCGCGGCCATGCCGCCCTGCCCGGCTGGAACCGCTTCTTGCATCAGTTGGCCACGGCGCTCTACCAGCTTGACCGCCTCAGCGAGGGTCAGACTGCCTGCCGCGACCAGGGCGCTATATTCGCCCAGGCTATGACCGGCAACAAAAGCCGGACGTGCGCCGCCTTCGGCCAGCCAAACGCGCCACAGCGCGACGGAAGCCGTCAGGATGGCCGGCTGGGTTTTATCGGTTTGATTGAGCAGTTCTTCCGGCCCGTCCTGGGTCAATGCCCAAAGGTCGTAGCCCAAGGCAGCAGACGCTTCCTTGAATGTCTCCAGGACTAGCGGGTATTGCGCGCCCAGCTCGGCCAACATGCCGAGGGACTGCGAACCCTGCCCTGGAAAGACGAATGCGAGGGATGTAGACATGTAACAAGCCCCTAATGATCTGGTCGTCGGTGAATTGACGCCCCACAGCTGGGAGCGCAAGAAACTGACAGATTGGATGGTCAATTGAACTGGCCGGTCACATTTAAGCATTCCCGGCCCGATTCGCCTAAGGCAACAGATCCTCAAGACGGCCATGCAAGCGCTGCGGAAGGTTCTCCTGGATCTCGATCAGCGCACGCGCAATGGCACTCTGAAAACCCTGGACTCCCGCCGAACCGTGGCTTTTTACCACAATACCCTGCAGACCGAGGAAGCTTGCGCCGTTATGCCGCGCCGGGGCCAGGTCCGCCTGCAAGCGCCGCATCAACGGCAACGCCAGGGCACCCACCAGCCGCGAAGCCAGATTGCGCTTGAACAACGCCTCGATCCGCGCAGCAATCATCGTAGCCAGGCCTTCGCTGGACTTAAGCAGGATATTTCCGACAAACCCGTCACAAACCACCACATCGGCCTCGCCACGATATAACCCATCGCCTTCGACAAACCCGATGTAGTTCAAGCCCCGCGCCTGTTGCAACAGGCTGGCGGCCAACTTGACCTGCTGGTTGCCCTTGATGTCCTCGGTGCCGATGTTCAGCAAGGCCACCCTTGGCCGCACCACACCCAGCGCCTCGGCCGCGACCGAGCCCATCAGGGCAAAGTGCAGCAGGTGCTCGGCGCTGCAATCGACATTCGCCCCCAGGTCCAGCAACTGGCAATAGCCACGCTGCGTCGGGATCGCCGCGACCATCGCCGGCCGGTCAATGCCCGGCAGGGTTTTCAGCACATGTCGCGACAACGCCATCAAGGCGCCAGTATTGCCAGCGCTGACACAGGCCTGGACCTTGCCATCGCGCAGCAGCTCAAGGGCCACGCGCATGGAGGAGTCAGGCTTGCCACGCAGGGCCTGGGCCGGCTTTTCATCCATACCGATGGTTTCGCTGGCCGGCGTTATCGTCAGGCGCGCGCGATCCACAGCCGCATGGCTGGCAATCAGTTCTTCAAGTAGGGAGGGTTGACCGACGAGGGTCAGGTGCAGCGAGGGCGTAGCAGACAGGCTGGCAATGCATGCCTGGACAATGCTGCGGGGACCGAAGTCCCCGCCCATTGCGTCAATCGCGATGACTTGAGCAGACAAGTGATTACTCGTCAGCGCCCTTGTCGATCACTTTACGGCCACGGTATACGCCTTCTGGCGATACGTGGTGACGCAGGTGAATTTCACCGGTGGTTTTTTCTACAGACAGAGTGCTTGCCGTCAGGGCATCGTGCGAACGACGCATGTCACGGGCAGAGCGGGATTTTTTGTTCTGCTGAACAGCCATAATTGATTAACTCCTAAACGTTTGGGTCACGCTTTAACTGCGCCAATACACTGAACGGGTTGGACCGCGTTACCTCGTCCTCGCTCGGTTCGGACTCGTCATCGAGCCCCGCCGGCTGCTGGCATTCTTCCGGATGATGAGCAGGCACAATGGGCAAGGCGAGCAGAAGCTCCTCCTCGATCAGTGCATGCAGATCCAAAGGATCTTCGCCCAGTTCCAGCACGTCATAACCTTTCGGCAACGACTGGGTATTCGCACCCTCTTTCACCACAGCATAACTGCATTCGCTGTGGATCGGCAGGGTGACCAGCTCAAGACAACGCTGGCAAACCATTTTGACCTCGGTGTCGATAAAGCTGTGGATTACCACAGATTTACGTTCATCTCGCTCAAAAACGAATTTAGCCTGCACCGTACCGACATTGTCGGAAAGCGGGTCGCAGAGTCTCTCCAAATCGGCCAGCAACACTTCACCTTGGAGGGTGGTGCCACGATCAGCCAATTTGCGCGGGTCAACGTGAGGTGGAATCGGGTCATTCAACATAGGCGCAGCATTATAGGGATGCACCCGCCCATGTCAAAGGAAATTCAGCCCTGTGCGCCACACTGTCCGCTCGCTAGAATCCGCGACTGCCTTGAGGAGAGCCACATGTTGCCTTTATTACTCGCTTCCAGCTCGGTTTATCGCCGGGAACTGCTGAACCGCCTGCACCTGCCGTTCATCTGCAGCTCGCCGGATATCGACGAAAGCCATCACGCCAACGAGCCAGCAGCCGACCTGGTCAAGCGCCTGGCCGAGCAGAAAGCCCGCGCCCTCGCCGGCAGCCACCCTGGGCATCTGATCATCGGCTCGGACCAGGTCGCAGCGCTGGATGGCCAGATCATCGGCAAGCCCCACACCTTTGAAAAGGCCCGAGCGCAATTACTGGCCGCCAGCGGCCGGCAGGTCAGCTTCCTGACCGGCCTGGCGCTGCTCAATAGCGACACCGGGCATTGCCAGGTGGACTGCATCCCCTTCACCGTCACGATGCGCCAGTTGGACCCGGCACAGATCGAACGCTACCTGCGGATCGAGCAACCCTACGACTGCGCTGGCAGCTTCAAGGCCGAAGGTTTAGGGGTGAGCTTGTTTCAAAGCACCGAAGGGCCGGATGCGACAAGCCTTGTCGGCCTGCCGCTGATTCGCCTGGTGGACATGCTGCTGGCCGAAGGCGTGCAGATCCCCTGAAAGCACCACAAAACCCAATGTGGGAGCGGGCTTGCCCGCGATGACGGCCTGTCAGCAACCCATTGGCTGGCTGACCCACCGCAATCGCGGGCAAGCCCGCTCCCACATTTTGGGCTACGCCAATCGCGAGCTCAGCGTAAGGTCGGCCCCTGGAAGCCCATATACAGCGCCAATTTCTCCGCCACACTGGCACCCAGTCGCTTGGAGAAGCGATCGAACGGCGACTCCTGGACGGTAAAATCCACCAGTTCCTTCTCGCCAATCACATCCCGCGCCACCGAACTGGCACTGCCCAGGCCATCGATCAAGCCCAGCGGCAACGCCTGCTCACCGGACCAGATCAGGCCGGAGAACAACTCCGGATGCTCTTTATCCTTGAGCCGCTCACCGCGCCCCTGCTTGACGCTGGCAATGAACTGGCGATGAGTGGTATCGAGCACGCTCTGCCAGAACTGGGTTTCATCAGCCTTTTGCGGCTGGAACGGATCAAGGAAAGACTTGTGCTCGCCCGAGGTGTAGGTACGCCGCTCAACCCCCAGCTTCTCCATGGCCCCGACAAACCCGTAGCCGGCCGCCGTCACGCCAATGGAGCCCACCAGGCTGGCCTTGTCGGCGTAGATCTGGTCGGCGGCGCTGGCAATGTAATAGGCACCCGAGGCACCCAGGTCAGAGATGACCGCGTACAGTTTGGTCTCTGGATGCAGCGCGCGTAGGCGACGGATCTCGTCATAGACATAGCCCGACTGCACCGGACTGCCACCCGGACTGTTGATGCGTAGCACCACACCCTTGACCTTGGGATCCTCGAAGGCCGTGCGCAGGCTGCTGACGATATTGTCGGCACTGGCGGACTCCTTGTCGGCAATCACCCCACGCACCTCGATCAGCGCGGTGTAGCTACCACTGCGGGCGGCGCTTTTTTCCATATCCACCAAAGGGCTGAACAACACCAGCATGCCAATCAGGTAGGTAAAGGTCAGGAGCTTGAAGAAGATCCCCCAGCGCCGGGCGCGACGCTGCTCCTGGACGCCCGCCAGCAGGGTTTTTTCCAGCAGTTTCCAGCTTTTATCATCGCCATTGTCGGCACCGGCCTTGGTCGGTGCTTTCCACTCATCGGTCATGCCATCTACCCCAGCAAAAACTTAACGGGCCTGGTTGAGCCAGGCGTGCAATTGCGAAAACCGGTCAATCGTCAGTCGCGGCTCGTAAGCCTGCAAGGCTTCGGGGGACTGTGCGCCATAGCTGACAGCAACGCTGTCCATGCCGGCATTGCGCGCCATCAGCAGGTCGAACGAAGCATCGCCCACCATCAACGACTCACGGGCAGACACGCCGCAATGGGCCATGATCTGCTCCAACATCAATGGGTGAGGCTTGCTTGCGGTTTCATCGGCGGCGCGGGTGATATCAAAATAATCTTCCCAGCCATTGGCCTTGAGCACCCGATCCAGGCCGCGCCGGGCCTTGCCGGTAGCCACCGCCAGGTGATAGCCCTGCTCACGCAATGCGGCCAGGGACTGCACTACCCCTTCAAACAAGGGTGACGGCTCGGCTTCCAGGGCAATGTAGTGATCGGCGTAATGCTCGCGAAACGCCACCAGCTCACTGTCAGCGATCTGCGGATACAAGGTGCGAATGGCTTCGGGCAAGCCCAGGCCGATGATGCCCTTGACCGCCAGGTCACTGCACAGCTCAAAGCCGGAACGGGTCGCGGCCATGTGCATGGACTCGACAATCCGACCAATGGAATCGCACAGGGTGCCATCCCAGTCAAAGATCAGCAGCTTGTAGTCAGGGCGCGACACTCAGGCGCTCCACAGTCTTGGCCCACATCTCGTCCACAGGCGCCTGCAACTTCAATTCGCCACCATCGGGCAACGGCACCGTCAGCATGTACGCATGCAGGAACAGGCGCTTGCCGCCAAGGTCACGAATCTCCTTGGAGAAACCCTCGTCGCCGTACTTGGTATCGCCAGCAATGCAGTGGCCCGCATGCAGGGTATGCACGCGGATCTGGTGGGTGCGCCCGGTCACCGGCTTGGCCTCGACCATGGTCGCGAAATCACCGAAGCGCCGCAGCACCTTGAACAGGGTCAGCGCCTCCTTGCCCTCCTCGTCCACCTCGACCATGCGCTCGCCGGAGCGCAGGTTGCTCTTCTGCAACGGCGCCCGCACGCTCTTGATCGAGGACGCCCAATTGCCGCGGACCAGCGCCATATAACGCTTGTCCACGCCATCGCCGCGCAGGGCGGTATGCAGGTGGCGCAACATGCTGCGCTTCTTGGCGATCATCAACAGGCCGGAGGTGTCGCGATCCAGGCGATGGACCAGCTCCAGTTCCTTGGCATCCGGACGCAACTGACGAAAGGCTTCGATCACCCCGAAATTCAGGCCGCTGCCGCCGTGCACCGCAATGCCGCACGGCTTGTTGATCACGATCAGCTTGTTGTCTTCGAAGACAATCGACGCCTCAAGGCGCTGCAACAGGCCCTGGGCCAGCGGCACGGGCTCGTCGCGCTCAGGCACGCGAACAGGCGGCACTCGGACGATATCGCCCGCCTGCAGCTTGTACTCCGGCTTGATCCGGCCCTTGTTCACCCGCACTTCGCCTTTGCGCAAGATGCGATAAATCAAGGTCTTGGGCACGCCCTTGAGCCTGGCCAGAAGAAAATTGTCGATGCGTTGGCCGGCATATTCCGGCGAGACCTCAAGCAGCTGGACGCTGGGGGTCGGGGGGGTGGTAGTCGTCATGTCGGGAATGATAACAATTTTTTATGGAATTGAAGCACTTAATCATTGCTGCTATAGTCGCGAACGCCGCCAAAAGCGGCCTGGACAGAGGACTCGCGGCAAACTGCCGCCCCTGACCATCGCAATTCATCAGGACGCGAGGCCGTCCTACGGGGCTCTTGCCATACTGGAAGGCTCAAGATTGTAACAAGCGCAGGTGACATGAGGCCTGAAGCGAGTGCAGGAAGCAGAGTGATTACTCGCCTCTTGCGCCGATATTTACGGCCAGTTCACAAAGTGCAGTCAGTCTTGTACCAGACCACGGCGAATGCTTCGGAAACAACGCCTGTTATTAGCCATGAGCGTGAACTCCCCATTGGAGAACACGGTAAATGCCAACCCGCTGCGGATTCTGCGCGCGGCAGCACCCGAATTATCAGGGATACGTGTAGGGTGGAGATGCACAACCGTCGGACTGTGTAGCACTAGGCTTATATTTAGACGCTTCATCTCGTCCACAGTCGCCGGTTGATTCCTCCTCCTGACTGAGTGCTTATTAAGTCACCACAGCAAGCAGGACGCGTAAGTCGCGATACCAGCCCAATTGGCCAGTATTGCTGGACACTGGAGTGGCCAACCACTCTTGACGCACCTGACACCGACCGTGAGAAGTCGTGTGTGCCGAACGCCGTTTCCGGCAGCCCGGAAACCGACGGTACAACATGAAAAGAATGCTGATTAACGCAACTCAACCCGAAGAGTTGCGTGTTGCACTGGTAGATGGCCAACGCCTCTACGACCTGGACATCGAGTCCGGTGCACGCGAGCAGAAGAAGGCCAACATCTATAAAGGCCGGATTACTCGTATCGAGCCAAGCCTTGAGGCTGCCTTTGTCGATTTTGGCTCTGAGCGCCATGGCTTCCTGCCCCTCAAAGAAATCTCCCGCGAGTACTTCAAGAAAGCCCCTGAAGGCCGCGTGAACATCAAGGACGTCCTGAGCGAAGGCCAGGAAGTCATCGTCCAGGTCGAAAAAGAAGAACGTGGCAACAAGGGCGCAGCCCTGACCACCTTCATCAGCCTGGCTGGCCGTTACCTGGTCCTGATGCCGAACAACCCGCGTGCTGGCGGCATCTCCCGTCGCATCGAAGGCGAAGAGCGCAACGAACTGCGTGAAGCGCTGAACGGCCTGATCGCCCCGGCCGACATGGGCCTGATCGTGCGCACTGCCGGCCTTGGCCGCAGCAGCGAAGAAATGCAGTGGGACCTCGATTACCTGCTGCAACTGTGGACCGCTATTAAAGAAGCGTCCCTGGACCGCTCCGCGCCATTCCTGATCTATCAGGAAAGCAACGTGATCATCCGCGCCATCCGCGACTACCTGCGCCAGGACATCGGCGAAGTACTGATCGACAGCGTTGAAGCCCAGGACGAAGCCCTGACCTTCATCCGCCAGGTGATGCCGCAGTACGCCAGCAAGATCAAGCTGTACGAAGACAGCGTGCCGCTGTTCAACCGTTTCCAGATCGAAAGCCAGATCGAAACTGCCTTCCAGCGCGTGGTCGAACTGCCTTCCGGCGGCTCCATCGTGATCGATCCGACCGAAGCCCTGGTGTCCATCGACATCAACTCGGCGCGCGCCACCAAAGGCAGCGACATCGAAGAAACCGCCCTGCAGACCAACCTGGAAGCAGCCGAAGAAATCGCTCGCCAACTGCGCCTGCGTGATATCGGCGGCCTGATCGTGATCGACTTCATCGACATGACCCCAGCCAAGAACCAGCGCGCCGTGGAAGAAAAAGTCCGCGAATGCCTGGAAGCCGACCGTGCCCGCGTACAAGTTGGCCGCATCTCGCGCTTCGGCCTGCTGGAAATGTCCCGTCAGCGCCTGCGTCCATCCCTGGGCGAAAGCAGCGGCATCGTCTGCCCGCGTTGCAACGGCACCGGCATCATCCGTGACGTTGAATCGCTGTCCCTGGCGATCCTGCGCCTGATCGAAGAAGAAGCCCTGAAAGACCGCACCGCCGAAGTCCGCGCGCAAGTGCCGATCCCGGTTGCAGCCTTCCTGCTCAACGAAAAACGCAACTCGATCACCAAGATTGAACTGCGCACCCGTGCCCGTATCGTCATCCTGCCGAACGATCACCTCGAGACGCCGCACTTCGAAGTCCAGCGCCTGCGTGACGACAGCCCGGAAGCCCACAGCGGCCAGTCCAGCTACGAAATCGCCGCCGCCGCTGCCGAAGTCGAAGAAGTCCAGCCAGCTGCCGCGACCCGCACCCTGGTTCGCCAGGAAGCCGCCGTCAAGACCGCGCCGGCCCGTGCCAACGCACCGGTGCCGACTGAAGCCGCTGCCCCGGTGGCCGCGCCTGCCGTCCTGCCGGAGCCAAGCCTGTTCAAGGGCCTGGTGAAGTCGCTGGTCAGCCTGTTCGCCACCAAGGAAGAGCCGGTAGCTCCTGCCGTGGTCGAGAAGCCAGCCGCTGAACGCCCTGCACGCAACGAAGAGCGTCGCAACGGTCGCCAGCAGAGCCGTAACCGCAACGGTCGCCGCGACGAAGAACGCAAGCCTCGCGAAGAACGTGCACCGCGTGAAGAGCGCGCACCCCGTGAAGAGCGCCAGCCGCGCGAAGCCCGTGAAGAAACCCCAGCCGTAGCCCGTGAAGAACGTGCTCCGCGCGAAGAGCGTGCGCCACGTGAAGAACGCGCACCGCGTGCCCCTCGCGCCCCGCGTGAAGATCGCAAGCCACGTGGCGAGCGTGAAGAACGTGTACGTGAACTGCGTGAACCGTTGGACGCTGCCCCAGCTGTTGCCGCCGTAGCAACTGATGTCGCGACTGAAGAACGCCCGGCCCGCCAACCCCGTGAAGAGCGCGCCCCACGCCCGCCGCGTGAAGAGCGTCAACCACGTGCCGAGCAGGCTGCCGCAGCCAGCGAAGAAGAACTGCTGAACAATGACGAACAGCCACAGGAAGATGGCCAGGACAACGCCGAAGGCGATCGTCCACGCCGCCGCTCCCGTGGCCAGCGTCGCCGCAGCAACCGTCGTGAGCGTCAACGTGACGCCAACGGCAATGTGATCGAAGGCTCGGAAGAGACCGGCGAAGCCAGCGAAGACAACGCCAACAACGAACCCACCAGCACCGAACTGGCTGCTGGCCTGGCCGTTACCGCTGCGGTTGCCAGCTCGGTCATCAGCGCACCTGCCGAAGCCGAAGCCAACCAGCAGGCCGAACGTGCCACCGCTGCCGTGCAGGAAACTGCCGCAGTTGAAGCACCGGTTGTCGAAGCCACCACCGTGGTTGAAGCACCAGCGGCTGTAGAAGTGGAAGTTGCACCGGTTCGTGAAGCCCAGCCTGAAGCCGAAGTCGTGGCTGCACCCGCAATCGTGGTTGAGCCACAGCCTGTGGTCGAAGCAGTTGTTGAAGCGCCAGCCGCTGAAGCAACGCCGCAAGTGCGTGAAGTTCGCGAAGAACAGACCGCCTTCCAGTGGACTGCCGAGCCAGCCGTCGTCACCGAAGCCCCTGCCCCAGCACCGGTAGAAGAAGCTCCAGCACCGGCTGCTGAAGTGGTTATCGCCGAACCTGCGGTGGTTGCAGAACCGGTTGTGATTGCCGAGCCTGCTCCGGTGGTCGTGGAAACCCCAGTGGTTGCCGAAGTGGCCGCCCCAGTGGTTGAAGCCCCTGCCAGCGCCCTCACCGAAAACGGCCGTGCGCCTAACGACCCACGTGAAGTACGTCGTCGCAAGCGTGAAGCCGAGCGTCTGCAGAAAGAAGCCGAAGAAGCAGCGGCAGCGGCCCCGGCCGTAGTCGAAGCGGTTGCGCAAGCACCGGCCATCGAAGCAGAAGTTGAGCACACTGCCCCAACCATCGACGAGAACCTGCGTTCCGTTGAAGAAGTGGTAGAGCACAACCCCAAAGCCCTGGAAGAAGAGCACGAGCCTAAACCCCTCGCCTGATTCCAACGGCAACTAAAAAGCCCCGCCTGATCACTCAGGCGGGGCTTTTTTATGCGACATGTGGGAGCTGGCTTGCCTGCGATGGTCGTTAACGATGACGGATAAATACCTGACACCCCGAGCAGCTCTTCCAGCCCCTACCTGAATTCCAGTGATTGCGGCACATCCACATCCCATAACACCCCAGGATCATCCACCGGCACTTCCCGCACCTCAGCCTGAGCAAACAGCGCCTTGGCCCCACGGTCCCCAGTCAACCCCATCAACACCGGCCCCAGTGCCCGGCCAAACGCCACAGGATGGCCTTGCCGGCCAGCATGCACCGGCACACTGACCCCCTCCACCCGCTCTATCACCCGCTCAATACTCGCCACCTGGATAAACGGCATATCCCCCAACACCACCAGCCAATCCGTCGCGGGGCCACTGGCGGCCACCGCTGCCGCAATGCTGTCGCCCATGCCCGCCGAATCCAGGAGCAGCACTTCGCACCCATAATGGCGCGCCAGGCGTACAACCTCGCTGCGCCTCGGCGATGTGACCACCCAACGCCGGGTGACACTGGCGGGCAAATTGACCAGCACCTGCTCCAAGACCGGCCGCCTCACCCCATCACGCCCCACACAAGGCGCCAGCAGTTTGTCCTGACCGCTTAACGCGCGGAACCGGCTGCCCTGCCCCGCCGCCAGGACAATGGCGGTGATGGCGCTCGTCAACTGACCGCCTCCCGCACGGGTTTCGCTTGCAACAGCTCTACGCCGTTCTTGATCGCGACGATGTGCGCCATCAACGACAAGGCAATCTCTGCCGGCGTATGACTGCCAATATCAAGACCGATCGGACCATGCAGCCGCGCAATCGCCTCGGCTCCCAGCCCCAGCACGGCCAGGTTCTCGCGACGCTTACGGCTATTGGCCCGTGACCCCAGGGCACCGATGTAGAACGCCCGGGAATTGAGCGCGGTCAACAGCGCCATATCATCCAGGCGCGGATCGTGGGTCAGGGCCACAATGGCCGTGCGCTCGTCCGTCTGGATATTGAGCACCGCCTCATCGGGCATTCCCGGCACAAAGCGCCCGTGTTGTTCTTCCCAGCCATGCACGAACTCCGTGCGTGGGTCGCAGATCAGTACTTCAAAATCCAACAGCCGCGCGATTTCCGCCACATAGCGCGACAACTGGCCTGCACCGATCAGCAACAGGCGCCAGCGCGGGCCATAGATAGCCCGCAAGCGTCCACCGTCAAAACTGACAATGTCGTACTTGCTCGCCGCGCTCAAACGCACGGTGCCCGTCGCCAAGTCCAACTCCCGGGCCACTATTTCATGAGCCTCACAACGCGCCAGCAACTCGGCGACCCACGCAGGATCACCCACCCGCTCCTCCGTCAGGCGCAAGGTGCCGCCGCATGGCAGGCCAAAGCGCGCCGCTTCATCGCGGGTGACGCCATAGGTCACCAGTTGCACCGGCGGCCCCTCATCTGGCAAGCGGCCATCATGCAGTCGGGCGATCAGGTCATCTTCGATGCAGCCACCGGACACCGAGCCGATCACCACCCCGTCGCCGCGCAGGGCCAGCATCGCCCCCGGCGGCCGTGGCGCGCTGCCCCAGGTCTGGACCACGCTGTACAGCACCACCCGCTGCCCGGCGCGGCGCCATTCGAGCACGCTGCGCAGGACATTCAGATCCACGCTGTCCATCAGGCCTTCGCCTCCTGCTGCCAGCCCTGTAGCTGATAACGCACAGGCAAGTTGCGGATACGCTTGCCGGTGGCGGCAAATATCGCATTGCACAGCGCCGGCGCAATCGGCGGCACACCCGGTTCACCGACACCGCCCAAGGGCACCTCACCTGTTGGGGTGACCAAATGTATGGCGATTTCCCGGGGCGCCAGGGACATGCGCGCCACTTCATACATATGGAAGTTGTCCTGCTGGACCTTGCCATCCTTAAAGCTGATTTCCCCCAGGACCGCATTGCCCAAGCCCATGACGCACGCGCCCTCGAACTGCGAGCGGATGCGCTCCGGGTTGATCTGCGGGCCGCAATCCACGGCGATGTCGGCCTTGTGCACAATCAGTGTGCCATCATCCTTGACCTCGACCTCGATCACCGCCGCCACATAGGTCACGAAGCTGTAGTGCACCGCCAGCCCCAGGCCACGCCCCTTGGGCAGCGCACGGCCCCAACCGGCAGCCTTGGCCGCGGTTTCCAGCACGCCACGCATGCGCGCGGTATCAATCGGATAACGCTCGGGGGACTCGCCGTAGTTCCATTCTTCGCTCAAGGTTCGCGGATCGATCTGACGATCCGGGCCCAGCAGCTTGAGCTGATACTTCAGCGGATCCTGGCCGGCCTTGTGCGCCAGTTCATCGACAAAACTCTGAATGGCAAACCCGTGGGGGATGTTCGACACCGAACGGTACCAGCCCACGCGGGTGTGGGCAGCAGCCTCGGGGTTTTCCAGGCGCACATTGGGAATGGCATAGGCCATGTTGGTAAAACCCATGCCCAGCTCGAACGCCGCCTCGTGGTTCATGCCCGGCGCAAACAACGCGGTGATGCTGGGTGCCACGGTGCGGTGCAGCCAGGCGGCAGGCATGCCGTCCTTGTTCAGGCCGGCCTTGAGGTACTCGGCGGAGACGGTATGGAAGTAGGAGTTATGGATATCGTCTTCGCGTGTCCACTGCACGCGCACAGCCTTGCCGGGAAACTCCTTGGCCAGCACCGCAGCTTCGATGATGAAGTCCGGTTTCGACTTGCGCCCGAAACCGCCGCCCAACAGGGTGACGTGGATCGTGACGTTATCGAACGGCAGGCCAAGGCGCTCGGCCACCCGTTCGCGGGTGACCTGTGGCGCCTGGCTCGGGGCCCAGGCCTCGCATTGCCCGTCTTGATAGCGGGCCACGGCAACCATCGGTTCCATCGGCGACTGCGCCAGGTGTGGCAAGTAATACGCGGCTTCGAGGGTGCTGTCGGCATCGCTCAGGGCCTGGTCGATGCTGCCGGTATTGCGCACCACTTTGCCGGGCTTGAGGGCCGCCGCTTCCAGGGTCTTGCGATAATCGATGGAGTTGTAGCCGGCATTGGTGCCGTCCTCCCAGACAATCTGCAACGCTTCGCGCCCCTTGATCGCCGCCCAGGTGTTGCTGGCCACCACCGCCACGCCGCCCAATGGCTGGAACTCGGAGGGCAAGGGCCGGCTTTCGATTTGCAGGACCTTGATCACCCCCGGGACTTTCAACGCCGCGCTGGCATCGAACGACTTGACCTTGCCGCCATACACCTTGGGCCGCGCAATGGTCGCGAACAGCATGCCGTCAAAATGCACATCGGCGCCGTACACCGCCCGGCCGTTGACGATATCGGCACCGTCGATGGCCTTGGTGGCTTCCTTGCCGATATAGCGAAATTCCGAGGGTTGCTTGAGCCGCAGGCTGTCGCGCGCCGGCACCGCCAGCGCACCGGCGGCTGCGGCCAGGGCGCCATAGCCCAGTTCGCGGCCGCTGGGCTGGTGAATCACTTTATGCAACTGCGCCCGGCATTCGCCCAGCGGGACTTGCCACTGCTCGGCAGCGGCCTGTTCCAGCATGGTTCGCACGGCGGCGCCGCACCGGCGCATCGGCTCGAACCAATGGCGCATGCTGCGCGAACCGTCGGTATCCTGGTTGCCAAAACGCGCTTCATCGCCCGGCGCCTGCGCAACCTTCACCAGCGCCCAATCGGCCTCCAGTTCATCGGCCACCACCATGGTCAGGCTGGTGCGCACGCCCTGGCCCATTTCCGAGCGGTTGCAAATCACGGTGACGGTGCCGTCGATGGCGATGCTGACATAGACCTTGGGATCATCGACCACCCCATGGGGCATCGCGGCCCCGCCGTATTGCTTGGCCTCGGCGGCAAAGGCCTGGGGCAAGCCCCAACTGGCAGCCACCACCAGCGCACCGGTCGCGCCGACCCCCTTGAGGAACCCACGGCGACTGAGGTTGTTCAGGGCGAAATTGCTCGGCAACTGGCTCATGCCTTGGCCTCCTGCAAGTGGGTCGCGGCCTGGCGGATCGCCGTCTTGATGCGGTTATAGGTGCCGCAACGGCAGATATTGCCGACCATCGCCTCTTCAATCTGCGCATCGCTGGGGTTGGGGTTGGTTTTGAGCAAGGCCGTGGCCGACATGATCTGCCCGCCCTGGCAGTAACCGCATTGCGCCACTGCGGTGTCCAACCACGCCTGCTGCACCACCTGGCCAATCGGGTCGTTATGCAGGTTGTCGATAGTGCTGACGTTCTGCCCTTTGACCGAGCCGATGGGCGTGATGCAACTGCGCGCCGGCGAGCCGTCGATATGAATGGTGCAGGCACCGCACAGGCCCATGCCGCAACCGAACTTGGTGCCGTTGTAACCCGCCACGTCGCGGATCGCCCACAGCAGGGGCATGTCCTCGGTGACATCCAGTGGATGATCTTGACCGTTGAGTTTGAGAGTAATCATGGGCACGCCCGCATAGTGATTGGATTATGGGGTCGAGCTATCTGCCGCTTTCAAAGGAGCGGAGTCGGTTCACGCAGATGGCTCAGGCTAATCGGGCTCTCTTGTGAAGACAGGTCTTCACCGGGCCTTTGATAAACAGCGTCTATCGAACAATAAACAGGCATCGTTAGCCTGCTAAGTTAACCCAGCATTAACAAAAAAGCCCTGCAATGCAGGGCTTGGTTCAACAGGCTAGAAGCGTAGCTCAATAACGATTGGGCTCCATTTCCAACTCGACCTTGAAGCGCTCGGCGATATCGCGCTGGATGCGCTGGGCCAGGCTGGCAATATCCAGCCCGGTGGCCGCGCCATAATTGACCAGCACCAGCGCCTGCAAGCGATGCACGCCGGCATCACCGTCGCGAAAGCCTTTCCAGCCGGCCTTTTCAATCAACCAGCCAGCCGCCAGTTTCACTTGGCCATCAGCCTGGGGATAAGCCACCAGATCGGGATATTGCAGCTTTAATTGCGCCGCCAGCACCTGGGGCACCAAGGGGTTCTTGAAGAAACTGCCAGCGTTGCCCAGGACCGCAGGGTCGGGCAGTTTTTCACTGCGAATGCTGCAAATGGCCCGGCTGACATCGCTGGGGGTCGCCTGGGTAATGCCCTGCTCGGCCAGGCGTTGTTGCACCGGGCCATAGCCGAGCTTCAGGTGCGCGACGCGGCTCAAGGCAAAGCGCACCCGCAGGATCAGCCAGCGCCCCACTTCGTGTTTGAACAGGCTGTCGCGGTAGGCGAAGTTGCACTCTGCCAGGCTGAAATCGCGCAACTCGCCGGTCTGGCGGTCGAGGGCGGTCAGGCCGGCGAACACATCCTTGATCTCGACACCGTAGGCGCCGATGTTCTGCATCGGCGCGGCGCCGACAGTGCCGGGGATCAGGCTGAGGTTTTCCAGGCCAGAGAACCCTTGCTCAAGGGTCCACAGCACAAAAGGATGCCAGGCCTCACCCGCCTCGGCTTCCACCACAACCTGCTGGGTGTCCTCGTGCAGGACGCGGATACCCTGGGTCGCCATGCGCAATACCAGCGCCGGGATATCCTGGGTCAGCAGCAGGTTGCTGCCGCCACCGATCACCAGCAATGGCAACTGTTGCGCGGCCGCATAGGCCAGGGCCTCGCGCACATCGGCGTCGCTATGGGCCTCGGCGAACAACTGCGCACGCACATCGATGCCAAAACTGTTGAAGGCCTTCAGGGAAACCTGGGGCTGCACATCCAGACTCATAACCGCCCCTTCAACTCGATCACCAGCAAGTCGCACGCGGCCTCGATCAGGTCCAGGACCTGCTCGAAACCCTGTTCGCCGTCGTAATACGGATCCGGCACTTCATCCACCGCCGAGTCGTAGCGGCGCAGGAACAGATCCACCTCCGCCTTGCCTTGGGCCGGCTGCATAGCCTTGAGATTGCGCAGGTTACTCTGGTCCATGGCCAGGATCAGGTCGTAGCGCGCAAAGTCGGCACGCGACACTTGCTGCGCACGCTGGGCCGACAAGTCGTAGCCACGGCGCAGCGCTGCTTGCTGGCTGCGCTTGTCCGGCGCCTTGCCGATATGCCATTCACCGGTACCGGCAGAGGCCACCTCGACCCGGTCCGCCAGCCCGGCGGCCCGCAGTTTGTGGCGCAGCACGCCTTCGGCGGTGGGCGAGCGGCAGATATTGCCCAGGCAGACAAACAGGACTTCCATCACGCCCCCAGCAACCGACGCACGCGCTCAAGGTCTTCCTGCGTATCGACGCCGGCTGGCGGGGCTTGCAGCGCATCATCGACATGAATGCGCACGCCGTGCCACAGGGCTCGCAGTTGTTCCAGTGCCTCGGTGTTTTCCAGCCAGCACGGGCCCCAGCTGACGAAGTCATGCAGGAAGCCCGCGCGGTAGGCGTAAATGCCGATATGGCGACGATAAGGTACGCCAGCCGGTAATACGTCACGCTGCTTGGCGAACTCATCGCGCGCCCAGGGCAGGGTCGAACGGCTGAAGGTCAGGGCCAGGCCATTGATGTCGCTGACCACCTTGACCACGTTCGGGTTGAGCAGGGTCTGGATGTCTTCGATAGGTTCGGCCAGGGTCGCCATGCGCGCTTCGGCATGGGCGGCCAGGTTGGCGGCGACCTGGTCGATGACACACGGCGGGATCAGCGGTTCGTCACCCTGCACGTTGACCACGATGGCGTCCGGCGCCAGGCCCAGGTGCGTGGCGACTTCGGCCAGGCGGTCGGTGCCGGAGTTGTGGTCTTCACGGGTCAGCACTGCTTCGGCGCCAAACCCCTTGCAGGCCTCGATGATCCGCAGGTCGTCAGTGGCCACCACCACGCGCTGGGCGCTGCTTTTGCAGGCCTGCTCCCAGACCAGCTGGATCATCGGCTTGGCGCCGATCATCTGCAGCGGCTTGCCGGGCAGGCGGGTAGAGGCATAGCGCGCGGGGATGACAACAGTGAAGGCAGTGGTCATTTATCCAGGCGCTCGTCGGTCGTCAGGGTACGGGCTTCGCTTTCCAGCATCACCGGGATGCCATCGCGGATCGGGTATGCCAGGCCAGCGCCTTTGCTGATCAGCTCGGTCTTGTCGGCGCTGAGCTTGAGCGGGCCTTTGCAGATCGGGCAAGCGAGGATATCGAGCAGTTTGGTGTCCATGGGGGTTTCCTGGATAAAAGCGTTTTAAGGCAAAAGTCGAGCGGGCAGCAGACGCATCAGTTGCGTGTCGAACCAGGCGATAAACGCCGGTGACGGTGCCGCATCAACTGCAAGGTACCACCAGTGTGCCTGGGCAAAGGCGCGGCACTTCACCGCGTCCTTTTCAGTCATGACCAGCGGCAGTGACGGCGTAAAATTCAGGACCTCGGCGCTGTAGGGCGCATGGTCGGCAAACGCATGGGGTATCGGCCGCCAGTGTAGCGTTTCAAGGGTATTGAAGAAACGTTGCGGGTTGCCGATACCGGCGACCGCATGCACCTGCTGCCCCACGGGAAAATGGTCCAGCGGCCGGCGCTCGCCGGTCAGCAGGTTGACCAGCGTGGTCGGCAGCAGACGGAAAGCAAAGCCGTCCTCGCGATCAGCCCCGGCGCCGTTATAGAGCAGGGCATCGACGCTGTGCAGGCGCTCGACCGGCTCGCGCAACGGCCCGGCAGGCAGGCAGCGGCGATTGCCCAGGCCACGGGCGTTGTCGATCAGCACCAGTTCCAGGTCACGGGCCAGGCGGTAATGCTGCAGGCCATCGTCGGAGAGGATCAGGTCCAGGGTCTCGCTGGCCAGCAGGGCTTGCACCGCACGGCTGCGATCGGGGTCGATCATCAGCGGGACGCCGCTGCGCTGCACGATCAACAACGGCTCGTCGCCGGCCACTTGAGCGCTGTCGCTAGCCTGCACCCGCCATGGCAACTGCGCAGGCTTGGCCCCGTAGCCACGGCTGACCACGCCGACCCGCAGGCCACTGCGCTGGCAATGCTCGATCAACCACAGGATCAACGGCGTCTTGCCCGTGCCGCCTACGGTGATATTGCCAACCACCACGATGGGCACCGGCGATTGATAGATCGTGCCCTCGCCCGCCAGGAACCGTTCGCGCTTGCGCTTGACCACAAGGCGATAGAGCGCCTCCAGAGGTTGCAGGAGCTTGAGCGCCGGGTGGCCGTCGTACCAGGCCTTGAGCAAACGATCGGACAAGGCCATCAGGGCTGCCCCGCCGCCTCGACGGTGGTCATGCGCAAATGGCTGAAACCGAGCTTGCCGGCAGCATCCATCGCGGTGATCACGGCCTGGTGTGGGGTCTTGCCATCGGCGCTGATGGACAGCGGCATTTGTGTATCACCGCCGGACTCCTTCTGCAGCGCATCCATCACGCTGGCCACGTCGTTTTTCTCAAGCAACTGGTTGTTCACCGAAAACACCCCTTCGGCGCTGATGGTGATCTCCAGTTGCTTGAGCTGCTGGTCTTCAGCCGGCGAGCCGCTGACGGCTTCCGGCAGCTCGACCCGCAGTTGGGTTTCCCGGGTAAAGGTGGTGGTGACGACAAAAAACAGCAGCAGGATAAACACCACATCGATCAACGAGGCCAGGTTGATATCGACGGTTTCCCGGGGCTTGCGGCGAAATTTCACGCTTTGCCCTCGACCAGGTCGACATCGCGGTCGCCCTGGACCACTTCCACCAGCTTGATGGCTTCCTGTTCCATGCCCACCACCAGTTCATCGATGCGCCGTTGCAGGAAACGGTGGAAAAACACCGCCGGGATACCGACCATCAGGCCCGCCGCCGTGGTGATCAAGGCCTTGGAAATCCCCCCGGCCAATACCGAGGCGTTGGTGGTCATGCCCGAACCGGTAAAGGCGCTGAAGATATCGATCATGCCCAGCACCGTGCCGAGCAAGCCGAGCAGTGGCGCCATTGCGGCGATGGTGCCCAGGGCATTGATATAGCGCTCCAACTCGTGGATTACCCGGGCGGCGGCTTCTTCAATGCACTCCTTCATGATCTCGCGGCCGTGCTTGGAGTTGGCCAGGCCAGCGGCGAGGATCTCGCCCAGGGGGGAATTGGCCCGCAGTTCCTTGAGCTTTTCCTTGTCCAGTTGCTTGTCCTTGATCCAGCGCCAGACCTGCCCCAGCAGATGATCAGGGGTTACACGGCTGGCGCGCAGGGTCCACAGGCGTTCGGCAACGATGCCGAGTGCGGCGATGGAGCTCAGAATGATCGGCAACATCATCCAGCCGCCGGATTTGACCAATTCCCACACAGTGAATGTCCCCTCGAAAAAGTGCGCCACTTTAGCATACAGGCTGACGAGGAAGGACCTGCCTGCCGACAGCCATCATGTCGCAGGTACCGGCCTTTGGTAACTGTCAGTGACAGGCGCACGCCAGAAACGACGCTGGCTGCGTGCCATGATCGGCGCCTCGAAAGCCCCCAAGCGCAGACGCACGGCGCCCTGCTCGGCGCTGTCATAAATGGCGCTGTGAAAATGCTGGTAGCGTGCCAGCACTTGCGGGTGCGGATGGCCAAAGCTATTGCCGCGCCCCCGGGAGATCAGCACCGCCTTGGGGGCCAATTGCTGGACAAACGGCCATGACGAAGAACTGCGGCTGCCATGATGGGGCACTTGCAACCAATCCGTGGCGACCGCCAAGGGTGTGGCCAACAAGGCGCGCTCGGCCTCGCGGTCGATATCGCCGGTCAGCAGCAACCGTTCGCCATTGGCCTGGACCTGCAGCACGCACGACTTCGCGTTGCCGTTGCTGGCATCCGCCCATTGCCACAGCTCAAACGCCACGCCGTCCCACTCCCATTGCTCACCGCTGACACAGGCCTGGGTATCGAGAAATGCCGGCAGGCCCTGGGTTTCCCCGCCCACCACGCGCTTGACCGGCAACCCGCGCGCGATCGCCGCAGCGCCTCCGGCATGATCGGCGTCGGCATGGCTGAGTAGCATCAAGTCCAGCTGGCCAACCCCCAGCTTGCGCAGAGCCGGCAGAACCACCCGCTCACCGAGATCGAAGTCCCCCACCCGTGGCCCGGCGTCATACAACAGCACGTGGTTGCGGGTGCGCAACACGATCGACAAGCCCTGGCCGACATCCAGTTGCTCCACCGCCACCTGGCCCAACGGGATCGACTCACGGGGCGGGAACACCGCCAGCAGCAACAAAGGCCACCCCAGCAGGCGAAAGGGAATGCCCTTGGGCATCAATAACAGCACGGCGCCCAGCACACTGAGCAACCAGTAGCCCACGGGCACCTCGGCCGGCAGCCACGCCGGTATGTGCCCGGCCAGCAAGGTCAGGGCGCTGAACAGCCAATCCAGCGCGCCACCCGCCAACCACAGCAGGCCACTGCCCAGCCACGGCACTGCCAGCAACAACGTGCCCGCCAGCGCCAACGGCAGCACCAGCAGGCTGATCCACGGCACGGCAAACAGATTGGCCAGCGGCGCACTCAAGCTGATCGGCAAGCCGAGTATCAATAGCAGCGGAAACAGCCCGATAGCGATCAGCCACTGGGCACGGCTCCAGGCCTGCCACGCCCGCCAGGGCCCCAGACGGCCGCTGAAGGCCAGCAGCAACACGGCCACGGCGGCAAATGACAACCAGAAACCCGGTTGCAGGCTGGCCAGGGGTTCAAGGATCAATACTGCATTGAGTGCCAGCAGCAGGGGCCACCAGATCCCCAGATGGCGAAACCGCAGGCGCCACAGCAACACCAGCCCCACCATCACACAGGCCCGCTGCACCGGCACGGCAAAACCGGCGAGCACGCCATAGGCCAGCGCCGCGGCGAATGCCAGGCCACAGGCCCAGGGTAGCCAGGGCAAGCGCCTGGACCAGCAACCGTAACGGGCCAGGCCGGCCACCAGCGCATAGATCAGCCCCGACAACAGGCCGATATGTTGGCCAGAGATGACCAACAGATGCACGGTGCCGGTGTCCTGCAAGATGCGCCAGTCCTCGGCGGCCAAACCGGAGCCGTCGCCCAGTACCAAGGCGGCCAGTCCGGCTGCGCGTCCCTGGGCATCCACCGCCAATAACTGCTGGCGGATCCCATCGCGCCAGGCATGTCGGGCAGGCGCCAGGCGCTGGCCATCCTTGACCGACCCGGTCGCCCCCACACGCTGGGCCAATAGCCAGGCCTCCTGGTCGAAACCATGGAAATTCAGCAGGCCGGACGGGCGTTTGAGAGTGACAGCCAAACGCCAGCGCTCCCCGCTGCGCACTGGCGGGCCGCCCTGCCAACTCAGCCGGATGCGCTGGGGCAGCCGGTCCTGGCGTGACCGGCTGTCGCTCAGCTCGAAGCGCACCAGCCCATTGGCCTGCTGCGGTAGCCCACTGACGCGCCCTTCCAGCCAACGGGTCTGGCCGTCCAGGGCGGGCACGAGCCGCTCGTCCAGTGCTCGTTGCGCGCTGAAACAAGCCCACGCCAGGCCCAACAGGAAAAGCGCCAGCGGATAAGTACGAAACGGCAGCAGCATCAACGCCACCACCAACATGACCAGCAACCAACCGACCGGCGGCAAGGCAGGCAGCAGGCGCAACGCCAGCAGCCCCAACGCCAGCGCAAACGTCCCTGTGCGCATGGATCATTCCTTTAAAGTGACCCATCGAGTGTTAGCCGAGTGGTTCAAGGCGAACTATGATTTTTTGTCACAAAGTCTGAATTTCCCGTTCATAGAATACGGGCATACTTGCCCCTCGAACTGACCTGGACCCCTTATGCCACGGCGCTTATTCAAACGGTACATGCCCGATCCGACCAGCATTCGGGAACACAAGTCCTTACGCTTTCTCGGCACGCTGCTCCATGACCCCAACCTGTGGCACCTCAATCGGCACTCGGTTGCCCGGGCCATGGCTGTCGGTCTGTTTGCCGCATTCATTCCCATTCCCTTGCAGATGCTGTTGGCCGCCGTCCTCGCCATCTCCGTGCGCGGCAATATGCCCATCGCCGTGAGCCTGGTGTGGCTGACCAACCCGATTACCATGCCCGTGGTGTTTTTCTGCACCTATATGACCGGCACCTGGCTGATGAACATCCCGCCGCGCACCCTGCCCGATGAACTGACCTGGGAATGGATCAGCGGGCAACTGTCGACTATGTGGCAGCCGTTCCTGCTGGGCTCGGTGGTGATGGGCCTGGTATTGGGCGCGCTGGCGTACTGCCTGACCATGGTGTACTGGCGGTGGTGGGTGGGTCATCAGTGGAAAAAGCGCCAGCAGCGTAATCGGTAGTAGCCAAGGGGCCTTGCTGGCGCCAGCGCAGCGATGCAGCAACCCGACAAGCCGGCGCCTTGCCCCCTCAAGCATCTTTTGCAAGATTCCAAGCCCCTCATATGGCTACACTGCGCAGGTGGCGCAGGCCGGATGCCTGCGTAGAATCTCGACATCAGTGTGGTAGCAGGAGAGTGGCGTGCTAAGAAGAATGGGGATAAAAGGCCGCGTACTGTTGCTGACCTTGTTGCCTACCAGCCTGATGGCATTGCTTTTGGGCGGTTATTTCACCTGGATGCAGCTCTCGGACCTGCAAACCCAATTGCTCAATCGCGGCGAGATGATCGCCGAACAGCTGGCGCCGCTGGTGGCACCGGCACTGGGCAACAAGAACACCGATCTGCTGGAACGCATCGCCACCCAGTCCCTGGAACAAGTCGATGTACGGGCCGTGTCCTTCCTGGCGCCCGACCGCACGCCCCTGGCCCATGCCGGCCCGACCATGCTCAACCAACCGCCCATCGGCAACAGCTCGCACCTGTTGCAACGCACCGGTAATGACGCCACCCGCTACCTGCTGCCCGTGTTCGGCCGTCATCGCAACCTCGCTGGCGAGCTGATCCCCGACGAAGCCGATCGCCTGCTGGGCTGGGTCGAGCTGGAACTGTCCCATAACGGCATGCTGCTGCGCGGCTATCGCAGCCTGTTCGCCAGCCTGATGTTGATCGCCATCGGCCTGATCTGCACCGCCGCCCTGGCCTTGCGCATCAGCCGCACGATCAACTCGCCCATCGGCCAGATCAAACAAGCGGTGGCGCAGCTCAAGGATGGCAACCTGGAAACCCGCTTGCCGCCCCTGGGCAGCCAGGAGCTGGATCAGTTGGCGTCCGGCATCAACCGCATGGCCGAAACCCTGCAAAATGCCCAGGAAGAACTGCAACACAGCATCGACCAGGCCACCGAAGACGTGCGCCAGAACCTGGAAACCATCGAGATCCAGAACATCGAGCTGGACCTGGCCCGCAAGGAAGCCCTGGAGGCCAGCCGCATCAAGTCGGAGTTCCTGGCCAACATGAGCCATGAAATCCGCACGCCGCTCAATGGCATCCTCGGTTTCACCCACCTGTTGCAGAAAAGCGAGCTGTCGCCCCGCCAGCTGGATTACCTGGGCACCATCGAAAAGTCCGCCGACAACCTGCTGGGCATCATCAACGAAATTCTCGACTTCTCGAAAATCGAAGCCGGCAAGCTGGTGCTCGACAATATCCCGTTCAACCTGCGCGACCTGCTGCAAGACACCCTGACCATCCTCGCCCCGGCCGCCCACGCCAAACAGCTGGAGCTGGTGAGCCTGGTCTACCGCGATACGCCGCTATCGCTGGTGGGCGACCCGCTGCGTCTCAAGCAGATCCTCACCAACCTGGTCAGCAACGCCATCAAGTTCACCCGCGAAGGCACCATCGTCGCCCGGGCCATGCTCGAAGACGAACAGGAAGACAGCGTGCAACTGCGCATCAGCGTGCAGGACACCGGCATCGGCCTGTCGAACCAGGATGTGCGCGCCCTGTTCCAGGCCTTCAGCCAGGCCGATAACTCGCTGTCGCGCCAACCCGGTGGCACTGGGTTGGGCCTGGTGATCTCCAAGCGCCTGATCGAGCAGATGGGCGGTGAAATCGGCGTCGACAGCACGCCGGGCCAGGGTTCGGAGTTCTGGATCAGCCTCAACCTGCCCAAGACCCGCGACGATATCGAAGACCTGCCCGCCCCGCCGCTGCTGGGCCGGCGCGTGGCGGTGCTGGAGAATCACGAACTGGCGCGCCAGGCCCTGCAACACCAGCTGGAAGACTGCGGCCTGGAGGTCACGCCGTTCAACAGCCTGGAGAACCTGACCAACGGCATTACCAGCGCACACCAGACCGAACAGGCGATCGACCTGGCCGTACTGGGCATCACCGCCAACGACATTCCGCCGGAGCGCCTCAACCAACACCTGTGGGACCTCGAACACCTGGGCTGCAAAGTGCTGGTGTTGTGCCCGACCACCGAGCAGATGCTCTTCAACCTGTCGGTGCCCAACCCCAATAGTCAGTTGCAGGCCAAGCCGGCCTGCACCCGCAAATTGCGCCGGGCGCTGTCCGACCTGATCAGCCCGCGGCCGTTGCGCAGCGAACCGGGCGAGCCGCTGTCCAGCCGCGCGCCACGGGTACTGTGTGTCGACGACAACCCGGCCAACCTGTTGCTGGTACAAACCCTGCTCGAAGACATGGGCGCCAAGGTGCAGGCCGTGGAAAGCGGCTATACCGCCATCGAGGCGGTGAAAAAAGAAGCCTTCGACCTGGTGCTGATGGACGTGCAGATGCCCGGTATGGACGGGCGCCAGAGTACCGAGGCGATTCGCCAGTGGGAAAGCGAGCGCCACGGCACGCCGCTGCCTATCGTCGCGCTGACAGCCCACGCCATGGCCAATGAAAAGCGCGCCCTGCTGCAAAGCGGCATGGATGACTACCTGACCAAACCCATCAGCGAACGGCAACTGGCCCAGGTGGTGCTCAAATGGACCGGCCTGGCCCTGCGCAACCAGGGCCCGGAGCGCGCCGTCGAAGGCCACGGCCCCGCCGCGCAACTGCCGGTGCTGGACCATGAGGAAGGCCTGCGCCTGGCGGCCGGCAAGGCTGACTTGGCCGCCGATATGCTGGCCATGCTGCTGGCGTCCCTGGAGGCCGACCGTGAGGCGGTCTGCGTTGCCCGCGAAGCCAACGACAATAACGCGCTGATCGAACGGGTCCACCGCCTGCACGGCGCCACCCGCTACTGCGGCGTGCCGCAATTGCGTGCAGCCTGCCAACGCGCCGAAACCCTGCTCAAGCAGGATGACGCCAAAGCCATGGCCGCCCTCGATGAGCTGGACCTGGCCATTGCCCGCCTGGCCAGCGAGGCCCGCGTCAACGCCTGATGCAGAGCAACACGCCCAACGCCAATCACGGGCAACATCTCCTGTAGGCGCCGGTACGCCGGTGTCTACAGGATTTGTGTCACCACACGCTATTTTGCAGGGAGCCTTTTGATGCGCATCATCCTCTTCAGCAGCCAGACCTACGACCGCGACAGCTTTCTCGCCCAACCCTTGCCCGCAGGCATGGAGCTGCAATTCCAACCAGCGCGCCTGAACCTCGACACCGTGGCCCTGGCCGACAAGCACGAAGTGGTCTGTGCGTTTATCAACGACGACCTCAGCGCCCCGGTGCTCGAACACCTGGCCGCCGGCGGCACGCGGCTGATCGCCCTGCGCTCGGCCGGCTACAACCATGTAGACCTGGCCGCCGCCAAGCGCCTGGGCCTGACCATCGTGCGCGTGCCGGCGTACTCGCCCCACGCGGTGGCCGAACATGCCGTGGCCCTGGTGCTGGCCCTCAACCGCCGCCTGCACCGCGCCTACAACCGCACCCGCGACGGCGACTTCAGCCTGCACGGCCTGACCGGCTTCGACCTGGTGGGCAAGACCGTGGGCGTGGTGGGCACCGGGCAGATCGGCGCGACCTTTGCCAAGATCATGGCTGGCTTTGGCTGCACCTTGCTGGCGTACGACCCCTATCCCAATCCGCAGGTCGAAGCCCTTGGCGCGTGCTATGTCAGCCTGCCCCAACTGCTGGCCGAGGCGCAGATCATCAGCCTGCACTGCCCGCTGACCGCCGACAGCAAGCACCTGATCAATGCGCAATCCCTGGCCCATATGCAGCCGGGGGCGATGTTGATCAATACCGGGCGTGGTGGCCTGGTGGATACCCCGGCGCTGATCGAGGCGCTCAAGGACGGGCAATTGGGCTACCTGGGCCTGGATGTGTACGAAGAAGAAGCCCAGCTGTTTTTTGAGGACCGCTCGGACCTGCCCTTGCAGGACGACGTACTGGCGCGCCTGCTGACTTTCCCCAACGTGATCATCACCGCGCACCAGGCATTCCTCACGCGCGAGGCGCTGGCGGCGATTGCCGGGACCACCCTGGCCAATATCCAGGCCTGGGCCAACGGCCAGCCACAAAACCTGGTGCACGGATGATCAACGGTCACATACCGCGCGCATGGTAAACAGACGAGCGTGATAGGATGCCGCGCCTATTTGGAGGATCCATGGCCGAACACGATTTCCGCTTCAGTTTGCTGAGCCCACAACACACCCTGATCGAATGCCGCGCCCTGGTGCCGGGTCGTTACCAAGTCACCGGCAATGGTGGCTCGATCAAGCATGGCGATGTGCTGATCGTCACCTTGCGCGGCAGCAAGACCCTGTCGATGCGCCTGACCGTCGAAGGCGATGCGCGCTACTCCATCCGCCCGGCCGGGCAATGGGTGGCCATGGCGCAGGGGCCGAAGTTCGGCGAACTGGAGATTCACACCTGGAAGGTCAATTGCGACAGCTGCGACGCCGTGCTGGAGTTTGAGTTCTCGGTAGAAACCAAACTGACCAAGGAACCGCTGCAACCGGCCGCCACTGCGCGCATTGCCGAGTTGGGCTGGGCCACCGTCGGCGACAAGCACCGTTGCCCGAAATGCCAGCAGGCCGCGCCATGAAGAGCCTGCTGATGGTCGCAGCGCTGGGCGCAGGCCTTGCCGGCTGCGCCAGCGATGAGGTCAAGCTCAAGCAGGATCACAGCTACATCGTCGAATGGATCGGCGAACGGCCCCTGATGGACTACGCCCACCTGACCGTGACCCTCGGCGCCGATGGCCGGGCCTATGGCAATGGCGGCTGCAACCACTGGTTCGCACCGTACAGCCTGGACGGTGACAAACTCAGCTTCGGCAAGATCGGCAGCACCCGCAAACTGTGTGCCGAAGCCCTGATGGAGCAGGAGCAGCGCTTCTTCAAGGCCCTGCAAACCGTGCAACGCTGGGACATCTCGCCCATCGAGCAGACCCGCTTCTGGCCTGCCGAAGGCAAGCCACTGCGCTTGTGGCTGGAAGAAGGCTGATCCGTTGACGATTGCGGTGTGCCGGGCATACCGCAATCGCCAGCGAGCAACCGTTTAGCCGCGCAGCTCCTTGAGTTTGGCCAATACCCCCGCCGCCGTCTGCTCGCCCAACATCTGTGCCCGCACCTTGCCCTTGTCATCGATGATGTAGGTCACCGGCAACGCTTCGCTGCGCGGGATATCAAAAATCGCCTCGGGGTTCTGCGCCAGTACCGTGAACTTGATGCCCAGCTTCTCGCTGGCGCTCTTGAGCTCTTCACCCTGCACATTGTCGAAGTTGACGCCGAACACACTGACCGGCTGGCCCTTGAGTTGCTCGGCCAGGGCGTTGAGTTCGGGGATCTCGATGCGGCACGGGCCACACCATTCGGCCCAGTAATTGATCACCAACCATTGTTTGTCGACGCGCTCGGACGCGACTTTCTGGCCGTATTGGTCAACGCCATAATCATTGCCGCAGCCGCTGAGCAGGAGTGTGGTGATAACTGCCAGTGCGCCTATCAGTCGCCGTGTCATGGGGTAATCCTTAGCAAAAATGAACGTGGGCTGCGGCCGATCGCCTCTTACGGTTTAAGGACACGCCGCAGCGCGGGTAGAATACCCGCCACCTTACGCAAGATGCGACCCGCACATGACCGATCTGACGCTTTATCACAACCCGCGCTGCTCGAAATCCCGCGGTGCGCTCGAACTGCTGCAAGCCCGTGGCCTCACGCCCAACGTGGTGCGTTACCTGGAAACCCCGCTGGACGCCGCGCAGCTTGAAGCCCTGCTCGGCAAGCTGGGGATCGGCGCCCGGCAATTGCTGCGCACCGGCGAAGACGAATACAAGACCCTCAACCTGGCCGACGCCAGCCTCAGCGAGGCGCAGTTGATTGCCGCCATCGCCGCCCATCCCAAGTTGATGGAACGGCCGATCCTGGCCACCGCCGACAAGGCCGTGATTGGCCGTCCGCCGGAAAACATCCTGGAGCTTCTGCCGTGAGCGCGCCCTACATCCTGGTGCTGTATTACAGCCGCAACGGCTCGGTCAGCGAAATGGCCCGGCAAATTGCCCGGGGCATCGAGCAAGGCGGCCTGGAAGCGCGCCTGCGCACTGTGCCGGCGATTTCCAGCGAATGCGAGGCCGTCGCCCCGAGCATCCCCGCCGAAGGCGCACTCTACGCCAGCCTCGACGACCTGAAGAACTGCGCGGGCCTGGCCCTTGGCAGCCCGACGCGTTTTGGCAACATGGCCGCACCGCTGAAGTACTTTCTCGACGGCACCAGCAACCTGTGGCTGACCGGCGCCCTCGTCGGCAAGCCAGCCGGGGTCTTCACCTCGACCGCCAGCCTGCACGGCGGCCAGGAAACCACCTTGATGTCCATGCTGCTGCCGTTGCTGCACCACGGCATGCTGATCACCGGCCTGCCCTACAGCGAACAGGCCTTGCTCGACACCCAGGGCGGCGGCACGCCCTACGGCGCCAGCCACCATTCCGGCGCTGACGGCAAACGCGCCCTGGACCCCCATGAAATCGCGTTGTGCCGCGCCCTGGGCCTGCGCCTGGCGAAAACTGCGGCGAAACTGGAGAGTGGCCGTGGCCAAGAAGCCTAAAGTCCTGCCGGCCCAGGCCTGGCTGGAACCCCGGGTCAAAGTGGCACGGGCCTTGAGCCTGCTGGCGTTTCTGGGCCTGGTGGGGTTGCTCTGCGTGTACTACCTGCTGGTCGCCGACCTGCATGGCGCGCGGCCCTGGGTGATATTGCTGATCGAACTGGTGCCGTTACTGATCCTCGCGCCGGGCATGCTCATGGGCAGTGCGCGCGGGCATTCGTGGATGTGCTTTGTGGTGAATCTGTATTTCATCAAGGGCGCACTGGCGGCCTATGACCCGAACCGCCAGTGGTTTGGCGTGCTGGAGATGCTGGCGAGCCTGGCGGTGTTCTGCACGGCGCTGCTGTATGTGCGCTGGCGGTTCCAGTTGAATCGACGGTTGGCGGGGGAAGGTCAGCCAGCCTGAGGGGTATGTGGGGCCAGTCAGGCCCCCATCGCAGGCAAGCCAGCTCCCACAGGGGAATGCATTCCAAATGTGGGAGCTACGGTGGTGCGACGATTCGACTTGCCTGCGATGGCAGCACCGCGGTCTCAATGGTTGACGGTAAACGCCAGCATCATCGACAACTGGCACATCGGCCGCCCGCTCTCGGCGTGCCATTGGTTGAACGCCGCCTGCACCGTCGCCAGGTCCCGCAGGCTGGTGGGGGCCTTGTCGACAATCTCCTGCGCATTCAGCGCCGCGACCACGTCGTAGCTCGGCACAAACGTGTCCTTGCCCACCATGCGCAAAAAGCGCGGCGCCGACAGCCCGCCCAACTGGTGGCCGTGCTTGCTCAGGTATTTCCACAAGCCGACGATATCGGTCACCGGCCAGTCGGCGATCAACGCCGCGAAGCTGCCCTTCTCCTGCTCGACATCGAGGATCATCTGCGCATTGCGCGGCACGCTCTTGAGCTTGCCCAGGTGGCGGATGATCCGCGTGTCCTGCATCAGCCGCTCAAGGTGCTCGGCGCCCATCAACACGACCTTCTCGGGATCGAAGCTGAAGAACACTTGCTCGAACGCCGGCCACTTGGCGTCCACCACACTGTGCTTGAGCCCGGCGCGAAACACCCGCAGCGACAGGGTCGACAGGTAGCGGTCATCGCTGATCTGGCGCAATTGCGCCGGCGTCTTGGGCACAGGCAGGTGGGCTTCGAGCTCGGCCGCCGAACCAAAGCGGTTCAGACAGTATTCGTGCAGCCATTTGTAATCGCGCATGCCCTCTCCTACGGGTTGAAATGAAAACGGCGCCTATGAGCGCCGTCTGTCAGAGCCTGGAAAAGACTCAGAGGTTCACAATGTTGACGAAGCGCGAAGCGGCGGTCTCGTCGATGCGCAGGCTAGTGAAGTCGAACAGGTTGCGGTCGGCCAGCTGCGACGGGATCACGTTCTGCAAGCTGCGGAAGATGCTTTCGGTGCGCCCCGGCGTCTTGCGCTCCCACTCCTGGAGCATGTCCTTGACCACCTGGCGCTGCAGGTTCTCCTGGGAGCCACAGAGGTTGCAGGGGATGATCGGGAATTGCTTGAAGTCGGAGTAGGCCTGGATGTCCTTCTCGTTGCAATACGCCAGCGGGCGGATCACCACGTTGCGGCCGTCGTCGGCGCGCAGCTTGGGCGGCATGGCCTTGAGGGAGCCGTTGAAGAACATGTTGAGAAAGAACGTCTCGACGATGTCGTCGCGGTGATGACCCAGGGCCATCTTGGTTGCGCCAATTTCATCGGCAAAGGTGTACAGGGTGCCACGGCGCAGGCGCGAACACAGCGAGCAGGTGGTCTTGCCCTCCGGGATCAGTTCCTTGACCACCGAATAGGTGTCTTTCTCGACGATGTGGTACTCGATGCCCAGGGTCTTGAGGTAGGCCGGCAGCACGTCCTCGGGGAACCCGGGCTGCTTCTGGTCCATGTTGACGGCAACGATGTCGAACTTGATCGGCGCGACCTTCTGCAGGTGCATCAGCACGTCCAGCATGGTGTAGCTGTCCTTGCCGCCGGACAGGCAGACCATGACCTTGTCGCCCTCCTCGATCATGTTGAAGTCAGCGACAGCCTCACCGGCCAGGCGCCGCAGGCGTTTTTGCAGTTTGTTCTGATTGACGGTAAGGGTGCCCATGGCGCTTGGATCCGCGAAAAAGGTGTGTGACGAAAAGCCGGGCATTTTAGCGGTATGGAGCACCGAGTTCCAATGTGGGACGGGCTTGCTCCCGATAGCGGCAGTCCAGCCACTGTTTCTGGTAACTGACCCACCGCCATCGCAGGCAAGCCAGCTCCTACACTTGATCTGTGGTGGGGCCAAAATTCTCTGCCCCAGTGAGATCCCCTGTGGGAGCGGGCTTGCCCGCGATAGCGGCAGTCCAGCCACTGTTTCTGGCAACTGACCCACCGCCATCGCAGGCAAGCCAGCTCCCACAGGGGACTGCATTCCACGTCACAGACCCAGGCGCGATTAAGCCCAGTGTTTACAGCGCAATTTGCTCTAAAGCCCCACACTTTTTCCGGTCATCACTTCCTATACTGCGACATAAGGTCGCACATGTATCCAGACCTTTCAGGCCACTTGGCCGGCGGGCGCTCCGCTTGGGGGGCGATGGTAATAACGACAGGAGTGACTGGCATGATCCATCACGTCGTGGGGCTTTTCACCCATCCCGACCAGGAATGGCGGGAAATTCGTGGCGATAAAGAAGAAAGCATCGGCCACATGTACCTCACTCACACGCTGATTCTTGCGGCGATCCCCGCCGTATCAGCCTTTATCGGCACCACCCAGGTCGGCTGGGTCATCGGCAATCGCTCCCCGGTCATGCTGACCCAGGAAAGTGCATTGTGGATGACTATCATGTCGTACCTGGCGATGCTCGGCGGCGTTGCGGTGATGGGCGCCTTCATTCACTGGATGGCGCGCACCTACGACGCCAATCCGAGCATGGCGCGCTGCGTCGCGTTCGCCACCTATACCGCGACGCCACTGTTTATCGGCGGGCTGGCGGCGCTGTATCCGCATATGTGGCTGGGCATGGTCGTGGGCACGGCCGCCATCTGCTACACGGTGTACCTGCTGTATGTGGGATTGCCGACCTTCATGAGCATCGACCCGGACGAAGGCTTCCTGTTTTCCAGCTCGGTACTGGCCGTAGGCCTGGTGGTACTGGTGGCGATCATGGCGTTTACCGTGATTGTCTGGGGCCTGGGCGTGGGGCCGATCTACACCAACTAGCCGTCTTACCAGCGCAGGAACAGCCACCGCAAGGTGGCTTTGTGCGTTATGCATGACCATTCGGCGCCTGACAGATTCGGAAACACCCGTGGATGCGGCATACTGGGCGTCTCTGGAGATATGTACAGCATGCCCGAGCAACTCAATACCCGCGTCGAAGATTGTTTCCTACAAGCCGAATCCTTTTTCAAACGAAGTTTCAAACGCCCCCAGGTCAGCCTCAAGCTGCGTGGGCAGAAAGCCGGTGTCGCGCATTTGCACGAGAACCTGCTGCGCTTCAACCCCCAGTTGTACCGAGAAAACAGCCAACACTTCCTCAAACAGACGGTGGCCCACGAAGTGGCGCACTTGATCGCCCACCAGTTGTTTGGCGAGCGCATCCAGCCCCATGGCGAGGAATGGCAACTGATCATGCGCGGGGTCTACGAACTGCCGCCTGATCGCTGCCATACCTATGAGATTCAGCGCCGGCGGGTGACCCGCTATATCTACCGGTGCCCGTGTGCCGACAGTGACTTCCCGTTCTCGGCCCAGCGCCATGGGCTGGTGAACCAGGGCCGGCGGTATTTGTGCCGGCGCTGTCGGGAGACGTTGGTGTTTACTGGGGAGACGCGGGTGGAGTGAGGTTTTTGGGGGCCTGTTTGGGCCCCTTCGCGGGCAAGCCCGCTCCCACATTTTGATTTGTGAATACATTCAGAATGTGGGAGCGGGCTTGCCCGCGATGGGGCCCGAACAGCCACTACCCCACCACCCTGGCACCCCGCAGCTCGGCTATCCGCTGAGTACTGAAACCCAACTCCCCCAGCACCTCATCACTGTGCGCCCCCACCGCCGCGCCAATATGCCTCGGCTGCGGCACGCCCTCGGAAAACTTCAGCGGGCATGCCATCTGAGCCTGGAACGAGCCATCCCCGCGGGGCACCAGGCTCACCAGCTCCCGAGCCTGCAACTGCGGATGCTCCAGGGCTTCGCCAAGGCTGAGCACCGGCTCCACGCAAGCATCGACCCCGGCAAACAACGCACACAGTTCTTCAAAACTGTGTCGCTCAAACTCAATCTGCAATGCCTGCTTGAGTGCCTTCTGCTGCTCGGGCTTGGGTGACAGGCCCTGGGCCGCCAATTCCGGGCGCCCCAGCGCGCCACACAGTTGCTGCATAAACCCCGGCTCCAGGCTGCCCACCGACAGCCAGCGCCCGTCCCGCGAGCGGTAGTAATCGTAGAAGCTGCCGCCATTGAGTACCTGGTCTTCGCGCCCAGGCTCCACGCCACAGGCCAGGTAGGCCGCGCCGGCCATGGCGTTGAGGCTGAAGGCGCAGTCGGTCATGCTCACGTCCAGGTACTGGCCCAGCCCGCTGTGCTGGCGCGCAATCACCGCCGCCAGCAGGCCGACCACGGCATGCAACGAGCCGCCGCCCACATCCGCCAATTGCACGCCCAGGGGCACTGGCCCGCTGTCCTGGCGCCCGGTGTAGCTGGCGACGCCAGACAGGGCCAGGTAGTTGATGTCATGGCCGGCGCGGTCCTTGTAGGGGCCGGTCTGACCATAGCCGGTGATGGACACATAGATCAGCTTCGGGTTGAGCGCCTTCAACGCCTCATACCCCAAGCCCAGGCGCTCCATGACTCCGGGGCGGAACTGCTCCAGCACAATGTCGTACTCCGCCACCAATTGCCGCACGATCTCCAGCGCCTCGGGCTGCTTGAGGTCCAGGGCCAGGCTGCGCTTGTTGCGGTTGAGGTAGGCATGACTGGCCGACACGCCACGGTCGTGGGGCGGCAACACCCGCAGCAGGTCCATGCGCGTGGGGGATTCGATGCGCAGCACCTCGGCGCCCATGTCCGCCAACAGCAGCGAGGCAAAAGGCCCCGGCAGCAAGGTCGAGAAATCCAGCACTTTAAGGGACGCCAAGGGGCCTGACATGGGAGCTCCGATTCCAGTTCGATGGGGCACAGAGTAGTCAGCCTTGGGCAACAGCGGCAATTACCGTAAGCATCATCGACAGTGACCGTTGTGCTCGTGCGCCCATAAAAAAACCCATCCGAAGATGGGTTTTTCAGGACTGCGCCAGCGTTTACTTGATCGCTGGTGCCGGGCCTTCGGCCACGCCCAGGTCATCCAGTTCGCGGGTTTCGGAGATACCGGTACCGCCGGAATCCAGCTCGCTTTGCAGCTTGTCGGTGTCCAGTTCCTTGACCCACTTGGCGACGACGATGGTCGCCACGGCGTTACCGACCAGGTTGGTCAGGGCACGGGCCTCGGACATGAAGCGGTCGATACCGAGGATCAGCGCCAGGCCGGCAACCGGCAGGTGGCCAACCGCCGACAGGGTTGCGGCCAGGACGATAAAGCCACTACCGGTCACACCCGCAGCGCCTTTGGAGGACAGCAGCAGCACCAGCAGCAGGGTGATCTGGTGGGTGATGTCCATGTGGGTGTCAGTCGCCTGGGCGATGAACACGGCAGCCATGGTCAGGTAGATCGAAGTACCGTCGAGGTTGAAGGAGTAGCCCGTCGGGATCACCAGGCCTACAACCGACTTCTTGGCACCCAGGCGTTCCATCTTGATCAGCATGCGCGGCAGTGCGGATTCGGAGGAGGAAGTACCGAGGACGATCAGCAGCTCTTCACGGATGTAGCGCACCAGTTTCAGGACGCTGAAGCCGTGGGCGCGGCAGATGCCACCCAGGACCACCAGCACGAACAGCACGCAGGTGATGTAGAAGCAGATCATCAACTGGCCCAGTTGCACCAGCGAGCCGACACCGTAGGCACCGATGGTGAACGCCATGGCGCCCAGGGCACCGATTGGCGCAAGCTTCATGATCATGTTGATGATGTTGAACATCACGTGGGCGAAGCGATCGATGAAGTCCAGCACCGGCTTGCCGTAGGCACCCAGGCGGTGCAGGGCGAAACCGAAGATCACCGAGAACATCAGCACTTGCAGGATATCGCCGTTGGCGAAGGCGCCGACGATGGTGTTGGGGATCACGTTGAGGATAAAGCCGACGATGCTCTGGTCTTTACCGGCAGTGACGTAGGCCGCGACTTTCGAAGCGTCCAGGGTCGCAACGTCGATGTGCATGCCAGCGCCTGGCTGCACCACGTTGACCACGACCAGGCCGATCAGCAGGGCGATGGTGGAGACGATTTCGAAGTACAGCAGCGCGTAGCCGCCGGTCTTGCCCACCGACTTCATGTTCTGCATGCCGGCGATGCCGCTAACCACGGTACAGAAGATGATCGGGGCGATGACCATTTTGATCAGCTTGATAAAGCCGTCACCCAATGGCTTGAGGGCCACACCGGTTTGCGGGTAGAAGTGACCGAGCAGGATACCGATAACGATGGCAACGATTACCTGGAAATACAGGGTTTTGTAGAACGGCTGACGAGTCGTCATTGCAAAGTTTCCTCAAGAGTCCCGTGGGGCAAATATCCGCCATTGCCCACGACACTTGAATTGCGAACCCTCCTGCACTGGAGGGATTTGTTTTGGCGAGCTGCTGGCTGGCAGATCTGTAATCCCTATCGCAAACGGCGTGCCACTTTCCCCAAAAGCCCTGGAGCCCGCAAAAAATGGGGGTTGATGGCTATCAGCGGTGGTTTTGCAGATGACGACAGGTGGCGGATATCCGCCCAGCGATCCGATCTCGTCCTACAATTTGGCGGATATCCGCCTTGTCCACCCACAGCACGATGGCTACCATCGGCCACTCAATGGACGAGGCCCCTGCATGCGCGAACGCACCATCGCCAGTCATTACGCCCGCGCCGCCCTGGGCGGCGCGCGCCGGGCCGGCTACGACTGCTCGACGCTGTTGCAGCAACTGGGGATTACCCCGGAACTGCTGGCAGAACCCCGCGCGCGCATCGCGCCGGAGCAGTTCACGCAACTGTTGCAGCGGTTGTGGCTGGCCCTGGATGACGAATACCTGGGCTTCGCCGATGGGCCGAGCAAGCGCGGCACCTTTGCCATGATGTGCCACGCACTGATTCACTGCCGCACCCTGGAGAAGGCCCTGGAGCGTGGGCTGCTGTTCTACAGCCTGTTCCTCCAGGGGCCACGCTGGCGCCTGAGCCGTGAAGGCGATATGGCGCGCCTGAGCCTGGATGACTCGCAACTGTGGGACCCGGATCATTTCTTGAGCGAAAGCCTGCTGGTGATCTGGCATCGCCTCGGCAGTTGGCTGATTGGCCAGCGTATCCGCCTGGAGCAGGCAACCTTCAGCTACCCGATGCCGGCCCATGCCAGCGAATACGACCTGCTGTTCCCCTGCCCTCTGGTGTTCAGCGCGTCCAGCAGCAGCCTGCTGTTCCACTGCCGCTACCTGAACCTGCCTCTGCTACAGGATGAGCGCACCCTCAAGCTCTTCCTCGAACGCTCACCCGCCGACCTGCTGTCCCGGCCAGACGAAGGCGACAGCCTGCGCAGCCAGTTACGCCGCCTGCTGAGCCGCGACCGCACGCCCTGGCCAGACCTGGAGGCCGTGGCGCAGCACCTGCACATCAGCCCCCAGACCCTGCGCCGGCATTTGCGTGACGAAGGCACCAGCTTCCAGGCACTCAAGGACGAATTGCGCCGCGATATTGCGATTTTTCATCTGGGGCGGGCGGATCTGTCGTTGCAGGAGATTGCCGAGCAGTTGGGGTTTTCCGAGCCGTCGGCGTTTCATCGGGCGTTCAAGAAGTGGACGGGGGTGACGCCGGGGGCTTATCGGGCGCAGGAGAGTTGAGGTCGGGCCCCATCGCAGGCAAGCCAGCTCCCACATTTTGATGTGTAAACACAATTAAATGTGGGAGCTGGCTTGCCTGCGATGCGCCCGGCGAATCAACAAAGATCACAGCGCCGGGAAATGAATCCTGAATGCCGCGCCTCCTAAAGGCGAATCCCCCAGGGTCAACCGCGCGCCGTAGCTCTCAATAATATCCTTGACCACCGCCAACCCGATCCCCTGCCCCGGATGCTGGCGATCCAGGCGCTCGCCGCGCTGCAGGATCCGCGCACGCTGGTCGGGAGGCACGCCGGGGCCGTCGTCTTCGATGCACAAGCGCACGCCATCGGCACCTTCATCCAAGGTCACGCGCACTTCGCTCAGGCACAGGCGGTAGGCGTTTTCCAGCAGGTTGCCGAGCAATTCCAGCAAGGCGCCCTGCTCGATGGGCACGTCGCATTGCTCCGGCAACGCGAAAGACACCCGCACGCGTTTGTCGCGGTAGACCTTGTCCAGGGTCTCGCACAGGCTTTGCAGCACCGGCCGCAAGCGCACCTGGTGGCGCACCAGGCCGCTTTTGCGCAGGCTGGCGCGCTGCAACTGGTAGCTGATCTGCTGGCTCATGCGCTCGATCTGCGACTGCAGGACTCGCGCCTGCTCAAGGTCCTGGGGGCGCTGGGCCATGTCTTCACTCACGCCCTGCAACACCGCCAGTGGGGTTTTCAGGCTGTGGGCCAGGTCGTCCAGGGAGTCACGGTAACGGGTGCGCTGCTCGCGCTCGCTGTGCAGCAGGCGGTTGAGGGAGCCGGTCAGGCGCAGCAGCTCCCGTGGGTGTTGCTCACTGAGGCTTTCGCGGGTGCCGCCTTCGATTTCATCCAACTCCTGACTCAGCCGGCGCAAGGCCTGCAAGCCCCAGGTCAGGCCGATCCACAGCAGGCTCAACAGCACCAGCAAGGCGGCGCCGAAGCCCAGGTAGAGGTTTTCCCGCAGGCCTTCCAGGGTCACCTGGTATTCGCGCACCGGTTGCAGGGCGACGATACTGAACGCCGCGCTCTTGCCCCCCAGTAGCTTGACCTCGACGTCATACACGAAGAATTCCTGGCCGTTGGCCTCGCGAATCTTCGCAAACTCATTGCCGCGCCCGTCGTAGCGCGGGCGGTAGTTGATGTTTTCTTCGCGGGTCGCCCGCGAACGCCAGACCAGGTGGCCTTCGCGGTCATAGATGTAGCCCAGCAGGCGGCTGTCGGTCAGGTTGAAGCGCTCGTCCGGCAACTGCGCCGGCATCAGCAAGCGGTTGTTATCAACCCGCGCGGCAGAGATCAGTGTGGTCACATCCGACGCCAGGCGCTGCTCGATGGAATCCTGCAACGCCAGGCTGAACGCGCCCTGCATCGCCGGCAACAACGCCAGCATGAACAACACGGCCAGGGTGGTGGCCGCCAGCATCAGGCGCACACGGAGCGAACGGATCAACGGCAGCGCTCGTTAAACAGGTAGCCCAGGCCGCGCACGGTATCGATGGGCTTGAACCCGGCCGGGCCTTCGAGCTTGCGACGCAGGCGGCCGACCAGCACCTCGATCACGTTCGGGTCGCGCTCATCGTCATCGGGATAGAGTTGTTCCATCAACCGGTCCTTGGCCACCACTTGCTGGTGATGGCGCATCAGGTATTCGAGGATCCGGTACTCATAGGCCGTCAGCGCCAGGGGCTGTTCGTCGAGGGACGCCTGCTTGCGGTTGAGGTCCAGCAGCAGCGGGCCGGCGACGATGGTCGATTGGGTAAAACCGCTGGAGCGGCGCAGCAGTGCGTTCATCCGCGCCTCCAGTTCCTCGAACTGGAAGGGCTTGACCACATAGTCGTCGGCCCCGGCGGCCAGGCCTTCGACCTTGTCCTGCCAGTTGCCACGCGCGGTCAGGATCAGGATCGGGAAGGTCTTGGCCTGGGCCCGCAGTTGGCGGATCAGGTCCAGGCCGCCCATGCCGGGCAGGCCCAGGTCGATGATCGCCAGGTCGTGATTGAATTGCCCAGTCTGGTACAGCGCCTCTTCGGCGTTGGCCACGGCTTCGACCACGTGGCCGCTGTCGCCAAGACGGGTCAACAGGTGATGGCGCAACAACGCCTCATCTTCGACAACCAGCAATTTCATAACGCTCTCCAAGGCCAATCCACTGTCCCGCAGGGAAACATCATAGCGGCCCTGAAGGTATGCTTGTGCAGTTTACGGCCGTTGAACTGAACACAGTCTGAACCGGCGGGCTACCCAGGTGTGTGCCGCCCCGTGCAGAATAGCCGCCATGAACCTGATACCCGCCTGCTGCACCCCACTTGATGATCATTGGCCGCTGCCCGTCGCCTTGCCCGGCACGGTGTTCCTGAGCACCCGTTTCGAACCCAAACTGCTCGAGGCCGGTGACTTCCAGCGCTGCGCCGTGCCGCCACCGGCCAGTATCCAGCGTTCGGTGGCCAAGCGGCAGGCGGAATTTCTGGCCGGACGGCTGTGCGCCCGCAGTGCCTTGCAACGGCTCGAAGGCCTGGACTGCATCCCCGCCATCGGTGAGGACCGCGCGCCGGTCTGGCCCGCTCATATCAGCGGCTCGATCACCCATAGCACGGGGCATGCAGCGGCTATCGTCGGGCACAAGGCGCAATGGCGCGGGCTGGGCATGGACCTGGAAAACCTGCTGCCCCTGGAACGGGCCGAGCGCCTGGCCGGGGAAATCCTGACCGCCGATGAGATGCAACGCATGGCCGCCGGGCCACGGGAGCAGATTGCGCAGTGCGTGACCCTGACGTTTTCGGCCAAGGAGAGCCTGTTCAAGGCGCTCTACCCGATTGTGCACAAGCGCTTCTATTTTGAGCATGCCGAGGTGCTGGAGTGGTCTGAGACAGGCTCGCTGCGCCTGCGGTTGCTGACGGAGTTGTCCAGTGAGTGGTGTTATGGCAAGGAGTTGGAGGCGCAGTTTGTGGTGCATGAGGGGCAGTTGTTGAGTGTGGTGGCTATCGGCGCCTGATAGATAGCTATCGCGGGCAAGCCCGCTCCCACATTTGACGGTGTTTACCCATCAAAATGTGGGGCTTGCCTGGGATGTCGGTCTCAAGGTTTGTCCTGATCCCGAGGCCAACTCAGGCTGAAACACGCGCCACCCAGGTTGTTGCTCTTGCTGATCAACGCCCGCCCGCCGTGCCAGTAGATAATCCGCCGCACAATCGACAAGCCCAGGCCATGCCCGCCCGAGGCCCGGGTGCGGCTGTCATCCAGGCGCAGGAAGGGGGTAAAGATCCGCTCCCAGGCACTTTCCGGAACCCCTGGGCCATCGTCTTCGACATCGATACGGCAACGCACCTGGCCCACCTGGTAGCTGATCAGCACCCGCGACTGGGCATGGCGCATGGCATTGCTCACCAGGTTTTGCAGGGCGCGGTGCAGATAGCGCGGCTCGGCATCGACCCAGGCCCCGTCCAGGTGCGCCGATGACAGGCACACCCCCCGCGCCACGTCGATCCCCGGCCGCAGGGGCGCCAACTCGCCGATCACCTGGTCGAGCAAGGCACTCAGGTCGACCCGCTGGAAACTCAAGGCCGGCGACCCCTGCTCCAGGCGGGCATAGGTCAGCATCTCGTCCACCAGGCCGTCGAGGTCCTGGATATCGCTGTCCATGCCTTCCATATATTTACGCCGGGCTTCGGGGGTGGCGGCTTCGCCGATCATCTCCAGGCCAAAACGCAGGCGCGCCACCGGCGTGCGCAGTTCGTGGGACACCGCGCGCACCAGTTCGCGCTGGATCGCCAGCAGGCGCTGCAAGTGCTCGGCCATGCCGTTGAAGGCCGATGCCAGGCGCCCTACCGAGTCGGCACCGCGCGCCGGCACCCGGGCTTCCAGGTTGCCTTTGGCGATGCGCGTGGCGGCCGCTTCCAGCCCGCGCAGGCGGCGTTCCAGCTGGCGCACCAGCAAATACACGATCAGGCCGATCAGGGTCAGGCCGATCAAAGCGATCAGCACCAGCCATTGCGCCGGGTAAGGGTTCATCTGGTACAGCGGACCGATTTCCAGGACCCACGGCGTGCCGACCATGCCGGCAAATACGCGGATCGAGTCGCCGCCCTTGCCCAGGGCCATCACCGTGTCGCCTTCAGCCACGCGCCGCCGCTGGTCCTCGTCCATGTCGGCTTCGTTCAGTTTCAGCAGGTGCATTTCAAAGCCGAAACCCTTGGCCTCCTTCAGGTCTGCCAACCGTTGCGGCTGCTCGGCCACCGGAAACCGCACGAGTTCGTCGGCCAGCAAATAAATGGTGGCCCGGGCCAGTTGCTCGCTGATCTGCTGCACTTCGCCGGTGAGCAGCAGTTGCTCTTTTTCACTGACCAGGCGCAACACCCGGGCCGCATGGGGCCCGGTCTGCTCCACCAGGACCTGGCCACGCTGCAGGCGATTGCGCTGGCTCAGGTCCAGGCGGGCATCCGCCACCGCCTGCAATTGCAAGGGAATCCCCAACAAACGCTCCCACACCGCCAGGGCGCGCTGGCGCTCGATGCTGCTCATGGGTTGCAGGTTGTCGCCCATCAGGGCAAACGTGCCGTGGGCCAGGCGCTCGCGGTACTGGCCGCTGCGCACCTCATTGAGCAGATGCAGGGCCAGGACGCCGAGCAGGGCCACCAGGATCAGCGCCGCACACATGCCGCCATAGATGCGCAGGAAGATCGAGTTCACGACAGCATATCGGCGCAAGCTTCGGGGACGAACAGGTAGCCTTTGCTGCGAATGGTCTTGATCAGGCGTGGGTGGATCGGGTCGTCGCCGATTTTCGGGCGGATCCGCGAGATGCGTACGTCAATGGAGCGGTCCTGGCCGTCGTAGCCGATCCCGCGCAGGGCGGTGAAGATCTCTTCCCGGGACAGGATGCGCCCGGCATTGGCCACCAATAGCCACAACAGGTCGAATTCGGCGCTGGTCAGCTCGATACCGCCGTCGTGCAGCCAGGCTTCGCGCAAGGCGTTGTCCACCACCAACGGGCCGAATTGCAGGCGCCGCTGTTTTTCCGCGGCAGCGGGCTCGGCGCTTTCGCTGCGCCGCAGCAAGGCCTGGATCCGCGCCAGCAGCAGGCGCGGGCGCACGGGTTTGCATACATAGTCATCGGCGCCCATGTCCAGGCCCAGGACCTGGTCCATGTCGTCGGTACGCGCGGTGAGCATCAGGATCACCCCGTCGTAGCGCTCGCGCACCTTGCGGCAGATGCTCAGGCCGTCTTCGCCGGGCAGCATCAGGTCGAGGATCACCAGGTCCGGCTGCTCGGCAATGATCCGCGCCACCGCCAGGGCGCCGTTGCCCTCTATGGCGACCCGCAGGCCGTTGCTTTCCAGGTAGTCACGGGTCAACTCAGCCAGACGCTGGTCATCCTCGACAATCAGTACCTGCCAGGCTTCTTGCTCCACGGGTGGTCCTCGTTTTTATAAGGGATTTGTCCGGACTGCGCAGTTCCAAATGTGGGAGCGGGCTTGCCCGCGACAACGGTGGATCAGTAGTAGATATGTTGCCTGACACACTGCTATCGCGGGCAAGCCCGCTCCCACATTTGGATCTTCGCCAGCCATACCTAATTTGTCATGCACAACGGGCATAACCGTGTAGGAATAAAAGGCCGATTGTAGCCATGGCCCAACCCTCAAACACAAGCCAGGAAATGCATTCGGTGATCGCGTTTTTTTGTGATAGGGTTCGCGCCCGCAAAAATCCAACCGGGTGTTTTCAGCTTGGAATATTCGGTGACAAACGGTGCGATGCAGCAGTACTGCGGCCTACACGGTGGTTCTACCTTTCATACACATTTTACCCACAGCGTTATCCACAGGTAGTGCGTTGCTAAGCCCCCCAAAACGCATTATCTTGTACCTCGTTGCCAAAAAAACCCTACATGTAGGGTTTCAAGCGAAAAGACCAAACACAAATCAGACAAGAAACTCAAGTGCTTTCTTGCTCCTGTTTGGTGGAACTTAAACCTTTTTCGAAAGCCCAAACCGCGCACGCGGATGGCTGCTGTTTTCAAGCCCGAAGGGGAGAAAGCGGTACGGGTGTTGCAATACAAACCACACCCACTCAGGAATACGGCAAAGAGCCCAAGGCTCGGCGCCGAAGACTTCGGCATGGAAGCGGCGCGAACAGCTCCCTTCCTCCTGTCCCGAGGTTGTTATGCCAGGCCAAGGCCTGTTGTAAGTGCTTCAGGACGGAACGGTGGGCACCGTGATGGTGCCCAAATAAATATAGAATGTGGAGACAACCCCCCATGCAAACCGACACAACTCGCGAGAACCCGCAAGGCTCCGTGCCGCAGGGCGCTGATTCGAATATGGATCTGTCCGCCACCGCGCCCGGCCAATTGCGCGTGATCAAGCGTAACGGCGCTGTCGTTCCTTACACCGATGACAAAATCACCGTCGCCATCACCAAAGCGTTTCTTGCAGTTGAAGGCGGCACCGCTGCCGCTTCGTCGCGTATCCACGACACCGTTGCCCGCCTGACCGAACAAGTCACCGCGACCTTCAAGCGTCGCATGCCCTCGGGCGGCACCATTCACATCGAAGAAATCCAGGACCAGGTCGAACTGGCCCTGATGCGTGCCGGCGAGCAGAAAGTGGCCCGCGACTACGTGATCTACCGTGATTCGCGTGCCAAGGAACGTGCCGTACACGCACCGTCCGCCGAAGCCGTGCAAGCTCACCCGTCGATCCGCATCACCCTGGCTGATGGTTCGTTCGCGCCCCTGGACCTGGGCCGCCTGAACACCATCATCACCGAAGCCTGCGAAGGCCTGGAAGAAGTCGACGGCGACCTGATCCAGCGTGAAACCCTGAAGAACCTGTACGATGGCGTGGCCCTGACCGACGTCAACACCGCCCTGGTGATGACCGCCCGTACCCTGGTTGAGCGTGAGCCGAACTACTCGTTCGTCACCGCCCGCCTGTTGATGGACACCCTGCGTGCCGAAGGCCTGGGTTTCCTGAAAGTCGCCGAGAGCGCTACCCACCACGAAATGGCCGACCTGTACGCCAAGGCCCTGCCTGCCTACATCGCCAAGGGTATCGAGTTCGAATTGCTGAACCCGATCCTGGCCACCTTCGACCTGGAAAAACTCGGCAAGGCCATCAACCACGAGCGTGACCAACAGTTCACCTACCTGGGCCTGCAAACCCTGTACGACCGTTACTTCATCCACAAGGACGGGATCCGCTTCGAACTGCCGCAGGTGTTCTTCATGCGCGTGGCCATGGGCCTGGCGATCGAAGAGAAGAACAAAGAAGACCGTGCCATCGAGTTCTACAACCTGTTGTCGTCCTTCGACTACATGTCGTCGACCCCGACCCTGTTCAACGCCGGCACCCTGCGTCCACAGCTGTCGAGCTGCTACCTGACTACCGTGCCGGATGACCTGTCGGGCATCTACCACGCGATCCACGACAACGCCATGCTGTCCAAATTCGCCGGCGGCCTGGGCAATGACTGGACTCCGGTGCGTGCACTGGGTTCGTACATCAAGGGCACCAACGGCAAGTCCCAGGGCGTCGTGCCGTTCCTCAAAGTAGTGAACGACACCGCCGTCGCGGTAAACCAGGGCGGCAAGCGCAAAGGCGCAGTGTGTGCGTACCTGGAAACCTGGCACATGGACATTGAAGAGTTCATCGAGCTGCGCAAGAACACCGGTGATGATCGTCGTCGTACCCACGACATGAACACCGCCAACTGGATCCCTGACCTGTTCATGAAGCGCGTCTTCGATGACGGCCCGTGGACCCTGTTCTCGCCGTCCGAAGTACCAGACCTGCACGACCTGACCGGCAAGGCCTTTGAAGAGCGCTACGAGTACTACGAAGCCCTGTCCCAGTACCCAGGCAAGATCAAGCTGTTCAAGACCATCCAGGCCAAAGACCTGTGGCGCAAGATGCTGTCGATGCTGTTCGAAACCGGCCACCCATGGTTGACCTTCAAAGACCCGTGCAACCTGCGCAGCCCACAGCAGCACGTCGGCGTGGTCCACAGCTCGAACCTGTGCACCGAGATCACCTTGAACACCAACAAGGACGAGATCGCCGTTTGCAACCTGGGCTCGATCAACCTGCCGAACCACATCGTGGGCGGCAAGCTGGACACCGCCAAGCTGGAACGCACCGTCAACACCGCCGTACGCATGCTCGATAACGTTATCGACATCAACTACTACTCGGTGCCACAGGCGCAGAATTCCAACTTCAAGCACCGTCCGGTCGGCCTGGGGATCATGGGCTTCCAGGATGCTTTGTACCTGCAGCACATTCCCTACGGTTCGGACGCTGCGGTCGAATTCGCCGACAAGTCCATGGAAGCGGTCAGCTACTACGCGATCCAGGCTTCCTGCGACCTGGCCGACGAGCGCGGCGCCTACGAGACGTTCCAGGGTTCGCTGTGGTCCAAGGGCATCCTGCCGCTGGACTCGCAACAGATCCTGATCGAGCAGCGTGGCCAGAAGTACATCGACGTTGACCTCAACGAATCCCTGGACTGGGCGCCGGTACGTGCCCGTGTGCAGAAAGGTATTCGTAACTCCAACATCATGGCCATCGCACCGACCGCAACCATCGCCAACATCACTGGCGTATCGCAGTCGATCGAACCGACCTACCAGAACCTGTATGTGAAATCGAACCTGTCGGGCGAATTCACCGTGATCAACCCGTACCTGGTCCGCGACCTGAAAGCCCGCGGCCTGTGGGACTCGGTCATGATCAACGACCTGAAGTACTACGACGGTTCGGTGCAGCAGATCGAGCGCATCCCGCAAGAACTCAAGGAGCTCTACGCGACGGCCTTCGAAGTGGACACCAAGTGGATCGTTGACGCCGCCAGCCGTCGTCAGAAGTGGATCGACCAGGCCCAGTCCCTGAACCTGTACATCGCCGGCGCTTCGGGCAAGAAGCTCGACGTGACCTACCGCATGGCTTGGTACCGTGGCCTGAAAACCACCTACTACCTCCGTGCCCTGGCCGCGACCAGCACCGAGAAGTCGACCATCAACACCGGCAAGCTGAACGCTGTATCCAGCGGCAACCACGGTGATGATTCGGTGCTGGCTGCTCCAGCCGGTCCGGCGCCAGTGCCAAAGGCCTGCGCGATTGACGAGCCGGATTGCGAAGCTTGCCAATAAGCTGAGCCCGCCCTGGGGCTAACCCTCCAAGGCTGAAAAGCCCCCGATACACCCAAAGTGTATCGGGGGCTTTCTTTTGCCCGGAAAAACCCTCGTACGAGACTAGATCAACACGGTGGCTATACCCGATGCAGGCACACCGCCTCGCTGCCCCCACAGCTCAATGCGGCCGTTAATCACCGCCATCGAATGGCCGCCGTACTCCACCGTCCCGACCTTGCTGTTCCTCAAGTCGGCATCGGTCGCCTGCCTGTAAAGCCCCTTGAGCCCTATGCGGTCCAAACCCTCTCGCGAATACTCTCCATCGTTAAGGGTCTTGATGGCATCCTTGAAACTGCGCGCAGCCTTACCATCGTTGTTTTCCATCTGGGCCCGCTTGGCGCTCGCGGCAAATATGAAGTTGGCGGACGTTATCATCGAAGGATCATCTCCCTCGAATCGGGCCTCCTTTGCGGCCTCCTTGAATTCTTCCTTGGAAAAATGAACCTTGTATCCATCGCGCATCGTCACGTCATAGCCATCGCCCGCCCCTTTAACCTCCTTGAACACATCCGTAGGCTCCTTGCCATACCGCATCATGGCGGCCTTTATTGCGGAAACCGTCACACAATTGCCGTCAGGCCCTTGCTTGAAACCACTCCAGATATTGCCCGATTCTTTACCGGTTCCCGGCTTTTGACCGGGGTTGCTGTTATCAGGCTTGTAGTTGAAATAATTCCTCCCGTTGGTATAAGGCTTATCGGACATTTTTTCGGCAGGGCCAAACCCCGCAGGGTTCACTCTACCGCCGCCGCCACCGCCACCTCTTGGCGATGGCGGGCTGGGTGGCGCTACGTCATCACTGGGAAACCATTCGTCCAGCATCCGCTTGAGAAACTCGAGAAACTTGCTATCCGCGCTCTCGCCCAGCTTGTTTAGCGCCTCCTTGAATTTTTCGTCACCCATTTTCTGGCGCAGATCATTCAACTTGTCGCGCAGATCCTGCACCGTCTGAGTCTTGCCGGCTTGCTCGGCATCGAACAGTTGGCTGAGCAACGTCTTGACCGTCGACGCTTCGCCAGCAGGCCCAACGGCAGGCAACACCGTCGGTGCCGCAGCCGGTGTGAACATCACGCGCCCCGTACCTGGTGCAGACCACCCTAGACTCTCCATGCTCCGCCCTCCCAAGATTGGTGAGCCAACAGGGCTCTGGCCCCATCAGTGGCGAAGCAGGAGCGGAGTGTTCCTTCCCATGCATTTCAACGCGTTACCTGATGCTCTGCGCTGGGTTTTCCTACGCCCACAAAAAAGCCCCTCCTAGGAGGGGCTTCTTGTGCAGCACTAGCGCATCAGGTCATCTGAATGATGGTCTGCATGATGGTGCTCTGGGTGGAAATGGTCTTGGCGTTCGCCTGGTAGTTGCTCTGGGCCTTGATCAGGTCCACCAGCTCATTGGTCAGGTTGACGTTGGAGTTCTCCAGGGAGTTGGCCACGATCGAGCCCAGGGTCCCGGCTTCTGGTGCATCGTAGCCAGGCTGGCCAGAGGCGAAGGTTTCTTTCCAGGTGGTGCCACCTGCGGGCTGCAGGCCTTGCTCATTATTGAAGCTGGCCAGGGAGATCTGGCCGATGGCCTTGCTCTGCTGGTTGCTGAAGGTGGCGAACAGCACACCGCTGCCGTCGATTTTCAGCCCGGTGATTTCGCCGGTGGCATAGCCATCAGTGATCGGCGGGTTGCGGTAGCTGGCCGAGTTGTACTGAGTGATATCGGACATGTTGATCGCAATACCGCCCGGGTTGGCAGCAGCCCCGTTGTCAGGGTTCCACACGCCATTATCCATGACGCCCGGCTTCCAGTTGCTGATGGTCAGGGTGGTGTTGGATACGGTGCTTGGCGGAGTGACGATCCCCTTGAGCGTGCCTGATGTATCAAATGTCACCGTGGAGGCCACCGGCGCAACCGCACCTGTGCCCTTGACCGGCGTACCGTCAGGATTGCGTCCGTCGATCAGGGTGTAGGACTTCCAGGTATTGGAGCCGGTTTTCACCATGTACTGCACCATCTCATGGGCATTGCCTTGAGTGTCATACAAAGTGGTGCCGTACTGCTCGGTAAACGTGCTCGCTTCAGTCGGATCAAACGGGCTGGTCGTCTGGTCGATCACCGGCTTGGAGGAGTTCAGGTTGCTGCTGGAGTCAACCTTGGTCGACGCTTTGGGCGGCAAGTTGGACAGGTTGATCCGCAGGTCGGTCAGGCCGCTCTTGGAGATTTTGCCATCTTCATCGGCAGCGTAGCCCTGCAGGCGCGAGGTGCCGGTGTTGTTGGTGATGTAGCCGTCCTTGTTCGCCTGGAACGAGCCATTACGGGTGTACTCCAGCGAGCCGTCGCTGCCCTTCTGCACGAAGAAGCCGCCGCCCTGGATACCCATGTCCAACACGCCACCGCTGCCGTTGACTTCACCCTGGGTGAATTGTTGGGAGACCGCCGCCAGGTTAACGCCCGTGCCGATGGTTTTATTGCCAGTGCCCAAGCGGGACGCCGCATAAATGTCGCCGAACTCTGCGCGGGACGACTTGAAGCCAGTGGTCGCGACGTTGGCGATGTTGTTGCCGGTCACGTCCAGTTGTTTGTTGGCCGCATAGAGGCCGCTAAGGCCGATATTAAAAGACATGTTTCTCTCCTCTTGCCGTATCTAGCCGGCTCTATGTACCGATAGTCTGAATTTGCGACAGCTTGATGCTGCCCATGCCGCCAGAAAGATTGAGCAGCATTTCGCCGCCAGTCTGGCTCAAGGTCACGCTGGTGACCGTGGCCGGCAGCGAGGTTTTCAGGGCAACCGAATCACCAGCGTCATTCTTGGTGCTGGCCGCGAAGGTGTAGGTGCCGGAATCCAGCTGCTCGCCCGCCTCGTTCTTGCCGTCCCAGATAAAGTCCGACTTGCCGGCGCTCTGGGCGCCCAGATCGATGGTCTTGACCAGCTTGCCGTCCTTGTCGGTGACCTTGACGGTGACGTTGCCCACCGACGAACCCACGGCGACCGAGCCGGTGAAGCTCTTGCTGGTGTCGACCATGGCCTTGTTGGTTTCGATAATCACCGAACGCCCGACCAGCGACGAGGCTTGCAGCGCCTGCGACGATTTGTAGTTGCCGGTGATGGTGTTCACCGAGTCGTTCAGGGTGTTGATGCCTTCCAGGCTGCTGAACTGCGCCAGTTGCGCGACGAACGCGCCGTTGTCCTGGGGCGACAGCGGGTTCTGGTTCTTGAGCTGGGTAACCAGCAGTTGCAGAAACGCATCCTTGCCCAGGGACTGGTTGCCCGAGGCCGCCTTGGCCGTGTCGGCCAGGTTGCCCTGGGTGGACTTGGCATCCTTGACCTTGGAGTCGAACAGACTCTGGATCGTCGACTGATTCGACACATCGTTAGTGACAGACATGCTTTAGCGCCCCTTATCACTGACCGAGGGTCAGGACCTTCTGCATCATGGCTTTGGCGGTGTTCATCATTTCCGCGTTGGTCTGGAACGAGCGACTGGCGGAAATCATGTCAGCCATTTCCTCGACCACGTTGACGTTGGGGTAGTACACGTAGCCCTTTTCGTTCGCGGCAGGATGATTGGGCTCGTAGCGCGCTTCGAGGTTGCTCTGGTCTTCGACCACCCCCAGCACCTGGACGCCCTGGCCGGCAGCATCCTGGCTCTGGAACAACGAATCGCTGCCGCCGTTCTGACCGGCCTGGAACATGGTGGCGAACACCGGGTGCCGGGCGCGGTAGGTCTGGTCGATGCTCGACGACACTGTCTCGGCGTTGGCAATGTTACTGGCGACCGTGTTCAGACGCGTGGTCTGGGCGCTCATGCCACTACCGGCAATATTGAAAACACTGGATAGAGACATGGCTTACTCTCCGCGCAGGGCTGACATCAGCCCTTTGAATTTGCTGTTGAGCAGGGTGAAGCTGGCCTGGAAGTTCACCGAGTTCTCGGCGTAGTTCGATTGCTCCAGCTGCGCATCGACGGTGTTCTGGTCGATCGACGGCTGCATCGGCGTGCGATACATCAGCGACTCATCGCCACTGCTCAGGCCCTGGGCTTCGATATGACGGTTATTGGTCATGTTCAAGGCGAAGGAGCCGTTCTTGGTCTTGTCGCTCTGTGCGGCGAGCACGGCGGCAAAGTCCAGGTCCCGAGCCTTGTAGTTCGGGGTATCGGCGTTGGCGATGTTGTTAGCCAGGACTTCGGCACGCTGGGCGCGGAAGCCCAGGGCTTGTTCGTGGATACCGAGCGCTTTATCGAAGCTGATGCTCATGGCGGAAACCTTTAGGGGCTGACCTGCTTTTCGTAACAGGGTTATAGCAAGCCCCATGCCAGGTTTATCAACCCCAATAAATCAAGGGGTTAGGCAGGCATTGCCGGCGGCAATGGCGCAAAAGCGGCAACGCTTTTCCGCGAAACGTCAGGAAAGCGGCAATGGGCATTGCCGTTTAAAGAAAGCGGCAGGAGCCGGATTGCCGGTTCCTGCGGAGGTGGCCTGGAGGAGTGCCATCAAGTCAGAACCAATACGTTCTCTTTCCATTCGTGCCCCCTGCCATCGGAAATCTTGCCCGCCGTGGCTCGCTGTCCCACTTTGCCCCAGCGCTCCTCCATTCCCCCAATTACCGCCATCGAGTGCGCGGTACCGGCACCGCCCACATCCTTGTCTATCGTACCCACCATGCCACTTTGCAAGTCGCGCAAAGTCCCCTGCCTGACATGATCCTTCAGGCCCAACCGGACAAACACATCCTTGGTGTACTCACCGTTTTTAAGGGAGTCCAAGGCCTTGGCATAGCTGTGCCCTGATCCTTCGTGGTTTTCGTTCTGCGCCCGCTTGGCACTGACGGCGTATATAAAGCTGGCGTCCTTGATCATCGCGGGATCACTTCCTTTGAGCCCGGCGTGCTGGGTGGCCTGTTGCAGTTCCTGCCGGGTCAAATCCACGGTTTTCCCATCCCGCATGGTGACATGGTAGCCATTGGCGGTTTTCTTCACGTCCTTGAAGATATCGGTCGGTTTCTGGCCAAAACGCTGCATTGAGGCCTTGATGGCTGAAATAGTGGCGCAGTTGCCGTTTTCACTCTGGAAAAAACCGCCAAAAATATCCGCGGTTTTTCTCCCCGGCGTCGCGCTATTGGAAGGAAAAAAATTGTTGTGAGCCAGGGCAGAGTTACCGCCGGATGGATAAGCGCCATAATTGAAAGGCTGGCTCGAAGCCCTGGGATTACCCGAGACAAAATTCATACCCGGCGGCCTGGGGCCATGGGCGCCAAATACAGGCCTTGAACCTGCCTGCCCTCTTCCCGCCAAGGGATCATCGATACGCTGCTGTTCAACTGAAGAATCGAATGCAAACCGTGCGCCTTGCGGACCGTACCCTGATGAAACGTTTCCCATACACCCTCCTTCTGGTGAGCGCGACGAAGAGTCAATCCCACCGTCGCAAACACGACTTTTCGTATTGGGCGGGCTGAATTTGCCCACCCAATGCTGGGTGGTGAGTAAGGAAACATCAGTTCCAGCAGGGTACGCCCCAGGATCGCCGGACAAAAAAAAGGAGCCCCTGGGGGCTCCCTTTTGCGTCGGCTCGGCTCAAGCCATCACTTGGCCTGGTAGATAATGCCTGGGCTGCACTGCACCATCTGATAATGATCCGGCAAACCGTTCAGCGCCTCGGACGCGCCGAGGAATAAATAGCCACCGCGCTTGAGCGTACCGTGGATGCGCAGCAGGATGTCCTTCTTCACTTCAGCCGAGAAGTAGATCAAGACGTTGCGGCAAAACACGATGTCGAACTTGCCAAGGCTGGCGTAGCTGTCCAGCAGGTTGAACGAGCGGAACTCCACCCGGCTCTTGATCGGCGCCTTGACCGCCCAGCGCCCGGCGCCCTTGGGGTCGAAGTAACGCTGCAGGCGCTCCGGGGACAGGCCGCGGCCCAGGGCCAGGCTGTCGTATTCGCCGGTCTTGCAGTTGGTCAGCATGGTGCCGGACAGGTCAGTGGCAACAATTTGCACCCCGGCCTTCAACTGGCCCATGTTGGTCCGTTCGAACTCATCGATGGACATCGACAGCGAATAGGGTTCCTGCCCAGACGAACACGCCGCCGACCAGATGCGCAAGCGCTGGCCAGGGCTAGCCTTGATGGCCTCGGGCAATACCTTGTTCTTGAGCACCTCGAAGGGGTAGGTGTCACGAAACCACAGGGTTTCGTTGGTAGTCATGGCATCGACCACCATCTCCTTGAGCCCGCTGCGCGGTTGGCCCTGGATGCGCTGTACCAACTCGCCCAGGGACTTGATGCCCTGCTGCTCCATCAATTTGTTGAGACGGCTTGATACCAGGTATTGCTTGTTTTCACCGAGCAATATGCCACAGGCTTTTTCCAGGAAGACCCGGAACTGTTCGAAATCCAAATTACCCGTAGACAATGAAACCGCCTCTTAACTCGTGTGACCGCCAGGGAGAAAGCCCCTAGCCGTGATCTGCAGATTTGATCCGTTCAACGACCCGGGATGCCAGGTCATCAGGACGGAATTTGGCCAGGAAGTCATCGGCACCGACCTTCTTGACCATTGCCTGGTTGAATACACCGGACAATGAAGTATGCAGGATGATATGCAATTTTTGCATGCGTGGGTCGTTGCGTATCTCGGCCGTGAGGGTGTAGCCGTCCATTTCCGGCATCTCGATGTCGGAAATCATCATCAGGAATTCTTCTTCCGGCTTCTTGCCTTCATCCACCAGCTTGCGCAGGTAGTCCAGCGCCTGGCGGCCGTCATTGAGCGCCACCACTTCGACACCGACGGTCTGCAGGCACCGGGACACCTGCTTGCGCGCCACCGACGAGTCATCCACCGTCAACACCCGCAGGGACACGGCCTTCTGCTGGGTCTGCTCATCCACTACACCCACCGAAATATGCTCCGACGTCGGCGCCACTTCCGCGAGGATCTTCTCCACGTCGATGATTTCCACCAACTGGTTATCGACCCGCGTCACTGCCGTGAGGTAGTGGTCGCGCCCGGTGCCCTTGGGTGGTGGATGGATCTCTTCCCAGTTCATGTTGACGATACGTTCCACCGAGCGCACCAGGAAACCCTGGGTCTTGGTGTTGTACTCGGTGATGATCACAAACGGGTTCTCGCGATCCTGCAAACCGGCAGAACCGGTGGCCATCGCCAGGTCAAGAATCGGAATCGTCGAGCCACGGATGTTGGCCACGCCACACACCACCGGGTTGGACTTGGGCATTATGGTGAGCTTGGGGCATTGCAGCACCTCCCGCACCTTGAAGACGTTGATGCCATATAGCTGCTTGCCATCGAGTCGAAACAGCAACAACTCCAGGCGATTCTGCCCTACCAGCTGTGTGCGCTGGTTCACTGAATCCATTACACCCGCCATGCCCAGACTCCTACGCTACAAAACTTACGGGTACGACGCGCCCCCAACACGAAACGGCACGCGCTTTGCTTTTTATTGGCCATGGACATCAAAACGACAGTTTCCCGACGCCTTCGCTCGCCACAGTACCGCAGATTACTCTGCGCCTGGATGGCGTTGCTTGCCTTGGGCGCAGGCCACCAGGCCCACGCCGACAACGTCACCTTGCCTGATCTGCTTATCGGCGTCACTCAAGGCTTTCTTGAGTTCACTGTAGAAGATTATCTGGCGAGCACCCAGACACCGGGCCGTTATGAAATCCAGGTCAACCAACTGGACCCGCGTTTGCGCATGCCCATGTGCGACAAGGAATTGACAGGCTCCCTGGAAAGCCCAGCCCAGCCCATTGGTCGCGTGACCGTGCGCGTGCGCTGCGACGGCAGTTCGCCCTGGACCGTGTTCGTGCCGGCCCAGGTCCGGTTGTTTCGTGACGTAGTGACCGTTACTCGCCCGCTCAAGCGTACCGGCATCATCGGCTTTGAAGACGTGGCCCTGCGCGAGCGGGACATCAGCCAGATCAGCCAGGGCTACCTCACCTCCGTGGACCAGGCGGTCGGGCAGAAACTGACCCGACCAATGGTAACCGACCAGGTCATCACCCTGGTTCACCTGGAACAGGCAGAAGTGGTGCGCAAAGGTGACCAGGTGGTGATATCCGCCAGCAGTGGCGGCCTGAACGTGAAAATGCCGGGAGAAGCCCTGGCCAATGGCGGGATGAGCGAACAGATTCGCGTGAAGAACCTCAACTCCAAGCGCGTGATCAAGGCCCGGGTAACAGCGCCTGGCCAGGTGGAGGTCGCACTATAGATCACTGGCGTGGGACGCTGGCTTTTCCTACACTGTGCCGAGATCACGCTGTGCACAGGTTTATTGTCGATCGAGCCTAAAGTTTGTCCGGGTATGGCCGAAAACATGGCAAGCGTCCAAATACCCAGAGGTTTTTTAACATGGTCATTGATTTCAGCCGATTGAACAGCGCCCAGGCAACGCCCGGCGGCACGCGTACCAACGCGGCCAAGGACAGCGTTGAAGCCAAGGCCCCGGCACTGCCCGCCAAGGCAGAACAAACCGCTTCGACCCAAAGTGGCGAATCGGTGCATTTGAGCAACGAGGCTCAACAGTTGCAGAAGATCACGGACTCGCTGCGCGATCAGCCAGTTGTCAATAAAGCCCGCGTGGCCGAGTTGAAACAGGCGATTGCCGATGGCAGCTATCAGATCGACAACGACCGTTTAGCCGGCAAAATCATCAAAGCCGAGCGCTAGGCCAAGGCCTGCGCCAGGCTTTTGGACGCTTAAAACCCAAGGCCAGCCATGCACGACGAAAATTTGCTGCACCTGATCACTGAAGACCTGGCTCCCGCGCAACACCTGCTGGAGCTGCTTCAAGACGAATTCGTGGCCCTGTGCGGCCGCGATATGCGCCTGCTGGAAGATATACTGGCACGCAAGCAATCGTTGATCATCCTGCTTGAACAACACGGCCAGAAACGCAGCCAGATCCTGCTCAGCCTGGGCCTGCCCGCTGATCACAGCGGCCTGGAGCAGTTGGCCAGCCACTCGTCGGTCGGCGACCAGTTGCTGGCCAAGAGCGCAGCGCTCAATGAGTTGTTGATCAACTGCCAGCAAGCCAATGTGCTCAATGGCCAGTCGATCCAACTGCAGCAAGCCACCACCGCCAACCAGCTGCGCATCCTCCATGGCGGCGAACCTCCAGCACTGTATAACGCCCAGGGCTCCACCTCACGGCTGGTCAAGCCCAGCACCCTCAGCCAAGCCTGACGCCGGTTTATTGCGCGCCCTATCAAGGCGTGCCACATGCTGGCAAAATGCCGGTTCTTGCGTGTAGTCGTATTTTGTCTGGAGATGGAAGAACCGTGTTCAACACCCTTAGCGCGGAAGATGCTCCGCAGCCCCCCAAGGTCCTCACCACCCCTCTGGAAATTGCCAGCACCCTGCGGCTGCTGCAAGAGAGCCACGACCCGCTGATCATCACCTTCCACGAACGCAACCAGCGCTTCCAAAGCTACCTGGTGGATGTCGACAAGGACAGCAAGACCCTGAGCCTGGACGAAATGATCCCGCCCGAAGGTGAACGCTATCTGGAGAATGGCGAAGCATTTCGTATCGAAGGCTTTCACGAAGGCGTGCGCGTGGCCTGGGACAGCAATGGCCCGCTGACCATCGGTGCAAAGGACGGCCACCGCATCTATAAAGGCAGCCTGCCAGAAGAAGTGGTCTACCATCAGCGCCGCAATGCCTTTCGCGCGGCATTGAAACTGGCGCAACTGGTGAATATCGAACTGGGTGGCGAGAAACTCAAGGCGCCTATCAGTGGCAAGCTGCTGGATATCTCCGCCACCGGCTGCAAGCTGCGCTTTGAAGGTGATATCTCCGAGCGCCTGCAACTAGGCCAGGTCTACGACCGTTTTATCGCCGCCCTGCCCTTCGGCAGCATGACCACGGCGGTGGAGCTGCGCTACCTGCACTTCGAAGAAAGGATCAACACCACCTTTGCCGGTGTGCGCTTTCACAACATGAGCGGCCTGGTGCAGCGCCAGGTTGAGCGGTTTGTCTACCAACTGCAGCGCGAGGCGCGACGGTTCGATAAAGACGACGACATGTAAGCGCCAAACCACAGGCACAAAAAAACGGGCAGCTCCTTTGGGAACTGCCCGTTTTTTGTTTCAGGGACGGGCCCGGCTCAGGTCATGCGGGTGTTCATCCGGGTCAGGATGCTCCGGCGGCTCGGGCTCGGGCTGCGGCTCCATCTCCGGCTCTGCGTCGGGCGCAGGCTCTGGCGCGGCGGTTTGCATCTGGTCCTGGACCACCTGCTCATCCACCCGCGGGTCGAGGGCTGCCACCAATGGCGAACTGGACATGCTGTCGGGCATGGCCACGTGGTGCAACGGCGCGTCGTCCACCTGATGCAGGTTGGTCACAGCCTTGGGGCGAATACGCCAGACCAGGATCAATGCGCACAGGCTGAAGAAGGCATAGAGCATCTGGTTGCCAAACAGCTTCATCACCACGCCGGCCAGCAACGGCCCGATACTCGCGCCCACCCCGTAGGTCACCAGCAACATCGCGGTGAGCGACACTCGGCGATCACCTTCGACATGGTCATTGGAAAATGCCACGGCCAGCGGATAGAGGCAGAACTGCACCAACGAACACAGGAACCCGGCGATAAACAGCACTTCCAGCGGCACCTGGGTCATGATCGCCAGCGGCAATGCCGCCACCGCCAGGCACAGGGCGAAACAGCGAATCAACAAGGCGCGGTCATAGCGATCGGACAGCCAGCCCAGCGGCCACTGCACCAACAGGCCGGCAAAAATGCAGCTACCCATGAACAGGCCGACCTGTTCGGTGCTCAAGCCCTGTTGGGCCGCGTACAGCGGCGCCAGGCCGTAGAAGGACCCGACGATCAGGCCCGCCCCCAGCACCGTACTCAAAGACTGCGGCACACGCTTGATAAAAAAGCGCGGCTCCATCGGCGCCGGATGCAAGGGCGCGGGGTGAATACGCCGGGTCATGGCGACCGGCACCAGGCACAGGGCAAAACACAGCGCCACCAGCATCAGCAACTCAAGCCCCAATTGGGGGTGCATGACCAGAATCAGTTGGCCCAGCACCAGGCCCAGGTACGACGCGATCATATAGCCGCTGAACACCACGCCACGCTGCTTGGCATCCGCCTGCTCGTTGAGCCAGCTCTCGATCACCATGTACTGGCACATCATGCCGAGGCCGACGATTATCCGTAGCACGATCCAGGCCGGCAGCCAGTCCACCAGGCCATGGCCCAGCACCGCCGCACCGACAATCCCGGCACAGGTGGCATAGGCCCGAATATGACCAACGCGGGCGATCAGGCGATGCCCGATCTTGCCACCCAGCACCAGGCCAAAATAGTTGGCCGCCATCAGCGCACCGACCCATAGGCTGTCGACGTTATCCGCCGCCAGGCGCAAGGCCAGGTAAGTACTGAGCAGGCCGGAGCCGATCAGCATCATCAAGGAGGCGAAATAAAGGGCTCGAAAAGATTTCCAGATCTGGCGCATCGGCGTTCCGAGCGGCTCCTTGCAGTGGGTGTCAGGCAATTCGCACTAGCCTGAGGGCGAAGCGTCGTTAAGCCCAGGCACCCAACTACACAGGCACCCAGGGGCATTTTGATCCAGCAAGCGGCACAACCTCGGGATCACCGAAGCATGCAGCCTTCGATGAACTTGGCACCCAACAGTTCCTTCGCTGTTCAGCTACGTGTCAGACGCATCCAGACCGGGGGCGAGGTACAAGGTTTTAACAATATATCTCGCCAGCCAGCCCAAAGGCACTGGCCAAGCGGCCAAGAAAACAGCCGCCCATAAAAAAAACCCGCCAGCAAAATCTGATCGGGGTTTTTCAGCGTCTCGGCCAGGGTGGAGGCGAGACTGCAAATGGTGTCCCAGGGCCGGTTCGAACGGCCAACCTTCCCCTTAGGAGGGTCAAAAATACCACTTACAAATCATACACTTACCAGTTAAATCAAGGACTTAGCGTATGGTTGTGTCCGGCTGTTCTGGCTGATATTGTGCTTTCTGCTGGTACATTGCTGGTACGGACATGAAAGCCAAGATCACCCAGAAGCTAATCAACAGCCTCAAGCCTGAGGAAAAGCACTATCGGGTGTTCGATACCGATCAGCCTGGTTTCTTCATCAGGGTACAGCCAACCGGCCATATGGCCTACATGGTTTCGTGGGCGCGCAACCGGGAGCGCTCTCTGGGCCGTGTCGGCACCCTCACGCTCGCCCAGGCAAGAACCGAGGCTGCCCGATACCTCGCGGACGCTCATGAGCATGGCGAGCCCCTGGCGGTCACCCGCGATAGACGGGGTTCATCCACCCCCAGCCTGCGCGAGTTCGTAGACGATACCTATTTGCCCTGGTTCAAGGCGCATAACAAGGGGTATGCAAAAACATTGCACACCCTGGATAACAATTTCGAATCGATCATGAGCCAGCGCCTGGACGCCATCACCGGCCGCGATCTGGAGTCGCTGCGCACCGCCTGGCTCACCGCCGGCAACAAGCCCTCGACCGTCAATCGCAAGATGGGCACCATAAGCGGCGTGCTCTCCCGGGCGGTTGACTGGGAGTACCTACCCTCCTCACCCCTGGATAAGATCAAGCCGCTGAAAGTCGACACCAAGGGCCAGGTGCGTTACTTGTCGAAAGATGAAACCCGCAACTTGAGAAACGCCCTTGAAGTCCGGGAACATCGCGCCTGCCTTGAGCGCGACAGTGCAAACAAATGGCGCACCGATCGCAATAGAGTCCTTTTCTCGGACCTGAAAGAACTTGCATTCACCGACCACTTAAAGCCAATGGTTTTGGTATCGCTCAATACTGGAATGAGGCGTGGCGAACTGTTCGGCCTTACTTGGTCAATGGTCAACTTCCATAACAAGACAATCACCGTGGGCGGTGACACAGCGAAGACTTCCGAAACTCGCCATATACCGATGAACGCCGAAACCTTCAACACGTTGAAGGCATGGAAAGATCAAATCGGAGAAACAGCCTTTGTATTCCCTGGCCTGGAGGGCAGCCGGATGGAGGACGTTAAAAGCGCTTGGCTCAAGCTACTGAAAGAGGCGTGCATCAAGGGCTTCCGCTGGCATGACATGCGTCACGACTTCGCTTCACGCCTGGTGATGGCTGGGGTTCCGCTCAACACCGTCCGGGACCTGCTGGGGCACACCGACATCAAGATGACGCTACGCTATGCCCACTTGGCGCCTGACGTTAAAGCGGCGGCTGTAGATCTTCTTCTTTGAACTTCGCAGTCTTAGGGTCTATTTTCATCAGTATGGTTTTCAAGCTGTCAGTGAGAGCCCTTAACGCCTGATTTTCATTACGAAGGGATTCATTCTCCCGCTCAACATCCTGATAGTAACCGCCCTCCTCAATCGCCTGCGCCTTGCGCTCTTCAAGCTCCTTGGGAGTTGGAAGCCCAACATCCTCCCAGGTCACTTGCACTATTTTTCCTGATTCGCTAACTCGCCGCGTGAGTTCTGGCCAATATTTAGTGATCACTTCAAGGCGTGCGTTTTTCCACGGACTGGCATCGACTACAACCAGAGGAGTGAACCGCCAAAATGGAGGAGACAAGCGGAGAGATTCCCACAACAGGCTTTCTTCAAATGTTAGGAGGCTGGGGAACTCAAACGCCAGCCGAACAAGGCGAATCGCATCATCTGGTGACCACAACCTATCCTTAACCGCCTCAATTACGCTTTCTGGCTTTGGAAGTTCGGGGGCGCTCCGGCCGGCCACCATGAAGTCAGTAGGCATATGAACCTCTGCCAATGACTTCTCGACAGACCACTCAACCACACCTGTGACTGTGCGCTTTTGTATGCGAGCCGCAATATCGATCGCATATTTTATAGCCGGATCTACCCGAAGCGAAACGCTCACCGTGGAGCTCTGATCGGTTGTTTTTCTTGGCCTAGCCACTGACACACTCCTCCTAGATTTCCGCAAATACTCTACGCGAACGCAAACGCTGTCAATCGTCCGGTTTTGTGCAGCTTTTGCTTGCACGCTATCAAATTGCGTTTTAAAGTCGCTTTGCCTGGACAAATCAATCACCAGCCAGGCGGAGAAAACCCATGACCCAATCCCAAACAGTGGCGCCGCTTTCCGTAGGCCCCGAAACCGCTGCAAACATGACCGGTCACACCCGATCCGGCATCTACACCGCCATCGCCGCCGGCGAATTGAAGGCGTTCAAGCTCGGCAAGCGCCGCCTGATTCTCGTCAAAGAATTGGAGTGCTGGATCAACAGAATGGCGAAAGAAGGTGCCCGATGAGCAAGCAGGATCGCGCCCTTGAGGCGCAAGCCCGTGAGGTGGCAGTGCGGCACGGCTGCATTGCCGTCCGCTCTACCAAACGGCTGCCGGTGAACGGTGGTGGCGGGTTTCAGGTTGTAGACGCGGAGACGTGTTTCGTCAAAGCAGGTCAGCGCTTCGATCTGAGCGCTGAGCAGGTAATCCAATTTTTCGAGGGTAATCCAGCATGAACAGAAACATTGCAAGAGCCGTCGCGAGAGGTGACGCCGATCTGATGAACAGCGCAGGCATATTCGCAAAAGTCCTCAGCGACCTGTTCCAGGAAAACTGGATGGCAAAACACGCCGATGAGCCAGAGTTCCTCAATGAGTTTCGAATGGATGGCTTGATGATGGGCCTGAAGATCGTGGCCGGCGAGCTGTGCTCACGCAGCGAGTGGCTGAATGAGAAAGTCGATAAGGAGGAAGCCGAGGAAGAGAAGTTGGCCCAGGCAGCGTTGGCGCGCCGCCAGGGTCGTGACGATCACCGGGAAAGCAATGTCGGGACAGAGTGTGGCACGCAGCGCGCAGCCTGACAATCCTCTGACCTCAAGCAAGGGGGTAACGAAACGCTACCCCCTTTGCGCCTGACTGTGAGCCGCTGAATGGAATGCCTAGCCACAAAACTACTGAGCCGTGGAGACACGATGAGCATTGAGCTTGGGCAGCTCGCCATTCAACCGGCGAGCGGCAAGCCCGTACCGCCGGAGTGGATCAGTACCAACCGGGCCAGAATTTGCCGTGAAGTGCTTATGTCGGTGGGCCTGGATGCTTTCGAGTACGTCGGCTATTCGACTGGGCACTACGGAAAAACCCGAAGTTCTGGAATCACACTTCAGTTTGTCTCGATGCTGTCCGGCCAATCTGTCTATGCCGTGTTCAACGCCGACCTGACACGTCAGCGGAACACCGCTACGGCAAAGGCTGGCGCCCTGCTACCAAAGGGGCAATTCCGCATCGGCAAGCGCAGCAGCTTTTACAAGTTCTGGATTGCGACCGGCCTGCCTTTTCCTCGGCGGCTGGCGGCAATGCACGATTACATGGGGAAGCTGCGTAGCGTCCTGGTCACTGGATCAGCAACTGATGACCGTTTCAAAGTCGGCAGCCTGGTGCCTGTAAGTCTGACTGCAGAGCAATTCAGAGCAGCCGTTTTCCCGGACAACATCCGGACAATTTCCGGACAAGCGCCGGACAACTCCCGGACAAAAGTTCCGGACAAGGAAATGCCTACAGACCACGAGCCACAAGGGTTACAGCCGATTTCAACTACGGGCGCTTCAAACTACGGAAACAAGGTAATAAGGGAGGAAGGTTACAAGACCTTTCCTTACACCCCTATAGATACCCATAAGCCTCCTCAAGATCAAAGTGTCGATGAGTGGCTTGAGGCGTACAGCTCGACCTGAGATGTCACGAAAACCCGTTGCATCTGAGACGCCCCCACTTTTGGGGACATCTCCTGAAAACTCAGGGCATCTAGATACCCGTAAATCCGGGTATCTACCCCGTCGAAATGGCGGGTCAGGTAATACGGGATTTTCCCGTATCTAGATCGGAAAGGCCCGGGTGATGGGGTCGTGAAGTGCTACCCCGTCCTGGGCACTTCTGGATTTGAGATCCGGAAGGGGTCTCCTCAGTTTTGAGGACACCCCAGCTTGGTCAGATTTGAAACGCGGGCAAGTCGATCACTACGAAAGTTTCGTAGTACCCCACTACCCGAAAAGTGTAGTGCGTCCGAAATTCGGACGCGCTCAAAAGAACGCGAAACGTCTTTTTGGCTGTGTCGACGAAATTCGTCGGAACAAACCTCCACATGGATTCGAGATCCAGATGGCTCAGATCGGGATCATCCCCCGCTGGGGTAACACCCTTCGGCGCAGGAAGTTAACTCCCTCAATTTGAGGAAGTCCCAGAGGTCGGATTTGAAATCGCACCCCTGACCAATCTCCTCAAGTTGAGGAAATTAACTCCCACCATTGGTGGAAGACCCAAACCCCCAATGGGGGCTGAACAATGCTCATCGGAGTTTTTATGAATATGCGAAACAGCTACCCATACACCCACAGACCGGCATTCCCGACCGACCTTGCCGTAAAGATCGCCCGCAAGGCTTCGATCATGGCCAGTAGGCTTGAGGAGCAGGCGACCAGGGCCATGGTGCGTGATGCGCAGCGCGCCCTGGATCGCGGCGTGCCGGCGGACACCATCGCCCGAGAGATGGGACTGCCCGCCGGCCCTGCCACCCAGGGGGAGGATCAAAACTCGGGGGACTCTGAGAGCTAGACCGTCCCCTTGGCCTTTTTCACACGCCCGCGTAATTAAAAGTTCAGGAGTGGATCGCCCGCCTCTCCGGTGACCGAGATAATGAGCGGAGATTTAGCGATAATTACTCGATAATTTAATATTGCCCTCTCTGGATCGGTGTGCTTTGATGCACACACCGACGAAGGAATCCAAACCCATGAAAGACAAACTGACCGCAGGGCGTGAAGGCAAAAACCTGATGCCATCCAAAGCCGACCAACGTGCCTATCTGAAAACGATCCGTGACGCTGCTGACGGCGGCGACATCCTGGCCATGGCTGCAATCCTTGGCCTGGCTCGCCTTGATGACTTGCTGAAAGCCGAACGCCCGCAATCTGTGAGCGGTTGGGTTGGCGATGCTACCGACCCTGGCGAACAGATCCGCGCCACCATCCGGGCAAATGCCCCCGACTCCAAACAACTCCCGGAAAACCAGTAATGAGCAGCCCCCGTGAGGCCATCAAATCGGTGCGCGACTACGAGAAGTTTTTGCGCTCCAGGGGGTTCAGCTTGAGCGAGGCCAAGCGCCTTGCCGGGGCTTACAAGGCGATTGAAAACAACGGTGGTGCGGGAGGGAATGCAGGGCGCTAAGGCCGTCCGAAAGCTGTTTGCTGGCCCGCACCGGGTGATTACCAGCACGCAGCAAGCCTAGGAATAACGACATTGGTTCGAGTCGCCGAAGAACAATCGATCCAGGCCACTGGGGTGTCAGCGAGACGTTGTGGCCTAAACCCCTTTTCGACGGATGTGCAGCGGCGAGAGGTCGCGAATCACCGGCCCGCTGGCGGCGAGATGCCAACACCAGCACCGGTACGTCAAGCACCCACTAATTTCGAAAAGGGATACAACCATGGCTGTTGAAGTCAAAGACGTACAAGAAGTCGCCGAAGCGCTGGGCAAGAAGTTCGACGACTTCAAAGAGAAAAACACCGACCGCCTCGACCTCATCGAAAAAGAGGTTGAGGGTATGGCGCTTGCGCACAAGCGCCCGAGCGGTGGGGGCGCCAACGCCACCGACGCCAAGGGTAAGGCTGCCTTGGGGGAGTACATCAAAAGCGGCGACGACAGTGGGCTTATCGAGCTGCAAGGTAAGTCCATGTCTGTCGGTTCCGACCCTGATGGTGGCTTTGCCGTACCTGAATACCTCGACCGTGAAGTCGAGACCCTGGAGCTGGAAGCATCGGCCATCTTGCGCCTGGCCCGCACCGTGACCACCACCGGCCCAAGCTACAAGAAGATCACCAACCTGCGCGGCACCACCTCGGGCTGGGTTGGTGAGACCGATGAACGTCCAGAGACCGGTACGCCTAAGCTGGCAAGCATTGAGATTCATGTGGGTGAGTTGTATGCCAACCCCAAGCTGACCCAGGGCATGATCGATGACGCCATGTTCGACGCCGAGGGGTTCATCACCACTGAGGTGGGCGAGGAGTTCTCTGATCAGTTGGCCACCGCCCTGTTCACTGGCAACGGCGTCAACAAGCCCAAAGGCATCCTGTCCAAGACCATCACTGCCGAGCCAGACAGTGAGCGCGCATTCGGCAGCCTCCAGTTCGTGGAGACCGGTGCCGCCGCCATCACCTTCGACGATCTGAAGAACCTGAAAGCATCACTGCGTGCCAAGTACCGCACTGGTGCCGCCTGGATCATGAACGACACCACCGCCCTGGTGCTGAGCAAGATCAAGGATGCTGACGGGCGATACATCTGGCGTGATGCCGTGACCGAAGGCGACCCTGACACACTGCTGGGCTACCGAGTGGAGATCGACGAGAACGCCCCGGACATCTCCCCAGGTGCTTACCCTGTCCTGTTCGGTAACTTCATGCGCGGTTACTACATCGTCCGCCGCACTGCTCGCCGGCTGTTGCGTGATCCGTACACCAGCAAGCCTTACGTCAACTTCTACACGACTGAACGTGTCGGCGGTGACGTGGTGAACAGCCAGTGCATCAAGCTGCTGAAGGTCAAGGCGGCGTAACAGGAAGGCAAACCGACAAGCCCCGAGCCGAGCAATCAGCCGGGGCTTTTTGTTGGATCGGAGACGAGTGCCAGGGGGGAGGTCGAAAGTCAGGGAATCGTCCAAGTAGGACCGCCCTCGACCCTCTTTACGCATAAAGCCAGAATTGAAACCTTTTTTTCGGCGGTAAATAGCGATGGCAGATACTGACATCCAGGGAATGCTGGTTCGCATTGAAGCGACGACACAACAGCTACGCATGGAACTGAACCGCGCAGATAGCGCAGTCGCCGGCGCAAGCAAGAAGATTGATGGCAACCTGGGTGTGGTTGATCGCGCCTTTAACAGAATGGGCATATCGGCGGAGCAGGCGGGCAAGATCGCGGGTACAGCGGTCGCCAGCCTAGTAACTGGTGCCGCCGCTGCCGGTGCCGCCTCCCTTGCAATGCTCAAGCAGACAGCAGAAGCCACAGCGGAGACGCAGCGCTGGGCCAAGTCGCTGGGCATGAACACTCGATCACTCCAGGAATGGCAGTACGCCGCCGAGCGTGCGGGCCTATCCGGCGACAACATGGCCGATATCTTCAAGGACATTGGAGACAAGATCGGGGACGTGCTGATCACCAACGGCGGCGAGGCGGTGGACGCGCTGAACAAGCTGGGCCTGTCGGCCAAGGCCCTGGCCCAGCTCACGCCAGACCAGCAACTGCTGGCTATCGCCAAGGGATTGGAGAGCGTCGGCACCCAGGCGGAAAAGATCAACATCCTGGAGAGCCTCGGCAACGATCTGTCGCGGATGCTGCCACTGCTGGACAACAACGCCGAAGGGTTCCGCAAGCTGGCCAAGCAGGCCGGCGACTACGGCATTGCGATGGATCAGAAGCAGATCGATGCGCTGACCAAGACCTATGACCTGTTGAAGGACATGGAAGACCAAGCCAGGGGCCTTAAAAACGAGTTTGCCGCGGGCCTGGCCAGCGTTGATATCAGCCCGTTGCAAGACTCGATGGACTCGCTACACGCCATCGTCACCGACCCCGAGTTTCAGCAGGGCATGACCGACCTGGCGGCAATGGTGCTCAAGATAACGGGGGCCGCCGCCCAGGGCATAGCCCGCCTGCCGGCGGATGTACAGAGCCTGATCAACCAGTACCAGGTGCTCAAGGCTTCGGCGTTCGGATCCGACAAGGACCGCCACCTGGCCGGCGTTGCCAAGCAACAGGAGCTGGTCGACAACCTGGCCGCGTACAACAACGCCTCTGGACCAATGGGCAAGTTTGCTACCGACCCGTCGCTGTACATTGGTGACGCGCTGCTGAACAAGGACTGGAAGGCCGCCCAGCGTGACGCCGAGGCGAAGCTGGATCAGTACAAGCGCTACACCAAGCAAATGGGGTGGGATGACGGCAAGTCGGACACTCCAGAGACGCCGGCGACCACACTGCCGACCACCAGCATCACCGGCCTACTCGGCAAGAACGGCCCGGATAAAGCCGCCGAGGCAGCACAGAAGACGCTGGACAACGCATTCAAGACGACTGAGGAAGGCTATAAGCGTCAGATTGCACTGATCAACACCACGGGCGACAAGCAGAAAGACGCCACCGAGGTCATGAAGCTGTCGTTTGAGCTGCAGGAGGGGAAACTCGGCAACCTGAGCGAAGCACGCAAAAAAGAGCTCATGGGGATGGCCGCCGAGCTGGACAAGCTCAAAGAGATTCAGAAAGCCAATGAGGACGCCCTCAAGCTGTCGGCTTTCAAGAGCGCCCAGGACGTTGGCACCCAGACGATCAAGGACGGTTTCAACCAAGAGCTGTCCGGGATCGGTATGGGCGACAAGGCCCGCGACCGGATGCGCGCCGACCTGGCACTGCAACAGAAATACGCGGCGGACGTGGCCAACCTCAACGAGCAGGTCCAGGCCAACAACATCAGCGAAGAGATGGCCAAGAAACAGACGGCGATTCTCAAGGCCGCCCTCGATGAGCGCATTGGCTACCAGCACCAGTATTACGCGATGGTCGATGAGGCCCAGGTCAACTGGATGAACGGGGTGAACGAAGCCTGGGCGAACTACGCCGATGCGGCGCGGGATTACTCGACGCAGGCCGCAGACCTCACCAACACCGCGCTGGGCGGTGCAACCAGCGGGCTTGGCACGTTCTTCTCGGACGTTGCCAGCGGCGCCGAGGACGCGGGAGACGCCTTTGGCGATATGGTGGGCAACTTCGCCAAGTCGATGCTCAACGCACTCAGTGACATGGCCGCCCAGTGGCTGATCTACCAGGGCGTGCAACTGCTGGTGGGCAAGACCACCCAGGCCAGCGCCGCCGGCACCCTCGGCGCGAACGCTCAGGCCATGTCCCTGACAGCGGGGCTAAATGCCTACGCCGCTACTGCCGGCATTCCCATCATTGGCCCGGCAGCAGCTCCAGCGGCAATGGCCACTGCAATGGCTGTCACCGGGCCGCTTGCCTCGGCGGTGGGTATGACTGCGCTGGCGGGCATGGCCCACGATGGTATCGACTCGGTACCCAAGGACGGCACCTGGTTCCTGCAAGAGGGCGAGCGCGTGACGACTGCCCAGACCAGCGCCAAGCTCGACGCCATGCTATCCAGGATCGATAACGGCCTGAACAATGCCCAGCCCTATGCGCAGATCGGCCCGGGGAGCCTGGAGGCCAGCAGCGACGGCAGACCGGCAATGATTGGCGCGGCCCAGGGTTCGGGCGGGTCAACTTCGGTCAGCATCCCTGTCGTGGTCAACGTCCAGGCCCAACCCGGGGCGACGAAGGAAGACACCCAAATGACGGGCTCTGTGATCGCCGATATGGTCGAAAGCAAGGTGCGCCAGGGAATACAGCGCGAGATGGGCCAGGGCGGACTGTTGTGGAGGCGTGGTTGATGGATCAGGACATGAGAGGCGAGCTTGCCAAGGCACTGGCGGCACAGATCAGCAAGACCCTATCAGGCCAGCTTTGTACGGGCACTGGTAAGCAAATGCGGGAGCGAAACGCGGAGATGACTCGCATCCTGGCCCGCGTCACCGCCGTGGTGCTGCACGAAGGCCCGGCAGATACCGATCTGCTGTTTCGGATACGGAGGTATGAGGCAGAGATGGGCCAGTGGGCGGAGGATATCCCGGCGCCGCTGCTGGCGGTGAAGTAATCCGCGCCACGTTTTGCGAATCACGAAAACGTGGCGCGGAATTCAAATTTGTCAGCCGGACAGAATTAAAAAGGCCCCGCCTGTTCTGTCAGTGCGGGGCCTTTCTTTGTGCTGGTGCTGGTACGCTGCTGGTACGACAGACCGGATCTGGTAGGTAAACCCGGCGAAACCCTTGATTTATATGGTGTCCCAGGGCCGGTTCGAACGGCCAACCTTCCCCTTAGGAGGGGGATGCTCTATCCAATTGAGCTACTGGGACTTATGACAGGCGCAAGGCCAAATGGCGTCGCGACAGACGGCGTGCATGTTAACGGCCAAGGTGAGTTTTGTCATGTCGTCCGCAAGCTTTTTAGGCGTAAGCCGTTAACGCGCCCACCTCCTGCCTACAGGGCTGCCAAGACCCATCGTGCAAAATGCACTAGCACGAAAGGCCATCATTGCATCTTGCAACGAGCCATACTTTTGAGATCAATCTAACATACTGTTTTTTAAGGATTTTTATCAAAATAGCAGCTGGCACGATGACTGCACTCTTTACCCTTAACAATCTGTCCTGCACATGAACACGGGGAAACACCCATGAACAGCACCCTCCTGCTTCTGAATGCCCTGGCCCTGGCGGTACTGGTGATGTTCCAGTTCCAGACCAGTGGCGATAGCGATGCAGCGCAGATCAGCCACACAGGCAGCCACCAGACCCAGCAACGCGCGCAACTGGCAGTGATGACAGCCAATGGGCAACCCTCTGTTCAGTTGGCACAAGGCGCGCAGGCCGCCGGCACTTCTGAGCACTGGATTTTCTAAGCGAGCCGATCATGACCAAGACCACCTGGCTGTTTTTCATTCTGACCCTCATCACCGGCGTCATGGGGCTCAGCGCCACGTCGAATGATTGGCACACCCTTTCCCTAGGCGCCTGCGCCGTGTTCGCCAGCGCGTGGGTGATTGCCGCAATTGTCGGGCGTCGCTTCAAGTTCGACCCGGTTCTGCGCTGAACAACCGATTCACCCCCCCGCCCTCCTCACCTCACCTGTCGCCCGACCTTATGTCGCCTGGGCGCGCAAATCGGCCATTTGCCACTAGTCTTAAAAATAAGGGCAAAAGGCCACATTGCTATAGGATGTGCGCCGCAAGACCCTCGGGCATCGAGAGCCTGCGCTGCGAATACTGCGCAGAAAAGTTTTCTAACCAGTCCGCAAATTTGATAATGAGTACTGGCATAAAGCCTGTAGTCAGTTCAATATTTGTCACAGAATTGACGCCAAGGAACCGGCAAATCTGAGGCATGATGCGGCCTCTTTGCAATTCAGGTTGAACATTTGTCCGCAAACCTTGTCCTAACACACATGTTGCGGCCAATTCCAAAAACCGCTCCCCTGAACTAACCGGTTAAATATATGCGCCCATTGAAACAGGCAATTTATTCCAGCCGTACGGCTGACAAGTTCGTCGTACGTCTGCCAGACGGAATGCGGGAACGCATTGCCGAGGTGGCTCGCAATCATCACCGCAGCATGAACTCTGAAATCATCGCGCGCATGGAGCAAAGCCTTATTCAGGAAGGCGCTCTGGGTGATGAGCTGAGCATGCGTATGGACAGCCCGGAGCTGTCACTGCACGAACGCGAGCTGCTACAGCGGTTTCGCCAACTGTCCCACCGTCAGCAAAATGCGCTTGTGTCGCTGATTGCCCATGACGTTGAGGCAGCCGCAGAAGCCGAATAACCGGCAACTGAAAGCTGAAGCCAGCCTTGCGCTGGCTTTTTTTTGCGTGTTTTTTTTACTTTGGATGCAGGAGCCGGCTTGCCGGCCCCTATTGGGTTCAAAGCAGGAAGATCGTCGCCAAGCCCAGGAAGATGAAGAAGCCACCACTGTCAGTCATGGCCGTGATCATCACACTGGCGCCCATCGCCGGATCGCGCCCAAGGCGCGCAAGGGTCATGGGGATCAACACCCCCATCAAGGCCGCCAGTAGCAGGTTGAGGGTCATGGCCGCAGTCATGACCACGCCCAGGGACCAGCTGCCATACAGCAGATAGGCCACCACCCCAATAACGCCCCCCCACACCAAGCCATTGATCAGGCCCACCGCCAATTCCTTGCGCATCAGGCGCGAGGTATTACCCGTGCTCACCTGGTCCAGGGCCATTGCCCGCACGATCATGGTGATGGTCTGGTTACCCGAGTTACCACCAATACCGGCCACGATCGGCATCAGCGCCGCCAACGCCACCAGCTTCTCGATAGAGCCTTCAAACAGGCCGATCACCCGCGAGGCAATGAACGCAGTAATCAGGTTGACCGCCAGCCAAGCCCAACGGTTGCTCAGGGATCGCCAGACTGACGCAAAAATATCTTCCTCTTCACGCAGACCCGCCATGTTGAGGACTTCGTTTTCGCTTTCCTCACGGATCAGGTCGACCATCTCATCGATGGTCAAACGGCCGATCAGCTTGCCGTTCTTGTCGACCACCGGGGCCGAAATCAAGTCATAACGCTCGAATGCCTGGGCGGCATCGTAGGCGTCTTCATCGGGATGAAAGCTCACCGGATCGCTGGCCATGACCTCGGCCACTTGTTTGTCCGGGTCGTTGACCAGCAGGCGCTTGATCGGCAGCACGCCCTTGAGGATGCCCTCGTAGTCGACCACAAACAGCTTGTCGGTGTGCCCCGGCAGTTCCTTGAGGCGCCGCAGGTAGCGCAAGACCACTTCCAGGCTGACATCCTCACGGATAGTCACCATCTCGAAGTCCATCAATGCGCCGACTTGCTCCTCGTCATAGGACAACGCGGAGCGCACGCGCTCACGCTGCTGACCGTCGAGGGTCTCCATCAGCTCATGGACAACATCACGGGGCAGCTCAGGGGCGAGGTCGGCCAGTTCGTCGGCGTCCATCTCCTTGGCCGCAGCCAGGAGCTCGTGATCGTCCATGTCGGCGATCAGGGTCTCACGCACCGAGTCGGATACTTCGAGGAGGATGTCGCCATCGCGATCAGCCTTGACCAACTGCCAAAGCGTCAGACGGTCGTCCAGCGGCAGGGCTTCAAGGATGTAGGCAACGTCGGCAGAGTGCAGGTCATCGAGCTTGCGCTGCAATTCGACGAGATTCTGCCGATGGACCAGGTTCTCGACCCGGTCTTGATGAGGACCTTCCTGGCGATGGGTCAGATCTTCGACCACACGCTGGCGCTGCAGCAGCTCGACGACTTGAGCCAGGCGATCCTGCAGGCTTTCTTGTGTTTTCTTTACTTCTACTTCGGTCATAGGCGAACTCCACTCCCAGCAGCGGGGCACGCCGGAAGGATCAATCAGTCAATTCATGATTGGTAAAACGGGGTACTGAGTAACTACTGGGTAAGTCCATGGAGGTATTCCACAAGCCCCGGCGGGGCTGACGGGCGCAATGATACACCGTGCGCCCGCTTTAAACGTTAAAAAACTGGAAAGAACAAGCGCTTGCACAACAAAGCTGAGTGTTGGCCACACGTATGAAACTGCGACGACAGCCATAGAAAAGAAAACACATGGGCGAGAGAAAAACCTGCGTGGCCGAGACTATTCCTACGCAGGCCGCCGGGAAAGTAAAAACCCCAGACGGCAAAAAGCCCGCACTAGGCGGGCTTTTTGTTTGTATGGTGCACTCGACAGGATTCGAACCTGTGACCGCTCGGTTCGTAGCCGAGTACTCTATCCAGCTGAGCTACGAGTGCAGATTGTGGTTTTATACCAGATCACAACTGGTTGGAGCCAAGTTACCTGCATTGCTGCAACTAACTCTTAAATGGTGCACTCGACAGGATTCGAACCTGTGACCGCTCGGTTCGTAGCCGAGTACTCTATCCAGCTGAGCTACGAGTGCATTTGTTGCCGCGCATTATAGGCCGTTCAATCTCTATGTAAAGCTATTTTTTCGTTTAATTTCAACAACTTAGCGAAAAAACCAGATTGCAACGTACTAAGCAAATAATGGCGGAGAACGGGGGATTCGAACCCCCGACACCCTTTTGAGGTGTACTCCCTTAGCAGGGGAGCGCCTTCGGCCACTCGGCCAGCTCTCCGCAACACGGGGCGTATATTAACCAGCTTCATCCCCGTTTGCAAACATAAAAAACGATAAAAATTAATGGCTTGGTTCGTCGTCCTTCTCTTTCTTGATCCGCAGGTAGATTTCCTCACGGTGGACGGCCACCTCTTTGGGGGCATTGACCCCAATCCGCACTTGATTGCCTTTGACGCCGAGCACGGTCACGGTGATTTCGCCATCACCAATAATCAGGCTTTCTGCGCATCGACGAGTCAGAATCAGCATACCTTTCTCCTCACGCATTTCATTTCGGGAACAACAGTCTGCAAAAAAAGGCCTTGGGCCTATAACCCATCGGCCATGGCCCTGCATGCCTAAGTATTGTCGAGCACGGGCAAAAGAACAGGCCTGGGCCATCACCCGGCAAAAAAGAAAGGCGCGGATCAACCGCGCCTTCCTGGCAACGCGTTACTCGCCCTGTCGGGCCGGCGCGTCCAGTTCGAAAGCGGTGTGCAGTGCACGCACAGCCAGCTCCAGGTACTTCTCTTCAATCACCACCGACACCTTGATCTCCGATGTGGAGATCATCTGGATATTGATGGTTTCCTTGGCCAGGGACTCGAACATGCGGCTGGCAACGCCCGCATGGGAGCGCATACCCACACCAACGATCGACACCTTGGCGATCTTGGTGTCGCCGACCACTTCACGCGCCCCGATTTCCTGGGCAGTGTTCTGCAGGATACGCTCGGCCGCATCGTACTCGTTGCGGTGCACGGTGAAGGTGAAGTCGGTGGTGTTATCGTGCGCAACGTTCTGCACGATCATGTCGACTTCAATGTTCGCCGCACTGATCGGCCCAAGGATCTTGAAGGCCACGCCCGGGGTGTCTGGCACGCCACGGATGGTCAGCTTGGCTTCATCGCGGTTAAAGGCGATGCCGGAAATGATCGGCTGTTCCATGGATTCCTCTTCATCAATAGTAATGAGGGTGCCCGGACCCTCTTTAAAGCTGTGCAATACGCGCAGCGGTACGTTGTACTTGCCGGCAAACTCCACCGCACGGATCTGCAACACCTTGGACCCGAGGCTGGCCATTTCCAGCATCTCTTCGAAGGTGATCTTGTCCAGGCGCTGGGCCACGGACACTACGCGCGGGTCAGTGGTGTAGACGCCGTCCACATCGGTGTAGATCTGGCATTCGTCAGCCTTCAGGGCTGCCGCCAGCGCCACGCCGGTGGTGTCGGAACCGCCACGGCCCAGGGTCGTGATATTGCCGTGCTCGTCAACGCCCTGGAAACCGGCGACAACCACCACGCGACCGGCCTTCAGGTCACCACGAATCTTCTGGTCGTCGATCTGCAGGATGCGCGCCTTGGTGTGCGCGCTGTCCGTGAGGATCCGTACCTGGGTGCCAGTGTAGGACACCGCCGGCACGCCACGCTTGTTCAGCGCCATGGCCAACAAAGCAATGGTCACCTGCTCACCGGTGGACACGATCACATCCAGCTCACGCGCCAGCGGAGCCTGATCACCACTGATTTGCTTGGCCAGGTCGATCAGGCGATTGGTCTCGCCGCTCATGGCCGACAGCACCACCACCAGGTCGTCGCCGGCATCGCGGAATTTCTTAACCTTGTCGGCGACCTGCTCGATTCGTTCGACAGAGCCGACCGAGGTGCCTCCAAATTTCTGTACGATCAAAGCCATTTCTAAGCCGCCTCAGCCCGTAAAGGGGCGCCCAATAAACAAATCTTCCAGCAGCTAAGCGAGCCCATGACTAGACCATGGACTCATTAACAGCGCCTTAAATACCGGCCTCGACAAATGGCACGGTCAGGGCCAGGGCCGCGTCCAGGGCACCAGCGTCTACACCACCGCCTTGCGCCATGTCCGGACGACCACCGCCCTTCCCGCCCACTGCCGCAGCGGCTTGTTTCATCAAATCACCAGCCTTGAGTTGGCCAGTCAGGTCCTTGGTTACACCGGCAACCAGTACGACCTTTTCCTCATGGACACTGCCGAGCAGGATCACTGCGCGGCCGAGCTTGTTCTTCAACTGATCGACCAAGGCCAACAGCGCCTTGCCGTCCTGACCGTCCAGGCGCGCGGCCAGAACCTTCACGCCCTTGATGTCCAGTGCCGAGGCTGACAGGTCGTCACCCGCTGCGCTGGCCGCCTTGGCTTGCAACTGCTCCAGCTGTTTTTCCAGCTGGCGGTTGCGCTCCAGTACGGCAGAGAGCTTGTCGATCAGGTTGTCACGGCTGCCCTTGACCAGGGTCGCCGCTTCCTTGAGTTGTTCTTCGGCCGCATTGAGGTAGGCCAGGGCCGCAGTGCCGGTCACCGCCTCGATACGCCGTACACCGGAAGCCACGCCGCCTTCGCTGATGATTTTCAGCAGGCCGATGTCACCGGTGCGCTTGGCATGGATACCGCCGCACAGTTCCACGGAGAAGCTGCCGCCCATGCTCAGCACGCGTACGTTGTCGCCGTATTTCTCGCCGAACAGCGCCATGGCGCCTTTTTTCTTGGCGGTTTCAATATCGGTTTCTTCAGTTTCTACCGCAGTGTTCTTGCGAATTTCGGCGTTGACGATGTCTTCCAATGCCTTCAATTGCTCAGGCTTGATCGCTTCAAAATGGCTGAAGTCAAAGCGCAGGCGCTGACTGTCGACCAACGACCCCTTCTGCTGGACGTGCTCGCCCAATACCTGGCGCAGCGCCGCGTGCAGCAAGTGGGTAGCCGAGTGGTTCAAGGCGGTTGCATGCCGCACATCAGCATCAACCTGAGTCTCTACCGGAGCGCCGACCGTCAGGTTACCCAGCACCAACACACCGTGATGCAGGAAAGCACCGCCGGTCTTGGTGGTGTCGCGCACGTCGAAACGACCGGATGTCGAGCGCAAGAAACCACAGTCACCGACCTGGCCGCCAGATTCGGCGTAGAACGGCGTCTGATCGAGCACCACGACCGCCTCTTCGCCTTCGCTCAAGACATCGACCGACTGGCCATCTTTATAAATAGCCACGATCTTGGCCGAGCCGACGGTGGCCTGATAACCCGTGAACTCGGTCGCCACGTCAACCTTGACCAAGGTGTTGTAATCCAGGCCAAAAGAGCTTGCGGAACGCGCGCGTACACGCTGGGCTTCCATCTCACGCTCGAAACCAACCTCATCGACCGTCAGTTCACGCTCGCGGGCGATGTCGGCCGTCAGGTCCATCGGGAAGCCATAGGTGTCATACAGCTTGAACACCACATCACCGGGCACCACGGTGCCTTTGAGCTCAGCCAGGTCCTGTTCCAGGATCTTCAGGCCGTGCTCTAGGGTCTTGGAGAACTGCTCTTCTTCAGCCTTGAGCACGCGCTCGATGTTGGCTTGCTGCTGCTTGAGTTCCGGAAAGGCTTCGCCCATCTCGGCCACCAGCGCGGCAACGATTTTGTAGAAGAAGCTACCCGTGGCGCCCAACTTGTTACCGTGGCGGCAGGCGCGACGGATGATGCGGCGCAGCACGTAGCCACGGCCTTCGTTGGAGGGCAGCACGCCGTCGGCAATCAGGAAGCCGCAGGAACGGATATGGTCCGATACCACTTTGAGCGAAGACTGGTTGTCGTTGGCGCAGCCAATGGCCGCGGCCGACGCGCTCAGCAGGTTCTTGAACAGGTCGATTTCGTAGTTGGAGTGAACGTGCTGCATCACCGCGCTGATCCGCTCCAGGCCCATACCCGTATCTACCGACGGCGCAGGCAGCGGATGCAACACGCCATCGGCGGTGCGGTTGAACTGCATGAACACGTTGTTCCAGATCTCGATGTAACGGTCACCGTCTTCTTCCGGCGAACCCGGCGGGCCACCCCAGATGTCGGCGCCATGATCGTAGAAAATCTCGGTGCACGGGCCGCACGGGCCGGTATCGCCCATGGTCCAGAAGTTGTCGGAGGCGTAAGGCGCGCCCTTGTTGTCGCCGATGCGGATCATGCGCTCGACCGGCACACCGATCTGCTGGGTCCAGATGTCGTAGGCTTCGTCATCGGTGGCGTAGACGGTGACCCAGAGTTTTTCCTTCGGCAGCTTCAGCACGCCAGTGAGGAAGGTCCAGGCGAAGTTGATCGCGTCTTGCTTGAAATAATCGCCAAAGCTGAAGTTGCCGAGCATTTCGAAAAAGGTGTGGTGACGGGCGGTGTAGCCGACGTTCTCCAGGTCGCTGTTCTTGCCGCCGGCGCGCACGCACTTCTGGCTGCTGGTGGCGCGGGTGTAGGCGCGTTTTTCCTGGCCCAGGAAGCAGTCCTTGAACTGGTTCATCCCCGCGTTAGTGAACAGCAGGGTTGGGTCATTGCCTGGGATCAAAGAGCTGGAGGAGACACGGGTGTGACCTTGCTCTTCGAAGAAGCGAAGGAAGGCTTCACGGATTTCTGCGCTTTTCATTAGGTTCTTCCACGGAGGCTGCGGCCAAAGGCCAGTGCTAAACGTCATCAGACGGAGCGACGGCAAAGGGCCGCATTATATCGGCCCTTTGCCCGTGGTACAGCGTGTTTATACGATAGAAACAGTCAATTAGACGGCCTGCACTGTCATTTCCGGGAAAACTCGACAAATGTCGCCAGCACTTGCTCCATCTGTGCCCGGCTGACGTCCAGGTGCGTGACCATGCGCAAGCGCGGGGCGGCACTCAACGTGATCCCACGCGCTTCGGCAAAGGCCTTCAGCGCCTGGGCCTGCTCGCCGATCTGCACGTAGACCATATTGGTCTGCACCGGCTCCACGCTATAGCCGGCCTTGCGCAGCTCATCGCCGAGCCACTGGGCATTGGCGTGGTCTTCGGCCAGGCGCGCTACCTGATGGTCCAGGGCGTACAGCCCCGCCGCCGCCAAAGAACCCGCCTGGCGCATACCGCCACCGACCATCTTGCGCAAACGGCGGGCCTTGGCGATCAACGCACTGGAGCCGCACAGCACCGAGCCAACCGGCGCGCCAAGGCCCTTGGACAGGCACACCGAAACCGAATCGAAATACCCGGCAATCTCCCGCGCATCCACCCCCAGCTTGACCGCCGCGTTGTACAGGCGCGCGCCGTCCAGGTGCAGGGCCAGGCCATGTTCGCGGGTAAATGCGCGTGCAGCGGCCAGGTAGCTCATGGGCAACACTTTGCCTTGCATGGTGTTTTCCAACGCCAACAGCCGGGTGCGGGCGAAGTGGAAGTCATCCGGCTTGATCGCTTCTGCGACCTGGGCCAGGTCCAGCGAACCGTCCGCCTGGACTTCCAGGGGCTGCGGCTGGATCGAACCCAGCACCGCCGCGCCGCCGCCCTCATATTTGTAGGTGTGGGCCTGTTGCCCGACGATGTATTCCTCGCCCCGCTCGCAGTGGGCCATCAGTGCCAACAGGTTGCTCATGGTGCCGGTCGGCACGAACAGCGCGGCGGCAAAGCCCAGGCGCTTGGCCAGTTCGGCTTCCAGCAGGTTGACGCTGGGGTCTTCACCGTAGACATCATCGCCGCTCGGTGCGCTGGCCATGGCATCGCGCATGCCCGGCGTGGGTTGGGTCACGGTGTCACTACGAAGATCAATAACGGACATCAAGCGGGCCTCTGCGAGTGGGGAATGACCTGTTGTAACCGATTACTGCGGGCATCGCCCACAGATATCAACCGCCTACACGGCTGATCGGCAAACCTTTCGATAGTCGATATTAACAAGCACCCTATGCAGTTTTTCGAAATGTATGGTAAAAACTCTCCGCCGCCAGGGTTCTGGCGGCAACGTTCTCAGGGCGGGGTGCAATTCCCCACCGGCGGTAATTGCGCGCAATGCGCATAGCCCGCGAGCGCTTGGCGCCTCGAACTGCTCACGCAGGACGGCGGCAAGGTCAGCAGACCCGGTGTGATCCCGGGGCCGACGGTCATAGTCCGGATGAAGAGAGAACGGGATTGGCGCCTAAGGGCCGTGTGCTGATTTCATGCCTGCATGACACAGCTGCTCGTACCCTTAAATCCCATTCGATTCATAACGCCCTGTTTTTTTCATAAACAGGAGTCAGAACATGCAACCCACCGCAATCGACAGCAAGAGCAAAAACCACCACGGTGAGCGCGTCGCGTTTATCCAGGCTTGCTGGCACAAAGATATTGTTGATCAGAGCCGTAAAGGCTTCCTCGCCGAAATGCTCGTCCAGGGCTACCAAGAATCGGACATCGATTTCTTTGAAGTCGGCGGCGCCTTTGAAATGCCCCTGCACGCCAAGCTACTGGCCAAGTCCGGCCGCTACGCCGGCATCGTCGCCGCCGCCCTGGTGGTGGACGGTGGGATCTATCGCCACGAGTTCGTCGCACAATCGGTAGTCAGCGGCCTGATGCAGGTGCAGTTGGAAACCGAAGTGCCAGTGTTCTCGGTGTCCCTGACGCCGCATCACTTCCACGCGGGCAGCGAGCACCACAACTTCTTCTTTGAGCACTTTGTGCACAAGGGCAAGGAAGCTGCGCAGACCTGCGCCGATACCCTGCACAAGATCCGCGCGATCCGCCGCAATGAGCCGCGTGCCTTAGCAGTCTAAGCAACCCTACCCAACCCAGTGTAAAAACTGGGTCTGGGTGGGAGCTGGCTTGCCTGCGATAGCATCGCCTCGAGGTAACTGACAGACCGAGTTGATGCTATCGCAGGCAAGCCAGCTCCTACAGTTGACCGCGCTGAACCCAAGGCTCAGGCCAGGCCAACATCTGTGGTCGGCACAATCAGGATGCCCGCCCGCAAGCCATTCTTGACCTTCGGGTTGGGGAAGATGATGCGCGCGCCCTCCTCCTCGATCACCCAGCGGGTCTTGGCGATGTCCTCGGCCAGCAGGTAGCCCTTCTCCAGTTCCGAAAAGTTCTCCACATCCGCCGGCAAATGCAGGGTGAAGGCGTCACTGTGCTTGATGATTTCCCGGGCCACGCTGAACAACTTCAGGCCGTCCAGGCCCTCGGCGGCCGGCTCGTTGCCTTCGATGATTTGCTTGAGGCGGGTTTCCAGGCGCGATACATCCACCCCCTGGTTCTGCCCGAATGGACGGGCCTTGCCCAGTTCCAGGGTGAACGACTCGGCGCCCAGTTGCTCGTAGGTAAACGCGGTGAAAGTGATGGAGGTCTTGTTCTGCAACAGCACCGCTTCCATGCCGGCCGCGCGCAAGCGGGCCAGTTCGGTGCGGGAGTGTTGGCGCCCTTCCTTGAAGGGGTACAGGGCGAACTGCTCGATCTTCGAACCGCGAATCGCCGTGTGCAGGTCGTAGTGCAGGCGCGAACGGCCGGGCACACCGAAGAAGGTACGGGCCAACTGCTCAAGCTCGGCGGCGCGCATGGCTTCGGGGCCGATGCTTTGTTCGTGGCGGCCGTTGAACAGCCGGTTGACGTCCTGCTCGAGGTAACGCTCGCCGCGACGCATGGCCTCGGGGTTGCCGAACAGGAACAGAATACGGGTACGGGGCTTGATCTCCCCGCGGGCGATGCCATGCAACAGGCGGTCGGCCAATTCGATCGGCGCGGTTTCGTTGCCATGGATGCCGGATGACAGCAGCACATCGGCGCCGTTGTCCCGTGCCTCAGGAGGCCGCACCTCGAGTGCGCCCTCACTGAGCCAGCGCATTTGCACGCCGTCGACAGTCAGTTGAATTTTTTGCGCCGGTTCACGACCGGCGAGGGTCAGTTCAAGCAGTTTGCCGAGGGCGAGCATAGAGCAGCTTCCTTAGTGGTTGCAGCCTGGGCCGTGGACGTGATCGTCGTCATCACCTTCAACGTCGGCCGGTTCCATTTCCAGTTGCAGGCTCATCAGGTTGGTGGCCAGCGGGCGCATCAGCAGGTTGGCGTACTCGGCGTCGCCTTCTTCCACGTCCACGCCGATCAGCAGTTGGCCACGGCCATCGTGCTGGATCCAGATTTCCTTGCCCTGCCACACCACGGCCAGGCGGGTGCAAGAGGTTTCCAGCTGGGTGCCGTCGGTGTCTTCAAGGATCAGCTTCAGGGTATCGGTGGTCATAAATAAGTCTCAGCCGTGTGGCTTTAATTGATCTGGAAAGGATAAACCGAGCCCAGTTTAAGGATTTGCGTCAGTTCATCCAATGCCGTGCGACATTCGAGCAGCAACTGCGGGTCAGCCAGATCGGTTTCACGCAGGCTGTCGCGGTAGTGCTTGCCGACCCATTGGGTCAACGTTTCGTACAGCGGTGCAGTCATGATAACCCCTGGATTGACCGCCGCCAGTTCAGCCTCCTTCAACGCCACGCGCAAACGCAGGCAGGCCGGGCCGCCGCCATTCTGCATGCTTTGCTTGAGGTCGAAGACTTTCACTTCGCCGACCGGCCCACCGGCACTGGTCAGGCTTTGCAGGTAGTGCCAGACACGCTCGTTGTTGCGGCACTCTTCGGGCACGATCAGCAGCATCGAACCGTCGGCGCGGCTCAGCAACTGGCTGTTGAACAGGTAGGAGCGCACGGCGTCTTCGACGCTGACCAGGGCGCGGGGTACGCAGATTGCCTGGAAATTGCCGCCGACCTTGCCCAGCTTGGCCTGCAGTTCAGCGAGCATCTGCTCGGTATTGAGGAACGCATCCTCGTGATAGAACAACACTTCGCCGTTACCCACTGCGATCACGTCGTTGTGGAACACCCCGGCATCGATCACGGCCGGGTTCTGCTGGCCGTAGACCACACCGTCATCCTGCAGGCCATGCAAACGCGCAACCGCCTGGGACGCTTCGAGGGTCTGGCGCGCCGGGTACTTTTGCGGCGCTGGGTAGCGGGTGTCGAACGCACTGCGGCCGAACACGAAAAACTCCACGCCCGCCTCGCCATATTCGCGGCAGAAGCGGGTGTGGTTGGCGGCGCCTTCGTCACCGAACTGCGCCACGGCCGGCAACGCGGCGTGGTGGGCGAAGTGCTGCTGATCGGCAAACATCGCCCCCAGCACGCGGCTGGTGGTCGGGTGTTCGATGCTGCGGTGGTATTTGCAGTTGAGGTTGGCGGCGGTGAAATGCACGCGGCCGTCAAACGTGTCGGCGCTCGGGCTGACCGTCGCGGCGTTGGCCACCCACATGCTCGAGGCCGAACAACTGGCCACCAGCAACGGCATGGCGTGCTTGGCCGCCTGCTGGATCACCTGGGCGTCTGTGCCGGCAAAGCCAAGGCTGCGCAGCGCGGCGACATCCGGACGTTCCTGGGGAGCAAGCACACCTTGCACAAAGCCCATGTCCATCAGGGCTTTCATTTTCGCCAGGCCCTGCAGCGCCGCTTCCCTGGGGTTGGAAGATTGCTGGCTGTTGCTCTGGGACGCGACGTTGCCGTAGGACAAACCGCCGTAGTTATGGGTCGGCCCCACGAGACCGTCAAAATTGACTTCACAGGATTTCATCGGCGAGGCTCCACGAACATCTGTTTTTATAGGCATCAAAGGTCTTCAACACACCACAAACCTGTCTTTGCAAACCCGATCAACTGCAGGTGCTGGCTTGTGTAGGAGCTGGCTTGCCTGCGATGGCATCCCCTCGGTCTGGCTGAAAGACCGAGGTGCCCGCATCGCAGGCAAGCCAGCTCCCACACAAGCCCGCTCCCACATTTAGTTCAGCGTTACACCCGGCGTCAGCGCGGCTGGCAAGACCAGGCTCGGTGTCTCCAGGGATGCCACCGGGTACGCGCAGTAATCTGCCGCGTAATAGGCACTGGCGCGATGATTGCCCGACGCCCCTACCCCACCAAATGGCGCGGTGCTGGCGGCGCCGGTCAGTTGCTTGTTCCAGTTAACGATACCGGCGCGGCTCTCCAGCCAGAACTGCTGGTAACGCGCCTCGGAGTCCGACAACAGACCTGCGGCCAGGCCGTACTGAGTGTTGTTGGCTTCACTGATCGCCGCTTCGAAATCCGTGTAGCGAACCACTTGCAGCAACGGGCCGAACAGCTCTTCGTCCTCGCGCTCGGTCACGGCGGTCACGTCGATGATGCCAGGTGTCAGCAAGGCCGCCTGCGCCTGGGGCTGGGTCATTTCCAGCAGCGCCACGGCGCCGTTGGCCAGCATCAGTTCCTGGGCCGCCATCAAGGCCTTGGCCGCGCCCAGGGAAATCACCGAGCCCATGAATGGCGGAGGTTGTTGGTCGAACGCCCCCACGGCAATGGTCGCACTGACGGCAACCAGGCGCGCCAGCAGTGCGTCGCCCCAGGCGCCTTCCGGCACCAGCAGCCGCCGGGCACAGGTGCAGCGCTGGCCAGCAGAAATAAAGGCCGACTGGATGATGGTGTAGACCGCTGCATCCACATCGGCCACCTGGTCCACCACCAGCGGGTTGTTGCCGCCCATTTCCAGCGCGAGGATCTTGTCCGGGCGCCCGGCGAACTGCTGGTGCAGGTGATTGCCGGTGCGGCTGGAACCGGTGAAGAACAGGCCGTCGATACCTGGATTGGAGGCCAGGGCGATCCCGGTCTCCCGCGCGCCTTGCAGCAGGTTCAACACGCCCGCCGGCAGGCCGGCTTCGATCCAGCACTGTACCGTCAGCTCGGCCACTTTAGGGGTCAGCTCGCTCGGCTTGAACAACACGGTATTGCCCGCGAGCAAGGCCGGGACGATATGCCCGTTGGGCAAGTGGCCGGGGAAGTTGTAAGGACCGAACACTGCGACCACGCCGTGAGGCTTGTGGCGCAACACCGCCGTGGCGTCGCCCAGGGGGCCGCTCTTCTCGCCGGTACGTTCGCGGTAGCTCTGCACCGAGATCGCGATTTTGTTGGCCATGCTGGTAACTTCGGTGGCCGACTCCCACAGCGGCTTGCCGGTTTCTTCGCCAATGCAGCGGGCGATTTCATCGGCGCGGCTCTTCAAGGTGGCGGCAAAGGTTTCCAGCACGCTGATGCGCTCTTCCAGGGGGCGCTTGGCCCAGGCAGGGAATGCCTGGCGCGCAGCCTGCACGGCGGACTCGACCTGCTCGACACTGGCGCCATTGCCGGCCCAGATCACCTGCTGGGTCACCGGGTTCAGCGACTCAAAGCGTTCACCCTGGCCAGCCAGCCAGCTCCCTGCGATATACAACGAATTCATTATTTCGACTCCCGGGCAGCAGACAACGGTACGGCACGCACTTGATCACCGGCCACCAGTTGCAGGCGCTTGGCGGTCAGCGGATCGACCACCAGGGTGCCCGCAGCCAGGCGCGCCGGTGCGGCGGTGATGCGGCACTCTTCACGTTTACGGTTATGCATCAGGAACGGCGTGGCGTCGTCCCCCGGCGTGCCGATGGCCAGCACCAGCGCCTGGCTGTCACGCACCGCGCGGATCTTGCTGGTCTCACACTCCACCGCAGGGCCCGCGTCGAAGATATCGACGTAGCCCTGGTAGCTGAAGCCTTCGCTCTTGAGCATGCTCAGGGCCGGCTCGGTGTCGGGATGGACCTTGCCGATCACGTTGCGCGCGTCCTCGGACAAAAAGCAGGTGTACAGCGGGAACTTGGGCATCAGCTCGGCAATAAACGCCTTGTTGCCCACGCCGGTGAGGTAGTCGGCCTGGCTGAACTCCATCTTGAAGAAGTGCCGGCCCAGGCTTTCCCAGAACGGCGAACGCCCGGCGTCGTTGGACACCCCGCGCATCTCGGCAATGATCTTGTTGCCAAACAGCTGCGGGAATTCAGCAATGAACAGCATCCGTGCCTTGGCCAGCATGCGGCCATTGAGGCCGTTGCGGTAATCGGCATGCAGGAACAACGAGCACAGCTCGGAGTTGCCCGTCAGGTCGTTGGCCAGGAACAGCGTAGGAATCTCGCGATAGATGTTCAGTTCCTGGGAGGCGCTGACCGTCAGGCCGACCCGGAAGTTGTACCACGGCTCACGCAGGCCGACGGCGCCAGCGATGGCGGAAATCCCCACCACCCGGCCTTCGTCGTTTTCCAGCACGAACAGGTAGTCGGCATCACCACGCCCGGCTTCGCCGCGAAAGGTCTTTTCAGCCCAGCCAACCCGGTGGGTCAGGCGCTCTTCATTGGCCGGCAAGGTGGTAAGGCCGGTGCCGGTGCTGCGCGCCAGATCAATCAGGGCCGGTAAATCGCTGCTGCGTACGGGACGAACGATCATGCTATCTCCTCAGACGGGCCGCTTTGCAGCCACCCGCGAAACTCTGCTTTTTAAACCGCTACCAGGCGCACGCTGGCGCCTTCGCCGACGCCCAGGGCTTCGGCCGCTTCCAGGTCCAGGGTCACCGGCTTGCCTGGCGCGTAGTCCAGTTCCAGCATCACTGCGCGGTAATCCTGCAACTGCGCGTTGCTCACCAGGTACTGGCGGCCGACGCCCTTGACCATCTCGCCGATCTTCACCGGCACCACGCGGCTCTGGGCGATCGAACGGATGCCCGAGACCCGCGCATGCAGGGTCGGGCCACCGTCGAAGATGTCGATGTAATGATCGGTTTCAAAACCTTCGCGCATCAGGATGTCGAAGGTGATCTGCGCACGCGGGTGCACCTGGCCCATGGCTTCCTGGGCTTCGTCGGGCAACAGCGGCACGTAGATCGGGTAGTGGGGCATCAGCTCGGCGAGGAAGGTGCGGCTCTTCAACCCGCACAGGCGCTCGGCGGCGGCGTAGTTGAGGTCGAAGAAGTTGCGGCCGATGGCATCCCAGAACGGCGAATCACCGTTCTCGTCGCTGTAGCCGACAATCTCGGTCACCACCGAGTCGGCAAAGCGCTCGGGGTGGCTTGCGACAAACAGCAGGCGGCCACGGGAGTTGAGCTCCGACCAGGCCGAACCCACCAGTTCCGGCACCACGTAGAAGCTGGTCAGCAAGCTGTTGCCGGTCAGGTCGTGGCACTGGGACAGGACGTGAATCTTGTTGTGGATCTTCAGTTCGCGGGACGCGTGGACGAAGGTCTCGTTGCGAAAGCTGTAGAACGGCTCGGAATAACCGGCCGAGGCAACGATGGCCGAACAGCCCACCAGCTTGCCGGCGACGGTGTCTTCGAGGACAAAGAAATAGCTTTCTTCACCGTTGAAACTCACTTCGGCGGCGAAGGACGCTTCGCTGGCGGCGATTTTGTCGCTCAGGCGTTCAACGTCATCCGGCAGGGAGGTGACACCAATCGGGCTGTCCGCAGCCAGACGCTGTACCTCGCCCAGATCAGCCATTTGCGCGGGGCGCATCACCAGCATGGTGTCACTCCTTAACTCGAAAACTTCATAAAAAAATGCCGGACACTGAACCTGGAATCACCCAGGTTCCAATGTGGGAGCGGGCTTGCCCGCGATTGCGGTGGGCCAGTCACAACAACGTCGACTGACAGATCGCTATCGCGGGCAAGCCCGCTCGCACATTTGATCCGGTTCGTTAGATAAATGTGTATCTATCAGGCTTGCGTCAGCGTTTTTACAGCACGTTCAAAGCGGTCCAGGCCTTCATTGATGTCCGCCTCTTCCACCACCAGGCTTGGCGCAAAACGCACCACGTCCGGGCCGGCCTGCAGGATCATCAGGTTTTCTTTCTCGGCCGCGTTGAACACGTCCTTGGCCTTGCCCTTGAACGCGTCGCTCAATACGCAACCGAGCAGCAGGCCCATGCCACGTACTTGGGTGAAGATCCCGTATTGCTGGCCGATCTGCTCCAGGCGGGCCTTGAACAGCTCGTGCTTGGCATTGACGCCGGCCAGCACCTGGGGGGTGTTGATCACGTCGATCACCGCTTCGGCCACCGCGCATGCCAGCGGGTTGCCGCCGTAGGTGGTGCCGTGGGTGCCGACCACCAGGTGCTTGGCCAGGTCTTCGCGCGTCAGCATCGCGGCAATCGGGAAGCCGCCGCCCAGGCTCTTGGCGCTGGTGAGGATGTCGGGTACCACGCCGTAGTGCTGGTAGGCAAACAGATGGCCGCTGCGGCCCATGCCAGTCTGCACTTCGTCGAACACCAGCAGCGCGTTGTTGGCGTCACACAGGTCGCGGGCACCTTGCAGGTACGCAAGCTCAGCCGGCAACACGCCGCCTTCGCCCTGGATCGGTTCCAGCACCACGGCGCAGGTCTTGTCCGACACCGCGGCTTTCAGCGCGTCCAGGTCGTTATAAGGAACGTGGGTGATGCCGGTGATTTTAGGACCGAAACCATCGGAGTACTTCGACTGGCCACCGACGTTGACCGTAAACAGGGTGCGGCCGTGGAAGCTGTTCAGGGCGGCGATGATCTCGTATTTCTCGCTGCCGAAACGGTCGAACGCCACGCGACGGGCCAGCTTGAAGGCGGCCTCGTTGGCTTCGGCGCCCGAGTTGCAGAAGAACACACGCTCGGCAAAGGTGGCGTCGATCAGCTTATGGGCCAGGCGCAGGGCCGGCTCGTTGGTGAAGACGTTGGAGACGTGCCACAGCTTGTTGGCCTGGGCGGTCAGTGCACCGACCAGCGCCGGGTGGGCATGGCCCAGCACGTTCACTGCGATGCCGCCGGCAAAATCGATCAGCTCGCGACCCGACTGGTCCCACACGCGGGAACCTTCGCCACGCACAGGGATAAAGGCGGCAGGGGCATAGTTGGGCACCATGACCTGGTCGAAATCGGCACGTTGCACCGGGGCTTGCTCAACGGACATCGGAGTCTCCTGAAGAGGAACGCCTGCCTGGAACTGGCGGGCGATGCAGGGATTGTAAGGACAGTTTTCAGCGCGGCCTTGCCGCCAAGCGACAACTTCTTATAGCGCCAACCCCCGTTTTACGCGGGTTTACGCCAATGCGACAAATAGCTTCGCAATGGCGCAGTTTAAACAGAAGACAGGCGGTTGCGGCAGTGCCGTGGGAATTTTGCTCAGCTGCATCCGCAGGGCAAGGCCCTGCTCAGCCGCGCTCGGATGGCACCGACGACAACTCGAACGGGCTGCTGCTGCGCCGCTGGTTGCGATCTTCACGGGGGGTGGCGCCGAAGAAGTTGCGGTAGGCGCTGGAAAAGTGCGGCCCCGAGGAGAAGCCGCAGGACAGGCCGATCTGGATGATCGATTTGCTGGTTTGCATCAGCATCTGGCGCGCCTTGTTCAGGCGCAGCTCCAGGTAGTACTGGCTGGGAACGCGGTTGAGGTACTGCTTGAAGATGCGCTCCAGTTGTCGTCGCGACACGCACACATGCTGGGCGATTTCGTCGGTGGTCAGCGGCTCTTCGATATTGGCTTCCATCAGCAACACTGCCTGGGTCAGCTTCGGATGGCTGGACCCCAGGCGGTTCTGCAATGGAATGCGCTGGCGTTCGCCACCTTCGCGGATGCGCTCTACCACCAATTCTTCGGAGACCGCACCGGCCAGTTCGGCACCGTGATCACGGGCCAACACCGCCAGCAGCAGGTCGAGCACCGACATGCCACCGCAGGCGGTCAGGCGATCACGGTCCCAGTCGAACAAATGGCTGGTGGCGATGACCTTGGGGAAACGCTCAGCAAAGTCATCCTGCCAGCGCCAGTGCACGGCGGCGCGATAGCCGTCGAGCAAACCCAGTTGCGCCAACGGATACACGCCCGCCGACAAGCCGCCGATCACGCAGCCGGCACGCACCAGTTGCTTGAGCGCGGTGCCCAACTGGGACGCGATCACGGTGGGCGGCTCGTCGGCCAGCAGGAACAGCTTCTGGAAGCCTTCCAACTTGCCGGCCCAGGGTTCGCCGGGCAGCTTCCAGTCACCCTCGACCGGCGGCTCGGCCTGCAGGAATGACACCTCGTAGACCACGTCTGGATGCACCCGCTGGGCCACACGCAAGGCCTCCTCAGCCAGCGCAAGCGTCAGGGCTTTAGTGCTGGGCCAAATCAGGAAACCGATGCGATGGGCTGTCATGGAGGGCTATCCGAAACGAAAACGGTAATGAAGACAAGGGCCAATGCTAGCCCGTAAACCAACACAAATCTCAAAACAAACAGAGATCTAATGTGGGAGTTGGCTTGCCGGCGATAGCGGTGGGACTGGCTTACCGCTATCGCCGGCAAGCCGGCTCCTACAAGGAATCGAGGCCAACCTCAAGGCTGCGAAGCATGCACTATTTCAGTGCATAAACGCAGCCTTGTTTACTTCAAGCTACCGGACAAGAACTGCTGCAACCGCTCGGACTGCGGGTTGACCAGCACTTCACGCGGGTTGCCGCGCTCTTCGACAATGCCTTTGTGCAGGAACACCAACTGGTTGGACACTTCACGGGCAAAGCCCATTTCGTGGGTCACCACCACCATCGTCCGGCCTTCCAGGGCCAGGTCCTGCATGACCTTCAACACTTCGCCGACCAGCTCCGGGTCAAGGGCCGAGGTCGGCTCGTCAAACAGCATCACCTCAGGCTCCATCGCCAGCGCCCGGGCAATCGCCACGCGCTGCTGCTCGCCACCGGACATATGGCCGGGGAAGGCATCCTTGCGATGAGCCACGCCGACTTTGGCCAGGTAGTGCTCGGCCTTTTCACGGGCGTCTTTTTTCGACATGCCCAGCACATGCACCGGGGCTTCCATGACGTTTTCCAGCGCGGTCATGTGCGACCACAGGTTGAAATGCTGGAACACCATCGACAGACGCGAACGCATACGCTGCAACTGCTTGGGGTCGGCGGCTTTCATCGCGCCGTCCTTGTTGGCCACCAGCTTCAGCTCTTCGTTATTGAGCAGGATCTTGCCGGCGTGAGGCTGCTCCAGCAGGTTGATGCAGCGCAAAAAGGTGCTTTTGCCCGAGCCACTGGAACCGATGATGCTGATCACATCACCGGCCGCGGCGGCCAGGGACACGCCTTTGAGCACTTCATGACTGCCATAGCGTTTATGCAGGTCTTGGACTTCAAGTTTGTACATGCGGTCGGTTCTCACAAAAACAGTTGGTCAGTCGTTGAGCAAGCGCCCGTGACGCAGCGCCTCGCGCCCCGCCACCTTGGCCAGCCAGAAACCCGCTTGGGCATAACGCAGCCGTTCAACGGCAAACAACACCCCTGACGTGCCCGCGCAAACAATGCTGACGCGGTCGGCCAAAGGATCAATCACTTCAAAAATCGGCTCGCCGGTTTCCACCCAGTCACCGGCTTTACGCAAGTAACTGATCACCCCGGCGTGGGGTGCAAACAGCAATTCAGTACCTTCGAAGGGCACGCCTTCACAGGGTTGATGTTGCGGCGCCGGCCACTCTCCCTTGATCAGGCCCTGCTCGGCGAGGAACGCGAGGATACCTTCGGCGTGGAAGATCGCCTCATCCCGACCGGTATCGGCCTGACCGCCCAGCTCCAGGGTCGTCGCCAGGCATGCCAGGGGGATCTGCGCCTCGGGGAACGCCCGTGACAAACGCAGCCACGGCAACGAGCAGGCCTCATCGAACGAGCTGCCGCCGGAATCTTCCGCCAACAGGCCGACCTTCACATTCAAATGCGCCGACAACGAACGCCACTGCGGCCAGTGCTGGGGCAGCGCGTACATGTGCAGCGCGGCTTCAGCGTCGCAGTGCAGGTCGAGGACCACATCGGCAGTACAGGCATGGCTCAGCAAAACCCGCTGCATACCTTGCAACTGGCTGCTCGGCTCGGGCAGTGCATTGAGCGCATCGCTCATTGCCTGGCGGATCATGCGCACGTTGGCGTGGGGATCATCCCCCAGCCTGCCTTCCAGCAAGGCAGCAACCGGCTCGCTCAACTCGACGAAATCACGGTTGAAGTTCTTCCCGGTGCCGACCTCGAAACGCCCCTGGTGGCTGCCTTGCAGCAGTTGACCCAGGCCCATCGGGTTGGCCACCGGCACCAGCTCGATCACACCGTTGAGGGCGCCCTGCGCTTCGAGTTCGGCCAGGCGCTTTTTCAGCTCCCAGGCCGCGCGCATCCCCGGCAACTCATCGGCGTGCAGGCTGGCCTGGATATACGCCTTGCGCTCGCCATGGCCGAAACGGAACACCGTCAACTGGCGCTCGCAACCCAGGTGCCCCCAGGGCAGTACGTGCTCGATGCGTTCCATATCAGTGCTTCCGGGGAGCCAGGTAGCTCAACCAGCGGCGCTCGGCCAGCTTGAACAGGCGCACCAGGATGAACGTCAGGCACAGATAGAACAGGCCCGCTGTGATGTAGGCTTCGAACGGCAGGTAGTACTGGGCGTTCACCGTGCGCGCGGCACCGGTGATGTCGATCAGGGTGACGATGGAGGCCAGGCTGGTGGTCTGCAACATCATGATCACTTCGTTGCTGTACTGCGGCAGCGCCCGGCGCAGGGCCGAGGGCAGCAGGATGCGGCGGTAGAGCTTGTAGCGCGACATGCCCATGGCCTTGGCCGCTTCGATCTCGCCATGGGGCGTGGCCTTGAGGCTACCGGCGATGATCTCGGCGGTGTAGGCGCTGGTATTGATGGCAAAGGCCAGGCACGCACAGAAGGTCGCGCTGGACAGCCACGGCCAGAGGAAACTCTCGCGCACCGCTTCGAACTGGGCCAGGCCGTAGTAGATCAAAAACAGCTGCACCAGCATCGGCGTACCGCGGATCACATAGGTGTAGAGCCAGGCCGCGCCATTGACCAGCGGTTGTTTGGACACTCGCATCAGGCCCAGGGGCACGGCGGCAAGCAGGCCGAAGAACAGCGAGATCAACAGCAATTTCAGGGTGGTCAGCAAGCCGCCAAGGTACAGCGGCATGGCCTCCCAGATGACGTTGTAGTCGAAGATCATAGATCAGCCGCCTTTACGCCTACCGAGTAGCGCTTCTCAAGATAACGCAGGGCCAGCAACGAGACGCTGGTGATCACCAGGTACATCGCCGCCACCGCGAGGAAGAAGGTAAAAGGTTCGCGGGTGGCATCTGCCGCCTGCTTGGCCTTGAACATCATGTCTTGCAGGCCCACCACCGAAATCAGCGCGGTGGCCTTGGTCAGTACCAGCCAGTTGTTGGTAAAGCCGGGGATTGCCAGCCGGATCATCTGCGGCACCATCACCCGGAAAAACACCTGGAACGGGCTCATGCCATAGGCCATGCCCGCTTCGGCCTGGCCCTTGGGGATGGCCATGAACGCACCGCGGAAAGTTTCCGACAGATAGGCGCCAAAGATGAAACCCAGGGTGCCGATACCGGCGGCCAAGGGGTTCAAGTCAATATAGTCGTCGTAGCCCAGTAGCGGCGCGACGCGGTTGAGCAGGTCCTGGCCGCCGTAGAAAATCAGCAGGATCAGCACCAGGTCGGGGATCCCGCGGATCACCGTGGAGTACAGGTCACCCAGCCAAGCCAGCCAGCGTACCGGCGACAGGCGCAATGCGACCCCAATCAGACCCAGAACAATGGCCAAGGCCATGGACGACAAGGCGAGCTGAAGCGTCAACCATGCGCCATCGAGGATAACGGCCCCGTAGCCTTTCAACATGATTCAGGTCCTCGAAAAGGCGGATGAAAAAATGGCGCAAACTTCAGAGACCCTGGTGCTTGCGCCATTCTGGACAGACAACTGCGAAGGTTTACTTGGCGTCAGCGCCGTAAATATCGAAGTTGAAATACTTTTTCTCGATTTCTTTGTACTTGCCATTGGCGCGGATCGCGGCGATGGCTGCGTTGATGCGGTCCAGGTTGGCCTTGTCGCCTTTACGTACCGCGATACCAATGCCATCGCCGAAGTATTTGGCGTCGGTGAACGCAGGGCCTACGAACGCGTAGCCTTTGCCTGAGTCGGTCTTCAGGAAACCGTCTTCAAGCAGGGTCGCATCAGCCACGGTGCCATCAAGGCGACCGGCCGCCACGTCCAGGTAGATTTCGTTCTGGGTGCTGTAGGGAACGATGGTCGCACCTTTAGGCGCCAGGACTTCCTTGGCGAAACGGTCATGGATCGAACCGCGCTGTACGCCGATCTTCTTGTCCTTGAGCTCAACCAGGCTGTCGCTGACGGTAACGCTGTCCTTCATCACCAGGCGTGCCGGGGTCAGGTAGTAGCGGTTGGTGAAATCCACGGACTTCTTGCGGTCGTCAGTGATGGACATGGACGACAGGATTGCGTCGATCTTGCGCACTTTGAGCGCCGGGATCAGGCCGTCGAACTCTTGCTCGACCCAGGTGCACTTGACCTTCATCTCTTCGCACAGGGCGTTGCCGATGTCGTAGTCAAAACCGACGATGCTGCCGTCCGGCGCCTTCGAGGCAAACGGAGGGTAGGCTGCTTCGATACCAATTTTCAGCGGTTTCTCTTCAGCGAAGGCCTGCATGGACAGCACGGACAGCGCCAGGGCGCCCAACAGCACGAGTTTCTTCATCTTGGGACTCCATCGGTATAGGACAAAAACAGCAGTATGAGCCATGGCCCACGATGCGACTGAGTGAAACCGAATAGCGGTGCTGCGTCCTACACCAGTTCAACACGGCGACGACGAGCGAGTGATCGGCATTCTAACGACAGGCCGGAAGCCGATATTTCCTCAATGCGACAACAATTTACAGAAGCACCGAGAAAGCGACCCCAACCCATTGACAACCCCTGATTTTTATGCAGAGGCAAAAGATATTAAACCTATTATCGCTGCAAATTGCGGGCCTATTATTCGCAAACCCTTCTATTCCGGCAAGTGTAGCGTTTGATCTAATTTTTAAGGGTGTCTAAAACGGGCGTTTTCGGGGCGTGGATGTAGCACTTTGCCTCATGTTTGGGCGCAAGGTTACACATTTGCACCACTGGGTAACATTCAGAAACGTCCTACTAGATAAACCGATATTTATTGGCTTGGTGCTGAGGACGGTCTGTCATCCCCCACCATCCAATGTAGGAGCTGGCTTGCCAGCGATAGCAGTGGGCCTGTATCAAATGGGCTGACTGACCCACCGTTATCGCTACATTGATGGTATTTCATAGTGAGGCCCCACAAAAAAGCCCCATCCGGCCTACACCGGATGGGGCTTGGTCCCATAAACCCGCTTACGCGACGTTCATGGTCTTGTGGGTATCGATCAGATGCTGCACCACACTTGGATCAGCCAGGGTGGAGATATCCCCCAGCCCGTCATACTCGGCCGTGGCAATTTTGCGCAGGATACGGCGCATGATTTTCCCCGACCGGGTCTTAGGCAAGCCTGGTGCCCACTGGATCACGTCCGGCGATGCAATCGGGCCGATCTCCTTGCGCACCCAGTTCTTCAGTTCCAGGCGCAGCGCTTCGGTCGGCTCCTCACCGTTTTTCAAGGTGACATACACATAGATGCCCTGGCCCTTGATGTCGTGAGGCACGCCGACCACGGCCGCCTCGGTGACTTTGGGGTGGGCGACCATGGCGCTTTCGATCTCGGCGGTGCCCATGCGGTGCCCGGAAACGTTGAGCACGTCATCCACGCGACCGGTGATCCACCAGTAGCCGTCTTCATCGCGACGCGCGCCGTCGCCGGTGAAGTACATGCCACGGAAGGTCTTGAAGTAAGTGTCGACAAAACGGTCATGGTCGCCGTACAGGGTACGCGCCTGGCCCGGCCACGAATCGAGGATCACCAGGTTGCCTTCGGCAGCGCCCTCGATGATGTTGCCCAGGTTGTCCACCAACGCTGGCACCACGCCAAAGAACGGACGTGCCGCCGACCCCGGCTTGAGCGCGTGAGCGCCCGGCAACGGGCTCATCAGGGTCGCGCCAGTTTCGGTCTGCCACCAGGTGTCGACAATCGGGCAACGGGATTGGCCGACGTTCTTGTAGTACCAGTCCCACGCTTCCGGGTTAATCGGCTCACCCACCGAACCCAGCAGGCGCAAGCTGCTGCCATCGATACCTTCGCAGGCGGCGGTGCCGGAAGCCATCATCGCGCGGATCGCGGTCGGCGCGGTGTAGAGGATATTGACCTTGTGCTTGTCGACGATTTTCCCGACCCGCGTGATATCCGGGTAGTTCGGCACGCCTTCGAACAGCAGCGTGGTCGCGCCATTGGCCAGCGGGCCATAGACGATGTAGGTGTGGCCAGTGACCCAGCCGACGTCGGCGGTGCACCAGTAGACTTCGCCCGGGCGGTAGTCGAACACGCGCTCGTGGGTCAGGGCGGCGTACAACAGGTAGCCGCCGGTGGTGTGCTGCACGCCCTTGGGCTTGCCGGTGGAACCGGAGGTGTAAAGGATGAACAGCGCTTCTTCGGCGCCCATCTCTTTTGGCGCGCAGACCGTGCCCGCCACTTTCATCAGGTCTTCGTACCAGATGTCGCGATGCTGGTTCCACTTGATCTGGCCATTGGTGCGCTTGCACACGATGACTTTCTGGATACTGCTGGTTTCCGGGTTGGTCAGCGCGTCGTCGACGTTGGCCTTGAGCGGTACCTTCTTGCCGGCACGAATGCCTTCGTCGGCGGTGATCACCACCTTGGATTTGCAGTCGATGATGCGACCGGCCAGGGCTTCAGGGGAGAAACCGCCGAACACCACCGAGTGGATCGCGCCGATGCGGGTACAGGCCAGCATGGCGACCACAGCTTCAGGGATCATCGGCATATAGATGGTCACCACGTCGCCACGGTGCACATCCTGACCGCGCAGGGCGTTGGCGAACTTGCAGACTTGTTCGTGCAGCTCGCGGTAGGTGATGGTGCGGCTTTCGGAAGGATCGTCGCCCTCCCAGATGATCGCCGCCTGGTCGCCGCGCTCGGCGAGGTGACGGTCCAGGCAGTTGTAGGAAACGTTGAGGGTGCCGTCAGCAAACCACTTGATATCGACATGGTGGTCGTCGAACGAGGTCTGCTTGACCGTGGTGAAAGGCTTGATCCAGTCAAGACGCTTGGCTTGCTCGCGCCAGAAGCCGTCGGGGTTGACCACCGACTGCTGGTACATGGCCTTGTAGGTCGCCTCGTCAGTCAGCGTGTTGGCTGCTACTTCGGGGCGAACGGGGTACAGGGAAGCCGCACTCATCTTTCTTACCTCGGTGACTATAGTTGTTGTTGTATGGCCCTGTTGTAGCCGGGGCAGGCCTATAGAACCATTCGACGATGGTAGTAACAAGCCCCTACAAATTGCCCTGATATGTGCGTGCACCGCTCTGGTCCGGGGCCTGTAGCGCGTTTTGCGCTACCGGAAAAAACCTCTGTCGTGGATTGTTACGAAAACCACCAAAAGTGTTTATCAAAAGTACGGGTATATGAATGCAACCCAGGCGCCTAAAATCAACCTCGCCAACAAGGCACTGTGATTAACCAAGTTGCAGCCCCCACGAAGGCACGTTAATCCGAACTCTCTACTTAAGTTACACACGTGGCCTCACAAGGGCCCCGTGACCCCCTTCGACTGTAAAAAGGTAAATTGGAAATGAAAGCTTTATTAGTTATGGCCCTTGCCAGCTTGTGCGCCACCGCCGCCCTGGCCGACGAGATCCCGACTGACGTAGCCAGCCAGCACACCGCTATTGTTGAGGAATACACCTACGCCACTGATCTGGATATTGCCAAGGTGGTGTCCATGAGTTCCATTCCGAATGTCTGCGAAGTTGTTCCAGCACGCATGGAATATGAAGATCACCAAGGCCAGCTTCATATCCTTAATTACAAAGTCATGGGTAACGGTTGCTCTAACGGTTAATAACTTAGTTAGTTAGAACCTAACCTGGCAATGTTCGCCGCAAGGAATCGTTCTTGCGGCAAAGAGACTTGTTCACGGCACCTTCCCCTTCTCGCTTGAACCGAATGCTACGATTGTGGCGTTGCTATTCCCTCTGCACAGCAGGATGGGTTCATGAGAGCCAGTTTCGAGAAAATCCCCACCGAGGCCAACACCTCCTGGACCCTGCTCAACAGGCGCCTGCCACAGGCGATCCCGTTTGAGTGGCATCACCACCCTGAGTACGAGCTGACCCTCACCCTCAACAGTCGTGGGCACCGTTACATCAGCAACGATGTGGCACGCTACGATGATGGCGACCTGGTGCTGGTGGGCCCGAATGTTCCCCATAGCTGGTCGTCGGCCGAGACTATCGACCCGACCCAACCGCACATCGCCCTGGTCATCTGGTTTTCTGAAGCCTGGGCCGATTCGCTGGTCAAATTGTTTCCGGAAATGGCCTCGACCCGCGCCCTGCTGGCGGCCGCGCGGCATGCACTGAGTTTCAGCGACGCCACCTCGCGCGCCCTGCGCCCGGTGATCGAGGCGATGGTCGAGCAAGACGCCTCCCAGCGCCTGATTTCCCTGCTGACGGTACTCAATACCCTGTCACGGGATGTCGCGGCGCAGCGCATCGCTGTGCAACAAACCCCTCACATCATTGAAGATGCGCGCATCCGCCGGGTCCTGGACTACCTGCACGGCCACTATGCGCAACCCCTGAGCATCCCTGAGCTGGCACAAATGGCCTGCGTCAGCGTTTCCGCCTTCCACCGCATGTTCCGCAAACACACACGCTGCACAGCATTGGACTACATCGTGCGGCTGCGCATCGGACACGCCTGCGCCCTGTTGATGCAAGGCAACCTGGCCGTCAGCACCATCGCCGAACAGGTCGGGTACGCGTCCCAGGCCCTGTTCAACCGTCAGTTCAAGGCGCAAAAGGGCATGACGCCTTCAGACTTCCGTGGTCAGCATGGGCATCACTTCCAGCCAGGCACGGCTAAGCCGATTCTTCTGTAGGCACATGATCAAACGCCACAATCGTATTGCTCAACGCGCCAAATGAGGCTGCCGTCCAGGCCGTCCGGAGTGATTCCATACCTGCATGAATAATAAAAATGCAGGCCACCCCATGAACAATTCCCCATCCTTCGCAAGTGCCGAGCTACCTGACGACTACAAACGCAGCATCGTCGCCATGAAAAAGGCACTGCGCGCACAGATCGGCGACGTGCCCGCGCTGTTTGCCGAAGTCAGCGCCTTTATCGCCACGGAAATCGCCGCGATCAAGGCCCAGCAAGCCCTGACCGGCTCGGCCTGGCCCGAACTGGACTTTGCCACCCTCGCCAACGGCCAGGTCACAGAACAACAACGCGCGCTGATCAAGCGCCGAGGCTGCCTGGTGATCCGCAACCACTTTCCCAGGCAGCAGGTGCTGGAGTGGGACAAGAGCCTGCTGGACTACCTGGACCACAACCAGTTCGACGCGGTTTACCGGGGCCCTGCCGACAACTTCTTCGGCAACCTGGAAGCCTCGCGCCCGGAAATCTTCCCGATCTACTGGTCCAAGGCCCAGATGCAACTGCGCCAGCATGAGCGCATGGGCTGCGCCCAATCGTTCTTGAACCGCCTGTGGACCATCGACTCCCACGGCCAGCAGTGGTTCGACCCCGACACCAACGCCCTGTACCCGGACCGCGTACGGCGGCGCCCGCCCGGCACCACGTCCAAAGGCCTCGGCCCGCACACCGACTCCGGGGCGCTGGAGCGCTGGCTGCACCCGGCCTACCTGAAGGTGTTCGAGAAGATTTACTGCAATGACTTCAAATCCTACGACCCGTGGGACGCCGCCCATCGTACCGAAGTCGATGAATATGCCTACCCAGGTACCAAATGCTCGGCCTTTCGCACCTTCCAGGGTTGGACCGCGCTGTGCGACATGAATGCCGACCAGGGCGTGCTGCATACCTTGCCGATCCCCAAGGCCATGGCCTACCTGCTGCTGCGCCCGCTGCTCGATGACGTGCCCGAGGATGAGCTGTGTGGCGTTGCGCCAGGCAAGGTGCTGCCGATCCTGGAGAAGTGGCACCCGCTGCTGGTCCAGGGCATGTCACCGATTCCGGACGTGCAGGCTGGCGATTCGGTGTGGTGGCACTGCGATGTAGTCCATAGCGTCGCCCCCGTCGAAAACCAGCAGGGCTGGGGCAATGTGATGTACGTACCAGCCGCCCCCATGTGTCCGAAAAATCTGCGTTATGCCAGGGATGTTTTACGGGCCTTCGAACAAGGCGCCTCGCCGGATGACTTCCCCCGCGAAGACTACGAAAAGCACTGGAGCGACCGCTTCATGACCTCGCAACTGAACGCCCTCGGCCGCAAAGGGCTGGGGCTGGAATAAGTACCCTCCTCTCACCACAAAAACAAAAAAGGGCCACTCCCTATGAAAATCGTCAATCGCCTTGCCGTTGCCATCTCCCTCGCCAGCCTTTGCACAGTCAGCGCCCATGGGGCCCAGAGCAAGGGCAGCGTGGAAGTCGTGCATTACTGGACCTCGGGCGGGGAAGCCAAGTCTGCGGACGTGCTCAAGCAACTGATCGAAAAAGACGGCTACACCTGGCAAAACAGCGCCGTAGCCGGTGGCGGGGGCGCAGCGGCCATGACGGTGCTCAAGACTCGCGCCGTGTCCGGCAACCCGCCCTCCGCCGCTCAGATCAAGGGCCCGGATATCCAGGAATGGGGCAATTTGGGCTTGCTGACCAGTATCGACGACGTGGCCAAGGCCAATCACTGGGACAAGCTGTTGCCCCAGAGCATTGCCCAACTGATGAAATATGATGGCCACTATGTCGCCGTGCCGCTGAATATCCACCGTATCAACTGGCTCTGGACCAACCCCACGGTACTCAAGCAGGCCGGCGTGTCCCACGTACCGAAAACCCTCGAAGAACTGTATGCCGCCGGTGACAAACTCAAGGCCGCCGGTTTTATTGCGCTCGCCCACGGCGGCCAACCCTGGCAGGACACCACGGTATTTGAAGGCCTGGTGCTGAGCATCCTCGGCGCGGATGGCTTCAAGAAAGCCTTTATCGATCACGACGAAGCCACCTTCACCGGCCCGAAAATGACCGAAGTGTTTATAGCACTGCGCAAACTCAAGACCTACATGGACCCCGACGGCACGGGCCAGGACTGGAACATGGAGACCGCCAAGGTCATCAAGGGCCAGGCCGGCATGCAGATCATGGGCGACTGGGCCAAGAGCGAATGGAGCGCCGCCGGCAAGAAGGCCGGTCTCGATTATGAATGCGCGCCCTTCCCGGGCTCCCAAGGCATCTATAGCTACACCATCGACTCCCTGGCGATGTTCAAGCTGTCCAGCAAAAATGACACACCGGGCAACAATGCCGCGCGCGACGACCTGGCCAAGATCGCCCTGGAGCCACAATTTCAAACGGTATTCAATCAGAACAAAGGCTCCATCCCGGTGATCACGGGCCTGGACATGAGCCAGTTCGACAGTTGCGCCCAGGCCTCCGCCAAGGATTTCGCCGAAGCCGAAAAAACCGGCACCCTGGCCCCGAGCATGGCGTTCAACATGTCGACTTCCCAGGCAGTGCAAGGGGCGGTGTTTGATGTGGTCAGCCACTTTATGAGCGATAAAAACGCGGATCCGGCCAAGGCCGGGAAACAGATGTTTGCGAGCATTCAGGCGGCGGCACAGTAAGGCCCTGCGGCCAGTTCTTGCGCCAAGGGGCGCAAGAACTGCGATGCCAAATCTACCTGCGGCTGGCGCATTAAAAGCAGCGCCTACCGCCCGTCAAAAAAATCCGCAGCTGGCAAACCCTTGCAAACCCGCACTCTGGCCGCAAACACCGTCAATTTGGCGGCCCACCGAGACCATCCGCCGCAACACAAAGGCAAATTTTTCCCTATAATGCGCGGGTAAATCGGGCCTGTAATATCCCTTTACATGGGGTAACGAGCCAGACCTGAGACCCCGCAGGAGTAAGACACAGTCGCTCCGCCCCTCAGACCTCATGCAGAGCACCCGTAGCCCTATTCCGTTTAATGCCTGCGCTAGCTGTTGCAACAAACGATTCCTTAAAGATCCACCGCGGCCCCTGGGCCGTGTGAACACCCAACCATCCGGTTTCACACGGGCACCATTGGCCCTCACGCAGGAGACGACACGTCATGCTGAGCTGGGACGAATTCGACAAAGAAGAAGAAGGCGAAGTAGCCGCTAAAGGCGCCAACGCCGGCCACGCCACCGAAGCCAACATGGACCGCCTCGACGGTGCCGGTGCCGCCGCCGCCATCGAGGCCCGCGCCGTCACCGCCAATGACTCCGCCGCCATCGTGCGCGCCAAGGCCG
>NZ_JAAQWQ010000004.1:0-767371 GCF_012985565.1 Pseudomonas sp. WS 5010 | reverse complement strand
CACCTCTTTTTCAACTTCCTTTTGGCTTCGATGCACTGAAGCAACCTGCTGCCGAAAACTACATAACTCTTTGTTTACCAAGGAGTTTTCCGTTTCGACTGCGCCGGAAGTGGGGCGAATTATAGACAGATATAAATCGCCGTCAACCGTTACTTTCAGGTTTATTCGGATTTAAGCGTAATCCGCGCAAATGCCTTCTTGCCGGCCTGGCAAACGTGGGTCGCACCCAGCTCGTATATAAAGGAGCGATCGACAACCTCACCATCTATACGCACACCACCGGAGCCGAGAAGGTCGCGTGCAACCGCCGAGTTCTTCACCAATCCCGCCTTATTAAGGACAGCCGCGATCGGCATCGCCTCGCCAGCAGTCAATTCAATCTCAGGCAGATCATCCGGCAGCTCGCCATCCTTCATACGATTGCCCGCAGCACGATGAGCACTGGCCGCAGCCTCCTCGCCGTGGAAGCGCGCAACAATTTCTTCCGCCAGCTTGATCTTGACGTCCCGCGGGTTCGCACCCGCCTCCACATCGGCACGCAACGCGTTGATCTCATCCATCGAGCGGAAGCTCAACAATTCGAAGTACCGCCACATCAAAACATCAGGGATAGAAACCAGCTTGCCGTACATCACACCCGGCGCTTCCTGGATGCCGACATAGTTGCCCAACGACTTGGACATCTTCTTCACGCCATCCAACCCTTCCAGCAATGGCATGGTCAGAATGCATTGAGCCTCCTGACCATACGCGCGCTGCAGCTCACGCCCCATCAACAGGTTGAACTTCTGATCGGTACCGCCCAGCTCGACATCCGCACGCAGCGCCACCGAGTCATACCCTTGAACCAACGGGTACAGGAACTCGTGAATCGCGATGGGCTGATTGGTGGAGTAGCGTTTATCGAAGTCATCGCGCTCGAGCATCCGCGCAACGGTGTACTGGGACGTCAGACGAATGAAGTCCGCCGGCCCCATTTTATCCATCCAAGTGGAATTGAACGCCACTTCGGTCTTGGCCGGATCAAGAATCTTGAAGACCTGAGTCTTGTAGGTCTCGGCATTATCGAGGACCTGCTCACGAGTCAGCGGCGGGCGCGTGGCACTCTTGCCGCTCGGATCACCGATCATCCCGGTGAAATCACCTATAAGGAAGATCACCTGGTGCCCCAGTTCCTGGAACTGGCGCAGCTTATTAATAAGCACGGTATGACCCAGGTGCAGATCCGGTGCCGTCGGATCAAAGCCAGCCTTAATACGAAGGGGTTGGCCACGCTTGAGCTTTTCGATCAGCTCGGCCTCGACCAACAGTTCTTCCGCACCACGTTTGATCAGCGCTAGCTGCTCTTCAACCGACTTCATAACAGACCCGCAAAGCTCAGATTCAAAGGGAACCAACCATACAAGATCAGGGACTAATTACAAGTTTTGCCCTGCAAACGGACACCATTCGGCGAGCCCGGCATTCGCAAGCTTGCACCACAGATGATTTGGTTATATTTTATACAGTTATTTCATCTTCATCATGTCATTCATCTTTTCCATTTCATCTTTTCAAAGTCAAAATTACCTATGACCACTGAACCGTCTAAAGCGCCGCCGCTTTACCCGAAGACCCACCTGCTCGCCGCAAGTGGTATCGCCGCCCTTCTCAGCCTGGCACTCCTGGTATTCCCTTCCAGTGACGTAGAAGCCAAACGAACGACCCTGAGTCTTGACTTGGAGAGTCCGGTTGAACAACTGACACAAGACCAAGACGCTTCTGACGCCCAACAAGCCACAACCGCGAGCGTCGAGTCACCCTTTGCACAGATTGAAGACAGCACGGATGACACCAAGGAAACCGCCCAGGCAGCCCCTGTACCCCAGGTAGCAAAAGGTCCCGAACACCGTGAAGTGATCGTGGCCAAAGGCGACACACTGTCGACACTGTTCGAGAAAGTCGGCCTTCCAGCCGCGACCGTTAACGATGTGCTGGCCAGCGACAAGCAAGCCAAGCAATTCACCCAGCTCAAGCGCGGCCAGAAGCTTGAGTTCGAGCTCAGCCCAGACGGTCAACTGACCACCCTGCACAGCAATCTCAATGACCTTGAAAGCATCACCCTGACCAAGGGCGCCAAGGGCTTTGCCTTCAATCGCGTGACCACCAAGCCGGTAATGCGCTCTGCCTATATTCATGGGGTGATCAACAGCTCGCTGTCCCAGTCTGCGGCGCGCGCAGGCCTGTCCCACAGCATGACCATGGACATGGCCAGCGTGTTTGGCTACGACATCGATTTTGCTCAGGATATTCGCCAGGGTGACGAGTTCGACGTGATCTACGAGCAAAAGGTGGCCAATGGCAAGGTTGTCGGCACCGGCAATATCCTGTCGGCGCGCTTTACCAACCGCGGCAAGACCTACACCGCTGTGCGCTACACCAACAAACAAGGCAATAGCAGCTACTACACCGCCGACGGCAATAGCATGCGCAAGGCCTTCATCCGTACTCCGGTTGACTTCGCTCGTATTAGCTCGCGTTTTTCCATGGGCCGCAAGCATCCAATTCTGAACAAAATCCGCGCCCACAAAGGTGTGGACTATGCAGCACCCCGCGGCACGCCAATCAAGGCTGCCGGTGACGGCAAGGTGCTACTGGCCGGGCGCCGGGGCGGCTACGGCAATACCGTTATCATCCAGCACGGCAACAGCTACCGTACGCTGTACGGGCATATGCAAGGCTTTGCCAAAGGCGTGAAGACCGGCGGCAACGTCAAGCAAGGCCAGGTGATCGGCTATATCGGCACCACCGGCCTGTCCACCGGCCCGCACCTGCATTATGAGTTCCAGGTCAACGGCGTGCACGTCGACCCGCTAGGCCAGAAGTTGCCTATGGCCGACCCCATCGCCAAGGCCGAGCGCGCCCGCTTTCTTCAGCAAAGCCAGCCGCTGATGGCACGCATGGACCAGGAACGCGCCACCATGCTGGCTTCGGCGAAGCGCTAAGCGATGGCGCTCTATATAGGTGTGATGTCCGGGACCAGCCTCGACGGCCTGGACATTGCGCTGATCGAGCAAAACACGGCGGTCAAGCTGATCGCCACGCATTACATCCCCATGCCTGAATCCCTGCGTGCGGAGCTGCTGGGCCTTTGTGCCAGCGGCCCGGACGAGATTGCGCGCTCGGCGATTGCCCAGCAAAACTGGGTCACCCTCGCCGCCCAGGGCATTCATGCCCTGCTTGAGCAACAGCAACTCACGCCCGCCGACATCCGGGCGATTGGCAGTCATGGGCAGACTATTCGCCACGAACCTGCCCGCGGCTTTACCGTGCAGATTGGCAACCCCGCGTTACTGACCGAGCTGACTGGAATAACCGTCGTCAGTGACTTCCGTAGTCGCGATGTGGCCGCCGGTGGCCAGGGTGCGCCACTGGTGCCTGCCTTTCACGAAGCGCTGTTCGGCCAGACCAGCGGCAACCGGGCAGTGCTGAATGTCGGCGGCTTCAGCAATCTGAGCCTGATCGAGACCGGCAAACCAGTAGCGGGGTTTGACTGCGGCCCGGGCAACGTCCTGCTCGACGCCTGGATTCACCAGCAACGGGGCGACACCTTTGACCGCGACGGCCAATGGGCTGCGACAGGAAAGATCGAGCCACAGCTGCTCACCGCGTTGCTCAGCGACCCTTTCTTCCTGACCCAGGGCCCGAAAAGCACTGGGCGCGAAGTCTTCAACCTGTCTTGGCTGGAGCACCACCTCGGTCGACTGCCATCATTCGATGCACAGGATGTCCAGGCCACGCTGCTGGAGCTGACGGCGCAGACTATCGTCGAGTCGTTGAAAACCGCACAGCCGCACACCGAGACCCTGCTGGTATGTGGCGGCGGCGCCTACAACACGACGCTGATGAAGCGCCTCGCCGCCATGCTACCGGCCACCCGCGTGAGCAGCACCGCCACCCACGGCGTAGACCCTGACTGGGTGGAAGCCATGGCATTCGCCTGGCTGGCCCATTGCTGCCTTGAAGGCATCGCCGCCAACCGCCCAAGCGTGACGGGTGCACGCGGCCTTCGCGTACTTGGCGCGATCTACCCCGCCTGACACGCACATAGCAAAACGCCGCCTGGCTCCATAAGAGCCAAGCGGCGTTTTGCCTATCCGCTATCGATCAGATCGAGAACGACGAACCGCAACCACACGTCGTGGTGGCATTCGGGTTCTTGATCACAAAGCGCGAGCCTTCCAAACCTTCCTGGTAATCCACCTCGGCGCCTGCCAAGTACTGGAAGCTCATCGGATCCACGACCAGGCTTACGCCCTCGCGCTCGACGATGGTGTCGTCATCGGCCACATCTTCATCGAAGGTAAAGCCGTACTGAAACCCTGAACAACCGCCGCCCGTAACGAATACGCGCAGCTTCAAGCGATCATTACCCTCTTCATCGACCAGGCTCTTCACCTTGTGCGCAGCACCGTGGGTGAATTGCAAAGCCGTGGGGGTGAAGGATTCAACGCTCATGCTGATAATCTCCCGGCGTAGCGCCGCCATATGCGTGATGGCGGCCATTATCCGCTTCTCCTAGAAAAGCGGTCAACTATTGTTACGGTATATCAATCTGCCCGGCGCCCCTTAAAAACACAAAAGGCCCGATCAACGGGCCTTTTGCACAGCAGCCAACGCCTTAAGGCAGCATGCCGGCGTGGGACAAACCGAGCTTCTCATCCAGGCCGAACAAGATGTTCAAGTTCTGTACAGCCTGGCCCGACGCGCCCTTGACCAAGTTATCGATTACCGACAGCACCACTACCAGGTCGCCATCCTGCGGCCGATGCACGGCAATCCGGCACACGTTGGCACCGCGCACGCTGCGGGTTTCCGGGTGGCTACCGGCAGGCATTACATCGACGAACGGCTCATTGGCATAACGCTTTTCAAACAATGCCTGCAGATCCACCGAGCGATCTACGACCGTTGCATACAGTGTCGAGTGAATCCCACGGATCATCGGGGTCAGGTGCGGCACGAACGTCAGGCCGACGTCACTGCCAGCCGCACGCCGCAGTCCCTGGCGAATTTCCGGCAGATGGCGATGCCCCTTTACGGCATACGCCTTCATGCTTTCCGAGGTCTCGGAGTACAAGGAGCCTACAGCCGCACCACGACCGGCACCGCTGACGCCCGACTTGCAGTCGGCAATCAGGCGCGAGGCATCAGCCAGCCCGGCCTCCAGCAGCGGCAGGAAACCCAACTGGGTAGCCGTCGGATAGCAACCCGGCACGGCAATCAGGCGCGCCTGTTTGATCTGCTCGCGATTGACCTCGGGCAAGCCATACACCGCCTCTTCGAGCAGCTCTGGAGCACCATGGGGCTGGCCGTACCACTTGGCCCACTCATCGGCATCCTGCAGGCGGAAGTCCGCAGAGAGGTCGATGACCTTGGTCCCGGCCGCCAGCAGCTCGCCGGCCAAGGCATGCGCAACCCCATGCGGCGTGGCAAAGAACACCACGTCGCAGGCGCCCAGGGTCTTGATATCCGGAACGCTGAACGCCAGGCCGTCGTAATGACCGCGCAGGTTGGGATACATATCGGCAACGGCCAGGCCGGCCTCGGATCGGGAGGTGATGACCACCACCTCAGCTTGCGGATGCTGAGCCAACAGACGCAGCAATTCGACACCGGTGTAACCCGTGCCGCCGACGATACCGACCTTGACCATAAACCTGCCCTCAACGAACCCACTGGAAAGCCGTCGATAATAGGGGCCGTATCGTTCTGCGACAACCGTCAACGTGACGTGCGCGCACTCTAACCTCTACTATCTCCAGTTACCGTGAACCTGGGAATAACTAAAAATGCTTTATCTATGGCTCAAAGCCTTTCATATCGTCAGCATTGTCTGCTGGTTTGCCGGGCTGTTTTACCTTCCGCGCCTGTTCGTCTACCACGCACAAAGCCAGGATGCCGTCAGCCAGGAGCGCTTCTGCATCATGGAGCGCAAGCTGTACAAGGGCATCATGCTGCCAGCGATGATCGCCACGCTGGTATTCGGTATCTGGTTGATCAGCCTTAACCCGAGTGTCTTCAGCCAAGGTGGCTGGATGCACGCCAAGCTGACCTTGGTGGTGATCCTGATCGGCTACCACCATATGTGTGGCGCCCAGGTAAAACGTTTTGCCCGTGGCGAAAACACCCGCAGCCATGTCTTTTATCGCTGGTTCAATGAAGTGCCAGTTCTGATATTGCTGGCTATTGTAATTTTGGTCGTCGTAAAGCCGTTCTAACTCTAATCAGCCGCACTTAACCTGGGGTACTTCCAATGTCGCTGCCCGCTTTGCTAGAACAACGCCTGCGCCTTCCCGTGGTGGCTGCGCCGATGTTCCTGATTTCCAATCCGCAACTGGTCCTGGCGTGCTGCCGCAATGGCGTGGTCGGGAGTTTCCCGGCACTCAACCAGCGCGAAAGCAGCGGGTTCAAGGCCTGGCTGGAAGAAATCGAGGCGGGCCTGGCACTGCTGGAAAACCCCGCGCCCTACGCGGTCAACCTGATCGTGCACAACAGCAACCCGCGCCTTGAGGCTGACCTGGCGATCTGCGTCGAGCACAAGGTGCCGATCGTTATCACCAGCCTGGGTGCGGTCAAGGAATTGGTAGACGCCGTACACAGCTATGGCGGCCTGGTGTTCCACGACGTCACTACCCGGCGCCACGCCGAAAAAGCCGCAGAAGCCGGCGTCGACGGACTGATCGCCGTGGCGGCGGGGGCTGGCGGCCATGCCGGCACCTGGAGCCCGTTCTCGCTGATCGCCGAGATCCGCCAGTTCTTCGACAAGACCCTCCTGCTGGCCGGCTGCCTGAACCATGGGCACGAGATCCTCGCCGCACAATTGCTCGGGGCAGACCTCGCGTATTTCGGCACGCGCTTTATCGGCACCACTGAAAGCCACGCCCCCGATGCCTATAAAGAGATGCTGCTCACATCGCGCGCAGCCGATATCGTGCACACTCCGGCGGTGTCGGGCGTGCCCGCAAGCTTTATGCGCCAAAGCCTGGAAAACGCCGGTTTCGACCTTGCCGCCCTGCAAGGCAAGGGCGAAGTGAACTTTGGCTCCAAGCTCAAGCCACTCAGCGACGAGGCAAAGGCCTGGAAGACTGTATGGTCCGCCGGCCAAGGCGTCGGAGAGATTGACGATTTGCCCAGCGTCGATGAACTGGTTGCCCGCCTCGATGCCGAATACCGCAAGGCACGCGAGCAAGCGGCACAATTGCGCTGGCCGCGCTGACTCACCCGCCAGGCCTGCCGATTGAAGCAGGCCTGCATTACCCCTGAAAAGTGACAAGGATGCCCGCATGAGCGACAACCGTTTCAAGATTGTGTTTGATGGAGCCCTGCTCCCGGGTGTCGAAAGCACCACCGCCAAGCTGAACCTGGCCGAATTATTCAAAAGCGACGTCGAAGCGATTGAAAAACTCTTCACCGGGCGCCCGGTGGCCTTGAAGCGCGACCTGTCTCACGCCGATGCCGACACCTATCTGGCAGCCCTGAAAAACGCCGGCGTCGATGCGCGCATCGAAGCCGAACAACCCGTGGCCTTCAGCCTGGCTGAAACCCATGAGACCGACTCCGCGACCGCCGATTTCTCGCGTCCAGCCGCCTCACCATACGCACCGCCGCGCGCAGTTGTAGGGGAAAACCTTCCAGAGTTTTCCACCCTCAAGGTGTTTACCGTCAACGGGCGTATCGGGCGCTTGCGCTTCCTCGCCTGGACCCTGGTGCTGAGCCTGGCCTTGTTCACCGTCGTGGGCGCCCTGTTTACCGTGGGCCTGGGTATTGCCGCGGTATCTCCCACTGCGGCGATCATCATTGGCTCACTGCTCGGTTTCGTCGTGCTCGTGGCATCTGTGTGGATCAGTGTCCAGATCACCGTGCAGCGCCTACATGACCTGGGCTGGTCCGGCTGGTTATGGTTCCTGAACCTTGTACCGATCGTGGGCAGCATTTTCCCGATCCTGCTGATCGTGCTGCCTGGCAATGCGGGTGCCAACCAGTATGGTGCGCCACCGCCACGCAACTCGACCGCGGTGAAGGTCCTGGCCACCCTGTGGCTGGCACTGCTCCCATTGATATTCGCCGCTACGGTGATGCTGGCCATGAGCGGTTACCTGGACCAGCTCGAAAGCAGCGTGGACGGTGGCTATGAAAACAGCTCCATGACCACCGATGAAGACGCTGATCAGAGCGTCATCGTGGGTGAAGAAGATGTGCAAAGTGCTGACGATGCGGCCGAACCTGTAGACTCTACGCAAGAATGAAGAAACGCCCCACGCCTGTGACGCATCTGTCGCAGGCTCGGTGGCGTTGCGATGGAGAAACGCATGACCCGTTACGCTCTGATCACCGGTGCCTCCAGCGGCATCGGCCTGGCCTTGGCTGAAGCACTGGCCCGTCGCGGCCGCAGCTTGATTCTGGTGGCCCGCCAGCGTGATCAGTTGGAAAGTATTGCCATTGAGCTGACCCAACGCTTTGGCGTCGAAGTGTTGTTCCGCGCCTGTGACCTGGGCGAGCCATTGCGCCTGTCTGGGTTCCTGCTAGAGCTGGAAGAAGGTGAGCGGCAGATCGACTTGCTGGTCAACTGCGCCGGTATCGGCACCAGTGGCCCATTCCTCGCCCAGGACTGGATGACCGAGCAGGACCTGATCGAAGTCAACATCCTTGCCCTGACCCGCCTGTGCCACGCGCTGGGTAACTCCATGGCCCTGCACGGTGGTGGGCAGATTCTCAACGTCGCCTCGGTCGCAGCCTTCCAGCCGGGGCCATGGATGAGCACCTATTACGCCAGCAAGGCCTATGTGCTGCATTTCTCCGAAGGCCTGCGCGAAGAGCTGAAGAGCTGCGGCATCAAGGTTTCAGTGCTCTGCCCCGGCCCGACACGCACCGCCTTCTTCGGCACCGCACAGATGGACACCGCCAAGCTGGACCGTCAGCAGCTGATAAGCCCGGAAGAAGTGGCACTGCACACCGTACGTGCCCTGGCAAAGAACAAGGCGATCATTGTTCCCGGTCGCCGTAATCGCTGGCTGGCGTTCAGCCCGCGCTTGAGCCCACGCTGGCTGACCCGCAAGATTGCCGGCGCCATCAACAAGGCCTATTGCCCGCGTTGACCTGCTGGGTACACTCACCCTGCACTTTCATAATGGAGAAACAGCTGTGGATACTCTGTTCACCAAGATCATCAACAGAGAAATACCCGCGAGGATTATCTACGAGGATGACCAGGTCCTGGCCTTCCACGATATTGCGCCAATGGCCCCCGTGCATTTCCTGGTGATTCCAAAGAAGCCGATCCGCACCCTCAACGACCTGACGGAAGAAGACAAAGGCCTGGCAGGACACATCCTGTTCACCGCCCAGCGCCTGGCCGTGGAGCAAGGCTGCGAAAAAGGCTTTCGCGTGGTAATGAACTGCAATGAAGATGGCGGCCAGACCGTCTATCACATTCATATGCATGTACTGGGTCAACGCCAGATGAACTGGCCACCGGGCTGAAACCCCAATTGTAGGGGTCGGCTTGCCGGCGATGGCGGTCTCAAGAGCCTCATCGCCGGCAAGCCGGCCCCTATAAGAAGCATGACCCAGCGCAAACGCACGCCCCTCTCTTGCGGTAAACTGGCCGCCGAGATTTTTCCCGGAGGTCAGCATGACTACCCAACGTCACTACTCGCCGATTGACCGACTGTTGCTGCAAGCCGACACGGCCATGCGCACGCTGCTGCCCTTCAGCGGCCAGCCGTATCGCCCGTCACCTGCCATCGTGCAACCCGAAGCGCAAATGAGCGAGACGGATACCCGCCACGTCGCAGGCCTGATGCGTATCAACCATACCGGTGAAGTCTGTGCCCAGGCGCTGTACCAGGGTCAGGCCTTGACCGCCAAGCTGCCGCAAGTACGCGCAGCCATGGAGCATGCGGCCGAGGAAGAAATCGACCACCTGGCCTGGTGTGAACAACGTATCCGCCAATTGGGCAGCCACCCCAGCGTGCTGAACCCACTGTTTTATGGTTTGTCGTTTGGTATCGGCGCCGCTGCCGGCCTGATCAGCGACAAGGTCAGCCTGGGTTTTGTCGCAGCGACCGAGCACCAGGTGTGCAAGCACCTGGATGAGCATCTGGAACAACTGCCGGCCGAGGACGAAAAGTCCCGGGCGATTCTTGAGCAGATGCGTATCGACGAAGAACATCACGCAGAAAGCGCACTGGATGCCGGCGGTTTCCGCTTCCCGGCACCGGTTAGGTTTGGCATGAGCCTGCTGGCCAAGGTCATGACCAAAAGCACCTACCGGATCTGAGCTGCAAAAAAGGGCGCTTTCAAAGCGCCCTTTCTTTTTTGCCGGTTGATCCTGTGATCAACCCAACTCAACGATCTCGTAATCATGAGTAATGGCCACGCCGGCCGCGCCGAGCATGATCGAGGCCGAGCAGTACTTCTGCGCCGACAGCTCGACGGCCCGCTTGACCTGCGCTTCTTTCAGCGCGCGGCCCTTGACCACAAAATGCATATGGATCTTGGTGAACACCTTCGGGTCTTCAGTCGCGCGTTCGGCTTCTAGAAAGGCTTCGCAGCTTTCCACCGCCTGGCGCGACTTCTTCAGGATGCTGACCACATCGAAGTTGCTGCAGCCGCCCACGCCGAGCAGGAGCATTTCCATGGGCCGTACACCCAGGTTGCGACCACCGGCTTCCGGCGGGCCATCCATGACCACCACATGGCCGCTGCCCGATTCACCGAGGAACATGGCTTCGCCCGCCCATTGGATGCGTGCCTTCATCGCCCAGACTCCACTGCTAAAAAAGGGGCGCCAGCTTATCACAGGCCCTCGCGAGCGCAGTGCCCACCCGCAATACGATCAACAGTAGGCCGTGATAGATAAATTCCCTGATCGAGTCAGAATGTGTCTGTTAAGCTGGCGCCAAATCAATGGCGCATTGCCATCCATTGGATGGACCTCGCTCGATAAAAATATAAGTCCAACCACACCGTGCAGTCTTTTCGGGATACAACCATGGTTGCTATTACCCCCATACCCAAGATCAAGAACCTCGATAAGTTACTGACCCACTGTCAGCGTCGACGCTATCCGGCCAAGCAGAACATCATCTGCGCCGGGGAGCGCTCGGAAACCCTGTTCTTCATTATCAAAGGTTCGGTCACGATCCTGATCGAGGATGAAGACGGCCGCGAGATGATCATCGCCTACCTCAATACCGGGGACTTTTTCGGCGAGCTGGGCCTGTTTGAGCAAGCCGGAAAAGAACAGGAGCGTAGCGCCTGGGTGAGGGCCAAGATCGAGTGTGAGGTCGCGGAAATCAGCTATGCAAAATTTCGCGAGCTGGCCGAACAGGATCCAGACATCCTCTACGCCCTGAGCGGCCAGATTGCCCAGCGCTTGCGCAACACCACGCGCAAAGTCGGCGACCTGGCGTTCTTCGATGTCACCGGGCGTGTCGCCCGTTGCCTGCTGGAGCTGTGCAAGCAGCCAGACGCCATGACCCATCCCGACGGCATGCAGATCAAGGTTACGCGCCAGGAAATCGGGCGCATCGTCGGTTGTTCGCGGGAGATGGTCGGTCGAGTGCTCAAGGATCTGGAGGAACGCAACCTGGTTCACGTCAAAGGCAAGACGATGGTGGTGTTCGGCACTCGCTAGTGCGCAAAGACCTGCGCCAGCATCTGCCGGTACAAACCGTCGAGGCGGCTGATCGCATCCGGCGCCGCAAAAGCTTCATGCAGGGCGATATGGCTGTCAGCGCGCACCCGCTGCTCCAGGCCACACGCCTGACTGAAGCGATTGACCGCAGCAATCAGTTCCTCACGATGGTTATCCAGCAACAGTGCGCCATGCACCAGGCCCACCGGGCGCCCACCACTCTGGCGCCAACGCTGGGCAGTGCCGACCATCTTGCGTCCGTCGAGATTGACGTTATAGCGACCATCGCAAAAGGCACCGTCGATTTCGCCCACGGAGGCATCGCCGCCCAACTCGGTCAGCAAATCGCAGATGGGTTGGCACAGGCGCAAATATCCGGTTTCAATCCGACCCTGGTCGCCCTCACTACGTGGCGGCGCGTAGACCAGTGCAATGTTCACCGTCGCCGCTGACTGCGGCACCGGCTCGCCCCCGGTTTCGCGCAGCAACACCGGCCAGCCGTGGGCCGCTGATACCTGGCTGGCCGCGTCAAATGCGGGCAGGCGGCTCAGACGCCGAGGCATTACCAGTGCCTGGTCACTGGGTTGCCAAAACAGCAGGCCGAATGATTGCTCACCCGCGCAGACGGCGGCCAGCAAGTCCTGCTCGGCGGCAAGGCCTGCTTCAACGGTCATCGCTACGGGCTGGATCATCGGGCATCTACCTCTCTGAATAAACACAAAAACAAATGTGGGAGCTGGCTTGCTCGCGATAGCAACGTATCAGTCACCAATGCATTGACTGAAAGTCTGCTATCGCAGGCAAGCCAGCTCCCACACAAGCCAGCTCCTACCGTGGCCGCGTTTTGAATCAATCCAGCGTCGAGCCGCTGACCGGCAGACCACGCTCCGGGAAAAACAGGCGCTGCAACTCAGCCCCAGGATTCTCCGCACGCATAAAAGTCTCGCCAACCAGGAACGAGTAGACGTCGCTGATTTCCATCAGCTCCACATCCGCACGATTGACGATACCGCTCTCGGTAATCACCAGGCGGTCGCGGGGAATGCGCGGCAACAAGTCCAGGGTGGTTTCGAGGCTGACCTCAAAGGTGTGCAGGTTGCGGTTGTTGACCCCCACCAAGCGTGTATCGAGGGTTTTCAGCGCGCGTTCCAGTTCGTCACCGTCGTGGACCTCGACCAATACATCCAGGCCCACGCCCTTGGCCACTGCCGCCAGTTCGGCCATCTGCACGTCGTCCAGCGCCGAAACAATCAACAGCACGCAATCGGCGCCCAACGCCCGGGCCTCGACGATCTGGTACGGGTCGATCATGAAGTCCTTGCGGATCACCGGCAACTTGCACGCGGCGCGGGCTTGTTGCAGGTAAGCGTCGGAGCCCTGGAAGTAGTCGATATCGGTCAATACCGAAAGGCAAGTCGCCCCGCCTTTCTCATAGCTGGCAGCAATCTCTGCTGGCACGAAGTGCTCGCGGATCACACCTTTGCTCGGCGAGGCCTTTTTGATCTCGGCGATCACCGCTGGCTGCTTGAGCTTGGCCTGGGTGATCAGGGCATTGGCGAAGCCGCGCGGTGCATCGGCGCTTTTAGCCAGGCCTTCCAGCTCGGCCAGGCTCACGCGGGCGCGGCGCTCGGCGACTTCTTCAGCTTTACGGGCGAGGATGTTTTCCAGGACTGTTGGCACGCTCATCCTTCATTCTCCATTTTGAATACGGCCGTGAATGCTCCCAGCTCTTCGAGCTTTTCGCGAGCCAGACCCGTATGCAGCGCATCGTGGGCCAAGGCGACACCTTCTGTAAGACTATAGGCGTGATCAGCTGCGTAAAGTGCTGCGCCAGCATTCAGAACAATCATCTCTGCCGCTTTCTGACCGTTTTCAGTCTTGCGACGCCCCAGGGCATCGCGAATCAATTCCAGGGAAGCGGCCGGGCTTTCCACCGCCAGGCCGTGCAGGCTCTGGCTCTTCATGCCCAGATCCTCTGGCTCGACCCAATATTCAGTGACCTGATCGTTCTTCAGTTCCGCCACAAAGGTCGGCGCCGCAAGACTGAATTCGTCCAGGCCATCCTTGGAGTGCACCACCAGCACATGCTTGCTACCCAGGCGCTGCAGGACTTCGGCCAATGGCCGACACAGTGCCTGGCTGAACACGCCCACCACCTGATGTTTCACACCGGCCGGATTCGTAAGCGGGCCAAGCATGTTGAACAGGGTACGCAGGCCAAGGTCCTTGCGCGGTCCGGCGGCGTGTTTCATCGCACCATGGTGGGACTGGGCAAACATAAAGCCGATGCCAACGTTGTCGATGCAGCGCGCCACCTGCACCGGGGTCAGGTTCAGGTAGATACCTGCTGCCTCCAGCAGGTCGGCACTGCCGCTCTTGCCGGATACAGCACGGTTGCCGTGCTTGGCCACGGTGCAACCGGCAGCCGCCACCACGAAGGAGGAGGCCGTCGAGACGTTGAAAATATTCGCACCATCGCCGCCGGTGCCGACCACATCGACCACGCCGTCGAGGGTCTTGAGTTCGACCTTGTCCGCCAACTCGCGCATCACCGAGACGGCGCCGACGATTTCGTCGATGCTCTCGCTCTTCATGCGCATGGCCATCATAAAGGCGCCAATCTGCGCATCGGTGCATTGACCGGTCATGATTTCGCGCATCACATCGCTCATTTCAGCGGTGCTCAGGTCCAGATGGCCGACGATACGGCTCAGGGCAGTCTTGATATCCATGGAAAGTCCTTAGCGCGTGCCGCCGCTCTGCTTGAGAAAGTTGGCGAACAGCTCGTAGCCCTGCTCGGTCAGAATCGATTCAGGGTGAAATTGCACCCCTTCGACATTCAGTGTCTTGTGCCGCAGGCCCATGATCTCGTCGACCGAGCCGTCTTCCAACTGGGTCCAGGCCGTCAGCTCCAGGCACTCGGGCAAGGTTTCGCGCTTGACCACCAACGAGTGGTAGCGGGTCACCGTCACCGGCAGGTTCAGGCCCTGGAACACGCCCTGATCATTATGGAACACCGGGCTGGTCTTGCCGTGCATCACCTGGCGGGCGCGCACTACGTCGCCGCCGAACGCCTGGCCGATGGACTGGTGGCCCAGGCAAACCCCGAGGATCGGCAGCTTGCCGGCGAAAAACTGGATGGCTTCCAGGGAGATACCCGCCTCGGTCGGCGTGCACGGGCCAGGGGAAACCACAATGCGCTCAGGGTTCAGGGCAGCAATCTGTGCCACGGTCATTTCATCGTTGCGCACCACCTTGACCTCGGCACCGAGCTCGCCCAGGTATTGCACAACGTTGTAGGTAAAGGAGTCGTAGTTATCAATCATCAGCAACATGTGGGTTCAAACCTCTTGAATTCACTGATTTCGAATGACCGCCTTCCAAGAGAGTGACCCGCTGCCAGACGCACTTTCCGGTTGCCGGGGTCAGCCGGCAAGGGGCGTCGAACAAAGGGTGAAGAAGGCAAATCGGTACAGGTCCGGCCGGGCCGGCAGAGAAAATTCAGGCGCGCCAACGCCAACGGGCGTGTGCCTTGACTACTCGCATCAAGAGTTTGCTGATGATCAACACGGGGAGGGTCTCATTCATACGTTCCCGCACAGTAACGTAGCCTCGCCAGCGGTGCAATATGGAGCAGCAAATACGGGGGGCATGACAAAGGGTTTGTAGGAAAAAAACGATTTTCCTCACAGGCAACTCCCACTACATTGCTAGTGTTTCACTTCCGATACAAAAACAATCACATGGAATTGCGTATGCTCAGACCATCTTTTGTTGCGCCCCTTGCCGGCTGCCTCCTGGCGCTGGCCTGCGCGCAGGCGTTTGCAGCCCCTTCACCTTATTCAACCATGGTCGTTTTCGGCGATAGCCTGGCGGACGCGGGCCAGTTTCCCGATGGTCTGTCCGGTGCCACCCTGCGTTTTACCAACCGTACCGGTCCCACATTCCAGGGCGACTACGGCCTGGTTTCCTCGACCCTGCTGGGCTCCAAACTAGGCGTGGCAGCGAACGACCTGAATGCCTCCACCTCGCCGGTTCGCGCGGCCCAAGGCTTGCCTGATGGCAACAACTGGGCGGTCGGCGGCTACCGTACCGACAACATCCTGGATTCCATCACCTCGCTATCCAACACGGCGATCCCTCCGGGCAATGCGGGCGCCGGCACGGTGTTGCGCAGCCGCCAGGGGTATCTGCCGGCAAACGGCGGACGCGCCGACCCCAACGCCCTGTATTTTCTGTCCGGTGGCGGCAATGACTTCCTGCAACAGCGCGTCCTCAGTCCAGGCCAAGCCGTTGCCGCAGGCGGGCGCCTGGCCGACAGTGCCCAGGCCCTGCAACAAGCCGGCGCGCGCTACATCATGGTGTGGATGCTGCCCGACCTGGGCCTGATACCCGCCATCAACGGCACGCCGCAGCAAGCTGCGACGTCCGCCCTGAGTAATATTTTCAACCAGGCATTGGTACAGCGCCTGTCGCAGATCGATGCCCAGATCATCCCGTTGAATATTCCACTGCTGTTGCAGGAATCCTTCGCCGACCCTGGCCGATTTGGCCTGGCGACCGGGCAGAACCTTACCGGCACCTGCTTCAGTGGCAACAGCTGCACCGCCAACCCGACCTATGGCATCGGCGGCACCAACCCGGACCCGACCAAACTGATCTACAACGACTCGGTCCACCCCACCGTCGCCGGGCAACGCTTGATCGCCGACTACGCCTATTCGCTACTCGCGGCCCCCTGGGAGCTGACGCTGTTGCCGGAAATGGCCCACGGCACACTGCGCGCCCACCAGGATGAGTTGCGCAACCAATGGCAGGCGGACAACAGCAACTGGCAGGCCGTGGGCCAATGGCGCGCAATTGTCGCCGGTGGTGGCCAGCGCCTGGACTTCGACGGTCAAGGCAGCTCCGCCAGTGGCGACGGCAGTGGCTACAACCTGAATGTCGGCGCCAGCTATCGCCTCGACGACAGTTGGCGCGTAGGCGTGGCGGCCGGGCTGTATCGCCAGACGCTCGAAGCCGGCGCCAGCGACTCGGACTACAAGCTCAACAGCTACATGGGCAGCGCATTCGCGCAGTATCAGCACCACCACTGGTGGGCCGATGCCGCGTTGACCGGCGGCAGGCTGGACTTCGATAGCCTCAAGCGCAAGTTCGCCCTGGGCGTCAGTGAAAGCTCGGAAAAAGGCGACACCGACGGCTGGCTCTGGGCCTTGAGTGGCCGGGTGGGCTACGACATTGCCGGCGTCGGCAGCGATTGGCACCTGTCGCCGTTCATCAGCGCCGACTATGCGCGAGTCGAAGTCGATGGCTACGGGGAAAAAGGCAACCGCTCCACCGCGCTGACCTTTGATGATCAGCAACGCGACTCCAGGCGCCTGGGCGTTGGCCTCCAGGGTAGCTACCGCGTCACCCCGCAAACCCAGGTTTTTGGCGAAGTGGCTCACGAGCATGAGTTCGAGAATGACACCCAAAAGGTGAATATTTCGCTCAACAGCGTGCAGGGGATCGATTTCAAGCTGGACGGCTACACCCCCCGCAGCAACTCCGATCGCCTGAGCCTCGGGGTCAGCCACAAGCTCACCCAGGAGTTGGCCCTGCGCGCGGCGTATAACGTGAGGAAGGATGACAGCCTGACCCAGCAAGGGGTCAGTGTCGGGGTGAGCCTGGATTTCTAAACCGGTCGGAAGAACAACATAAAATAATGTGGGAGCGGCAAGTCGAATCGTCGCACCGCCGCTCCCACACAAGCCCAACCCCATATTTAGATCGGGGTCGACCGTCAGTCTTGCGGCGTCTGCTCAGCCAACGCCACCGCACGGAACATCGCTCGGCGCTTGTTCAGGGTTTCTTCCCACTCAAGGGCCGGCACCGAGTCGGCCACGATCCCGCCGCCCGCCTGCACATGCAGTTCGCCGTCCTTGATCACCGCCGTGCGGATCGCAATGGCGGTGTCCATGTTGCCATTCCACGCAAAATAACCCACGGCGCCGCCGTAGACACCACGCTTGACCGGCTCCAGTTCGTCGATGATTTCCATCGCGCGAATTTTCGGTGCGCCAGACAAGGTGCCCGCCGGCAGAATTGCGCGCAGCGCGTCCATTGCCGTCAGGCCGGCCTTCAGCTCGCCGGTGACGTTGGACACAATGTGCATCACGTTGGAATAACGCTCGATCACCATTTTTTCGGTGAGCTTCACCGAGCCGATTTCCGAAACGCGCCCGGTGTCGTTACGCCCAAGATCGATGAGCATCAAGTGCTCGGCGATTTCCTTGTCGTCCGACAGCAGGTCCTCTTCGAGCGCCAGGTCGGCCTCTTCGGTCGCGCCACGAGGGCGCGTACCGGCAATCGGGCGCACGGTGATCAGGTTGTCTTCGACGCGCACCAGTACTTCCGGCGAACTGCCCACCACGTGGAAGTCACCAAAGTTGAAGAAGTACATGTACGGCGTCGGGTTGAAGCAACGCAGGGCCCGGTACAAGTCGATGGGCGCCGCCTTGAAGTCGATGGACATACGCTGCGACGGCACCACTTGCATGCAGTCACCGGCGAGGATGTACTCCTTGATGGTATCGACCGCGCGCTCGTAGTCATCCTGGGTAAAGCTGGAACGGAACACCGGATCGGCCGCCGGTGGACGGCTGAGGTCCAGGCCGCGACGCGGGGTGATCGGCTGGCGCAGCTTGTCCAGCAGGGCTTCGAGGCTGGCCTGGCCTTGCTCGAACGCGTCGGCCTGGGCCGGGTCGGCGAGCACGATCGCGTGCATCTTGCCGGCCAGGTTGTCGAACACTACCACCGCGTCGGAAACCATCAGCAGGATGTCCGGCACGCCCAACGGATCAGGGTTCGGGCATTTGCCCAGGCGCTGCTCTACATAGCGCACGCAGTCGTAGCCGAAATACCCCACCAGGCCGCCATTGAAACGCGGCAGGCCAGGGATGGTCGGCACGTTGTAGCGCGCCTTGAAGGCTTCGACGAAGGCCAGCGGGTCTTGCACATCGTGGCTTTCGATCTCGATGCCGTCATGGGTGATGCTGACGTGATGGTCATGCACCCGCAGGACCGTGCGGCACGGCAGGCCGATGATCGAATACCGGCCCCACTTCTCGCCGCCCTGTACCGATTCCAACAGATAGGAATTGGGCTCATCGGCCAGTTTCAGGTAGATCGACAGCGGTGTATCGAAGTCAGCCAGGGTTTCCCGGGCCATGGGGATGCGGTTGTAGCCGGCAGCGGCCAAACGCAGGAATTCTTCGCGGATCATGAGGTGCCTCGTGGCGTGAGGGTCTAACAGTCAGGTATGCAAACGTGCCGCTGCGCGGCCAGAATCAGTCAGGCGCGCCAACGCCAGCGGGCCAGGGCCTTGATGACTTTCATCCAGAGTTTGCGAGTGACCACCACGATGGGATTTCCAGAAGGGGATGGGACAGCGTCGGGCAACGTTATCTCAGCGCCCGCTCCCAAGCAACCGGGGATTAGCAGTCTCAGGTCATCAATGACCAGCGCTGGCGACTCTTCGGCGATCGGCCGGCCATGGTTGTAGCCGTAGCTCAAGGCTACGCACTTGACCCCCGCCGCTTTCGCCGCCAGCACATCACTGCGCGAGTCGCCGACAAACAGCGACTGGGAAGCCGGGATATTGGCCATTTTCATCACAAAGAACAGCGCTGCCGGGTCGGGCTTTTTCTGCGGCAGGGTATCGCCGCCGATGATCCAGCGGAAATACCGGCCGATCTTCATCTGGTCCAGCAACGGCGCGACAAAGCGCTCCGGCTTGTTGGTGATCAGGGCCATTTCCACGCCCTGCTTGTGCAGCCACTTGAGGGTGTCGCGCACGCCGGGGTAAACCACGGTCAGTTCGTGGCCGTCTTCGTAGGCCGCATTGAACAGTTCCAGCGCGTGCTCGGCTTCCACGTCATCGACGCCCTCGGCGTCGATATGGTTGGCCAAGGCACGGCGCACCAGCACCTGCACACCGTTGCCGACCCAGTCGCGCACCGACTCGATACCGACCGGTTTGCGCCCCAGCTTGAGCAACATGTGATCCACCGCAGCCGCCAGGTCCGGCACCGAGTCGACCAGGGTGCCGTCCAGATCGAACATCACCAGCCGCGGCAATTGACCGGGGAACAGCTGCTCAAAACCGCTCATGGACGCGCCAGCGCCAGTTCTGCACGCATTTTGGCGATCACTTCCTGGTAGTCAGGAGTGTTGAAGATCGCCGAGCCGGCGACGAAGGTATCGGCGCCAGCCGCCGCGATGTCACGGATGTTGCTGACGTTGACCCCACCGTCGATCTCCAGGCGGATATCGCGGCCAGAGGCATCGATCAGCGCACGGGCTTCACGCAGTTTGTCGAGGGTGCCGGGGATGAACTTCTGCCCGCCAAACCCTGGGTTGACGCTCATCAGCAAGACCATGTCGACCTTGTCCATCACGTACTTGAGCGTGTCCAGCGGAGTCGCCGGGTTGAACACCAGCCCGGCCTTGCAGCCGCCTTCGCGGATCAGTTGCAGGGAACGGTCGATGTGCAGCGTGGCTTCCGGGTGGAAGGTGATGTAGGTCGCACCGGCTTCGATGAAGTCGCCGATGATGCGGTCCACCGGGCTGACCATCAGGTGCACATCGATGGGCGCGGTCACGCCGTACTTGCGCAGCGCCGCGCATACCATCGGGCCGATGGTCAGGTTCGGCACATAGTGGTTGTCCATGACATCGAAGTGTACGAAGTCGGCACCGGCGGCCAACACGTTGTCCACTTCTTCACCCAGGCGGGCGAAGTCGGCGGAGAGGATCGATGGAGCAATAACGAAGGGCTGCATGACGCACCTTTTCTGAGCTAAATCACGATGGCGCGCATTGTATACCTCATGCTTTGCTGCGCGCACCGTGACCTGACTCAATGGTTAGTAGGCGGCGCGGTAGATTTTCTCGATATCCGCCGCGCTCAGCTTGCGTGGGTTGTTGCGCATCAGGCGCTCGATTCCCGCCGCCTCTACCGCCATGGCCGGGATCGCATCCTCGGGCACGCCAAAGCTGCGCAGGCCGGAAGGGATCTCCACTGCGGCACACAGTCGCGTCATGGCCGCCACGGCCTGGTCCGCCGCATCGTTGACGCTCAAGCCCGTGACGTTCACCCCCATGGCCTGGGCGATATCCTGCATGCGCTCGACACAGGCCAGTTTGTTCCAGTGCATCACGTAAGGCAGCAGCAATGCGTTGCTCACCCCGTGGGCAATATTGAAACGCCCGCCCAACGGGTAGGCCAACGCATGCACCGCGCCCACCCCGGCATTGCCGAAGGCCATGCCGGCCATCAGGCTGGCGGTGGCCATATCGTCACGCGCCTGCAGGTTGGAAGGGTTGGCGTAGGCCTTGGGCAAGGCCTTGGCGATCAACTTGATCGCCCCGATAGCCAGGGCATCGGTGATCGGCGAAGCGTTCAGCGACAGATACGACTCGATGGCATGCACCAGGGCATCCACACCACTGGCCGCCGTGACACTGCGCGGGCAGGTCAGGGTCATTTGCGGGCTGATCAGCGCAACGTCCGGCAGCAGATAGTCGCTGACGATGCCTTTTTTCAATTGCGCGGCCTTGTCCGAGAGAATCGCCACATTGGTCACCTCCGACCCGGTGCCGGCCGTAGTGGGAATGGCGATCAGCGGCGGGCCCTTGCGCGGCACCTGGTCCACCCCGAACAAATCCGCCAGGGCGCCGTGATACCCGGCATAGGCGGCGACGCTCTTGGCAATATCGATGGCACTGCCGCCGCCCACACCGATCAGGCCGTCATGCCCGCCTTCGCGGTACACCTGCATGCAGTCTTCGACGATGGCGATCTCCGGGTCGGGCAGTACCCGGTCGAAAATCTCAAAGGGGCGATCCCCCAACTGCGCCAACGCCAATTGCACCGTGCCGGACTTGACCAGTGCGGCATCGGTGACGATCAGCGGGTTATCGACATCCAGCCGGGTTAGCTCGGCGGCCAATTGCTCGATGGCACCTGGGCCGGTGAGCAATTTATGGGCGATCTTGAATGAGGAGATACTCATGTGCGCGGCCTCTTATAAAGTTGGGGGCTGGCACAAGAATAGCTGGGGAATATGGGTTGTCTGCCATTCAGCGGCTGAATGGCCAGATCATTCAAAGCGAACCCGGTCAATGTAGGAGCTGGCTTGCCTGCGATGGCCTCGACTCGGTACACCTGATGCACCGAGTCGAGGCCATCGCAGGCAAGCCAGCTCCTACAGATGATAGGGTTTCAGCAGTCAGACCTGTGCCGTACGCAGTTTTTCGCTGCGCCCACGCAGCCATTCCAGGGTCAGCAACAGCACCACCGAGAAGGCAATCAGCAGAGTCGCTGCAGCGGCAATGGTCGGGCTGAGGTTTTCGCGGATGCCGCTGAACATCTGCCGAGGCAAGGTGGCCTGCTCGGGCCCGGCGAGGAACAGCGTTACCACCACCTCATCGAACGAGGTGGCAAAGGCAAACAGCGCCCCGGAAATCACCCCCGGCGCAATCAGCGGCAGCGTCACCCGGCGAAACGCGGTCAGCGGCGATGCCCCCAGGCTGGCCGCTGCCCGCACCAGGTTATGGTTGAAGCCCTGCAACGTTGCCGACACGGTGATAATCACAAAGGGCACGCCCAGCACCGCATGCACCACGATCAGTGAAAAGAAGCTGTTGCCCAGCCCCAGCGGAGCGAAGAACAGGTAACTCGCCACGCCGATAATCACCACCGGCACCACCATCGGCGAAATCACCAGGGCCATCACCAGCGCCTTGCCGGGAAAATGCCCACGGGTCAGGCCGATGGCCGCCAATGTACCGAACACCATCGCCAGCACCGTGGCCGCCGGGGCGACGATGATGCTGTTTTTCAGGGCACGCATCCATTCCGCCGAGGCGAAGAAGTCCTGGTACCAGTGCAGCGAAAACCCCTGCAGCGGGTACACCAGGAAACTCCCCGAGTTGAATGACAGCGGGATGATCACCAGCACCGGCAGGATCAGGAATAACAGGATCAGGCCGCAGAGGATCCGCAAGCTGTAGAACCACACCCGCTCTATGGGTGACATATAAGGACTGCTGGACATTTGAGGCGCTCCTCAGCTCAGGCGCAGGCGGCTGGCGCCCACCAGCCAGTTGTAGATCAGGTACAGCACCACGGTCGCCAGCAGCAGCAAGCCGCCCAGCGCAGTGGCCATGCCCCAGTTGATGCTGGTGTTGGTGTAGAACGCCACGAAGTAGCTGACCATCTGGTCGTTAGGGCTGCCCAGCAGGGCCGGGGTGATGTAATAGCCAATCGCCAGGATAAACACCAACAGGCAGCCGGCACCGACGCCCGCGTAGGTCTGTGGGAAGTACACCCGCCAGAAACTGGCAAAGGGGTGACAGCCCAGCGAAATCGCCGCACGCATATAGGTCGGCGAAATACCCTTCATCACGCTGTAGATCGGCAAAATCATGAACGGCAACAGGATATGCACCATGGAGATGTAGACCCCAAGCCGGTTGAACACCAGCTCCAGGGGCTTATCGATAATGCCCAGGCTCATCAGCGCGCCGTTGATCAAGCCGCCGGACTGCAGCAACACAATCCACGCGGCGACACGCACCAGTACCGAGGTCCAGAAGGGCAGCAGCACCAGGATCATCAACAGGTTGCTTTGCCGCGCCGGCAGGTTGGCCAGCAAGTACGCCAGCGGATAGGCCAGCAGCAGGCAGCACACGGTAATCACCAGGCCCATCCAGAAGGTGCGGGCGAAGATATCGAGGTAGATCGCCTGGTCCGGGGTGGCCGGCGCGACTTCACCGAGGTCGTCGATCCGATGATCGACGGCCGCCAGCAGGTAATAAGGCGTAAGGCTGCTGGTGTTGCGGCGGATTGCCTGCCAGTACGCGGGGTCGCCCCAGCGTTCGTCGAGGTTTTCCAGCGCTTCTTTATAAGAGGCCGGCACTTCGCTAAACGGCAGCGCCCGCGCAGTTTTGGTCAACAGGCTGCGATAGCCCGCCAGTTCCATGTTCAGGCGCTTGGACAGGTCGCCCAAGGTCTGGTTTTTACGGGCTTCGCCCAGGTCCTCGCTGATAGCCTGATACACCGGCTCGTCGGGCAAGCCGCGACCATCCCAGGCGGTCACCGCCACCACGGTACGCGGCAAGCCGGCGACCACTTCCGGGTTACCGACGCTTTTGTAGAGCAGCGCAACGATGGGCACCAGGAACACCAGCAGCAAAAACACCACCAGCGGCGCGATCAAGGCCTGGGCCTTCCAGCGGTTAAGCCGCTCGGCACGGGCCAGGCGCTGTTTCAAGCTGGGGGTGGTGACCTCGTTCGAGGGAACGGCGATGGCCATGGCAAACTCCGGAAAATCTACAGTTGAACCCGTGTGAAAGGCCCCTTGGGGGAGCCGGGCTTGCCCGCGATGACAGCGCCTCGGTGTGTCACGTCTACCGAGGTGATGCCATCGCAGGCAAGCCAGCTCCTACAGGGGTTTAGCGGTGGGGCTTATTACTTGGCAGCCCAGGAGTTGAAGCGCTGCTCCAACTGCTCGCCGTTATCCGCCCAGAAGCTCACATCGATCTGCACCTGGTTGGCGATGTTTTCCGGGGTGGTCGGCATATCCTTGAGGATGTCCTTGGCCAGCAACGGTACGGCCTGGGTATTGGCTGGGCCGTAGGCGATGTTTTCCGAATAGGTTTTCTGCTGTTGCGGTGCGACGGAGAAGGCGATGAATTTCTTCGCCGCCTCGGCGCGTTCCTTGCCCAGGCCCTTGGGGATCGCCCAGGCATCAAAATCGTAGATGCCGCCGTTCCACACCACTTTCAGGTTGCTCTCTTTCTGCACGGCAGCGATCCGGCCGTTGTAGGCCGAACTCATCACCACATCACCCGAGGCCAGGTACTGCGGCGGCTGGGCGCCGGCTTCCCACCATTGGATCGACGGCTTGAGCTCATCGAGTTTCTTGAAGGCGCGGTCTTGGCCATCTTTGCTGGCCAGCACTTTGTAGACATCCTTGGGCGCTACACCGTCAGCCATCAGGGCAAATTCCAGGGTGTATTTGGCGCCTTTGCGCAGGCCACGCTTGCCGGGGAATTTCTGGGTGTCCCAGAAATCCACCCAGCCGCCTGGTGGCGCCTTGAGCTTGTCGGCGTTGTAGGCCAGCACGGTGGACCACACGAAGAAACCCACGCCGCAGGGCTGGATCGCGCCTTTCACGTAATCTTGCGTGTTGCCAAACAGTGCAGGGTCCAGCGGCTCGAACATGTCTTCGTCACAGCCACGGGACAGCTCCGGCGATTCGACTTCCACCAGGTCCCAGGACACGCTCTTGGTGTCGACCATGGCTTTGACCTTGGCCATCTCGCCGTTGTACTCGCCGGCGATGATCTTGCCGTGGCCCGCGCTTTCCCACGGCGCATAGAAGGCCTTGACCTGGGCCGCCTTGTTCGCGCCGCCAAACGACACCACCGTCAGGTCAGGACCTGCCATGACCTGTGAAGCACCCGCCAGGCCAATGGCCAGGGCGGTCAATTTCAGGGATCTCAACATTTATTGTTCTCTCCACGTGCAGGGTTGGATGAAGCCAAGGGGGCGATCAGTTCGCCTCTAGAAGTGGGTCGAGTGCGCGAACGTGCTCGACTTGCCAGCCAATCGGAACCACATCGCCGACCGTCAGCGCCGGGTCCAGCTCGGCGATCGGTTGTTTCACAAAGAAATCAGCCTTGCCGCAGACTTCCAGGCGCACACGCACGTGGTCGCCCAGGTAGATAAATTCGGCCACCCGACCCGAGAAGCGATTGCTGCAGCTTTCGCTGGAACCGTTGAGGCTGACCCGCTCCGGGCGCACCGACAGCGTCACCGGCCCCCCGATCTGCCCGACATTCACCGCCAGCGCCTCGACCTTCTCGCCCCGCGCCAGCTCGACCACGCAGCGCTCGCCGGTGTGGCTGTGCAGGCGGCCGTTAAGGCGGTTGTTCTCGCCGATGAAGTTGGCGACGAAGGTGTTTTTCGGCTCTTCATACAAGGTGCGCGGCGGTGCGATCTGCTGGATCTCGCCCTGGTGGAACACCGCCACCCGGTCGGACATGGTCAGGGCTTCACCCTGGTCGTGGGTCACGTAGACCACCGTCACGCCGAGGCGCTGGTGCAGGTGCTTGATCTCCATCTGCATGTGTTCACGCAGCTGTTTATCGAGGGCGCCGAGGGGTTCGTCCATCAGCACCAACTGCGGCTCGAACACCAGTGCGCGAGCCAGGGCCACCCGTTGTTGCTGGCCGCCGGAGAGCTGCGCCGGGTAGCGCTGGGCGAAGGCGTCGAGCTGGACCATGCTCAGCACGCGCTTGACCCGCTCGCTGACATCGGTCTTGCTCAAGCCGCGTACGGTCAGGGGGAACGCCAGGTTCTCGGCCACGGTCATGTGCGGGAACAGCGCGTAGTTCTGGAACACCATGCCAATGTCACGCTTGTGCGGCGGCACGTTGTTGATGGAGCGCCCGGCCAGGAGGATTTCCCCGGCGGTCGGCGTTTCAAAGCCCGCCAGCATCATCAGGCTGGTGGTCTTGCCCGAGCCGGACGGCCCCAGCAAGGTGAGGAACTCGCCTTTGCGAATGTCCAGGTTGAGGTCTTTGACGATCAGGTTCTCGCCGTCGTAGCTCTTTTGCACACCACGAAAGCTGACCAGCACATCATTTGAATCCACCTCGCTCATACCCGCACCTTTGTGTTTTGGACTGCTGTGGAGCTAGCGTAGTCCAGGAGCAAGCCCCCGGAAATCGGGGCGCAGGAGAGATTGGCATCAGCAGGGTGGAAGGTTCAGGGTAGGGATTGCCCTACACGGATGGCGGGCATGGGACAGTTGGGCGGCCAGGAGGACGCGACAAGCCGCAGGCATGGGCTGCGGGGTGCTGCCGGGGTGTCGCAAATAGATACGCCTCCCTGTAGGAGCCCGGCTTGCCGGCGATGGCGCCCTCAAGATAGCCACCACCGGCAAGCCGGGCGCCTACAGGAGTTTGTGCTCCATCGCGTACTTCACCAGTTCTGCCAGGGAGGTAATGTTGAGTTTTTGCATCAACCGCGCCTTGTGGGTGCTGATGGTCTTGCTGCTCAGGGCCAGTTGCTGGGCGATATCGTTGACGTTGGCACCCTGGGCCAAACGCTCGAACACCGAGAACTCGCGCTCGGACAACAGCGAATGCAACGGCCGGGTGTCGGTGAGGCCGACTTCGAACACCATGCGGTCCGCCAGGTCCGGGTCGATATAGCGCCCGCCCGCGGCCACCTTGCGGATCGCCGTCAGCAATAGCGCCGGATCGCTGTCCTTGGTGGCGTACCCTGCCGCGCCGACCTTCAACGCCCGGGCGGCCATTTGCGCCTCGTCATGCATCGACAACACCAGGATGGCCGGTGGATTGTTCAGCGCACGGATCCGCGCAATCGCCTCCAGGCCGTTGACCCCGGGCATGGAAATATCCAACAGCACCACCTCGCAAGGTGTATGGCGCAAGGCTTCCAGTAACTGCTCGCCGTTCCCCGCCTCGCCCACCACCAGCAGGTCCTTGGCCAGGCCGATCAACTGCTTGATGCCTTCACGGACGATGGTGTGGTCTTCGGCTACCAATACGCGGATCACGGCAATTTCCTCTCTCTATAGCGATTAAACGCCGACATTCAAAATGTGGGAGCAAGACCACAAGGGATCTATGGCGAATCCAACGGCACTGTAACGCTCAGGGTGGTGCCCTCCCCCAACTCGCTGTCGAGGGTCAACCGCCCGCCCATGATCAGCACCCGCTCGCGCATACCCACCAGGCCAAACGACACCGGGCGTCCCGGCGCGGGGACGAACCCTGCGCCATCATCGCTGATGGTCAGGCGCAGATTGGCCCCCTCCAGCACCAGGGTCAGCTCCACAGTATGCGCCTGGGCATGGCGCATGACATTGGTCAGCGCCTCTTGCAGGATGCGGAACAGGCCGATGGCCTTGGCGTCGCTCAATGCCGGCAGATTATCCGGCACTTGCACCAGGCAAGGGATCTGCGTGCGCGCTTCGAACCGCCGCGCCTGCCATTCGATGGCCGACGCGATCCCGGCGTCGAGAATCGGCGGGCGCAGCGCGGTGGCCACATCACGGACCAGTTGAAACAACTGCGCGATCAGACGCTTCATACTGTTCAGGCGCTCGTGCAGGCCGGGGTCCAATTGCGCGTAGGCCAACTCACACATGGAGGTTTCCAGCTTCAGCACCGTGAGCATTTGCCCCAGCTCATCGTGGACTTCGCGGGCGATCCGCGCTTTCTCCTCCTCGCGCACGGTCTCCAGGTGGGCCGACAGCTCGCGCAGCTGCGCCCGCGAAGCGTCCAGTTCCAATTCGATGCGCTTGCTGTCGCTGATGTCCCAGACGATCCCGTCCCAGACCACCGCGCCATCATCCAGGCGTCGCGTGACGGCCTTGATCTCGGCCCAGCGCTGCTCGCCTTGCCGAGTGAGGATGCGGCCCTGCCACGACCAGTTGCTCTCGGTGTCGATGGCCTGGTCCTGGGTCTGGTGATAACTGGCGCGATCATCCGGGTGTACCAGGCTACGCAGCCCCACATCGCGGTGGCTGAGCACGGACGGCGAATAACCCACCAGGCGCTCACTGCCCTCGCTGATATAGGCAAAATCGATGGCAGCGCTCAACGGCAGGCGCTCCAGGCGAAACACCAACCCCGGCACATTGGCGGCGATGCCTTGCAGGCGCGCTTCACTTTCCTGCAACGCGGCCAAGGCCCGGCGGCGCTCGGTAACGTCGTTGAGGTACACCACCAGGTATTCGCCACCGGCAAAGCGCAGAAAACTCAGGGACACATCCGTGGGCAACAGGCTGCCATCCGCGCGCAGGCACTGGGTGGCAAAGCTCTGCGGCCCGTCTTCACTGGCCCGGGCGCGTTTCCACAGGTTCAGCCAGCGGTCCATGCTCAAGTTGGGTTCGAACTCGATCAACGGGCGTTCGATCAACGCGCCCGGGCCGTAGCCGAGCATCGCTTCGGCGGCGACGTTGGCGTAGCGCACATGGCTGTCCCAGTTGACCCAGAGGATGCCGACGGTGCTTTGATCGATGGAAAACTGGGTCAGGCGCAACGCTTCGGCGCCTGCGGCACGGGCAGCGCTTTCCTCGCGCGCGGCCAGCAACTGGTGCTCCAGGGCATGTTTTTGCCGACGCTGCCACACAGCAACCGCCAGGCACGCGAGCAACAACAGGCCCAGCAACAGGCTGAGGTTTTGCCAGAACCCCGGTGATTCCGACAGCCGTGGGTATTTGGCTTGCAGCCAACGGGCGTGCAATTGCTCCAGCTCACGGGCGGGAATGGCCCGCAGGCCGCTCTCGACAATGTCCGCCAAGGCCGGCCAGTCACGCCGGGTGGCCACCCGCAGCAATTGCGGCAAGCCAATATCACCCACCACCGCCAGGCTGGCGAACTCTGGCTCGACCGACAGCCGGCTCAACTGCGCCTCATCGATCACGGCATAGCGCGCCTGCTGGCTGACCAACAATTGCAGGGCCTGGCGCTCCAGGGGTACGCCTTGCAGGTTCAGGTTGGGGTAATTGCTGCGCAGGTAATCAGCCACGGCGCTGGGCATGCGCACGGCGACCCTTGAGTGTTCGTCGAGTTTTTCCAGGTCCACCGCGCCGCTGCCGTCACGAATGCCGACGATGTGCTGGGGCACGCGCATATACGGGTCAGAAAACAACCACAGGCGCAGGCCAGCCGGGGTTTGCAGCAGGCCCGGCGCGAGGTCGACCGCGTCCTCGCGCAAGGCGTCCTCCAACTGTTCTTGCGTGGGGAAGTTGCGCCAGCTCAGCTCGATGTTCAACGCCTTGGCCAATGCCTGCATCAGCTCGACATTGGCCCCGGACAACCGCTGCAGGCGCCGGTCGTATTGCGCGTAAGGCGCCTGCAACACCACGCCGACCCGCAGTTGCGGGTGCTGCGCCAGCCACTCGCGCTGCTGGGGGGTGAGCACCGCCGGCGACACCACGGACGCGGGCGCAGCACTTGCCATCAAGGGAAAGCACAGATAGCCGATAACCAGCAGACAGCGAAAAATCATCATTCACATCTCACATCCAACCCATTAGGCTGCCGGGATCACTTCTGGCCGGAATTGCACTATGCCCCTGCTTCACCGTTCGACACTGCCAGCATTGTGCCTGTCGCTCCTGTTTACCAGCACCTTTTGCGTGCAGGCGGCTGACACCGCGCCGGCTTCCGCCGAAAAGCCACCGCAACGCCAGCCTCTGCTCGAGCGCAGCCAGGAGGAAGCCAGCGCCCTGGAGCGACAACTGCCGCCTCAGGAGCAGCAGCAATTGCAGGCTGGCGACGAGTCATTCCTGGCCCTGTGGAAGCCGGCCAACAGCGCCGAGCCGCAAGGCGTGGTGATTATCGTCCCCGGCACCGGGGAAACCGCTGACTGGCCGCAAGCCGTCGGGCCTTTGCGCCAGAAGCTGCCAGATGCCGAGTGGGGCAGCCTGAGCCTGTCATTGCCGGACCAGAGCCTGGACACCCTGGCGCCCCGAATCATCCAGGCCCCCGACTCGGCCGTCGACACCAGCAGCAAGGATGCCAGCACCGCCGCGCCCAAGCCGATCGAACAGGCCGCCAGCGCCGAAGCCGAAGGCACCGACCCGGCCGTGGTCCCCGGCGCGGATGAGCAGGACAAGACCGATGAGACCCGTATCTTCGCCCGCATCGATGCCGCCGTCGCCTATGCCCAGACCCAGAACGCCCGCAGCGTAGTGCTGCTGGGCCACGGCACCGGGGCCTGGTGGGCAGCGCGCTACCTGAGCGAAAAACAACCCGCGCAGGTGCAGAAATTCATTATGGTCGCGGCGCAAACGCCGATAGGCCGCCAACCGAACCTGCAACAGTTGGCGCCGACCTTGAAGCTGGCAACGGCCGATGTCTTCTACCAGGACAATGCCCAGGCCAGCAAAATGGCGCTGGAACGCAGCCAGGCGAGCAAACGACTGAAAAATGACAACTATAAGCAGGTGTCGTTGAAGACTATCCCCGGCAATAGTTCAGCGGCCCAGGAACAGTTGTACCGGCGTATTCGCGGCTGGTTGAGCCCGCAAGGCAGCGGGACTTGACCCACCTCCCCTCGCCGCCAAGCCGGCTCCTGTAAGGTCAGCGGAAATCCCGCTGCTCACGGATCACCGTGTAGGCGCTATGCAGCTCGCGCGTACGCTCCGTAGCCTCGCGTACCTGCGCGGGGCTGGCGCCGCTGCCGGCGATCTTGTCCGGATGATGGCGACTGAGCAGTCGTCGGTAGGCACGCTTGATCACAGCCGGCTCTGTCGTGGCAGTCACCCCTAGAATCCGCAGGGCTTCCTGGTAGGTGCCACCACGAGTGGCCAGGGGCTTGCGCTCCGGCTCGTAGTCGTGGGCCAGGGCCTGGATCTGTTGCGGCGTCCACCCCAGCCACTTGCCCCAGAGGTCGATCAGGTCGCGCTCGGCGAGGCTGGCCTTGCCGTCGGCCCAGACCATGCGCCAGCAGGCACGCAGCACGCCTTCTGCGGCATGGGGCTGGGACTTGAGCACGCGCAGGTAACTGCGCACCCGATCGGTCCCCGACTTGCCCCGATTGAACGCCGCAATCGCCCGGCGCTGGGCCGGCTCGGTCATATCCAGCGCGCGCATCTCCACCCGCGCCTGCTGGATATGCCCGTCGACCACCCGCCCGTTGCTCTTGGCCAAACGGCCCAGCAACACAAACAGCAGTTCGTCGTTACGCAGCGCCGGACGGCCGCCCAGGCGCTCGCGCAGTTGCGCCCAACTGCGCAATTGCAGGCGTCGATCCAGCGCCTGGCCCAATAGCGCACCCAGCATGGCCCCCGGAATACTGGCGATGGCAAACCCCGCCCCGGCGCCGATCAAAGTCCCTGGCCACAGCATCTTACTGGCCCACGGTCAGCAGGTTTTCTACCTGCGCCAGGCGCTCCAGCGTACCGACGTCAATCCAGCGTCCATCCATGTGTTCCCCCGAGACCAAGCCTTGAGCCATCGCTGCGCGCAACAAGGGCGCCAGCTTGAAGGCACCGGCGCTGCAACCCGCAAACAGCTTGGGATGCAGCAGCGAAATGCCACTGAAGGTCAGGTTATCGGCATCGGGCGCTGCATCATGAAGCAAACCGTCCTTGATATAGAAATCGCCACCACTGGGGTGATGGGCCGGGTTGTCGACCATCACCAGGTGCGCCAGGCCGCTCAAGGGCTGCTTGAGGCGGGCAAAGTCGTAGTCGGTCCAGATATCGCCATTGACCACCAGGAACGGCTCGTCTCCCAGCAGGGGCAAGGCCTGGAAAATCCCGCCACCGGTCTCCAGCGGCTCGCCTTCGGGCGAATACTGGATGCGCACGCCGTACTGCGCGCCGTCCCCCAGGTAATGCTCGATTTGCTGGCCCAGCCAGGCATGGTTGATGACGATCTCGGTGAACCCCGCTTTCGCCAGCGCCTCCAGGTGGTACTCAATCAGGCGCTTGCCACCGGCCTGGACCAGTGGTTTGGGAGTGTGCAAGGTAAGCGGACGCATCCGCTCGCCCTTGCCGGCCGCCAGGATCATGGCCTTCATACGTGGGCCTCGGCCGGTTGGCGCAGGCTCGACAGCAACTCGCCAAGGTCGGCCAGTTCCGGCCGATCGGCCAGCACCGCTTCTATATAGGCAAAGAAGCGCGGCACGTCCGCCAGGTAGCGCGGCTTGCCATCACGGTGGCAGATACGCGCGAAGATACCGATGACCTTGAGGTGCCGCTGCACCCCCATCAAGTCGCTGGCACGCAGGAAGTCTTCAAAATCCGCCTGTACCGGAATGCCCAATTGGCCAGCACGCTGCCAATAGCCGCGCTGCCATTCGCGCACCCGTGCCTGGGGCCAACTGAGGAAGGCGTCCTTGAACAGGCAGGTGATGTCGTAGGTCACGGGGCCGTAGACCGCGTCCTGGAAGTCCAGCACGCCAGGGTTCGGCACGCTGATCATCAGGTTGCGCGGCATATAGTCGCGGTGCACCAGGACCTTGGGCTGGGCCAGGGCGCTGTCGATCAACAACTGGCTGACCCGCTGCCATAGGGCCGACTGCTGCGCATCGAACTCGATGCCCAGGTGCCGGCGCACGTACCACTCGGGGAACAACTCCAGCTCCCGGCGCAACAACGGCACGTCGTAGCTGGGCAAGCCGGCGTCCATCGGCAATTGCTGGAACGCCAGCAGCGCGTCGATGGCCTCGGCAAACAATTGGTCGGCATTTTCCCCGTCAATCACATCCAGGTAGGTGTTTTTGCCCAGGTCATTGAGCAAAAGAAAGCCTTGGGACAGATCCTCAGCAAAAATTTGTGGAACATTTATTCCTGATTTAGCCAACATTCGCGCGATATCGACGAAAGGTTTGCAGTTTTCCTGGGGGGGCGGAGCGTCCATCACGACAAATGTGCGACCTGCGCCCTCCCAACGGAAGTACCGTCTGAAACTCGCGTCGCTGCTGGCCGCAGTCAATGTAGCCGGGGGTACGGGGCCCCATCCCTGGGCAAGGAAAAGCTCGGGTAACTGCTGATCGAGCCAGACTTTCAGGTGTTGCAAACGTAGATCTTGGTCGGGCATTACAAGGGTCTCCGACGGCGCTAGCCGTCAAGCGGGTCATGCTTTATTATCACGCATCTTTTTCAGACCATCGAGAGGCGTGCGGCCCACACCGCGGGCAGATGGCACGCAGGAAGCCCGGACTAATAAGATGGCATTGAAATCCCCCGCGTTTCGTAGAAAATTTCCGTTGCTGGTAACCGGCAGTCTGCTGGCCATGCAACCTTTCGCCACCTCATTCGTGGTCGCCGCGGAACAGTATGACTGCTCAGTCTCTGCTTCGGGTGCCTGGGATTGCGCGCCAAAAGCCAGCGCAGCCCCTTTGCCACCGCGTCCGGTGCATGACGGCAGTGCCGTCAGCTCGGCCAACGGCACGCCGCAAGGCGAAGCTGGCGGTGCCGAAGCCGTGCCGCAGACCAAGCTGGTCACCGAATCCAAGGGCCGTGGCCTGCGCTCGCGTAGCGCCGACTACAGCCACCTGGACTGGGTCCCTCGCGAGAAACTCACCGCCGCGCAACTGGCCGAAACCGGTCCTTATTGCGCCGGTGCGTACATCGAGCCGATCCGTCCTGGCATGAACGACAAGACGGACAAGAGCGACGCGCCGACCTTCATCGGTGCCAAGGCCTCTCGTTACGAGCAGGAAACCCAAGTCGCAACCCTGGCCGGTGACGTGGTAATGCGCCAGGGCAGCATGCAGGTCGAGGCCGACGAGGCCAGCCTGTACCAGGCCGAGAACCGTGGCGAGCTGAACGGCAAGGTGCGTCTGCGCGACAATGGCGCGCTGATCGTCGGCGACCACGCCCAGGTCCAGCTGGACACGGGTGCGGCCCAGATCGACAACGCCGAATACGTGATGCACAAATCGCGCATCCGCGGTAACGCGCTGTACGCCAAGCGTGCCGAAAACGCGATCATCCGCCTCAAGGATGGTACCTACACCACCTGCGAGCCGGACAGCAACGCCTGGCAACTGCGCGGCAACAACATCACGTTGAACCCGGCCACCGGCTTCGGTACGGCGACCAACGCGACGTTGCGGGTCAAGAACATCCCGATCCTGTACACCCCGTACATCTACTTCCCGATTGACGATCGTCGTCAGTCCGGCTTCCTGCCGCCGAGCTTCAGTTCGGGTGGTGAAAGTGGCTTTACGCTGGTGACACCGTACTACTTCAACCTGGCGCCGAACTACGATGCCACGTTGTACCCGCAATACATGACCAAGCGCGGCATGTTGATGGAGGGCGAATTCCGCTACCTCACCAAGTCCAGCGAAGGTCAGTTCGGCGGCGCGTACCTGAACGATGACAGCGACGAGCGGAAGAAGCAGAGCGACTACGACAAAACCCGCTACATGATCAATTGGCAACACAAGGGTGGGCTGGATTCGCGCTTACTGACTGAGGTCGACTACACCAAGATCAGCGATCCGTTCTACTTCCAGGATTTGAAGTCCAATCAGATTGGCGTCGAGTCTCGTGAGTTCGTGAACCAGCAAGGCACTGCCAGCTATCGCGGCGATACCTATACCGCTCAGTTGAATTTGCAAGCCTACGAACTGGCGACGATCTCCCAGATCACCCCATATAATCGGTTGCCGCAGTTAACCATCAATGGCGCACTGCCTTACCGTCCTGGCGGGCTGTACTTTGCTTATGACGCCGAGGCTGTGCGGTTTGATCGGGATCTGAGGACTGGCAAAATCACTAACAAAGATGGTGGGCCTTTCAACGCAGACGGCACTGTAGGTGAAGATCGCCTCGATACGTATGTAAGAGGCCTGACTCGTGCCAACGGGACCCGGTTGAATGTGGCGCCCAGCGTTTCGCTGCCGATGACCTCAAGCTACGGTTTCATCACTCCGAAACTCAAGTATGCCTACACCAGGTACGATCTTGACCTTGACGGCAGCGGTAAAAAGGATATGGCTGACGCAGGGCTGAAATTCAAGAGCTCTCAAGATCGCTCCATACCAATCGCCAGCGTCGACAGCGGGCTATTTTTTGACCGCAGCACCCAATGGTTTGGCAAAAACTACACCCAGACCCTGGAACCGCGCCTGTTCTATCTCTATGTTCCAGAGAAAGACCAGTCCGATATCCCGGTATTCGATAGCAGCGAAACCACGTTCAACTACAACTCGCTGTTCCGCGACAACCGTTTCTCGGGCACTGACCGGATCGGCGACGAAAACAAACTGTCCCTGGGCGTGACCAGCCGCTGGATCGAAGAAAACGGCTTTGAGCGTCAGCGTGTGGCCATCGGCCAGGCGCTATACTTCAAGGACCGCGAGGTTCAACTGCCTGGCATCGTAGCCGCCGACCGTGCCGACTCGCAGTCGGACGTCTCGCCAATTGCCCTGGACTACGAGTTCCGCTTCAACCGCGACTGGCGCGCCACTGCCGACTACAACTGGGACACCGAGGAGCACGCCGCCCGTTCCGGCAGCGCGATGTTCCACTATCAGCCAGAAGACAACCCGAACAAGGTTATCAACGTTGGCTACCGCTATCGCAACGACCAGGTCGTCTACAACCAGCTGACCGGCAAATGGCAGTTTGGCGGCGATTACGGCACCGAAGGGCAGCCAGGTTTCGAGAAGGATTACTACAAAATCCAGCAACACGACTTCTCGATGATGTGGCCGATCGTTCCGCAGTGGAACCTGATCACCCGCTGGCAGTATGACTACGCACGCAACCGTACCCTGGAAGCCTTTGGTGGTTTCGAGTACGACAACTGCTGCTGGAAACTGCGCGTGATCAACCGTTATTGGGTTTCCAACGACGAATACACCCAGATCGCCCCGCAGAACGAAAAAGGCGACCACGGGCTCTTCCTCCAAATCGTCCTCAAAGGACTCGGCGGCCTGACTGGCGCCAAGGTAGAGAGCTTCCTCGACAAAGGCATCCAAGGTTATCGTGAACGTGAAGATCAAGCTTTCTGATTGTCTGCGCCCGCTGATGCTGGGCGCGCTGTTCCTGGGTACTGCAGCGGCACACGCTGCAGTGCAACCGTTGGACAAGGTAGTGGCCATCGTCGATAACGACGTGATCATGCAGAGCCAACTCGACCAACGGGTCAAGGAAGTTCAGCAAACCATCGCCAAGCGTGGCGGTGGCGTGCCACCGACCAGCGTCCTGGACCAGCAGGTGCTGGAACGCCTGATCGTCGAAAACCTGCAATTGCAGATTGGCGACCGTTCCGGCATCCGTATCACCGACGAAGAGCTGAACCAGGCCGTCGGCACCATCGCTCAACGCAACAACATGAGCATTGATCAGTTCCGCGCGGCCCTGGCCCATGACGGTTTGTCCTATGAGGACGCCCGTGACCAGATCCGCCGCGAAATGATCATCAGCCGTGTGCGCCAGCGCCGTGTGGCCGAACGCGTGCAGGTATCGGAGCAGGAAGTGAAGAACTTCCTGGCCTCGGACCTGGGCAAGATGCAGCTCTCCGAAGAACTGCACCTGGCCAATATCCTGATCCCGACGCCAGACAGCGCCAACGCCGAGCAGCTCAACGCCGCAGCGGCCAAGACCCAGGCGATCTATGACCGTCTCAAGGCCGGTGCTGACTTTGCGCAGATGGCCATTGCCCAGTCAGGCAGCGACAACGCCCTCGAAGGCGGTGATATGGGCTGGCGTAAAGCCGCTCAACTGCCACCACCGTTTGACCGCGAGTTAAGCGCCATGGAAGTGGGTGGCATCACCCAACCTGCGCGCACCCCTGGCGGCTTCATCATTCTGAAGTTGCTGGAGCGTCGCGGCGGTGAGGCTTCGTTGAAGGACGAAGTGCATGTCCGTCACATCCTGGTCAAGCCAAGTGAAATCCGCACCGAGGCTCAAACCAAGGAGCTGGCGCAAAAGATCTATGAGCGCATCGAAGGCGGTGAAGACTTCGCCACCCTGGCCAAAAGCTTCTCGGAAGACCCGGGTTCTGCCCTCAACGGCGGCGACCTGAACTGGATCGACCCACGAGCCCTGGTGCCCGAGTTCCAGCAAGTCATGAACGATACGCCGCAAGGCGTGCTGTCCAAGCCGTTCAAGACCCAGTATGGCTGGCACGTCCTGGAAGTCCTTGGCCGCCGCGCCACCGACAACACCACCCAGGCCCGTGAGCAGCAAGCACTGACCGTACTGCGTAACCGCAAATACGACGAAGAGTTGCAAACCTGGCTGCGTCAGATCCGTGACGAAGCCTACGTGGAAAATAAGCTCCCTGGCGCCGACACAACAGGCACCGACCAGGCAGCCCAGTGAAACCCCAGCGTTTCGCGTTGACACCCGGCGAGCCGGCCGGCATAGGTCCAGACCTGTGCCTGCTGCTCGCCGCGCAAGCCCAGCCTCATCCCCTGATTGCCGTTACCAGCCGTGACCTGCTCCTTGAGCGGGCCACGCAACTGGGCGTGGCTGTCGACTTGCTGCCCGTTTCGCCGGGCAACTGGCCCGACCAACCGGCACCCGCGGGCAGCCTGTACGTGTGGGACACCCCGCTGCAGGCCAAGGTGGTCGCCGGGCAGTTGGACAAAGCCAACGCCGCCTTCGTCCTGCAAACCCTGACCCGCGCCGGACAAGGCTGCATCGACGGTGACTTCGCCGGGATGATCACGGCGCCGGTGCATAAAGGCGTGATCAACGAAGCCGGTATCGCCTTTTCCGGCCATACCGAGTTCCTTGCCGAGCTGACCCACACCGAACAGGTGGTGATGATGCTGGCAACCCGTGGCCTGCGCGTGGCACTGGTGACCACTCACCTGCCCTTGCGCCAGATTGCCGATGCCATCACGCCAGAGCGCCTGGAACGCGTCACGCGCATCCTGCACGCTGACCTGCAACAGAAATTCGGCATCGCCCAGCCGCGAATCCTCGTGTGCGGCCTCAACCCCCACGCGGGTGAAGGCGGCCACCTGGGCCATGAAGAAATCGACATCATCGAACCCACACTAGAGCGTCTGCGCCAAGAAGGCATGGACCTGCGTGGCCCATTGCCCGCCGACACTCTGTTTACCCCCAAATATCTGGAGCACTGCGATGCAGTGCTGGCGATGTACCATGACCAGGGGCTGCCCGTGCTGAAATACAAAGGTTTCGGCGCCGCAGTCAACGTGACCCTGGGCCTGCCGATCATCCGCACCTCCGTCGACCATGGCACCGCCCTGGACCTGGCGGGCAGCGGCAAGATCGATACCGGCAGCCTGCACGTGGCCCTGGAAACCGCCTATCAGATGGCCGAGACCCGTATATGACCGAGCATTACCAACACCGGGCGCGCAAGCGCTTCGGGCAAAACTTCCTGCACGATGCCGGCGTTATCGACCGCATCCTGCGCTCCATCCATGCCAAGCCCGAAGACCGCCTGCTGGAAATCGGCCCGGGCCAGGGCGCGCTGACCCAGGGCCTGCTCAATAGCGGTGGCCAACTGGATGTGGTTGAGTTGGACAAGGACCTGATCCCTATCCTCAACCAGCAATTCGCCGGCATGCCCAACTTCAACCTGCACCAGGGCGATGCGCTGAAGTTCGACTTCACCAGCCTCAATGCCGCGCCCAACAGCCTGCGTGTGGTTGGCAACCTGCCTTACAACATCTCCACGCCGCTGATCTTTCACCTGCTGAACAACGCAGGGATCATCCGCGACATGCATTTCATGTTGCAGAAGGAAGTGGTCGAGCGCCTGGCGGCCGGCCCTGGCGGCGGCGATTGGGGTCGCCTGTCGATCATGGTCCAGTACCACTGCCGGGTCGAGCACCTGTTCAATGTGGGTCCGGGCGCGTTCAACCCGCCGCCAAAAGTTGACTCGGCCATTGTGCGCCTGGTGCCACACGCGGTTCTTCCGCACCCGGCCAAGGATCATCGCCTGCTGGAACGAGTGGTACGCGAAGCCTTCAACCAGCGTCGCAAGACCCTGCGCAATACACTCAAGGCATTGCTGAGCAACGCCGAGATCGAAGCCGCCGGTGTCGACGGCAGCCTGCGCCCGGAGCAGTTGGACCTCGCCGCGTTTGTACGCCTGGCGGACCAGCTAGCGATTCAGCCTGCACCCGCTGCCGACTGACCCATCGCCGGCAAGCCGGTTCCTACAAGGGTGGACATCAGGTCATACAGCATGTCTGGCCTAGTGCCCACCTCATGGCCTAGACTGATCCGCATCTGCTGTCCTCCGCTTTTGCTCTTAAGGCCTCTTGCATGTCCGATCCTCGCTATCAGATCGACGTCAGCGTCGTCACCCGCTTCCTGGCGGAACAATCCCAACCCGAACAGAACCGCTTTGCCTTTGCGTACACCGTCACGGTGAAGAACAACGGCCAAGTGCCCGCCAAGCTGCTGTCGCGTCACTGGGTGATCACCGACGGTGACGGCCATGTCGAGGAAGTGCGCGGTGCCGGCGTCATCGGCCAACAGCCCCTGATCGACAGCGGCGCCAGCCATACCTACAGCAGCGGCACCGTGATGACCTCCAAGGTCGGCACGATGCAAGGCAGCTACCAGATGCTTGCCGAAGACGGCAAACACTTCGACGCCATCATTGCTCCCTTCCGCCTGGCGGTGCCCGGAGCCCTGCACTGATGGCAACCTATGCTGTCGGCGACCTGCAAGGCTGCCTGGAGCCGCTCAAATGCCTGCTTGATCGCGTAGCCTTCGACCCGGCCAAGGATCGCCTGTGGCTGGTGGGTGACCTGGTCAACCGCGGCCCGCAATCCCTGGAGACCCTGCGCTTTCTTTATGGCCTGCGCGACTCCCTGGTCTGCGTGCTGGGCAACCACGACCTGCATCTGCTGGCGGCCGGCAATAACATCGAGCGTCTGAAAAAAGGCGACACCCTGCGGGAAATCCTCGAAGCCCCGGATCGCGCCGAATTGCTCGACTGGCTGCGCCGACAACCGCTCTTGCACTACGACGAGGGGCGCAATACCGCCTTGGTACATGCTGGCATTGCGCCGCAGTGGACCCTGAAAAAGGCCCTCAAGTGTGCCGCCGAGGTCGAAACCGTCCTGGCCGATGACACCCTGTTCGCCACTTATCTGGACGGCATGTACGGCAATGAGCCAGTGAAGTGGGATAACGATCTGACCGGCGTCGCCCGCCTGCGGGTCATTACCAACTACTTCACGCGCATGCGCTTCTGCACCGCCGAAGGCAAACTCGACCTCAAGAGCAAGGAAGGCGCCGACACCGCCTTGCCCGGCTACAAACCCTGGTTCGCCCACAAGGAGCGCAAGACCCGCGACACGAAGATCATCTTCGGGCACTGGGCCGCCCTCGAAGGTCACTGCGACGAACCCGGCGTATTCGCCCTCGACACCGGTTGCGTGTGGGGCGGGGCCATGACCCTGATGAACATCGACACCGGCGAGCGCCTGAGCTGCCAGTGTGAATCTCCCCTTCCCGTAACACTGCCCGCTGCCGCCAAGCGCTAGACGCCGCTTGCCGCACGCCCAAGGAGCCCGCCATGAGCGAATTCAAACGTATCCCTCCCGAACAAGCCCAGGCCCTGCGCGAGCAAGGCGCCGTAGTGGTGGATATCCGGGATCCCCAGACCTACGCCCTGAACCACATCAAGGGCGCACGGCATCTGGACAATCACAATATCGCCGACTTCATCCGCGCCGCCGACCTCGACGCACCCGTGATCGTGGCCTGCTATCACGGCAACTCCAGCCAGAGCGCGGCGGCCTACTTGGTCAGCCAGGGCTTCTCCGATGTCTACAGCCTGGACGGCGGCTTTGAGCTGTGGCGTACGACGTATCCTGCGGAAATTGCCACAGGCGATTCGCAATAATTTTTTTAAACCCCGCTACCCCGCGTGACGCTTGGGCTCGCGCCGTTTCTGACGAACGGTGCGCCCAAACTAATTAGGCATCTCGCCTTGACCTCCCGGATTCCCAACTATCATTAAGCGCAGGCCATCCAAAACAGGGGAGAGCCGGTACACCGGCGTGCGGGTCATCGGTAGCGTTTCAGGGTGTTCTGGGGGGAAATGGCCACGGCAAGCGCCACTGGCTGCCAGCATCGACTGATTGATCCGGCGTCGGCTCCACGTATCGAGCGAGGTGACGACGTCATGAGTATTTTTAGCCACTTCCAACAACGCTTCGAGTCCACACAGCAGGAAGAGCTCACGCTGCAAGAGTATCTCGAGCTGTGCAAAAAGGACCGCAGTACCTACGCGTCTGCCGCCGAGCGCCTGCTACTGGCGATTGGTGAGCCGGAGCTGGTAGACACCTCCAATAATTCGCGACTATCGCGAATATTCTCCAACAAGGTCATCCGCCGCTACCCGGCCTTTGAAGACTTCCATGGCATGGAAGAATGCATCGACCAGATCGTCTCCTACTTCCGCCATGCCGCCCAGGGCCTGGAAGAGAAGAAACAGATCCTCTACCTGCTCGGCCCTGTGGGCGGCGGTAAATCCTCCCTGGCCGAAAAACTCAAGCAACTGATCGAAAAGGTGCCTTTCTACGCGATCAAGGGTTCCCCGGTATTCGAGTCGCCCCTGGGCCTGTTCAACGCCACGGAAGATGGCGCGATCCTCGAAGAAGACTTCGGCATTCCACGGCGCTATCTCAACACCATCATGTCGCCCTGGGCCACCAAGCGCCTGGCCGAGTTCGGCGGTGATATCAGCCAGTTCCGGGTGGTGAAGCTCTATCCATCTATTCTCAACCAGATCGGCGTCGCCAAGACCGAACCGGGTGATGAGAACAACCAGGATATTTCGGCGCTGGTGGGCAAGGTCGATATTCGCAAGCTGGAGGAGTTCCCGCAGAACGACGCGGACGCCTATAGCTACTCGGGCGCACTGTGCCGGGCCAACCAGGGCCTGATGGAGTTCGTGGAGATGTTCAAGGCGCCGATCAAGGTGCTGCACCCACTGCTCACCGCGACCCAGGAAGGCAACTACAACAGTACAGAAGGCCTGGGCGCGATTCCGTTTACCGGCATCCTGCTGGCCCACTCCAACGAATCGGAATGGCACACCTTCCGCAACAACAAGAACAACGAAGCCTTCATCGACCGGATCTATATCGTCAAGGTGCCGTACTGCCTGCGGGTCAGCGATGAAATCAAGATCTACGACAAGCTGCTGTTCAACAGCTCCCTGGCCAAGGCCCATTGCGCACCCGACACCCTGAAGATGCTCGCCCAGTTCACCGTGCTGTCGCGCCTCAAGGAGCCGGAAAACTCGAATATCTACTCGAAAATGCGCGTCTACGACGGGGAAAACCTCAAGGACACCGATCCCAAGGCCAAATCGATCCAGGAATACCGCGACACGGCAGGCGTCGATGAGGGCATGAACGGGCTGTCGACGCGCTTCGCCTTCAAGATCCTGTCCAAGGTCTTCAACTTCGACCCCCACGAGATCGCCGCCAACCCGGTGCACCTGCTCTATGTCCTGGAGCAACAGATCGAACAAGAGCAGTTCCAGGCTGAAACCCGCGAGCGCTACCTGCGTTTCCTCAAGGAGTACCTGGCGCCGCGCTATATCGAGTTCATCGGCAAGGAAATCCAGACCGCCTACCTGGAGTCCTACAGCGAATACGGCCAGAACATCTTCGACCGCTATGTGCTGTACGCAGACTTCTGGATCCAGGACCAGGAATACCGCGACCCGGAAACCGGCGAGATCCTCAATCGCGTAGCCCTCAACGAAGAACTGGAGAAGATCGAGAAACCGGCCGGCATCAGCAATCCGAAGGATTTCCGCAACGAAATCGTCAACTTCGTGTTGCGCGCCCGGGCCAACAACAATGGCAAGAACCCTACCTGGCTCAGCTACGAGAAGCTGCGGGTGGTCATCGAGAAGAAAATGTTCTCCAACACCGAGGATCTGCTGCCGGTCATCAGCTTCAACGCCAAGGCCAGCAAGGAGGATCAGCAAAAACACAACGACTTCGTCACACGAATGGTCGAGCGCGGCTACACCGACAAACAGGTACGGCTGCTCTCCGAGTGGTACCTGCGGGTTCGCAAATCGCAGTAAGGCAGCGACAGGCGTGCGCTGCCGGGCCTCTGGCCTGGCAGCTGACCGCTTGTCTCTAAGCTTCCAGCTCGCGGCTTGAAGCTTGTAACGTGAAGCTGCCCGGAGGGCTCCCTATGAGCTATGTGATCGACCGACGCCTCAATGGCAAGAACAAGAGCACGGTAAACCGCCAGCGTTTCCTGCGGCGTTACCGTGACCACATCAAAAAGGCCGTCGAAGAGGCGGTGAGTCGCCGCTCCATTACCGATATGGAGCACGGCGAGCAGATCAGCATTCCCGGACGGGATATCGATGAGCCGGTGCTACATCACGGCCGCGGCGGTAAACAGACCGTGGTTCATCCGGGAAACAAGGAATTCACCTCCGGCGAACACATCCAGCGTCCTCAAGGCGGTGGCGGCGGCAAAGGCCCAGGCAAGGCCGGCAACTCCGGCGAAGGCATGGATGAGTTCGTGTTCCAGATTACCCAGGAGGAGTTCCTCGAATTCATGTTCGAGGACCTGGAGCTGCCCAACCTGGTCAAACGCAACCTGACCGGCACCGACACCTTCAAGACCGTACGCGCCGGCATCAGCAACGAGGGCAACCCCTCGCGCATCAATATCATCCGTACCCTGCGTTCAGCCCATGCCCGGCGTATCGCCCTATCTGGCAGCAGCCGCGCCAAACTCAAGGAGGCCAAGGAAGAACTGGCGCGATTGAAGCGCGAAGAGCCAGACAATTTCGGCGATATCCAGGAAATCGAAGCAGAAATCGAGAAACTCAGTGCGCGCATTCACCGCGTACCGTTTCTCGACACCTTCGACTTGAAATACAACCTGCTGGTCAAGCAACCCAACCCCAGCTCCAAGGCAGTGATGTTCTGCCTGATGGACGTTTCCGGCTCCATGACCCAGGCGACCAAGGACATCGCCAAGCGCTTCTTTATCCTGCTGTACCTGTTTCTCAAGCGTAACTACGACAAGATCGACGTGGTGTTTATCCGCCATCACACCAGTGCCCGCGAGGTCGACGAAGAAGAGTTTTTCTATTCGAGGGAGACCGGCGGCACCATCGTGTCCAGCGCGCTGAAACTGATGCAGGAAATCATGGCCGAGCGTTATCCGGCCAACGAATGGAACATCTACGCGGCCCAGGCTTCCGATGGCGACAACTGGAACGACGACTCGCCCATCTGCCGCGACATCCTGATCAACCAGATCATGCCGTTCGTGCAGTACTACACTTATGTGGAGATTACCCCCCGCGAGCACCAGGCCCTGTGGTTTGAATACGAGCGCATCGGTGAAGCCTTCGCCGACACCTTCGCCCAGCAACAACTGGTCTCGGCCGGCGATATCTATCCGGTCTTCCGTGAACTCTTCCAGCGCAGGTTAGTGACATGACCGCCAAAGAGCATAAGCGCCAACCCATTTCCACGGGGTCCGAATGGACTTTCGAACTGATCCAGGCCTATGACCGGGAAATCAGCCGTATTGCGGCCGGATATGCCCTGGATACCTATCCCAACCAGATCGAAGTGATCACCGCCGAGCAAATGATGGATGCGTATGCCTCGGTGGGCATGCCCCTGGGCTACCACCATTGGTCCTACGGCAAGCACTTCCTCAGCACGGAGAAGTCCTACACCCGTGGCCAGATGGGGCTGGCCTATGAAATCGTGATCAACTCCGACCCGTGCATTGCCTACCTGATGGAAGAAAACACCATCTGTATGCAGGCCCTGGTGGTGGCCCACGCGTGCTATGGCCACAACAGCTTTTTCAAGGGCAACTATCTGTTCCGCACCTGGACCGACGCCAGTTCGATCATCGATTACCTGGTGTTCGCCAAGCAGTACATCATGCAGTGCGAGGAGCGCCACGGGATCGATGCGGTGGAAGACCTGCTCGACTCCTGCCATGCCTTGATGAACTACGGGGTAGACCGCTACAAGCGCCCCTATCCGATTTCCGCCGAGGAGGAACGGTTACGGCAGAAGGACCGGGAAGAGCATCTGCAAAAACAGATCAACGACCTGTGGCGCACCATCCCCAAACGCGCCGACAAGAATAGCGACAAGGACAATGCGCGCTTCCCCGTCGAGCCCCAGGAAAACATCCTGTACTTCCTGGAAAAACACGCCCCGCTGCTGGAGCCATGGCAACGGGAGATCGTGCGGATCGTGCGCAAGATCGCCCAGTACTTTTATCCGCAGCGCCAGACCCAGGTGATGAACGAAGGCTGGGCAACGTTCTGGCACTACACCCTGATGAACGACCTTTACGACGAAGGCCTGGTAACCGACGGCTTCATGATGGAGTTCCTCACCTCACATACCAGCGTGGTCTTCCAGCCAGGCTTCGACAGCCCCTACTACAGCGGCATCAACCCCTATGCCCTGGGCTTCGCCATGTACCGGGATATCCGGCGCATGTGCGAACACCCCACTGAGGAAGATCGCCGCTGGTTCCCGGAGATCGCCGGCAGTGACTGGCTATCGACCATCAAATTCGCCATGAGCAGCTTCAAGGACGAGAGCTTCATCCTGCAGTACCTGTCACCCCAGGTGATTCGCGACCTCAAGCTGTTCAGCATTCTGGACGACGACCTCAAGGACGACCTGCTGGTACCTGCCATCCACGACGAAGCCGGCTACCGCACCATCCGCGAGACCCTGGCGGCCCAATACAACCTGGGCAACCGCGAGCCCAACGTGCAGATCTACAGCATCGATATGCGCGGTGATCGCTCCCTGACCCTGCGCCACCAGCAACACGACCGCAAACCCCTGGGAGAATCCACGGACGAAGTGCTCAAGCATCTGCACCGGCTATGGGGCTTCGATATCCACCTGGAGACCCTGCAAGGCGATCAGGTCATGAAGACCCATCACGTGCCGCCGCGCAACGAACATAACGACAACGATTACGGCCGCCTGGACCTGGCCGTGGTTCACCTTTGACGCAGCAATGCCTCCATTGACCGGCCGCAGGCGTTATCCTGTAGGGCTAATGGAGGCTTTTTCATGCAAATCTACAAAGTCGGTGGCGCGGTACGTGATCGCTTGCTCGGCATCCCCGTTACCGATATCGATCGGGTCGTAGTAGGCGCCACCACTGAAGAAATGCTCGCCCAGGGCTATCGCCCAGTGGGCTCTGACTTTCCGGTGTTCCTGGACCCAAAAAACAACGATGAGTACGCCCTCGCTCGCACCGAACGCAAAAGCGGTCGGGGTTATGGCGGCTTTGTGTTTCATGCCAGCCCCGAAGTCACCCTCGAACAAGACCTGATCCGCCGCGATCTGACTATCAACGCGATCGCCGAAGACGACGACGGCAACCTGACCGATCCGTACAACGGCCAGCGCGACCTGCAAGCCAGGGTACTGCGTCACGTTTCCCCGGCGTTCGCCGAAGATCCCCTGCGCGTACTGCGGGTCGCGCGGTTTGCCGCACGTTATGCCGGTCTCGGTTTCACTATCGCCCCCGAAACCCTGGAATTGATGCGTCAGCTCAGCGACTCCGGCGAACTGGAAGCCCTGACGCCGGAACGCAGCTGGAAGGAAATTTCCCGGGCCCTGATGGAAGATCAGCCACAGGTGTTTATCCAGGTGCTGCGCGACTGCCATGCCCTGAAAACCCTGCTACCGGAAGTGGATGCCCTGTTCGGTGTGCCCCAACCCGAAGCTCATCACCCCGAGATAGATACCGGCATCCACACCCTGAGCGTGCTGCAACAGGCGGCCCTCCATGCCCAACCCTTGACCGTGCGCTGGGCCTGCCTGCTGCATGACCTGGGCAAGGGCCTGACACCTGTGGATAAGTTGCCCCGGCATATTGCCCACGAGCAACGGGGCCTGAAGCTGATCAAAGCCGTCAATGAGCGCTTCAAAGTGCCCAAGGATTGCCAGGAATTGGCGCTACTGGTCGGCGAGTATCACACCCATGGTCATCGGGCACTGGAGCTGAAGGCCTCGACCCTGCTGGAGTTGCTGCAGAGTTTTGATGTCTTCCGTCGACCACAGCGCTTTGAAGAGTTTGTCGTCGCCTGCGAAATGGACGCACGGGGTCGCAAGGGCCTTGAGCAGCGAAGTTATCCACAGGCGGATTACTTGCGTGCTGCCGCGCAGGTGGCGCGGGCCGTGGCAGTGGCGCCGCTGCTGGAGAAGGGTTTCAAGGGCCCGGAGCTGGGCGAGGCGCTCAAGCGTGAACGGCTCAAGGCTCTGAAAGCCTACAAGGACCAACACTCACTGTAGGCGCTGGCGAGCCGGCTTCTACAGGTCTGGGGTGAGTGGGCGGCCACGCCATTCGAAGGCAACCGGTGCCAGTACCTGGTCGATTTGTGCATCCCGCCACAGCGCGGCAAATGTCTTGCCGACTTCAGGATGCACGCGTTCGGGTGCCATCAACGACAGCGGCCACAACACAAAGGCGTTTTTCAGGATTTCTGCCCGCGGCAACACCAACCCATCAAAATTACCGCTCAGGTCGCCATACAGCAGCACATCAATATCCAGGGGCAAACCCTTGCGATCCGGCGCATAGCGGCCATTGTCGGCCTCGATGGACTTCAGCCGGCGATCCAGTTCCATCAACGGCAAATCGGTGTACGCCGATACCACCAGATTGAAGAACGGCCCGCTCTTGATCCCCACCGGCTGACTTTCGAATACGGCAGAACAGCGCATATCGGTCAAAAAGCCATCCAACGCCTCAAGACCCGCCTGCAAACGGGCCTCGCGCTCGATATTGCTGCCAAGACCAAGGTAAACCTGAGTTAGCGACATCCGCGCTCGATCTCCACGCCCACGCCCTTGGCGGCCGGGACGGCACCGGGCTTGGTCAACTTGAGGTGCAGCCAGGGGATTTGGAATTCTTCCATCAAGACCTGCGCCAGGCGCTCGGCAAACGTTTCCACCAGCTGGAATTGCGCCTGCGCGGCAAAGGCCTGGATGCGCGTGGAAACACTGGCGTAGTCGAGGGCCAGGGTCAGGTCATCACCGGCTGCGGCCGGGCGATTGTCCCAGGCGAAACTCAGGTCCAGGCGCAGGCATTGACGGATACCTCGCTCCCAGTCGTAGGCCCCGATCACGGTGTCGACTTCCAGGCCTTCGATAAACACTCTGTCCAAGCACTCTTCTCCACAGCACGACAAGGGCGCAATGCCCCGTTAGAATCAAGGCGTCCTCGCCCGGAATAGTTAGCATGTCTTGGTTACTGGCGACCCTCGCCTACCTGCTCGGCTCGCTGTCCTTTGCCATCTTGCTCAGCCGCCTGACGGGAAATCCCGACCCGCGAATGAGTGGCTCGGGCAATGCCGGCGCCACCAATATGTTGCGCCTGGCCGGCAAAAAGCTCGCCGTACTGACGTTGTTCGGCGACGTATGCAAAGGCCTGTTGCCCGTGCTGATCGCCGACCTCGCCGGCCTCTCCCTGCAACAACAAGCCTGGATCGGCGTGTGTGCCGTGCTCGGCCATCTGTTCCCGCTGTACTTTCGCTTTCGCGGTGGCAAGGGCGTCGCGACGGCCGCCGGCATGCTACTGGGGATCTACCCTCCAGCGGCGCTGCTGGCCATTGCCGCCTGGCTGCTGACGTTCTACCTGACCCGCACCAGCTCCCTCGCCGCATTGATCGCCACCCCCCTGACCCTGCCATTGCTGGCCTGGCAGGAGCCGGCTGCCCTGCTGCCGATGAGCGTACTCACCCTGCTGATTGTATGGCGCCATCGCGGCAATTTACGCGACCTGTTTGCCGGGCGCGAACGGCATTTTTAAATACGCCCGGTGAACCCGACTCATGTTCGTCGATCACAACGGCGGCAGTTGCTCCATCGGCCAACGCGCCTGCACGCTGATGGCCAGGCTCTCATGCTGGCCCGCCTGCAAGCGCTGGCAACCGGCGAAGGCGATCATCGCGCCGTTATCGGTGCAGAACTCAGGGCGCGCGTAAAACACATCGCCCTTGAGGTCGCCGAGCATTTTTTCCAGTGACAAACGCAATGCCTTGTTCGCGCTGACGCCTCCAGCGATGACCAGGCGCTTCATGCCGGCCTGCTTCAGGGCACGCTTGCACTTGATGGTCAAAGTCTCCACCACCGCCTGCTGGAACGCCAGAGAGATGTCGCAACGGGCTTGCTCGCTGTCGTCCCCGGCGCTGACGCTTTGCTGCCAGGTGTTCAAGGCGAAGGTTTTCAAGCCACTGAAGCTGAACATCAGGCCTGGGCGATCACACATCGGACGCGGGAAGGTATAGCGCCCCGCCACGCCTTTTTCCGCCAGGCGCGCGATTTCCGGACCACCGGGATAATTGAGGCCCATCATCTTGGCGGTCTTGTCGAAAGCTTCACCGGCGGCATCGTCCAGGGTCTCCCCCAGAAGCGTGTACTGGCCGATTGCATCGACTTGAACCAGCTGCGTATGGCCACCGGAAACCAACAAAGCGACGAACGGGAACCCAGGAGGGTTTTCTTCCAGCATCGGCGCCAGTAAATGGCCTTCCATATGGTGCACGCCAAGGGCTGGAATACCCCAGGCAAACGCCAGCGCCTGGGCGCAGGAAGCCCCAACCAGCAGGGCCCCGACCAATCCAGGGCCGGCGGTATAAGCGATGGCATCGATCTCGGTGGCGACGCAGTCGGCCTCGTCCAGCACCTGTCGAATCAATGGCAGCATGCGTTTGACGTGATCACGGCTAGCGAGCTCCGGCACCACCCCGCCATAGGCCCGATGCAGATCGATCTGACTGAACAGCGCATCGGCCAAAAGCCCGCGTTCACTGTCGTAAAGCGCGACGCCGGTCTCGTCGCAGGAGGTTTCTAAGCCCAGTACTAACATGGGTTTGCGCCTTGTAGAGGCTGAATTCGAAGGCGCGCATAATAGTCGCCACGTCCCCTCCCGACTAGCGGTTTTCGATCAGAGGCTTTGCATTCCGGGCAATGAGGGGTTAACATCCGCAACCCTTAAAAACCGACGACCTCAGCCGCGAATTTTTTGCGACGAGAACGTTGATTCCCGGTAATGAAAGAAGGTAGCTCTGGATGCCAGCCGTCAAAGTAAAAGAGAACGAACCCTTCGACGTAGCTCTGCGTCGTTTCAAGCGCTCCTGCGAAAAAGCCGGTGTTCTGGCTGAAGTTCGTAGCCGCGAATTTTATGAGAAGCCAACTTCTGAGCGTAAGCGTAAAGCAGCAGCCGCTGTTAAGCGTCACGCCAAGAAAGTTCAGCGCGAACAGCGCCGCGCCGTTCGTCTGTACTAATACACAGACGTTCGTAGCAAGCTTCTGCCAAGCCCGGCCCTCAGCCGGGCTGCTGGCATTTGCGGATATCGCTTGATGCTTCACCGTCGACGCCGCACATGCGACCGAGACAAAGCTTCACACGTCAGGACTGGCTCTTTTGCCAGCGGTGCACGTCTCTTCTGACGAGCCTATCAAGGCTACTGACGAGCACACCCATTTTCCAAGCAGGCGATCAATAGGTCGACTGTGCCCCACGATGAGCTTCCGAGGCCGCCATTGGCCGTGACCGGACTCCAGGGCAACGCTTTCAAACACGTCGAAGACTGATTGGAACTAACGTCAGTGAACGTTCGACAGATACACTTCCTGGCAGCCCAAGCAGACAATCGATGATCAAGCCGCCGCCATGCGCGTCTTGAGTGCGTCACGGGCCCTCATTTACACGCAGTGATGACGAGAACGCCATGGCCGGGCTAATTCCCCAGAGCTTTATTGACGACCTTCTGAACCGCACCGACATCGTCGATGTTGTCAGCTCGCGCGTGCAAATGAAAAAGGCTGGCAAGAACTACACCGCCTGCTGCCCGTTCCATAAAGAAAAGACCCCATCGTTCAGCGTCAGCCCCGACAAGCAGTTCTACTACTGCTTCGGCTGCGGCGCCGGCGGCAATGCCCTCGGCTTTATCATGGACCACGACAACCTGGACTTCCCCCAGGCCGTCGAGGAACTGGCTAAAGCCGCTGGCATGGAAATCCCCCGCGAAGAAAGTGGCCGGCCGCACAAACCGCGCCAGCCTACCGACTCGCCGCTGTACCCACTGCTCACCGCCGCCGCCGAGTTCTACCGCCAGGCCCTGAAAAGCCACCCACAGCGCAAAGCCGCCGTGAACTACCTCAAGGGCCGCGGCCTGACCGGGGAAATCGCCCGCGACTTCGGCCTGGGCTTCGCCCCGCCTGGCTGGGACAACCTGTACAAGCACCTGAGCAGCGACACCCTGCAGCAAAAGGCCATGATCGACGCCGGCCTGCTAGTGGAAAACGCCGAGACCGGCAAGCGCTATGATCGCTTTCGCGATCGAGTGATGTTCCCGATCCGCGACAGCCGTGGCCGCATCATCGCCTTCGGCGGACGGGTACTCGGTGACGACAAGCCCAAATACCTCAACTCCCCGGAAACCCCGGTGTTTCACAAGGGCCAGGAACTCTACGGCCTGTTTGAAGCGCGCAAGAACAACCGCAACCTCGATGAAATAATCGTGGTTGAAGGCTACATGGACGTTATCGCCCTGGCCCAGCAAGGCCTGCGCAATGCCGTGGCAACCCTCGGCACCGCCACCAGCGAAGAGCACATGAAGCGCCTGTTTCGCGTGGTGCCCAGCGTGCTGTTCTGTTTCGACGGCGACCAGGCCGGACGCAATGCGGCCTGGCGCGCCCTCGAAGCCACCCTCTCGAGCCTGCAGGATGGGCGCCGCGCGCGCTTTCTGTTCCTGCCCGAAGGCGAAGACCCGGATACCCTGGTGCGCTCCGAAGGTACCGATGCGTTTCGCGCGCGCATCCACCAGCACGCACAACCGCTGGCCGATTACTTTTTCCAGCAATTGACCGAAGAAGCCGACCCGCGCTCCCTCGAAGGCAAGGCCCATATGGCTACCCTCGCGGCACCGCTGATCGACAAGGTCCCCGGCGCCAACCTCAAGGCCCTGATGCGCCAGCGCCTGCTGGAGATCACCGGCCTGAGCGGCGAGGCGGTCAGCCAGCTGGTGCACAGCGCGCCCCAGGAGGCGCCACCAGCCTACGACCCGGGCTTCGACTACGACGCCATGCCGGACTACGCTGACTTTCACCAGCCTCAAGAGGCCTTTGTGCCTCAACAGGACTGGACGCCGAAGAAACCCGGCGCCGGCGGCAAGAAATGGGACAAGAAACCCTGGAGCAAAAACGGCAAGCATGGCGACCGCGACGAGGCGTACGCCCCGCGGACACCGGTGGCCGTAGAAGCGCCGACGCTGATTGCCCTGCGCACCCTGATCCACCACCCGCAATTGGCGGGCCGAGTGGAAAGCGCCGAACATTTTGCCAACGAGAGCAACACCTACGCCCAGGTGCTGATTGCCCTGATCGAGGCCGTACAAAAAAATCCTAAGCTAAACTCAATCCAGCTGATGGCCCGCTGGCATGGCACAGAGCAAGGACGTCTTTTGAAAGCACTCGCAGAAAAGGAGTGGTTAATTGACGGCGATAACCTTGAACAACAGTTTTTAGACACCATTACTAGGTTATCCGCGGGTCAGCACACGCAGACCCTCGACGAACTTATCAAGAAAGCAAGGCAGCCAGGATTGTCGGCTGAAGAGCAAATTCAGATAGCAAAGCAGATGCGCGACCTCTTAAAACAGAATGTTTCCGCATCAAACCCGACCTCAGCTGGCGTGTGAGGTCATAGCTCGGGTATAATCCTCGGCTTGTTTTTTGCCCGCCAAGACCTTCAGTGGATAGGGTGTTATGTCCGGAAAAGCGCAACAGCAGTCTCGTATCAAAGAGTTGATCGTCCTTGGTCGTGAGCAGGGTTACCTGACTTACGCGGAGGTCAACGACCACCTGCCGGAGGATATTTCAGATCCGGAACAGGTGGAAGACATCATCCGCATGATTAACGACATGGGGATCAACGTATTCGAAGCTGCGCCAGATAAGGATTCTCTTATGCTGGCGGACGCCGATACCGACGAGGCCGCCGCTGAAGAAGCTGCTGCCGCGCTGGCTGCAGTGGAGACCGATATCGGTCGCACCACCGACCCTGTGCGCATGTATATGCGTGAAATGGGTACGGTTGAGCTGCTGACACGCGAAGGCGAAATCGAAATCGCCAAGCGTATCGAAGAGGGCATCCGCGAAGTGATGGGCGCAATTGCGCACTTCCCCGGCACGGTTGACCACATTCTCTCCGAGTACACCCGCGTCACCACCGAAGGTGGCCGCCTGTCCGACGTCCTGAGCGGTTATATCGACCCGGACGATGGCATTACGCCGCCTGCTGCCGAAATACCGCCGCCTGTCGACCCGAAAGCCGTGAAAGCGGACGACGAAACCGACGACGACGAGGCTGAAGCCAGCACCGACGACGAAGAAGAAGTCGAAAGCGGCCCGGATCCGATCATCGCAGCCCAGCGCTTTGGCGCGGTCTCCGACCAGATGGAACTGGCGCGCAAGGCCCTGAAGAAGCACGGTCGTGGCAGCAAGCAGGCTACCGCCGAACTGCTGGCCCTGGCTGAGCTGTTCATGCCGATCAAACTGGTGCCGAAGCAATTCGAAGGCCTGGTTGAGCGGGTTCGTAGCGCCCTTGAGCGTCTGCGCGCACAAGAGCGGGCGATCATGCAGCTCTGTGTCCGTGATGCGCGCATGCCGCGTGCCGACTTCCTGCGCCAGTTCCCGGGCAATGAAGTTGACGAAAGCTGGACCGACGCACTGGCCAAGGGCAAAAGCAAATACGCTGAAGCCATTGGTCGCTTCCAGGCCGACATCGTTCGTTGCCAGCAGAAGCTGACTGCATTGCAGACCGAAACCGGTCTGACGATTGCCGAGATCAAGGACATCAACCGTCGCATGTCGATCGGCGAGGCCAAGGCCCGTCGCGCGAAGAAAGAGATGGTTGAAGCGAACTTGCGTCTGGTGATCTCCATCGCCAAGAAGTACACCAACCGTGGCTTGCAGTTCCTCGACCTGATCCAGGAAGGCAACATCGGCTTGATGAAGGCTGTGGACAAGTTCGAATACCGTCGCGGCTACAAGTTCTCGACTTATGCCACCTGGTGGATCCGTCAGGCGATCACTCGCTCGATCGCCGACCAGGCCCGCACCATCCGTATTCCGGTGCACATGATCGAGACCATCAACAAGCTCAACCGTATTTCCCGGCAGATGTTGCAGGAAATGGGTCGCGAACCGACCCCGGAAGAGCTGGGCGAACGCATGGAAATGCCTGAGGATAAAATCCGCAAGGTATTGAAGATCGCTAAAGAGCCGATCTCCATGGAAACCCCGATTGGTGATGACGAAGACTCCCATCTGGGTGACTTCATCGAAGACTCGACCATGCAGTCGCCAATCGATGTCGCCACCGTTGAGAGCCTTAAAGAAGCGACGCGCGACGTACTGTCCGGCCTCACTGCTCGTGAAGCCAAGGTACTGCGCATGCGTTTCGGCATCGACATGAATACCGACCACACCCTTGAGGAAGTCGGTAAGCAGTTTGACGTGACCCGCGAGCGGATCCGTCAGATCGAAGCCAAGGCGCTGCGCAAGTTGCGCCACCCGACGAGAAGCGAGCATTTGCGCTCCTTCCTCGACGAGTGATCACAAAACCCCCAGGCCCAGGCCTGGGGGTTTTGCTTTGTGCAGATTAAATCCTCCCCGCTTTACCTCCCCCCGCAATGCCCGTCTACACTCGAAATATTCCCCGTGCCATAACGAGACCGTTATGCCCAGACTGCCGACCGTGCTACTGCTGTCGCTGCTGACCTGGACCGCAACGGCTGGCGCGTTGACTCTCACTGATGAAGAGCATGGCTGGTTGGCGGACCACCCGGAGTTGCGCCTGGGCGTTGACGCATCGTGGCCGCCATTTGAATATCGCGACGAAGAAGGCCGCTATCAGGGCCTGGCCGCTGACTATGTACGACTGATCCAGGAGCGCCTGGGCATCAAGGTCAGGTTGATCGAGCCTGCCAACTGGAGCGCACTGCTGGAGCAGGCCAAGAACAATCAGCTCGACCTGTTACCGGGCATCATGTCCACCCCGGAGCGCCAGGGTTTCCTGGCATTTTCCAGGCCTTACCTCGACTTCCCCATCGTCATTCTTGCCCACGAAGGCGGCGCCCAGCCCCGTTCCCTCAAGGACCTGTATGGACTGAAGATCGCCGTGGTGGAGAACTATGCCCCCCACGAATTGCTGCGCACCCACCACCCCGACCTGAACCTGGTGGCGATGCCCAACGTCAGCTCGACCTTGCAGGCCCTGGCCACCGATGAGGTGGACGCCGTCGTCGGCGACCTGGCCTCCAGTGTGTGGAGCCTGCGCCAGCTTAAGCTCGACGGTTTGTACGTTAGTGGCGAAACGCCTTATCGCTACCAACTGGCAATGGGCGTACCCCGCGAGAACAAAATGTTGATCGGCATCCTCGACAAGGTGCTCGCCGACCTCAGCCCCAGCGAAATCAACGAAATCCAGGAACACTGGGTCGGCAATGTCATCGATCACCGAGCCTTCTGGACCGATCTGCTGCTCTACGGCCTACCTGCCGTGCTGCTGTTGAGTACCGTGCTGGCCATCGTGATTCGGATCAATCGCCGGCTCAGCTCGGAAATTTCCCGCAGGGTGGCCCTGGAACAGGAGCTGCGCAGCAGCGAGTACCATTACCGGGGATTGGTGGAAAGCCTGTCAGCCATCGCCTGGGAAGCAGACATCCGCGATTTCACCTACAGCTACGTGTCGCCCCATGCCGAGGAGTTGCTGGGCTATCCACGGGCGCACTGGCTGATCCCCGGCTTCTGGCGCAACATCATCCACCCTGCCGACCTGACCCGTGCCGACAGCTTCTGCCAACGGGAAACCCGCGCCAACCGCGACCACAGCATTGACTACCGGGTAATCACCGCCGATGGCCGTTGTTTGTGGGTCAGGGACATTGTCAGCCTGATCAAGCATGGGCATGAGCCGGTCATGCGTGGCCTGATGATCGATATCAGCGAGGCCAAGCGCACCGAGGAAGCGCTGCAGCTCTCGCAGGAGAAGTTCGCCTCGGTGTTCCAGCAATGTCCGGACATATTGGTGATCGCCCGCCTGTCCGATGGCTGCCTGCTGGAGGTCAACAAGGCATTCGAGGACCAGATTGGCCTGAGCGCCGCAGACGTGGTCGGTAAAACCGCCACCGAGCTGAACATCTGGGGCATCCAGGGTGTAGGCCCCAACCTGCTCAAGCGGGTGCAGACCACCAGCATCCGCAACCTGGAGATGCCGTTCCTGCGCAGCAATGGCCAGGCGTTCACCGGGCTGATCTCTGCCGAACCCTTCCAGCTCGATGCGACCGAAGCGTTGGTGGTGGTAGTGCGGGACATCACCCAACTGAAGGAAACCCAGCAACAGCTGCAAACTTCCGAAGAAAAGTTCGCCAAGGCCTTTCACGCCTCGCCCGACGGCTTACTGCTGACGCGCCAGCACGACGGCCTGCTGCTGGAGGTCAATGAAGGCTTTAGCCGCATCACCGGCTTCAACAGTGCGATGTCCCTGGACCAATCGACCCTGGACCTGGGCATCTGGGTGGACTTGAACGAGCGCAAGCACATGCTCGACCTGCTACAACGCGACGGCCTGGTGCGCGACTTCGTCTGCCATATCCGGCGCAATGATGGCCAGATTCGCCTGTGCGAGGTATCCAGTCGCCCGCTGCCCATTGGGGATGACGACTGCATGCTGACCATCGCCCGCGACATTACCGAACGTCAGTTGATGCAGGAAAAACTGCAACAGGCCGCGACAGTTTTCGAAAGCACTGCCGAAGGCGTGTTGATCACCGATACCCGGCAGAACATCAGCGCGGTCAACCGCGCCTTCAGCGAAATCACCGGCTACAGCGAAGCCGAAGCCCTCGGCCATACCCCGCGCCTGCTCGCTTCCGGCCTGCACGACAGCGCGTTCTACGCCGCCATGTGGCATCAACTGACGGCCAACGGCCACTGGCAAGGCGAAATCTCCAACCGGCGCAAGAACGGCGAGCTGTATCCCAGTTGGCTGACGATCAACGCCGTGCGCAACCTCGAGCAGTCAATCACCCACTTCGTGGCAGTATTTGCCGACATCTCCAGCCTCAAGCACGCCCAGGCGCGGCTCGACTACCAGGCGCACCACGACCCGCTCACCGGCCTGCCCAACCGCACGCTGTTTGAAAATCGCCTGCAAACCGCCCTCAACAACCAACAGGAAACCGGCAGCCAGGGCGCGGTGCTGTTTCTCGACCTCGACCGCTTCAAACACATCAACGACAGCCTCGGCCACCCGATTGGCGACCTGCTGCTCAAGGACATCGCCGTGCGCCTCAAGGAACAACTGCGCGATATCGACACCGTAGCGCGCCTGGGCGGTGACGAATTCATCATCCTGCTGCCCGGCCTGCAACAAGCCAGCGACGCCCAGCACCTGGCCAATAAACTGCTGGCCTGCTTCACCCTGCCCTTCCAGGCGGGCGAGCATGAGTTCTTTATCAGCGCCAGCATCGGCACCAGCTTCTATCCGCAGGATGGGATCGATGTCGCCACCCTGGTAAAAAACGCCGATGCCGCCATGTACCGCTCCAAGGCCAAGGGCCGCAATCGGGTTGAACGCTACACCCAAGACCTCACCGCCCAGGCCAATGAACGCGTCGCCCTCGAACACGAACTGCGCCGGGCCATAGAGCGCGATGAGCTGTTTCTGTACTACCAACCAAAGCTGAGCCTGGACACCCAACAACTGATCGGCGCCGAAGCCCTGATCCGCTGGCGCCATCCCACCTTTGGCGACGTACCTCCCGAACACTTCATCGCCCTGGCCGAAGAGAACGGCATGATCCTGCAAATCGGCGACTGGGTCCTGGAGCAGGCTTGCCGGCAACTGCATCAGTGGCGCAAGTGCTACGACGACTTCGGCCCCCTCTCCGTCAACCTCGCCGGGGCCCAACTGCGCCACCCCAACCTGTTGGGGCGCATCGAGCAACTGCTGCGCGACAACCGCCTGGAACCGGACTGCCTGCAACTGGAGATCACCGAAAACTTCATCATGAGCCAGGCCGAAGAAGCCCTGGAAGTACTGCATAAACTCAAGCACCTGGGCGTACAACTGGCCATCGACGACTTCGGCACGGGCTATTCATCCTTGAGCTACCTCAAGCGCCTGCCCCTGGACTTCCTGAAAATCGACCAGTCCTTCGTCCGCGGCCTACCGGACGATCCCCACGACGCCGCCATCGTGCGCGCCATCATCGCCCTGGGCCACAGCATGCAATTCACCATCATCGCCGAAGGCGTGGAAACCCCCGCCCAGCAAGCCTTCCTCGCCGACGAAGGCTGCGAACAAATGCAAGGCTACATCGTCAGCCTGCCCCTGCCTCCCGACATCTTCGCCGCGACCTTCCTTCACATGACCCATTCGGATTTTTCGGATAGCACAGTGGAGAAACCATCGTTATAATCCGCGACCTACTGAGGGCCTATAGCTCAGTTGGTTAGAGCAGGGGACTCATAATCCCTTGGTCGTAGGTTCGAGTCCTACTGGGCCCACCATCTCTAGAAGCCGCGCACTGCGCGGCCTTCGCGTATCTGGCAGCTATGGAATCGTGGGGCTGCCGCCTTTCAAAACAGCGGATGTGTCCAAAAAGTGTCCAACCCGCTTTGCCAAAGGGTTTAGGTTGACCACCTCGGCCAGGTGTCCAGGACTGAAGTGCGCATACTTCTGAGTCATGGCCAGGGAGGAATGACCCAACACCTTTTGCAAGGTGATGATATCTCCCCCATTCATCATGTAATGACTTGCGAATGTGTGGCGTAAGACGTGCGTAAGCTGCCCCGCCGGCAAATCCAACACCGCCGCATCCACCGCACGCCTGAACGTTTCATAGCAGGGCTCAAATGGCAGCGCCTTTTGCAAACGTTTCTCCAGCTCCCTGGAGATCGGAACTGTTCTGTTCTTGCTGGACTTTGTTTTGCTGTAGTGAATACGTTGCTGACGCACCTGGCGCAGTTGTAAGCCCTCAGCCTCACCCCACCGGGCACCTGTTGAAAGACACACCTCAGCAACCAGCAGCGCGTCGCCGCCCAAGGCCCGCAGGCAATCCAGCAGTAGGTCCATCTGGTCATTGACCAAGTAGGCCATCTCTGTTTCGTCAAACCGCAACCCACGGACATTGGCGAGCGGATTCGGCTCGCTCCACTCCCCTAGCCGCTCCAACTCGTTGAACACAGCCCGCAGATACGCCAGCTCATGATTGAGCATGTTCGCGCTTGTAGGCTTACCGGGCTTGCCTTCCCTCGTATAACGGGAGTGCTTACCCTCGGCTCGCTCAGCGCGATACTGGGCAAAGTGGGAGGCGTTGAAGTGGGACGCTTTCGGGTTCCCCATCCGTTCAGCCATCGACAGCAGAAGGTCTTTGCGTTGTTCACCGGTTTTCAGGGTCTGGCCATGCAGTGTGTACCAGCGCTCGATCAGATCGGAAAGCCTACGAGAATCCGCCTTGACCTTCTTTTCGAACTCCCCTTTCACTCCCTCACCCAGGATTCGACGCTCAAAATAAAGCGCCTCTCCCTTTGTGCGGAAAACCTTACGAATACGCCCACCCTCACTGCCCTCCGGACGGCAGTCGACCTTGTAGCGGCCATCCGCTAACAGTTTGATAGACATGGGCTATTCCGGGCTGATCTGACCAGACTCCGGCGCTACGTCACCGGTGACCAACCATAGGGCGTATTTCTTGAAGCGTGGGTGATTCGCAACCTTTAAAAACGGCAGCAGCCCCATATCCGTGATTCCAGCGTCGTATTTTTTCCAACTGCTGATGCTGATTCCCAAAAGCTCGCAAAACTCAGTTTGCGTTAGCCCCTCTGTCGCACGTATTGCCTTCATTTTCGCCGGCAGATCCAACATTCACCTCCTATTGACAAGTTCCTTTCTTGGAACCATCATGGTTCCAACCTAGGAACCGGTAGCCCATATTTCCCATAGGGCATTAATTGAGGGTATCAGAATGAAGATCTGCATAGACACGCCATACGTAACGGTCGCTGAGTTTGTTAGGCGCTCCGGACAGTCCGATTCCGCAATTCGGAAAGCCGTTGACCAGGGGATTTACCTAACCCTTCCACCACCGCCAGGTTCAAAAGCAATCATGATCAATATGGTGCACCTCGCTATGGAGGCCGCGGAACAGGCGGAACGAGTTCGAGCACAACAGAGCACAGCTGGGATCAAGTAATGGGAACTCGAAGGAATTTCGACGCTATCTATCTAAACGATGTGGTCGAAGCACTGAAAGATGATCGTGACCTGGACTTCCAGAAAGAGAACGACAAGTACCTGTCTGCAGGTGTTTGTCCGCGCTGCAGCAAGCGGGAGCTGTTCATCAGCAAGGCCAAGCCTTATCAGTTGAAGTGTAGCCGCGACGGCAAGTGCCAGTTCGACGAACTGACCCGAGAGCGCTACAGCTACCTGTTCGAAAACCTGAGCCAGCGCTTCCCTAAAACCGACGCGAATCCAAACGCAACTGCCGACGCCTACCTGCAGCGTAACCGCGGATTCGACGTGGCCAAGCTGGCAGGCTGGTACACCCAGGGCCGTCGCAAGATGAAATCCGAAGAGTGGGCCGACACTGTCCGCTTCCCGCTCTGTAACGGCCACTGGGAACGCATCATCGACGAGCGCATGGTGGCCGCGAACGGAAGTGTGAAGGCCGGCATCAAGTACGGCATGAGCTACACCAACAGCGGCTGGGTGCCACCTGGCCAAACCATTGAGCGCAGCGATCAGGTTTACGTCGTGGAAGGGATCTTCCATGCAATCGCGTTGCATCTTGCAGGCTTCAAGGTCATCGCCTCGATCAGCTGCGTCAACTTTCCCTGGGAGATCATCGAGGCCAACAAGGGCAAGCTCGTTACCTGGGTGATCGCCCTGGACGATGACAGCGCAGGTCATAAGTACATTCCCAAGTACCTCAAGATGCTACGTGGCCTGTCAGAGATCGGCTGGGTGGCGCTCGCTGGCGAGCGTGATTGGGACGACGCGTATCGTGATGGCCAACTGAACAAGGCGTTCATGGACGAGGCCTGCTATCGCGGTCGCCTGTTCACGGCCAGCAGTACCCGAAAACTCGCATACCTGGTTTACCTACGGCGCCCTTCCGGCTTTTACCTGCTGGAGTTTGCCAATCAGCTTTACTCAGCTCGCGTTAACCAGGCTGAGCTGAGCAAGGCACTGGGAGAGGAAAAGGTCGAAGGCAATCGAGAAGTCTTCTACAGCAACCTCCGTATCGATCAGATTTCCAACTGCATTCCCAACCTGGACTACCTGGAAAAGGACATTGTTACCGGGGAGCAGCGCTACTACTTCGACTTCAAATTTCCAGACCGTACCCGCAGTTGCCAGGCTCCCCTACCGTCCAGCGCGATCGCCGAGCCTCGCGGGTTCGTGCGCGCCCTGCTCGACTTCACCCCTGGCGGTAATTTCGAGGGCGGCGCCCGCGAACTGGCGATGCTCAAGCACAAATGGCTGAACGACGAGAGGCGCCCTGTCCCTACCGTTCGAAGCCTGCCATTCCTGGGTTACGACGAAGAGAGCGGCACCTACTGCTACCCCAAGTTTGGATTCAACAGCGGCAGCGAGCTGGCAGTGAACGCCCACGGTTACATCCAGGTGAAAGGGGCAGGCGTGAAAACCTCCCTGGTAAACACCAGGTTCGAACGCGGCGACGACTTCGACGGGGCGTGGTTTCCGGACTTCCTCGCCGTGCACAGCCTGAACGGACTGACTTCGCTCGCCTGGTGGACCGCCTCTCTTTTCGTCCAACAGATCGGCACCGAGCAGGCATCGTTCCCTTTCCTGGAACTAACCGGCGATCCTGGTGCCGGTAAGTCCACTCTGCTCCGTTTCCTGTGGCGACTCATCGGCCGCGACAACATGGAAGGCATTAAGCCCAGCGGTACTGGCGCCAGTGCGGTCGGCCTGTCACGCGCATTCGCGGAAGTGAGCAATCTGCCAGTTGTGCTGATTGAGTCGGATCGTACCTATGTCGACGCCAACGGCCGCACGGTGACGGTGCAGTTCGGCTGGGACGAAGTGAAGACCCTGTTCGACTACCACGCCCCGCTTCGTGTGACAGGCGCAAAGACTACGGGCAACGAAACCAGGGTGAGTATCTGGCGTGGCGCCCTGGCCATCTCTCAGAACGAAACCGTCGATGGTTCGGAGGCAATCCTTTCACGCATCGTGCACCTGCACTGCACCACAGAACACCACTCCCTAGCGCTCAAGCCGCTGGCCGACCGCTTGAAGGTAATGAAAGCAAAGGAGTTGGGCGGATACTTGCGCAAGTGCCTAGCCAACGAGCAGCAGTGGCTGGCTCGATACTTCGAAGCCTTCCCCCGCTACGAGCAACGTCTTCAGTCCGTCGGCGCCCTGACTGAAGGACGAATAGTGCAGTGTCATGCGCAGATCATGGCCGCTGCTTACGCCACACAAGTCCTGTTCCCCCAGTGGAAAGACCGCGATACCGAAGGGTTGGCCAAGCATCTTGAGGCACGTGCGATCGACCGGCAGCAGCGGTGCCGATCGGAGAACCCCACGGCCGCCAAGTTCTGGCAGATCTACCACTACCTGAACGAGGATGTGGTGACGACCATCGACGGTGATGGCGAGCGGGAAGAGATCCGCGAAACGTTGAACCACAGCATCGACAAGGAGCTGATCGGCATCAACATCGAGCACTTCCAGCAAGCCTGCAGAAAGGCGGGCCAGGATGTGATCCCCGATACCCAGCTACGCCGAGCCCTGGCCAGCAGCACCACGCACAAGTACATCGAGACCCGTAAAGCACGCTCCCGCCTGGAGAAGCGTTCCCTATGGCTGTGGTTCTTCAGCAAGCGTGGAGAGGCCTCTTGAACCGTATGGGCAAGTGGGTGGAAAGGGTGTTGGTGGTGTGGTCTTGGCTTTTGTGCGAAGCCACGCCGATCAGCCGGAACATCCGGAACATTTATATTTAATAGACAAATAATTCAATAAATACAGTTAGTTACAAGACAAAAGGCGTTCCAGTGCTACCGGAACATACCGGAACGCACCGGAACAACATCCGTTCCGGCATGTTCCGTCAATGTTCCGGTAACGACTTCACACCGGAACATCGCTACAGCCTTTGTCTCACGTGGCTTGTAGCCATTTTTCATAAAACCCGTGTTCCGGCATGTTCCGGTAGTACCGGAACATTTTTACACCGCTGAAAGCCCCGTAACTCAAGGGCTCCAGCAAAAAAACTTTCTGATGTTCCGGATGTTCCGGACTTAGAAGGGGACTACACACGTTTTTATTTCCGCGGACTTTCCGCGTCACCAACAAAGAGAGACAAAACCATGCAAGTGCAAGTAATCATCGGCAACGCTGGCCCTGGCAAAAACACCACGCTGCAGGAAATCCAGACCGAACTGGCCAGCCAGGGAATTGAGGTTCCGATCGTTGTCGGCGCGGCCTATACCACTCCCTATTTCCTTAACCAAATCGCCAGCCAGGCAATAGCTGGCGCCAAGTACTTCCTGGCGGACGACTGCACCAACTTTCAAATCAAGGCCGTGCTGGATCTGGCGGCAAAAGAGGAAAAATCAGGGCTGCCCGATTACCTGGTTGTGCACCTGGTGCGCCAAGCCTGAGGGGGTATCGCCATGATTATTCGATACAGCGCCAACACCTTGTGCGGCCAACTGCAACTGCCAGCCAACTATGTCGATTCATGCACGCCCGAAGGCTTAGCCGAACTGGCGACTGATGCGCACTGGCGTGACCATCCCGAAGACATACCGACCCTCATCACCATCGTGCATTTGCAAGACGTGGATGGCCACGATTTGGGGTTGTTTGAAGTACGCAGTGAACAGCGCACGGTATTCACCGCTAGCCAGTTACGGCAGGCGTGAAATAGACGGTGTCGAGGAGTTCGCACCTCCCCGACACCAACCACCACAAGAGGAGCAGAACCATGCAAGCACAGCACCCAAGCAGCAGTGAGAGTAAGGCTACCACAGCGATCGCCCAGGCGGCTGGAAGCGCTTTCAAACCCACTCGGCCGATGCTGGTCACCGCCGTGATCGGCGCGGCCCTGATCGGTTACCTGGTCCACAAAACACCAGACGCCCGTCTGCGCCTTGAAGCTCTGGCCGACATGGCCCAAACCCTGGGCGATTTGTCAGAGCGCGATGCAGCCTTCGTGGCCCAGTTGCTCGCTAAGCCAGCGACCTGGAAGGAGTTACATCATGCCTGAACAAAGCAATGTAAAGCGCTACAAAGTTAAAGAGGTTTGGAAAGACTATGAAGTAACGTTGGAAGTCGATCACAACATCTTGAATGTTGAACGGGCCACACTGATCAACGGGTTTTGGTCTGATCACAAAAATAGATTGTTTTCTGAAGATGGTGACGTAGTTAGAGCGGTAATTAGATACTTCGGTCAAACCATGATCAACATGATGCTCAGTGAAGGTGGTTCCTCGTTTTCAGAGCACATGGGAAAACGAGGAGTCTTCGACAACCCGGCCCCTATATGGACCAAAGATTTACACGATGAAGAAGGCTGGGGTGGGATTGTTGAGGGAAGCCCATATGGATGGTGTGGCATTCGCGTAATAGCAGCAGATGTCGAATGCCCTAGCTTCGACGATCTGGAATTGGCAGAGGTGAAAAATGGCTAACTCTCACGAAAAAGATAAATTCGTAATAAGACTACCTGACGGACTGCGCCCATCTATTAATGCCCAAGCAAAAGCCAACCACCGCAGCATGAATAACGAAATTATCCATAGGCTTGAACGGTCACTAGAACTTGAAGTTCTTTATGACAATCAAGTCAAGCTAAATGCAATTCTCGCCAGATGCGTTCAACAACTACAAACCACAGTCCTTACTGTAGAGCCTTTCTCTATAATTCTTCCTAATAAAGGAGAAGGTTAATGTTTATTGACGGTATGATGATAGCTATCAGTGATGAACAATATGAAAGCGCACGACTACAATTAGACTTGCCTCCCGGCTTTGTCATGGTCGAAGCAACAACCCTTCTACACCACGACACTGGTAACGGGCACGTAACCATTCCACTGCCCAACGGGTACATCGTTGCAGCATTTGAGCGCACTGGAGGCAACAGGTCTTATGGCGTAGTTTTTATCAACGACCTCTACAGAGCGCAGTCACCTGGGTAAAAACAGGAAAAACAAACTTACAATAAATACTCAGGGCGCCCCAGGCGCCCTTTTTTAATTCTACCCGCCTATCGACACCATCAGAGCCACACACCCCAAGAGTGCAATAGGACTTTTCCGAAAGAAGCCAAAATCGTATCGCACTACAAAAATCGCAGACAAAAAAATATGATTCGCAGCTTTAATTTAACTTTACAAGCTCTGAAAAAACAGCTTGACCTAACAAAATTCGGACCAAATAATATTTGTCAAGGCGAGTAAGGAAAACATGGAGTTCCATATGAAAAGCACCGAAACACTTATTGAACTAATTGACGATATAGAACAGCTCGGAGACAAACTTATGCTGATTGTGAATATTGCAACATCCGAGCATCAGTTAACCGAGCGAGCCCGCAGGGGCTTTTTAGAGTACGGAATAGATACAATTAATAGTTTTAGCGCTATTGAAACTAGAATCAAAATCTATCGCAAAAGCTGTGCGCCGAGCTGATCAAATAGGTCCCGTTGTTCGGCTCTCGGCATTTCTCGCAGTCGGTCGAACAATAGGCGATCTACCATTTTAGCCGAGGGACTTAGGGTGTGGTCAAAGGCTAAAGTGGCCACCCAAGTATGACCACAACTAACATCTAAACACTGGCAGTACAGCGTTACAAAGTCGGGCGAATGTGCCTTGCTGTCACGAACCCGGCCCTTGTGCCCGCATTTACATGTAACTCGCATATCTCCCGCCCCAGGGTTCCTTATGAGGCACTATTCTGCCACAAGATGTAGTGCCTTTGCCCGTCGTGGTCACCACATCATGTGGTAGCCGTCAACGTCTCCGGCGCTCGCCAGGTAAACCGTCGGTCCTCCCGCAAGGTGTCGTTGAGCTGGCTAAACAGCTGGCAGATCGGGCGTATCTCGTTACTGGTATAGACCCGATCGATCTTTTCGATATCGCCAAAGCCCGCGCTGTTTTCCGGAATAATACCGGCCAGCGCGGGGTTCATACGCCAGGCTGCAATCACATCGTTACGGGTAATGTTCTTTACTTTCTCAAGCTCATCCTTGGCCTGGAAGTCGCCCACCGGGATGATCTGAATTGCTTTCTCGTCACCATCGGGGATGTTGATGAACATCGAGCGGAAGTTGCCCACGCCCTTACTGGCACTGATCTGTGCCCGTAGTTCGTCCTCGTCTTCCTCGGTCAAGTTCGGGTCATTGGTATAGAAGATGTATCCCGCGTGGGCGCCGTTGCTGTAGTAACGCCGACGGAACAGTGTTGCAGCCTCGTTAAGCAGCAGCGCTTGCAGCCCGCCCAGGTAGTCAGGCACACCGTAGATATTCTGTTCCACGTCGTAATTAAGGACGTGTTCAATCTCGTCCTGGTCAAACTCCACTTCTTTGCCATCCGGCTGCAGCATTACAAACCCGCCGTTGACCATCACCCGCATGTTGATTGACGGTAGATGCTCCATCTCCAGTACCTGGCCAAACATGTTTGGCTTGCGAAGGAAATATGATTCACCAAACACCATAAAGTCCAGGGCGGCGCGGCTCATAGTGCCGGTGGTACAGCCCAGCGACGGGATGAACTCACGCAACAGCATGTTGCGTTTGAATCCGGGAATGGCGCCGTGATGAGCGTTGGCGCGCAGCAGCTTGGCCAGACCCTGGCGCGACACCGGCGGCGTGTAGATCCGGCCGTCGTGGCTGGCGAACACGCCCAGGTACTGCCCGATGTTTTCGGTCAACACTTGCTCCGGGGCCCCGAACGAAAACGCCCGCATTGGCTGTCGCTTGGGTTGATTTATTTCTTGAGGCTTTCGGTTTCGCTTGGTCATGGTTAACTGATCCGCTGAGTGCGTAACGGCTACGCCGTTTTTTGTTGGTGTTGAGGGGTTCATTGGCCAGCGCGTGCATGACCGCCCAAGCAACATCCGCGTGGCCGGTGGCGTCGGTACGGGACGCGCTGTAGGTGATCTGACCGCTGGCCGTGGCGCCACGCTTGATCGTCAAGAACGCTTGGGCGATGTCGTTCCACCCTGCATCCCATTCAATGCGGCTGCCCTGGATCGTGTCCTGGGCCTTGAGTACCAGAGTATTTTTGGTTTCCAGGCTGTAGTGGATCGAGGTCGCTCGCGGGTAGAAGTCGCGCACCAGGTCGAACACCCCATAGCCGATACCCGTGGTGTCGATACCGATGTGTTGCACGTTAAAGCGCTCGGTAAGTTTCTTGACCTGGGCGGCCTGGTACTTAAACGACTGCCCCCTCCAGCTGTGTTTCTCCAGGATGCGAAACTTGGCGCCCGGCTCCAGCGGCGGGGCGACCACAACACAGGTGGCGTCGTCGCGTGTGCGGCTTGGGTCATAGCCCAACCATACTGGACTGTTGCCATAGGGCCGATCGTCGTCGGGGTTGAAGTCAGTCCACAGGTCTAGATCGGAATAGCACCGCTCCAGGTCTGCCAGGCTGAACACGCTTTGGGTGCTGTCGATAAACTTGCACTCGAACAGCTGCTGAAACTTGTCTTCGTCGTACTCCAGCTGCAGCTGCTCCATGTCGAACAGATCGCAGCCGCCGGCGATGGCATCGGTGATGGTAATCACCTTGCGCCATTGACCGTCAGGACAGAGCACGCCGGCTGCGATCTGTTCTGCGCTGGGCCACGGTGCCTTCGCCGCTTTGCGTTTGCTATTGCGGAAGGCCTCACCAGTCCAGAACGGATAGGCCTGATGGGTGACCGCGCTGGGCGTTGAAAAGTAGGTTTTACGCCACTTTTTATGGGTGCCCATGGCGCTGGCCACAGTGCTCAGTTTGTCGAAGTCGCGTATCCAGAAATATTCGTCGATGTAGACATGGCCATGGTGCCCCTGGGCCGTGCTGCTGTTGGTACTTAGAAAACGCAGTTCGGCGCCATTACTCAATACGATCGGGTTACCCGTCAGCTCCAAACCAAACCACTGCTGGGCAAACTGGATGATATAGCTGCGGAAAATTTCCGACTGCGCACGGCTGGCAGACAGGAACATCTGGTTATCGCCGGTCAGCACAGCATCCATGAAGGCTTCGCCGGCGAAGTAGTACGTCAGGCCCGACTGACGGCACTTCAACACATTTCGAATGCGGCGGGTCAGCGGGTTCAGCTTGGCCTCAAACAGCTCCTTTTGATAGCCGTACATCTTGCTGATGAACTTATCCAGAAAGTCGACTTCGGTAAGGCCTGAAACGTCGTTCTTGACCTTCTTTTCCCGTTTCCTACCGCCTTTTTCGCCCCGATCACGGCGCTCTGTGCGCTGGCCCTGGCGCGACTCCTGGTGATCAGCGGGAACATCTCCGGCGGGGGCCTGCACCGGCTTGGCCGACTGTTTTAAGAGACGATCGCGCACGACCGTCAGCCGGTCCAGTTCGTCCAGCTCGCCCTTGGTCAGGGTCGCGGCTTTCTCCAAGATCAGGGTGATTCGTCGGCTGACAGCCGTCAGCGGTTCTTCGTCCGACAGCATCTCGTCCCAGCCGCCTTTGGCGATCCAGTAATAAACAATGCGGATGTTGGGCAGCTTGAGTTGTGCCTGTATTTCACGCGGCTTACAGCGGCGCAAATAGAGGCGTTTGGCGGTTTCACGAAGTTCGGGGGCGTATGGCATGGCCGCAGTCTATGCGGCGAAAACACCCAAAACGCGGGGTTAAAATCGGCGTCTGACGTAGAACGTGAATCTACGAACAGAGCGGAGGCAAAGCGTTTGTTTGAGGCGTGGCCGCTCCCTATCGTGGCGACTCAAATCACCGATTGAGCGCAGATAACGCCCATGCCCCGTTCCCTTGTTTCGTTCTGGAAACGTGTCGCCACCAGCGGCAAGACCGCAGATGGTCGCGACATCCCGGTCCAGGACCTGCGCGATATCGCCGCAACCTACAAACCGTCGTTCTATACCGCTGTTATCTGGTGTGACCACCAACGCTGGCCAGGCTCACACGGCACCGTATACGCCGTGCGCCTGGTTGAAGAAGGGGACGATCTGGAACCTGGCGAAGTGGCCCTGGAAGCTCAGTTGAAGCCCAACGACCAGTTGCTGTACCTGAATGATCGCGGGCAAAAACTGTTCAGCAGCATCGAAATCACCCCGAACTTTCGAGACACCGGCAAAGCGTATCTGACCGGCCTGGGCGTCACCGACGAGCCCGCCAGTGTTGGCACCCAGGAACTGTACTTTTCGAATCGCTCCAACAAGACCGCTTACTACGCCGCCTCGGTGGCTATTGGCTCTTTTCGTGACACCCAACCCCAGGGTGATATCGGTCGGCTCGCTGCCATGTTCGCGGGTCTGTTCAAGCGCTTCGGCCTCGAAGAATCCCCCGCAACCCCGCTAACCCCAACCGAGAGCACACCCCCAATGGATGAAGCTACAGCCAAAGCGCTGAAAGCATTGCTGGAGCAGCTGTTGCTGGTCGCTGCCGGCATTCAAGCAGTGATTGAACCCGCGACTGAAGACGCCGAAGAACCCGAACAGGCGCCGATCGATGACGTTGAGAGTGCCGTTGCCGATATCGTCGAGCAGGCCGAAGCTGATCGCGAATTTGCCCGCCGTGGCAATACCGACAAACGCCTGGCCAACATCGAATCGTTGCTGACCAAAGCGTTCAGCACGGTCAAAGGCCGCCAGGTGCCACGCACTATCGGTGCCGTCAAACCGACCGCAAAGCGGGTGGTCTGACATGAGCAAAACCCTGTCCACCCACGCACTGAATCAATATGGCCTGCTGCGCTTGGCAATCGCTGAAGCGTACAGCGTCGATGACGCAAGCGAACAGTTCAGCGTAGAGCCGTCCGTAGCCCAGGAACTGAACGATAAGATCACGGAAAAATCGGACTTTCTGGGCCGAATCAACGTACTCGGCGTGTCAGAAATCAAGGGCGAGAAGGTCATGTTGGGCGTGTCCGGCCCGGTCACCAGTCGCACCAACACCAAGACAACCGACCGTGATGCCCGGGACGTTTCCGGCCTGGACAAACTCGGATACGAGCTGTTTTCGACAGAGTCCGACGTGGGCCTTCCGTACGCCAAAATCGACGCCTGGGCGAAATTCCCAGACTTTGCCGAACGCTACACCGCGGCTGTTCAACGTCAGATTGCCTTGGATCGAATCATGATTGGCTGGCACGGCACCCATGCGGCGCCGCAGACCGACCTAACCGCTTTCCCAATGCTGCAGGACGTGAACAAGGGGTGGCTACAGATCGCCCGTGAGCAGATCCCGGCCCAGGTGCTGAAAGCAGGCAAGACCGCCGGCAAGGTCACCCTCGGCGTAGAGGGCGACTACGCCAACCTTGACGAGCTGGTGCATGACGTCAAACAGATGATTGACCCGGTTCACCGCGACGCCGGCGACCTGATTGCGATCATCGGCAGCGATCTGATGGCCGCTGACAAGGGCAAGCTGTACGCCAAACAAGGCGACACACCCACCGAAAAAGAACGTATCGAAGGCGCCCAGGTAATCGCTACCTACGGTGGTCTGCCGAGCTTCATCGTACCGTTCTTTCCAGTGAACGCGGTTGTGGTCACCAGTTGGGACAACCTGTCGATTTACTTCCAGGACAGCAGCTGGCGCCGCCAGTTGATCCAGAACCCGAAACGCTCCAGAACCGAGGACTACAACAGCCGTAATGAGGGCTACGTGATCGAGCAGCTGGAGAAATTCGCCGCCGCTGAAAACGTAGAAGTCCTTCCAACCCCGGCGCCTAAACCATGAGCCTGGCACTTGAGCATAAGCGGCGAATCCTGGCGCTAGGCCCAGATGCCGCCAGTGGCGGTGTTGACCCGGCTTACTCGGCAGACACCGCCTTGACCAGTCCCGCGAACGCCCAAAAGCACTTAAAGCTGATGGAAACCGCACTGGCCCAGGATCTGGAGCGTCTGAGCGCTATCAAGAGCCTGGATACCCGTCAGCAGCTCAAGCGGGACGAGCTGCTGCCCAAGTACATGGACTATGTGGAGCGCTATCGCGACTCGGGCCTGAACTACCCGAACCCGGTGTTAACCCAGGTGGTGGTGTGGCTGTTCGATACCGTCCAGTTCGACCTGGGTTTGGAAGTGGCGCTGTTCGCCATGGGCCAAGACCAGCAGATGCCGGAACGCTTCCTGCGGCGCGACTTGCAGACCTTCGTCGCTGATGCGGTGATCGACTGGGCCGAAGCGGAACACAAGGCCAAGCGCAGTCCTGAGCCCTATGTCAGCAGCTTACTGCCCTTCGTGGATGGCGAGTGGGATCTGTTCGAAGGCATCACCGCCCGTTACCACAAAGTGCTTGGGATTCAGGCCCTGGACGCAAATGAGTGGACCAAAGCCATCGAACACTTTGAACGTGCGATCGAGCTGTATCCGGAAATTGGCGTAGGGACACGCCTGGGCGGTGCCCGCAAGGCACTGGAAAAGCAGCAAAAAGAACAGGCCGAACAGGCCACCGAGTAACCGACTACCCCCCCCGGCGAGAAACTGTGGATGTGAGCCAACCATTTATGGCCCTGACCCACTGAAACAGTTTCCTCGCCCCTATTCGAGCGCCCAGCGATGAGCTTTTCAGGCCGCACTACCACCTTTGTGGAACGCCAGATTGAGAACGACGGCTTTTGGCCGAACCTCTCCCTGGCTGAATTCCAGAAGGAATATCGCCTGCCGGCGGAGTACCTGGAAGAGCTGCTGGTCAACACCCTGAGCATCGCCATGGTCGAGGTGAACGACGACCTGGACCGCGTGAAAGCCACCCTGCAGGCTGAAGGCATATCGAGCCTGGAAAAAGCGGCCGGCGTGACTACTCCCGCCGAGTGGAGCTATGCCCACAAGGTCATGCTCTACAAGCGCGCCGTGTACTGCCGCGCCAAGGGCAATTCGTTGCCCCAATTCGCCACCGTCACCCGCCGCGAAAGCGCCGAAAACACCGGCAAGGAAGCCCCTGAACGCCGCGAAACCTTTCTGGAATTCAGCCAGCAGGCCGTTCGTGCCCTACAGGGCCGTGGCCGTATCACGGCGGCTCTGCTGTGATCCAGCTCAAGGCGTTGACTGCCTACCTGATGGAACGCCGACTGGTGGAGCCTGAGCAGTTCGACAGCTGGACCGAACAGGTCAGCCTGGAACTGATCTGGAAGCCCGACCGCGACGGCCTGCACATGTCCGATATGCGCTATCGCGCCGTGTTCGCCTTGGAGCGTTTCACCGACCACCCGGCCAGGCTGATGGCCCTGGTCGCCAGTTGGCTGGAAACCCACGACTCCGACCGGTACCGCCACGATCTGCCGGCGCCGCTGTTCGCTGTTGAACCCCTGGACGCGGACACCTTCGACGTGGAGCTGTCCCTGGAATTCATCGAACCGCAATACCTGGCCGAAGATCCCACCGGCGAAATTGAGGCGTTCGGTAAGACCTGGGCGTTTATCCCGTTCGATCTTTGGACCGCCGAACAGGGCGAGGTCGATCATGGCGCGTAGCACCCTGGAGCTGGACGCCCGGGGCTATCTGGGCGTACGCGAGCAACTGGCGCTGCTGAGTCTGTCGCCGCAGTTGCGCCGGCGTTTGCTCAACAACGTGACCAAGCGCGTGCGGACCATGAGCCGCAAGCGGGTGCGCGATCAGCAGAACCTGGACGGCTCGCCTTTCGAGGCCCGCAAGGGATCGAGCAAGGGCAAAAAGAAGATGGAAGCCGGCCTGGCCAAGCTGCTGCAGGTCACCCGTGTGAGTGCCGACGAGGCCGAACTGGGCTGGCGTAACGCGCTGACCCGGTGGGTCGCCGCGCAGCAACACAACGGCGTTTCAGAGCGGCGTACGGCCGCGCAGATGCGCCGCTGGAACAAGGTTCCACCAGGCACCGCCTGCACCGACAAGCAGGCCAAGCGCCTACGCCGCCTGGGCTTTCGTACCCGGCAGAAGGGCAAAAAGAGCCTGACCCGGCCGTCAGTGGCGTGGATTCAAGAGCATGTGAACTACGCCCAGGCCGGCCTGCTGATCCGCATTTTGAACGACGAACGAACCGAATCTACCGGCGCGCAGAGCTGGGATATCACCTTGCCCAAGCGCCAGTTCCTCGGCGCAAGCAGCGAACGTGACACCAGCGTGCTGGTGAACCAGGTGCTGCAGCAAATCCTAAATTCACCCCGCTAACGAGGCACAGCATGGCACTTGGCAAAGTCAGCGTTAACAATCTCAATCTGGGCCAAGGCGCCGTGACTGAGATCGAGCGCTATTTTCTGTTCATCGGGGCCGGCCCGAAAAACACCGGCAAATTGCTCGCCCTCAACACCGACAGCGATCTGGACAACGAGCTGGGCATTCCGGCAAGCGATCTGAAAACCCAGATCACTGCAGCACGCTTGAACGGCGGCGATCGTTGGGCGTGCCTGGCGGCGCCGATCGGCACTGAAGGCGATTGGAAAACGGCACTGGATATCGCGCAGCAACAGGGCTTTTCCGTTGAAGCCGTGGTGATCACCAAGCCTGTGACGAAGGGCGACGAACTGTCAGCCATGCACGATGCGGCCATTGGCGTGAGCAATATCTACGGGCGCCGCGTTTTCTTCATGGCAGCGACCGCCGGCATCGCGGCGCAACTCACCTGGGCGCAGTACCTGCTCGAGCAAAAGGCAATCACCGCCGGCCTGGCCGCCCCGCGTGTGCTGGTGGTTCCGCAGCTCCACGGTAATGACCAGGGCGTGCTAGCCGGTCGCCTGGCGAATGCCGCTGTCAGCATTGCCGACAGCCCCATGCGTGTGGCCACCGGCGCAGTGCTGGGCCTGGGGCCGGTGCCGATCGACAGCGAGGGTAAACCGCTGCCGTCTGCCATCCGTGCCGAGCTGGACAAAGCCCGCTTTTCCGTCTCGCAGACCTATCCCGACTACCCGGGCGTGTACTGGGGCGACGGCAACATGTTGGACTCCCCGGCCAGCGACTACCAGGTAATCGAATATCTGCGCCTGGCCGACAAGGCGGCGCGCCTGGTGCGTCCGCTGTTGATCCGTCGCGTGGCCGATCGGCGCCTGAACAACACGGCCAACAGCATGGCGGTGAACATCAACGCGCTGATGGCGCCCCTGCGCCGGATGGCCAAGTCGGTCAAATTCGCCGGCGAGGTGTTCCCGGGCGAGATCGAATCGCCAAAAGACGGCGACATCGTGCTGGTCTGGAAGAGCAAAACCGCCGTCGAGGCGTTTATCAAGCTCAAGCCCCATAACTGCCCGAAAGACCTCACGGCGAACATCGCCCTGGACCTTTCCACCGACGATTCGGAGTAACCCCCTATGTCACGTATTGGCGGCAAGAACTTTGACGTGAACCTGGGCGACCTCCTGGTCCACGTCGAAAGCTGCACCCTGGATATCACCGACAACAGCAAGGTCGCACAAACCCGGGGCGTACCTGACGGCTACGTCGATGGCGACGTGTCGGCCGCTGGCGAGTTTGAACTGGACTCGACCAACTTCGGCTTGCTGATCGACGCGGCACGCGCTGCCGGCAGCTTTCGCGAGCTGGAGGCGTTCGACTCGGTGTTTTTCGCCAAGGCCGGCGACGACGAGCTGCGCATTGAGGCGTTCGGCTGCAAGTTGAAGGTGTCGAGCCTGTTGAGCATCGACCCCAAGGGCGGCGAAAAGACCAAGCACAAGGTGCCGTTTGAGGTCACCAGCCCGGACTTTATCCGCATCAACGGCGTGCCGTACCTGAGTTCCACCGAGATCGAGGGCTTGGGCTGATGGGTGATTGGCTCGACGACTCCAAGAAGATCGAGGAACTGGAGCGCGAGCGGTGCATTCAGGCCCACCGCGCCCGTCTGCGCCCCTCGGGGCCGAGCCGTAGCCACTGCCTGGACTGTGACGACGAGATCCCGGCCAAGCGCCAGGAACAGGGCGGAATCATCCGCTGCACGCCATGCCAGACCACTTTCGAGAAGGGAAACCGCCGATGACCAACAGTCTGCGGCCAAGCCTCAACGAGGCACTTTCAGAGCCCGGCCGTCTGGCCGGCCTGGAGCAAAATATGGCAATCATGGAACACCGCCTGACCTACATGGAAAACCGGCATGAGTCCGTGCCCATCCGTGTCAGCAAGCTGGAACAGCAGTTTGAACACATGTCCGGCCAACTGTCGGAACTCAACGCTGGCCAGCAGAAGCTGACCAGCGTGGTATCCGGCATCGGCACCAAAATTACCTGGGCGCTGGCGGTGGCCAGCACGCTGTGGGCCATCCTGCAGATGTTCGGGCCAGTCCTGTTGCGGGTGCTGTTCCCATGAGCCTGCGCGGCAAGATCGCCGCCGGCGCCATGGTTCTGTCCAGCTCCACGCTGGTAGTGTTCCTGGGCACTTGGGAAGGCAACGGCCAGAACACCGTATATGCGGACAAGCTGGCCCGTGGCCTGCCAACGGTGTGCAAGGGCATCACCCGGCACACCAGCCCATACCCGGTGGTGGTCGGTGACTACTGGTCAGACGCCCGGTGCAATGAGGTGGAGCAGTTGGTGATCCGCAAAGGCCAACTGCAGCTGGCCGACTGCATCACCAACCAGGACGTGGGCCAGAACACTTTCGACTCCCTGAGCAGCCATGGCCACAACTTCGGCACGCCCAGCACCTGCGCCAGTCGCGCCGTGGGCCTGATCAATGCCGGGCGCATCAAAGACGGCTGTGAGGCCCTGGCCTGGGCGCCTGACGGCAAAACACCGGTCTGGGCATTCATCACCACCGCCCAGGGCAAAAAGGTGTTTGTCCCGGGCCTGCACGCGCGCCGATTGGCCGAGGTCGAGCTTTGCAAGGCGGGCTTGTGATGCTGCGCAAAGCCCTTTTTCCGTTGGCGCTGTGCCTGGTGGCCTGGTTCGGCTTTGGCCTGCTGGAAGGCCAGCGCGACGACGCCCGCCGCGAGCGTGACAGAGCCTTGTCCGAAGTGGTCGGGCTGCGCGAAGCCGCACGGATCAGCGGCGAGATGCTGGCCGACCGTGACGCCATCGACCTTCAACGAACCCAGGAACTGAACCATGAACGCGCTGAAAACGATGCTTTGCGCCTTGATGTTGGCGCTGGCCGTAAGCGGTTGCCAGTCAAGGCTACCTGTACCGCCCCAACCGCCAGCAAAGCCGGCGCCGGCGGCCTGGCTGATGCAGGAACCGCCGAACTCACTGCAGACGCTCGACAAGATTATTTCACCCTCAGAGATCAGCTCGCCCTTAGTCGGCAAATGATCCTGGGCCTGCAGGACCACGTGCGCCGGATCTGCCTGCGCTGAACCTTACTTTTACCCCTGAACGGAGCAACACCCATGAACGATAAACGCGAGATCACCCTGGAAGTAGGCGACAAGGAATTCACCTTTGAACTGACTCCCCAGGACGTGACCAAGTACTTCAACGCGGTGACCCAAAACAACAAGGTCTCGCCGGCGAACAACTTGCTGGTGACCACCGTCAAGCAGGAGCAGCGCGCCACACTCAAGGCCCAGTTGGGCAACCCGGTGCTGGTCATGCAACTGGCCGGTGCGCTCCTGGAAGAGTACGGCCCGGACGTTGAAATCACCGTAAAAAAGCCCTCGACCACGCCGAACGACTGACCGAAAACGGCCTGGGCCAACTGGTGGCCCTGGCCAGCCGCTGGCTACCTGGTGCCGAGCCCACCGCCGAGGTGATGGGCACGGCCAAATGGTTGGAAGACGAACACTGGCGCCGGATGGAAATCGCCATCGCTAACGGCATCGCCTACGCACTGAACGGATAACCCCTAGATGGCTGACCAAAGTGCCCGCCTGGCCTTCATTCTGAGCCTGACCGATAAGGTCACCGCGCCCCTGGGGAAGGTGAAAATGGGCTTTTCTGACCTGGCCGAACAGAGCGAAAAGAACATCAAGACAATGGGCTTTGGCCTGGCGGGTCTGCTGGGCGCGGGCGCGGCCATCAATCAGTCGTTGCAACCGGCCCTGGAGATGAATCGCGCCCTGGGCGAGGTTCGATCGCTCGGCGTGGCCGAAGATGCGTTGAAGGCGCTGAACCGCAAGTCGCTGGAGTTTTCGGTGGCCTACGGCGAGAACGCCCGTGACTTTGTGGCCTCGGCGTACAGCATCGACGGCGCAATGAAGGGGTTAACGGGCAGCCAACTGGCGATGGTGACCAATGCCAGCAACGTGCTGGCCAAGGCCACCAAATCCGACGCGGACACCATGGGGCAGTACGTCGGCACCATGTACAGCCTGTTCAAAGGCCAGGCCGATGCCATGGGCAAAAGCGAATGGGTTGAAACTCTGGCGGGCCAGACGGCGACGGCTGTAAAGCTGTTCCGTACCAGCGGCGCGCAGATTGGCGAGGCGTTCAAGGCCGCCGGCGGGCTGGCCAGCACCGCCGGCGTGAGCCTGGCGGAACAGATGGCAGTCCTGGGCACCCTGGGCAGCAGCATGGAAGGCGGCGAGGCGGGCGGCCTGTACAAGGCGTTTTTCGAGAACGTCAGCGGCGCCTCGGAAAAGCTCGGTATGTCCTTTGTGGACCAGCAGGGCAAGTTGCTGCCGATGATGGACATCCTGGACAAGCTCAAGGGCAAGTTCGGGGATCTGTCGATCGAGGCCAACGGTAAGAAGCTGCGCGATGCCTTCGGCGGCGAAGCGGCACGCCTGATCACCAGCCTGATGGGCGACACCGGCCGGCTGAAAAACGGCATGGAACAGCTGGGCAACGTGCGCGGCCTGGAGAATGCCGAGCGCATGGCCAAGGACATGGTAGACCCGTGGCAGCAGTTCGCCGCTGCCGTGCAGGCATTGCGCATAGCCTTCGGTCAATCGCTGATGCCGATCCTGGAGCCGCTTATGGCCAGGCTGACGGGCGTGGCCACCACCCTGACACGCTGGTCGCAACTGTTCCCCAACATCACCCGGGTGATCAGCATCGCCGTGCTGGTGGTGTTCGGCATCATCGCCGCGCTGTCGTTACTCACGCTGACCGTCGGTATGTCGAAGATGGTCTGGCTGGGCCTGGTCACGGTCTGGAAAGTCCTCACCATGGTGGGCCTGCGCAGCATCGCCATGTTCCTTTACCACACCGTGATGGCGGTCGCGTTTGTCGCCGGCCTGGTGCTGATGGTGGCGTGGATGGGCCTGGTCAAGGGCGCCATGCTGCTATGGCAAGGGGCGATCTGGCTGGTCAACACCGCGTTGCTGGCTAACCCAGTGACGTGGGTCGTGATCGGCATCGTTGCCCTGGTCGCGGCCGTGGCGGCGGCGATCATCTACTGGGACCAGTGGACCAGCGCGCTACTCAACAGCGAGGCGTTCCAGTGGGTCAGCGGGCAACTGACCGCGCTATCAGACTGGTTTGGCTCTATGGGCGGCTGGGCGGGCATGGCCAGCGCGGCGTGGGACGGCATCGTCAACATCTTTAAACAGGCCATCAATGGCTTGATCGAGATGCTGAACAAGATCCCGGGCGTGCAGATCGACGCCGCGTTCGGGGATATGCCGGCACCGCCGCAAATGCCGGGTATCAGTGCGCCTCAGGTCGAGGCGCCGTTGCTGCCGCAGCTGGTGGGCGCCGCCCAGCAGCCAATCCAGGCGCCGCCCCTGGTGATGGCGGCCACGTCGAAGGTGCCGGCACAACCTGCGCCGATGCTCAACGCCCTACAGCCCCAGGCACAAGCACCGGCCTTGGTCCTGGCCCCGGTACCGAAAGGCCCGGCGCCGATCGCGCAGCCACTCGCCGCCCTGGAGCCGCCGCGTCAACCGCCGGCCCTGGTACTGGCGCCGCCACCTATGCAGCAGGCCGAGCAAAGTCAGCAGCGTATCAACGGCTCTGTGGCCAGCCTGTCACCGAAGCGGCCAGACGCTGTGCCCCGGGGCGGTCTGCTGGCAAGCATCCAGAACAACAACCAAACCCAGAACAAGGGCACCCATGTGGAGAACGTGAACATTCACACCGGCAAGCAAATGAACCCGCTGGAGCTGGAAGGCATGTTGGCCATGGCGGTGGGGGGATGAGCGAATACATCGATCTGCTGATCATCGACAACGACCTGGCGCTGGACCCGTCCCGTCAGCCGCTGCTGATTGATGACCGGGCCAGCATCGCCCAAGACATTGCGCACATGATCCGCGAAAGCGGCCTGCTGGTAACGCTGGTGGCCGAGCGCAGCAAGCTGCGTCAGCGCGACTGCATCCAGCAACTGGAGCTGCTGGTGGAGGCCGACCAACGCCTGGTGCCCGGTACTGCCCTGATTAACCAGGTGCAAACCGGGAAGTACCTGGTCACGGCTAAAACCCTGAAATTTGGCGATATCGAGGTGACCCTGTGAGCGACGTTGATTTTAAACAGGCGCTGGCAGAGTCCGGCATTCCGGTAACTGAGGAAGGCTTGCGCAAAGCCTGGGAAAAGGAAGTTGCCGCCCAGGGCAGCAAGATGAGCAACACCAGCGCCTATTCGCCGTTCTGGCGGGTGATCACGGCCCTGGTGACTAAGCCGGTCATGTGGCTGATTACCTTTGTCAGCGACACCGTGCTGCCTAACTTCTTTGTCAAAACCGCCGTCCGTAAGTGGCTGGACATGTTGGCCTGGGCGGTCAACGTCGAGCGCAAAGGTGCGACCAAGGCCAAAGGCGTGCTGCTGTTTATCCGCGACGTTGCCGGCGGCGCCCTGGAGCTGCCCGCCGGCATCCTGGTGCAGTCGGCCGCGATCAATGGCCATATCTACCAGTTGGTGACCACCCAGGCGGCGACCTTTGCTGATGGGCTGATGCAGCTGGAAGTGCCGGTGGAGGCCCAGGACGTGGGCAGCGGCTACAACCTGGCCCCGGGTTACTACGCCATCCTGCCGGTGCCGATCGCCGGCATCGCCCAGGTGGTCAACGCTGACGGCTGGTTGATTGCACCAGGTGCAGATCCTGAGCCCGACGAGCAGCTGCGTTTGCGCGTGCGCAACCAGTTCTCGGCGGTCAACCAGTGGCACACCGACGCGGTGTACCGGGCGATGATCGCCGGTTTTCCGGGCGTGCGGCCCGATGGCGTGTACTTTCTACACGGCGCCCCACGGGGGCCAGGTAGTGCCAATGCCTATGTGCTGTTCGACGCGGACGTGCCGGCGGCGACATACCTGGAGCAAATCAACGCCCATATCCGCGACCAGGGCAACCATGGCCACGGCGACGATCTGCTGGTGATGGTGATGCCGGAGACCCAGCACGCGCTGAAGTTGACCCTGTGGCCACGGGGCCTACTGACCGTCGAGCAGCGCACCAAGCTGCAGGCCGAAGTCGATCTATTCATCCGTGCAGCCTTTCGCGAGAGCGGCACCGGCGACTACCAGCCGACGCTGACCTATCCGCAGTCGCGGTTCTCCTTTAGCCGCCTGGGCGAAGAACTCCACCAGCAGTTCGCCGGCATCGAGTCGTTGCGCTTCGATAACGCCGACATCGTGTCAGAGCTGACGATTCCCCGGATCAGCAGCCTGCAGGTGGTGTTCGCATGATCAAGCTCAATTTGCCGTTCTGGTTGGATGGCCCGCAACTGACCAAGCTCAAGGCCGCCAGCCAAAAGTGGTGGGAGACGGTCGAGGGCTGGTTGCAATGGCCGCTGCTGCAGATGGATGCCGACACCTGCCATTTGACCGTGCTCGATCTGCTGGCCTGGCAGCGGGATATCAGCCGCTTCAAGGACGAACCCGAAAGCCTGTACCGCCTGCGGGTCAAATTCGCCTTTATCAACGCAGTTGATGCCGGCAGTACGGCCGGGCTTAAACGCATCCTGCAGCGCCTCGGCGTGGGTTATGTCGAGATCGACGAGCGTATGCCCGATCGGGATTGGGACGTGGTGCTGCTGCGCCTGTCCGACTCGCAGCTGTCGCAGAACCCCGAGCTGTTGCGGGTGCTGATCCAGCAGTACGGCCGCACCTGCCGGCGTTATGACTTCGTGACCATCACCCCCGTGTCACTGCGCATTGTCGCGGTGGACTTCAACGACGACCAGCAAACGCTGGTCGCCAGCCTGTAGGAGCCCCCATGGGAGCCAGCATTACCCTTGCAGGTGAAAGCCTGATCGCGCAAAAACAAGGCGCACAACAGCCCCTGATCGTTTCCCGGTTTGTCCTGGCCAACGTGCCCGGGCTGGACCCCAACGGCCAGGTAGATCGAGCAGCACCGAAGCCGGCCGCGCACCTGGTTGCGAGCTATGACGTCACGCAAAAAGGCTTTGTGAACCCCAACCAGATTGTTTACAGCCTGATGCTGGGCAGCGATATCGGGGATTTTGATTGGAACTGGATCGGCCTAGAGACCGCCGAAGGCGTGTTGCTGGCTGTGGCCTATGTGCCGCTGCAGCAGAAGCGCAAGAACATCCCGCCGCTGCAGCTGGGCAACAACGTTACCCGCAACTTTCTGGTGGTGTTCGACGGCGCCCAAGCCCTGACCGGAATCACTATCGACGCCAAGACCTGGCAGCACGACTTCACCGTACGCCTGCATGGTATCGATGAGCGCGAGCGCCTGAGCAACCGCGACACCTTCGGCCGAGCCTGCTTTTTCAGCGACGGGCTGAAGCTGGCCAAGGTCGGCAACAGTTACCAGGTGCAACCCGGGACGGCCTATGTCGAGGGGGTGCGGGTGTTGGCGGCGGCTGCCGTCGCCGTGGCGCCGCCGGGCTTTCCTGCCAAAGCCTGGCTGGATGTGAGCCTGGAGCGCCAGTTAAGCGATGTGGTGGCCCGCTGGGAAGTGCGTTTCGGCGCCGCTCTGGCCGACTTCACCGACAGCGCCGGCGTGCGCCATTTCTGCGTGCCGCTGGCGGATCTACCCGACTCCAACACCGTGGCCGATCTGCGCCAGGCTGAGCCGATCAGTGATTCCCTGGTGAAGCACTTTGCGGGGAAAAAGTGGGTTCAAGGCGAGCTGGACAAGAAGGCGAACAAAGGCACGAAACTCGCTGATTACGCGATCGATGACGCCATTCCCAATCGCAATCCACTGGGTGACAGCCTGGATATTCACGGCGGCTCCTATGGCTTTTTGACCGCGCTCAATGAAACGCACCTGTGCCAGAACTGCTACTGGAACGGCGCCGACTGGGTACGTCATGACGAAAAACGGGCAGCGGTGTCATTGATTGCCGGCTCTGGCACAGTTCGGGTGCAGCGGGTTGGCCCAGGCAAAAACCCGATCGTCTGGGCGTCAGTGTTCGACGTGCGCGACAGTGGCAACACCTACACCTCCGACAAGATCGATCAGTTGATTAAGGCCATTGACGAGGCGATCGCCAAGAAGGCGAACAAAGGTACAAAACTCGCTGATTACGGGATCAATGATGCCATTCCGAACGTGAACCCGCTGCCCGGCAACAGTCTGGATATTCACGGCGGAACCTATGCTTTTCTCACCTCGGCGGTTGAGACCAACCTGGCCCAAAATTGTTACTGGGACGGCCACTACTGGGTGCGCCATGACGAATCAAAACCGTGCGTTACGGTGTTTGCCAACGCCGGTAACGTGTATGTGCGTAAAGCCGAAGCAGGCCTGAACCCGATCAACTGGAGCTACAGCGAGAAGCTACGGGACAGTGGCGACACCTACGATAAAACGAGCATCAATAGCTTTTTGGATCAACTGCGCCAGTCGTTGAACCAGCATCACCAGTGGTTGATCCAGATCGATGCTGAATTGAAGAAGAAAGCCGACAGGGGCACCAAGCTGGCCCACTACGGGATCGATGACGCCATCCCGAATTTGAACCCACTGCCTGGGAACAGTCTGGATATTCACGCTGGTTCCTTCGGGTTTTTAACAGCCCTGGAAGAAACCCACCTGGCACAAAACTGCTACTGGAACGGCGTCCACTGGATGCGCCACGACGAATCCCGGTCAGCGGTTGTACTGATTGCAGGCGGCGGCGCTGTGCGTATTCAGCGAGTTGCACCTGGACCTAATCCGATTGTGTTTACGGGATCGTCCGAGGTGATCGACAGCAGCAAAAAGGCCCTTCCTGGTGTGGCCGGCATCGCGCCGATCGCCAACCTGGAACAACTGGACGCCGGGGCCGATGAAGCCAGCATCGTGACGCCGCGCACCCTGCGTTGGGGCTTTTCGATCAGCCTGGCAGACAACGGCTACATCGCGTTCCCCCGTTGGATGGGGGGATTGATCATCCAGTGGGGCAATGCCTACATCGCAACCAACGGCAGCCAGTTCCTATTCCCGATCGGCTTCCCCAATAGATGCTTTGTTCTCGACGTGGGCAGCGGTGAAGACACTACGGGACAGGCCGAGGTGATGAATATTGTTCCCGGCTCCCGCACCCGTACCGGCTTTACCGCCAACGCCACGGCGACATCCACCTACGGCTACATCGCGATCGGCCATTAAGGACTCCCATGAGCAAATACTTTTACAGCCCGTCACTGCACACCTTTCTGGTGGATGGCATTCACCCAAAACGCCCGGGCGACAGCGTTCCGATCAGCTACCAGCACTATTCCTACTTGCTGGCCAAGCAGTCCGAAGGCTTGCAGATCGTGTTCGACAGCGAAACCAAACAGCCTGTGGCGCGCCTGGCGCCCGGGACCAGCAAGCCCGAGCAACTGCAGAGCCTGTACCGGCAGAAGAGCAGCGAGATCAATACCGCGTGTGAAACCGCGATCACCGGCGGCTTCTGGTCGCCAGCGTTAGGCGCGCCTCACCAGTACCCCAGCAAACTGGATGATCAACTGAACCTGACCAGCGTGATTCTGCAGGGCTTTGACAGCCCCTACGGCTGCCGCGATGAGGCGGGCGTTAAAGAGCTGCGTCAGCACACGGCCAAGCAGCTGCGCCAGGTCAGCGAAGACTTCACCACCTTCAAAATGGAGCTGCTGCAGCGGGCCAATGTGCTTAAACAGCGGTTGGACCAGGCCCTGGCCGATGGCGACTTGAACGCCATGGAGGTGGTCACCTGGGAGAGTCTGCAGCCATGACCTGGGCACCCGTGACCATGCGCTGGCCAGAACAGGCCACGCAATGGATGGGCCAGCTGTCAGCGGCCAAGGATCTGGCCAGCACCGAGCAGGCCAGCACGGCCAAGCGCCTGGCAGACCTGGGCGGCAAGACCAGCACCAATCCGGGGCCGGTCGGTGATGCCGCCCAGAGCGCGATCACTGCAGGCCGTGACGCGCTCGCCACGCAGATGGGCGAAGCACCGGCGTGCCTGGTGGTGACGCCGTTCCAAAGCGGTGTCGGCCAGGGCCGCGGATATCAGCGTTTCCTGTCAGCGCCGAACTTGCTGCAGCAGCTCGCCGGCAAACTGGTGGACGTGAGCGACACCGGCCGGCCCGATGGCCCCCAGTTCGCCCTGTGTCTGATGTTCCTGGCCACGCGCTTTGATCAGTTGGCCGAGAGCCTGGCGCGCTTCAATGCGTTGTTGCCGATGCCTGACCTGGTGCGAGCCGAACGCCGAGCGCGGCACTTGTCGAAGCTGGAAACGGAAAAGTGGGAGATCCCCACCGCCGGCGCGTTGCCCCGTTGGCAGACACTACCCCTGGAGCGCTGCACGGTGGTGAAGGCCGCCCAGCAATCCATGGCCGGCCAGCTTTCTGTCCTGGAGAGCTACGCCGCCGACAGCTCGCCCATGGCGGATCTGTCGGCCCTGGCCACGCGCAAGGCCGCCCAGCAGCAAAGCCGCGATAAACAGCTGGATGACCTGAAAGCGCTGCTGGCCAACGGCAATCCCGACAGCAGCATGCGCGCGCGCCTGATCGGGCCCGGCAATGCCACCGAGCTGCGCCAGGCGCTGTTGCAAGGCGAGGCCCCGGGGCATGAGTGGGTGTTGTGTGCCGGCGCGCTGCTGGTGGGATCTGAGCAGGGTCTGAGCTTCGTTCGCGAGCTGGTGGGCCTATGACGCTATTACTCGACGGGCAAGAGGTACGCGGGAAGAACCTCAAGGTCACCGGCAATCTGCGCATTGAGAGCGACGACCTGTCAGGCCAAACCAGCAACACCGACAAGGGCCACAAGGGCTTCAAGCCCAAGACCCTGACGGTCACGCTGATGATTCCATTTGTTGACCAGGTGCAACTGCGCGACCTGATGCGCCTGGTGGAAGCGACCGCCGGCGGTGGCCAGCTCAAGACGTACCGCATCGTCAACGACACGGCGGCCGCGTTCGGCATGCGCCAGGTGACGTTCACCGAAGGCGTGAGCGCCCGGGAAGACGACAACCTGCGCGGTTGGCTGATCCAGTTCACCCTGACCGAAAAGCTGTCCAACCCCGAGAAAGTCGAAGGTAGGCGCCCAGGTAACAAGGTGACAGCCCAATCAGGCCCCGGCGGGGCGGTGGGCAGCACCGGCGACGGTGGTGGCTCCAGCGAAGGCCCCGAGGAACTGACAGGCTTTGAAGCCACGCTGAAAAAGGTGGATGGCTGGCTGGGCGGGAGTAACACCCCATGAAGCTTCACAAAGTGTTGGCCATCGGTGGTGCGCCCTATGTCCTGGTCAAAAACGAAGTGCGGCTGGATGCCAAGAGCCCCGGCCGGGCGACCTTCACCATCCAGGCCACCGCCCCGGTCAAAGGCCTGGTGACGCTCGATATCGGCTACAACGACAGCACGCTGCAGCGCCACTTCATTGGCTACGTCGAACGCTCCACCACGGCCAGCAGCACCCAGCAGGTGCTGTTCTGCCGCGAGCTGGCCGCGATCCTGGCCAACCCGCTGCCGCTGAACCTGCGCCACGTCGATCTGCGCGCCGTCCTGGTCGAAATCAGCCAGCACACCGGCCTGCGTTTTCGCGTGCCGGACAAGCCCTACGCCGGGGTCAAGGCGCCGTTCTTCTACAGCCTGGCCGCCGGTTACCAAGCGATGGACAGCCTGGCCCGGGTGTTCAACATCCCCGACTTTATCTGGCAGCAGCAGGGTGATGGGGAGGTGTTCGTGGGCAGTTGGGCTGACAGCTTCTTTGGCGTTCGCCCGCCGCTGCAGTTGCCGGCGGAACTGTTCGACGACTACCAGGGCAACCAGAGCGCGATGATTGCAGCCATTCCCGGGTTGCGACCAGGTGCAACGATCAACCACGGCGAGCGCATCACCAGTGTGGCCCTCGTCGATAACCAGATGGCCATCCGATGGACGACGCAATAAAGCGAAGCGTAGAACGACAGTTCCCCGAACTCACCGGCGGTTACCACCTGCCACGCTTTGCCCGGGTTGTCGGCGTGGCCGATGCCCCGGCCGGCGCCGGGATCTGTGACGACTTCCGGCCGCGTTATGCGGTGGATATCGAGGTGCTGGGGCCGGATGGCGAGCCAGACAGCAAGCTGCCGATCCTGGCGGGTGTGCCGTTGCCGCTGCCCACGGGTGGCGAGGAAATGGGCATCTATGCCTTTCCCGAGGAAGGCACCCGGGTGGTGGTGTGCTTTGCCTACGGCCTGCCGCACAAACCCTATATCCAGACGATCCTGCCCCATGGCCTGAGCATGCCCAGCGTTCCGAAGGGGGACCAGGTGTGGCAGCACAGCGAGGCGTGCCAGCAGCGTGTAGACGCCGACGGCAACTGGTTACGCCAGACTGACGGCAAGATCCAGGACAAGGCGATCGAGCGGGAAGTGGAGGCCATGGGCAACACGGAGCGCTACCAGAACCACACCAGGACGGTGGACGACCATTCCAAGGAGTCGGTAGGGGGTATAAAGACGATCGAGGCTCTGGGCGCGCTCAAGCTGTTGTCGGGCGGATCTGCGAGCCTAGCGGCAATGGATGATCTGCACCAAGCGACCGGGCGCGACTTGAACCTGGTGGTAGGGCAGAAGCACAACGCCACGGTGGGTGGCGACATGGAGGAAAGGATTGAAGGCGTTCGGCAGAGCCTGGCAGCTATCAGCCAACAACTGATAGCACCGAAGAACCATGTCGGCTCTAAGAGCGTGAACATCTTCCAGGTGGTGTGTGACTTGCTCGACCTGGTGCAACAGATGAACACACAGTTGGCCGGTCACACCCATGGGCCTACACCGGTACCAGGAAACGCTGGGGCGTTCATAGGTAACGCGGCTAAGGCCACCGCACTGGCCGGACAATTAAAACCCATCACGTTATAAGCCCGGTTATGCGTAGTTCAGCCAGCGACCCGCCCCTGTAAACACAGGTGGATACTGGCGAAACCCCATCATTCATGGAATCATGCACTTTATTCGCAGCTAACGGTCGCTAGCCTGTTCGTTCCTTCGGAAACCGTTAACAAACGCCAATGCAAATAGTGTTTTAAATACCAGACTGGCAACTCAGTAAATGGTTAGTTTGCTGCCAAGGGTTACACGAGTAGGTGAGCACCATATTTTAATAAGCCCTATTGTAAGGGTGGAAAACTTGAGATTTTAGTATTGAACAATATGGACGTTAAAAGCAGCAACTTTAGGGGCGACATAAATGGGTTGCGTGCCTGGGCGGTGGTTTCAGTAGTTCTTTATCACTTTGGCGTGTTCGGTTTTTCTGGAGGTTTCATCGGTGTAGATGTTTTTTTTGTGATCTCTGGTTATTTAATGACCGGCATAATCGCGAAAGGCCTATCTAACTCCCTGACTTCAAATAAGCGGTTTTCGGTGCTAGAGTTTTATGTATCTAGAGCCAAGCGCATCCTACCTGCGCTAATTGTTTTATGTGGCTTCGTTTTGATTCTTGGGTGGGCCATTTTATTGCCGGGAGAATATCGTACGCTTGGCGCTTATACGCTTAGTGCGCTGGGATTTTTTTCGAATATAAAATTTAGACGTGAGTCGGGGTATTTTGACGCCGCCTCCCACGAAAATTTACTGTTGCATACATGGTCGCTTTCGCTTGAGTGGCAGTTCTATATAATTCTCCCGCTAGTAATGCTGGGGGCGTGGAAGCTCCGCCCAAAAATATCAACTCTAAAAATAGTCGTACTTCTTTGGCTTGCGCTATCGCTTTATTGGTCGCTTACGATAACTCCGCACAAACCCACAGCGGCATTCTATCTTCTTAAGAGCAGGGGGTGGGAATTGCTCGCGGGCGGGATTGTTTATCTGTGGGCTAACAATGTTTCGATGACGGCGAATCTTAAAAGGATTCTTGAGGGGCTTGGCTTTTCATTGATAATTTTATCAATTTTTTTATTTGATCAAAACAGCCAGTGGCCAGGTTGGCGTGCAATAGTGCCAGTTCTTGGGACGGCATTAGTGTTAGTTGCAGCAAGGCAGGATTCGTGGTGGACCGGCTCAAAGCTAGCACAATGGTTAGGAGACTGTTCTTACTCCTTGTATCTTTGGCATTGGCCAATAGTAGTGGTTCTGATGTTTTTGAACCTGAAAGGTCACACATTCGCTGTACTGATCGGATTGGTGTTGTCTCTGTTTTTCGGTTGGATATCTTACCGATATGTTGAAACACCTGTGCGTATAGGCTTGTCCAAAAAGCCTATGATCCCATCGGTGATATTTTTGTTGATTGGGGCCCTAACAATAAGTGCCTTTAGCACGCTGATTCGCCAGAAAGATGGTTTTCCAAGCCGGGTATCACCACAAACAAACGCAATATTTAACGAAGCGCTTAATAAGAATCCGCGTTTAGAAGAGTGCGCATCCGCATCATTTGGTATCGGCTCTAAAGACAACCCTGTACCCAACTGCAAATATGGGAACAATGACATAATCAAAGCGGTAATGATTGGTGATAGTCACTCTTCATCCCTGATTACATCACTGAAAGCAGCCATTGGGGATGGTGATGTATTGCAGTGGGCTGCCAATGCATGTCCTCTGGCTAGCGGCATATACAGCAAGAACGAAGAGCACAAGTGCCCTGATTACTTGACTTGGGCGCTGAAAGAAGCCAAGAAGCTACCAAGCAATGTACCTGTTGTTTTAGTAAATAGATTCTCACTTTATTTATATGGCCCAAATGAAATTGACCCGCCACTGGCAAAACTCATGTCTCAGTCCACCTCTAAAAATGGAGACATAAAAAGCGATGAATATGCTGCCGAAATGAGAGCGGGCATACTTAAAACCGTGTGCGAGCTTTCTAAAGACAGGGATGTTTACATCGTCAAGCCTGTGCCAGAACTAGGTTTTAACGTTCCTGCCAGTATGGGGCGGTCGATGATTTTTAATGTACCCACGAGGGTTTCAGTAACGCTAGATCAATATGACAAAAGAAACTCATCCGCTTTAAAAACACTCGACTTGGCGGTAGATCAATGCGGCGCAAAACTTCTCGACCCAACTCCATATTTATGTGACAAAGATACATGCTGGGGAGATGTTAACGGACTCCCAATTTATTTTGATGACGATCATCTAAATGAAAGAGGTAGTGAGATTCTAATTCCTATGTTTCAAAAAATAGGCAAACCAAACTCATAGAATCAATACAACTCCCGATTCGGTGGTCGGGAGTCAGCGACCAAAAAACACATAGGTACTCACACCATAACTATTACCTGTACTTTAAAAGACAAAGGGCGCCAATTGGCGCCCTTTCTGTAAGTCATTTCGATTGGTTAAGTGCACAACTCTCGTAGCGCTGCAGTGGCTAGAAAGCCTGATCGCGATGCGTATCGGTGATCCTTCTGCACCTTTTCATCAATCCGATTCAGCAGATGCTCAGGCAACGAGGCATTGAATCTAACCGACTTGCCCAGGTATGGAGTCAGATCGAAGTCGATCACCGCCCACACACCATCCGCGTAATCTGGATTGCCCAAGTGCGCATCTACTTCTTGTGCTTGAGGTAAAGCCTCGTCGTCCGCAACGAGCCCTTCCAGGTGTAGCGCCAGTGCCTCACGTACATTTTCAAGCGCTTCCGAGAAGGTGCTGCCAGCTGAGAAGCATCCGGGCACGTCTGGCACGGTCACACTAAAATCAGAATCCGCGTCTTTATGTATTACGACTGGAAATTTCATTTACATAATTCTCCCTTGAGAATTAACACGCTCGTTACACCGAGCGCTTGAGATTCAGTATCTGTAGGTTTGAGGGCTTCATAAAGCCCCCAGTCGCCCAGTACCGCCTCACCGGAGCCCTTGTCGGGGTCTTCGGTGGTCAAACCGGCCTCACTTGAGGCCGGCGCTTTTCAGTATGCTGTGCAACGTTCCTTTCGCTATTTCAGTCTTGGGGTGTGGAACCGTCACCCTGCCTTTTTTGGTTGGGTGTTTGAACTGGTGGTGACTCCCCTTTACCGCCACTTCAAACCACCCATCCGCCTCGATTAACTCAATGACCTCTCGACTTCGCATCAACCCCCTCCCTTCGCTTCAATGTTGTGTATAGTACACACGATTGGCACTACAGTCAAGGACCAATACACACGATACACACGAAAAGATCTGCGTGTGGTAAAAGATTGCAGCCAAAGAAAAAATGAGACGAAAAAGCACTTATCCCCCTCCCGCCGACGGGCTTTGCGTCCGTTTTTTGTGCAAACCCGCAGGGTGGTGCAATCAGGGTGCCAGGCCACGCCGGCCGTGGGGCTTCGCGGGGTAACGGTGATTGCACGATGTGAAAGGTTTTGCAAAGAAGTGCAACGAACGAGTCGGAGAGTGTCCAAAAAGTGTCCAAAACTTTTATCACCCCGTGGGAAATATGGGGCAAAAGGCCAATAAAAATGGCAGTTCCTAGAGTTTTCCCAATAGACACTGGTGCTTTTTTTGGGCTCATAATCCCTTGGTCGTAGGTTCGAGTCCTACTGGGCCCACCAAATTGAAAGCCGCGCACTGCGCGGCTTTTTTTGTTTCTGGAGGCTGGAAATCCAAGAGGCTGGCCGCTAACTCTCAGGGCCTACATTCAGCGCGCAGGGCATACATACCGCCAAGCCATGGAGAGGCCTGACTACTGGGACACACCAACATATTCGTCCCTCCACTTTGCGAAGTCGGAGCGAGTCTTATAAATAACGTCATCAACTATATAAGCCCCTCTGGCAACTTCGCCAGGAAAATCAATAATAAACGCAAACCTTAAGCTATAGCTTTCTGACGGTTGATGGCGATATCTCTCTTCTTCAGAAAGATCCTTAATGTACATTTTATTTTCACCAGGTCGTTTTTTTGAAAACGATTCCCAGTCGATGGCAACTCCATCTGGATTAATTATTCGATACCTTTCTGGCTGACTATCAACATTCCACACAATAAACGCACCATTCGGACCGTCAGCAACATTGCGAACAATACCAATCACACCTGGCTTCAAAATATTATTGTTTGCCCTATTCTTCGGCTCCAGCAGTGTAGTCCTATGACCATCAATAAAAACCTCAACCAATGCTTTAGTACTCATGACGGACTCCATCAATTAGACTTTTAAACTTGAGTCTAAAATGCACCTATCGCCCCAACAACTGTGAAAACTAACAGGGTGCAATAACTATTTTGAATATTTTCCATAACCCTCAGGAATTACGACTTTGAATATTCCTGGTGCACTCGCCGCTGAATAATTTCCGGTGTAGCGCACGCGCAGGACTCGAAGATCTTTTTTGATCCAGTCGGGCAACGCGTTAACGAATGCTCCCCCCGTGAAATACGAGCCTGTAACATGCCCCAACCGCCACCCGCATCGGAGCCGCACTTGTCCATCCCCCGCCCGCCCCTCCTCGATGAAATCGACCGCCAACTAATCGCCGCCTTGCAGCTCAACGCCCGTGAAAGCGTGGCGATGCTCGCCCGGCAATTGGGGATTGCCCGTACCACGGTGACCTCGCGCCTGGCGCGCCTGGAAAAGACCCAGGTGATTACCGGCTATGGCGTGCGCCTTGGCCAGCGTGTGGTGGATGGTGGGTTGCAGGCGTATGTGGGGATCACGGTGCAACCGCGCTCTGGCAAGGAAGTGCTGCGTCGACTCAGCGCCATGGCCCAGGTCCAGCAGTTGTGTGCGGTCAGTGGCGAGTTTGATTATGTGGCCTGGCTGCGCACCGATTCGCCGGAGCAACTTGATCAACTGCTGGACCAGATCGGCAGTGTCGATGGGGTAGAAAAGACCACCACCTCGATCATCCTTAGCAACAAATTGGATCGTGGGCAGCCAATCTGACCACCATTTTCGTCACTTCGACTAAAAACAATCCAAAACGACGACACTTTGCGTCTTATTAACGAGCGCTACGCTCCCTAGAATGGCTGCCATCTTTTCCTATACTCCACGGGTCGTGCCCCGTGCAGTTGCCAGCAAGGTCAGCCATGAACGCCACTAACAAGAACAATCGCCACCCTGCAGACGGTAAAAAACCCATCACCATCTTTGGCCCGGACTTCCCGTTCGCCTTCGATGACTGGATCGAACACCCGGCTGGCTTGGGCAGTATTCCTGCCGCCCACCATGGCGCCGAAGTGGCGATTGTCGGTGCGGGTATCGCCGGGCTGGTGGCCGCCTACGAGCTGATGAAGCTCGGCCTCAAGCCGGTGGTGTACGAGGCCTCGAAAATGGGCGGGCGCCTGCGGTCCCAGGCGTTTGAAGGGGCCGAAGGCATCATCGCCGAACTGGGTGGCATGCGTTTCCCGGTGTCCTCGACGGCGTTCTACCACTATGTGGATAAGCTGGGCCTGGAGACCAAGCCCTTCCCCAACCCGTTGACACCGGCCTCCGGCAGCACCGTGATCGACCTGGAAGGCCAGACCCATTACGCACAGAAACTCGCCGACCTTCCTGCGCTGTTCCAGGAAGTGGCTGACGCCTGGGCCGATGCATTGGAAGCCGGTTCGCAGTTCAGCGATATCCAGCAGGCCATCCGCGACCGCGATGTGCCACGCCTCAAAGCGCTGTGGAATACCCTGGTGCCGCTGTGGGACGACCGCACGTTCTACGATTTCGTCGCCACTTCCAAGGCGTTCGCCAAGCTGTCGTTCCATCACCGCGAAGTGTTCGGCCAGGTCGGTTTTGGCACCGGTGGCTGGGACTCCGATTTCCCCAACTCGATGCTGGAAATCTTCCGCGTGGTGATGACCAACTGCGACGATCACCAGCACCTGGTGGTCGGTGGCGTGGCGCAGGTGCCCATGGGGATCTGGCGCCATGTGCCAGAGCGTTGCGCCCACTGGCCAGCCGGCACCAGCCTCAGTTCCCTGCACCACGGCGCGCCGCGGGCCGGGGTCAAGCGCATTGCCCATGCCGCCGACGGGCGCTTCGCGGTGACCGACAATTATGGCGACACCCGGGAATACGCCGCCGTGCTGACCACCTGCCAGAGCTGGCTGCTGACCACCCAGATCGAATGCGACGAAAGCCTGTTCTCGCAAAAAATGTGGATGGCCCTGGACCGCACGCGCTATATGCAGTCGTCGAAAACCTTCGTCATGGTCGACCGGCCTTTCTGGAAGGACAAAGACCCGGAAACCGGCCGCGACCTGATGAGCATGACCCTCACCGACCGCTTGACCCGCGGCACCTACCTGTTCGACAACGGCGACGACAAACCGGGGGTCATTTGCCTGTCTTACTCGTGGATGAGCGACGCCCTGAAAATGCTGCCGCAGCCCATCGATAAACGGGTCAAGCTGGCCCTCGATGCGCTGAAAAAGATCTACCCGAAAGTCGATATCAAGGCGCGCATCATTGGCGACCCGATCACCGTTTCCTGGGAGGCCGACCCGCATTTCCTCGGTGCTTTCAAGGGCGCGTTGCCGGGCCACTATCGCTATAACCAGCGCATGTACGCGCACTTCATGCAAAAGGATATGCCGGCCGAGCAGCGCGGGATTTTCATCGCCGGCGACGACGTATCCTGGACCCCAGCCTGGGTCGAAGGCGCAGTGCAAACCTCGTTGAACGCGGTTTGGGGCATCATGACCCACTTCGGTGGCAGTACCCACCCGCAAAACCCGGGGCCTGGGGATGTGTTCGATGAGATCGGCCCCATCGCCCTGGCCGAATAAGGAGTCAAGCCATGCGTGTCGCCCTGTACCAATGCCCGCCATTGCCACTGGATGTAGCCGGCAATCTCAAGCGCCTGCACCACGTCGCCCATGAAGCGGGCGATGCAGACCTGTTGGTGCTGCCGGAAATGTTCCTCACCGGCTACAACATTGGTGCTGAAGCGGTGGGCGCGCTGGCCGAGACGCAGGATGGACCGGCAGCGCAAACCATTGCCGAACTGGCGCGCAATGCGGGCCTGGCGATTCTTTATGGCTACCCGGAGCGGGCCGAGGACGGGCAGATCTACAACTCCGTGCAACTGATCGACGCCACTGGCCAGCGCCGGTGCAACTACCGCAAGACGCACCTGTTCGGCGACCTCGATCACTCGATGTTCAGCGCCGGCGGCGACGAGTTCCCTATCGTCGAATTGAACGGCTGGAAGCTGGGGTTCCTCATCTGTTACGACCTGGAGTTCCCGGAAAACACCCGGCGCCTGGCCCTGGCCGGTGCCGAGTTGATCCTGGTACCGACGGCCAACATGGTGCCCTTCGACTTCGTCGCGGACGTCACCGTGCGGGCACGGGCCTTTGAAAACCAGTGCTATGTGGCCTACGCCAACTACTGTGGGCATGAAGACCAGATCCAGTATTGCGGGCAAAGCAGCATCGCCGCGCCGAATGGCCAGCGTGTCGCCCAGGCCGGCCTGGATGAAGCGCTGATCGTCGCCACCCTCGACCGTCTGCTGATACGTGACGCACAAGCGGCCAATCACTACCTCGCAGACCGGCGCCCCGAGCTTTATGCCGCGCTGCACAAGCACTGACCACCGCGCTTTGCGCTAGCATAGGCACTTCCTACGTTCTGGAAGTGCTCATGCCTGTGCCGGCCCACCCTCATCACCTGCAACTGACCCTGGCCAATGGCCTGCGCGTTTCGCTGCGTCACGCCCCACGTCTCAAGCGCTGTGCCGCGGCCCTGCGGGTAGCGGCCGGCAGCCATGATGTGCCGTTGGCCTGGCCGGGGCTGGCGCACTTTCTGGAGCACCTGCTGTTTCTCGGCACCGAGGCTTTTCCTACGCCTGACGGTTTGATGGCCTACGTGCAGCGCCACGGTGGGCAGGTCAACGCCAGCACCCGCGAACGCACCACCGACTTCTTCTTCGAAGTGCCCACCCCAGTGTTTGGCGGCGCGCTGCAGCGTCTGGTGGATATGCTCGCTCACCCGCGCCTGGCGATGGACGATCAGTTGCGCGAGCGTGAGGTGTTACAGGCAGAGTTTGTCGCCTGGGCCCAGGATGCCGAGGCACAGCATCAAGTGGCGATCTTCGAAGGCCTCGCTGCCGCGCATCCACTGCGGGGTTTTCATGTGGGCAATCGCGACAGCCTGCCGGTGCCACACGAGGACTTCCAACAAGGTTTGCTGGGGTTTTATCAAGACTTCTATCACACAGGGCAAATGACCCTGAGCCTTGCCGGCCCGCAATCGCTTCAGGAGCTGCAAGCCCTGGCCCAGCACTTTGGCGATCGCCTGCGCGCTGGCCCGCTGCGCCCGCAGCAGGCACCGCCGGCGTTGATGGACAGCAATAAACATCGCTATCAACACCTGGATAAACAGCATCTGCACCACCTCATCGCCTGCAACGCGCCCCGCGAAGCCTTGGACTTCCTCTGCACCTGGCTGAATGCGCAGGCACCTGGTGGTTTGCTGGCCGAGTTGAAAACCCGTGGCTGGGTAAGCGCGCTGCACGCCAGGGTGCCGTACCAGTTCGCCGGGCAGGCGCTGCTGGATATCGAGTTCACCCTGGGGCCCAAGGGCTCACAACAAGTCCCGGCAATCGAAGCACTATTGAACGACTGGTTGAGCTTTTTCGCCCACAGCGACTGGGCTGCGCTGCGCGAAGAATATGCCCGGCTGATCGACCGCCAACAGCAAATCAGTGGCGCCTTGGGCCTGGCCCGTCAGGACAGTGAGAACCTTCAAACTCAGTTGTCCGAGCCGCACTGCCAAGCCCTCAAGGCCATGCTGATTGCACTGCAACCGTCGCCCGCGCAGCAGGCCTGGCAGCTCCCGCCAGGCAACCCATTCCTGCAACGGTCACCCCAGGAACACCGCCCCGGGCTGATTCGCGGGCAGACCAGCGCCCATCGGGGCTTGCGCACCTTCGCTCAGGATCGCTCCCGTGGCCGGCGCGAACTGCCAGGCCTGTCGTTCAGCCAAGCATTGCCGGCCGATAGCGACGAAGGCGCCCTCTACCTGCGCTGGCAACTGGATTCGCCCGCACATGGCTTGGGCAACAGCCTGCAAACACTGCAAACCAACGCCCGTCAGGCCGGGGTGCAAGTGTCCTGGGAAGCCGTAGGCAATGACTGGCTGCTGAAAATGAGCGGGCTGCATGAACCCATGCCCGCTATCGTCGAGCAACTGGCACGCGACCTGACCCAGCCTGACGCCGACCTTTGGCAGGACGCACTCGCCAGGCCGGCGCCGCAGATGGCCATCCGCGAGCTGCTCAAGGCATTGCCGGCCTGCTTTGCCGATATCGCTGACGTCACCGCGCCACCTGACCGTTGGGCCACCGCCCGCTGGCAAGGCCTGGGCATGGGCCTGCCCGCCGCATGCGAAATGGCCATCAACAATGCGGCGGCACGCCTACCCGGGCACTGTGCCGACTGTGAACACAAAGCCCAGCCCATCAACGGCCCGCATCGCTGGCACACCGTAGCAACCGATGGCGACGAAGCCGCCTTGCTGCTGTTTTGCCCGACACCCAGCCAGTCCCTCGCCGACGAGGCCGACTGGCGGTTGCTCGCTCACCTGGCGCAAACCCCGTTTTACCAACGCCTACGTGTCGAGTTACAAGTGGGCTACGCAGTATTCAGTGGCACCCGACAGTTCAATGGGCAAACCGGCCTGCTGTTTGGCGTGCAGTCACCCAATATCGCGCTTGCGGGCCTGTTCGAGCACATCCAGGTCTTTCTCAAGCAACTGCCAGCGTTGATCGGTGGGAGTAACGACTTGGGCAACACCACCCTGGCCCAGCAGTTCTCGCCACAAACACTGCCCACCGCCCAAGCCGCGGAGTTGCTCTGGCAGGCGCATTTGGCGGGGCGTGGCGCGGACTATCTTGAGCAACTGCAACAGATGATCCAGGCGCGCAACCGGCAGAACCTGGTGGATGCGGCGCAGCGACTCGAGCAAGCCGCCGGCGGCTGGCACTGCCTGGCCAATGGTGCGGCGGTGAGCGATGACTGGCAGATATGATTCTGATCGTTGCCGATGCTGCAACAGGCTTTTTCCACCAAGACAGCGCTAGCTTGACGAGAAATGAGTAATATTCCGCCACGCATCTGAACATCTCCGCTTGGAGGTGGACTATATGTATTACTTGGTAGTAAACGTCCCATCCCTTCGTAGGAGTATGAATATGACTTGGTCCAAACCTGCTTACACTGATCTGCGTATCGGTTTTGAAGTCACCATGTACTTCGCCAGCCGCTGAGTGCTTTTGTATTGCAATGCAACGCCTCGGCTCGCCGGGGCGTTTTTATTTTGAGTCTTGTGTGAAGGAGCGGCGATGTTTGTCCAGATTCTAGGTTCGGCGGCCGGTGGCGGTTTCCCGCAGTGGAACTGCAACTGTGTGAACTGCGCCGGCTTTCGCGACGGCAGCCTGCGGGCCCAGGCACGAACCCAATCGTCCATCGCCCTGTCCGACGATGGCGTGAACTGGGTGTTATGCAACGCCTCGCCGGATATCCGCGCGCAACTGCAAGGTTTTGCGCCGATGCAACCGGGCCGAGCACTGCGCGATACCGGGATCAGCGCAATCATCTTGATGGACAGCCAGATCGACCACACCACCGGCCTGCTCAGCTTGCGCGAAGGCTGCCCGCACCAGGTGTGGTGCACCGACATGGTCCACGAAGACCTGAGCACCGGATTCCCGCTGTTCACCATGTTGACTCACTGGAATGGCGGCCTCGATTGGCAGCGCATCGAGCTGGATGCCAGCTTCACTATTCCCGCCTGCCCCAACCTGCGCTTCACCCCGCTGCCTCTGCGCAGTGCCGCGCCGCCCTACTCGCCCCATCGGTTCGACCCGCACCCCGGTGACAATATCGGCCTGATCGTCGAAGACCTGCGCACCGGCGGCAAACTGTTCTACGCCCCCGGCCTGGGCAAGGTAGACGCGCCGCTCTTGGAGATCATGGCCGGCAGCGACTGCCTGTTGGTGGATGGCACGATGTGGGATGACGATGAAATGCAGCGCCGTGGCGTCGGCACCCGCACCGGCCGCGAAATGGGCCACCTGGCACAAAACGGCCCCGGCGGCATGCTGGAGGTACTGGAGCAACTGCCCAAGCAGCGCAAGGTGCTTATCCACATCAACAACACCAACCCGATCCTCGACGAAGACTCTGCCGAGCGAGCCGAGTTGGCGCGGCGCAATGTAGAAGTAGCCTACGACGGCATGAGCATTGAACTGTAGGAGAGCCCCAATGACCGATACACCGCTGAACCCCGCCGACTTTGAACAGGCCTTGCGGGCCAAGGGCGCCTTCTACCATATCCATCACCCCTACCATGTGGCGATGTATGAAGGCCGGGCCACCCGCGAGCAGATCCAGGGCTGGGTCGCCAACCGGTTCTACTACCAGGTGAACATTCCGCTGAAAGACGCCGCGATCCTGGCCAACTGCCCGGACCGGGAAATCCGCCGCGAATGGATCCAGCGCCTGCTCGACCATGATGGCGCCCCCGGCGAAGACGGCGGTATCGAAGCCTGGCTGCGCCTGGGCCAGGCCGTGGGCCTGGACCCGGATCAACTGCGCTCCCAGGAACTGGTGCTGCCCGGCGTGCGGTTTGCCGTCGATGCCTACGTCAATTTCGCCCGCCGGGCCAGTTGGCAGGAAGCCGCCAGCAGCTCGCTGACCGAGCTGTTCGCCCCGCAGATCCACCAGTCGCGCCTCGACAGCTGGCCCCAGCATTACCCATGGATCGACCCTGCCGGCTACGAGTATTTCCGCACCCGCCTGGGCCAGGCCCGACGTGATGTCGAGCATGGGCTGGCGATCACGCTTGCGCACTACACCACCCGCGCCGGCCAGGAGCGGATGCTGGAGATTCTCCAGTTCAAACTGGACATCCTTTGGAGCATGCTCGATGCCATGAGCATGGCCTACGAACTGAACCGCCCGCCTTATCACAGCGTGACCGCGCAGCGGGTCTGGCATAAAGGGATCACCCTATGAGTTTTGACCGCAGCAAAAAGCCGACGTGGCGCCAGGGCTATCGCTACCAGTACGAGCCGGCGCAGAAAGGCCATGTGTTGCTGTACCCCGAAGGCATGATCAAGCTCAACGACAGTGCTGGGTTGATTGGTGGCTTGATCGACGGTGAGCGCAGCGTGGCAGCGATCATTGGCGAGCTGGAGCAGCAATTCCCCGGCGTGCCCGAACTCGGTGAAGACATCGAGCAATTCATGGAGGTCGCACGTGCAGAGCACTGGATCGAACTTGCCTGAAAAGCCCGAGATTGGCCTGCCGCTATGGTTGCTCGCCGAGCTGACCTACCGCTGCCCGCTGCAATGCCCGTATTGCTCCAACCCGCTGGACTTCGCCGAACAAGGCAAGGAGCTGAGCACCGAACAGTGGATCAAGGTGTTTCGCGAGGCCCGGGAGATGGGTGCGGCACAACTGGGGTTTTCCGGCGGTGAGCCGCTGGTGCGCCAGGATCTTGCCGAACTGATCGGCGAAGCCCGCAAGCTGGGGTTCTATACCAACCTGATCACCTCCGGCATCGGCCTGACCGAGCAGAAGATCAGCGACTTCAAAAAGGCTGGCCTGGACCATATCCAAATCAGTTTCCAGGCCAGCGACGAGCAGGTGAACAACCTGCTGGCCGGCTCCAAAAAGGCCTTCGCGCAGAAGCTGGAAATGGCCCGGGCGGTCAAAGCCCATGGTTATCCGATGGTGCTGAACTTCGTCACTCATCGACACAATATCGACAAGATCGACCGCATCATCGAACTGTGTATTGCCCTTGAGGCGGACTTTGTCGAGCTCGCCACCTGCCAGTTCTACGGCTGGGCCCAGCTTAACCGCGTCGGCTTGCTACCGACCCAGGCACAACTGACCCGCGCCGAACGCATCACCAACGAATACCGCGCCAAGCTGCAAGCCGAAGGTCACCCCTGCAAGCTGATCTTTGTCACGCCGGACTACTACGAGGAACGCCCGAAAGCCTGTATGAATGGCTGGGGCAGTATCTTTCTGACAGTCACACCAGACGGCACCGCCCTACCTTGTCACGGCGCCCGACAGATGCCGGTGCAGTTTCCCAATGTGCGCGACCACAGCATGCAGCACATCTGGTACGACTCGTTTGGTTTCAACCGCTTTCGCGGCTACGACTGGATGCCCGAGCCGTGCCGCTCGTGCGACGAGAAGGAAAAGGACTTCGGCGGCTGCCGCTGCCAGGCCTTCATGCTGACTGGCGACGCCAGCAACGCCGACCCGGTATGCAGCAAATCCGCCGATCACGGGATCATCCTCGATGCCCGACTCGAAGCCGAGCACGCCACGCAGACTATCGAGCAACTGGCTTTTCGCAATGAGCGAAACTCCCGGCTGATCGCCAAAGGCTGAAGGTTTCAGCGCTTGGCGATGATGTATACCGCGTGAATGATGCCCGGGAAGTAACCGCACAAGGTCAGCAGGATATTCAGCCAGAACGCGCCGGCGAAGCCCACTTGCAGGAACACACCCAATGGCGGCAACAGGATGGCGATGATGATACGAATGATATCCATGGGTTCAGCTCCGAAAAATCGGCTCGTGTGAGCCGTACAGCTAATCGACCCTGGCCGCGCGTGAGGGTTCAGTGGAATCTGGCACCGGGCCATCCTCCTCAGGCGAGGATCTCCAACCCGTGCTTTTGCACGATGCTCAGCAACTTGAGCGCCATGCCGCTGGGCTGCTTCTCGCCGGATTCCCATTGCTTGATTGTCGACGCACTGGTGTTCAGGTAACGGGCGAACACCGGTTGGCTGACATGACTGCGCTCGCGCAGTTGCTTGATCTGGTCGGCAGGTATCTGCGCCGGCACAGGCGCAATGCACATCTCATCGAACTCACGAAGGGTGGTCTTGCTGATGGCGCCGATCGAATGCAGCGCGCTGGCCGATTGGTGGATGGACTCCAGCGCTTCAGTTTCATATTTTTTGCTCATGATGTATCTCCACAAACTCCCTGAGATCCAGTAACTGCTGGATCTGTATTTCGTTTAAGCCCTCATAGGCCTTTGCCAATGCCCTAAACCCAGCCAATTCCTTGTGGCTGATATTGCTCTGGTCTTGTTTGGCGAACAGAAACTGATAAACCCAGTAATGCCTGCCCTTCGCCAGGACGATCGAACGATGACGGTTGTGATTGAGGCGTTTCTTCCAAACTCCACCGCCCAAATTATCCGCCTGCCCCCTGAGCATTTGGCCAAATGCCTCGCCCAATTCCATATCACCGATCCAGGCTTTGCGGGCAGCCTCAGCAAAATTCCGGCTTTTGAACAGCCTGAGTTTCATAGGCATCCATTCCTCATAAACATACCACCCAGTGGTACAGATTAGAAAGAGCGCATACAAAAATCCTTGCGCCCTACCGGCACTCCCTGCCGGTGCCCGCTAAAAAGCCATTTATTTCGATGAGGCTCAAGCCTCCTTTTCAATCCAAAAATCACACACAAAAAAACGCCCCCAACCAAAAAAATCAGGCTGGAGGCGCCGCGTATAACGCGAGACGGTTCAGGAATAAAGGTTAAACAGCAATGCCCTTGCGGCACTGCAGTTGGGTGGTATGCACACGGGAAAAAGCGCGGGCCAGACGCAGCAGCATTTCGTCAATATTGCTCTTGCTCACCGTCAGCGCCGGGGTAAAGCGCAGGCAGTCGGGTTGGGGAGCATTGAGGATAAGACCTTCATACAGTGCCGCCTTTACCACCGCATCTGCCGAATCATCTGACAAGCCCAGGCCCAACAAAAGGCCCTGGCCCCGCAGTTCGCCCTGGCCATAGCGGTGGGCAAGGCGCGCCAGGCCTTCGCCCAGGTATTGGCCGGTATCACGCACGTGTTCGAGGAAGCCGTGACCCAGCACGCTATCGAGCACGGCGACGCCGGCAGCGGCCATCAGGGCATTGCCGTGATGGGTACCTTCCAGCTCGCCCAGCTCAAAGCAGCAGGCCTTGCCGCGAGCCAGCAACGCCGCCAATGGCACTCCGCCGCCCAGGCCTTTGCCCAGGGTGACGATATCGGCGCGCACGCCGTAGTGTTGTTCGGCCAGCAAGGTGGCGCAACGGCCCATGCCGGTCTGCACTTCGTCGAGGATAAGCAGGATGCCCAGCTCCCGGCACAGCCGCTCCACGCCCTTGAGGTAATGCTCGGTGGCCGGAATGACGCCGGCGTCGCTCTGGATCGGCTCCAGCATGATCGCCACGGTGTGCGCATCGACTGCGGCATGCAGGGCTGGCAGGTCGTTGAACGGTACGTGGCAGAAGCCCGGCAGTTGCGGCTCGAAACGATTGTCGCCAGAGGCCGCCAGTGTAGACAGGCTGCGACCATGACAAGCGTTGCTGGCAGTGATGATGCGATAGGCGCCACTGCGATGCAGTTGGCCCCACTTGCGCGCCAACTTGATGGCCGCCTCGCAGGCTTCCGCACCGCTGTTGAGCAGGTAGGCCTGGTCGCTGCCGGTGCTGTGGCACAGGCGGTCCACCAGGTTCAGTTGGCTACGGTTGTGCAGGCCGCTGCCAGGGTTGATCAGCGCTTGCGCCTGGTCGGCCAACGCGCGCACCAATACCGAAGGGCTGTGGCCAAGGCTGTTGGCAGCACCGCCTTGGGTAAAGTCCAGGTAGGCACGGTCTTCACTGTCCCATAGCCAGGATCCCTGGCCGCGTACGAAAACCTGTGGCGGACGGGCCACGGTGGGCATCAGTGATTGGCTGGAAAGCTCATCACGCAGCATCGGGGTTTTCGCGTCCAGTAACAGATCATCCAGGCTCGGTGCCGGGCGTCGCAGGTTGAACAGGTTCATGCCTGCACACCCCGCAGGTTGTTGGCAACCCTGGATTGGCGCAAGCCCGTCACGTCGTTTTTTGCCTTGCCTATGTAAACACCATCGCTGTAAACGGTATTCATCTCGCTTCTTGGCCCTGTAAGCCCTGTGAATAGGCGCTAGACTAGGCGCCTTGGGGGCGTACAGCCATTTCGATTTTCCAGCTTTTTCGATAAGTGTTACTTATGGATTTCAAGCAACTGCGTTATTTCGTCGCGGTGTACGAGGAAGGCCATGTCGGCCGGGCTGCAGAGCGCCTGTCGATCTCCCAGCCGGCCTTGTCACAGCAAATCCGCCAGTTGGAGCAGAACCTCGACGTGAGCCTGTTCGAGCGCAGCAGCAAACGCCTGTTGCCGACCCTGGCTGCCCACACCTTGTACAACCACGCCCTGCCATTGCTCGATGGCATGCAGCAAGCCGTCGAGGCCCTGCGCCACTTCAAGGGCCAGGCGCTGCGTACCTTGGCCATCGGCGTACTGCAAACCGTGCATACCAGCCTGGTACCGCAGATGCTGGAACGGGTACGCAAGGCCCAGCCGCACCTGGTGGTGCAGATCTACGAGTTGACGGGCCTGGAGATCGAACGCCGCCTGCTCAACGGCTCGCTGGACATCGGCATCAGTTACTTGCCGGCACGCCAGCCCGGTTTGCACGGTGTGCTGCTGTATGAAGATGAACTGAAAGTGGTCATCCCATCCGACCATCCCTTGCGTGAATTCAAGAAGGTCTCCCTCAAGCAAGCGGCGGAACTGCCCATGCTGCTGTTGGGGGAAGAGTTCCAGGTCAGGCAGATCTGGCAGGCACAGTTGGCGAACCTGGGGCGCCGGCCACAGGTCCAAGCGGAGCTGAACACCATGGTGGGGATTCTCGACAGCCTGCCCCATACCAAACTGGCGACGGTACTGCCTGGCCGCTCCCAGGACGAACATAGCAGCCAAGCGCTGTTGTGGAAGCCCTTGAGCGAGCCACGGGTGCCGCTGAAGGTGGGGCTGGTGTGTCGGGATGTGCAACGGCAACAGGCGACGCTTGAGTTGCTGCGCACCTTGCTCGAAGACGTGATGAACGGTCCCCATGGGCCGACGGCCACAGTAGACGGGCTGGCCTGAACTTTTTCGCAGGCAATAAGAAAACCCCGCCGAAGCGGGGCTTTGCAGACTGTTTCCCTGACATCCATTTCACTCCGCCACCCTGGCAGAATCCTACGTGTCCCTGTTGTTGCTTTGCGCTTCCTGCGCGACGTCCATGTGAAGTAGATTAGCTGTGGATCCAATCTGGCGATAGAGGACGATTAGCAGCACGTCACGTAAGAGAATGCTTACACGCCCTCCCCCGCTTAGAACTGCGCTTCGTCCAGCAAGAACAGCGATTCACTGCCGGCTTTGACCGAGGCGCTCAGGGAGTTAATGCGCGGCAGCAGGCGGGCAAAGTAGAAGCGCGCCGTCCCCAATTTGCTGGCGTAGAAGTCTTCCTGGGCCTCTTTACCCAAGGCCGCCTTGGCCATCAGCGCCCACATGTAGGCATAGGCCATGTAGCCAAAGGCGTGCAGATACTCCACCGAGGCCGCGCCGATTTCATTCGGGTTGGTCTTGGCGCGGTCCAGCACCCAGGCGGTCAAGGTGTCGAGCTCGTCCACCGCAGCGCTCAGGGGCTGGGTGAACTCAGCCAGGTCGCTGCTGGCAGTGCTGATGAAATGGCGGATCTCATCGGCAAACAGGGTGTAGAACGCCCCGCCGCTGCCAACGATCTTGCGCCCCATCAAGTCCAGCGCCTGGATACCGTTGGTGCCTTCGTAGATCTGGGTGATGCGCACATCACGCACCAGTTGCTCCTGGCCCCACTCGCGAATGTAACCATGGCCGCCGAAAATCTGCTGGCCGTGCACGGTGGTTTCCAAGCCCAGGTCGGTGAGGAACGCCTTGGAAACCGGGGTCAGCAGCGCCACCAGGTCATCCGCGCGCTTGCGGGTCGCGGCGTCTTCGCTGAACTTGGCGGTGTCCAGTTGCATCGCCACATAAGTGGAGAACGCCCGGCCGCCTTCGTTTGCCGCCTTCATGGTCAGCAACATGCGACGCACGTCAGGGTGGTTGATGATCGGGTCGGCGATCTTGTCCTTGGCCTTGGGGCCGGTCGGCGAACGGCTTTGCAGACGGTCACGGGCGTACTCAACAGCGTTCTGGTAAGAACGCTCGCCAGTCGCCAGCCCCTGGATGCCGACGCCCAGGCGCTCGTAGTTCATCATGGTGAACATCGCCGCCAGGCCACGGTTCGGCTCGCCGACCAGGTAGCCAACGGCTTCGTCGAAGTTCATCACACAGGTCGCAGAGGCCTGGATGCCCATCTTGTGTTCGATCGAGCCACAGGTCACCGGGTTGCGCGCGCCCAGGCTGCCATCGGCATTGACCATGAACTTGGGCACCAGGAACAACGAGATACCCTTGGGACCGGCCGGGGCGTCCGGCAACTTGGCCAGCACCAGGTGGATGATGTTGTCGGTGAGGTCGTGTTCGCCACCGGTGATGAAGATCTTGGTGCCGCTGACCTTGTAGGAACCGTCCGCCTGAGGCTCAGCCTTGGTGCGAATAATCCCAAGATCGGTACCAGCATGCGGTTCGGTCAGGCACATGGAACCGGCCCACACCCCTGCGTACATATTCGGCAGGTAGGTGGCTTTGAGTTCGTCACTGGCGTGGGTATTGATCGACACACAGGCGCCGGACGTCAGCATCGGGTACAGGCCAAACGCCAACCCCGAGGAGTTGATCATTTCTTCGACCTGGGCCGATACGGCCTTGGGCATGCCCATGCCACCGTAGGCTGGATCGCCACCAACGCCGACCCAGCCGCCTTCGGCGTAGGTCTTGTAGGCTTCGGGGAACCCGGCCGGGGTGGTCACCACGCCGTTGTCCCAGCGGCAACCTTCTTCGTCGCCGCTGCGGCTCAAGGGGGCGATGGTCTTGGCGGTGACTTTGCCGGCTTCCTCAAGGATCGCCTCGACGGTTTCAGCATCCACGGTCTCGGCCAGGGCCGGCAGTTGCGCCCACAGCTTGGCAACCTCGAATACTTCGTTGAGGACGAAGCGCATATCGCGCAGCGGCGCTTTGTAGTCAGCCATGGCAAACCTCGTGAGAACGTTAAAAGTGATTCGGTAGGATCGGTTTCACAGACCCAGAGTGTAACCGAACAACTTTTGTGACACATAGGGTCTGCTTGTGACCAACAAGTATTTTTCAGTCACAACGTTCCCTGTAGGAGCCGGTAACCCGGCGCCTACAAGGCGAACAGTTCGGCAGGCAGGCTCATCAGGCAGTCACTGCCCGCTTCCACCGCTGCGCGATGGGCACTGGTGCGCGGTAACAGGCGCTTGAAATAAAACTCGCAGGTCGCCAGCTTGCCCCGGGCGTAATCGCCATCGCCATTGCCCGCATCCAACTGCGCCTGGGCCACCAGGGCCATGCGCAACCACAGGTAGGCGTGGATGATGTAACCGCTGTACATCAAGTAATCCAGGGCGGCGGCGCCGACTTCATCGGGGTTTTTCATCGCGGCCATGCCGACCTTGGTGGTCAATTCGCCCCATTGCTGGTTCAGCTCATTGAGTTGCGTGACCTGGGCCTTGAGTTGCGGGTGCTCGGCATGCGCCGCGCAAAACTTATGCACAATTTTGGTAAAGCCACGCAGCAACTTGCCCTGGCTGCCCAGCACCTTGCGCCCCAGCAAATCCAGGGCCTGGATACCGTTGGTGCCTTCGTAGATCGGCGCGATCCGACAATCGCGCACCAGTTGCTCCATGCCCCACTCACGGATAAAACCGTGGCCACCAAACACCTGCATGCCGTGGTTGGTCACTTCCAGGCCGGTTTCGGTCATAAAGGCTTTGCAGATCGGCGTGAGGAATGCCAGCAAATCCTCCGCTTCCTGGCGTTGCTGCGGGTCGTCGCCCAGGTGCGCGGTGTCCAGCAGTTGCGCGGTGAAGTAAGTCAGGGCGCGGTTGCCTTCGTTGAAGGCTTTCATGGTCAGCAACATGCGCCGCACATCGGGGTGCACGATGATCGGATCTGCCGGCTTATCCGGCGCCTTGGCGCCCGTCAGGGAGCGCATCTGCAAGCGGTCGTTGGCGTACTTGATCGCGCCCTGGAAGCTCGCCTCCCCCAGGCACAGCCCCTGCATGCCCGTGCCCAGGCGCGCATGGTTCATCATGGTGAACATGCAGTTCAGGCCCTTGTTGGCCTCGCCAATCAGGTAACCCTCGGCACCATCGAAATTCAGCACGCAGGTGGCCGAGGCCTTGATCCCCATCTTGTGTTCGATGGAGCCGCAACTGACCCCATTGCGCGCCCCGGAATCGGCGAGGAACTTGGGCACGATAAACAGCGAAATACCCTTGGTGCCAGCAGGCGCATCCGGCAACTTGGCCAACACCAGGTGGATGATGTTTTCGCTCATGTCATGCTCGCCGGCGGAGATGAAGATTTTGCTGCCGGTTACCGCGTAGCTGCCATTGGCCTGGGGCACGGCGCGGGTCTTGATGATGCCCAGGTCCGTGCCGCAATGGGCTTCGGTCAGGCACATGGTGCCCGTCCACTGGCCGGCGGTGAGTTTGCTCAGGTAGGTGTCTTTTTGCTCTGCGGTGCCGTGGGCATGGATCGCCGACATGGCGCCGTGGGTCAGGCCCGGATACATGCCCCAGGAGGTGTTGCTGGAGCCGATCATCTCGCTGAGCACCAAGCCCAGGGAAGACGGCAGGCCCTGGCCGCCGTAGGCCGGGTCCGCCGCCAGGCCGTGCCAACCGCCTTCGACGTATTGTGCGAAGGCTTCCTTGAAGCCTTTGGGGGTGGTCACCACGCCATTGTCGAAATGGCAGCCTTCTTCGTCCCCCGTACGGTTCAACGGCGCAAGCACGTTCTCGCAGAACCTGGCGCCTTCTTCGAGAATCGCGCTGACCATATCCGGGCTGGCCTCGGTGGCCCCCAGGGCAGCGTAGTGAGCTGGGAAATCAAACACGTGATCGATCAGAAAGCGCATGTCGCGCAGGGGGGCTTTATAGGCAGGCATGGTGATGTCTCCGGCGGCAGATTGTTTAAACCTACTGCCGCCAGGAGGCCCGGACAATCACTGTACAGGCGCTGAATACATCACCATCACTCAACCGGCAGCGCCCTGCATGCGCACCGCGCCACGGCGGTTCTGGCCGGCCGCCACCACGCAGTTACGCCCAGCGCCCTTGGCGTTGTACAGCGCCTGGTCGGCGCACTTGAGCACTTCTTCCGGGGTGCGCTGCTCGGCCTGGCGCTCGGCGACGCCGATGCTCACGGTGACCGAGACACTGGAATCGCCGCCGCCCGAACGGCGCTGGCGACCTTGGTGGTCGTCCTGGGGGCGACTGTCCTGATTGCGCAACTTGATGTGGTAGTTGGCAATGATCTCGCGGATTTCTTCCAGGTGCGGCAGGCATTCATCCAGGGTCTTGCCGGCAAACACCACGGCAAACTCTTCGCCACCATACCGATAGGCCCGGCCACCGCCGCTGACTTTCGACAGTTTGCTGGCGACCAACCGCAGCACCTGGTCGCCGACGTCGTGGCCGTGGGTGTCGTTGAAGCGCTTGAAGTGGTCGACGTCGCTCATCGCCAGCACATAGTTGCGCCCCAGGCGCTGCATGCGTTCATTGAGGGCGCGGCGTCCCGGCAGTCCGGTGAGCTCATCACGAAAGGCCATCTGATAGGCCTCATGGGACACACCCGCAGCAATCATCAACATCACCTGGCTGCACATGATGTTCAGGGTGAACGGCAGGATGAAGGTCTGCGGCAACATCCAGAACATTCCCAGCAACCCCACCAACTGCGCGGCGTGCAGCGGCCGAGGCTCGCGCCAGTACTGCGCCGCCAATGCGACAAAGCCCAGCAGGAACATCGGGTACGACAGTTGGATCAGGCTCATCCACGCGCCATGCAGCGCCGGCCAGCGAATCTCCGCCAGCCAGTTGAGCAACGGCCCCGGGTAACTCTGCTCCAGGCCCAGGGCCACGCTGCCGACGGCAAGCAGCACCGCGCAGCGTGCGACAAAGTCGCGGAACAGGTGGGTTTTCTCCTGCCACAAGGCATAGATGCTGAACAGCAGCGGCAACAGCAGGCACACCAGGTGGAACACCACGGCGGCGTCTTCGCGCACGCGGCCATGGTCACGATAGAAATCGGTCTGGGTGTCCAGCAGGAAGTAGGCGACGTACACCGTCACCATCAGGAACAGTTCACGCTGGCGACGGTACACCGCGCAATAGGCACCGCCCAGCAACAGCACCAGGGTCGGCAGGACGTTGAACAGCGAGGTGAAGAAAACGCTGAGGTCCTTGACGTAAGCAGCCGACAACCCCGCTAGCAATAACAGCAACGATGGTAGGAAATGACTGAAACGTACAGCGGACGCGCGCGACAAGGGTAAAGCTCCGACCCACAAAAAAAAGATGGCATAGTGCCTTCATTGCTCACAGTTAAGCACATTCAATGTGACCTGCATCACATTGCCATCACTGTAACGGCAGCAAGGAGCAATCCCTGAGCGCGCCGCTCAGGTTTTTTCAGCCTCCCGCAAAAAAGCCGCCGCTCCCGAAAGAGCGGCGGCTTGGCAGGGAACCGGCCTAGGCTTAGTAGCCCAGGTCGAAGTTCTCTTCTTTCATGTCCATCAGGTTGTTGGCGCCCGACAGCATGGTGGCCACGTGGGTGCGGGTACGCGGCAGGATGCGCTGGAAGTAGAAGCGCGCTGTCTGCAGCTTGGCGGTGTAGAAGCCTTCTTCGCTGGTGCCGGCAGCCAGTTTTTCGGCAGCCAGGCGTGCCATGTCGGCCCAGAAGTAAGCCAGGCAGGCATAACCGGAGTACATCAGGTAGTCCACGGAGGCGGCACCGACTTCTTCACGGTCCTTCATGGCCGCCATGCCGACCTTCATGGTCAACTCGCCCCATTCCTTGTTCAGTGCAGCCAGCGGTGCGACGAACTCGCTGACCGCTGCGTTGCCTTCGTTGGCCTGGCAGAACTTGTGCACGATCTTGGTGAAGCCCTTGAGCGCTTCGCCCTGGGTCATCAGCACTTTACGGCCGAGCAGGTCCAGGGCCTGGATGCCGGTGGTGCCTTCGTACAGCATCGAGATGCGGCTGTCGCGAACGTTCTGCTCCATGCCCCACTCGGCGATGAAGCCGTGGCCGCCGTAGATCTGTACGCCGTGGTTGGCGGATTCAAAACCGACTTCGGTCATGAACGCCTTGGCGATCGGGGTCATGAACGCCAGCAGGCCATCTGCCTGTTTCTTGGCTTCGTCGTCGGTGCCGTATTTGACGATGTCCACTTGCTTGGCGGTGAAGTACACCATCGCACGGTTGCCTTCGGCGAAGGCTTTCATGGTCAGCAGCATGCGGCGTACATCAGGGTGCACGATGATCGGGTCAGCGGCCTTGTCAGGCGCTTTCGGGCCAGTCAGGGAGCGCATTTGCAGGCGGTCACGGGCATATTTGAGGCCACCCTGGAAACCGATCTCGGCGTGGGACAAGCCTTGCAGCGCGGTACCCAGGCGAGCGGTGTTCATAAAGGTGAACATGCAGTTCAGGCCTTTGTTCGCCGGGCCGATCAGGTAACCGGTGGCCGCGTCGAAGTTCATCACGCAGGTGGCGTTGCCGTGGATGCCCATCTTGTGTTCCAGGGAACCACAGGACACCGCGTTGCGCTCACCCACCGAACCATCGGCGTTGGGCAGGAACTTAGGCACGATAAACAGCGAGATGCCTTTGGTGCCAGCCGGAGCATCCGGCAGGCGGGCCAGTACGATGTGGACGATGTTGTCGGCCATGTCGTGCTCACCGGCCGAGATGAAGATCTTGGTGCCGGAGACTTTGTAGGAACCGTCGGCCTGAGGTTCGGCCTTGGTGCGCAGCATGCCCAGGTCGGTGCCGCAGTGCGGTTCGGTCAGGCACATGGTGCCGGTCCACTCGCCCGAGACCAGTTTGGTCAGGTAGGCATCTTGCTGCTCGGGGGTGCCGTGCTCGGAAATGGTATTCATCGCGCCATGGGACAGGCCTGGGTACATGCCCCACGACCAGTTGGCTTCACCGACCATCTCGCTGACGGCCAGGCCCAGGGATTCCGGCAGGCCTTGGCCGCCGTGCGCGACGTCGTGGGCCAGGCTCGGCCAGCCGCCTTCGACGAATTGCTTGTAGGCTTCTTTGAAACCAGTAGGGGTTTTAACGCCTGACTCGCTCCAGGTGCACCCTTCGATGTCACCGACGCGGTTCAACGGGGCCAGCACTTGCTCACAAAACTTGGCGCCTTCTTCGAGAATGGCGTCAACCATGTCTGGGGTAGCGTCCTGGCAAGCCGGCAGACTCTGATAGTGCGCTTCGTAGCCGAGCAGTTCGTCACGAACGAAGCGAATATCACGCAAGGGGGCCTTGTAGTCAGGCATAGCGATAAACCTCTGCTGATGAATCCTGGAATGAACAACCGCGTGGATTTGTTGTAGCGGTCAAACAGTTGTTTGAAACATACGTTTACGACCAATCCTTGTCAAGCGCCCAGCGGCTGCCGTTTGTCATGACGCAGGTCAACGCCAGGCGCGACGAGGCCTGCAGCGTGATGCCGCACAGGATTTCCAGGGGGAAAAATGGCAGGAGCCGGCTGGCCGGCGATTGCGGTGTGCCAGGCAGGCCGCGATCGCCGGCCTGCCGGCTGCTACAGAAGAGTCAGGGGGATCAGGCGTAGGTGTCGATCAATGTGCCGAGCATTTCGTCGGAAGCCTTGGCGACTTTCGCGCCCAGCTCCACCTGGAACTTGCCTTCGGCCAGTTCCACCATATTGCTCGCCGAGTCGGTCGGCTGGCCGCGATTGACCGCTTGCAAACGGTCATTCTGCGCATCCGAAGGCTGGCTGGTGGCGGCACTGGCGATTTTGCCGGCGGCCTGGTCGACGCGGTTCTGCCCGGCCTGGATAGTGTTCAGGCCCGAATAAAACGCGCTACTTCCAGAGATGTCCATGGCGTGCACCTGCCTTGCAATCAATCGTGAACTCTTATTGAAGCAGACAATCTGGCAAAAGGCCCGTCAATAACACTAATGGCATAATGCCTTATCGCTAGGAAAAACTAATCAAGCAAGTCCAGTTGCAGGTACTCGGCCACCGCTTCGGCCGTGGGCTGCTTGAGGCGCGGCACCCGGCCCAGGCACGGCGCCGGCAGGCGTTCGGCCAAGGTGGCGAGGTTTTCTTCCAGACGGGAGGTCTTCGGGTCGATGATATTGGCCACCCAGCCCGCCAACGGCAGACCGTCCCGGGCGATGGCTTCGGCGCTCAACAATGCATGATTGATACAGCCCAGGCGCACGCCCACCACGAGGATCACCGGTAGCTGCAAGGCCTTGGCCAAGTCCGACAGGTTGTCCTGGTCAGCCAGCGGCACGCGCCAGCCACCTGCACCTTCGATCAGGGTGAAATCCGCGTGTTTTTCGAGGATGTGCTGCATCGGCTTGAGCAGGGCCTGCACGGTCAACGCCACGCCAGCTTCACGGGCCGCCAGGTGCGGCGCGATGGCGGGCTCGAAGGCCAGTGGATTGACCTCGGCATAGGTAAGCGGCAACGAGCACTCGGCCAGCAAGGCCAGGGCATCGGCGTTGCGCAAGCCACGGGGCGTCACTTCACAGCCCGAGGCCACCGGCTTGCCGGCGGCCGTGCTCTTGCCCGCTTGCCGCGCGGCGTGCAGCAGGCCGGCCGCAACGGTGGTCTTGCCGACATCGGTGTCGGTGCCGGTAATGAAATAGGCAGCGCTCATAGTGGTTTCTCCAATACGGCGTACACGACTTGATAGGTTGCCGGCAGGCCCTGAGCCTGGCGGAACTGCTCATAGGCCTGCACCAGTGCAACAATCCGTGCACGGCCCGTCAAGCCACCCGGGCGTCCCGGGTTCAGATTATGCGCGCCCAAGGCTTTCAATTCGTGGGTCAGGCTGCGCACATCCGGGTAATGCAGTACATGGGGGCGCTGCTCCAGGCTCACCACACGCAAGCCACTGGCCGCACACAGCTGTTGATAAGCACTGAACGGGCGGAAGCGATTGACGTGCACCATCCCGTCCGCCGCCCGCCAACTTTCGCGCAGCTCATCCAGGGTGCCAACGCACAGGCTGGCAAACGCCAGCACCCCGCCAGGCTGCAGCACGCGCCGGGCTTCGCTGAGCACCGCGGCAAAATCGGCACACCACTGCACCGCCAGGCTGGAGAAAATCAACTCGCAGCTGCCGTCCTGTAGCGGCAAGCGCTCGGCATCCCCGGCGATAAAATGCTCGGCACCGCCCAAGGGCCGTGCGTGATGGAGCATACCTTCGGCGATATCCAGCGCCAGGCCTTGGCCCTGGGCAAACGCCTGGTTCAATGCGCGGCTGAAGAACCCGGTGCCGCAGCCCAGGTCGAGCCAGCGCCGGGGCTGCAACGTCGACGGCAAGCGCCCGAGCAACTCGCCGCCCACATCACGCTGCAACGCGGCCACGCTGTCATAACTGGCCGCCGCCCTGGAAAACGACGCCGCGACCTGGCGCTTGTCGGGCAAGGCGCCCGGCAGTGGAGGATGGGACAAATCAGTCATCACCGCACTCATGCAAAAAAGCCTGGATCGCCCCCGCCACTCCGTGGGGGTTATCCAGTAGGAAAGCGTGGCCGGCCTGTTCAATCAGACCGACTTCAACATCTGGCAGTAACTTCAACAGGTCAGTGGCCGCCTCACAGGGCACCAACTCGTCCAGGCCGGCAAACAGATGCAACTGTGGGCCACGAAAAGCCTGCAAGGCCTCGCGGGTGTCCAGTTGCGCGAGCAGCTCAAGACCGCTCATCAATACACTGGACGGGGTAGCCGGCGCGCTGCTGACCAGCAAGCGCGCGATGCCCCGTGGGTCTTGCGTACCCTTGGCGCACAGCAGGCCGAAGCGTTTGAGGGTGACTTGCGAGTCGGCATGGCAGCCGGCCAGGAACCCATCGAAAGCCTGCGCCGCCATCCCATTGGGCCAGCCCTCATGCGCCACAAAACAGGGGTTGCTGGCCAAGGTCAGCAAGCCGCAGCAGCGCTCGCCGCGCCGTGCCGCCAACTCAGAGGCGAGCATCCCGCCCAACGACCAGCCGCCCAGCCAGGCGTTATCCGGCAAGGTGGCGTCGAGTTCGTCGAGCCATTCGTTCAGGTCGCCGCCCGGCAGCGCCGGCAGTGGTTCGATATCCACTCGCAGGCGCTCGTCCAGACCGCGCAACGCGGCGGCCAAGGGCTCCAGCGGCGAGACACCCAGGCCCCAGCCGGGAAGCAATATCAGTCGGTCACGCATGGTCGGACTCCCGGCCTGACAAGCGGAAACACTCATCCAATGCGTCTAACAATAGTCGTACCTGCGCCTCGCTGTGGGCGGCGGTCAAGGTCACGCGCAAGCGCGCGCTGCCGGCCGGCACCGTGGGCGGGCGGATGGCTGTGACCATGATCCCGCGCTCGCGCAGCATCTGTGACAGGCGTATCGCCCGGCCACTGTCGCCAACCATGATCGGCTGGATCGGCGTGAAGCTGTCCATCAACGCCAGGCCGATCTGTTCGGCGCCCTGGCGGAACTGGCGGACCAGCGTGCGCAGATGCTCGCGCCGCCAGTGCTCGCTGCGCAGCAGCGCCAGGCTTTTCAGGGTCGCGCAGGCCAGCGCCGGCGGTTGGCTGGTGGTGTAGATGTACGGGCGGGCGAACTGGATCAGGCTTTCGACCAGATCCTCACTGCCAGCCACAAACGCCCCGGCGGTGCCAAAGGCCTTGCCCAGGGTGCCGACCAACACCGGCACATCCTCCTGGCTCAGGCCGAAATGCTCGACGATCCCGCCGCCCGTGGCGCCCAGCGGTCCGAAGCCATGGGCGTCATCCACCATCAACCACGCTCCTTTGGCCCGGGTTTCGCGGGCCAGGGCCGGCAGGTTCGCCAGGTCGCCGTCCATGCTGAACACGCCGTCGGTCACCACCAAGGTATTGCCGCAGGCCTTTTCCAGGCGCTTGGCCAGGCTGACCGCATCGTTATGCAGATAGCGATTGAAGCGCGCACCGGACAGTAAACCCGCATCCAGCAGGGACGCGTGGTTGAGCCGGTCTTCGAGCACCGTATCGCCCTGCCCCACCAAGGCGGTGACGGCACCGAGGTTGGCCATGTAACCGGTGGTGAACAGCAGCGCACGCGGGCGCCCGGTGAACTCGGCCAGCGCTTCCTCTAACTCATGGTGCGGGGTGCTGTGGCCAACCACCAAGTGCGAGGCGCCACCGCCCACGCCCCAGCGGGCCGCGCCGGCCTGCCAGGCCTCGATGACTTGCGGGTGATTGGCCAGGCCCAGGTAGTCGTTGTTGCAAAAGGCCAATAACGGCTGGCCGTCCACCACCACCTGCGGGCCCTGGGGGCTTTGCAGCAGCGGGCGCTGGCGGTAGAGATGGTCTGTACGGCGGGCAGCGAGGCGCGCGGCGAGATCGAAAGACATGCTGGCCTCGATAAATCAGGTTGAATCCGACCCACTGTGGGAGCTAGCTTGCCTGCGATAGCGCAGGGTCAGTCGATCAATCAGGTGACTGATAGGTCGCTATCGCAGGCAAGCCAGCTCCCACATTTGGATTGCATTCCAATAGGGAGATGGGGTTCAGACGGCAGCGTTGTAGAACTGCTCGCTGCTTTTCTGCTCGACCAACGCCTGCTCAATCGCCGCCTGGTGCACTTCATCGGCATGTTCTTCGCGGGCTTCGGGCAGGATGCCCAGGCGCGAGAACAGTTGCATGTCCTTGTCCGCCTGCGGGTTGGATGTGGTGAGCAATTTATCGCCATAGAAGATCGAGTTGGCACCGGCAAAAAACGCCAGGGCCTGCATCTGCTCGTTCATCGCTTCGCGGCCAGCGGACAGGCGCACATGGGATTGCGGCATCAGGATGCGCGCCACGGCGAGCATGCGGATAAAGTCGAACGGGTCGATATCCTCGGCATTCTCCAGCGGCGTACCGGCCACCTTGACCAGCATGTTGATGGGTACCGACTCCGGATGCTCCGGCAGGTTGGCCAGTTGGATCAGCAGGTTGGCGCGGTCGTCCAGGGACTCGCCCATGCCGAGGATGCCGCCCGAGCAGATCTTCATCCCCGAATCACGTACATACGCCAGGGTTTGCAGGCGCTCGCTGTAGGTGCGGGTGGTGATGATCGAGCCGTAGAACTCCGGCGACGTATCCAGGTTGTGGTTGTAGTAGTCCAGGCCGGCCTGGGCCAGGGCCTCGGTCTGGTCCTGGTCAAGACGCCCGAGGGTCATGCAGGTTTCCAGGCCCATGGCCTTCACCCCTTTGACCATCTGCAACACGTAAGGCATGTCTTTGGCCGACGGGTGCTTCCAGGCCGCGCCCATGCAGAAGCGGGTCGAACCGATGGCCTTGGCGCGCGCAGCCTCTTCGAGGACCTTCTGCACTTCCATCAGCTTTTCTTTTTCCAGGCCGGTGTTGTAGTGGCCCGACTGCGGACAATATTTGCAATCTTCCGGGCAGGCGCCGGTCTTGATCGACAGCAAGGTGGACACCTGCACGCGGTTGGCATCGAAGTGCGCGCGGTGCACGGTCTGCGCCTGGAACAACAGGTCATTGAACGGCTGGACGAACAGGGCTTTGACTTCGGCCAAAGACCAGTCGTGACGCAAGGTGGCAGTGAGGCTGGCGCTCATGGGCGATTCCTTGTTTATGCTTGGGCAAGCGCTGTGGGTAGGGCAATACCCACAGGCACGACACGGATGCTCGGCATATTTAAGGAAGATTCATGCACTGTCAACCTTACTACAAACATGAGGTTTACATCTGGCTAAAAAGCAACCAGATGTGCCTGCTCTGCGACGAAGCCACACATTCAGCCGCGACCCTGTGCAATACCTGCGAAATCGACCTGCCGTGGCTGACGGACGGCTGCGAGGTGTGCGCCCTGCCCTTGCCGATCAGCGGGCTGGTCTGCGGCCAATGCCAGCGCTCGCCGCCCGCATTCAGGCAAGTGGTCGCGCCCTGGACCTATGGCTTTCCGCTGGACAGCCTGATCAGCCGCTTCAAGCACCAGGGCAGATGGCCGCTGGGGCAGATGCTGGCGAGCCTGTTGCGCCAATGCCTGCAAGACCGCTTCGACAACACCGAACTGGCCCGCCCCGACCGCTTACTCCCGGTGCCGATGGCCGCCAAACGCCTGCGCCAACGCGGCTACAACCAGGCCGCCATGCTCGCCCGCTGGCTGAGCCGGGACCTGGACCTGCCCCTGGATGAACACCTGCTGTTGCGCCCCCATGACACCGTTGCCCAGCAACAACTGGACGCCAAACAGCGCCAGCGCAACCTGCTCAAGGCCTTTGCCCTGGCCCCCGGCGCGCAGGTGCAGGGCCAGCACCTGGCACTGGTGGACGATGTGCTGACCACCGGCGCCACCGCCCACAGCCTGGCCCGCCTGCTGATGCAGGCCGGCGCGCGCCAGGTCGACGTGTATTGCCTGGCGCGCACGCCCAAGCCCGGCACATGACTTGACTCTGGCGGCGCGTGCCCGCAACGTCCCGGGTATTCCAAGCCAGTGTGCAGCCGTTCGCCATGCCTTTACCGTCCCTGTTGAGCCAACATATTGTCCGCCGCCCGCAGCGCATCGCCTTGCTGCAACATATCGCCGAGCAAGGCTCCATCACCCGCGCCGCAAAAAGTGCCGGCTTGAGCTACAAGGCCGCGTGGGATGCCATCGATGAGCTGAACAACCTGGCGCAAAAGCCCCTGGTCGAGCGCAGCGTCGGCGGCAAGGGCGGCGGCGGCGCGCGACTTTCGGCAGAAGGTGAGCGGGTGTTGCGCCTGTATCAGCGCCTGCAAACCCTGCAAGCCCAGGTGCTGGAAGCCGCCGAAGACGCCAGCGACCTCAACCTGCTGGGCCGCCTGATGCTGCGCACCAGCGCGCGTAATCAATTGCATGGCCAGGTGGTCGCCATCGACAGCCACGGCCGCAATGATCGAGTACGCCTGGAACTGGCCGGTGGCTTGACCCTCGATGCACAGATCACCCATGACAGCACCCTGCGCCTGGAACTGGAAACCGGTACGCAAGTAGTGGCCTTGATCAAGGCTGGCTGGCTGGAGCTGATCGCGGCTGACCAGGCGCCGATGCCTGGGTTTAACTGCATGGGCGGCCAGGTCGAGGCCATCCTTGATGCCGATGATGGGCCCAGTGAGGTGCGTATTGTCTTGCCCAGTGGCCTGGTGCTGTGCGCGTTGGCAGCGCCCGAGCAGCTCAAGGCGCTGGGGGCGGGTGAAGGCACGCAGGTTCAGGTGCAGTTTGCGCCGAGCAATGTGTTGTTGGGCACGCCGGTTTAGCTGATCTTCAGGGCCCATCGCAGGCAAGCCCGCTCCCACACGATGGCACACGCGCCACCTATCCACGGCCCGGTGCGCTACCATACCCGGCCGGACGCGGCGACCTGCTGCGCGCAGGAGTTCGCATGGCCCACCCGTTTGAAACATTGACCCCCGACCTGGTTCTCGACGCTGTCGAAAGCATCGGTTTTCTCAGCGACGCCCGCGTCTTGGCGCTCAACAGCTACGAGAATCGTGTCTATCAAGTCGGCATCGAAGACTCCGAGCCGCTGATCGCCAAGTTCTACCGGCCCCAGCGCTGGACCAACGAGGCAATCCTCGAAGAACACCGCTTCACCTTCGAACTGGCCGAGTGCGAAGTCCCGGTCGTGGCGCCGATGATCCACAACGGCGAAAGCCTGTTCGAACACGCGGGTTTCCGTTTCACCCTGTTCCCCCGCCGTGGTGGCCGGGCGCCGGAGCCAGGCAATCTCGATCAGTTGTACCGCCTCGGGCAGTTGCTTGGGCGCTTGCATGCTGTCGGCGCCACGCGCCCTTTCGAGCACCGCGAAGCCCTGGGCGTGAAGAACTTCGGCCATGACTCCCTGAACACCTTGCTCGAAGGCAATTTCATCCCCAAGAGCCTGTTGCCCGCCTACGAATCCGTGGCCCGCGACCTGCTCAAGCGCGTTGAGGATGTGTACAGCGCCACGCCACACAAGAACATCCGCATGCATGGCGACTGCCACCCCGGCAACATGATGTGTCGCGACGAGATGTTCCATATCGTCGACCTCGACGACTGCCGCATGGGCCCGGCGGTGCAGGATCTGTGGATGATGCTGGCCGGCGATCGGCAGGAATGCCTGGGGCAGCTGTCGGAACTGATGGACGGCTACCAGGAATTCCACGATTTCGATCCCCGCGAACTGGCGCTGATCGAACCCCTGCGCGCCCTGCGCCTGATGCACTACAGCGCCTGGCTGGCGCGGCGCTGGGATGACCCGGCGTTCCCCCACAGCTTCCCGTGGTTCGGCAGCGAACGGTACTGGGGCGACCAGGTGCTGGCGCTGCGCGAGCAACTGTCTGCACTCAACGAAGAACCCCTGAAATTGTTCTGACCCCGGTAGGAGCCGGCTTGCTGGCGATGGCATCCTCAACAGCCCCCAACCCGAGGGCGCCATCGCCGGCACGTTTTGTGGCGATTGAGTTTTCAGCACACATTTGCTGACAAACATCCTTACAATCGCCGCATTGTTAGTTGCCTAAGCAAGGATTCTGCATGCAAGCCGCCAACCCGCGTCGCGGGTACATCCTGGGCCTGAGTGCCTACGTCATCTGGGGCCTGTTCCCGCTCTACTTCAAAGCCATCGCCAGCGTGCCGGCTGCCGAAATCATCGTCCACCGCGTGCTGTGGTCGGCGCTGTTCGGCGGTTTGCTGCTGCTGGTGTGGAAACACCCCGGCTGGTGGCGCGAACTACGGGACAACCCCAAGCGCCTGGCGATCCTGGCGTTGAGCGGCTCGTTGATCGCGGGCAACTGGCTGACCTATGTGTGGTCGGTCAACAGTGGGCGCATGCTCGAAGCCAGCCTGGGGTACTACATCAACCCGCTGGTCAACGTGCTGCTGGGCATGCTGCTGCTTGGCGAGCGCCTGCGGCGCCTGCAATGGGTGGCCGTCGGGCTGGCCGCCGTGGGTGTGGCGCAACAGGTGTGGCAGGTGGGGAGTCTGCCGTGGGTCTCGCTGGTGCTGGCGCTGACCTTTGGCTTCTACGGCTTGATCCGCAAGCAGGCGCCGGTCAAGGCGCTGCCCGGGCTGGTGGTGGAAACCTGGATGCTGGTGCCGATCGCCCTGGCGTGGCTGCTGCTCAACCCCACCGCCCATAGTGCCAACCTGGCGTTCTGGAGCACTTCCGAAGCCTGGTGGCTGGTGGCGGCAGGCCCGGTGACGTTGATCCCACTGGTGTGTTTCAACGCTGCGGCGCGGCATTTGCCCTACACCACCCTCGGCTTCCTACAGTACCTGGCACCGACCCTGGTGCTGCTGCAGGCGGTACTGCTGTTCGACGAACACATGACGCCCGCCAGCCTGGTGGCCTTTGTGTTTATCTGGGCGGGGCTGGCGGTCTACAGCGTTGATGCGTGGCTCAGCCTGCGCAAACGCTGATCAAATAACGTACAAAACCCTACAAGCCACGGCCGGTGTGGCTTGCAGGGTTTCACCCCAAGGTTATCCACAACCTGATCCCCGGCGTTTGTGCACAAGCCGTTGAAATTGCTCGTTTTTTGCTCAAGGCGCCACAAGCCACGGCCGGCGTGGCCTGGCGCCGGGTCTCTACAGCTTATCCACAGGCCCATGCAAGATTTCCATGAACAACCCTGTGGACGGTTATTCCTCGCTGCGCAGCTGCAACTCCACCATTAGATCGTCGGCCAGGGTTTCCAGGGCGGCTTGCAGCGTGTCCAGCGCCAGGCTGGACGGCACGGCCAACGCAGCTTCGGCGTGAAACAACGGGTCGCTGCTCATGGGCGCCGGGCGCACGTCGGTGCTCAGGCGTTCCAGGTTGACCCCTTGCTTGCTCAACAGTGCGGTGATCTCGCGCACGATCCCCGGCCGGTCATTGCCCACCAGGGTCATCAGAATCGGCTTGCTCGCCGATGCCTGCGCGCCGCTGCTCTCGCCCACCAGCACACGGATGCCATGGGTAGACAAGTCCTCCAGGGCGCTGACCAACTCGCTGCGGTTTTCCATCGGCACGCTGACCCGCAGGATCCCGGCAAATTGCCCGGCCATATGAGCCATGCGACTTTCCAGCCAGTTGCCACCGCGCTCGGCAATGCAGTGGGCAACACGTTCGACTACGCCGGGTTTGTCGGCGGCGATCACGGTGAGTACGAGATGGTCCATGGCAACAGCCCTCTTTTATGGATTAGCCAGTATAGGCAGATGTGCTCATGTAGGAGCCGGGAACCATCGCAGGCAAGCCAGCTTCCGCGTTGATCCCATGGCAGTGAAGAAAAACAAATCGTGTACCATTTTTATATTTATCTGGAACAATCCATTGGTTTTTTGAGAACATCCCATGCCCCGCTGTGACCGTACAACCAAAGTGGGTCGTTAAACGACGTATTTAGTCTAATTTTCACAACCGCAACTCATCATGTAGTATGCCTCGGCGCGCACTACATAACGTTAGGTCGATGTCTGCCCAGGCGCCGTCAGAACCCCGAACACCCCGTCAGCAAGCCTTGCGCCGTTGATTGGAACCGCCCAGCCGCCGTTGATGGCATGTACTGGTGCCTTGGGTTTGTGGTTTAAATGGCCAGAGGCTTCATTGGTAAATTGAAAAGCTGAAAAGCGAATTAGCTCCGCAGAGTGAGGCAAGCAATGACTGAACACGTTCAAGTCGGTGGCCTGCAGGTCGCCAAAGTCCTGTTCGACTTCGTGAACAACGAAGCCATTCCCGGTACCGGCCTGACCGCCGACCAGTTCTGGGCCGGTGCCGACAAGGTCATCCACGACCTGGCACCGAAGAACAAAGCCCTACTCGCCAAACGCGACGATTTCCAAGCGCGGATCGATGCCTGGCACCAGACCCACGCCGGCCAGGCCCACGACGCGGTGGCCTACAAAGCCTTCCTGCAAGATATTGGCTACCTGCTGCCAGAAGCGGCGGATTTCCAAGCGACCACCCAAAACGTCGATGACGAAATCGCCCGCATGGCCGGCCCCCAGTTGGTCGTGCCGGTGATGAATGCGCGGTTCGCCCTCAACGCCTCCAACGCCCGCTGGGGCTCGCTGTACGACGCGCTGTATGGCACCGATGCCATCAGCGAAGCCAACGGCGCCGAGAAAGGCCAGGGCTACAACAAGGTGCGCGGTGACAAGGTTATCGCCTTCGCCCGTGCGTTCCTCGACGAAGCCGCACCGCTCACCGCCGGCAGCCATGTCGACTCCACCGGCTACAAGATTGTCGATGGCAAGCTGATAGTCAGCCTCAAGGGCGGCAGCAACAGCGGCCTGCGCAGCGATGCCCAGTTGATCGGCTACCAGGGCGATGCCGCCCAGCCCATCGCAATCTTGTTGAAGCACAACGGCCTGCATTTCGAAATCCAGGTCGACGCCAGCACCCCGGTCGGCCAGACCGACGCCGCCGGCGTCAAAGACATCCTGATGGAAGCCGCGCTGACCACCATCATGGACTGCGAAGACTCGGTGGCCGCCGTCGATGCCGATGACAAAGTGGTGATCTACCGCAACTGGCTCGGCCTGATGAAGGGCGACCTGGCCGAAGAAGTGGCCAAGGGCGGCAAGACCTTCACCCGTACCATGAACGCCGACCGCACCTACACCGGTGTCGATGGCAACGCGGTGACCTTGCATGGTCGCTCGCTGTTGTTCGTGCGTAACGTTGGCCACCTGATGACCATCGACGCGATCCTCGATGCCCAGGGCAATGAAGTGCCCGAAGGCATCCTCGACGGCCTGATCACCAGCCTGGCCGCGGTCCACAGCCTCAATGGCAACAACAGCCGCAAGAACAGCCGCACCGGCTCGGTGTACATCGTCAAGCCGAAAATGCACGGCCCGGAAGAAGCGGCGTTCACCAACGAGCTGTTCGGGCGCATCGAAGACGTGCTGAACCTGCCGCGCAACACCCTGAAAGTCGGGATCATGGACGAGGAGCGCCGCACCACGGTCAACCTCAAGGCCTGTATCAAAGCGGCCAGCGAGCGCGTGGTGTTTATCAACACCGGCTTCCTCGACCGTACCGGCGACGAAATCCACACCTCCATGGAAGCTGGCGCGATGGTGCGCAAGGCCGCGATGAAGGCCGAAAAGTGGATCGGCGCCTACGAAAACTGGAACGTCGATATCGGCTTGAGCACCGGCCTGCAGGGCCGTGCGCAGATCGGTAAAGGCATGTGGGCCATGCCCGACCTGATGGCCGCGATGCTCGAGCAGAAGATCGCGCACCCGCTGGCGGGCGCCAACACTGCGTGGGTACCGTCGCCGACCGCCGCTGCGCTGCACGCGCTGCATTATCACAAGGTCGACGTCTTTGCCCGCCAGGCCGAACTGGCCAAGCGCGAACGCGCTTCGGTGGACGATATCCTCACCATCCCCCTGGCGCAGAATACCGACTGGTCCGAGGAAGAAATCCGCAACGAACTGGACAACAACGCCCAGGGCATCCTCGGTTATGTGGTGCGCTGGATCGACCAGGGCGTGGGTTGCTCGAAAGTGCCGGACATCAACGATGTAGGCCTGATGGAAGACCGCGCCACCCTGCGTATCTCCAGCCAGCACATCGCCAACTGGTTGCGCCATGGCGTGGTCAGCCAGGCCCAGGTCATGGAAAGCCTCAAGCGCATGGCGCCGGTAGTGGATCGGCAGAACGCCGGGGATGCGCTGTACCGTCCGCTGGCCCCGGACTTCGACAGCAATATCGCGTTCCAGGCCGCGGTGGAGTTGGTGATTGAAGGGACCCAGCAGCCCAATGGTTATACCGAGCCGGTGTTGCATCGTCGGCGGCGGGAGTTCAAGGCCAGGAATGGTTTGTAACGGGTCACTGAAATGAAAAAGCCCTGGTCATATGGCCGGGGCTTTTTATAGGCCGTGTAGCAAGACTTAACTGACAATAATGACGTAGGTACCCGAAATTACGGCCTGCGAGCCAGCCCCAGAACCCGTTCCATCAACTGTAACGCCGGTCAACGTGCCCGAATGCACATTACCGACCACTTTCACCTGGATAGTGCCTCCAACCGAGTGAGTAAATGTGCGTCCAGCAGGATCCAGATAATCTATTTGAAATTGCGTATGCGGCAACGTATGAGTCCCCTGCCCCAGGGTCTGGCCGTAGTTAATTCCCAGGTGCGTAGTATCACTGGTCGCGACCAGCAGCACCCCAGATGACGAGCCAGAAAATTGATTCGGATAAAAAAGGTTATCGTGTCCATTTACACGCGCCGAGATATTCGCTTCGACTGTTGTGGTGCCATTACATGCATTACTCATGGTGAACTCCTGTTCGCTTCATTAGTTGGGGCACCGGTCCCAAACCAGCACCCTCTCAACGATTAAACAGGCCCCCCTCAAACACCCGATACTGTGAAATCTGACAGTGCCGACCAACGGTCCCTCGGCTACGGAGCCATCCCCAACTCGCGCTTGACCATCTTCGCCAACTTCACGCTATCAATCGGCTTGAGCAAAAAGTCCACCACGCTCAAATGCATCGCATCAATAACATCCGGCGCCTCGGCATCCCCCGACATGATGATGATCGGCAACGCCGCGCGGGTGGAGCCACGCACTTTTCGGATCAACTCCAGGCCATTGCTGGGCGCCATGCGCAGATCCGTGATCAACAACCCGATGGAGGTACTGGAATTGAGCAGTTGCCATGCCGCCTCGCCACTGTCCGCCGTCATGCAGCGAATGCCATCGAGCCCGAGAATTTCCGCCAGCAGTTCACGGGCGTCTTTATCGTCATCGACGATCAGCACCCGTTGCGGCGGTAGATCAGGCTCCAGCATCACGGCGCTCAGCGCCTCGCGCTCGGCATCACTCAAAATATCTTGGTCGGGCATAGATTTCTCGGCAGTTTCTCTCAATCTCCCAGCACAGAAGTCAGACATCGCCGGAAGGGCGAACAATGTGCACTTCGTCGGATAGATTTCCTAGTGGGAGATCTACGGGGTTTGGACCATATTCATGTAAGGTTTTTCCCTAGTCATTGAAGGCCGGATAGCTACCTAGACTTACGTCCAATGGGCACCCGCCGCGTGGGGGTCGACCATGAGGGACGATAACGACAAAAAAACTGCGGTCATGGTTATGAGTAAAGCTGATGCTTTCACCCAGGCAGGGAAAACTGCGGTGTTGCAGAACATTCACGGCACCCTGCAATTCCTGCAACGCTTCCCGCCGTTCAACCAAATGGAAAACGCCCACCTGGCGTTTCTGGTGGAACAGTGCCAATTGCGCTTCTATGGCCCCGGCGAGAGCATTCTCAAGCCTTCGGCAGGCCCCGTGGAGCACTTCTACATCGTCAAGCAAGGGCGTGTGGTGGGCGAGCGGCCGGATTCGGCGCAAACCACCTTCGAAATCACCACCGGCGAATGCTTCCCCCTGGCCGCGCTGCTGGGGGAGCGGGCGACCCGCACCGAGCACAAGGCCGCCGAAGATACCTTCTGCCTGCAATTGAACAAGCCGGCCTTTATCAAGCTGTTTGCCCTGTCCAGCCCGTTCCGTGATTTTGCCTTGCGCGGGGTCAGCAGCCTGTTGGACCAGGTCAACCAGCAGGTGCAGCAAAAGGCCGTGGAAACCCTCGGTACCCAATACTCGTTGAACACCCGCCTGGGCGAGTTGGCCATGCGCCACCCGGTGACGTGCAGCCCGCTGACGCCGCTGCGCGAGGCGGTCACGCTGATGCACGAGCAGCAGGTCGGCAGCATCGTGGTGGTCGATGAACACAAGGCGCCCCTGGGGATCTTCACCCTGCGCGACCTGCGCCAGGTGGTCGCCGATGGCACCAGCGACTTCAGCCAGGCCATCGAACAGCACATGACCCAGGCGCCGTTTTTCCTCAGCCCGGATCACAGCGCATTTGATGCCGCGATTGCCATGACCGAACGGCATATCGCCCACGTGTGCCTGGTCAAGGATCGGCGCCTGTGTGGCGTGGTGTCCGAGCGCGATCTGTTTTCCCTGCAACGGGTCGACCTGGTGCACCTGGCGCGTACCATCCGCAACGCGCCCCGGGTCGACAACCTGGTGGCGATCCGTGGCGAAATCGGCCAGTTGGTCGAACGCATGCTGGCCCATGGCGCGTCCTCGACCCAGATCACCCATATCATCACCCTGCTCAACGACCACACGGTGTGCCGGGTCATCGAGCTGAGCATCGCCGACAAGGGCGACCCCGGCGTGCCGTTCAGTTGGCTGTGTTTCGGCAGCGAAGGCCGCCGCGAGCAGACGCTGCACACCGACCAGGACAACGGCATTCTGTTCGACGCCCGTGACGCGGCCCATGCGGCCGAGATTCGCGGCCTGCTGTTGCCGCTGGCGCAGCAGATCAACCAGAGCCTGGCGCTGTGCGGCTTTACCCTGTGCAAGGGCAATATCATGGCCGGCAACCCCGAACTGTGCCTGTCCCGCGCCGAGTGGGCCCGGCGTTTTGCTGCGTTTATCCGCGAGGCGACGCCAGAGAACCTGCTCAAATCCAGCATCTACTTCGACCTGCGGGTGGTGTGGGGCGATGAACAGGGTTGCGAGCAACTGCGCCAGGGCATTCTTGACCAGGTCGCGGACAATCGCCTGTTCCAGCGGATGATGGCCGAGAACGCCTTGCGCCAGCGCCCGCCGGTGGGGCGCTTCCGTGACTTCGTGCTGACGCGCAAGGGCTCGGACAAGGCCACCCTGGACCTCAAGGTGCAGGGTTTGACGCCCTTCGTCGATGGCGCACGCCTGTTGGCCCTGGCTAACGGGATCGCAGCCAACAACACCCTGGAGCGTTTACGCCAACTGGTGGAGCACGAGGTGATCGAACGCCTGGACGGCGCGGCCTATGAAGAGGCCTACCACTTTATCCAGCAAACCCGCATGCAGCAGCACCAGTTGCAGACCCGCGAGAACCAGCCGTACTCCAACCGGGTCGACCCCGACAGCCTCAACCATCTGGACCGGCGCATCCTGCGTGAATCCCTGCGCCAGGCCCAGCGCCTGCAAAGCAGCCTGGCCCTGAGGTATCAACTGTGAGTCTGTTCAGTTGGCTGCGCCCTGCGCGGCCGGGCCTGGATGCCGCTCAACAGGCGCGCCTGCAACACCTGGCCGCCCCCAAGGCGCTCGGCGAACACAGTTTGCGCGAGCAGCGCTGGGTCGTCCTCGACCTGGAAACCAGCGGCCTGAACCTCAATCGCGATCTGGTGCTATCGATTGGCGCGGTGGTCATTGAAGACGGTGCCATCGACTTTTCCCAGCAGTTCGAACGCACCCTGCTACGGGCTCAAACCAAACTCAGCCCCAGCGTACTGATCCACGGCCTCGGCCCCAGTGCGATCGCCGCCGGTTGCGATCCGGCCGAGGCGTTGCTGGACTTCATGGATTTTGTCGGCGACAGCCCGCTGCTGGCGTTCCATGCACCGTTCGACCAACACATGCTTGGGCGCGCGCTCAAGGACAGCCTGGGTTATCGCCTGGCTCATCCATTCCTCGACGTGGCGGACCTGGCGCCGCTGCTGTGCCCGCAGGCGCATATTCGCGAAGCGGGCCTGGATGACTGGGTCGGCCACTTCAACCTGCAAGTCGGCGAACGCCATCACGCCAGCGCCGACGCCCTGGCCACCGCTGAATTGATGTTGATTCTGTTCAGCCGCGCCCGCCAGCAAGGGCTGGACAGCCCGGCGGCACTGCAACAGCGCCTGAGCCAATGGAAACGCCGCAAGCAGGCCCCCTCCCTATAGGAAGCATCACCCGACCAACGCCAATTGCACCCATCCGCTGCCTCTGCCACAATCGCGAATAATTCTCGTTAGTTTAAACATCTCGATTGGTGATGCCTTGTCGTCAGCCCAAAGTCCCCACAGTGAGCTTGTTGGCACGTTGTACCGTGACCATCGCGGCTGGCTGCTGGCATGGCTGCGGCGCAACGTGGCCTGCCCCAGTCGGGCCGAAGACCTCAGCCAGGACACCTTCATGCGCCTGCTGGGCCGTGAAGAACTGCGCGAACCCCGCGAGCCCCGGGCGTTCCTGGTGGCCATCGCCAAGGGCCTGTTGTTCGACTATTTCCGCCGTGCCGCGCTGGAACAGGCCTACCTCAGCGAACTGATGCTGCTTCCGGAAAGCGAACACCCGTCCCCAGAAGAACAGCACCTGATCCTCGAAGACCTCAAGGCCATCGACCGCCTGCTCGGCAAACTCTCCAGCAAGGCCCGCGCCGCCTTCCTCTATAACCGTCTCGATGGCCTGGGCCACGCCGAAATCGCCCAGCGCCTGGGGGTTTCCGTGCCGCGGGTGCGCCAGTACCTGGCCCAGGGTATTCGCCAGTGCTACATCGCGCTGTATGGCGAGCCGCTGTGACTCAGATCAGTTCCAAACCGGTTTCGGCACGAGTGCTGGATGCTGCGATAGCCTGGCAACTGTCCCTGGATTGCGGGGATCGCAGCGCCGTAGAGCAGGAAGAATTCAACAAGTGGCTGGCCAGCAGCGATGAACATGCCCGCGCCTGGCACCAACTGGGCATGCTCGACCAGCGTTTCAGTGTGGCCAGCGGCCCGGCGCGGGCGGCGTTGCTGCAATCGCGCGAAAGTATCCGCCGCCGGGTGCGCAAGCTCGGCAGTGGCCTGGCCAGTGTGGTGCTGATCTGCGGGCTGGCGCTGTTCGCCGGCCAGCGCTACGCGCCCCTCGACTATTGGCTGGCCGACCAACGCACCGCCACCGGCGAACAACGCACCCTGAAACTGGCCGATGGCACGCTGATCAACCTCAATACCCACAGCGCCATTGATGTGCGCTTTGACGAAAAGCGCCGGGTGATTGTGTTGCAGGACGGCGAGATTCTCGTAGAGACCGGCCATAACGACGCGCGCCCCTTTTTCGTCCAGACCCGCGACGGCAGCCTGCGCGCCCTGGGTACGCGGTTTATCGTCAAGCGCGAGGACGACGGAACGCGGCTCAGCGTGTTGCAGTCGGCCGTCGCGGCGCAGCCCGAGGCGGTGCAGCAGGAGCAGGTGTTCAAGGAAGGCCAGCAGGTGCTGATGCGCCATGACGGCCTTGGCCCGTTGCTCGCCGTCAGTCCCGGCACCGACGCCTGGACCCGCGGCATGCTGGTGGTCGACAACGCGCGGCTGGCGGATGTGGTCGAGGAACTGTCGCGCTATCGCACCGGCTACCTGGGCGTGGACAAAAACGTCGCCGACCTGCGCATCACTGGCAGCTTCCCGCTGCACGACACCGACCTGGCCTTGAATGCCCTGCTGCCGACTTTGCCGGTGCAGATCCAGCAGCGTACGCCATGGTGGGTAAACGTGGCCGCCGGGCCCGCGCCAGGCGGCTCTGCTAGTAACAACTGAATAAAGACAATTTCGAAAAAGTCCAAAAAACTGTCATTTTTCACAGGTTCTGAACACTACCTTTTGCCATCCAATAGGCCTTCGCTTTGCCGGCAACCCGCTGGCTAAAGCGTTTTTGTTAGGCCAACGAGGATGGACCCATGTCAACCCAACTCAATGTTTACCGTCAGAACTATGTCTTTGGCTTTCCTGGCCAAGGCAGCGACCCCTGTGGCGCTTTGGCAGAGTTGTATCAGTGCGTTCCCGAAGCGCGGGAGCAAATTGACGCGACCCTGGCGATCATCGAACTCCAGGCGGCCCAATACGAGCCAGATCCGCACCCTGGATTAGTGACCCAGGTTCTGCTGACCCATGATCACGCACTCCCCCTGCCTTCCGGCGTTGCCCAGTTGGCGCTATATGGCGCAGCGGTGGTACTCAATCAATTGCTCCAGGCGGCAGGTGTGGTCCCTGCCCTGATCGTTGCGCAAAGTTTCGGCGAAATTGCGGCCAGGGTCTGTGGCGGCGTGCTCGACATTGCGCAGGGGGCACGCGCGGTGTGCGCTCTCAATGCCGCCTACCGCGACGAGGAGGGCCGAGGCAGCATGCTGCTGATCAACCTTTCGGCGCCGGCCACCCAAGCACTGCTGGACCGCTTCCCCGAGCGCAACCTGGTACTGGGCTCGGTCAACGCACCGGCGCAATGCATCATCAGCGGCGAGACGGCAGACCTTGAGCACCTGCGTGCCCACCATGACGGCAACGCGCCGCCCTTGCGCCCGATCCCCATCGCGTACGCTTCCCACTACCCCCCTCACCTGGAAGTTGCCCGCAAGCTCTACGAAAACCTGCAGCCCCTGATACCCCAGCCGTTCCATACACCGATCTACTCCACCGTACTGGGGCGCCGCTACGAACCCGAGGATGACCTGCACCACATGTTTACCCGGGGTGTCACGCAGCCGACCAACCTGCCCCACACCTTGGCGCAGCTGCCGACGGACGAACACACCGTGTTTATCGACCTCGGGGTGAACAACGGCCTGTCCACGTGCATACACAAGAGCTTGCCCGATGCACAGGTCTACGCGCCGCTGGCACAACCCATCGAAATCCTGCGCCTGTTGCTGACCAAGACACCCCTCGAACACGAAGCGATCATGGCCCTGCGCGGCCTGGCCAATGGCCCGGTCGATGCCCAGGTTCACGCACACATGGCGAAAATCTTCCGCGACCCTGAACTGCGCCCCCGCGCCAACCAGAGCTTTCACGACGGCCACCGCCATACCTACCAGCGCTTGCAGCACCTGATGCGGCAACTGCCCGAAGGCATTCACGGGTTTGCACAACCGCAGTTACTGATGGCCGTGGCCTCTCACGCGGCGATCAACGACCCCTCGCTTTTTATGGGCTGCGTGATTCAGCAAGGGCTTTGCATCGGCACACTCCTGGCGTTCGAACAGGATCACCCGCACGCTGCGCAGTGGCGACATCAACTGGAAACCGGCGCGAGGCTTGGGGTGTACGCACTGACTGAGATAGGTCGCAGTAACTCCCATATGGGGGCCTGTGTCGAAGCAGTATTCGACCCCCAAACGCGCACGTTTGTGCTGAACACGCCAAACAAAGCGGCGCTGAAATTCGCCAACGTCGGCATCAATAACCTGGACAAGATGGGCGTGGTGTTTGCCCAGGTAACCGTGCAGGGCCAGGCCTGTGGCGTGTTCGCGTTTGTACTGCCACTGAGTGACGCCAAGGGCCCGCGCCCAGGGGTTTGCATGTCGTCGCCGGCGGAGATTCGCGCAGTGCCGCTCGATTATGGCCTGGCAAGCTTTGACCGGGTGCGCCTACCGTTCGACGCGTGGCTGTGCGATGGCGCCTCGATCGACGCGGCCAATCACTTCCACGACCCATTGGGCAGCACCGACCGCCGCCTGATTCGCTCACTGTTTGCGCCCAAAAATGTCTGGGCCATGGTCGGTATCGGCTTGAGTTCGGTGATGCTGGCCTGTGCAACCCTGGCCCTGACCCATGCCAACCGGCGCACCACCCAGGCGCGGATCGGCAACGGCACCGGCTTGCTGGCTTTTCGTACCCAACGCCGTGCGCTGTTCGGCTGCCTGGCCACGGCCTACGTCATGAAGTGCTTTGCCAATGACTCCGCGCGCCTGTGGATCGAAGGCACGGCCAGCCAGGCATCGCTGCAGACCACCGGCAGCGGCGACGTGACGTGGACCCCATGGGCCGCCATCAGCCAGACCCTGGCCCTGACCAAGGCCCTCTGCGCCCCCGCCGCCGAGGCGCTGGCCACCGAATGCCGATTGCGCTGCGGAGTGGCCGGCGCGCTCAACCTCAATCGCTTCGCCGACTACGAAGGCATGGCCAAGATCTACCAGGATGCCGGGGGCAATAACCGCATGATCCTGTTGGACGCAGCCAAGGTCCTGATCGGTCAGCCCTTGGACGAACCCACCCGGCCAGACCCGAAAGGTGCACTGGATGATGCCGCGTACTGGCAGGCCATGGCGCACACCCTGGAGTATCGCTTGCTCAAGCAAGTGGCCGAGCATGTCGCCCAGCATAGCGGAGAGGGTGAGGACGACATGCAGGTATGGAACTCGCAATTGATGATCGTTGCCCGCGCGGGTGAGGCCTACGCCCAGCGCCTGGCCATCCAGAGCGCGGTGCAAGCGAGCCACTCGCTGCCCCAGGGCCTGGCCAGGGAACTGGGTAGCGCGTTGTGCGGGATGTATGTGCTGGAATACCTGAATAAACACGCCGCCTGGTTTATCAGCGAAGGCCTTATGGACATTGCGCGCTACCGCGCCCTTGAGGAGCGCCTTGATGCGTTGAGCGATTTCCTCACCGCGCACGTTGAGCTATTGATTGAGGCGTTCGGCCATGGCGAGGCCACCCGCGCGGCAATCGCCGATACAGCGCCATACCCCGATGCACTGGCCAACAAACTGCAGTGGGCCGTCGGCTGAAAAACACCGCTATCCTGAGCCTTGAGGGCCATGCATTACGAAGAGTTGTGAGCATTCACAGATTTATTTTCACTTGGCCCTATCACTTTTTGATTCTCATCCGGCACCTAGGCAATTGAGAAATATTTCCATTCCGGAGCCGCCCTATGTCCCGCACACTAGACACCTTGTTGCGCCCCAGCCTGCTAGCCGTGGCGATCGCCCTCAGCGCCCCGCTGGCCAGCACTGCGCTGATCGCCGCCGAACAGGCATCCAGCGTGCGTGCCTACAACCTGCCGGCCGCACCGTTGGCCAGCACCCTGAACCAGATCGCCAGCCAGGCCGGCCTCGCACTGACCCTCAGCCCGGCACTGGCCGCCGGCAAGACCTCGGCCCCGGTCAAGGGCCAGTTCGATGCCCCGGGCGCACTGCGCGAGGCCTTGCGTGGCACTGGGTTGCAGCTGGAGCAAAGCAGCGCGGGCACCTACAGCCTGGTGGCGATTCCAGAGGGTGTGGTGTCGTTGCCGCAGACCAATATCACCGGGCAGGGGAATTACGAGAGCGCGTGGGGGCCGGTGGATGGTTATGTGGCTACGCGTACGGCGGCTGGGACCAAGACCGATACGCCAATTGCCGAATTGCCGCGCTCCGTGACAGTAATCACCCGTAAACAAATGGAAGACCGCTCAGTTCTGAACCTCAACGACGCGCTGCGCTACACCGCAGGGGTGCAGAGCAGCGGCTATGGTTCTGACTCGCGCAGCGATTGGTTACTGGTACGCGGTTTTGTACCGACCCAATTCCTCGACGGCCTGCCTTTGCCAAAGGGCAACTACGCTACGCCAAAAGTTGACACTTGGAGCCTGGAGCGTATCGCTGTACTGCGCGGTCCGGCTTCCTCCGTCTACGGTCAGACGCCTCCCGGTGGCTTGCTGGATATGGTCAGCCGTCGCCCACAAGCTGAAAGCAGTCACGAGGTCGAGGTACAAACCGGTACCAATAACCACAAGCAGATCAACTTCGATAGCACCGGAAAAATCGATGACGAAGGACAATTCCTCTACCGTATCGGTGGCGTGGTGCGTGACAGCGATACAGCGGTCGATCATATCCCTGACAAACGCTACAACGTCGCGCCCAGCCTGACGTGGAACATCAACGACGACACCAAGCTGACCCTGCTCTCGCAGTTCACCCGCGACGACACCGGGATCACGGGTCAATTCCTGCCGCTACAGGGCACCAAATTGTCATCGCCTGCCGGCAAAATTTCCCACCACAAGAACCTCGGTGATCCGGACTGGGAATTCTACGACCGCACTTACTATGCGCTCGGCTATGCCTTTGAAACTCGCTTGAACGATACCTGGCAGTTCCGGCAAAACCTGCGCTATACCAAAAACGACCTGTCGTTCCAGGGCATCACGGCAGGGGGTAGTTTTTGGCCAAACGGGCCGGAGTTGGCCGTAGACGCCGATGGCAACGTGAGCCGCTCAGCCGGCAAGGTCGATGAAAACATCGGGCAGTTTGCCGTCGACAACAACTTCCAGGCCGACTTCCAGACCGGCGCTGTAAGCCACACCTTGCTGCTGGGTCTGGACCACCAGCGCTCCGATGCCGATGCGCGCTGGCTATGGGGTTCCGCCGGTGTTCCGACCATCAACTTCAATCGACCGGTGTATGGGCAGGACTTCTCCAAAGTCCAATACTTCACCATGTATGACTACACCCAAAAGACCCAGCAGACCGGCCTGTACGTACAGGATCAAATGGCTCTCGACAATTGGCGCCTGACTCTTGGTGGACGTGAAGACTGGGTGCACACCGGCACCACGTTCCACAACCAGAACGACGCCACCAACACCCAGCGTGACAAAAACTTCAGCGGTAATGCGGCACTAAGCTATGTGTTCGACAACGGCGTCACTCCATACCTCTCCTACGCCGAATCGTTCCAAGCGGGCTCAGGGACACAAGTACTCAGTACTGGTGCATTCAAACCCACAGAAGGCAAACAGTACGAAGCAGGGATCAAATATCAGCCGCCTGGCACCAAGGCGTTGCTGACCGCTGCCGTGTTCGATCTAACACAGACAAATACGTCGGTTACCGAGGGCGGCATTACCCGTCAAGTAGGCGAGGTGCGTGTGCGCGGCCTGGAACTGGAAGCCAGCGCCGACGTCACCGAAAGCCTCAAGCTCGTAGGCTCGTACACCTATAACGACAGCGAAATCACCAAGGGCGCTGCCGCAGAAAAAGGCAACCGCATGAATCAGGTACCTCGTAACCAAGCCACCGCCTGGGCCGACTACACCTGGCACAGCGGTCCGCTCGACGGCTTTGGCGTGGGTGCAGGCGTGCGTTATGTCGGCGATACCTACGGCAACGCTGCCAATACCGACTGGGGCCATGTTGGCTCCTACACGGTGTACGACGCCTCGGCCCATTACGATCTTGGCCGCGTAAGCAGCGCTCTGAAAGGTGTCACCGTGGCGGTCGATGCCAAGAACATCTTCAACAAGGACTACCTCGCCACCTGCGATGGTTTCTACTGCTACTACGGCGACCAACGTAACGTCGTCGCCAGCGTGAACTACAAATTCTAAGACGGTTAAAAACCGCAGATGAAGGGCCGCCCCAATTGCGGCCCTTCTGCCTTTTGGAGCCGTGATGAAAAGCACAACCATCCGCCGCTGGTCCTTCATCCACACCTGGACCAGCCTGATCTGCACCGTGTTCCTGCTGATGCTGGCGCTGACCGGGCTGCCGCTGATCTTTCACCACGAGATCGATCACCTGCTGGGCAATGAACCCGAGCTCAAGCAGATGCCGGCCGATACCCCGCAGCTCAATCTCGAGCAACTGGTGGCCAAGGCCCAGGCCCATCGCCCTGGCGAAGCCATGCAGTACCTGGCCTGGGACGAAGACGACAAGAACGGTGTGATTGCGATCATGGCGGCCACCGCCGGGACCGAGCCCAATTCGTCCCACACCTTTATGCTCGACGCGCGCACCGGCGAAAGTGTGGAGATGCCGTCGGCCAATGGCGGCTTGACGATGTTCCTGCTGCGCCTGCATGTGGATATGTTCGCCGGGCTGCCGGGCAAATTGCTGCTGGCGTTCATGGGGGTGCTGTTTGTGCTGGCGATTGTTTCCGGCACGGTGTTGTACCTGCCGTTCATGCGGCGCTTGAAGTTCGCCACGGTGCGCCAGGACAAGTCCACGCGCCTGCGTTGGCTGGACCTGCATAACCTGATCGGTGTCGTCACCCTGACCTGGGCGCTGGTGGTGGGCGTCACCGGGGTGATCAGCGCCTGCGCCGACCTGATCATCGCTGCGTGGCGCAACGACAGCCTCACCGCGATGATCGAACCCTACAAGAACGCGCCGCCGCTGACCTTGCGTGCGCCGGCCACCAACCTGCTGAACATCGCCGAACAAGTCGCACCGGGCATGACCCCAGACTTTATTGCGTTCCCCGGCACGCGGTTTTCCAGCGAGCATCACTACGCGGTATTCATGAAAGGCAGCACGCACCTGACCTCGCACCTGCTGACCCCGGTGCTGATCGACGCCAGCGACCTGAGCGTCACCGCCGTGGCCGAGCGGCCGTGGTACATGGACGCCATGGGCATGTCCCAGCCCCTGCACTTTGGCGACTATGGCGGCATGCCGATGAAAATCCTCTGGGCGGTGCTGGATGTGCTGACCATCATCGTGTTGGGCAGCGGTGTGTACCTGTGGTTGGTGCGGCGCAAGGCGGCCAAGCCATGAGGCCCCGGCAGTCGAATTTCTGGAAGGTGTTCGGGGTGCCCTTGGTGATCGGGCTGCTCAGTGCTGCCGGGTTGTTTGCGGCGTTGCTGGGGGATGGGGGTTGGGATTCCCTCAGTTGGCTTGGGCTGGGGATCCCGGCGGCAATCGGTGTCTGGGGGTTGCTGCGGCGGCCGTGAGGACGCCATCGCAGGCAAGCCAGCTCCCCCACTTTGATGTGCGAACACCGTCCAATGTGGGAGCTGGCTTGCCTGCGATGAGGCCCGCAAAAACAACCAAGATCCCCCTCGCCAGTCACCTCGCAACTGTCTAGTCTATGGCCGACCCTTTCCGAGGATTGCCCATGTTCGCGCCCAGCATGACCTTGTTCCACAACCCCGCTTCGCCGTTTGTCCGCAAAGTTTTGGTGCTGCTCCACGAAACCGGCCAGCAAGAGCGGGTTACTCTGGAGACCGTGCTGGTCACGCCGGTCAACCCGATCACCGCGTTGAACGAGGGCAACCCCCTGGGCAAGATCCCGGCCCTGCGCCTGGCCGATGGCAATGTGTTGCACGACAGCCGGGTGATCCTCGACTACTTCGACCACCAGCACGTCGGCAACCCGCTGATCCCCCGCGACGGCTCGGCCCGCTGGCGCCGCCTGACCCTGGCCTCGACGGCCGATGGGATCATGGACGCGGCGGTGTTGGTGCGCTATGAAACCGCCCTGCGTCCGGCCGACAAACACTGGGACAGCTGGCTGCAGGAGCAGCGCAACAAGATCCGCCGCGCCCTGGCAGAGTTGGAACAGGACGCCATCGCAGAGCTGGCCAGCCATTTCGACATCGCCGCCATCAGCGTCGCCTGCGCCCTGGCGTACCTGGACTTTCGCCATCCGGACCTGCGCTGGCGTTCAAGCAATCCCAAACTGGCCGCCTGGTACGCCGAGGTCAGTCAGCGGCCTTCGATGTTGGCGACCCAGCCGCCGGCCTGAGTGGTGCCTCCCTTGTAGGGGCGAGCTGGCTCGCGAAGGTATTCCAGGCGCATTGTCGAGGGGGAGGCACGCCCGCTCCAAGGGTCGGGCAGCAATGCCCTGATCATCGCCACCAGCTCTCCCCTCTCCCGCTGATCCTCACGTAAGCCGATCATTGCACCGCCTCCAGGTCAAACGCCAACGGCTCGGCCACCTTGCGTTTGCCCACGCCATACCAGTCCAGTTTGCGCGTCAGGACCATCACCGTGCCCAGCAGCCCGAACAGTAACAACGAGCCCATCAGCAGCGCGTAGTCCTCGGCGCTCAACAACCCGTACAGCAAGCCATACAGCGCCGCCAACCCCGCCGAGAACCCCAGGCCGTGGGCCACGCTGCGCAGCACATGGCACACATAAAAACCGATCAACAACACACAGGCACTGGCCGAAATCAGGTACGCCAGGGCAAAGCCGATATGCTCGGACAGCGACAACAGCAGCAGGTAGAAAAACGCCAGGGCCACCCCCACCAACGCGTACTGGATCGGGTGTACCGCCAGGCTCTTGAGCACTTCGAACAGGAAGAAGCCGGCGAATGTCAGGGCGATAAACAGCAGCGCATATTTGATCGCGCGATCGCTCTTGAGGTACTGGTCCACCGGGTCGATAAAGTTCACGCCGAAGCTGCGCTGGTTGAAGTCCTCGCAGCGACTGCCGACCACACAGCCTCCCAGTGATTCTTCAAGGTTGGTGGAGAAAAACGAGGTCTGCCAGCTGGCGCTAAAACCTTGGTCGTTGATCTCGCGCTGCACCGGCAGGAAGTTGCCGACGAAGCTTGGATGGGGCCAGTTGGAGGCCAGCTTGACCTTACTCGTCTTGCCCACCGGCAGCACCAGCAGTTGTTCGGTACCTTGCAGCCGCAGGTCGAACGCGAAGTCCAGCGGCGCGGGGTTCTTGCTGTCCTGGGCGGGCAACGGTACATGCACACCGGCGCCAAGGAAGCTCACCTGGGTGCCCGGGGCAAACTCCAGGCGCTGGCTGCCCAGCTCCAGTTTCAGGGCGTTTTCAATGCCGCGGATATCGCTGATACCGACCGCCAAAAATGCCTGGCCAAACGTGTAATCGGCAAAGTCCTCCTTGATGCCCATCTGCGCCGGCAGCACAAAGCGGCCGCTGATGCGGTTGTCGGCATGGAACAGCCGCGCCTGGTAGATCCCCCGGGCGCGCAGTTCGGTTTGTACCTTGCCGTCGAGTTCGAACTGCTCCGGCAGGAAGTACAGGCGGCCATCTTCTTCGCTGAGCACTTCATAGCGTTTGTTGAGTTTTTCGTTGAGCTTCCACTCACGCACAGTCTTGCGATACGGCACCACCATCAACGGCCCGCTGACCTGCTGGCTGTAGCTGGAGCTGCGGGCAATGTCCATCAAGACGCCGTCGCGCAGTTCCTGGCGGTCGTTGATGATGCCGTTGATCATCAGCAACGGAATCAGCAATAGCAGGATCAGCAGCGCGATGGCGCCCAGTTTGAATAGCAGGCTGCGGTTCATGGGTCTCTCCCTGTTTTGATGGGGAGAGTCTGGCGGCGGCCTGTGGGGGATTTATGAGGGCAATGTGGAGACTGTGTGGAGATGCAGCACCACTTGCACGCCACCCGGGACGTTGCCGATCTGCAATGAGCCGCCGTGCAGCTTCACCACTTCTTCGACAAAGTTCAGGCCCAGGCCGGTGCTTTTGCGCCCGCTGGCCGGGCGCGGCAGGGAGTAGAAACGCTCGCTCAGGCGTGGCAGCGCGTATTCGGGAATCGGTGCGGCCTGGTTGAACAGGCACACATCCACATCGTGATGCCGCTCCTGGGCACTAAAGCGCAGAGTGCCGCCGGGCGGGGTAAAGTCCAGGGCGTTTTCCAGCAGGTTGCCCAAGGCCTGGCGCAGTAAAAACGGCTCGCCATACAGCTTTACATCCGCTTCGATCAGGCGCTCGACCTGCAACCCGGCCTGTTCGATCCGCGCGCATTGCGCCTTGAGGACTTCATCGACCAAGGCGGCCAACGGTACCGGGACTTGCTGCTCCAGCCCCTGGCGCTGCTCGACCTGTGCCAGGTTCAGCAGGCGCTCGATCAACTGCTGCAAGCGCGCGCTTTCGCTGGCGATATTGCCGACAAACCGCTGTTGCTGGGCGACAGTCATTTCCCCCTGCAACAACTCCGCCGCGCCGCGAATCGCCGCCAACGGGCTTTTCAGTTCGTGGGTCAGAGTGTGCACGTAACGCTCGACGTAGGCCTTGCCCTCCAGTTGCGTGCGCATGTGCTCCACAGCGGTGGACAACTGCGCCAGTTCACCACCGCGATAATGCGGCAACTCGGCGCGCCGCCCCTCGCTGACCGCCTGGGCATAGGTGGTCAGGCGGCGTAGCGCAGCACTCAACCACCATGACAGCAACGCCCCCAGCAACAAGCCCAGCGCCACCAGGCCGGCGCCGTACCACAGCAGGCGGCGCTCGGTGCGGTCGACATAGGGCTGTAGCGAACTGTTGGGCTTGGCCACGGTAACGGCGCCGATGATCTGCCCGTTATCGCGGATCGGCGCGCCGACATGCATCACCGACGACGCCGGGTCATCGGCATCGCTGCGGGTCGAGCGGGCGCCGTACTCACCGCGCAGGGTCAGGTACACGTCGTTCCATTTCGAGTAGTCCTGGCCCACGGCTGTTCCTGCCGAGTCCAGCAGCACAACGCCCCGGGCGTCGGTCACATAGATACGGTGGTTGACCTGATTCTTCGCCAGCCCCCAGATCGTCGCGCCCGGCTGGCGCTCGCCGTAGGCCTTGAGCACGGTAGGCCAGTGGCTTTGGCCGAGGGTGCCGTTTTTCACATCGTCACGCAGGATTTCCGCCAGCAGGTTGGCGGTATCTACCAGGGTTTCCTCGGTGGACTGACGCACGCCGGGGCGGATTTCCTTCATCACCGTGTTGAGCACAAAGTAGCCGGTGAGGCCGATAAACAGCGCATACACCAGGAAAATCCGCAGCCCCATGCGCATCAGGCGTGGCTCGGGCTGTAGCTGTAGCCCAGGCCCCGATGGGTCTGGATCGGCTCGGCCTCGGCGACCACGCCACGCAACTTGCTGCGCAGGCTTTTGATATGGCTGTCGATATTGCGCTCGTAGCCGGCATCGGCGGCCACGCCGACAGCATCCAGCAGTTGCTCGCGGCTGAATACCCGCCCGGGCTGTTCCAGCAGGCAGTTGAGCAGGCGGAATTCATGCCGGGTCAGGCCCAACAACTGGCCGCGATAGTGGATCTGCACCCGCTCGTGGTCCACCTGGAACAGGCCGCCGCTGGCCGGCGCTGGCACCGGTGCCACGCGCTTTAAGATCGCTTTGACCCGCGCCGCCACTTCCCGCGGGCTGAAGGGCTTGACCACATAATCATCCGCGCCGATTTCCAGGCCCACCACACGGTCGATTTCACCGTCGCGGGCACTGAGGAACATCACCGGTACTTCACTGAAGCGGCGCAGTTGCTTGCAGGTTTCAAAACCGCTGATGTCCGGCAGGCCGATGTCGAGGATCAGCAGATCGGCCGGGGTTTGGCGTTGATGCTCCAGCGCCGCCTGGCCGAGGGTCAGCCAGGTGGTGGTAAAGCCTTCGCCTTGCAGGGCAAAAATCAGCGTATCGGCTATGGCCGCTTCGTCTTCGACAATCAGGATATGAGGCATGGCGTCCGAGCACTGGGAGCTAAAGGTGAACGGTGCCCCATGCCTTATGCGGCGTCAATCAGCAGTCGGGCTTGTCCGCGGTATAGCGACGAGCCGGGTTCACGGCGGCGCCGAACTCACGCAGGGCCTTGGCCCCGATCAGCAGCGGGTAGTTGAAGCTGCTGCGGTCGGTAAGGTTGACCTCCACCGTGCGCTTGACGTTGCCCAGGCACATTTCCAGGTCCACCACCGGGCGCTTGGCTACGCTGGTTTCTTCGCCGTCTTCATCTTCGTCGGCGCGGTTCTTGATCTTGCTGATGCGCGCCACTTTGTGTTCGTAGACCTTGTTGCTCACGTCCTTGCCGCTGAGACGGAACCGCACCCAGTCCTCGCCATCGCGGGTGAAGGTCTCGATGTCGCGGGCCGACAGCGAGGCGGTCAACGCGCCGGTGTCCATCTTGGCCTTGAAGGTCTCGCCGATTTCCGGCAACTGGATATATTCGTAGCGCCCGTACAGGGTCGGCTCGGCGGCCATCACGGGCAGGGCAACCACGGCTAATAGGGCAAGGAGGGATTTCACGTAGGAGGATTCCTTGAAGTAAGTAGACGAATACTAGACTGCAAACGCTGCCTAAAGTTGGATCGTTGCCCAGCATACGCAACACAAAGTGAAACATTCGTCAGGCCATTTGCGATTTGGCCTCTAGACTCAAGCTGCTTATCATGGCCCGTCCAATCGCTTGCAAGAGTTGCTTATGCGCCGCCTGCTCACCGGCTGTTTCGTCACACTGCTGCTGTTACTCAACACACTGATCCTGATCGGCCCGCTGCTGGTATTCGCCCTGCTCAAGCTGGTGGCGCCCGGGCGGTCACGCGATTACGCCTCCTGGGCCGTGATGTGGATCGCCGAGACCTGGGCCGAGATCGACAAGCTGATCTTTGCCCTGTGCATCCCCACCCAATGGGATATTCGCGGCGACACTGGGCTGAGGGTCGATACCTCATACCTGGTGATCAGCAACCATCAATCCTGGGTGGATATCCCGGCGCTGATCCAGACCCTCAACCGGCGCACGCCGTTCTTCAAGTTCTTCCTGAAAAAGGAGCTGATCTGGGTGCCGTTCCTGGGCCTGGCCTGGTGGGCCCTGGATTACCCGTTCATGAAGCGCTACAGCAAGGCGTTCCTGGCCAAGCACCCGGAACTGGCGGGCCAGGACCTGAAGATCACCAAACAGGCCTGCGAGCTGTTCAAGCGCCAGCCGGTGACGGTGGTCAACTACCTGGAAGGCACGCGTTTTACCGAGGCCAAGCGTGCCCAGCAGGGCTCACCTTTCACTCACCTGCTCAAGCCCAAGGCCGGTGGCGTGGCGTTTGTGCTGGCCGCGATGGGCGAACAGCTGGATGCGATCCTCGACGTGACCGTGGTGTATCCACAGCAGAAGATTCCAGGGTTCTGGGACTTGATCAGCGGCGCGGTGCCGCGCGTCATTGTTGATATCCGCACCCGCGAGCTGGATCCGGCGTTGTGGCAGGGGGATTACGAGAATGATCCGGCGTTTCGCCAGACCGTCCAGAACTGGGTCAACCAGCTCTGGATGGAGAAGGATGCGCGCATTGCCCAACTGCGCGCCGAGCGACCTTAGCTACCGGTACCCCAGGCCTGGGCCAGTTTGCCAAGCAGTGAGCTGTCGGCACCCTGGCCGCCCAGGTATTGCAGGATCACCGGGGCAAACTGGCCGATCATGCCGCTGTCCATGCCCAAGGCGCTGAACGCGGTGTTCAGGTCGTTGGTGTTCTTCACGTTACCCAGCACGCCGTCCAGGCCGCTGGTCTTGCTGCCACCGTTCTGGCCAAGCATGCCGCTCAAGGCGCCAAGGCTGCCCAATGCGTTGTTGCCCGACAGCTTGTCCAGGCCCGGTACGCTTTTGCCCAACTGCGAATAATCGGTGCTGCTCAGTTGGTTCTTGGCCAGGCCCAGCATCGCACCGGTACCGCCGACGGCCTGCTCCGGGGTGACATTCAGTTGCTGGGTCAGTGCGCCCAGCAAGCCAGCGGTCTGTGAGGTCGGCGCAGCGGCGGCGGCCTTGTTGGTGCCCTGGGCGCCAGAAACGGCGTTGGCCACATCGCCCAGGCTGAAACCTGCTGCAAATACCGGGCTGGCCACCACGGTCAGGAGGCAGGACAGGGCAAAACCGCGTGAAATCTTCATCGAGACAACCTCGTAAATGTAGGAGCTAAAGCAGCCGTTTGACTCAGCATCCAACAGGTTGTTCCACGTCACAGATTTGTTCAGAAAAGCACCAAAGCCCGGCACCATCAAACTGCCACTAGGAACCCATCGCCTGTCACAGGGTCAATCAACACACTACAAAACTTGTCAGGAAGAGCCTTATGACTGCGTCCCAACCCCCAGTGATCGAGCACAAGCCCTCATTCTGGACCCGCCCGCGCCTGTTCATCGGCGTCTGCGTGGTGGTGGTTGCCGGTATCGGCGGCGCGCTCTACACCCAGGACAGCGTCAAGTCCGCCGCGACCCTGGTCAGCAGCACCCAACAACCGGCGGCGCAAATTGTGGCGCACAAGGATTACCTGGAAGTCCAGCCCATCGCCGCCACCGCGCCTGAGCCGGACCGCAGCCTCGAACTGTGGGCCCTGCCGGCCGGCGGCACGCCTGTGTCTTTGGGCCTGTTGCCTGAAGATGGCAAAGGCATCATCGGCCTCAACCCACGCCAGCAGGAAACCATCAGCCAGCCGGTGGAGTTAATGGTCAGTTCGGAAACCAAAGGTGGCTCGGTGAGCAAGCAGCCTACCGGCCCGACGGTGTACCAGGGCGCGCTGGCAATTCGCTAACCGCCCTGCCTCCCCCCAAAAAACACTGTGGAAACGGGCTTGCCCGTGATAGCGCACGCGCCGTGAAGTTCGCAAAAAAAACCTGCTCCTTTGCAGGTTTTTTTGCGCCTGCGCATTTGCTCGGTCGCAGTCGCGGCGTTTGAAATAAGACACGTACTTTTAATTGTATTTGATTTTATCTAACTGTCATTTCCCACAGTAGGCACCCTCCAACTCCCGTTGCAACATGAAGCCTCCCACAACAAAGGAACGTTGATCATGCACAGCAAAATTGCAATCGGAGCACTCGTCTTCATGGCCCTGACCGGTCAGACCCTGGCGGCAGACATTAGTAGTTGTCCCGACGTAAGCGCGATCAAATCGTCACCCTACAGCGACCCCGCGCTTGGAACGTTTGCTGATGGTTTCAAATACGAAGCCAGCAGCAACGGCAAGAAGTGGGAGGGCGTAACGGCCGGCACCGACGATGACTACCTTGATCCCAAATACAAACTCAAAGCTGAAGGCTTCAACCAGGCAAATGGCAAGCTGACATGTATTTATGGTGGCGAGGCGGTGAAGGCGGGCGAACCTGGCAAAGAAGTCTATTCCAACCCCTTCCTGAAATTACATGCCCCCGAGTAGTCCGCCCCGGTATCAAAACGCAAAAACGATGACCGTTGGATCTAATGCCGATCAGTCAAGAGAAGGCGCAGACAGGCCGCTGTTCGCTCTTGGTTGGTCGGCATTAACCTCGGGTCACCGTTTTGTATTACGAGTGCCTACGCCGCGCTGAACAGCTTGTGCGGATCAATCACAAACTTCTTCGGCACCCCGGCATCGAACTCGCCGTACCCACGCGGCGCGTCATCCAGGCTGATCACCTGCACGCCGACGATCTCGGCGATGTTGATGCGGTCCCACATGATCGCCTGCATCAACTGGCGGTTGTACTTCATCACCGGGGTCTGGCCGGTGTGGAAGCTATGGGACTTGGCCCAGCCCAGGCCAAAACGAATGCTCAGGCTGCCCATTTTCGCGGCGGCATCCACCGCCCCTGGATCTTCGGTGACGTACAGGCCGGGGATGCCGATCTTGCCTGCGACGCGCACCACCCCCATCAGTGAGTTGAGCACCGTGGCCGGCGCCTCGTGCTTGACGCCATCATGCCCGTGGCCGCGCGCCTCAAAGCCCACGCAGTCCACCGCACAGTCCACTTCCGGCTCGCCCAGCAACGCGGCGATCTGCTCGTGCAGCGGCGTGTCCTTGGACAAATCGGCGATTTCAAAACCCTGGGCCTTGGCGTGGGCCAGGCGGATCGGGTTGACGTCACCGATGATCACCACCGCCGCGCCCAGCAGACGCGCCGAAGCGGCGGCCGCCAGGCCTACAGGACCGGCGCCGGCGATGTACACGGTACTGCCAGGGCCAACGCCAGCAGTGACGGCGCCGTGATAGCCGGTGGGCAGGATGTCGGAGAGGCACGTCAGGTCACGGATTTTCTCCATGGCCTTGTCGCGATCCGGCAGTTTCAGCAGGTTGAAGTCGGCGTACGGCACCAGTACGTATTCGGCCTGGCCGCCGGTCCAGTCGCCCATGTCGACATAGCCGTAGGCACCACCGGCACGGGCCGGGTTGACGGTCAGGCAGACGCCGGTGTGTTGTTCCTTGCAGGAGCGGCAGCGGCCGCAAGCAACGTTGAAGGGCACAGACACCAGGTCGCCGAGCTTCAGGTTCTCGACGTCGCTGCCCTTCTCGATCACCTCGCCGGTGATTTCGTGACCGAGCACCAGGCCGGTCTGGGCGGTGGTACGGCCGCGCACCATGTGCTGGTCGGAGCCGCAGATGTTAGTGGAGACCACGCGCAGGATGACGCCGTGCTCGATCTTCCTGCCACGGGGGTCCTGCATTTTGGGATAGTCGATTTTCTGTACTTCGACCTGACCGTTGCCGAGATACACGACACCACGATTACCAGACATGCTTTCACCTCGCTGTTGTTTTTATGGAACTGCGGTGCCCGTTCGAGTGGGCAGCGCGTTTAAGTGCTCGGGTTACAGATGCTGTTTTTGCGTTGTTTGTAAGGGCCTCATCGCGGGCAAGCCCGCTCCCACATTTGATCGGGTTCACACACCACTCTGTGGGAGCGGGCCCTCACATTTGGTCGGGTTCACATATCACCCTGTAGGAGCTGGCTTGCCTGCGATGGCGTCAGTCAGAGCACCACCGTTCTATTGGCATTCAAGAACACCCGCCGCTCAATGTGGTACCCCACCGCCCGCGCCAATGTCAGCCCTTCGATATCCCGCCCCTTGGCAATCAGGTCCTCGGGATAGTGGCTGTGATCCACCACCTCCACGCCCTGGGCGATGATCGGGCCTTCGTCCAGGTCGTTGTTGATGTAGTGCGCAGTGGCGCCGACCAACTTCACGCCCTTGTTGTACGCCTGGTGGTAGGGCTTGGCGCCCTTGAACCCCGGCAGCAATGAGTGATGGATATTGATCGCCTTGCCATCGAGCTTGCGGCACAGCTCCGGCGACAGCACTTGCATGTAGCGCGCAAGGATCACCAGTTCGGCACCCGCGTCTTCAATCACTTGCCACACCTGACGCTCCTGGGACGGCTTGTCGTTGGGGTCGAGGGGGAAATGGTAGTAGGGAATCTGGTGCCAGTCGGCCAACGGCTTGAGATCGGGGTGGTTGGACACCACCGCGACCACATCCATCGACAGTTGGCCGATACGCTGGCGGTACAGCAGGTCGTTAAGGCAATGATCGGCCTTGGACACCATGATCACTACTTTTGGCCGGTAGTTCGGTGCCGTCAGCTCGAAGATCATCCCAAAGGCTTCGCCTCGCGTGGCCAGGCCATCGCGAAAACCTTGCTCGTCGAAGCCATCGGGCTGACGGAACTCCACGCGGATAAAAAAGCGCCCCGAGAGGCGGTCATCGAACGAATGGTGCTCGGTGACGTAGCAGCCCTGCTCGAACAGATAGCGGGTGACCGCGTCCACCGTGCCGAGCACGCTGGGGCAGTCGGCGGTCAAAATCCATGTATCGGGTGCGCGGCTCATTACAGTTGACTCCTCAGGGATGCGTTCCCACGCAGCGCATGGGAACGATCATCAGGCTTGGACATTCAGGCCGAATTCGGCCGAGGCATCCTGCAACCACAACCACCAGTAGTCCGAGAAGCTGCGACGGATCAGCAGTTCCCAGGTGTCTTCGGCGGTATGGCGGATCACCAGCTGCGACTTGGCGAACACCGTGCCCACTGCCTTGCCCACCGGGAAGTTGTCGGGGTGCACGTCGTAGCTGGTGGACTTCATCAGCACATCGCGCACGTTCGGGCCGCTGAGTTCGAGGATCTGCTGGCCGCCGCTGACGTTGACGACCTGGATGTGCAGATCGCCCAGGGCGGCCCGCAGGTTTTGCTCGGCGGCAAATTCTTCACCGCCTGGCACGATCAGCAACCACTCATCCGGGCCGAGCCATTGCAGGCTGGTTTCGCCTTTGACGATGACCTGCAGGGCGCCGGGCAGTTCGATGCCCAGGGCCTTGTGCACGCCGGCGGCGAAGGCCGCATCGTGGCCGTCGCCGCGCAGGGTCAGGTGGCCGAGGAGTTTCTTTTCGCGCACGGTCACGCCGGCGTTCTTGCGGCCCTTGCCCACCTGGCTGGCGAGGTCGGCATGGTGCAGCGACGACTCGGCCTTGGCGCCGGAGGTGGGGCGTTGTTGGTACACATTGGCTGCTGTCATAAAGCACCTATCTGAATTCCAATGAACACCACAACCCCTGTAGGAGCCGGCTTGCCGGCGATGAGGCCCTCAAGCCTGGCGGCGATTTCCGAAACGCCATCGCCGGCAAGCCGGCTCCTACAGGGAGTGGTGTCAGATGTTTTGGCGATCGCCTTTCGGGTCGAAGAACACCGAAGACACAATCTCCGCTTCGATCACGCTGCCATCGGCCTGGGGCGAGAACACCCGCTCGCCCAATCGCTTCAAGCCGCCCTTGACCACCGCCATCGCAAACGAATAGCCGAGGGAGTTGTGCGCATAGCTGGAGGTGACGTGGCCGACCATCTTCATCGGGATGCTCTGCTTCGGATCAAACACCAGTTGCGCGCCTTCCGGCAGCCACACCTTCGGATCGATCGGCTTCAAGCCCACCAGTTGCTTGCGCTCTTCACGCAGGCAATCCTCACGGTTCATCCCACGCCAGCCGATCCAGGAGAACGGTTTGGTACGGCCCACGCACCAGCCCATGTTCAGGTCGTCCGGGGTCATCGAGCCGTCGGTGTCCTGGCCGACGATGATGAAGCCCTTCTCGGCCCGCAGCACGTGCATGGTCTCGGTGCCATATGGGGTCAGGTTGTACTGTTTGCCGGCCTCGACGATCTGTTCGAGCACGCCCATGGCGTAGTCGGCCTGCACGTTGACTTCGTACGACAGCTCACCGGTAAACGAGATCCGGAACACCCGCGCCGGCACACCGCCCACCAGGCCTTCTTTCCAGGTCATGAACGGGAAGCCATCCTTGTCCAGGTCGATATCGGTGACCTCGCTCAACAGCTTGCGGCTGTTGGGCCCGGACAGGGTCATGGTCGCCCAGTGGTCGGTGACCGAGGTGAAGTACACCTTGAGGTCCGGCCATTCGGTCTGCTGGTAGATTTCCAGCCACTGCAACACACGCGCCGCGCCGCCGGTGGTGGTGGTCATCAGGAAGTGGTTGTCGGCAAGGCAGGCGGTGACGCCGTCGTCGAAGACCATGCCGTCTTCCTTGCACATCAGGCCGTAGCGCGCCTTGCCCACGTCGAGCTTGGTCCAGGCGTTGCTGTAGATGCGGTTGAGAAACTCCCGGGCATCCGGGCCCTGGATGTCGATCTTGCCCAGGGTCGAGGCGTCCAGCAGGCCGACGCTGTCGCGCACGGCCAGGCATTCGCGCTTGACTGCCGCATGCAGGTCTTCACCGTTGCGCGGGAAGTACCATGGGCGTTTCCACTGGCCGACATCTTCGAACTCGGCGCCGTTTTTCACGTGCCAGGCTTGCAGCGCGGTGTAGCGCACCGGCTCGAAGATATGCCCGCAGTGCCGGCCCGCCACGGCGCCGAAGGTCACCGGCGTGTAGTTGGGGCGGAACATGGTGGTGCCCATCTGCGGGATGGTCACGTTCAGCGAGCGCGCGGCAATCGCCAGGCCGTTGACGTTACCCAGCTTGCCCTGGTCGGTGCCAAAGCCCAGCGCGGTGTAGCGCTTGACGTGTTCCACCGACTCGAAGCCTTCGCGGGTCGCCAGTTCGATGGCGGCGGCGGTGACGTCGTTCTGCAGGTCGACAAATTGCTTGGGCGCCCGTGCAGTGGCTTTTTCGTGAGGCACCTGGAACAAGGCCAGGGTCGGCTCTTCCAGGCGCGTCAGGGCCTTGGGCAGCGTACCTTCCACCGGGGCAAACCCGGCTTCGCTGGCCGCGCGCACGCCACCTTCAAAGCCATCGGCCAGGGAATCACCCAGGCCGTAGACGCCATTGATACCGCCCACGCACACGCGTTTTTGCGGTGCTTGGCCCGGAACAAAACCGAGGATATCTTCACGCCAGGTTGGCTTGCCGCCCAGGTGCGAGGCCAAGTGCACCACCGGGCTGTAGCCGCCGGAGCTGGCCACCAGGTCGCAGTCCAGCCATTCGCCGGGGCTGGTGACCTTATGTGCTTTGACGTCGATGGCTGCCACACGGGCGCCAGTGACGTGCTTGCTGCCACGGGCTTCAATCACGGCGCTGCCGGTGAGGATGCGAATGCCTTTGGCGCGCGCTTCTTCCACCAGCGCGCCGCGTGGGTTGTGGCGTGCATCGGCCACCGCGACCACGCTGAGGCCAGCGTCGAACCAATCCAGCGCCACACGGTAGGCGTGATCATTGTTGGTCGACAGCAGCAGCTTTTTACCCGGCGCCACGCCATAACGGCGCACGTAGGTCGAAACCGCACCCGCCAGCATATTGCCCGGCACATCGTTATTGCCGTACACCAGCGGACGCTCGCAGGCACCGGTCGCCAGCACCACACGCTTGGCGCGCACACGGTGGATACGCTGGCGTACCACGCCAATCGGCGCACGGTCGCCGAGGTGATCGGTGAGGCGCTCGTGGATGGTCAGGAAGTTATGGTCGTGATAGCCATTGACGGTAGCGCGAGGCAGCAGCACCACATCCGGCAGGGCCTTGAGCTCGGCGATCACGCTGGCGACCCACTCGGCCGCCGGCTTGCCGTCGAGGCTTTCGCGCGAGTCGAGCAGCGACCCACCGAATTCTTCCTGCTCATCGGCGATGATCACCCGCGCCCCACTGCGCGCAGCAGCCAGGGCCGCTGCCAGGCCCGCTGGGCCTGCGCCGACGATCAGCACGTCGCAATGGCGGTTCATGTAGTCGTAGGTGTCCGGATCATTCTCGGTCGGCGAGCGGCCAAGCCCGGCGGCCTTGCGGATGTACTTCTCGTAGGTCATCCAGAACGATTGCGGGTACATGAAGGTTTTGTAGTAGAAACCCGGCGGCATCAGCTTGCCGCCGACCTTGCCGAGGATGCCCATCATGTCGTTGTTCACGCTCGGCCAGCCGTTGGTGCTGGTGGCCACCAGGCCCTGGTACAACGCCTGTTGCGTGGCGCGCACGTTGGGGATCTGCGTGGCTTCGGTGGCACCGATCTGCAGCACCGCGTTCGGTTCTTCGGCGCCGGCGGCAAAGATGCCGCGCGGGCGCGAGTACTTGAAGCTGCGGCCGATGATATCCACGCCGTTGGCCAGCAGGGCGGCGGCCAGGGTGTCGCCTTCAAAACCTTTGTAGCTCTGGCCGTTGAAGGTAAACGTCAGGACTTTATTGCGGTCGATGCGGCCACCGTTGGACAGGCGATTGATCTGGCTCATACCTTCTCTCCAGAAGCCTTGGCGGTGAATTGCGGCTGGGTGCCAATCTTGTAGGTTTCAAGAATTTCGTAGGTCAGGGTGTCGCGGGTGGCGTTGAAATACTGGCGGCAACCGGCGGCATGGATCCACAGCTCGTGATGCAGGCCGCGCGGGTTATCGCGAAAGAACATGTAGTCACCCCACTCTTGATCGGTGCAGGCATTCGGGTCCAGCGGGCGCGGGATGTGCGCTTGGCCGGAGGCGTGGAATTCCTCTTCGGAGCGCAGTTCGCCACAGTGAGGACAGAAGATATGCAACATAGGGAATTTCTCCTGTTAGTGGGCGACGGCCGCAGCGCCGTGTTCGTCGATCAGCGCACCGTTGTGGAAACGGTCGATGGAGAAAGGTGCCGCCAGCGGGTGCATCTCACCCTTGGCCAGGCTCGCGGCAAATACGTTGCCTGAGCCGGGGGTGGCCTTGAAGCCACCGGTGCCCCAGCCGCAGTTGAAAAACATGTTCGGCACCGGGGTCTTGGAGATGATCGGGCACGCGTCCGGCGTGGTGTCGACGATGCCGCCCCACTGGCGGTTCATGCGCACCCGCGAGAGCACCGGGAACATCTCGACGATGGCCTGGATGGTGTGTTCGATCACCGGGTACGAGCCGCGCTGGCCGTAGCCGTTGTAGCCGTCGATACCGGCGCCGATCACCAGGTCGCCCTTGTCGGACTGACTGATGTAGCCGTGCACGGCGTTGGACATGATCACGCTGTCGATAATCGGCTTGATCGGCTCCGACACCAGCGCTTGCAGCGGGTGGGATTCGATCGGCAAGCGGAACCCGGCCAGCGAAGCCATGTGCCCGGAGTTACCTGCGGTGACCACCCCAACGCGCTTGGCGCCGATAAAGCCCTTGTTGGTCTCCACGCCGATGCACACGCCGTTTTCCTTACGAAAGCCGATCACTTCGGTCTGCTGGATCAGGTCCACGCCGAGCGCATCGGCAGCACGGGCAAAGCCCCAGGCCACGGCATCGTGACGGGCCACGCCGCCGCGCCGCTGCACGGTGGCGCCAAGTACCGGGTAGCGGGTGTTTTTCGAGCAGTCGAGGTACGGGATCTCGTCCGCGACCTGCTTGGCATTGAGCAACTCGCCATCCACGCCGTTGAGGCGGTTGGCACTCACGCGGCGCTCGGAATCGCGAATGTCCTGCAGGGTGTGGCACAGGTTGTAGACGCCACGCTGGGAGAACATCACGTTGTAGTTGAGGTCCTGGGACAGACCTTCCCAGAGCTTCATCGCGTGCTCATACAGGTGCGCCGACTCGTCCCACAGGTAGTTGGAACGCACGATGGTGGTGTTGCGCGCGGTGTTGCCGCCGCCCAGCCAGCCTTTCTCGACCACCGCCACGTTGGTGATGCCGTGCTCCTTGGCCAGGTAGTAAGCGGTCGCCAGGCCATGCCCGCCGCCGCCGACGATGACCACGTCGTAGACCTTTTTCGGGGTCGGCGTGCGCCACATCTTCTGCCAGTTTTCGTGGTGGCTGAGGGAGTGTTTGAAGAGGCCGAAGCCCGAGTAGCGTTGCATAGGCATTACTCCAAAACCGCGCTCAGCGATAAACCGGGAAATCCGCGCACAGGGCAGACACGTGCTTGGCCACGTTGGCCTCGACGTCGGCATCGCCGAGGTTGTCGAGGATGTCGCAGATCCAGCCGGCCAGCTCCACACATTGCGCCACCTTGAAGCCACGGGTGGTCACCGCCGGGGTGCCGATGCGCAGGCCCGAGGTCACGAACGGCGACTGCGGGTCGTTGGGCACCGCGTTCTTGTTGACGGTGATGTGGGCGCGACCGAGGGCGGCGTCTGCGTCCTTGCCGGTGAGGCCCTGGCGGATCAGGCTGACCAGGAACAGGTGGTTATCGGTGCCGCCGGAGACTACATCGTAGCCACGCTTGATAAACACGCTGGCCATGGCCTGGGCGTTGTCGATCACCTGCTGTTGATAGGCTTTGAAGCCTGGCTCCATCGCCTCCTTGAAGCACACAGCCTTGCCCGCGATCACGTGCATCAGCGGGCCACCCTGTGCGCCGGGGAACACGGCGGAGTTGAGTTTTTTCTCAATCTCTTCGTTGGACTTGGCCAGGATCAGGCCACCCCGCGGACCGCGCAGGGTTTTGTGGGTGGTGGTGGTGACCACATCGGCGTAGGGCAGCGGGTTCGGGTACAGGCCAGCGGCCACCAGGCCGGCGACGTGGGCCATGTCGACGAACAGCAGCGCGCCGACCTTGTCGGCAATCTGACGAAAGCGTGGGAAATCCAGGGTCTTGGAGTAGGCAGAGAAGCCAGCGACGACCATCTTCGGTTTGTGTTCCACGGCCAGGCGCTCGACTTCGTCGTAGTCGATCAGGCCGGTGTCGGTGTTGATGCCGTACTGCACCGCGTTGTACAGCTTGCCCGAGGACGACACCTTGGCGCCGTGGGTCAGGTGGCCGCCGTGGGCCAGGCTCATGCCGAGGATGGTGTCACCGGCATTGATCAGCGCCAGGTACACCGCACTGTTGGCGGACGAACCGGAGTGCGGCTGCACGTTGGCGTAATCGGCGCCGAACAGTTGCTTGGCGCGCTCGATGGCCAGGGCCTCGACCTTATCCACATGCTCGCAGCCGCCGTAGTAGCGCTTGCCAGGGTAGCCTTCGGCGTATTTGTTGGTCAGGCCGCTGCCCTGGGCCTGCATCACGCGCTTGCTGGTGTAGTTCTCCGACGCGATCAGCTCGATATGATCTTCCTGGCGCTGCTCCTCGGCATTCATGGCCGCCAGCAGTGCGTCGTCATATCCCTGGATCTGGTCTTGTTTGCTGAACATCGCGTCTCTCCCAGCCTTTCGTATTGTTGAGGCCCGTGCAGGGCCCTTTGATGCGATGGTAGGGCTGGCGCAGGCAGGTCAAATGCCTACGCACGCCACGCAAAGGTGCGTTTACGACATGGCCAGAACAACACCGAACAAATGTGGGAGCGGGCTTGCTCGCGAATGCGATGTGTCAGGCAGCACATGCATTGGCTGGCCCACCGCATTCGCGAGCAAGCCCGCTCCTACAGGGACTATGTGATGACCTTTCGAAGGAGTAGCAGCAGTAAGAAATGCGCGGGATAAAGTGCATACGCCCAGCGCCGCATAGCCGGCGGTGACACATGTGTGACCTGTCGCAATAAGACCAGCCCGGCGAGCGGCGCAATCAGGCATGCGGCCAACCCGAGCATCGCGACGAGATTGCCGCTATTGAGTAAGACCTGCCATTGATTGGCAGCTACACACACCAACCCCGGCAACACGCTGAAATACCAGGGGCGACTGAACACCAGCAACATCGCCAGCGGCAGTAATACACCAAAAAAGCCGAACATCAGTTGCGCCGAGAACGTACCGGCGATCAACAGCGCGATCAGCGCCAATCCCCGGTCAAAATTCGTCTTCTGCTGCCATCCCCTGGCAACCAGCAGCCCCAGCGCCAGGGTCGGCAGCACGTTCAATGTATCGGCATCGTCGATAAACATCCGATACGGCACCTCGCTGATCACGCTGAACAGCAGCAACCAGCCCAGGTAACGCCATTGCCCGCTGACCGGTGCATCCCGGACCCGCTGCAAATTGGCCGCAATCGCCAGGCAAAACCACGGGAACGCCAGGCGCCCCGGCACGTACAGGCCATCGAGGCTTAAACCGACATAACGCAGGTGGTCGAGCACCATGCTCAATAGCGCCAGCCATTTGAGCAGGTCCAGAGCGCCATCGCGCCCGCGCTGCAAAGGAATCGTTTCAGTACCGTGCATAATTCCCCAGAGACTTTGCATTAACAGTGCGTGCGCCCGCCGGATATTCTTGGTTAAAGTGCGCACCAACATCGACCACAGGAACGGGCCATGACCGACAAGAGCCAACAATTTGCCAGCGACAACTATTCCGGGATCTGTCCGGAAGCCTGGGCCGCCATGGAGCTCGCCAACCAGGGCCATCAACGCGCCTATGGCGACGATGAATGGACCCATCGTGCTGCCGACGGTTTCCGCAAACTGTTCGAAACCGACTGTGAAGTGTTCTTCGCCTTCAACGGAACAGCGGCCAACTCCCTGGCCCTGTCTTCCTTGTGCCAGAGCTACCATAGCGTGATTTGCTCGGAAACCGCCCATGTCGAGACCGACGAATGTGGCGCACCGGAGTTTTTCTCCAACGGCTCCAAGCTGCTCACCGCGCGCACCGAAAACGGCAAGCTGACCCCCGAATCCATCCGCGAGATCGCCCTCAAGCGCCAGGACATCCACTACCCCAAGCCGCGCGTCGTGACCCTGACCCAGGCCACCGAAGTGGGCAGCGTGTACACCCCGCAAGAAATCCGCGCCATCAGCGTCACCTGCAAGGAACTGGGGCTGAACCTGCACATGGACGGTGCGCGTTTCTCCAACGCCTGCGCGTTCCTCGGCTGCTCACCTGCCGACCTGACCTGGAAAGCCGGTGTGGATGTGCTGTGCTTTGGCGGCACCAAGAACGGCATGGCGGTGGGTGAAGCGATCCTGTTCTTCAACCACAAGCTGGCGGAAGACTTCGACTACCGCTGCAAACAGGCCGGCCAGTTGGCGTCGAAAATGCGCTTTTTGTCAGCCCCGTGGGTCGGCCTGCTGGAAAACGACGCCTGGCTCAAACATGCACGCCACGCCAACCACTGCGCCCAGTTGCTCAGCAGCCTGGTGGCGGATATTCCCGGCGTGGAATTGATGTTCCCGGTGCAGGCCAACGGCGTGTTCCTGCAACTCTCGGAGCCGGCCATCGCCGCGCTGACGGCCAAGGGCTGGCGCTTCTACACCTTCATCGGCAAGGGCGGCGCGCGCTTCATGTGTGCGTGGGATACCGAGGAAGAGCGGGTGCGAGAACTGGCGGCGGATATTCGTGAGGTGATGGGCGCCTGATCTCCCCCCGAAGGAGCCGGCGTGCCGGCGATGGCGACCCTGAGGGCGCCATCGCCGGCACGTTGTTGCCTACAACTGGAGAGGTTGTAATGCGTCCCACTGATCAATCGGCCCGGGATTGTGTTCGATCGTCCCACCGCCAAACTTGACCGCCAACTTGTTCACCGCATTCAACGCCGTCGTCACCCCGCCCTCGGCCCAGCCCCCGGTCCAGGAAATATCATCTCCAGACAGAATGAAACCGTCCGGCGCGCCCTCCTTTACACCACTCATGAACTGGGAAAACAGCAGTCTTTGATACTCATACTGCCCCGGCAGGTTCATCTTGAAGGCACACAGGTAGAACGGCTCATTTTCCCAGTTGATCTCGATAAAAGGGTCAACCATGCCGAACTCGGCTGCCAGGTTTAGTTGCGTGTCGGCATACACCGTATCGAGTAAGGTCGTACACAAATCGACATGAGACGGCAACGGCGCGCTGCGGTCGCCAAGGAACTTCAGGCTGTCATCGTTCCAGGTATATGAGAGAAACATGCCGCTGCCCTTGTTCACCCCGTTGCTTGGGGCATAGTCCAGCAGATAGGTGCCACGGGTAAGGCGGTCCGACAAGGTCACACTCATCTTGTAGCGACCATTCTCGACATCATTCCAAAACGGCCGTCGAGTGTTGGCGAAGATCTTTGCCGATTGCATGTAATGGGTATACATCACCGCTTCCCAGGTAGCCTGGGGCAGTAAGTTGTTCATCGGCGTAAAGCGCTCTTTGCCATCCATATAGCGGAACTTGTCGAGCACTCGCACGTGAGGCGTATAAATCACACTTTTAAAGTTACGCAGGGTGTCTCCACCCTGTTTGTTGTCATGCAGGTACACATCGAACGTGCCATCGGCCAGGCGGTGGATCTGCCGGACTTCCTGGTTGAGAGGGTCAGCAATCTCCCGCCGCGTCAAACTCTCCACCGTCGTGCCTGCCGGCCAATGGACCTGGGTGTCGCCGAACGAAGCCGGCGTGCGGCTCCATAGGCGCAGGGGCAGCTCGCTGGAACCGTCATACATCAACGTGTGGTTGGTATCCAGGCCGGTGTACAACACCCGCAACACTTCCAGGAAACAGTTCGGATAGTCGGTGTTCCAGCCGCCAGTGCCGAAGCCTATCTGGCCAAACAGGTCAATGTCTTCGCGGCTCCACTTGGCTTGCTCGACCATGGCGGCATAGAAACTCAGGTCATCCCAGCCCGCCCTGAGGATCGTATTCCAGATCGCTTTGATTTCACCTTGGTCCACTGCCGTTTCCTGCATCGCGTTTTCCATGTCAGTGAACCGGATCGGGTCTTGTTCAAGGAATTCGCCGAAGAACATATCTTCGATTCGCCTGTATTTTTGCGGCAGGTCATTGCGTTCGTAGTAGGTCTGCTCGTTCTCGTAATCGACGAGGGTACTGGGGGCGGCGGGCGAGCCGGGGTTAGGGAAGTCCGCCGAGTTGGCGCTCATCCCGACCTTGGCAAAGTAGTGCATCAACGCCTTGCCGGACTTGGGGAAGCGCATCGCCCCCAGTTCACAGATCACCCGGCCTTGTGGGTCGTTGCGATCACCCAGCACATGGGAATAGAGCCGCCCGCCAATGCGCCCCGAAGCTTCCACCACTATCGGATGCAGGCCCATGCGCATCGCCTCGTAGGCTGCCACCAGCCCGGACACGCCGGCACCGACGATCAACACCTGCTCGCCAAGATGCTGCGCGGCAACTTGGGCCAGGGGCTTTTTAAGGATCGCGGCCTGCCATAAATAGCGGGCGTAATGAAACGGAAAGTCAGGAATCAGCGCCGTGACATTTTTGTTCAAAAGCCGCTGAGCACCTTGGGAGCGGGAGGGAATCGCAGACATGATGGCGTCCTTGCAGGTTGGGTAAATGTCCACCCTCTACTACAAGGCTAAAGGCGAATGCGACGAGACTAAGAGCCAGCCTAGTAGACCGTCCTCGCCACAATTAGATCGCTTTGCAATAAGAAAGAACGGCTCCATCGCCCCCCACGCGCAAAAGCCATTACTTAAGGAAAGTCTGAAGTGATTATTTATAGATCAGGATTTAATCGGGCCATCAGTTGCCCGATGCTGCGGCACTCACTATAAAAACAAGCCGTGAATCTATGAACGCCCTATCTGACAAGACGGTTCCCTGCGTCGCCCCTCGCCCAAAAATCGAGACCCGTTCCATTGACTATGTGCCGCGCAACGAACGGCACGGCAAAGTCTGGCATCAGGGACCCTTCTGGTTCACCGGCAACTTCGTCCTCACCACCATGGTCACCGGGTTCACCGGCGCCGCACTGGGCTTGAGCCTGGTCTACGCGATCCTGGCGATTGTCATCGGCGTGGGCCTGGGCACCTTTGCCATGGCCTTCCACGCCAACCAGGGCCCGCGCATGGGCTTGCCGCAGATGATCCAGTCACGGGCCCAGTTCGGGCTGCGCGGCGCTATCGTGCCGTTTGTCGCGGTGATCTTTGTGTACATCGGCTTCAATGTGTTCAACGTGATTCTCGCCACCGACGCCATCAACACGGTGCTGCCTGGCAGCCGGGCGCCGTGGTATGCGTTGATGATCATCCTCGCGGTGATGATTGCCGTGATCGGCCATGACCTGCTGCACACTGTGCAACGCTGGCTGACCTACGTGATGATCAGCGTATTCGCAGTGCTGACCGTTGCCGCCCTGATGAGCCTGTCGGCCGATGCCGCAGTGGCCGAGGCGCATTTCTCCTGGTCGGCGTTCCTGATCCAGCTCAGCGCCGCTGCCGGTTATCAGATCAGCTACGCCGTGTATGTATCGGACTACTCGCGCTACCTGCCCCATCAAACCCCGTCGCGCCGGGTGATTTTCTGGACCTACCTGGGGGCTGCCGGCTCGGCGCTGTGGCTGATGTCTCTGGGCGCGTTCCTGGCCTCGGCCCTGCCCTCGCCCGATGCCATCGCCAGCGTGCGCACGGTGGGCAACCAGGTGATTCCTGGCTTCGGCACCTTGACCGTGCTAATCGCGGTGCCGGCGCTGATTGGCATCATGGCGGTCAATTGCTATGGCGCGATGCTGACCGGCATCAGTGCCATCGACGGTTTCGTGAAAATCCAGCCGCGCCTCAAGAGCCGGGTCATTGGCATCGGCCTGGTGGCAGTGATCATTTTCCTGATCGCCTTGAGCATTCCCGACAGCTATCTGGCCAGCTTCAACACGTTCGTGCTGCTGATGTTGTACTTCCTGGTGCCATGGACTGCCGTCAACCTCGCCGACTTCTACCTGGTGCGCAAAGGCCAATACGCCATCAGCGATATCTTCAACCCCGCCGGCATCTATGGCCTATGGGGCAAGGCGGGCTTGGTCGCGTACTGCCTGGGCCTGGTGTCGATGATCCCGTTCATGTCGTTGAGTTTCTACGAAGGACCGGCCGCCGTGGCGCTGGGCGGGGCCGATATCGCCTTCGTGATCGGCCTGGGCGTTTCCGCGCTTATCTATTGCCTGATGAGCCGCAACCTTGACCGCGATGCCGAACACCGTGCCATTGCCGCCAGCGAGGCCATGTTGGAAGGTGGTAAGCCATGAACACCCTACGTGTCGTCTGTGATCAACTCGCCCCGCGTATCGCCGATGTGGAACACAACCGCGCACTCAGCGCCAAGGCCATTCGCGGTGCGGCGGCGCTGGGCGCGCAAGTGCTGGTGTTGCCGGAGCTGATGCAAAGCGGCTACGCGTTCAATGACCGGGAGGAAGCCCTGGCAGTGTCCGAGGAGCTGGACGGCCCGACACTCACCCGCTGGAAAACCCTCGCGAGCGAACTGGGCATCATTGTCGTGGCCGGCTTTTGTGAGCGCCTGGCGGCAGGCCAGGTGGCCAACAGCGCCGCGCTGATAGAGCCGGGCGGCAGGCTGACGGTGTATCGCAAGGCGCACTTGTGGGATCGCGAGAAATTGATCTTCACCCCCGGAACTGAACCGCCACCGGTGGTGGAAACCGCCGCTGGACGGATCGCTGTCATGATCTGCTACGACCTGGAACTGCCGGAGTGGGTACGCCTGGCAGCCCTGTCCGGGGCCGACCTGCTCTGTGTGCCGGTGAACTGGCCGGACGGCCCGCGCCCAGCCGGTGAAAGACCGGCAGAAATCGTGCGGGTCCAGGCCAATGCGGCGGTCAACCGGATGTTTATCGCCGCATGCGATCGCCATGGCGAAGAGCGGGGGGTCAACTGGATTGGGGGATCCGTCATTGTCGATGCCGATGGCTACCCATTGGCCGGAGCGGTCTCACATCAGAACGAACAACGCCTGGTGGCCGACCTGCCCCTGACCCAGGCCAGGGACAAGTTCATCAGCGAGCACAACCACGTGCACCAGGACCGTCGGCCGCAGTTGTACTGATCCGCCCGTTAACTCCCCTGATCGCTCCCACGCTCCACGTGGGAACGATCACACGATCTATCAGAACTCGATCCGCACATCGCCCTTCGGCACGCTGCAGCACGACAGGATGTAGCCCTCGGCTTCGTCTTCCTCGGTAATCCCGCCGTTGTGCTCCATTTCTACTTCCCCGCCCAGTTTCATCACCTTGCACGTGCCGCAAATGCCCATGCCGCAGGCCTTGGGGATCAGCAGGCCGAGCTTGGCCGCTGCCGCATGCACGGTTTCCCCAGGGGCCACACGGATACTTTTGCCCGACGAGATGAACTCCACCTGGTGCAAGTCCGCCAGGTCGATTTCTGGCGCATCGGCCGCCTGTTCGGCTTGCTCCACCGCATCGGCACGCGCCTCTGGCGGGGTCGCACCGAAGGACTCCTCGTGGTAGCGGGTCATGTCAAAGCCATTGGCTTCCAGCAGGCGCTTGACCGCGTTCATATAGGGCGTAGGGCCGCAGCAGAACACTTCGCGCTCAAGGAAGTCCGGCACCATCAGTTCGAGCATTTTCTGGTTGAGGTAGCCCCGATATCCGGCCCACGGTTCGCCCAGGCCGTGCTTCTCGCAGATCAGGTGCAGGCTGAAGTTGTCGATGCGCGAGGCCATATGCTCCAGCTCGCGGTGGTAGATGATGTCTTTGGGTGACCGGGCGCTGTGCACGAACACCATGTCGACATTGGCGTTGGTGTCGTAATACCAGCGCGCCATGGACATCACCGGGGTGATCCCCACGCCGCCGCTCAGGTACAGCACCTTGGGGTTGCTGAAGTCGATGGCGTTGAACAGCCCGACCGGCCCGTGTACTGCCAGTTCCTGGCCTTCGTGCAGGGTGTCGTGCAGCCAGTTGGAAACCTTGCCACCGGGCACGCGCTTGATCGTCACCGAGAAGCTGTAGGGCACCGACGGCGAGCTGGAGATGGTGTACGAGCGCATGATCGGCTGGCCGTCGATTTCCAGCTCCAGGGTGACGAACTGCCCCGGCTTGAAAAAGAACAGGATCGGCTGGTCGGCCATAAAGCAGAAGGTGCGCACATCCCAGGTTTCCTGGATGACTTTGACGCAACGGACGATGTGCCGACCATTGGCCCAGGTCTGGGTGGTGACAGGATTCAGGAAGCTGTTGGACATGCTGTTCTCCACGGCCGTAGTTCGGCTTGATGCTGGCGATTCTGCGTAAGGCCGCAACCTGCCATTTACCTATCTGCGACATTCGCATACTTATCGCGACCAGCCCCCATACCACTGGGGTTGCGCGTCGGGAACAGAGTGGGCCATGTCGTTAATGGACAAGGTTGCGGGCAGCGCCGGGCCCACACTCGCAGCCAACAACGACGCTTTCTTTACGCCTTGCTGCAAACCTGATTAGCCACTTATCGCGGCCACACAGAATGGCCTTGAGGACACACACGATGGACGTCACCGCAACCTTGAGCTTGGGCGATCCGCTGGAACCCGCACGCAAGGCCACCGCGCAAATGCTGCAGGAGCGCGAGCGCACTTTTTCACTGCCACAGCCGTTTTACTCTGACCAGCGCCTGTTCGATATCGACATGCAGGAGATCTTCCAGAAGGAATGGTTGATCGCCGGCATGACCTGCGAGATCCCCAGCAAGGGCAACTACCTGACCCTGCAGATCGGCAAGAACCCGATCATCGTGATCCGTGGCGCCGAGGGCGTGGTGCATGCCTTCCACAACGTCTGCCGCCACCGCGGCTCGCGCTTGTGCACCAGCGACAAGGGCAAGGTCGCCAAGCTCGTATGCCATTACCACCAGTGGACCTACGAACTGGACGGGCGCCTGCTGTTCGCCGGCACCGAGATGGGCGCTGACTTCGACATGAAGCAGTACGGCCTCAAACCGGTGAACGTGAAGACCGCCGGCGGCTACATCTTCATCAGCCTGGCCGAGAACCCGCCGGCCATCGATGACTTTTTGTCGACGCTGAACCACTACATGGAACCCTACGACATGGAGAACACCAAGGTGGCGATCCAGACCACCTTGTTCGAAAAAGCCAACTGGAAACTGGTGCTGGAAAACAACCGCGAGTGCTACCACTGCAACGCCTCGCACCCCGAACTGCTGAAAACCCTGCTGGAATGGGACGACGTCACCGACCCACGGGCCGACCAGGCCTTCAAGGACCACGTCGCCGCCTCCGCCGCCGCCTGGGACGCCGAGAAGATCCCTTACGCCCACGCCAGCTTCGGCCTGCGTAACCGCATCGTGCGCATGCCGTTGCTCAAGGGCACCGTGTCCATGACCCTGGATGGCAAGCAGGGCTGCAAGAAACTGATTGGCCGGATCAAGAACCCCGACCTGGGCTCGATGCGCATCCTGCACCTGCCCCACTCGTGGAACCACTGCATGGGTGATCACATCATCGTGTTTACCGTGTGGCCGATCAGCGCCCAGGAAACCATGGTCACCACCAAATGGATTGTCCACAAGGACGCCGTGGAAGGCGTGGACTATGACGTCGACCGCATGCGCCAGGTGTGGGACGCCACCAACGACCAGGACCGGCGCCTGGCCGAAGAGAACCAGCGCGGGATCAACTCCACCGCTTACCAGCCGGGGCCGTACTCCAAGACCTATGAGTTTGGTGTGGTGAACTTTGTGGACTGGTACAGCGAACGCATGTTGAACAACCTGGGAGCGGCGCCAGCGCCGTACCTTAAAGGTGTCGCCGCTCACGAATAACGGACACACCAGAGATCAAACTGTGGGGCTTGTGTGGGAGCGGGCTTGCCCGCGATTGCGGTGTATCAGTCACAGATTTGTTGGCTGACCCACCGTAATCGCGGGCAAGCCCGCTCCTACATTTGGTTACTCATCTGGTCAGAAATTAATCATCGCGCCTCCAGCCCGCTATTACCCTGCCCTCCAGCCATCCCCCAACAACTTATCCACAAAGCCACCCACAGTAATTGTGGGCAACTGCCTTATCTCCTTGAAATAAAACCAAGAAAATCCGTGACTTATTCAAAGCAGCGGGTTTGATCGAACATTGATCATTTTTTAATCAGAAGCGTACAAGCCACGTTTTATATGGCCTGTAGCGGATCGCAAACACCTTATCCACAGAAGCGCCAACAGACTTTGGGGGCAACTTCGGCCATTCTGTGGAAAACCGCCTGCAACCGAGCAAAATCGAGGCTTTACGCGCGTAAACCGATTGAAATGGCGATATTGATCATATTTCAACCAACTCACTGCAAGCCTTTATTCACATGGCCTGTAGCGGGTAGCGAACATCTTATCCACAGAAGCACCAACAGACTTTGGGGGCAACTATGAGCCGAGCTTTTTCCTTATCCACAGAAAAAGCCCAGTAAAAACCGTCGCTTAGGTTGGTTGTTTTTCGTACAGAGGGCTACAGGGCTTGATTTACATGGGGTGTGGACAGCCGCGAACAGGTTATCCACAGCTGGGCTAACAGGGATTGTGGGTAACACCGCAAACCCTGTAGGAGCTGGCTTGCCTGCGATGCAGGCACCGCGGTTTTTCAGTTACACCCAGGTGACGCCATCGCAGGCAAGCCAGCTCCTACAGGGTCAGCGCACCACGCCCTCTTCGACCAACAGCTTGAGAATCGCCTCGGCACCCGCCTCAGGGCTCACCCCCTTGAGCACCTGCCCACCGCCACCACTGGCCTTGGCCGTGGCGGCTTTCATGCGGTCGGCGCCGCTCTTGGCCTTGATCACCTTGAGTCGCTTGGGCCGAGGCTTGGCCGGTTGCAGCACGGCGCCTGTGAATAACTCATCGTCCACCACCTGCACGTCGTGCTCCTGCAGCACGCCACGCTGGGCCGGGCCGTAGGCGCTTTGCCGAGGCTTGGGCGCGGCGTTATCCACCGTGGCCAAAAAGGGCAGGCGCACCTTCAGGCGCCGCCGCTGCCCGCGAGGCAGCGCTTGCAGCACAAGGGCCACGCCGCTGTCGATGGACTCCACCTGGGCCAGGCCGACGATCAGCGGCCAGCCCAGTTGCTCGGCCAACAGGAACGGCAACATGCCCGAGCCTTCGCCGGTTTCGGCCTGGCTGCCGGTGAGCACCACCTGGGCGCCAGCGTCCCGCAGGTAGTCACCGAGTACCGGCAAGGCATCGGCGCCAGCCGGTTGTTCCAGCACGTGCAACTGCGCCAGCCCCATGCCCAGGTAGGCGCGCAGGGTCGGTTCGGCGATGTCGCCGGCATGCAGGACTTGCAGGTTATCCCCAGCCAGTTGCAGCCCCAGCTCGACGGCGCGGGCATCCTGTTCGGCGCGGCGCGGACGGCCGGAGGTCGGGTGGGCGCCTATGGATACCAGGCTGATTACATGGGTGGTCATGGCCATATCCTTTGTTTAAGCCGCATCGCGCTTGGCGCCGTTGCGGTGGGCCTGGACCGCTGCAATCAAGGCCCGGAGAATGTCACCGCTGTCGCCGATTACCGACAGGTCGGCGCGCTTGATCATGTCGCAACCCGGATCGAGGTTGATCGCCACCACCTTGTCGCAGGCCCCGATGCCTTGCAGGTGCTGGATCGCCCCGGAGATCCCGACCGCCACATACACCCGCGCGGTGACCCAGATACCACTGGCGCCGACCTGGCGATCACGGGTCATAAAACCATCGTCCACCGCCACCCGCGACGCACCTTCGGTGGCGCCCAGGGCAGCGGCGGTCTGGTGGAACAGGTGCCAATCCTTGACCCCGTTGCCACCGGAGAAAATAAACTCGGCCTCGGCCATGGGAATCGCACCGGGATCCACCGCCACCGCGCCCAAATCCTCGATACGCGGCAAGCTGCGCGCCAGGGCTGTGGATAACTCCACGGGCAACACTTCGTGACGCGTATCGCTGACCGGATCGGCGCATTCCACAGCAGCCAGGATCAGCCGTGGCAGCGCGCGCGCCAGGTCTTCCCGGCCTGCGCCGGCACGGCCGATGCACTCAGAGCCCTTGATCTGCCACACCCGGGTGGCCGGGCGTTCCTTGAGGCTGGCGGCAAAGCGCCGCCCCAGTTCGCCACCGCCACTGCGGCTGTCGGGCAGCAGCCAATGACGCGGGCTGAACTGGTTATCCACAGCCCGCAGGCCATGGACCCGCTGCTCCGGTGAATAACCGTCGAATTCGTGCCCGTCGAGCACCAGCAGGCGGTCCACGCCGGCCGTGTCGAAGGCACTTTCCTTATGCTCGCCAAACACCACCGCCAGCACCGCGCCGTCGCTGCCGGCCAGTTGCCGCGCCAGGCCCAGCAAGTCGCGGTCGTGGCTGCTCAGGCGGCCGCCGACCATGTCCGGCACCACGTTGATGTAGAACGCCGGGGCTGGCACCTGGTGCAACGGCAACTGCACTTGCGCCGCTGCCGTACGTTTGGTCGCACCGCCCTGCTGGGCGCCGCTGCGGTCGATACGCTTGATGCCGTTGGGCCCGATAAAACCTATGCCATGCACGTTTTTACGGAGGATGCCGTTAGGCCCCATCCAGCTGTGCTGTTCCGGTTGCATCGCCGCATGCAGCGGGTGCAAGCGGTTGCGGGCGATCCATTCGGCCCGTGGGTCGCGGCGGATAATGTCGCTCATCAGTGGACCTCCGCTGGTACACGCGTGTTCTTGGCCGGTACAGCCTCTTCGAGCAAGGCGTCCGCCACCAACTCGGCAATGTCCTTGATCAGTGGGCGGGGTTCGACCACCCCTTCGAGCATCGCCGTGCACTGTGGACAACCCACGGCCACCAGTTCGGCGCCGGTCTCGCGGATGTCTTCCATGCGCATGTCGGGGATGCGCTGCTTACCGGGAATATCGGTGATCGGCGCGCCGCCACCGCCACCGCAACAACGGGAACGGAACCCCGAACGTTGCATCTCCTTGACCTCGATCCCCAGCGCCCGCAGCACTTGGCGCGGTGCCTCGTACTCACCGTTATAGCGGCCCAGGTAGCACGGGTCGTGGTAGGTCACGCTGTTGCCTTTGTGCTGGTCCAGGTTCAGCAGGCCTGCGTCGATCAGCTCGGCCATGTAGGTGCTGTGGTGCTGCACCCGGTAGTTGCCGTCGAAGGCGCCGTATTCGTTTTTCAGCACATGGAAGCTATGGGGATCGCAGGTGACGATGCGCTGGAAGCGGTACTTGGCCAGGGTCTGGATATTGCGCGCGGCCAGCAGCTGGAACGTTGCCTCATCGCCCAGACGCCGGGCCACGTCGCCGCTGTCACGCTCCTCAAGGCCCAGTACGGCGAAGTCGACCTTCGCCGCCTTCAGCACTTTGACGAAGGCGCGCAGGGTGCGCTGGTTACGCATGTCGAAGGCGCCGTCGCCGACCCAGAACAGCACGTCGGTGCTGCCTTTATCGCCGAGCAGCGGCAGGTTCAAGTCCGCCGCCCAGTTCATCCGCCCACCCGGGGCGAACCCGCCGGGGTTGTCGGTGGCGATCAGGTTCTCCAGGACTTCGGCGCCCTTGTTCGGGGTCGCGCCTTTTTCCAGGGTCAGGTGGCGACGCATATCGACGATGGCATCTACGTGCTCGATCATCATCGGGCATTCTTCGACACAGGCACGACAGGTGGTGCACGACCACAATGTCTCGGCATCCACCAGGCCATTGACGATCGGTTGGTGCGGATTGCCGCTGTGTTCGCCGATGGCCTTACCCGGGTAAGGGCTGCCGGCGAACTTGGCATCGGTGCCGCCGGCCAGGCCGACCACCATGTCCTGGATCAGTTTTTTCGGGTTCAGCGGCTGGCCGGCGGCAAACGCCGGGCACGCGGCTTCGCACTTGCCGCACTGCACGCAGGCGTCGAAGCCCAGCAGTTGGTTCCAGGTGAAATCCTTGGGTTTTTCCACGCCCAGGGGCGCGCTCTTGTCGCTCAGGTCCAGCGGCTTCAAGCCGGTAGAGCGGCCCCCGCCAAAGCGTTCGGCGCGGCGGTGCCAGGCCAGGTGCAGGGCGCCGGCAAAGGCGTGTTTCATCGGGCCGCCCCAGGTCATGCCGAAGAACAGTTCCGACACACCCCACAGCACGCCCACACCAAGCAGTACGGCCAGCAGCCAGCCACCGAAGTCGGCAGGCAGGAGCCCGGCCACCGGCAACGTCACTAGGAAGAAGCTCACCGAGAACGCCATCAGGCTTTTCGGCAGGCGCATCCACGGGCCTTTCGACAGCCGCGACGGCGGGTTGCGCCGGCGCAGATAGACGAAGGTGGCGCCGACAAACATCAGCACCGACGCCAGCAGCAAGGCGTAGCCGAGGATGCGGTTATGCAGGCCGAAGCCGTGCACCAGGATCGCCAGCAATGCCGACAGCACAAAGCCCAGGGCCGTGGCGACGTGGGTGTTGGCGATGTATTTGTCGCGGGCGACCACGTGGTGCAGGTCGACCATATAGCGCTTGGGCATGGCCAGCAGACCGCCCAGCAGGTCGACCTTGGCAGCACGGCCCCGGCGCCACATGTTCATCCGGCGCACAGCACCGAGGACGGCCAGGCCTATCGCTGCGAACAAAAGAACAGGAAGCAAGGTGTTCAACATGGTGAAGCTCCCACAGACCACGCAAGTCTCGCGTGGGACCCGGCTCAATGTGGGAGCTGGCTTGCCTGCGATGGCATCACCCAGGTCTCACTCGAGACCGAGTTGCCTGCATCGCGGGCAAGCCCGGCTCCTACATAAAGCAGCTCCCACATTTTTGACCGAGTCCACATTGGTTCGGTGTTGGGTCAGAAATCCTTGCACAAGCGCAGGGCGTCGTAGATCGCAGCGTGGGTATTGCGCTGGGCCACACAGTCACCGATGCGGAACAGCAGGTACCCTTCCCCCGGCTCGCTCAGGCACGGTTGCGGCTTGATCGCGAACAGCGCCTCGACGTCCATCTGCCCCTTGTTGCGCGCCCCTTGCTTGAGGGCGTAGTAGATTTCTTCGTCCGGACGCACGCCGTTCTCCACCACCACCTGGTCCACCACCCGTTCTTCCTTGGCGCCGGTGTATTCGTTCTCCAGCACGGCTACCAGCTTGTCGCCCTCGCGGTAGACCTTCTCCAGCATCATGTCGCCGGTCATGATCACTTCCTTGGGATACATGCTGCGGTAGTAGGTCGGGAATGACGTACCGCCGATGGCCACGCCAGGCTTGATGTCGTCGGTGACGATCTCGACCTGGCAGCCCTTGTCGGCCAAAAAGTCGGCCACCGACATACCGGTGAATTCGCAGATGGTGTCGTACACCAGCACGTTCTTGCCCGGCGCCACCTTGCCGTCGAGCACGTCCCAACTGCTGACCACCAGGCCTTCTGCCGCGCCCCAGTGTTCGTTCTGCTCGATGAACGGATGCCCGCCCACCGCCAGCACCACCACATCGGGGCGCAGGTCGAGGATGGTCGCGGCATCCGCCGCCACGCCCAGGCGCAGGTCGACGTTCAGCCGTGCCAGTTCCAGCTGGAACCAGCGGGTGATACCGGCGATCTGGTCGCGCTGCGGCGCCTTGGACGCCGTGGTGATCTGCCCGCCGATAAAGTCTTTTTTCTCGAACAGAGTCACGTCGTGGCCGCGCTCGGCAGCGACCCGCGCCGCTTCCATCCCGGCCGGGCCGGCACCGACCACCACCACTTTGCGCTTGGGCCCGGTGGATTTTTCGATGATGTGCGGCACGCCCATGTATTCACGGGAGGTTGCCGCGTTCTGGATACACAGCACGTCCAGGCCCTGATACTGGCGGTCGATGCAATAGTTGGCGCCGACGCACTGCTTGATCTGGTCGATCTGGCCCATCTTGATCTTGGCGATCAGGTGCGGGTCGGCCATGTGCGCGCGGGTCATGCCGACCATGTCCACATAGCCGCCTTCGAGAATGCGCGTGGCCTGGTTCGGGTCCTTGATGTTCTGCGCGTGCAGCACCGGGGACTTGACCACTTCCTTGATCCCGGCCGCCAGGTGCAGGAACGGCTCCGGTGGATAACTCATGTTGGGGATCACGTTGGCCAGGGTGTTGTGGGTGTCGCAACCCGAGCCGACCACGCCGATGAAGTCGAGCATGCCGGTGTCGTCGTAGTACTTGGCGATCTGTTTCATGTCCTCGTGGGACAGGCCGTCCGGGTGGAATTCATCCCCGCACAAACGGATACCCACGCAAAAGTCCGGACCGACCTCCGCACGCACAGCCTTGAGCACTTCCAGGCCGAAACGCATGCGGTTTTCAAAGCTGCCGCCCCATTCATCGGTGCGTTTGTTGACCCGTGGGCTCCAGAACTGGTCGATCATGTGCTGGTGCACCGCCGACAGTTCCACGCCATCCAGGCCACCGGCCTTGGCCCGGCCTGCGGCGCTGGCGTAGTTGCCGATCACCCGCCAGATTTCTTCCGGCTCGATGGTCTTGCAGGTCGCACGGTGCACCGGCTCACGCACGCCCGAGGGTGACATCAGGGTCGGCCAGTTGAAGCCGTCCCAACGCGAGCGGCGCCCCATGTGGGTAATCTGGATCATGATCTTGGCGCCATGCTTGTGCATCGCGTCAGCCAGGTTCTGGAAGTGCGGGATGATGCGGTCGGTGGACAGGTTCACCGAACTCCACCACTCCTGCGGGCTGTCGATCGCCACCACCGAGGAGCCGCCACAGATCGCCAGGCCAATGCCGCCCTTGGCTTTCTCTTCGTAATACCTGATGTAGCGCTCGGTGGTCATCCCGCCGTCGGTGGCATACACCTCGGCGTGGGCGGTACTGAGCACGCGGTTACGGATGGTCAGTTTGCCGATCTGGATCGGCGCAAACATTGCTTCGAAAGCCATGGCACGGTCCTCGGCTTACAACGGCTTGACGGTGAACAGACCGTCGTCGTGGCCCTCTTCGGAGCCTCCGTAGACTTGCTCGGCGACGGTGCGGATGTTGCTGCCGCGCGCTTGCAGAATCTGGTCCATGGCACCGGCAAACCAGCCGGTGAACATGTAGTCGACCTTGCGCCCGACCTTGCCGTACACATAGACGAAGGCCGAGTGTTCGAGGGTGACGCTGGCGGTGCCTTTATCGAGGTCGATGTCCTGGATCTTGAACAGGCCCCAGCCGCGCTGCGACAGGCGCTTCATGTAGTGTTCGAACACCGCGACGCCTTCCAGGCCGTGGCATTCTGCTTCTTTTTCACACCAGTGCCAGGCGGACTTGTAGCCGGCCTTGTAGAGGATTTCGGCGTAGGCGTCAGCGCCCAGGACCTCTTCGATACCCATGTGGTTGTTGACGAAAAAATGGCGCGGCACGTACAGCATCGGCAGGGCGTCGGAAGTCCAGACACCGGTTTCGCTGTCGACTTCGATAGGCAATTGCGGGGCGATCTTGGCCATGGAAACTCAACTCCAGAAAATTCGGTTTGGTGCCCGCCGCACGGATGGCAGCGGGAAAGAATGCAGGGCTTATTCGCCCCAGACGTCCTTGAGAACGTTGACCCAGTTCTCGCCCATGATCTTGCGCACTACGCGCTCGCTGTGGCCGCGCTTGAGCAGGGTTTCGGTCAGGTTGGGGAACTCGCCCACGGTGCGGATGCCCAGCGGGTTGATGATCTTGCCGAAGCTGGTCAGGCGGCGGGCGTAGCCCTTGTCATGGGTCAGCATTTCGAAGAAATCCTGGCCATGGCCCTGGGTGAAGTCGGTGCCGATGCCGATGGCGTCTTCGCCGACGATGTTCATGGTGTACTCGATGGCTTCGGCGTAGTCGTCGATGGTCGAGTCGATGCCCTTGGCCAGGAACGGTGCAAACATGGTCACGCCGACAAACCCGCCGTGGTCGGCAATGAACTTGAGTTCTGCATCGGACTTGTTGCGCGGATGCTCTTTCAGGCCGGACGGCAGGCAATGGGAGTAGCACACCGGTTTCTTCGATTCGAGGATGACTTCTTCGGATGTCTTGGAGCCGACGTGGGACAGGTCGCACATGATCCCGACACGGTTCATCTCAGCAACGATCTCACGCCCGAAGCCCGACAGGCCGCCGTCACGCTCGTAACAGCCGGTGCCCACCAGGTTCTGGGTGTTGTAGCACATCTGCACCACACCGACGCCGAGCTGCTTGAAGATCTCGACGTAGCCGAGCTGGTCCTCAAAGGCATGGGCATTCTGGAAGCCGAAGATGATGCCGGTCTTGCCCTGCTCCTTGGCGCGGCGGATGTCGGCGGTGGTCTTCACCGGGATCACCAGGTCGCTGTTCTCGCGGATCAGGGTCTGGCTGGCCACGATGTTATTGATGGTGGCCTGGAAGCCTTCCCACACCGACACCGTGCAGTTGGCGGCGGTCAGGCCACCCTTGCGCATGTCCTCGAACAGGTCGCGGTTCCACTTGGCAATGATCAGCCCGTCGATAACGATGCTATCGGCGTGCAGTTCGGCTGGGCTCATCAGGCGTCCCCTTATTGGCGATTCATGCGCCGAATCGTCTGCCGGCGCTTTGGGGCCAGCATATGCCCAGGGGCTGACAGAGCCGGGTGCAAAAACGACAGGGGAATTGCCGAAAGCGTCAATCCACGACAAAGGGTGCACGCAGGTGTCTGTCCTGCATCTGTTCTTTGGCCTACGCTTGAGCCAGAATTCGACCCATCCACTGATATGAGAAGGCGCAATGAAACCGATTTTCCTGGCTTTGGCACTCCTCGCCACCGGCGTCCACGCAGCCGAAGACACCGACAGCACCCCGTGTGATGGCATCGAAAACGACAAACAGACCCTGGAATGCGCCTCCTACAACAAAACCACCGCCGAACAGCTGCTCAAGGATAACTACCAGGGCCTGCTGGAACGCATGGGCTCCACCTACGCCAGCAACAAGGCGCAGTTGGCGGACATCACCGCTCGTCTGAAGGATGCCCAGCAGAAGTGGGAAAAACTGCGGGATGCCGACTGCGCGGTGGACACCTTCCCGGCAGTCACCGGCACCAAGGCCTACGCCATTGCGCAAAATGACTGCCTGGCGCGGATGAGTGATGAGCGGTCGGAGTTTTTGGAGTCGATCGGGCAGGAATAAGCGACAATCGCGCCCATCCTTTCCTCTGAACCAAGGCCACCCATGACTCTCTGCGGCATCGAAATCAAAGGCAGCGAAGCCATCATCGCCGTTGCCACCCTGGATCTGGCCCACGTCGCCCTGGCCACCAAGAAAATCGCCCTCGAGGACGATGACGAGGCGGCCAACGTCAAAGCTTTCGCCAGCCAGGTGGCCGCGTTTGTACGCGACAACGGCATCACCCGTATCGCGATCAAGAAACGCAGCAAAAAAGGCGAATTCGCCGGCGGCCCGACCACGTTCAAGATTGAAGGAGTGCTGCAGTTGCTGGACGGCGTTGAAGTGACACTGCTGTCGCCGCAGACCATCAATGCGCAGAACAAGAAGCACGACTTTGCGTTGCCGGCGACGCTGAACAAGTATCAGCATGAGGCGTTTAAAACCGCGTGCTCGGCCTTGGTAAAAAAGTAAGCCCCACCACAAATCCGATGTAGGAGCTGGCTTGCCTCCGATAGCGGTGGGTCAGCAACTTATCTGCCAACTGATAGACGGCTATCGCAGGCAAGCCAGCTCCTACATGGGGTCGGCGTATGCGCAATAGACTTACACCACCTCCCGCCGCCGATCCTCCCGCGGGCACTTGGCAAACCGCGCCCGGTAGCTTCGAGTGAAATACGACGGCGACTCGAACCCACAGGCAATGCTTACTTCCAGCACGCTCATGCCGCTCTGGCGCAGTAACTGCCGGGCTTTTTCCAGGCGCAGGCCGAGGTAGAAGTTGCTCGGGGTGTCATTGAGATGCAGGCGGAACAGGCGCTCCAGCTGGCGCCGTGTGACCTTGATCATCTGCGCCAGCGCCAGGGTGCTCAGGGGCGGTTCGGTGTGTTGTTCCATCTCGCCAATCACCTGCACCAGCTTCTGGTTGTTGATGCCGTAGCGCGTGGCGATCTGCATGCGCTGGTGGTCTTTGCGCGGGCGGATGCGGCCCAGCACGAATTGCTCGGAAACCTGGATCGCCAGCTCCGGGCCGTGGGCCTGGCTGATCAGGTCGAGCATCAGGTCGATGGACGCGGTGCCGCCGGCGCAGGTGATACGCCGGCGGTCGATCTCGAACAGTTCCTGGGTCACGGCCAGTGCGGGATAGGATTCCTTGAAGGCATCGATGGCCTCCCAATGCAGGGTCAGGCGGTAGCCGTCGAGCAGGCCGGCCTGGGCCAGGACGAAACTGCCGGTGTCGATAGCGCCGAGGGTCACGCCGTCATGGTCGAGGCGGCGCAGCCAGTGCTCCAGGGCCGGCGTGGCGAATTCCAGGGGCTCGAAGCCGGCGACTACCAGCAGAGTCGCACCTTTTTTCAGAGGCTCAAGCCCGGCGTCGGCGTTGACCGACATGCCGTTGCTCGCCAGCACTGCACCACCGTCAGCGCTCAGCACATGCCAGCGATACAGCTCGCCGCGAAAGCGGTTGGCCACGCGCAGCGGTTCGATGGCCGAGATAAAGCCGATGGCCGAGAAACCCGGCATCAGCAGGAAGTAGAAATCCTGGGACATGGTGCGCACTCGTGGGACGGGTAGCGTGGTCACTGTGATACGCCAGTTCCAGCGCCCATTCAAGGGCACAGGTCGCTGCAGTGCAAGAGTGGGTCGCCGCCGTGCGTTTTGCCGCGCCGCAAGCTGGGTAACTTGGCGGCACGGTGCACAAAGACGCCGGAACCCACAATAACGACCTGCCGAGGGATCCATCATGAACCGACTGATCAGCCGCTGCGTGCTCGCACTCAGTGCCGTCTTGAGCACCAGCCTGTGGGCCGCCGATGCCGCTTCCTGTAAGAACGTGCGCATGGGCGTGGTGAACTGGACCGACGTGATCGCCACCAGCGCCATGACCCAGGTGCTGCTCGACGGCCTCGGCTACAGCACCAAGCAAACCAGTGCGTCCCAGCAAATCATCTTCTCCGGCATTCGCGACCAGCGCCTGGACCTGTTCCTCGGCTACTGGAACCCGCTGATGACCCAGACCATCACCCCGTTCGTCGACGCCGGGCAGGTCAAAGTCCTCGAGGCGCCCAGCCTCAAGGACGCCCGCGCGACCCTGGCGGTGCCGACCTATCTGGCAGACAAGGGCCTGAAAACCTTCGCCGACATTGCCAAGTTCCAGAAAGAGCTGGGCGGCAAGATCTACGGCATCGAACCAGGCTCCGGGGCCAACACCCAGATCAAGGCGATGATCGCCAAGAACCAGTTCGGCCTGGGCAAATTCCAGTTGGTGGAGTCCAGCGAGGCCGGCATGCTCGCCGCCGTGGACCGCGCCGTACGCCGCAACGAAGCCGTGGTGTTCTTTGGCTGGGCGCCGCACCCGATGAACGTCAATGTGCAGATGACCTACCTGTCCGGCAGCGAGGACGCCCTGGGGCCCAATGAAGGCATGGCCACGGTCTGGACAGTGACCACCCCGACCTACGCCGAGCAATGCCCGAATGTGCACAAGTTGCTGACCAACCTGACGTTCACCGCCGCCCAAGAGAGCCGGATGATGCAGCCGTTGCTGGAGCACAAAGATGCGTTCGAGTCGGCCCGCCAGTGGCTCAAGGATCACCCCCAGGACCAGCAGCGTTGGCTGGAGGGCGTGACCACGTTCGACGGCAAGCCCGCTGCCGCCCATCTGCAATTGACCAGCAAATAACCTCTCCCGAATCACCGTTTCGCGGCCAACAACGGCCGCGAACGGCACTACCACGCCTGTAAGGAACCTGCCCCATGAACCACGACGTCATCATCACCTGCGCACTCACCGGTGCTGGCGACACGACCGCCAGAAGCCCCCACGTGCCGGTCACCCCCAGGCAAATCGCTGCGGCTGCGGTAGAGGCCGCCAAAGCCGGCGCCACCGTGGTGCATTGCCATGTGCGCGACCCGCACACCGGCAAGTTCAGCCGCGACGTGGCGCTGTACCGCGAGGTGATGGAGCGCATCCGCGAGGCGGACATCGACATCATCGTCAACCTCACCGCCGGCATGGGCGGCGACCTGGAAATCGGCGGTGGCGAGAACCCCATGGCGTTCGGCCCCAATACCGACCTGGTCGGCCCGCTGACCCGCCTGGCCCACGTCGAGGCACTGCTGCCGGAAATCTGCACCCTGGACTGCGGCACCCTGAACTTTGGCGATGGCGACACTATTTATGTGTCCACCCCGGCCCAGCTGCGGGCGGGCGCCAAGCGCATCCAGGAACTGGGGGTGAAGGCCGAGCTGGAGATTTTCGATACCGGCCACCTGTGGTTCGCCAAGCAACTGATCAAGGAAGGCCTGCTCGACAACCCACTGTTCCAACTGTGCCTGGGCATCCCCTGGGGTGCGCCGGCCGATACCACCACCATGAAAGCCATGGTCGACAACCTGCCCGCCGACGCGGTGTGGGCCGGCTTTGGTATCGGGCGCATGCAGATGCCGATGGCGGCGCAGGCGGTGCTGCTGGGCGGCAACGTGCGGGTTGGGTTGGAAGACAACTTGTGGTTGGACAAGGGCGTGCTGGCGACCAATGGGCAACTGGTGGAGCGTGCCGGGGAAATCCTCAGCCGCCTGGGCGCGCGGGTTCTGACCCCGGCTGAAGGCCGAACCAAGATGGGCCTGACCAAACGTAGCTAATCCCCTGCCGCAACCGGCTCAAAAATGTAGGAGCTGGCTTGCCTGCGATAGCGGTGTATCAGTTGATGCATTTGGCACTGACCCACCGCTATCGCAGGCAAGCCAGCTCCCACAATGAACCTCTTTAGCACTGGAAATTACCGAAATGAGCTTTATCACCGAAATCAAAACCTTCGCCGCCCTGGGCAGTGGTGTCATCGGCAGCGGCTGGGTATCCCGCGCCCTCGCCCATGGCCTGGATGTGGTGGCCTGGGACCCGGCGCCCGGCGCCGAAGCGGCCCTGCGCAAGCGTGTCGCCAATGCCTGGGCCGCCCTGGAAAAGCAGGGCCTGGCACCGGGCGCCTCCCAGGACCGCCTGCGGTTTGTCGCGACCATCGAAGAATGCGTGCAAGACGCCGACTTCATCCAGGAAAGCGCCCCCGAACGCCTGGAGCTGAAGCTGGAGCTGCACAGCAAGATCAGCGCGGCAGCCAAGCCCAATGCGTTGATCGGCTCCAGCACTTCGGGGCTTTTGCCCAGCGAGTTTTATGAAAGCGCCACACACCCGCAGCGCTGCGTGGTCGGCCACCCGTTCAACCCGGTGTACCTGCTGCCGCTGGTGGAAGTGGTCGGCGGCAAACACACTGCGCCCGAAGCGATCCAGGCGGCGATAAAAGTCTACGAATCCCTGGGCATGCGCCCGCTGCATGTGCGTAAGGAAGTCCCCGGTTTTATCGCCGACCGCTTGCTTGAGGCGCTGTGGCGCGAGGCGTTGCATCTGGTCAACGACGGTGTAGCGACCACCGGCGAGATCGACGATGCGATCCGCTTTGGCGCCGGTTTGCGCTGGTCGTTCATGGGCACGTTCCTCACCTACACCCTGGCCGGCGGCGATGCCGGGATGCGGCATTTCATGGCGCAATTCGGCCCGGCGTTGCAGCTGCCGTGGACGTACCTGCCGGCCCCGGAACTGACGGACAAACTGATTGATGATGTGGTCGATGGCACCCGCGAGCAGTTGGGCAGCCATAGCATTGCGGCGCTGGAGCGCTATCGTGATGATTGCCTGCTGGCGGTGCTGGAGGCGGTGAAGACCACCAAGGAAAAACACGGCATGAGCTTCGCCGAATAGCGGCTGTTTATTTCTGTGGGAGCTGGCTTGCCTGAAATAACGGTGTTGGATTGACCACCACCATCGCAGGCAAGCCAGCTCCCACAGTTGACCGCGTACAGATCTGGAATTGACGACATGCCCGCACTGACGACCTACACCACCCACATCATCCCCGACTGGGTCGATTACAACGGCCACCTGCGGGATGCGTTCTACCTGCTGATCTTCAGCTACGCCACCGATGCGTTGATGGACACCCTGGGCCTGGACAGCGACAACCGCGAAGCCAGCGGCCACTCGCTGTTTACCCTGGAGCTGCACCTCAATTACCTGCACGAAGTGAAACTCGGGGCCGAGGTCGAGGTGCGCACCCAGTTGATCGCCCATGACAACAAGCGCCTGCATCTGTATCACAGCCTGCACCTGGTGGGCGAAGAGCGGGAGCTGGCGGGCAATGAGCAGATGCTGCTGCATGTCGACCTTGCCGGGCCACGCTCGGCACCGTTCAGCGCAGCGGTGGCACAGCGCCTGGCGGCAATCAGCAGCGAGCAGGCAGACCTGCCCCGGCCGGCCCTGCTCGGGCGTGTCATCGGCCTGCCGGTCAAATAAAAAAAGCCCCGATCCAGCCGTGACAGGATCGGGGCAGAGTGCTTTGTGCGAGCGTGCGGGCCGAGGGTGACCAAACCTTCAATCTGCTTGCTTGAGCCTAAGTGTGCCCACAACCACCCTTGGCAACTGGCCCGAAAACGACCTGTTCATAGTCGTTCCAGCCATCGCGCCATTCAGGCCTTGCCGACCCGCTGACGGCCCACCAGAATCGAACCTGATCGAAGTCTCCCCTAACCAGGATGAACATCATGATGCACGCGGATTTGATTGATCAGGATGACCTGCTGAGCCAGCTGCGCTCCCTGGGTTTCGAGGTGTCCAGCGGCGCCACTGCCGAGCAGGCCTGTGAATGCGCGGTACGCGGCTTGAGTGAAGCGCGGGCCAAGGCACTCAAGGGCATGGTCGAGCAGATGTACACCGGCAGCGCGACTATTCTGCCGGCGGTGCGCCAGGCGATTGATAAGCAGTTGTTGCCTGCTTTGGTGGCATTCAGGAATAGTTCTGGGGCCTGATACACCGCTATCGCGGGCAAGCCCGCTCCCACAGGGGAATGCATTCCAAATGTGGGAGCTGGCTTGCCTGCGATGCAGGCGCCTCGGTCTACAGCCTTACACTGGCAAACGTCGACTCATTGCGCGCCTGGCTCAACGCCGACATCGGCCCCGCCAACGGTGACAACACCAACGCCTGCGGAATCGGCATCATCGCCACTTGCTGGGTGGTGTTGGAACCGACGCGTTCATCCCGTGGCGGAATGCCGAAATACTCGCGGTAGCACTTGGAGAAGTGCGGCGTGGACACAAACCCGCACACCGAGGCCACTTCAATGATCGACATCGGCGTTTGCTTGAGCAACTGCCGGGCACGGATCAGGCGCAGCTTGAGGTAGTAGCGCGACGGCGAGCAGTGCAGGTATTTCTGGAACAGGCGCTCCAGCTGGCGCCGCGAGACGGCGACGTAGACGGCCAGTTCATCGAGGTCGATCGGCTCCTCCAGGTTGGCTTCCATCAGCGCGACGATTTCCTGCAGCTTCGGCTGGTTGGTGCCGAGCATGTGCTTGAGCGGCACACGCTGGTGATCCTGTTCATTGCGGATACGTTCGTACACAAACATCTCGGAAATCGCCGCCGACAGTTCACGGCCGTGGTCGCGGCTGATCAGGTGCAGCATCATGTCCAGCGGCGCGGTGCCGCCCGAACTGGTGAAGCGATTGCGGTCGAGGGTGAACAGGCGCGTGCTCATCGACACCCGTGGGAAAGCTTCCTGCATCGACGCCAGGCATTCCCAGTGCACGCTGCAATCAAACCCGTCGAGCAAGCCGGCGCAGGCCAGGGCCCAACTGCCGGTGCACACCGCGCCGAGGCGGCGGGACTGGCGCGCCTGGCTTTGCAGCCACGACACATGTTCGCGGGTCACGGTGCGCTGGATACCCACGCCGCCGCAGACAATCACGGTGTCCAGGGCCGGGGCTTTGTGCATGGAGCAATCGGGGGTGATTTGCAGGCCATCGCTGGCCCATACCTGGTTGCCGTCGACGCTCAAGGTGGTCCAGCGATACAGCTCGCGACCGGACAATTGGTTGGCCATGCGCAGTGGCTCCACTGCGGACGCCAGGGAAATCAGCGTGAAATTGTCCAGCAGCAAAAAGCCGATGGATTGAGGCGCACGGTTCTGGGGTTGAGCCCCGGAGTTGAACGACGTCATCGCGGTATCTCCTCACACAAAGCAGGTGATGGCCTCAGGCGAGGCTCTTGTTATTGCACTCTTCGTCCGTCAGGAGAGAGGCTTTGAATTGATAGAGCAAATGCCATGCCTAAAGTTGAATAGGTATTCAATAACTCCTGAAAACGACCTATTGAGGTGTCTATATAAGCCCGCGCCCGGCGTGAGGATATGAGTCGGAAAAAGCCTACGCTCACGGTCTGTGAGCAGATCGGTAGCACTTGTGGGAAGGCGCTTTCAGGGCGTAGGAAAAGTGTGTCACCACACGCACAGGTGACGGGTGGTCGGGAGGGAAATCGTTTGGGGGCTACTTATCTGTTTGCGACGCGCTAAAAGGTGGCGTGTTGGGGGTGAAGTGTTCACTTTATGAGCAGTGGGGTTTGACCCTGCGTCATCGCGGGCAAGCCCCAATGCCAGTCAGTTAAGCGCAGATCCCCTGTGGGAGCGGGCTTGCCAGCGATAGCGGTAGTGAATCCAACACCGCTATCGCTGGCAAGCCAGCTCCTACATTTGATCTTCACTGCTTTGAGCATTGGGTTCGCTTAACACTCAACAGCACTCACCGCCAACCCACCCCGCGAGGTCTCCTTGTACTTGTCATGCATATCCGCCCCGGTATCGCGCATGGTGCGGATCACCCGGTCCAGGGAGATAAAGTGCTGGCCGTCGCCACGCAACGCCATCTGCGCGGCATTGATTGCCTTGACCGCTGCAATCGCATTGCGCTCGATGCACGGCACTTGCACCAGGCCGCCCACCGGGTCGCAGGTCAGGCCGAGGTTGTGCTCCAGGCCGATTTCGGCGGCGTTGCACACCTGCTCCGGCGAGGCGCCGAGAATCTCTGCCAACCCCGCCGCCGCCATGGCGCAGGCCGAGCCGACTTCGCCCTGGCAACCGACTTCGGCGCCAGAGATCGACGCATTCTTTTTGCACAGAATGCCGATGGCCGCCGCACCGAGAAAGTAGTCCACCACATTGGCCTCGGTGACTTGCTCGCTGAACTTCATGAAGTAGTGCAGCACCGCCGGAATGATCCCCGCCGCCCCGTTGGTCGGGGCCGTGACCATGCGCCCACCGGCAGCGTTTTCTTCGTTGACGGCCAGGGCGAACAGGTTGACCCACTCCATGGCGCTCAAGGTCGAGCCGATCACATTCGGCTTGCCCAACTCCTGCAGGCTGCGGTGCAACTTGGCGGCGCGGCGGCGCACATTCAAGCCGCCGGGCAGGATGCCTTCGTGCTTGAGGCCCTGCTCGACGCAGTCCTGCATGGCACGCCAGAGTTTCATCAGGCCGCTGCGGATTTCTTCCTCGGAACGCCAGACCTTTTCATTGGCCAACATCAGTTCGGCGACGCGCAGGTTGTGGGTCTTGCACAACTGCAACAACTCCACCGCGCTGGAGAAATCATAGGGCAGTTCGGTGCGGTCCATATCTGCCACGCCGCTGCGCGCCTGGGCTTCATCCACCACAAAGCCGCCGCCCACCGAATAGTAGGTATCGCGATGCAACTCGGTCTGGGCGCCGTAGACCACCAGGGTCATGGCATTGGGATGGAAGGGCAGGTTTTCGTCGATCAGGCGCATGTCCCGCGACCACACAAACGGCACCGGTACGCGGTTGTCCAGCAGCAACGTCTGCGTTTGGCGCAGGGCCTCGATACGCGGGCCGATCTGCGATGGATCAATCGCGTCTGGCCACTCGCCCATCAGCCCCATGATCACCGCGTTGTCGCTGCCGTGGCCGATGCCGGTGGCCGATAACGAGCCATACAGCTGCACTTCGACACGCCGTACCTGATCCACAAGCGCACGTTCCCGCAAGCCCTGGACGAATAACGCCGCGGCGCGCATGGGGCCGACGGTGTGGGAACTGGACGGCCCAATGCCGATCTTGAACAGGTCGAAAACGCTGATAGCCATTGCGCGAAACTCCTCGATAGCACAGGCCAGGCGCAATAACGCCTGGTGGCGGAGCTGCTACGCTCAAGTCGCCCAGATGGCGGCATCATCAAGCTTTCACTGCGCCGTCCGGCGTCTCACACCGACATACCCATGCTCACCAGCGTCTTCCCCGTGCAATGGGACGTAATCGCCGTTTTTTGCGGCGCAGATCGAGAAAAAGTGCAGTTTTGCCTATGGAAAAATCTGTAAGCGACGTCACCGACACTGGATACGACCATCCCTGTACTGGATACGACCCACCCTGTAGGCGTCAGATTTTCACTGGTACATGATCAGTCTCGACTCGTTTGCAAGGCACCGAGGCTGCACATCGCTCGCACGCCCCAACTGCAACACTTATAAGCGCGGTCAAGCACCGCCGGAAAAACACCAGGAGTCCAAACCCATGAAAGGTTCCCCCCCGTTGTTGTTGGCCGCCATGCTGAGTCTTCCCCTTGCGGCCCTCGCTGCTGATCCTGAGCAGTGCAGCACCGTCAACTTCTCCGATGTCGGCTGGACCGATATCACCGTCACCACCGCCACCACCAGCGAAGTCCTCAAGGGCCTGGGCTACAAGCCCCGTACCACGATGATTTCCGTACCCGTGACCTACAAGTCCCTGGCCGACGGCAAGAACATGGATATCTTCCTTGGCAACTGGATGCCGACCATGGAAAACGACATCAAGCAGTACCGTGATGCCGGCACCGTGGAAACCGTGCGCGCCAACCTGGAAAACGCCAAATACACCCTGGCCGTGCCACAAGCGCTGTACGACAAGGGCCTGAAGGACTTCGCCGACATCGTCAAATTCAAGGACGAACTGGGCGGCAAGATCTACGGCATCGAGCCGGGCAACGACGGCAACCGTACGATCCAGAGCGTGATCGACAAGAATCAGTTCGGCTTGAAGGACGCAGGCTTCAAGGTGGTGGAGTCCAGCGAAGCGGGGATGCTCTCGCAAGTGGACCGCGCCACCAAGCGCGGCCAGGCCATTGTGTTCCTCGCCTGGGAACCGCACCCGATGAACACCCGTTTCAAACTCAAGTACCTGACTGGAGGTGACGATTCATTCGGCCCCAACTACGGCCAGGCCACCATCTACACCAACACCCGCAAGGGCTACGTGCAGGAGTGCAGCAACGTTGGCCAACTGCTGAAAAACCTGTCGTTCACCCTGGACATGGAAAGCACCCTGATGGGCAACGTCCTCGACGACAAGATGAAACCCGACGTAGCCGCCAAGGCCTGGCTGAAGAAGAACCCGCAAGTACTCGACACCTGGCTCGCCGGGGTCACCACCCTTGATGGCAAACCAGGACTTGCCGCCGTGAAAGCCTACCTCGACAAGTAACCGCTGACCCTGGGCCGGCGTGCCGGCCCGGGATGTTTTCCCTCTTCGCATGTGGACATTCACTACCATGCTGACTGAACAGAAAATCCCACTAGGCCAGTACATCGCTGCCTTCGTCGAATGGTTGACGCAGAACGGCGCCGATTATTTCGACGCGATCGCATCGACACTGGAAACGATGATCCACGGCGTGACGTTTGCGCTGACCTGGTTCAATCCGCTGGCATTGATCGGTCTGATTGCGCTGCTTGCTCACTACATTCAACGTAAGTGGGGCCTGACCGTATTTGTCATCGCCTCCTTCCTGCTGATCCTCAACCTGGGGTACTGGCAGGAAACCATGGAGACCCTGGCGCAGGTGCTGTTCGCCACCCTGGTCTGCGTGGTGATCGGCGTGCCGCTGGGCATAGTTGCCGCGCACAAGCCGATGTTCTACACGATGATGCGCCCGGTGCTCGATTTGATGCAGACCGTGCCAACCTTCGTCTACCTCATCCCGACCCTGACCCTCTTCGGGCTGGGCGTGGTACCTGGCCTGATCTCCACGGTGGTGTTCGCGATTGCCGCGCCGATCCGCCTGACCTACCTGGGCATCCGCGATGTGCCGCAAGAGTTGATGGATGCCGGCAAGGCCTTTGGCTGCTCGCGCCGCCAGTTGCTCTCGCGCATCGAACTGCCCCACGCCATGCCGAGCATTGCTGCCGGCATTACCCAATGCATCATGCTGTCGTTGTCGATGGTGGTGATCGCGGCCCTGGTGGGCGCCGACGGCCTCGGCAAACCCGTGGTCAACGCGCTGAACACCGCCGACATTGCCCTGGGCTTTGAAGCCGGCCTGGCGATTGTGCTGCTGGCCATCATGCTCGACCGCATCTGCAAACAACCCGACGCCAAAGTAGGGGGTGATGCATGAGCATTATCCGATTCGACAATGTCGACGTGATCTTCTCCAAAGACCCACGCGAAGCCCTCAAGCTGCTGGACGAGGGGATGCACCGCAACGAAATCCTGAAAAAGACCGGGCAGATCGTCGGCGTGGAAAAGGCCAGCCTGGATATCGAGAAAGGCGAGATCTGCGTGTTGATGGGCCTGTCCGGCTCCGGCAAATCCAGCCTGTTGCGCTGTATCAACGGCCTTAACACCGTGAGCCGTGGCCAGTTGTTTGTCGAGCATGAAGGGCGCCAGATCGACATCGCCTCATGCACCCCGGCAGAGCTGAAAATGATGCGCACCAAGCGCATCGCCATGGTGTTCCAGAAGTTCGCCCTGATGCCCTGGCTCACGGTACGTGAAAACATCAGCTTTGGCCTGGAGATGCAGGGCCGCCCCGAGAAAGAGCGGCGCAAGCTGGTGGACGAAAAACTTGAGCTGGTGGGCCTGACCCAATGGCGCAACAAGAAGCCCGACGAACTCTCGGGCGGCATGCAACAGCGCGTCGGCCTGGCTCGCGCCCTGGCGATGGACGCCGATATCCTGCTGATGGACGAACCCTTCTCGGCCCTCGACCCCCTGATCCGCCAAGGCCTGCAGGATGAACTGCTGGAGCTGCAACGCAAGCTGAGCAAGACCATCGTGTTCGTCAGCCACGACCTGGATGAGGCGCTCAAGCTCGGTAGCCGGATCGCGATCATGAAAGACGGCAAGATCATCCAGTACAGCGTGCCGGAAGAGATTGTGCTGAACCCGGCGGATGACTATGTGCGCACCTTCGTCGCCCATACCAACCCGCTGAACGTGTTGTGCGGCCGCAGCCTGATGCGCACCCTGGACAACTGCAAGCGGGTCAACGGCTCGGTGTGCCTGGACCCAGGCGGCGATTCGTGGCTGGACCTGGCCGAAGGCAACACCATCCAGGGCGCGCGGCAAAATGGCGTGGCAATGAACCTGCAGAACTGGGCGCCAGGGCAAGCCGTGGAAGGCCTGGGGCGGTTGCCGACCTTGGTGGATTCGAATATCGGCATGCGCGATGCGTTGCAGATTCGCTACCAGACCGGCAACAAGCTGGTGCTGCACGACAACAACAAGGTGGTAGGGATTCTGGGGGATAGCGAGCTGTACCACGCCCTGCTGGGCAAGAACCTGGGCTAAAGACCCAACTGAAGGAACTGGGTCATTGTAGGAGCTGGCTTGCCAGCGATAGCGGTAGTGAATCCAACACCGCTATCGCTGGCAAGCCAGCTCCTACATTTGAGCGCATTGCCAAGTTTGAACAGGCGGTGTCAGTGACGACACCGCCGGCTTTTATCAGCTATAGACACGGCCAAGGAGCTGCCGATGGCTTTCAAACTGATCGAGCACATCCCGGGTGATCTGCTCCTGGGTGAAGCCCATCAGGTCGTATTCCTGGCCGCCGTTGTGCAGGTAGACCTCGGCGCGGTAGTAGCGCGCACGCTCCTCGTCCGCTTCGATCGACTCACTGGGCGCCGCCAGGTAGCCGTCCAGGCTCACCTCGTAGACAAACGGGTTGCCTTCCATCTCGATCCGCACGCCAATGCAGCGCTTGGACTTACCCAGCAGCGTCTGCACATCCAGCCCTTGGGCGCGCAATGCCACGGCCGCTTCTTCCAGCGCCGGGGTGACTTTCTTGTCCATAAAGCGTTGCACCACCGCCTGGCTCGGTTGCAGGTCCTGGGCGGTGAGGCGCTCGCTGAAACCGCGACGGCCGCGTTCGGCCAATTGCGCCTGCTCCTGTTCGATGGCCACATCCTGGCGCATGGCCTTGTGCAAACCGAACATAAAGAAGATCAGCACCACCGAGAACGGCAGGCCCGCCAGTACCACCATGGTCTGCATGGCTTCAAAGTTGCCGGCAAACAACAAGCCGATGGTCACCAGGGTGATCACCGCCGACCAGAAGATCCGCAGCCAATGCGGCGCATCCTCATCCACATTGCCACCTTTGCACGACAGGTTGGCCATCATCACCGCGCCAGAATCCGCCGGCGTCAGGAACAGCACAAAGCCGACAAAGATCGACACGCCAATCACCACTTTCGACGCTGGGTAGTATTCCAGCAACTGGTAGATCGCCATGGATGGCTGCTCCAGCGCGGTCTTGCCCAGCTCCACCGCACCGTGGTTGAGCACCAGGTCCAACGCCGAGTTGCCGAAGATCGACAGCCACGCCAGGGTAAAGCCCAGCGGGATCAGCAATACGCCAGCCACCAGTTCACGCACGGTACGGCCACGGGAAATACGCGCGATGAACATGCCTACGAACGGTGCCCAGGAAATCCACCAGGCCCAGTAGAACAGGGTCCACAGGCCCATCCAGCGCTCGGACTTCTCGCCATCGCCTTCGTACACGTAGAGGTCGAAGGTTTTGAGCACCAGGCCGTTCATGTAGTCGCCCAGGTTCTGCACAAAGCCGTTGAGCAGGTGCAGGGTCGGGCCAAACAGCAGCACGAAAATCAGCAGGCCGCTGAACAGCACGATGTTCAGGTTGGACAGGCGGCGAATGCCATTTTCCACGCCCGACACGGCGGCGATGGTCGCCACGGTGCTCATCACGATGATCACGATCAGCAGGTTGGTGTTGCTGTGCTCCATGCCGAACAGGTTTTCCAGCCCGGACGACACTTGCATCGAACCAATCCCCAGGTTCGTCACCAGGCCCAGCAGGGTCACGAACATGCCGAAGCCATCCACCGCATGACCGGCCGCACCCTTGACCCAGCGCTCGCCCATCAACGGGTACAGCGCCGAACGCAGGGCCAGCGGCTGGTTATGGCGGTAAGCAAAGTACGCCACGGCCAGGCCGACCAGCGCATAGATCGCCCAGCCATGCAGGCCCCAGTGCAGGAAGGTCAGCTGCAACGCCTGGCGCGCGGCCATATGGGTGGCGGCGGCGCCTTCGGGCGGGTTGAAGTAGTGGTCCAACGGCTCGGACGCGCCGAAGTACAGCAACGAGATGCCGATGCCCGAGGAGAACAACATGCCGGCCCAGGCGCCGTAGCTGAAGTCCGGGGTATCGGCCTTGCTGCCCAGCTTCAATTTGCCGTAGGACGAAAACGCCAGGCCCACGACAAATACCAGGTAGGCGGCGATAACCACCATGTAGTACCAGCCAAAGCTCTTCGAGAGCCAGGTCTGGGCGACTCCCAGCATTCTGCCGGCCTCTTGCGGGGCGATGATCAGAACGGCGGTCAACAACAGGATCAGCGCGGTGGAGGTGTAGAACACCCAACCGTTGACCCGCACCTTTTCCGGTGGGGTCTTTATAAGAGAGGCAGAACTCATGGCACAGAGGCTCCGGGCAGTGCGAGAGAGGACACAAGGCAGCGCGTGACCCGCGCCATCGATTTTTCGGCAGTCGACGGACGGGTGTTATAAAGACATCCCGAAAATCCCCGAACCCCAGCGACCCAGGGTCATGGGCGGTTTCAAGGGTTTTTACGGATGTCAGATGTGCCTGCCGACATGTAGGAAATACCTGTAGGCAGCGACCATTTGTCGCAGATCTTATTCTTTGTTGATTGAACGTTCAATCAAAACAAAATAGACTGGCCCTCAAGCCGACGAACGTTTACGCCCGTCGGCAGGCCTAAGGAGAGGTGCTACATGCCCAAGGTCGGTATGCAACCCATACGCCGCCAGCAGTTGATCGAAGCCACATTGACGGCCATCGATCAGGTTGGGATGGGAGATGCCAGCATTGCGCTGATCGCCCGTCTGGCCGGCGTCTCGAACGGCATCATCAGTCACTACTTTCAGGACAAGAATGGCCTGATCGCCGCAACCATGCGGTACCTGATGAATGTGCTGATCGAGAACGTCCACGAACGCCGGCAGGCATTGAAGGAAGACAGCCCCCGGGCGCACCTTCAAGTGATTATTGGCGGCAACTTCGACGCCAGCCAGGTCAACGGCCCGGCAATGAAAACCTGGCTGGCCTTCTGGGCCACCAGCATGCACCACCCGTCTTTGCACAGGTTGCAGCGGATCAACGATCACCGCCTGTATTCCAACCTGTGCTGCCAGTTCCGCCGTGTGCTGCCGCTGGAAGATGCACGCAGCGCAGCCCGAGGCCTGGCGGCCCTGATCGACGGCTTGTGGTTGCGCGGCGCCCTGTCGGGAGACGCTTTCGACACGGAGCAGGCGCAACGGATCGCTTACGAATACATGGATTTCCAATTGGCCAAGCAGGTGAGTTAGAGCCCACATAAACGCTCAACCCCTGAACTGCTGCTGAGCGGGCTATGCCCCTTCAGTGGTTAACGCCAACCACTTATGCACTTGCGAGGACTTTATGGCCCGTTTCGAACTGCAAAAACTCTACATTGACGGCGGCTACAGCGACGCTGGCAGCGATGCCACCTTCGAAGCCATCAACCCGGCTAACGGTGAAGTTCTCGCCAACGTGCAGCGCGCTACGTTCGAAGACGTTGAGCGTGCGGTGGTCAGCGCCGAAAAGGGCCAGAAAATCTGGGCCGCGATGACCGCTATGGAGCGTTCGCGCATCCTGCGTCGCGCCGTGGAAATCCTGCGTGAGCGCAACGATGAACTGGCCGCCCTGGAAACCCTGGACACCGGTAAATCCTTCTCTGAAACCAAGTACGTCGACATCGTCACCGGTGCCGACGTGCTGGAATACTACGCCGGCCTGGTGCCCGCCATCGAAGGCGAGCAGATCCCGCTGCGTACCACTTCGTTCGTCTACACCCGCCGCGAGCCGCTGGGCGTGGTCGCCGGTATCGGCGCGTGGAACTACCCGATCCAGATCGCCCTGTGGAAGTCTGCCCCAGCTCTGGCGGCCGGCAACGCAATGATCTTCAAGCCAAGTGAAGTGACGTCGCTGACCACCCTGAAACTGGCCGAGATCTACACCGAAGCCGGCGTTCCGGATGGCGTGTTCAACGTCCTGACCGGCAGCGGTCGTGAAGTCGGCACCTGGCTGACCGAGCACCCACGCATCGAAAAAATCTCCTTCACCGGCGGCACCGACACCGGCAAGAAGGTCATGGCCAGCGCTTCGAGTTCCTCGCTCAAAGACGTGACCATGGAACTGGGCGGCAAATCCCCGCTGATCATCTTCGACGACGCCGACCTGGATCGCGCCGCCGACACCGCGATGATGGCCAACTTCTACAGCTCCGGCCAGGTCTGCACCAACGGCACCCGCGTGTTTATTCCAAAGCACCTGCAAGCTGCCTTTGAAGCCAAGATCGTGGAGCGTGTTGCGCGCATCCGCGTCGGCAACCCAGAAGACGAAAACACCAACTTCGGCCCACTGGTCAGCTTCGCCCACATGGAAAGCGTGCTGGGCTACATCGCCAAGGGCAAGGAAGAAGGCGCACGCCTGCTGTGCGGCGGCGACCGCCTGACCGACGGCGACTTCGCCAAGGGCGCGTTCGTGGCACCGACCGTGTTCACTGACTGCACCGACGACATGACCATCGTGCGTGAAGAAATCTTTGGCCCGGTAATGAGCATCCTCACCTACGAGACCGAAGAAGAAGTGATCCGTCGTGCCAACGACACCGACTTCGGCCTGGCCGCGGGCCTGGTGACCCGCGATCTGAACCGCGCTCACCGCGTGATTCATCAGTTGGAAGCCGGTATCTGCTGGATCAACGCCTGGGGCGAGTCCGACGCCAAGATGCCGGTGGGCGGCTACAAGCAGTCGGGTGTTGGCCGTGAGAACGGCATCAGCTCGCTGAACAACTTCACCCGCATCAAATCGGTACAGGTTGAGCTGGGCGACTACGCCTCGGTGTTCTAACCCGGCTACCGCCAATCGCCCGCAAGCGGGCTCCTACAAGAATTGCGCACGACCTGTAGGAGCCGGCTTGCCGGCGATCGAGGGCAACGCCCTCGCCTGACCTGACCATCTCCAAAGAGGGTGCATTTATGTCCCAAGAATACGACTACATCATTGTGGGTGCCGGTTCCGCCGGTAACACCCTGGCGACCCGTCTGACCGAAGACGAAGGCGTCACCGTCCTGCTGCTGGAAGCCGGCGGCCCGGACTACCGTTTCGATTTCCGTACCCAGATGCCCGCCGCCCTGGCGTTCCCGCTGCAAGGCCGCCGCTACAACTGGGCCTATGAAACCGATCCAGAGCCACACATGGACGGCCGCCGCATGGAATGTGGGCGCGGCAAGGGCCTGGGTGGCTCGTCGCTGATCAACGGCATGTGCTACATCCGTGGCAACGCCATGGACTACGACAACTGGTCGAAGCTGCCAGGCCTGGAAGACTGGAGCTACCTCGACTGCCTGCCGTATTTCCGCAAGGCCGAAACCCGCGACATCGGCCCTAACGACTACCACGGTGGCGAAGGTCCGGTCAGCGTGACCACGCCTAAAGCCGGGAATAACCCGCTGTTCCACGCCATGGTTGAAGCCGGCGTGCAGGCCGGTTACCCGCGTACCGAGGACTTGAACGGCTACCAGCAAGAAGGCTTCGGCCCGATGGACCGTACCGTGACGCCCAAAGGCCGTCGCGCCAGTACCGCCCGTGGCTACCTGGACACCGCCAAGAAACGTTCGACCCTGACCATCGTCACCCATGCCCTGACCGACAAAGTGTTGTTCGAAGGCAAGCGTGCGGTCGGCGTGCGTTACCTGATCGGCGCCGCCGAAGAACGTGTTGAAGCCCGCGCGCGCAAGGAAGTGCTGGTGTGCAGCGGCGCCATCGCTTCGCCGCAATTGCTGCAACGCTCCGGTGTAGGCCCGGCCAAACTCCTGGAAAGCCTCGACATCCCGGTGGTCCACGACCTGCCAGGCGTCGGTGAAAACCTGCAGGACCACCTGGAGCTGTATCTGCAATACGCCTGCACCCAGCCGGTCTCGCTGTACCCGTCGCTGCTCTGGTACAACCAGCCGGCCATTGGTGCCGAATGGCTGTTCAACGGCACCGGCATCGGCGCCAGCAACCAGTTCGAGGCGGGCGGTTTTATCCGTACCCGTGAAGAATTCGAATGGCCGAACATCCAGTACCACTTCCTGCCGGTCGCGATTAACTACAACGGCAGCAACGGTGTGAAAGAGCACGGTTTCCAGGCGCACATGGGCTCCATGCGTTCGCCGAGCCGTGGCCGTGTGCAAGTGAAGTCGAAGAACCCACGGGACTACCCGAGCATCCTCTTCAACTACATGGCCACCGAGCAGGACTGGCAAGAGTTTCGCGATGGCATCCGCCTGACCCGTGAAATCATGCAGCAGCCGGCACTGGACGCGTACCGTGGCCGCGAGATCAGCCCGGGCATCGACGTGCAAACCGACGAGCAACTGGACAAGTTCATCCGCGAACACGCCGAAACCGCGTTCCACCCCTCCTGCTCGTGCAAGATGGGCACCGACGAAATGGCTGTGGTCGATGGCGAAGGCCGCGTGCATGGCATGCAGGGCCTGCGGGTGGTCGATGCGTCGATCATGCCGATCATCACCACCGGCAACCTGAACGCGCCAACCATCATGATCGCCGAGAAAATCGCCGACAAGATGCGTGGCCGCCAGTTGCCGCGCAGCACCGCGGACTACTACGTGGCCGGCGATGCGCCAGTGCGTGGCAAGCCGTTGCGTGAAGTGGGTCCGACCGCGCAGTAACTGTTACACCGCGGTGCTCTTATCGCGGGCAAGCCAGCTCCCACATTTGAATGTATTCACCCGTCAAAATGTGGGAGGGGGCTTGCTCCCGATGAGGCCCGACCAGCCAACACACATCTTCCCAGACTCCTCCTACACAGCCCCGCCCTTGATCCCACCCCCCGCGCCGGCCTAATCTAGTCCCTCGCGCAAACGTTTCACCTTCCTACCGACACGCCGGCTTCTGCCTGGCCACGAGGCTTTCTCATGTTTGATGTCGTTTCTTCGAGCAAATGGCCTACCGGCTTCCTGATCAATCCAAACGTTGAACCGCTGGACCCGAAATGGCTGAAGGAATTCAGCAAGATTCCGGCCGCGGCCGTCAGCGACTGCCTGGGCCGTAACGTCGGTGGCCTGGGCCTGAAGGCCTTCCACGGCAATGCACCGATGCTCGGCAGCGCGCTGACCGTGCGAGTGCGCCCCGGTGACAACCTGATGATTCTCAAAGCCATGCAAATGGCCCGCCCGGGCGATGTGCTGGTGATCGACGGCAGCGCCGACCTGACCCGTGCGGTGTTCGGCGGCATCATGCGCGCCATGGCCCTGAAGGCCGGCATTGTCGGGGTGGTGATCAACGGCGCCCTGCGTGACCTCGACGAATGGCAGACCGGCGAACTGCCAGCCTACGCCATCGGCGGCGTGCATCGTGGCCCGAGCACTGACGGCGGCGGCGAGATCAACGTGCCGATCTCCTGCGCTGGCATGCTGGTAGCGCCTGGCGACCTGATGATCGGCGACGGCGACGGCGTGGTCGCCGCCTCGCGCAGCGAACTGCCGGAATTGCTGGTGCGCTGCCATGACCTGCTGGCCCGCGAGAAAGCCACACTGGCCGCCATCGAAGCCGGCACCCTGGACCCTGATCGCTTTGACGCGATTTTGCGCGCCAAGGGTTGCCCGGTCTAAAGCCAAGGCAAAAGCATCGCAGGCAAGCCAGCTCCCACATTTTGATTTGTGAACACATTCAAAAGGTGGGAGCTGGCTTGCCTGCGATGGGGCCCTCAAAGCCATCACCGCCCACAAGGAAGGCCCCATGTTCGACAAACACCCGCAACTCAAACAACATTTCGCCGCCCTGCGCACCCGCGCCGAGTTCTTTTCCCTGCGCTACGTGCGCGAGTCTGGCCAGTACCTGTCGGTGCGCAAGAACGTTGCCGAACCGCCACACCTGAGCCGCGACGAAGGCGCCATGCTCACCGTGCGCCTCAACGGGGTCGAAGCCTACGCGGCCACGAATGATATTTCCCTGACCGGCCTGCAAGCCGCCCTCGAGCGTGCCGAGCAGCAAGCCCGGCGGATCAGGCCCCACGCCCTGCTCGACCTGCGCGACCAGCCGGTGTCCAGCGACGTCGCCGACTATCTGTCGCCAGAACTCGAGCAACCCTTCCCGTCCCTGAGCGACTGCTACCAACTGCTCGGCGCCGAATCGGCCGCCGTGCCCAAGGACGAGCGCCTGGTGAACTGGGAGGTCAGCCTGGGCACCACCCGCGTTGAACAGATTTACCTCAACAGCGCCGGCGCCGAGTTGCGCCAGGCCCAGCGCTTTGTGTTCCCCGGCGTCAACGTGACCGCCTACGACGGCAACGACAGCCAGACCCGCACCCTGGGTGGCAGCAACTTTGGCCAGCAAGGTGGCTTTGATGTGATCAGCCGCTTCGGCCTGATAGGTGCTGCACCCCGAATTGCCGACGAGGCCCTGCAACTGCTGCTGGCCCCCAACACGCCCCAAGGCCCGCGCGATCTGCTGCTGATGCCCGACCAGATGATCCTGCAGATCCACGAGTCCATCGGCCACCCGCTGGAGCTGGACCGCATTCTCGGCGACGAGCGCAATTACGCCGGCACCAGCTTCGTCAAGGCCAGCGACTTCGGGCACCTGCAATACGGCTCCAACCTGCTGAACGTGACCTTTGACCCCGACATTCCCGAGCAACTGGCCAGCTACGCCCATGACGATGACGGCACGCCCGCCAACAAGCAGTTCCTGATCCGTAACGGCCTGCTGCTCAAGCCCCTGGGCGGGGCGCTGTCGCAATACCGCTCGGGCATGGGCGGCGTGGCCAACAGCCGCGCCAGCAGTTGGAACCGCGCGCCCATCGACCGCATGGCCAACCTCAATATCGAGGCCGGCGACCAGAGCCTGGGGCAACTGATCGGCGGCATCGAGCACGGCATCCTGATGTCGACCAACCGTTCCTGGTCCATCGATGATGCGCGCAACAAGTTCCAGTTCGGCTGCGAATGGGGCCAGTTGATCGAGAATGGCGAACTCAAGGGCGTGGTGAAGAACCCCAACTACCGGGCGATTTCCGCGCAGTTCTGGCGCAAGCTCAGCGCCGTGGGCGATGCCAGTACCTTCAGGGTGCTGGGCACGCCCAACTGTGGCAAGGGCGAGCCGAACCAGGTGATCCGCGTCGGCCATGCGTCGCCGGCGTGTGTCTTCAGTGATGTGGATGTGTTTGGGGGAGACGCCTGATGAAGGCTTTCAAGGACCTGGTGGAGTGGCTCAAGCGGGCCATCACCGAAGGGGAACAGTTTCATCTGGACTACGCGGCGGAGTCGTCCGAATTCGTGCGTTTCAACCACGCCAAGGTGCGCCAGGCCGGCCAGGTACAGCAGGCCAGTGTCAACCTCAAGCTGATCAACGATGGCCGGCACGCCGACCTCGGTATCACCCTGGCCGGAGACCCCGAGGTGGACCGCCAGCGCCTGGCCGAGGGCCTGCAGCAACTGCGCGAAACCTTGCCCTTGCTGCCCAAGGATCCTTACCTGCTGCTCAATCACACGGCCTGGCAAAACAGCAGCGAGCAGGCTCAGGCGCTGCCGGACCTCGATCAGGTCCTGGGCGAAATCAGCCAGGGCGCCCAAGGTTTCGACCTGGTCGGCATTTATGCCGCCGGGCCGATCAGCCGTGGGTTCGCCAGCTCGTCGGGGGCTTTTGGCTGGCATCAGGCCAATAGTTTCAACTTTGACTTCAGCCTGTTCCATGCCAATGGCGAGGCGGTCAAGGCCAGCTACGCCGGCGATGCCTGGGACAGCGCGGCCTTTGCCCAGCGCTTGCAGCAAGCCCGCGAACAACTGGAGTTCCTTGGCCGGCCCTTGCACACCCTGGCGCCCGGTCAATACCGCGCGTACCTGGCACCGGCGGCCATGGAAGAAATCATCGGCATGCTCGCCTGGGGTGGTTTTTCTGCGCAGGCCATCGCCAGCAAGGGCAGCCCGTTGCAGCGCCTGTATGCCGGCGACCAGGCACTGAGCCCGCTGGTGGGCATGAGCGAACAGATCACGGCCTCCCTGAGCCCGGCGTTCTCCCGTGACGGCTACCCGCGCAGCGACGTGACCTTGATCGCCAATGGCCAGGCGCAAGGGCAACTGGTCAACTCGCGCAGCGCCGCCGAATACGGCTTGAGCACCAACGGCGCCAGCGCCGATGAGTCCCCCAGCGCCTTGCAGATGGCCGCCGGCAGCCTGGCCCAGGCCGATATCCTCAAGCAACTGGGCACCGGCCTGTACATCAGCAACCTGTGGTACCTGAACTACTCCGACCAACCGGCGGCGCGCCTGACGGGCATGACCCGCTTCGCCACGTTCTGGGTGCAAGACGGTGAGATCAAGGCGCCGGTCAGCACCATGCGTTTTGACGATAGCGTCTACCAACTGCTGGGCTCACAGTTGGAAGCGCTGACTGCCGAGCGCGAGTTGTTGCTGTCGGCCAGCACCTATGGCGAGCGTAATACCTCGTCCAACCTGCTGCCCGGCGCGCTGGTAAAACGTCTGACCCTGACCTTGTAAACGCCCGGCTTGGCGGCGATGGCGGCCAGACGATCGCCGTCAGGCTCCCGGGCCTGATCGCCGGCAAGCCGGCTCCTACAGGGGAATGCCCTGGGTTCTGATGAACCGTCCCTTGCCGCACCCCGTTGGTTGGCGGGCTGTTGTCGACACTCCAAAACCTCGTTATAACGGTTGGTGGCATCCCGCCACCTTTCAACCCGCTTGCGCGCAAGCGATGCATGACCTCGCCCGGGATAGGGCGAGCCGGAGCGTTGACATGTACCAAGGAAGTTTTGTCATTGATAAGTTGTTCAAGCACTACAACGTTCACGTAGAGCAACTGGGTAACGATCCGCAACGCAAGACCGTGCTGTTGGTCAACGGCGCGCTGTCCACCACCCGCTCATTCGCCCGCACCAGCAAGTGCCTGGCCGAGCATTTCAATGTGTTGATGTTCGACTTGCCGTTTTCCGGTTATTCGCGCCCCCACAACACCGATCTGGACCTGGTGACCAAGGACGACGAAGTCGAGATCCTGCGGGCGCTGGTGGAGCGTTTCCAGGTCAACCACCTGGTGTCGGCCTCCTGGGGTGGCATCTCGACCCTGCTGACCCTGGCGCGCAACCCGCCTTCTATCGAAAGCTCGGTGGTGATGGCCCTGGCGCCCAATCTCAACCAGGCGATGCTCGAATACGTGGAGCGCGTGCGGGTGCTGATCGAGGCCGATGACAAGTCCGCCGTCGGCCACCTGCTCAATGAAACAGTCGGCAAATTCCTCTCCAGCCGGCTCAAGCGCAATAACCATCGGCACCTGTCGACCATGGCCACCACCGAATACCGCCAGGCGCGCTTTCATATTCATCAGGTGCTGGCCCTGGGCGATGGCAACTACCTGCCGCAATTGCGCCAGATCGAAACCCCGGTGCATTTTCTCAACGGCACCCTGGACGAATACACCCCGGCCAATGAAGCCCAACTGTTCAAGCAGTACGTGGGCCGCAGCAGCTTCGCCAGCGCCGAGCACACCGGCCATTTGCTCGACCTGGAGTCGCGGGAGGCGGCGCTGGCGGTGCACCGGGCGTTGATCGATTTCCTGGTGGGTAAAGACGTTCCCCTGTCAGATATAGACGAACCGCCAGTGGGAAAACCGGCGGAGGTTAGCGCATAATCGGCAACACATAGCCTGCTAACAAAAAGGGATCCCATGCCCAATCGTGTCGTGCTCGATGCCAAGACTGCCCGCTGGTTGCCCTGGGTGGTCGCGATTGCCTTCTTCATGCAGTCGCTCGACGGCACGATTCTCAACACGGCACTGCCCGCCATGGCCGAGGATCTGGCGGAAAACCCGCTGCGCATGCAGGGCGTGATCATCGCCTACATGCTCACCGTGGCCCTGCTGATCCCGGCCTCGGGCTGGATCGCCGACCGTTTCGGTACCAAGAAGATTTTCTTTGGCGCGATCATGCTGTTCAGCATCGGCTCGCTGCTGTGCGCCCTGTCCAGCAGCCTGACCATGCTGGTGGGCGCGCGGGTGATCCAGGGCCTGGGCGGTGCGCTGATGCTGCCGGTCGGCCGGCTGGTGGTGCTGCGCGCCTACCCGCGCTCGGAGCTGGTGCGGATCATGGGCTTTATCACCATCCCCGGCCTGCTCGGCCCCTTGCTCGGCCCGACCATGGGCGGCTGGATGGTGCAATACCTGACCTGGCACTGGATCTTCCTGATCAACCTGCCGGTGGGCATGATCGGCTGCTACGCCGTGTGGAAGTTCATCCCCGACCTGCGCGGCAGCGAGCGAACACGCTTCGACAGCCTGGGCTTTTTGCTGTTTGGCGCGGCGATGGTGCTGATCACCATTGCCATGGAAGGCCTGGGTGAGCTGCACTTGCCGCATTTGCGCGTGATGTTGCTGCTGTTCGGCGGCATGGCGTGCCTGGCGGCCTACTGGCTGCGCGCCGGGCATATCGAAAACCCACTGTTCTCGCCGGTGCTGTTCAAGACCCGGACCTTTGCCGTGGGCATTCTCGGCAACCTGTTCGCGCGCCTGGGCAGCGGCGCCCTGCCGTTTCTCGTACCGCTGTTGTTGCAGATCGCCCTGGGCTATTCGCCGTCCCAGGCGGGGATGAGCATGTTGCCCCTGGCGGCGGCGGCCATGCTCGCCAAGTCCATCGCCCGGCCGCTGATCGAACGCCTGGGCTATCGCATCGTGCTCACCGGCAACACCCTGGCGCTGGGGATCATGCTGGCGAGCATGGGCCTGGTCAGCGAGCAGACGCCGTACCCGCTGCTGCTGGCAATGCTCGCAGTGCTGGGGGCGATCAACTCCCTGCAATTTACCGCGATGAACACCGTGACCCTGATCGACCTCGACGACGCCCAGGCCAGCAGCGGCAACAGCCTGCTGTCAGTGGTGGCGCAACTGGCCCTGAGCCTGGGGGTGGCCTGTGCCGGTGCCCTGCTTGGCGGGTTTACTGCCGAAGCCGGTAACGATGGGGTCAACACCGTACTTGAGGCATTCCAGTTGACGTTCCTCACCGTGGGCATCATGGCGATGCTGGCGGCGGCGATCTTCCTGCAATTGTCGCCAAAAGACGGCAAACGGGTGGTCAGCCGCGAGCACGACATTGAGCATTAAGCAGCGACTCGTCTAGAACTTGCAGGGAAATTCCCACGGGGCTGGTACACTGCGCGACATTTTGTTTTGCAGAGCCAGTCCCGTGACCACCATCGCCACCGCTTTTAATACTTTGCCGCTCTCCGCCGCCATGCTGGCTAACCTCGACTCGCTGGGTTATGCCGAGATGACGCAGATCCAGGCGCAAAGCTTGCCGGTGATCCTCAAGGGGCTGGACCTGATCGCCCAGGCCAAGACCGGCAGCGGCAAGACCGCTGCCTTTGGTATCGGCCTGCTGAACCCGATCAACCCGCGCTACTTCGGTTGCCAGGCCCTGGTGATGTGCCCGACCCGCGAGCTGGCAGACCAGGTGGCCAAGGAAATCCGTCGCCTGGCCCGCGCCGAAGACAACATCAAGGTGCTGACCCTGTGCGGCGGCGTCTCCCTCGGCCCGCAGATCGCCTCCCTGGAACATGGCGCCCACGTCATCGTCGGCACCCCGGGCCGCATCCAGCAACACCTGCGCAAGGGTTCGCTGGTGCTGGACGGCTTGAACACGCTGATCCTCGATGAAGCCGACCGCATGCTCGACATGGGTTTCTACGACGCCATCGAAGACATCATCAGCAAGACCCCGGCCCGTCGCCAGACCCTGCTGTTCTCGGCCACCTACCCGGTGAGCATCAAGCAACTGGCCTCCAAATTCATGCGCGCTCCGCAGCAGGTCAAGGCCGAAGCGTTCCACTCCGATGAGCAGATCGAGCAGCGTTTCTACGAAATCTCCCCGGAAGAACGCATGGACGCGGTGACCAAGGTGCTGTCGCACTTCCGTCCGGCCTCATGCGTTGCCTTCTGCTTTACCAAGCAGCAAGTGCAGGAAACCGTGGATCACCTGACCGCCAAGGGCATTTCTGCGGTCGGCCTGCATGGCGACCTGGAACAGCGCGACCGTGACCAGGTGCTGGCGATGTTCGCCAACCGCAGCACTTCGGTACTGGTGGCCACCGACGTGGCGGCCCGTGGCCTGGACATCGACTCGCTGGACATGGTGATCAACGTCGAACTGGCCCGCGATTCGGAAATCCACATCCACCGCGTCGGCCGTACCGGTCGTGCCGGTGAGACCGGGATCGCCATCAGCCTGGTGGCGCCGTCCGAGGCGCACCGCGCCCAGGCCATCGAACTGCTGCAAAAGGCCCCGCTGAACTGGGACCAACTGAGCAACCTCAAGTCCCAGGGCGGCGCGCCGCTGCTGCCGGTGATGAGCACGTTGTGCATTGCTGCCGGCCGTAAAGACAAGGTTCGCCCAGGCGACATCCTTGGCGCGCTGACCGGTGAAGCCGGGATTCCGGGCGCCCAGGTCGGCAAGATCGCGATCTTTGACTTCCAGGCCTATGTGGCAGTGGAACGCAGCGTCGCCAAGCAGGCGTTGCAGCGCTTGAACGACGGCAAGATCAAGGGCCGTTCGTTGCGCGTACGGATCCTGTAAGCACACCGCGTTCCTGTTGAAGGAACCGAATCAATGTGGGAGCCGGGCTTGCCCGCGATGCAGGCGACTCGGTCTGACAGATTGACCGAGTTGATGCCATCGCAGGCAAGCCAGCTCCCACAGTTGATTGCATTTCAAATCAGGTTTTTGTGAGGACATTGCTGTGCGCTCGACCGAAGTTGTGATCATTGGCGCTGGCGCCGCAGGCTTGATGTGCGCGCTGACCGCCGCCGGGCGTGGGCGCAAGGTGATGCTGATCGACCATGCGAACAAGGCCGGCAAGAAGATCCTGATGTCCGGCGGTGGCCGCTGTAACTTCACCAACATGTACACCGAGCCGGCCAACTTCCTCTCGCACAATGCGCACTTCTGCAAATCCGCCCTGGCCCGCTACACCCAGTGGGATTTCATCGCCTTGGTGGCCAAGCATGGCGTGCCGTACCACGAGAAAAAACTCGGTCAGCTGTTCTGCGATAACAAATCCAGCGACATCCTCGGCATGCTGCTCGACGAATGCATCCAGACCGGCGTGAGCCTGCACCTGGACACCTCGATCCAGGAGATCGCCAGGCTCGACAGCGGCTACCAACTGCAAACCACCCTCGGCGAGTTGCGCTGCGAATCCCTAGTGATTGCCACCGGCGGCCTGTCGATTCCGACCCTGGGCGCCACCGGCTTTGGTTATCAGGTTGCCAGGCAGTTCGGTCATGAACTGCTGCCAACCCGCGCAGGCCTGGTGCCGTTTACCATCACCGATCAGCTCAAGGAGCTGTGTGGCGAGCTGTCCGGCACCTCGGTCGATTGCCTGGTCAGCTGCAACGAGCAGAGCTTTCGCGAGAACATTCTGTTTACCCATCGCGGCCTGAGCGGGCCGGCGATTTTGCAGATTTCCTCGTACTGGGAGCCCGGCGACACGGTTGAGATCAACCTGCTGCCCGACCACGACGCCCACGCCTGGCTGCAACAGCAACAGGCCGAGCGCCCCAACAGCGAGCTCAAGACCCTGCTGGGCGAGATCTTCACCAAGAAGATGGCCAACCTGCTGGCCGAGACGTGGTTTGTGTCCAAGCCGATGAAGCAGTACACCCACGCCGAGCTCGCGGACATCGCCACGCGGCTGGGCTGCTGGCAATTGGTCCCGGCCGGCACCGAAGGCTACCGCACCGCCGAAGTCACCCTGGGCGGGGTGGATACGCGGGAAGTGTCGTCCAAGACCATGGAATCGCTGAAAAGCCCCGGCCTGTATTTTATCGGCGAAGTGCTGGACGTGACCGGGCACCTGGGCGGCTTCAACTTCCAGTGGGCCTGGGCTTCGGGGTATGCGGCGGCGCAGTACGCCTGAACCAAGGATGTACTCGATCAAACTGTAGGAGCCGGTTTGCCGGCGATAGCGGTGTATCAGTGCCCCATTTGCCGGTTGACCCACCGCTATCGCCGGCAAGCCAGCTCCTACAGTTGATTGCGGTGCCTGGGATATTTTTTGCTTATGAATGTGATCGCCACGCTTGCCGTGGCGTCATTACTGGCTCAATTTAGCGGCATCGTCCCGGAAGACCCCAGACTTCATGTCCTCGACCTCGTTCAAGCAGTCCATGCGGCGCCTTTGGGCACTGGATAAGTTCAGTTACAGCGTACGGGTGTTTATCGCCCTCACCGGCAGCATGGCGCTGTGCTGGTATCAGGATGAAATGTCGCTGCTGATCCCGCTGTTCCTGGGGATTATCGCCAGCGCCCTGGCCGAGACCGATGACAGCTGGCAGGGCCGCCTCAATGCGCTGGCGGTAACGCTGGTGTGTTTCAGCGTGGCGGCGCTGTCGGTGGAGTTGCTGTTTCCCTACCCGTGGATTTTTGCCATCGCCATCGCCCTGGCGAGTTTCTGCCTGACCATGCTCGGCGCGTTGGGCGAGCGTTATGGGGCGATAGCCTCGGCCACCTTGATCCTGTCGGTCTACACCATGATCGGCGTGGACCAGCGCGGCGGTGCCGTCACAGACTTCTGGCACGAGCCTTTGCTGCTGGTGGCCGGTGCCGCCTGGTACGGCGCACTGTCGGTGCTGTGGCAGGCAATGTTTTCCAACCAGCCGGTGCAACAGAGCCTGGCCCGGCTGTTTCGCGAGCTGGGGCGTTACCTCAAGCTCAAGTCATCGTTGTTCGAGCCTATTCGCCAGCTGGACGTAGAAGCGCGGCGCCTGGAGCTGGCGCAACAAAATGGCCGGGTGGTGGCGGCGCTCAATGCGGCCAAGGAAATCATCCTGCACCGTGTCGGCAATGGCCGGCCGGGGTCCAAGGTCAGTCGCTACCTCAAGCTGTACTTCCTGGCCCAGGACATCCACGAGCGCGCCAGCTCCTCCCACTACCCCTACAACGCCCTGGCCGAGGCGTTCTTCCACAGCGATGTGCTGTTCCGCTGCCAGCGCCTGCTGCGCCAGCAAGGCAAGGCCTGCCAGGCCCTCGCCGAGTCGATCCAGTTGCGCCAGCCATTCGTCTACGACGACAGCTTCGCCGAGGCCCTGGGCGACCTGAACGCCTCCCTCGAACACCTGCGCATCCAGAGCAACCCGGCCTGGCGCGGGCTGCTGCGTTCGTTGCGCGCGCTGGCGGCCAACCTGTCGACCCTCGACCGCCTGCTCAGTGACGCCAGCAACCCCGACAGCCTGGCAGATGCCAGCGACAGCAGCCTGCTGGACCGTTCGCCGCGCAACCTCAAGGAAATGTGGACGCGCCTGCGTACCCAACTAACCCCGACTTCGCTGCTGTTCCGTCACGCCCTGCGCCTGCCGCTGGCGCTGAGTGTCGGCTACGGCATGGTGCATTTGATCCACCCGTCCCAGGGCTACTGGATCATCCTCACCACCCTGTTTGTCTGCCAGCCCAACTACGGCGCCACGCGGCGCAAGCTCGGCCAGCGGATCGTCGGCACAGCCATCGGCCTGACAGTGGCCTGGGCGCTGTTCGATCTGTTCCCCAGCCCCCTGGTGCAATCGATGTTCGCCATCGCCGCCGGGCTGGTGTTCTTTATCAACCGCACCACCCGCTACACCCTGGCCACCGCGGCCATTACCCTGATGGTGCTGTTCTGCTTCAACCAGGTGGGCGATGGCTACGGGCTGTTCCTGCCGCGCTTGTTCGATACCCTGCTTGGCAGCCTGATCGCCGGGCTGGCGGTGTTCCTGTTCCTGCCGGACTGGCAAGGCCGGCGCCTGAACAAAGTGCTGGCCAACACCCTGACCTGCAACAGCATCTACCTGCGCCAGATCATGCAGCAATATGCCGCCGGCAAGAGCGACGACCTGGCCTACCGCCTGGCCCGGCGCAATGCACACAACGCCGACGCCGCGCTGTCCACCACCCTGGCCAATATGCTGATGGAGCCTGGGCATTTCCGTAAGGAAGCCGACGTGGGCTTCCGCTTCCTGGTGCTGTCCCACACCTTGCTCAGTTACCTCTCGGGGCTTGGCGCGCACCGCGATACCCAACTGCCAGCAGACGTGCGCGAGCACCTGATCGAAGGCGCGGGCAAGACCCTCGCCACGAGCATCGATGAAATCGCCACGGGGCTGGCGAACAAGCAGCCGATCGCGGTGCAAAGCGATGCCGAGGAAGCGCTGGCGGTGGAGCTGGAGCAGATGCCGGATGAGATCGACGAAGCACAACGCCTGGTACAGACACAGTTGGGGTTGATCTGTCGGCAGTTGGGGCCGCTGCGTACCTTGGCGGCGCATTTGATCAAGGAAACCAGTGCGGCTTAGGCCGTCATCGCAGGTGAGCCAGCGCCTACCTTTGAAATGCATTCCCATGTGGGAGCTGGCTTGCCTGCGATGAGGCCCTGAAGACCACTACATCCCATGCTGTTTGAGCAGTCGCGCATAACTGCCATCAACTTTCATCCGGGCAATCTCCCGATCAAACCCGGCAACAATCTGCTCATGCCTGGGGTTTTTCAGGCTGACCAGAATATGCAGGCTGTTCTCACTCAAGGGCTTAGGCAAAAACTCCACCGCACTGCGCACCCTGGGTGATTCCCGCGCCAGGTAAAAGCGCGCGACATATTCGTCCTCGACCGTCAGCCGCACCCGCCGGGCCGCGAGCATGCGCACGGCCATGGCGAAGTTATGCACCGGGACTTTTTGCAGTTGGGGATCGGCATCGAACTCGGCCGAATAGGCGTAGCCGCGTACCACGGCGACGGGATAGTCGTGCAGTTGCTGCAGGTTCTGGAACTCGATGGAATCGTCGCGGCGCTTGATAAAACGCACGCGGTTGAGCAGGTACTCGGCGGAAAACTGCCCCAACTGCGTGCGCGCCTCGTCGTACCAGGCATTGATCAGTACGTCATAACGCCCGTCGCCTACACCCATCAGCGCCCGCGCCCAAGGCACCTGCTCGAAATCACTGGCATAGCCGGCACGCGCCAGGGCAGTGCTGACGATATCGGTGGCCAGGCCTCCATTGACCAGGGTCGCATCGGTAAACGGCGGCCACGCATCCGCCACCAGGCGCAAGCGTTCCGCGGCCACCGTGGGGGCCAGCAACAGCAATACGATCAAAGCAACGGCACGAGACAATCGCAGCATGCTTAATGTCCTTGCACAGCGGGCAGTTCCTTGCGGGCGATGACGCCTGGCGGGAATCCTTCCAGGTTCTGACTTTAGCTTATCGCTCGCGGTGTACCGCAGATTACACAAAGAACCCGGCCGCGAAAGCACTCAATGATGGCAAATTGACGCCACTCACAAAAAACGTGGTTTTGCAGGTGTTTGCACCACCGCCCAAGACAGTCGCCGGTCAGGGCATTACTATCCAGGCAGGTCTTTATGCGAGATGGAACGATGACTGTCGATTGGGTTTGCAAGCACCACAATGATCTGGGCAAGGAACAGCTCTACGCCATTTTGCGTCTGCGGGCAGCGGTGTTTGTGGTCGAGCAGAAATGCGTCTACCAGGATATCGATGACCAGGATCTGGAGGGCGATACCCACCACCTGATGGCCTGGCAGGACAATCAACTGGTGGCCTACCTGCGCCTGCTCGACCCGGAGCTGCACGGCGGCGACGTGGTGATCGGCCGCGTGCTGGTGGCCGAGGCGGCACGGGGTACCGGCCTGGGGCACGAGATGCTGGAGGAAACCCTCAAGCAGATCGACGATATCTGGCCGCAGACGCCGATCTTTCTCTCAGCCCAGGCGCATTTGCAGGGGTACTACGCAAGATACGGGTTCAAGGTCGAGGGGGAGGAATACCTGGAGGATGAAATTCCGCATATTGGGATGCGGCGCGCCTGAGGACGCCATCGCGGGCAAGCCCGCTCCCACAGGTTGATTGCGATCAAATGTGGGAGCGGGCTTGCCCGCGATAGCGCCAGGCCTGCCAACCCAACTTCAGGGATAACCCAACACCTGCTTGACCTGCACCAGGTTGCGCTCGATCCAGCCGCGGTCAATCGCCCCCCAGTCGCGAATCCGATAGTGCCCGGCATGATTGCGGGCGCCCTCTTCCTGCTCGAACTCACAGACGATATCCAGGTCCGCCAACGCGGCGATGGTGTCCTGCGCCGTGCGCCGGGGCATGCCGGTCACCTCGGTCAGCGCCGGGACGCTGCTGGCCAATTGGCTATCGATCAGGTACGCCACATACAGGCGGCGGTAGAAACTGCTCTTGGTCTTGCTGACATCCATGCTCGCTTCCTCTCGATTCAATCCCGCGCCGCGCCTTGCAAGTCGCGATAGGTCAGGTACACCCGCAGGTCGAATTCCACCTGGTGGTAGCCGGGCAACATGTATTCGCAAAGTTTATAGAACGCCTTGTTGTGGTCCGATTCCTTGAAGTGCGCCAGTTCGTGGACAACGATCATCTTCAGGAACTGCGGCGCCGCGTCCTTGAACAACGCGGCGATGCGGATCTCTTTCTTGGCCTTGAGATTGCCGCCCTGCACCCGCGAGATCGTGGTGTGCAGGCCCAGGGCGCGGTGGGTCAGGTCCAGGCGGTTGTCGAACAGCACTTTGTCGATGGCCGGCGCGTTGCGCAGGTGCTCCTGCTTCAGGGCCAGGGCGTAGCTGTACAACGCCTTGTCACTTTGCACCCCATGACGCTCGGGGTAGCGCTGTTGCAGGTAGTCGCCCAGTTGATCCTTGGCGATCATTTGGCGCACTTGCTCTTGCAGGGCGGCGGGATAGGCCTGGAGGTATTTCAACGCAGTCATGGGTTCGAACGGCAGGGGCGTGAGGCCGCCAGTGTAGCGAATTCAGCAAGGGCCTGCCCGTAGCGCGAAAAGCTGCGGCCACTGGCAAATATCCTCAGCCGTCAGGGGCGGGGCCACCAGCGGTCCCTGGATAAACTGGCAGCCATTGGCCTGCAGCCAGTGGCATTGCTCAAGGGTTTCCACACCTTCGGCGATCACCAGCAAGCCGAAGTGCCCGCACAGCTCGATAATGCTGCGGGCCAGCGCCGCCTCCCGCGGCGAGCCGAGCACGCGGGCGACCAGGCCGGGGTCGAGCTTGAGCGTGTCGAACTCCAGGTCACGCAGATGCGCCAGGGAGCAGTTGCCCGAGCCAAAGTCATCCAAGGCTATGCGCACGCCCAGGCGCCGTAGCTGCTTGAGCTGCTTGATGGACTCTTCAATGTTGTGCATCAGGCTTTCTTCGGCGATTTCCACTTCCAGTTGTCGCCCGTGCAGCCCATGTCGCTCCAGTGCCTGCTGCAGTTGAGCCACCAGGTTGGGCATATTGAACTGGCTGCTGCTCAGGCTCACGCTGAGCACCCAGTCGTCACGCATGACTGGGGCCCAGGCCTGTCGCGCCAATGCCACCTGGTGGTAGATCCAACTGCTGAGCTGGCTAATCAACCGCGCCTCTTCCAGCAAGGGCAGGAACAACCCGGGCGGCACATCGCCAACACTGGGGTGCTGCCAGCGCAACAAGGCTTCGACCCCGCGCAAGTGCCCGTCCACCAGGGACACTTGGGGCTGGTACACCAACGTCACCTGCTTGTTGTCGATGGCCTCGCGCACACTGCTTTCTAGCATCAGGCGCGAGCGGGCCCGGCCGTTCATTTCCTGATCGTAATAGCGATATTGCTGACGCCCTGCCCGCTTGGCTTCGTACATGGCGATGTCGGCGGCGCGCAGCAGGCCAGTGAGATCGCGCCCGCAATCGGGGAAAGTGGCAATGCCGATACTGACCCCCAGCATCACTTCCAGACCGTCTACCTGCTGGCAGATCGACACTCGCTCGATCAGTTGTTCGGCGAGCTTGGCGGCCTGCTCCGGGTATTGCAGTTCCAGCAACGCGACAAACTCATCCCCCCCAAGGCGGCCAAGAATGTCACAACTGCGCAGGCACAGCTCCAACTGCTCCGAGACCCAGCGCAGCACCCGGTCGCCGGCGTCGTGCCCCACGGAATCATTGACCCGCTTGAAGCCATCCAGGTCCATGTACAGCAGCACCGTGGCCAGCTCGCTGCGCTCGTTGCGCAGCAGGATCGTCTCCACGGTCTGGTAAAAACCCCGCCGGTTGAGCAGACCGGTGAGGGGGTCGGTGACGGCCTGGGACTCCAATTGCTGATGCAGGTGCCGTACTTGCGACATGTCCTGCACAGTCACCACCATGGCCTTCTGCTCGCGGGGCAAGGGCGCACAGGACATCGCCACCGGCAGTTGCTGGCCGGGCGCGGTACGCAGGATCGCATCGTGCAGGCGCCAGGTTTCGCCGCGCAGGTAGCCGGCGTAAAGCTCGCAGCCGAACCAGTCGGGCATATGGGGTTTTTGCAGGTAGCCGAGGAACGCCCGGCCTTGCAGTTCATCCACCGTGGCATTGAGCAATCGCGAAATAGCCGGGTTGGCGTAGCTGATCACCCCGTCTTCGCCCACCACCAGGATGCCCTCGGCGGCGTTGTCGAGCACCGAGGCATTGAAGGCACGAGCCAGTTCCAGGTCATGACTCAAGCGCTGCAAGGCCCGTCGGTTGCGCTGATGCTCCAGCAGGGCCTGGACCTTGGGCTTGAGGATCTGCGGGTCGAATGGCTTGAACAGGTAGTCGATGGCACCGCTGGCATAGCCTTCCAGCACGGCGGCGGGCGATTGCTCATTGGCACTCAAGAAAATGATCGGAGTCATGCGGGTGCGCTGGCTGCCGCGCATCAAGCGCGCCACTTCGAAGCCGTCCATGCCCGGCATTCGCACATCCAGCAGCACCAGGTCGACGTCACGTTCGAGCAGCAGCCCCAGGGCTTCCTCGCCGGAAGCCGCCGTCACCACCTGCCAGTCGTCGCGCTGCAGGAGCGCGCGCATGCTGATCAGGTTTTCCGGGTAGTCATCGACCACCAGGAGCACTGAACAGCCGTCGGCCGGGGTTGGAACGGATTCCATGCTGCATCTCTTCCTTGAGGGTTAATTCCGGTCATTTTTGCGACAAAACCGGACACTTAATGTGGAGTCACTCTAGCCCTGGATCCAATAAAGCAGAAGGCGCGACGATGCCATCATTGCGCCAAAAGGCCACACAACCGACTAACGGTCAGCGCCTACAGCCCACGGACTACGGGAAAGATGGCTTTTTGACAGACTATTGACGCCAATAAACCGCCTAAAACTTGTTAACAAACAGTTACCAGCCGCTTATAAAGAACGCGCCAATCCACGGGCCAAAGCCTTTTGACCCTTCTTTCGTACAGTAAAGGCGCACCCCATGATTGATCTGTCCACCTGGAACCTGAGCATCCCTGTTGGCACCCCGCCAGCCACCATCGACACCCCCAAGCTGCTCAGTGGTTTCAAAGGCAAATACTTCCAGGCCGAAGGCAGCAGCGTGCAATTCTGGTCCCCGGTGACCGGTACCCGTACCGAAAACGCCATCTACCCGCGCAGCGAACTGCGCGAAACCTATGCCGACGGCCGGCTGCGCAACTGGACCTATCCCGAAGCCGACAATTACCTGCGCGCCACCCTGGCCATCAACCAGGTGCCCTCTTCGGGCAAGATCGTGATCGGCCAGATTCACGCCTATGACAGCCAGAAACCGCTGGTCAAAGTCGAATACCAGTACAAGGAAAAAACCCAGACCGGCAACATCGTCGCCAAGGTGCGCATGCGCCCGGACGACAGCAAGGGCCGGGTAATTATCGTGGCCGAGAATGTGCCCCAGGGGCGCAACTTCACCTACGTCATTCACCTGAACAAGGCTGGCTTGTTGAGCATCGAGGCCGCCAACGGCCAATGGAACGAACGCCTCGGCGCGGCCTGGGGCAAAAAGCCGTTGTACTTCAAGGCCGGTGTGTACGTGCAAGACAACAGTGGCGACAGCAAAGAGGGCGGCAAAGTGACGTTTGCCAAGCTGGATATCGATCACAACTGACAGTCTGATCATTCTCACGACGCTTTAGGACAGAACCGCGACCCTGGGTCTCGACTTTCTTGTAGGACAATTCGAGTATGGCGCCGCGCACGCGCAATGCTTACCTATAAGAAAGTCATGGAGACTCATCAATGCCCTTCACTCGCACCCTACTCGCCCTGTCCATGGGCATGGTTCTGCTGCAAAACCCGGCCTTCGCGGCCCCGCCGTTGTCGATGACCGACGGGGTGGCCCAGGTCAATATCCAGGACAGCAACGCCTGGGTTGAGATCAGCAAAGCCGCGTTTGAACACAACATCCGCACCCTGCAAACCAGCCTCGCCGACAAGTCGAAAATCTGCGCCGTGCTCAAGGCCGACGCCTACGGCCACGGCATTGGCCTGCTGATGCCATCGGTGATCAAGCTCGGCGTGCCTTGCGTGGGCGTGGCCAGCAATGAAGAAGCCCGCGTGGTACGCGAAAGCGGCTTCAAGGGCCAACTGATCCGCGTGCGCACCGCCGCCCTGAGCGAACTGGAAGCGGCGCTGCCATACAACGTCGAAGAGCTGGTGGGCAACCTCGACTTCGCCGTGCGCGCCAGCCTGATCGCCGAGCATCACGGCCGCCCGCTGGTTGTGCACCTGGGCCTGAACTCCAGTGGCATGAGCCGCAACGGCGTGGAAATGACCACCGCCCAGGGCCGCCGCGACGCCGTAGCCATCACCAAGGTGCCAAACCTGGAGGTGAAGGCGATCATGACCCACTTCGCCGTCGAAGACGCCGCCGACGTACGCGCCGGCCTCAAGGCCTTCAACGAGCAGGCCAACTGGCTGATCAACGTCGCCCAACTGGACCGCAGCAAAATCACCCTGCACGCCGCCAACTCCTTCGCCACCCTGGAAGTGCCCGAGTCCCGCCTGGACATGGTGCGCCCTGGCGGCCTGCTGTTCGGCGACACCGTGCCGTCGTTTACCGAATACAAGCGGGTGATGCAGTTCAAGTCCCACGTGGCCTCGGTCAACAGCTACCCCAAGGGCAACACCGTCGGCTATGACCGCACCTACACCCTGGCGCGTGATTCGAAACTGGCAAACATCACCGTGGGCTATTCCGACGGCTATCGCCGGGCGTTCACCAACAAAGGCATCGTGCTGATCAATGGCCATCGCGTGCCGGTGGTGGGCAAGGTGTCAATGAACACGCTGATGGTGGATGTGACGGACGTGCCGACCGTGAAGAGCGGCGATGAGGTGGTGTTGTTTGGCAAGCAGGGGAATGTGCAGACGACCCAGGCGGAGGTAGAGGATATTAACGGGGCGTTGTTGGCGGACCTTTATACGGTGTGGGGTAATTCCAATCCCAAGGTTCTGGTCGATCAATAAACTACAGCAACCCTGTGGGTTGATACTTTCAAATCCTGCCCACAAAAAACCCGCATCTCTGCGGGTTTTTTATTAATACCTAAAGCTTAGTTAACCCTGTTATTAATTTTAAATACCACTTCAAATTTACCGCTCTCACACAACTTACATTTCCTAATAACAACCATTCCAAAAAAATCTAAAAAACTGTCATTTCTTACAGATGAAAGCAACAGTTAACGCCCCTATCATTCTCCTCGCACCACCCAGGAAGGGTGAAGCTGGAAACCGGGATTTATCTAATTCACCCACCAACTTTATTTAATAAAGGAATATGCAATGACCATTTCAATCAACTATGCACAAAGCACTTCAACCGGGACCATTACCGTCGGTGGTACAGGCGCAGCACCAAATACTGTTCTAAACGTACAGCAAGCCAACACCGGATATCTCTATGGGCAAATGACCTCAAGTTATGATGGTAGTTTTGCTGGAACATTTGCAGGTGTACCTTCAGGCACACGACAAGACTTGACGATCTACGATACAACCATCGGTCGATACACGCCTTACTATTATGTAGACGTCCGATAAGAAGCATCCCTCTGAGCACTATAAAAGCAACCGAAGGAAGCTTGCTCAAACATCGCTACAAAAAAGCCCGCGTCGCTGCGGGCTTTTTCCATTGAGGATAAAGGGGACGGATCTTTTTTGGCACCATTTTTACTGCTATACGTCTACCCGATTACACGGGCGTGGGAGGATCGATGCCCAATCTGGCTAGAGTTGCATTGCCTAAAAACCCGCATCAGATGGTCCAGCGCAGCCATAACAAACAGATCTTATTAACCACAAGTGCAATCACGAAAAAATATAAAAAAGCCACCAATACTGTGAGATTTCACAGTAGAGACAGTTATAAAAAAAAACTACCTTAAGGACTCAGATCAATCCAGATGAGAAAAATCATGAAAAACTCAATCCTTACGAAGTTATTAAATTCAGGAAAAAACCTCACCCCGGCAGCTTTCCTTGCTTGCACCCTAGCGGTGTCTGCTCCAGCCCATGCACAGGAGGATACATACATATGCAATATATCGTTACCTGGCAACCCAATTTCAACTGTCAAAGCAACGTCTGCAAGTGAGGCAGAAAAAAAAGTAAAAGCGGAAATGGCGGGCACCGCCCAAAAAATTTACGGCATAACATCCCTTAATGTTACTTGCGTAAAAAAGTGAACAAGCCATAACGATAAAGAGGGTAAAGGGGACGGATCTGTTAGATTCCATAGAGTACTGACGCCCCATAAGGGTGGGTTAGTTAAATAGATCTGTCCCCATTATCGATATTCTTCCATTTTATCCTCAATAGCGAAAGAGTCTAAAGACTGCAGCTTTTGACAGGTTTAACTTGGTTTTTGTTGGTTTATTTTTGTTGTGTGGTCTTTGGTGATTAAGGATGAGCCACAAAGTGTGTTTATTTCGCTAACATTTAGGTGAGGTTTAAAGTCATGGAATATAATTTTGTACAAGCACCACATGTAGGCACTGCAACTGCAAGGGCTTTGGCTCACCGGGACTTTCTTAAAAATCCTGAAGACTCGACAAAGAAACTTTTTATATCTCTTGGGGGTTGGACACCGGAAGACCCTTTATCTTATGAAGAGACACAAGTGCTTCAGCAGCATGACCAACAATGGGCTGAATTTACTAATCATCATTACTTCTTTGAAGAAACCATCTCAGATGCTCAAAGAATCAGTTATATAGTCGGGCATCGCGTTGGAGACGAGTTTCCAGGCGTTACAGGCGCCGCTAATTATGAGGAACTGGCATCTGGGGTCTTGTCGCAATTAAGAGCCGGTACTTATAAACGAGGAAGTGGTGCTGCATATTCCTTGGATGATTTTGAAAAAAATGTGAAGGCGAGCAATAAAAGCAAGTTGAAATCAGGATGGTTGCGAAAAGAATGATTTTGCTGCGGTTTCGCCTTGCGTTGCCAGGTGTTTCACGCATCTATAAAAAACCCGCAGGAATCAGGCTGCGTTTTCACACAGCCTGAAGAGGCGGGTTTTTTATTAACACCTGAAGCTTAGTTAACCTTGGCGTTCAACTCACCTTTCAAGTACCGCTGGTACATCGCTTCCAACGACACAGGCTTGATCTTCGAAGCATTACCGGCAGTACCGAACGCTTCGTAACGCGCGATACATACATCACGCATCGCAGTCACAGTGGCACCGAAGAACTTACGCGGGTCGAACTCGCTCGGGTTGGTGGCCATCAGGCGACGCATCGCACCGGTGGAAGCCAGGCGCAGGTCGGTGTCGATGTTGACCTTGCGCACGCCGTGCTTGATGCCTTCGACGATTTCTTCAACCGGTACGCCGTAGGTTTCTTTGATGTCGCCGCCGTACTGGTTGATGATCGCCAGCCACTCTTGCGGTACCGAGGAAGAACCGTGCATCACCAGGTGGGTGTTGGGGATGCGTTTGTGGATTTCCTTGATGCGGTCGATGGCCAGTACGTCGCCAGTCGGTGGCTTGGTGAACTTGTAGGCGCCATGGCTGGTGCCGATGGCGATGGCCAGGGCATCGACCTGGGTGCGCTTGACGAAGTCAGCGGCTTCTTCGGGGTCGGTCAGCATCTGGCTGTGATCCAGCACGCCTTCGGCGCCGATGCCGTCTTCTTCACCGGCCATGCCGGTTTCCAGGGAACCCAGGCAGCCCAGCTCACCTTCTACCGACACACCGCAGGCGTGAGCCAGGGCGACGGTTTGTTGGGTGACACGCACGTTGTAGTCGTAGTCGGTCGGGGTCTTGCCGTCTTCACCGAGGGAGCCGTCCATCATTACCGAGCTGAAGCCCAGTTGGATCGAGCGCTGGCACACGTCAGGACTGGTGCCGTGGTCCTGGTGCATGCACACCGGGATGTGTGGGAATTCTTCGATTGCCGCAAGGATCAGGTGACGCAGGAACGGCGCACCGGCGTATTTGCGGGCACCGGCCGAAGCCTGGACGATCACTGGGGAGTCGGTCTTGTCAGCGGCTTCCATGATGGCGCGCATCTGCTCAAGGTTGTTGACGTTAAAGGCTGGGACGCCGTAGCCGAACTCGGCTGCGTGGTCCAGCATTTGACGCATGCTGATAAGTGCCATTGTGTTGTCTCTCCCGGTCGAGGGTCGTTAATCGTGCAAGCCTGCCGTAGCGGCGGCTGCTATTCAAGTTATTGCAGATCAAGGCGTTGAGCCTTGGCCTGCTGAATCGTTATTGCTACTGGGGCTGACCCAAATTCCAATCTGGAACCGAAACATGTGGGAGCTGGCTTGCCTGCGATCGCGGTGTGCCAGACACCGAATTCGCCAACTGCGCCACCGCTTTCGCGGGCAAGGTCGCTCCCACATTTGGATATCATTTATGTTGAGACCGTGTTCTTTCTATTGGGCCTTGCAGCCCCGGCCGATCAAATCATCGGTGGCCACCCAGTAAACCAGGCCTTCCTCACCTTTGGTGTGAAACGCCAGCCGTTCATTGCTGTACAGCGCGCCGGAGGCCGCCACGTCTTCCTTGAGGCGATAGACCTGGTCGGAGCCGCCGAGGCGCACATCCACCTGCTTGTGGTCGGTATCGACAAACCGCCAGTTCACCTGGGCCTGGCTGTCGCATACCCAGGTGGTCCATGGTGCTTGCTGCGGTTGTGCCTTGTTGAACATGTTCAGGTTGGCACAACCGGCCAGTAGAGCCAGTGCTGCCAGGGCGATAACGCCTTTCATTGCCAATCCTCGAACGGCGGCCTGGGGCCGCCACTGCTGTCGGTTAGTGAATCAGACCCATCAAGGGCAACCCTGTTCCTTACCTTTGGGCGGGGAGTCGTATTTCTCCAGCCCGTCGGGCCCTATGCGCTTGCTGATCACCGGCATGGTTTCAGCCTGCCAGTCGGCCTGGTAGCAGCCCTTGTGCGGCGCAGCCCCCGGTGCCTCTGGCGGCGCCTTGGGCGCGCTGCCGCAGCCGGCCAACAGGCCTGCTGCAATCACCAGCGCGAATGGCTTGATCATGGGAATGCTCCTTTTCCAGACCGCAGGCCTCAGCCCTTGGCTCGACTTTCCAGCACTTCAACGGCTGGCAGCACCTTGCCTTCGACGAACTCAAGGAACGCGCCACCACCGGTAGAAATGTAGGAGATCTGCTCAGCAACGCCATATTTATCGATGGCCGCCAGGGTGTCGCCACCGCCGGCAATGGAGAATGCCGAACTTTCGGCAATTGCCTTGGCCAGCACTTTGGTGCCGTTGCCGAACTGGTCGAACTCGAACACACCCACCGGGCCGTTCCACAGGATAGTCCGGGAGGCTTTCAGCAGCTCAGCGAAGTTCGCAGCAGTTTGTGGGCCGATGTCCAGGATCATGTCGTCTGCCGCCACGTCGGCGATCAGCTTGACGGTCGCTTCGGCGCTTTCAGCGAATTCCTTGGCTACTACCACGTCCACCGGCAGTGGCACGCTGACCTTGGCCGCGATGGCGCGGGCAGTGTCCAGCAGGTCCGGCTCGTACAGGGATTTGCCTACCGGATGGCCAGCAGCCGCCAGGAAGGTGTTGGCAATGCCGCCGCCCACGATCAACTGGTTGCAGATCTGGCTCAGGCTGTTGAGCACGTCCAGCTTGGTCGACACCTTGGAGCCCGCCACGATGGCGGCCATTGGCTGGGCCGGTGCGCCCAGGGCCTTGCCCAGTGCGTCCAGCTCGGCAGCCAGCAACGGGCCAGCAGCGGCCACCTTGGCGAACTTGGCTACGCCATGGGTCGAACCCTCGGCGCGGTGCGCGGTGCCGAACGCATCCATCACGAACACGTCACACAGCGCAGCATATTGCTGGGCCAGTTCGTCGCTGTTCTTTTTCTCGCCCTTGTTGAAACGCACGTTTTCGAACAGCACGATGTCGCCGGCCTTGACGTCGACGCCGCCCAGGTAATCAGCCACCAGCGGCACTTCGCGGCCCAGGGCCTTGCTCAGGTAATCGGCTACAGGCTTGAGGCTATTTTCGGCGGAGAACTCACCTTCGGTCGGACGACCCAGGTGGGAGCAGACCATTACGGCCGCGCCTTTTTCCAGGGCCAGCTTGATGGTCGGCAGCGAGGCAAGGATGCGCGCATCGCTGGTGACCACACCGTCCTTGACTGGGACGTTGAGGTCTTCGCGGATCAATACGCGCTTACCTTGCAGATCGAGGTCGGACATCTTCAACACGGTCATGGTCGCAGTTCCTGAATTGCTTGATTTTGAAAGGCTGATTTTGCAGAAGCGATGTGCAGATAATGTTCCGCAACATCCAGCATGCGGTTGGCAAAGCCCCATTCGTTATCGAACCAGGCCAGGATGTTCACCAGCCTCGGGCCGGAAACACGGGTCTGGCTGGCATCGACGATGGCCGAATGCGGGTCATGGTTGAAATCACAACTGGCGTGGGGCAACTCGGTGTAGGCCAACAGGCCTTTGAGCGGGCCGCTGGTGGCGGCGTCGCGCAAGATCCGGTTGACCTCGCCGGCGTCGGTGTCACTGACGGTTTGCATGGTGATATCCAGGCACGACACGTTCACCGTCGGCACGCGCACTGCTTTGGCCTGGATTCGCCCGGCAAGTTCCGGCAGCAGGCGTTCGATACCACGGGCCAGGCCGGTGGACACCGGAATCACCGACTGGAACGCCGAACGGGTGCGGCGCAGGTCTTCATGGTGGTAGGCGTCGATCACCGGCTGGTCGTTCATCGCCGAGTGAATGGTGGTGATCGACACATATTCCAGGCCAATTGCCTGGTCCAGCAGACGCAACAGCGGCACGCCGCAGTTGGTGGTGCAGGAGGCGTTGGACACCAGCAACTCGTCACCGGTCAGGCAGTCCTGGTTGACGCCGTAGACGATGGTGGCGTCGACATCCGCCTCGCTGGCCATCGGCTGGGAAAACAGCACGCGCGGCGCACCGGCGTCGAGGAATCGCTGGCCATCGGCACGGGTGTGGTAGGCACCGGAGCATTCCAGTACCAGGTCGACGCCCAGCGCCGCCCAGTCGATGCCCTCGGGCGTGGCACTGCGCAAAACTTTCACGCAGTTGCCATTGATATGCAGACAATCGCCGTCGATCCGCACTTCGCCGGGGAACCGGCCGTGGGTGGAGTCGAAGCGTGTCAGGTATTCGATGCTGGCCATGTCGGCCAGATCGTTGATTGCGACAATTTCAAACCCGGCCGCCGCCCCTCGCTCGAACAGCGCACGCAAGACGCAACGACCAATCCGGCCGTAGCCGTTGAGTGCAACTTTGTAGGGACGGGGTTCAGGCATGGGGTTCTCGATCAATATGTTCCATCGCTATCGCGGGCAAGCCCGCTCCCACATTAGACCGCGATCCAAATGTGGGAGCGGGCTTGCCCGCGATGGCGCCAGTACAGACAACGCAGACTGACTTAGTCTTCCAGCAGCTCTTCAGCCTGACCCAGGATGTTTTCCAGGGTGAAACCGAACTCTTCGAACAACGCTGGCGCCGGCGCCGACTCACCATAGGTAGTCATGCCGATCACGCGACCTTCCAGGCCCACGTACTTGTACCAGTAGTCGGCGTGCGCCGCTTCAATGGCGATACGCGCGCTGACCTGCAACGGCAGGACCGATTGCTTGTAGTCCGCGTCCTGGGCTTCGAACACGCTGGTGCACGGCATGGACACAACGCGCACGTTACGGCCTTGGGCAGTCAGCTTGTCGTAGGCCTGAACGGTCAGGCCCACTTCGGAACCGGTGGAGATCAGGATCAGCTCCGGCTCGCCGATGCAGTCCTTGAGCACGTAGCCACCACGGCTGATAGCGGCGATCTGCGCGTCGGTACGCGCCTGGTGCTGCAGGTTCTGGCGGGAGAAGATCAGCGCCGAAGGGCCGTCCTTGCGCTCGATCGCGTGCTTCCAGGCCACGGCCGATTCCACTGCGTCGGCTGGGCGCCAGCAATCCAGGTTCGGCGTGGTACGCAGGCTGGTCAGTTGCTCGACCGGCTGGTGCGTCGGGCCGTCTTCGCCCAGGCCGATGGAGTCGTGGGTGTACACGTGGATCACGCGCTTCTTCATCAGCGCCGCCATGCGTACGGCATTGCGTGCGTATTCCATGAACATCAGGAAGGTCGCGCCGTAAGGCACCAGGCCGCCGTGCAGGGCAACGCCGTTCATGATGGCGCTCATGCCGAACTCGCGCACGCCGTAGTACATGTAGTTGCCGCTGGCGTCTTCAGCCGAGACACCTTTGCAACCTTTCCACAGGGTCAGGTTGGAACCGGCCAGGTCAGCCGAACCGCCAAGCAGCTCAGGCAGCAGTGGGCCGTAGGCATTCAGCGCGTTCTGGCTGGCTTTGCGGCTGGCGATGGTTTCGCCTTTGGCGGCCACTTCTGCGATGTACTCGTCGGCCTTGGCCGAGAAGTCCAGCGGCAGGTCGCCATTGAGGCGGCTCATCAGCTCATTGGCCAATGCCGGGAATTGGGCGGCGTAGGCTTCAAAACGCTGGTCCCACTCGGCTTCAGCGGCGCGGCCGGCTTCCTTGGCGTCCCACTCGGCGTAGATATCAGCCGGGATTTCGAACGGGCCGTAGTTCCACTTCAGCGCTTCGCGGGTCAGGGCGATTTCCGCGTCACCCAGTGGGGCGCCGTGGCAGTCTTCCTTGCCTTGCTTGTTCGGCGAACCGAAGCCAATGGTGGTCTTGCAGCAGATCAGCGTCGGCTGCTCGCTTTTGCGCGCCGTTTCGATGGCCGTCTTGATCTCTTCCGGATCGTGGCCGTCAACATTGCGGATGACCTGCCAGTTGTAGGCTTCGAAACGCTTTGGCGTGTCGTCGGTGAACCAGCCTTCGACTTCGCCATCGATGGAGATGCCGTTGTCATCGTAGAAAGCAATCAGCTTGCCCAGGCCCAGGGTACCTGCCAGGGAACTGACTTCGTGGGAAATGCCTTCCATCATGCAGCCATCACCCAGGAACACATAGGTGTGGTGGTCGACAACGTTATGGCCTGGACGGTTGAACTGCGCCGCCAGGACTTTTTCGGCCAGGGCGAAGCCCACGGCGTTGGCCAGGCCTTGGCCCAGGGGACCGGTGGTGGTCTCGACGCCAGGGGTGTAGCCGAATTCCGGGTGGCCCGGGGTGCGGCTGTGCAGTTGGCGGAACTGCTTGAGGTCGTCGATGGACAGGTCGTAGCCGGTCAGGTGCAGCAACGAATAGATCAACATCGAGCCATGGCCGTTGGACAGCACGAAGCGGTCACGGTCGGCGAACGAGGGGTTGCTCGGGTTGTGTTTCAGGTAGTCACGCCAAAGTACCTCGGCGATATCCGCCATGCCCATCGGGGCACCGGGATGGCCGCTGTTGGCTTTTTGCACGGCATCCATGCTGAGGGCACGAATGGCGTTGGCACGCTCACGACGGCTGGGCATCGCTGATCTCCTGAGGATATTGAATCGAGAGTGAATAAAAGAAACGGAAAAAAGGACCGGCATTTTCCCTCAGCCAAGGCCTTAGGGGCAATGACAGATACCGACATATGTAGGTTTTTCCTGTGGTTTGGACTGCATTGGCAGCAAGAACACTTCCCGCCGTTCGTCTAAAGGTTATAGCGCCTGCTTATAACCACCGATTATCGACCAATATCAAAACTTTTTGATATTGGCCTTGCGAGGATTTGACCTCATCACTAGACTGCTGGCCTTATGAACTTACCTGCGCCTTCCATTCGCCCCGACGACTGCGATGAGCTGGCGGCCCTGTGCAAGGCCGGCGGCGATCCGCTGCGCCTGAATGTACTGCGCGCCCTGGCCAACGACTCGTTTGGCGTATTGGAACTGGCACGGATCTTTGCCATTGGCCAGTCCGGTATGAGCCATCACCTGAAAGTGCTGGCCCAGGCCGACCTGGTGGCCACCCGCCGTGAAGGCAACGCGATTTTTTACCGTCGCGCCCTGCCCCACACCGACTTGCTGGGTGGCAAGCTGCACGCTGCATTGCTCGAAGAAGTGGACAACCTGGCCCTGCCGGCTGACGTCCAATCGCGGATCGCACAGGTCCACGGGCAACGCGCCGCCGCCAGCCAGGACTTTTTCTCACGGGTGGCGGACAAATTTCGCGCCCAGCAGGACCTGATTGCCGGGCTGCCTCAATACCGCGAAAGCGTATTGGCGCTGCTCGACAAACTGGGCTTCAGCCAGGCTGCCACGGCGCTGGAAGTCGGCCCGGGCGATGGCGGGTTCCTGCCAGACCTGGCACGCCGCTTCCACCAGGTGACGGCGCTGGACAACAGCCCGGCCATGCTGGAACTGGCGCGCCAGCTGTGCGAGCGCGAGCACTTGGGCAACGTCAGCCTGCGGCTGGCCGATGCCTTGAATGATGTAGGGCTGCAAGCCGATTGCGTGGTGCTGAACATGGTCTTGCACCATTTCGCCGCCCCGGCCGATGCCCTCAAACAAATGGCCGGTTTGCTGCAACCGGGCGGCAGTCTTTTGGTAACCGATTTATGCAGCCACAACCAGAGTTGGGCCAGGGAGGCCTGCGGTGATCTATGGTTGGGGTTTGAACAGGACGATCTGGCCCGTTGGGCCACCGCTGCGGGACTCGTTCCCGGGGAAAGCCTCTATGTAGGCTTACGTAATGGTTTCCAGATTCAGGTCCGCCACTTTCAGCGGCCAACTGGCGACACTCACCATCGGTAAATATCAGGAAAACATCGAGATGAGCGAATATTCCCTTTTCACCTCCGAGTCCGTGTCTGAAGGGCATCCGGACAAAATCGCCGACCAGATTTCTGATGCGGTGCTGGACGCCATCATTGCTGAAGACAAGTTCGCCCGCGTGGCGTGCGAGACGCTGGTGAAAACGGGCGTGGCGATCATCGCCGGTGAAGTCACCACGTCGGCCTGGGTCGACCTGGAGCAGATCGTCCGTGACGTGATCACCGACATCGGCTACACCAGCTCCGACGTCGGCTTCGACGGCGCGACCTGCGGCGTGATGAACATCATCGGCAAGCAGTCGCCCGACATCAACCAGGGTGTGGACCGTGCCAAGCCAGAAGACCAGGGCGCCGGCGACCAGGGCCTGATGTTCGGCTACGCCAGCAACGAAACCGACGTACTGATGCCTGCGCCGATCACCTTCTCCCACCAGTTGGTCAAGCGCCAGGCCGAAGCCCGTAAATCCGGCCTGCTGCCTTGGTTGCGCCCGGACGCCAAGTCCCAGGTGACCTGCCGTTACGAAGGCGGCAAAGTGGTGGGCATCGACGCCGTGGTGCTGTCGACCCAGCACAACCCGGAAGTCTCCTACAAAGACCTGCGCGAAGGCGTGATGGAGCTGATCGTCAAGCACGTGCTGCCTGCCGAGCTGCTGACCAAGGACACCCAGTTCCATATCAACCCGACCGGCCAGTTCATCATTGGTGGCCCGGTAGGCGACTGCGGCCTGACCGGTCGCAAGATCATCGTCGACAGCTACGGCGGCATGGCCCGTCACGGCGGTGGCGCGTTCTCCGGCAAGGATCCATCCAAGGTTGACCGCTCGGCCGCCTACGCCGGTCGTTATGTGGCCAAGAACATCGTTGCCGCCGGGCTGGCCGAACGCTGCGAGATTCAGGTGTCCTACGCCATTGGTGTGGCCCAGCCTACGTCGATCTCGCTGAACACCTTCGGCACCGGCAAGATCAGCGACGACAAGATCGTCAAGCTGGTGCGTGAGATTTTCGACCTGCGTCCGTACGCAATCACCACCATGCTCGACCTGCTGCACCCGATGTACCAGGAAACCGCGGCCTACGGCCACTTCGGCCGTACCCCTGAACAGAAGACCGTCGGCGACGACACCTTCACCACGTTCACCTGGGAAAAAACCGACCGCGCCGACGACCTGCGCAGCGCTGCCGGCCTGTAATCGCAGCATGTAGCACCCAAGGCCCCGCCGGGTATTCCCGGCGGGGCTTTTTGTTGCGCTTTTTTACAGGCGCCGATGAGCACGCGACGGCGAACCTGGCAAATAGTTCACATTTATTGGATCCAAACCTTGCAGGCAAAATGATGGCCCACTAGAATCCGCGCCCTCCCGAGCGCTCAACCACATTGGATATTGCATTGCGCCCGCTCGGGACAGCCAAGTGCGCAGGCAATCGAACATTGAGGTTTTTCATGCGTATTTCCACGTTCGCCCCTGCCGCCGTCCTGTTCAGCCTGTTCGCCCTGCCAGTGCAAGCCGCTGACCTGAGCGGCCTGACTGGCGCCCTGACTTCCCAGTTGGGCGGCGCAACCGGCAACTGCGAAAAACAGAGCCAGGAGCTGCAAGCCAAGGTCGATGCCGCCAAAGCCAATGGCGAAGACCTGAAAGTGAAGGCCATGCAGGCTGCACTGGATCAGGTAAACAAAGGTTGCAAAAAAGTCGGTGAGTCCCAGGGCAAGCTCGACGAAGCCTCGCAAAAGCAGCAGGCCAAGGCAGACAGCAACGACACCGTGAAAGCCCTGGGCGGTCTGTTCAAGTAAGCAGAAACACCCGGTAAAAAGCCTCGCGCCTGCGGGGCTTTTTTATGGGCGTCTGCCTGCTTTAGGCTGGCCCCCCCTTCAGAGCAAGGATGCTCATGATGCCGCCACGCCTGCTGACCTACCTGCTGTTGATGCTCTTCCCTCTCATCGCCTGGGCGCAGGGCTGCCCGGACTGGCCACTGAACAAGGCCCAGGACGAAATAACCGCTCTGCAACGGCAAATCGGCCTGTGGGATGACAGTTACCATCGGCTCGGCCAATCCCTGATCAGCGACGAGCTCTACGATCAGGCCCGCATACGCCTGGAGCAATGGCGGGGTTGCTTCGCACAGGCACCGTCATCTGCCGACAACCCCCTGTCCAGCGCGCGCGGCACTGTTGCCCACCCAGTCGCGCATACAGGCCTTGAGAAGCTGGTCAACGACCGCGCCGTGGCAGACTGGATCAGCACACGCCGCGACCTGTGGGTACAACCCAAGGTCGATGGTGTGGCGGTGACCCTGGTCTATCGCGCAGGGCGCCTGGTCCAGGTCATCAGCCGCGGCGACGGCCTGTTCGGCCAGGACTGGACCGCCTCGGCCCGCAACATTCCAGGCATCGTGCAACAGCTGCCCGAGGCCATCGACCTGCTCTTGCAGGGCGAGCTGTATTGGCGCCTGGGCGCCCACATACAAGGGGAGACGGGCGGCATGAATGCCCGCAGTAAAGTCTCCGGGCTGATGAACCGCCAACACCTGAGTGACGCCGACGCCGCAGGTATCGGCCTGTTTGTCTGGGCCTGGCCCCATGGGCCGGCGGACCTCAAGCAGCAGTTGGACAGCCTCGAACGCTGGGGTTTTGGCGATAGCCAGCGTTACAGCCAGCCCATCGACACCTTCGAACAGGCACGGCACTGGCGAACTTTCTGGCATGAACATCCATTGCCCTTCGCCACTGATGGCGTGGTGCTGCACCACAGCCAGCGCGCCCCGGCCGAACGCTGGCAGGCCAGTACGCCGTATTGGGCTGTTGCCTGGAAATACCCGGTCATCAAAGCCCTGGCCCATGTTCGCCATGTGCAGTTCAAAATCGGCCGCACCGGCCGTATCACTCCGATCCTGGAACTGGACCCGGTGCTGCTCGACGACCGTCAGATCAAACGCGTCAGCATCGGCTCCTTGAAGCGCTGGCAGGAATTGGATATCCGCCCAGGCGACCAGGTGTCCATCAGCCTCGCCGGCCAAGTGATCCCAAGGCTCGACCAGGTCATCCTGCGCAGCTATCCACGGGTCGATGTCGCGGTGCCGGTAGCCAGCAATTTCCATCACCTGAGCTGCTGGCAATTGGCCCCGGCCTGCGAGGAGCAACTGCTGGCCCGGCTGACCTGGCTCAGCGGCAAGCAAGGGCTGGACCTGCCACACATTGGCCGCGAGACCTGGAATGGCTTGATCCAGGCCGGGCAAATCAGTGGTTTGGTGGATTGGTTGAACCTTGATGAGACAGAGCTTGCTACCATTGACGGATTCGGCGACCGCAGCAGTGCGCGCCTGCTTGCGAGCCTGCAAGTGGCGCGCCAGCGACCGTTCGCGCAATGGCTGATGGCGCTTGGGGTTCCACCTACCGCCCGCAATAACCTGGCGGGCGGCTGGCATGCCCTGGCTGCGCGAGACACTCAAGCCTGGCAGGCCGAAGCAGGAATCGGCCCGGGGCGCGCGGCGCAATTGAGCGCCTTTTTTCGCGACCCCCAGGTGGTGGCTATGAGTGAAACACTGCGGGCTGCCGGGATAGATGGCTTTTAGTCCCGACCCGCCAATTTAATCGGTGCCAGCAGAAATCATCCTGCCCACCTGACAACGATCTGTTTACTTTGGAGTTTCCATGAAATTTCTTGCACCGCTTGCCCTGTTGACCGTTACCAGCTTCCTCGCCACGCCATTGCTGGCTGCCGAGACAGCCCCGCAACTGACCGGTTGCGCCGCCAAGCGCCAGGCCATCAGCCTGCAGATCGAACAAGCCAAGGCCCACGGCAACAGTGAGCAACAAGCCGGCCTGGAAAAAGCCTTGAGCGAAGTCACCACCCACTGCACCGATGCCTCCCTGAAAAAGGAACGCGAGAACAAGGTGCTGGACGCCAAGCACGAAGTCAGCCGCCGTCAGGCCGACCTCGACAAGGCCATGAAAAAGGGCGACTCCGAGAAGATCAACAAGCGTAAGGACAAGCTCGCCGAATCGCGCAAAGAGCTGCAGCAAGCTCTCGACGACCTGGACAAGTAAGGCGCAGCCAATCGAGCCTCAATGGTCGCGAAACTGCTTATGACAGGCGCTGCAGGCATCTTCGACTTTCTGCACCGCAGGCTTCAGGTCACTGGCTTTGTAAGGCTGCACCTGGCTGGCGATCACCAATTCACCGGTGGCCGCCTCAAGGTTGCGCGCCAGTTCCTGGAACTGGGCCTGTTTTTGCCATACGTCGTCCTTGGCGCTGGTGTGATCTTCTTCGCGCACCGTTGGAAAGTGCTTCCACGGCTCATGGGACAAAGCGTCAAGCTTGACCGCACCTTCGGCAAATTTGGCCCCGTCGAACGGGATGCGGCCACGCAGCATGCCGCCCAGGTCTTCGCCCGTCTTGAGCATCTGCTTGAAGATGGCCTTGCGCTGGCCCAATGGCGAGTTCGGGTCAACGCCACCGCAAGCGGTCAGCGTCAGGCAGGCCAGCAATACAACAGTCAGTTTTTTAAAAGTCATGGTGGCTCAGGGTTACGGGAAACGGCGGCCAGTATCCTCGCCCCGCCCGCAAAGACCAATAGCCCTATTAATAATATGGATGCTTGCGCCGCACCCTGCGCAGGCAATCGCCTTGGGAATTACTTGCATGAATAACCTGTTTAACCCCTGGAGCCGCCGGCTGGCATGGGCTCTGCCGATGATCGCACTACTCGCCGGATGCGACGGCGGCAACGCTCCGGCACCCAAACCTGAGCCAGAAAAACCCCATGCTGTGGCGACCTACGTCAGTGCCACCTGGGAAGACCTGCCGGTGGTTTCGGACAGCGACCTGCAAGCTGGCTTCGAATCCTGGCGTAGTGCCTGCCAACGCCTGAAGAACGATCCGGTGTGGGGCGCCACCTGCGCTGCAGCGGTCAATGTGCCGGGCAATGCCGGGGATATCCGTGGCTTCCTCAAGCAGCAGTTGGACGTCTATGGCTTGCGCTCGGCGGACAACACGCCCAATGGCCTGATCACCGGCTATTACGAACCGGTCTACCCGGGCAGCCTCACCGAAACCAAGACCGCCCACGTGCCGGTGTTTGGGGTGCCGGACGACCTGATCATCGTCAACCTGGAAAGCATCTACCCCGAACTCAAGGGCAAACGCCTGCGCGGGCGCCTGGAAGGCCGGGTACTCAAGCCCTATGACGATGCCGGCACCATCAACCAGCAAGGCTCCAGTGCCAAGCCTATTGCCTGGCTGACCCACCCGATGGACCTGCAATTTCTGCAAATCCAGGGTTCTGGCCGCATCCAGCTGGCTGACGGTCGTCAGTTGCGCGTGGGCTATGCCGACCAGAACGGCTTCCCGTATCGCCCTATCGGCCGCTGGCTGGTGGAGCAAGGCGAGTTGAAGAAAGACGAAGTGAGCATGGGCGCGATCAGTGCCTGGGCCAAGGCCCATCCTGAGCGGATCCCGGAACTGTTGGCGAGCAACCCCAGCTACGTCTTCTTCAGCACCCGCCCCGACAGCAATGAAGGCCCGCGCGGCTCGCTGAATGTGCCGCTGACCGCCGGCTACAGCGTGGCCGTGGACCGCAAGGTCATCCCGCTGGGCAGCCTGTTGTGGCTGTCGACCACCCGCCCCGATGGCGCGCCGGTCGTACGGCCGGTAGCGGCCCAGGATACCGGCGGCGCGATTGTCGGCGAGGTACGTGCGGACCTGTTCTGGGGCACCGGTGATGCGGCGGGCGAGTTGGCCGGGAACATGAAGCAGCAGGGCCAGATCTGGATGTTGTGGCCCAAGGGTACGGCGCTGCCTCAAGTGCCGGATGCGCCTTTGTAGGAACCGGCTGGCCGGCGATGGCGGTTTGAAATCCGACATCGCGGGTGCACGTGCTGGCGTCATCGCTGGCAAGCCAGCTCCCACAAGGGCTGGCTGCGTGCCTTAGATCGAGACGAAGAAGAAACTCGCAATCAACGCCATGCCCACGAACCACACCAGCGAACGCAAGATCGCCCAGTCCGCCAGGTAGCAGATGATGTACAGCAGGCGGCTGGTGATAAACAGCACCGCCAGTACGTTGATGGTCACCAGTTCCGCGTTGCCGGCCAGGTGGGCAATGATCACCGCAGCGGCAAACGCCGGGGTCACTTCGAAGCTGTTGAGCTGTGCACTATGGGCGCGCTTGGCGAAGCCTTCGAGGGTTTCGAGGAAGGCCCGGGGGTCATGGTTCTGCCGGGGGCCGAACTTGCCACCACTGAACTTGGCCACGCCGGTACACAGGTAAGGCAGAAAAATTGCGATCAACACACACCAGAAAGCGACAGTCATCACTCATTCCTTTTTTAGTTTTATCCGCTGGTTAGAGTTTCATCACGAGCATGCCGATCAGTACCAACCCACAGGCTAAGAGCCGGGAGCGGCCGAAAGGTTCTTTCAGGTAACGCATGCCGAACAACACCACCAGGATCACGCTGACTTCCCGCAGCGCGGCGGCCTCGGCAATCGAGCCCAACTGCATGGCCCAAAGCACCAGAGCGTAGCTCAACAACACGCACAATCCCACGCTCAGCCCCAACCGCCATTGTGTGCGCCAGAACAGGCTGAACGCCGCACGCTTGCGCACCATGGCCAACAATGGAAACGGCCAGGCGCTGAGCAGGGTCACCCAGACCAGGTAGTCCAATGGGTGCGACCAGCGCCGCAGCGCCTGACCATCGAGGAAGGTATAGCAGCCGATGCACAGGCCGATCAGCGCCACCACCGGCAACATCGACCACGGCAACCGATCCCCACCACCGCCATGCCACAACAGGCACAACATGCCGAGCGGGATCAGCAGGATGCCGACAATCTGCTGGGTACTGAGTACCTCCCCGGCAAACACCAGGGTCAACGCCAGCACCACCAGCGGCGATAAGCCGCGCATCAGCGGATACACCAACCCCAGGTCACCGACGCGGTAGGCCTGGATCAGCAGGTAGCGGTAGAGCAACTCGAACAGCGCCGAGGCGATGATCCACGGCCAGATTTCCAAGGGCGGCAGCGACACAAATCCTACCGCCAATAGCACAAACAGCAGCGCAACGCTGTCCATGCAGGCGATCACCAACAGGCGTTCGCCGCTGAATTTGATCAAGGTGTTCCACGTCGCATGCAACAGTGCCGCTATCAGTACCAAGACTGTCGCAAGCAATGGAACCTCCTGTAAGTGATTCGTGATGTGTCAGCACATACATATACCAAATACCGCGCTGGCACACACTGGCCTCACTGATCCTTGTCGATCCGCTGCGGATGCCTCGGGTCCGCCGCCTTTTTGCCCGGCAGGCTGCCTTCGCTGCGAATCTGCGCATGGCTGATCAACGCAAAGATAAAGCTGCCGCCGATGATATTGCCCGCCAGGGTCGGCCCGGCAAATACCAGCCAGAAGTCCTTCCACGGTAGCTCGCCGGCAAATACCAGGTAGGACACTTCCGCCGAACCGACGACGATGTGGGTGAAGTCGCCCAAGGCCATCAGGTAGGTGATCAGGATAATGATCCACATCTTGGCGCTTTCCATGGACGGGATCATCCACACCATGGTGGCGATCATCCAGCCGGAGACGATGCCCTTGGCGAACATCTGGCCCGTATCGTTTTCCATGATCTTGCGCCCGATTTCGAGGAAGGCCTGGTCGGTCTTGGTGTCGAAGATCGGCAGGTGCAGCATCACATAAGCCACCAGCAAGGTGCCGCAGAGGTTGCCCACCAGCACCACCGTCCACAGCCGCAACAGGCGCCCGGCATTGCCCAGGGTCGGCTTGCTCATCACCGGCAGCACGGCGGTCAGGGTGTTTTCGGTGAACAGTTGCTGGCGCGCGAGGATCACTGCAAGGAAGCCTGCGCAGTAGCCAAAGCTGGCAATCACCTTGAAGCCTTCGCCGTCGGGCAGGCGTGAGTTGAGCAGCCCCATGGCCATCAATGACAGGCCCATGGTCAGGCCGGCGGCCAGCGCCGACCACCACAGCGCCGCTACGCTGCGCTCCAGCTCCTGGTCGCCCTGGGTGCGGATGATTTCATGCAGCACCGCCGCCCGGGGTGGCTGGTTCTTGTCCACATCCTGCTGTTCTTCCTGCGACAGGTTGGGAGTCTTGCCGTCTTTTTGCGTGGCCATGGGCGTACCTGAACGTTGGGTGACGATGTTCAGGTACGACCTGCCAGTCATCACCAGCGTTCAATGGCCACTTGCTTATACGGAGGGTTACTCGCTGTCGTCCTGGAACTGGTCTTTGACGTACTTGATCTCGGTACGACCATGGGGTGCCGGCAGGCCGTCTTCGCCGAGGTTGACGAAGACCATTTTTTCTACGGTGAGGATGCTCTTGCGCGTGATCTTGTTGCGCACTTCACAGGTCAGGGTGATGGAGGTGCGGCCAAACTCGGTGGCGGTGATGCCCAGTTCGATGATGTCGCCCTGGCGCGAGGCGCTGACAAAATTGATCTCGGAAATGTACTTGGTCACCACGCGCTGGTTGCCCAGTTGAACGATGGCGTAGATCGCCGCTTCTTCGTCGATCCAGCGCAGCAGGCTGCCACCGAACAGGGTGCCGTTGGGGTTGAGGTCTTCGGGTTTTACCCATTTGCGGGTGTGGAAGTTCATGTTCACTCCAAAGCGTCTTGCGAAATGATGGCCAACATCATGGCAGAGCGCCGGCCCAAGCTCTATGAGCCATTGCCTATCAGTGTCATGAGCGATCTTCATGACCCCGACAGAAAGGCTTGGGAAGTCAGGCGCAGGCGGCTATAATCGCCACCGTTTCAAAACGGTCATCTGTGATTGATACCGTTCTCCCGCCACCTGTCCGAGGGGCGCTGCAGCAGGCCGTGGCCTGTCAGGCTCGGATGGGGCGTTGCCCAGCCGGGTTGTCCTGGCTGGATACTAAACGCACAACGGCGCCCATTCGCACACTACGAATGGAGGCTCTTCATGAGCGCTGTAATCACGCCTGCAGGTTTTACCGACTACAAAGTCGCCGATATGTCCCTCGCTGCCTGGGGCCGTCGCGAAACCTTTATCGCCGAATCCGAAATGCCTGCCCTGATGGGCCTGCGCCGCAAGTACGCCGCTGAGCAGCCGCTCAAGGGCGCGAAGATTCTCGGCTGCATCCACATGACCATCCAGACTGCCGTGCTGATCGAAACCCTGGTTGCCCTGGGTGCCGAAGTGCGCTGGTCGTCCTGCAACATCTTCTCGACCCAGGACCAGGCCGCTGCTGCCATCGCCGCTGCCGGCATCCCTGTCTTCGCCTGGAAAGGCGAGACCGAAGAAGAGTACGAGTGGTGCCTGGAGCAAACCATCCTGAAAGATGGCGCGCCTTGGGATGCCAACATGATCCTCGACGACGGCGGCGACCTGACCGAGCTGCTGCACAAGAAGTACCCGCAGATTCTCGACCGCGTCCACGGCGTGACCGAAGAGACCACCACCGGCGTACACCGCCTGCTGGACATGCTGGCCAAGGGCGAGCTGAAAATCCCGGCCATCAACGTCAACGACTCGGTGACCAAGAGCAAGAACGACAACAAGTACGGCTGCCGTCACAGCCTCAACGATGCGATCAAGCGCGGCACCGACCACCTGCTGTCGGGCAAGCAAGCCCTGGTGATCGGCTACGGTGACGTGGGCAAGGGTTCGTCCCAGTCCCTGCGCCAGGAAGGCATGATCGTCAAGGTCTCCGAAGTCGACCCGATCTGCGCCATGCAAGCCTGCATGGACGGTTTCGAAGTGGTCTCGCCGTTCATTGACGGCCAGAACGACGGCACCGAAGCCAGCATCGACAAGGCCCTGCTGGGCAAGATCGACCTGATCGTGACCACCACCGGTAACGTCAACGTCTGCGATGCGAACATGCTCAAGGCCCTGAAAAAGCGCGCCGTGGTGTGCAACATCGGGCACTTCGACAACGAAATCGACACCGCTTTCATGCGCAAGAACTGGGCATGGGAAGAGGTCAAGCCTCAGGTACACAAGGTTCACCGTACAGGCAGTGGTGATTTCGACCCACAGAACGATGACTACCTGATCCTGCTGGCCGAAGGCCGCCTGGTTAACCTGGGCAACGCCACTGGCCACCCAAGCCGCATCATGGATGGCTCGTTCGCCAACCAGGTACTGGCGCAGATCTTCCTGTTCGGCCAGAAGTACGCCGACCTGTCGCCAGCCCAGAAAGCCGAGCGCCTGACCGTGGAAGTACTGCCGAAGAAACTCGACGAAGAAGTGGCCCTGGAAATGGTCCGCGGCTTCGGCGGCGTCGTGACGCAACTGACCAAGACCCAGGCCGACTACATCGGAGTGACCGTCGAAGGCCCGTTCAAGCCGCACGCCTACCGCTACTAAGTAACCGGCTCTCTCCCTGCTGGAGCGGGCTTGTGTGGGAGCGGGCTTGCTCGCGAATGCGCAGTGTCAGTCGAAGCAGTAACGACTGGCACACCGCTTTCGCGAGCAAGCCCGCTCCCACATTGACGGTGTATGTCTTCCGGTTTTATGAGTTTTCAAGGGTATTACCATGTCCCAAGACCGTCGCTACAGCTTCGAGTTCTTCCCGACCAAGACCGATGCTGGGCATGAAAAGTTGATGGCGACTGCCAAGCAGTTGGCCAGCTACAACCCCGATTTCTTCTCCTGCACCTACGGCGCAGGCGGCTCGACCCGTGATCGTACGATCAACACCGTGCTGCAGCTGGAAAGCGAGGCCAAGGTGCCTGCCGCGCCGCACCTGTCGTGCGTGGGCGACAGCAAGGACGACCTGCGCGGCCTGCTGACCCAATACAAGGCCGCCGGCATCAAGCGTATCGTCGCCCTGCGCGGTGACCTGCCGTCCGGCATGGGCATGGCCAGCGGCGAGCTGCGCTACGCCAATGACCTGGTGAGCTTCATCCGTGAAGAAACCGGTGATCACTTCCATATCGAAGTGGCTGCTTATCCGGAAATGCACCCGCAAGCGCGCAACTTCGAAGACGATCTCAACAACTTCGTGCGCAAGGCCAATGCCGGCGCCAACAGTGCGATCACCCAGTACTTCTTCAACGCCGACAGCTACTTCTACTTCGTCGAGCGCGTGCAGGCCCTGGGCGTGAACATCCCGATCGTGCCGGGCATCATGCCGATCACCAACTACAGCAAGCTGGCGCGCTTCTCTGACGCCTGCGGTGCAGAAATCCCACGCTGGGTACGCAAGCAGCTGGAAGCCTACGGCGATGACGTCAAGAGCATCCAGGCCTTCGGCGAGCAGGTCATCAGTGAAATGTGCGAAACCTTGCTGCAAGGTGGCGCACCGGGGCTGCACTTCTACACCCTGAACCAGGCTGACCCGAGCCTGGCGATCTGGAACAACCTCAAGCTGCCACGCTGAGGCTGCCCCCTTTGTACCGCCGGCCAGGATTCCTTCCCGGCTCGGCGGCACAATAAAAGTTCAGGTTTGCCGCCTGAAGATCCCCGATCCAGAGCTTCTCTTTAACCTGAGACAGTCGTAACCTCAGGGTATGCCCGTCATTCTCCAGCTGTTGAGCGCTGTTCTTTTCACTTGCCTGAGCCTGACCGCCCACGGCGAGAAACTGCGCATTGTCACCGAGCCCTGGGCACCTTACGTCTACGAAGAAAACGGCCAGATGCGCGGGCTCGACTACGAGACTACCGTCATCGTGTTCCAGCGCCTGGGGATCGAGGTGCAGTGGCAGTTCCTGCCCTGGAAACGCTGCCTGGCCATGCTCGACCAAGGCCTGGCCGACGGCGCGCTGGATATTTTCCACAGCCACGAACGCGACGCGGCGCTGCTTTACCCCAGCGAACCGTTGTCCCAGGTTGAGTTTGTGATGTTCTACGCCAACCAGCGCCCGCATCCGTTCCAGACCCTGGATGAGCTCAAAGGGCTGACCATCGGCACCTCCCCCGGTTACCTGTATAGCGCCGGGTTCAGCGAATCCACGCTGTTTACCCGCGAACCGGCCCCCAGCCATGAGGCTAACTTCGGCAAATTGGCCCGTGGCCGGATCGATCTGGTGATCACCGACCGCCGGGTCGGCCAGCATGTGCTCAAGGAATTGGGCCTGGAGCACCAGGTCACCCAGGCGCCGCCGGTGATCAGCAGCCAGAAACAATTCCTCGCCGTACGCCGTGGCGCGGGCATGGACCTGCTGGTCCAGCGTTTTGGTGCCGAGCTCAAACGTTTCAAGCAAGAGCCCGCCTACGCGGCCCTGAGTGCCAAATATGCCGGCGCCGGGACCCAGATAGCCCCGTCGCCGCTGCTGGACGACACCGTTGAGCAGCAGGAAAGCAGCGCGCAGTGATTGCTCTGTTATACTCCGGCCTTTCCGCCAGGCTTACGCCCGGCCGCTGTGGTCGTATCACAGGCATCCAACCCCGCTACTGCGCAGCTTTGCAGCCCGCGCGAGCCATTGGAGTGCCTGCCAGCCCCAGCAGGACCGGACGGGGTTGCGTTCCTCTAAACGCCATTCGCGCCCGGCAAGATTATCCCTTTGGGCCAAGCCCTAACTACAAACAGGATTACTCATGTCCTTTGCTTCCCTCGGTCTCTCCGAGGCTTTAGTCCGCGCCATCGAGGCAGCGGGCTATACCGAGCCTACTCCGGTGCAACAGCGGGCTATTCCCGCCGTGTTGCAAGGTCGCGACCTGATGGTCGCGGCTCAGACAGGTACTGGTAAAACCGGCGGCTTCGCCCTCCCGATTCTGGAGCGGTTGTTCCCCAACGGTCACCCGGACAAATCCCAGCGTCACGGCCCGCGCCAACCCCGCGTACTGGTCCTGACCCCTACCCGCGAACTCGCCGCACAAGTGCATGACAGCTTCAAGCTGTACGCTCGCGACCTGAAGTTCGTCAGCGCCTGCATCTTCGGCGGCGTCGGCATGAACCCACAGGTTCAGGCCATGTCCCGCGGGGTTGACGTGCTGGTCGCCTGCCCTGGTCGTTTGCTCGACCTGTGCGGCCAAGGCAGCGTCGATCTGTCCCACGTGGAAATCCTCGTGCTGGACGAAGCCGACCGTATGCTCGACATGGGCTTTGTCCATGACGTGAAGAAAGTCCTCGCGCGCCTGCCGGCCAAGCGTCAGAACCTGCTGTTCTCGGCAACGTTCTCCAACGACATCACCGCCCTCGCCGGCAAGCTGCTGCACAACCCCGAGCGCATCGAGGTCACGCCGCCCAACACCACGGTCGAGCGTATCGAGCAACGGGTATTCCGCTTGCCGGCCAGCCACAAGCGCTCGCTGCTGGCCCACCTGATCACCGCTGGCGCCTGGGAACAGGTGCTGGTGTTCACCCGCACCAAGCACGGCGCCAACCGCCTGGCCGAGTACCTGGACAAGCACGGCCTCACCGCCGTCGCCATCCACGGCAACAAGAGCCAGAACGCGCGGACCAAGGCCCTGGCCGACTTCAAGGCCGGCTCCGTACGGATCCTGGTGGCCACCGATATCGCCGCCCGCGGCCTGGATATCGACCAACTGCCGCACGTGGTCAACTTCGAGCTGCCAAACGTCGATGAAGACTACGTGCACCGTATCGGCCGTACTGGCCGTGCCGGTCGTTCGGGCGAGGCCATTTCCCTGGTCGCCCCGGATGAAGAGAAACTGCTGAAAAGCATCGAGCGCATGACCAAGCAGAAAATCGCCGACGGCGACCTGATGGGCTTCGATGCCAGCACCGTGGAAGCCGAAAAACCGGAAGTGCGCGAGCGTCCGGATGTGCGTAACCCGCGCAACCCACGTGGTCCCAAGGGCGATGGCCCGAACGGCGGCGGTGGTGGCGGTGGTCGTCGCGACAAAGGCAAGGACAAGGGTGGCAAGGACAAGGCGCCTACCAACGGCCGTGGCGAACGCCCAGCCCGTGAGCAAAAGCCCCGTGAAGGCACCCCGGCCCGCGAACAGCGCCAGCCGAGCCAGCCGCCACGCGCCGCAGCCGACCGCGCACCGGACGAGTTCCTCGACGACGACGTGGATAACTTCGGCAACCGCGTCGACTACGTACCCCAGGCCAAGCCGGCCCAGGGCCGTGGTCGCCGCCCAGGTGCCCCGGCACCGGGCGCTGGTGCAGGTGCTCCGCGCACCGGCGGCCAGCCGCAGGGTCGCCAGAACGGTCCGCGCAGCAGCACCGGCGCCACCACCGGCACCCCACCGGCCAAGCGCAATGGTCCGCGCAACGGCGCTCCGCGTGACGGCCAGGCCCGTCGCGAAGAGTCGCGCAACCGCCGCCCTGCGCGTGATGAGCAGCCACGCGCCTCGGAACCTGCCGTGCAGAACCCGCGCAGCGGCACCACGCCGAAGATCATCCACAAGGAGTCGAAAAGCGATCGCTTCCCGACACCTGAGCAGTTGGATCAACTGCCAGGCCGCCCTCGTGGTGAAAAACCAGCGTTGCTGACCCGCAACCGCTGATTTTCAAAGCGCCATAAAAATGCCCCGAATCGAAAGATCCGGGGCATTTTTTTGGACTCGACATCGATCAACTGTGGGAGCTGGCTTGCCTGCGATGACGGAATTTCAGCCTGCATCGCAGGTGGCTGACCTGCCGCTATCGCAGGCAAGCCAGCTCCTACATTGACCGTATTCCAGGCTAAAAAAACCGGATCTCACGATCCCGTTTTTTATGCAGCCTGCGAATTTACTTCGCTTTGACACCTTCCAGCGAGATGTCCAGGTCCACGGTCTGGGAAGTCGGGCCTGGGCCTTTGATGCCGAAGTCATTCAGGTTCAGCGTAGTCTTGGCGTTGAAGCCAGCACGTTCGCCGCCCCACGGATCCTTGCCTTCACCGTTGAACGTGGCCTTGAAGGTCACAGGCTTGGTCACACCATGGAAGGTCAGGTCGCCGGTCACGTCAGCAGTTTTTTCGCCGGTTGGTTTAACTGCGGTCGAAACGAACTTGGCATCGGCGAACTTGCCAACGTCCAGGAAGTCCTTGCTGGCGATGTGCTTGTCACGTTCAGCGTGGTTGGACCACAGGCTGGCGGTTTTCACGTCGACGGCGATTTTGCTCGCTTCAGGCTTGGCGGCATCCCAGCTGAACGTACCATCCCAGTCCTTGAAGGTACCGTGGATGTAGCTGTAGCCCAGGTGGCTGATTTTCCAATCGATGAAGGCGTGCTGCCCTTCCTTGTCGATCTTGTAATCAGCAGCCATCACCTGACCAGCAGACAGCAGAGCAGAACCAATTGCCAGAGCGGCGAGAGTCTTTTTCAACATGCTTTCTATTCCTTGTGAGTCGAGGTTGAACATCAGGCTTTGCGCCCCAGCATACGAACCAGGGTCGCGTCACGATCAATGAAGTGGTGCTTCAACGCGGCCACGCCATGCAGGCCGGCAAACACCACCAGTACCCAGGCCAGGTACAAATGCACCAGCCCGGCTACGTCTGCCTGGTCCGGTAGACCGGAAACCACGGCAGGAATTTCAAACAGGCCAAACACCGGGATCCCGACACCGTCTGCGGTGGAAATCAGGTAGCCGGCAATCATCACGGCAAACAGCCCGAGATACAGGAACGCGTGGCCAAACGCCGCGCCGATCCGGGTCATGCGGCTATAGCTGGCCAGTGGCGGCGGTGGTGGGCTGAGCAGGCGCCAGACAATGCGCACCAACATCACCGCAAACAACGTAATACCAATGCTTTTGTGCAAGTCCGGTGCATCTTTGCGCCATAGGCTGTAGTAGTCGAGGCCGACCATCCACAGGCCCAGCGCGAACAGGCCAAACACCACCAGGGCCACACTCCAGTGGATAACAATGCTGACCCAGCCGTAGCGGGCCGATGTGTTTCGTAGTTGCATTCCCCAAATCCTGTAAGAGCCGTGTCCAAGACTAGCGTGTTACCTATCGATATAAAGCCGAAAATTTCGCTTTGAAATATCGATTTATCCGATGTTGAGCCTATGAACAGTAAATTAACTAGGGATTAAGGACTATTGAGCACAAACGTGACAGACCGTCCTGCATTTACTGCCAATTCACCGTTCATGGGTTGTGACACAGCCCACCATTGCATAGGCTTGCGCGATTGTTTTGCCTGCGCGGGTCACGGCAGCGCTTCGAGGAGACTAAAAGATGGGCTTGAACAACCAGTGGATGCAACGCGATCTTGCGGTGCTGTGGCATCCCTGCACCCAGATGAAAGACCACCAGCAACTGCCGCTGGTGCCGATCAAGCGCGGTGAAGGCGTATGGCTGGAAGACTTCGAAGGCAAGCGCTACCTCGATGCCGTCAGCTCGTGGTGGGTCAACGTATTCGGCCACGCCAACCCGCGTATCAACCAGCGCATCAAGGATCAGGTGGACCAACTGGAGCACGTGATCCTCGCCGGCTTCAGCCACCAGCCGGTGATCGAGCTGTCCGAGCGCCTGGTCAAGATCACCCCCGAAGGCCTGACCCGCTGCTTCTACGCCGACAATGGCTCGTCGTGCATCGAAGTCGCGCTGAAGATGAGCTTTCACTATTGGCTCAACCGCGGCCAGCCGAACAAAAAGCGCTTTGTCACCCTGACCAACAGCTACCACGGCGAAACCATCGCCGCGATGTCGGTCGGTGATGTGCCGCTGTTCACCGAGACCTACAAGGCGCTGCTGCTGGACACCATCAAGGTGCCAAGCCCGGACTGCTACCTGCGCCCCGCAGGCATGAGCTGGGAAGAACACTCGCGCACCATGTTCCAGGCCATGGAACAGACCCTGGCGGACAACCACGACAGCGTCGCCGCCGTGATCGTCGAACCACTGATCCAGGGCGCCGGTGGCATGCGCATGTACCACCCGGTGTACCTCAAGCTGCTGCGCGAAGCCTGCGACCGGTATGGCGTGCACCTGATCCACGATGAAATCGCCGTGGGCTTCGGCCGTACCGGCAGCATGTTTGCCTGTGAGCAGGCGGGCATCCGCCCGGATTTCCTGTGCCTGTCCAAGGCCCTGACCGGCGGCTACCTGCCCCTGGCCGCCGTGGTCACCACCGAAGATGTGTACAGCGCCTTCTACGACGACTATCCGACCCTGCGCGCCTTCCTGCACTCCCACAGCTACACCGGCAACCCGCTGGCCTGTGCGGCAGCCCTGGCGACCCTGGATATCTTCGAAGAAGACAACGTCATCGAGAACAACAAGGCCCTGGCCCAGCGCATGGCCACCGCCACCGCGCACCTGGTAGACCACCCCCATGTCTCGGAAGTGCGCCAGACCGGCATGGTGCTGGCCATCGAGATGGTGCAGGACAAGGCTACCAAGACCGCCTACCCCTGGCAGGAACGGCGCGGCCTGAAAGTGTTCGAGCATGCCCTGGAACGCGGCGCGCTGCTGCGCCCGCTAGGCAGCGTGGTGTATTTCCTGCCGCCGTATGTGATTACCCCGGAGCAGATCGACTTCCTCGCCGAAGTGGCCACTGAAGGCATTGATATCGCCACCAACAGCAAAGTCAGCGTGGCCGTGCCCAAGGACTTCCACCCAGGCTTTCGCGACCCCGGCTAACCCTCAGCCCCCTGTAGGAGCCGGCTTGCCGGCGAAAAACGTGAGAGCGCCGCGTTCATCCAGGCCCCCTCGTTATCGTTGACCTCCATCGCCGGCACGCCGGCTCCTACAGTACGCCGTCGCTCCCGCTGCATAGCAACACACACATTATTTGCAGAGAACAGAAATGAGACTGTCGCGTTTTTTCACCGATACCCCGCTAAGCCTTGGCGACCACGAATTGCCCGAAGCCCAGGCGCACTACATCAGCCGCGTGCTGCGCATGAACGAAGGCGATGCCGTGCAACTGTTCGACGGCTCTGGCCAGGAATTTCGCGGCAGCCTGCTGGAAGTCGGGAAAAAACGCGTGACGGTGCAACTGACCGAAGCCTTCGCCGGCCAGGTCGAGTCGCCACTGCACATTCATCTGGGCCAGGGCCTGTCCCGTGGCGAGCGCATGGACTGGGCCATCCAGAAAGCCACCGAGCTTGGGGTCAATGCCATCACGCCGATCTTCAGCGAGCGCTGCGAAGTGCGCCTCAAGGACGAACGTGCCGACAAACGCCTGCTGCACTGGCGCCAGGTCGCAATCAGCGCCTGTGAGCAATGCGGCCGCTCTACGGTGCCGGTGATTCACCCACCGCTGTTGCTGGCCGATTGGTTGAAACAGGCCGAGGCAGATTTGAAGCTGGTGCTGCACCCGGTGGCCGAGCCGCTGGTGAGCCATGCCAAGCCATCGAGCCTGGCGTTTTTGATCGGGCCGGAGGGTGGCTTGACCGATGGTGAAGTCCAGACCGCGCAAGGCGTTGGCTTCCACGCCGCACGGCTGGGGCCGCGGGTGTTGCGCACCGAGACGGCGCCCGTAGTTGCGCTGGCCGTCGCACAACAGCTATGGGGCGACTTCTAACCCCACGTTGCAAACCCAATCAAACTGTAGGAGCTGGCTTGCCTGCGATGGCGGCATCAAGGCCTGCGCAAGACTTGCGGGCCTCATCGCCGGCAAGCCGACTCCTACAGGCCGGGTGTTTTATTCCACCGGATCACTCACCGGCTTGGCAATGATCGCCTTCAGCTCGCTGGTCATGGGGAACTCCAGGTTCAAGCCCTTCGGCGGGATCGGCTGTTCAAACCAGCGCTGGTAGATCCCGTTGATTTCCCCCGAGCTGTACAGCTCGCCCAACGTTTCGTTGACCACCGCCAGAAACTGCGGGTCGTCCTTACGCACCATGCAGCTGTAGATTTCCCGCGACTGCTCCTCGCCCACCACCACCCACTTGTGCGGGTCCTTGGCCTTGGCGCGCTCGCCGTAGAGCAACGCATCGTCCATGTAGAACGCCACGGCCCGGCCCGATTGCAACATCTGGAACGCCTCGCCGTGATCCTTGGCGCTGATCACCGACATATCCAGCTTGTGCTCGTGGTTGTAGCTCTTGAGGAACCGCTCGTTGGTGGTGCCGGCAGTGGTCACCACGTTCTTGCCGCGCAGGTCGGCGAAGCGCTGGATACCGCTGTCGTTGGCGGTGAGCAACTGGCCCTTGACGTAGATAAAGCCGTAGGAAAACGCCACCTGCTTCTGCCGCTCGGCCGTCACCCCGGTGGAGCCGCACTCCAGGTCGACGGTGCCGTTGATCACCAACGGAATACGGGTCTGGGAGGTGACCAGGTTGTACTTCACGTTGAGCTGGGGCACGCCGATCTTCTGTTGGATGCGCTCGACAATCTTGCTCGCCAGGTCCACCGAGTAACCCATGGGTTTGCCGGTGTGGTCGCCGACATAGGAAAACGGCACCGACGCATCGCGATAGCCCAGGGTGATGCTCTTGGCATTCGCGACCTTGGCCAGGGTGCCCACCAGCGGCGCTTCATTGGCCTGGGCCTGGGCCGCCAGTAACAGCCCGAGGGCCGTGCCGATCAACGTGATTTTTTGCATTGTTATTCTCCGTTGGTTTTCTTGTTATGGGCGGCGTACAGCGATGACGCTGATTTCCACCAGCACACTGGGGCGTGCCAGTTCCGCCTGCAGGGTGGTACGGGTCGGTGCCTGGCCGGGCGTGAGCCAGGCGCACCAGACATCATTCATCGGCGCAAAACCCTCCTGAATGTTTTTCAGGTAGATAGTCGCGTTGAGCAGATGATCCTTGTCGCTGCCGGCTTCGGCCAGCAGCGCATCAATCTTGGCCAGCACCTCGTGGGTCTGGGTACTGACGTCCTGGCCGTCGCCCGGAACCTGGCCGGAAAGGAAGACCAGGTCCTGGAAAGTCACGGCGCCCGACAAGCGACTATTGCTGTTGATCCGGGTGATGGTCATTGCGCTGTCCTATGCGGCGCGGGGCGCGAGGCCCTGCATATCAATGGAAGGAGTGTGCTGGCCGATCAGTTCGGCCAACACCTGGCCGCTGCCGCAGGCCAGGGTGAAACCCAGGGCGCCGTGGCCGAGGTTGAGCCACAGGTTGCGGTACACGCTGGCGCCAATCAGCGGCACGCCGCTGGGGGTGGCCGGGCGCATGCCGGCCCATTCGATGGCCTGGCTGTAATCGCCGGCCAAGGGGAACGTCTCACTGGCCTGGCGCTTGATCAGGGCCAGGCGCTTGGGCTCAAGGCCCTTATCGAAGCCGACGATATCGACCATCGCCGCCACCCGCAGTTGTTCGCCGATCCGCGCGTAAACGATCTTGCGGTCATAGTCGGTGATGCTGATGTTCGGCGCGGCGTGCTGCGCGCCAATCGGCACGCTAAGGCTGTAGCCCTTGAGCGGATACAGCGGCAATGCGATGCCCGGCAAGGCCAACTCGGGGCTGCGTACTCCCGCCGCCAGCACCAGGTGCTGCACCGGCATCACCTCGTCACCTAACTCAATCGCCTGCACGGTGCCGTTGGCATGGCGGATGCCCGTGACCTTGCGCCCCAGCACAAACCGGCAACGACCCGACGCTTGCAGGCGCGCCGCCAACTGCTGGCAGAAGCCATGACAATCCGCCACTTCTTCATTAGGCGTGTAGATGCCCCCGACAAAATCCCTGGCCCCCAGGGTCGGCTCCAGCCGCGTGCAATCGGCCGCCGACAGCACTTGCTGTTGCAGGCAATCGAGCACCTTGTTGCGAGCGTGCTCGAAGGTGTGATGGCTGCGAAATGTCACCAGCTTGCCGTTACGTTTCCAGTCGAAGCCGTCCAGCCCGTCTTCTTCGCGCCATTGCTGCAAGGTGCCCTGGCTCAGAGTGGCCAGGCGCAGCAAGTGCCCGGCGTTGCGTTTGTTGACCGAAGCCCGGCAGGCACCAAGGAATGAGGCCATCCAACGCCATTGCGCCGGGTCCAGGCGCGGGCGCAGCTTTAACGGCGAGTCACCGCGCAGCAGCCAGCCAATGGCTTGCAACGGCACGCCTTTGTCCGCCAGCGGCGCAACGTAGCGATAGGACAACTGGCCGCCATTGGCAAAGCTGGTCTCGCTGCCCAGGCTGTCGCGGGCTTCGACCACCGTCACGTCCATGCCGGCGCGCACCAGGGCATAGGCGCTCGCCAGACCGATGACCCCACCGCCAATGATGCAAACCTGCTCAGCCATATCGATTCCCAAGCGTTGTAATGAGCGTCCAAGGGTAGGGGCAGGTGACAGGCGCCGGACAATGAATAAAGATGGGCCACCTATAAACAAAGGTTATGGACTCGTCATGCGCTTGCGTCATATCGAAATCTTCCAGGCCATCCGCCAGACCGGCTCGGTCAGTGCCGCCGCGCAGTTGCTGCATGTCTCGCAACCGGCGGTGACCAAGGTGCTGCAACATGCCGAGCTGCAACTGGGCTTCCCGCTGTTCCTGCGCATACGCGGCAAGCTGCAGCCCACCCCGGAAGCCCTGGCCCTGGAGCGCGAAGTCGATAAGGTCAGCGAAAGCCTGCAAGGCGTGCGGCGCTTGGCGCAGAACCTGCGGCGCGCACCCGGCCAAAGCTTGCGCATTGGCGCCACGCCGGCCCTGGCCTTGTCACTGCTGCCGCCGGCGATTGGCGAGTGGACCCAACGCTACCCGGACATCGCCTGCGAACTGTCCAGCGCCCACAGCCGCGAGCTGGTGCAAAACCTGTTGATGCGCGAGATGGATGTGGCGCTGACCCTCAAGTCCCCGGACCATCCGGGGCTCAAGGCACAGGCATTGGCCCACGGCGTATTGGTGGCCCTGGCGCCACGGGGTTTCTGGCCGGCGGCGGAACTGGGCAAACCCCTGCCCTTGATGGCCCTGGCGGGCACGCCGTTGATTGGCCTGTCGAGTGCCGACCCGCTGTCGGCGCGGCTCGACAGCTATCTGGAAGCGGTCGAACCACCGCCGCGCGTGCGGATCTCGGTGCAGACCTACTCCCTGGCCCGGGCCATGGTGGAGTCCGGCGCCGGCCTGGCGGTGATCGACCCCTTCACCGCGCTGGGCGCATCCACCGACAGCACCTGCATCCGCCCCCTGGCCCCACCGCTGCCCATCACCCTGTATGCCCTGACCCGCGCCGACGAGCCACCGCCGCATATGTTGGCGAGCCTGCTGGAGATCTTTGGCAGCCGTGCCCAGGAGCAGCTAGACCGCCTCTAAACCTGTAGGAGCCGGCTTGCCGGCGATGAGGCCATCAAGTCTTGCGCCAACCTTGCTGACGCCATCGCCGGCAAGCCGGCTCCTACAGAGGTGCGTCAGAGCACGTAGCGCATGATCGCCACAAAATGCAGCAGGCTGCCGCCAATCACAAACAGATGCCAGATCCCGTGGGAGTGCCTTAAACGGTGTTCCAGGGCAAAGAAGATAATCCCCACCGTGTACAACACCCCACCCGACGCCAGCCAGATAAACCCGTCCATGCCCAGCGCGGCAATCAACGGCTTGACCGCCACCAACACAATCCAGCCCATCACCGCGTAAATCACAATCGACAAAATGCGCGCCTCGGAACGCGGCTTGATCTCCTGCAAGATCCCGATCACCGCCAGCCCCCAGACAATCCCGAACAGCGTCCAGCCCCACGGCCCGTGCAGGGTCACCAGGCAAAACGGGGTGTAGCTGCCGGCAATCAGCAGATAGATCGAAAAGTGATCGACCTTCTGCATGATCGCTTTCTTGCGCCCGCGCACGCTGTGATACACCGTCGAGGCGCTATACAGCACCAGCAAGGTAAAACCGTAGATCGCCACGCTGACGATCTTCCACGGGCTGCCGTCCATGCTCGCCACCACCAGCATCCACACCGCGCCGATAAAGGCTGCCACGGCGCCGAGCAAATGGCTCCAGGCGTTGAATCGTTCTCCGTGATACATGTGTTGCCAACCTCCAAAACTGCTGCATCTACCCCATAAGGCTCAGGCCTGACAGGCGAGAGTGCAAGACCGTTATGACGGTTGCGGCGCTTTAAGGGCACAATCGAACGCATTCGAATAAGAGTCATCGCCATGCTGATCGACGAAGAATTTACCCTCAAGAAACTGGAAATCTTCCTGGCCTTCATGCGCACCGGCAACCTGGCCCGTGCCGCCGCCGAGTTGCAGACCAGCAATGTCAGCGTGCACCGGGCCATCCACTCCCTGGAAAACGCCCTGCGCTGCCCGCTGTTCAAGCACGAAGGGCGCAACCTCACCCCCCTGGAAAGCGCCTACGTCCTCGAAGAACGCGCGCAGAAGCTGGTACAGGATGTGGTCGACAGCGTGCGCCTGACCCGCGAAGCCGCCGGTTTCTCCGCCGAGCGTTTCAAGCTCGGCGCTCTGTATTCGCTGACGGTCAAGACCGTGCCGCAACTGATCATGGGCCTGAAAATCAGGCGTAGCGAGCTCAATATCGACCTGATCCTGGGCTCCAACGTCGACCTGATGTACAAGCTCAAGAACATGGAAGTCGACGCGATCCTGATCTCCCTCGACGACCAGGCCGTCGAGCCGGACTGCGCGCAGATCCAGCTGTTTTGCGACGATATCTTCCTCGCCACCCCCGCCGACTCGCCCCTGGACCGCGAACAGGAAATCGACCTGGCCCAGGTGCGCGATGCCACCTTCATCACCCTGACCCAAGGCTTCGCCACCCACCAGGACGGCGCACGGGTGTTCAAGCAGGCAGGCTTCGAGCCGAAGGTGGCGATGCAGGTCAACGATATCTTTACCCTGCTGAGCATGGTCAGCTCGGGCGTTGGTTATGCGCTGCTGCCGGGAAGGATCGCGGCGGTGTATGAGAACCGGGTCAAGCTGATCCCGCTGCAACCACGCTACCGGTTGCAGCAGCACATTGGCGTGGTGTTCTTGAAGGCCAAGGAGCGCGATCCGAACTTGCTGGCGTTGTTGGCGGAGTGTCGGATGTATGCCAATCGGCAACGTTGAACACTGCCCCTGTAGGAGCCGGCTTGCCGGCGATGAGGCCATTCGCCTTGCGACACATCCAAGGCAGCCATCGCCGGCAAGCCGGATCCTACAAAGGGTCGATCAGCCCACCAACCCGCGCATGATCAAAAACAACAACGAAGGTCCCAACAAACACCCCAGCGCCGTATAAAACGCCGCCGTCAGGCAGCCATAAGGCACCAGCTTCGGATCAGTCGCCGCCAACCCACCGGCCACGCCGCTGGAGGTGCCCATCAGCCCGCCGAAGATCACCGCACTGCGCGGGCTGTTCAGGCCAATCAGCGGGGCGACGAACGGGGTCATCACCATCACCAGAATGGCCTTGATCAACCCCGCCGCGATGGACAGCGCCATCACCTCGGAACTGGCGCCAATCGCCGCCCCGGTCACCGGCCCGACGATGTAGGTCACGGCCCCGGCGCCGATGGTGGTCAGGCTCACCGCATCGGTATAACCAAACGCCATGGCCACTCCGACGCCTGCGATAAACGACGAACCAACGCCGACAAACAACGCCAGCACCCCCACATATCCAGCACGCTTGAGCTCATCGACGCTCACCCCAAACGCGGTGGCCACGATGGCAAAGTCCCGCAGCATCGCCCCGCCCAGCAGGCCGATGCCCGACAGCAACGGGATATCCACCACGCCCTTGGCCCCGCCGGTAAACGCACCACCCACATAGGACAGCACCAGCCCCAGCAGGATCGCGATGGCCGAACCATGCAGGCGGCCTTTGGTGAAGGTGTCGCTGATCCAGTAGGACACCCACATGGTCAGGCCGATCACCGCAAAACCGCTGATCAGGCCGTAGCCGGTGATGACTTTCATCAAGGATTCGTACATGGCGCTCACCCTGCCGACTTGGGAGTGACAACCGCTTCCGGCTCACGCTTGCCGATGCGCACCAGCACCGGCACCAGGGCAAATGCCACCACCACCGCGCTGGTGCCGGCGAGGATCGCCATCGGGCCGCCACTGATCGCGCCATACACGTTTTGCTGGGCCGCCATGGCCACCACAATGGGAATGTACACCGCCGCCCAGAAGCTCACGCCCTGCTCGGATTTGCCGGTAAACAGGCCACGCTTGGCGAGGTAACTGCCCAGGCCGATCAGCAGCAACATCGCGATCCCCACCCCGCCGACGTTGGCCGGGATGCCCATCCATTTGCCCAATAGCTCGCCGACGAACAGGCCCGCCAGGGTACACAGGGCCAGAAACGCCACACCGTAAATAATCATGCTGGTAGTCCTCTTGATGCTTGATCGAAATTGTTGTTTTTGTGCTTCGAAAGCCAAGCTCACGCTTTATCGGTGGTGGCGGCCCTCCTGTTCCAGCAAGGCCTGCAAGGTGTCCAGGCGCGCACCTTCGAAGGCAATCACGGTGCCTTGCTCAAACACCCGCCGCGCAAGGCCGGTGAGGACTGTGCCCGGAGGCAGCTCGATGTGCAGGCGCACGCCGCGCTCATAGGCGCTTTGCACGGTGCCGCGCCAATCGACGAGGCGGCACATGTTGAACGCCAGGTCGTCGCGCAACTGCGCAGGATCGCGAATCGGCCGCGCCCGGCTGCTGCTCAGGTAAGTAATGGCCGGCGCCTTGAGCGCGACCTTGGCAAACGCTTCAGCGAGGGCCTGGGCCGGTTGCTCCAGCAGGGCGCAATGGGACGGCACGCTGACGGCCAGGCGCTTGGCCACGCCCTGGCCTTTGACGCGGTTGGCCACCCGTTGCATGGCGGCATCGCTGCCGGCGATCACGCACTGGTTATCGGCATTGATATTGGCCAGGTACACCGGGGTTTGCGCGCTGTGGACCTCGGCGAGCACGCTTTCGACGGTGGATAACTCCAGGCCGATCAGTGCGGTCATGCCATAGCCCTGTGGATAAGCGTGCTGCATCAGTTCACCGCGCAGGCTGACCAGCCGCAGCGCATCGGCAAACGCCAGGGCCCCGGCGATCACTGCCGCCGGATAAGCGCCGATGGACAGGCCCGCCACATAATCCGGTGTGTGTTGCAACTCACGGGCATGGGCCACGCCGGCGATCAGCAGGCACAGTTGCACGGCGCGGGTGCTGGCCAGGGCCTGCGCCGAATCGAGCTGGCGCACCTCTTGTCCCAAGGTATCGCTGGCTTCATCGAGGACGTTGGCAGGCAATTGCTGGAGCATGCCCGGGCGTTGGGCACCCTGCCCCGGAAACACCAGGAGGCTGCTCATGCCACGGCCTGCCAAGGGTCGATCACCAGATGCGCACCGCTGGCGTTTTTCAGCAGCACCCGCAGCGATGGGCCGGCCCATTCGCGCAAGGCCACCGCGCCATAAGGGGTTTGCAATTGCAGGTCCACGGCACACGGTGCGGTGTCCAGAATCGCCAGCAGCGCCTCGGCATCGCCACGATCAAGCCGCTCAGGCGCGCGCAGCAGCAAATCCAGATCGCTCTGGGCATGCAGTGCCTCAATGCCCGTGGCCAACTCGAAACCCGCGCTGCCCGTCACACCCCAAACCTCTTGCGCCAGCACCGGCCGCAGTTGATCGAGGGCGCGCAACGCCGGTAAATCCCGCGGCGAGATCACCCCGCACAGGGCCTCGGGTGTCACTCGTCGTTGCACAGCCGCCACGGGCATCACGGCCGCAAAGCGCTGCTCACGCACACGTCCACGCACACCCACCGCCACATAGCCCGGTTCGGCCAGCGCCCGGCGCACCACCACTGGCTGCCCCGCCCCGATCACCGCCAGTACCCAGGCCGGTGCGTCAGCGGGCAAGTGCGCCGGGGCCATGCCCCAGAGCAAGTCGTGGGCGTTCACCATTGTTCCCGCAACAGCTGGCGTACATGGCTAGACGCGGCACGATTGACGGCGCCCAGGCGCCCGAGTAAATCGCGCACGCCGCTGTTCTGCACATCCTTGATCGCCTGCACCAGGCAATCCCTGACCCGCGCCAGGTCGTCGGCGGTCGGTTGTTCGATCTGGCTGACCGTGAGGGTTTCCCAGAGCAAGCCGAGGCTGGCATAGCTGTCGATGTCATAGGCCATGGGCGGCACGCTGGCGGCCAGGGCTTCGAGTTCTTCGACGCTACGCAAGGTGACCCGCGCCGCCGAGGCCTTGCCCATGGCGTGCACCATCACCCCAGGGTCGCGCAGGGCAATCAGGCGGTTGGCCTGGTAGCCATGGGCGAGAAACGCCCCGGACATGGCCTTGCCCACCAGCAACCCGATCACCGGATGCCCGGCCAAACGGGCGCGGGCATAACTGTCCGCCGCCGCCGCCAGGGCCTGATGAATGCCCAGGGCTTCTTCGCGACGGCCATAGGCCTGGCTCGGCACGTCGACAATAGCCACAATCGCGCGTTGATCAGCGCGAGCGATGGCTTCATCCACCGCCTTGGCCAGGCCCCAGCCTTCCAGCAACCCAACCTCACCTTGGCGGGCGCGGGGGAAGCGGTTGGCAGCATCGGGCACCACCGCGATAAACCGCACGGCCTGCTCGCCGAGCACGCCATCAGCAACTTTCAACGAAGCCGGCAAACCCGCCACCGGCGCCGCATCCGCGCGCAATGCGTTGAACCAGTGCAAGCCTCTCATGAGCGTTCTCCCTGATACAGGTCACGAACCGTGGCCGGCTCGATCTGCGGTTCGGCGTCCAGCGCAGCCAGGCGCGCCAGGTAATAGTCGGCCTGGCGGCTGCGTTGCGAGGCCGGCAAACCTTGCTGCAACAGTTCGCTGATCTGCTGGCGGATCTGCGCCACATCGTCCGCCACATAACGGTCGGCCAGGCCGCTGTTGAAGCGCTGCTCGCCGCCGGTCAGGCTCCAGATGAAGGGCCGGTCACGGGAGTCGTATTCTTCAAGGCCGGCTTCCTGTTCGATCACTTGCGGGCCGTTCAAGCCCAGGCGCGCTTCACGGGTCACCACCAGGTAGCTGCACAGGCCCGCGGCAATGGACATGCCGCCAAAACAGCCAACGCTGCCGGCCACTACGCCGATCACCGGTTGGTACTGGCGCAGGTCGACAATCGCCGCGTGGATATCGGCAATCGCCGCCAGCCCGAGGTTGGCCTCCTGCAGGCGCACGCCGCCGGTTTCCAGCAACAGCACCGCACGCGTCGGGATGCCGTTGCGGTTGTCCTCGGCGGCCAGCTCCAGGGCACCGGCGATTTTTGCGCCACCCACTTCACCGAGGCTGCCGCCCTGGAAATTACCTTCGATGGCGGCGATCACCAGTGGCAGGCCATCGAGGGTGCCCTTGGCAATCACCACCCCGTCGTCAGCCTGCGGCACCACGCCCTGGCGGCTCAACCACGGCGACATCACGCGCTGGAACGGGTCAATCAATTCACGGTAGCTGCCGGCATCGAGCAAGGCCTTGGCCCGCTGGCGGGCGCCGAGTTCGACGAAGCTGTGCCGGTTGAGTAAATCAGTCATGGCCAAGCTCCTCGAAACCTTGCTCCAGGCGCAAACGCACTACGCCGGGGGTGGCGCCAAAATCGTGGATCTGAATGTTCAATGCCGGGGGGGTCTGCTCCTGGAAAATCCGCTGGAACAGGTGCTGCCAACGCTGCTCGGCGCCGTTGACCGAGGTTTGCACCTGGATGCTCAAGGTGCCCGCCGTGCCCGGTTCCAGCAGCACTTCAAGGTCGCCGGAACCGACGCAGCCCACCAGCGCGCGGCCTTTGGGCGGCTGACCGGCGGGGAATTCAAAGGATAGGGTTTCCATCAAAACGCTCCGTCGCAAGACTCGATGCGGTCGATAAACAGGCAGGCGGCCAACAGGTCGGCGGCGCCACCGGGGGAGGCATTCAGGGCCAGCAGTTGCTGGTCCAGCTCATTGAGGCGACGCCGCCCGGCCAGGCTCGCGCTGCCGCCCGCATCCAGCACGGCCTGGGCGCCCCGTTGCATTGCCTGCAAGCCATCGGTGCCGGCGCGGTAGAGCACGCAGGTGTCGGCCAGTTGGGTCATGATCGCCAGCAGCGCATCGAGGCGCGCGTTCTGCTCGCCGTGTTGTTGCAAACGGCTTGCGTGCAGTTGCGGCAGGCCCCGTTGCAGCACTGCGGGGAAGCCCAGTTGCGCTTCTTCGCGGGCGCCACGTACGCCATAGCGCTGCGCGACTTGCGCGCCATGGCTCAGCGGTTGCGGTGCAAAACGGTCATGGAGCAGGGCCAGGCGCGCAGCCCTTAAAGTCAGCGCATTGGCCGTGCGCGAGGCAGGTGCCAGCGCGGCGGCGGCCACCAGCAGGCCAAGGGCCCAGATCGCGCCACGGTGGGTATTCACGCCCTGGGTGGTGGCGAGCATCGCCTGTTCGCCTTCGCGGCCGATCCGGCCGAGGGCTTCGCGCAGCGGCAGGCCGATCTCGCCCAGGGCAATCGCCGCTTCGGCCATTTCCTTGAAGGCCGGCCACAAGGACAGCGCCGACGCGTGCATCAGGCCCAGGTGCAAATCGTGATGGGCGCCATTGCCGCGCCGATCCACCAGCGCCGGCTTGGGCGACAGGTCCGCTTCGTCGATCAGTGCATCGACCGCCAGGTCCGCCAGTTGCTCGGCCAGGGTCAGTGTGTGCAATTTGAGTGCGTGCATTTACCAGCTCCTGAACTTGGCGGGCGGGTTGTACAGGCCACCGGACCAGTCCACCAGGTCGGCCACGCTTTTGGCCGCCAGCAGTTCGCGGGTGGCGTCGGTGCGGCGGATGCCGAGGTCTTCGGGCAAGGCGATCAGGCCTTCGCGGCGCATGCGCGCGGTGTCCTTGGGGTTGTGGCGCAGGCCGATGGCGGTCACCCCGGCGACCGCCGCGATCATCGCCTGGCGCTCTTCCAGGGAGCGCGCCTTGTACAGGTAGGCGATGCCTTCTTCGGTGAGCAAGTGGGTCACGTCGTCGCCGTAAATCATGATCGGCGCCAGGGGCATGCCGCTTTTGCGCGCCACTTCCACTGCGTCGAGGGTGTCGACGAAGGTCGGTTTGCCGCCCTCCTGGAAGGTCTCGACCATCTGCACCACCAGCTTTTTGCCGCGCTCCAGCAAGGCTTCGGGGGCATCGTCGTGGCGCATATCGAGCCAGGCCGGGGTGCCGTGGCGGCGCCCGCGTGGGTCGTGGCCCATGTTCGGCGCCCCGCCAAACCCGGCGAGCCGGCCTCGGGTCACGGTGGACGAATGGCCGTCACCATCCACCTGCAAAGTGGCGCCGATAAACAGGTCCACCGCGTATTGCCCCGCCAGTTGGCAGAACATCCGGTTGGAGCGCAACGAGCCGTCGCGACCGGTGAAGAACACATCCGGGCGCGCGGCGATGTAGTTTTCCATGCCCAGTTCGGTGCCAAAGCAATGCACGCTTTCAACCCAGCCGCTTTCGATGGCGGGGATCAACGTGGGGTGCGGGTTGAGGGTCCAGTTGCGGCAGATCTTGCCTTTAAGGCCCAGGGACTCACCGTAGGTCGGCAGGATCAGTTCAATCGCGGCGGTATTGAAACCAATGCCATGGTTCAGCGACTGCACGTTGTGTTTTTCGTAGATGCCACGGATCGCCATCATCGCCATCAGCACATGCACCGGCTTGATATGCCGGGGGTCGCGGGTGAACAGCGGTTCGATATAGAAGGGCTTGTCGGCCACCACCACGAAATCCACCCAACTGGCCGGGATGTCCACGCGGGGCAAGTCGCTGACGTCGTCCACCAATTGGTTGACCTGCACGATGACGATGCCATCGCTGAACGCCGCCGGCTCGATCAGCGCCGGGGTGTCTTCGGTGCTGGGGCCGGTGTAGATATTGCCGGCGCGGTCGGCCATGAAGCCTGCGGACAGCACCACGTTGGGGATCAGGTCTACGACCAGTCGCGCATAGAGTTCGATGTAGGTGTGGATCGCGCCGACTTCCAGCAGGCCGTCTTCAAGCAGCTGGCTGATGCGCAGGGATTGGGTGCCGGCAAACGAGAAATCGAGCTTGCGGGCGATGCCCTTTTCAAACAGGTCCAGGTGCTCGGAGCGCCCGACGCTGGGCATGATCATGTGCAAATCGTGGAGCACGGCCGGGTCGGCCTTGGCCAGGGAGCGCGAGAGAAAGTCGGCCTGCTTCTGGTTATTGCCTTCCAGCACCACGCGGTCGCCGGGCAGGATCAGGGCTTGCAGGGCCTCGACGATCCTGTCGCTGGGCAGCACCGCCCCGTCGGCAAACGCCTGGACCAGCCCGAGCCGCCGCTGCTTCTCGTCGCGGCGCCGCGTCCAGCGCGAGTCGGGGGTTATTGTTGTTGTCATGATCGCTCCACGGGTTCGCTGTCGTGGGGCTCACCATAGGAGTGAATCGGGGGGGTATCAATCAAGCTCGGCGGTGGATTGTTACGGTTGGAGTAATGGTCAGGAGCGCCGCCATTCCATGCGCTGGCGCCACACCGTCCAACCCAAGCCAATGCCCGCCACGCCATGAAACCCCAGCACCGCCGCCAGGCTCCAGCTCACCAGCCCCCAAATCGCCTGCACGTACACGGGCAGCAGAAACAGCAACAGCCCAAACAACACGGCCACGCCCCATTGCTCCCACTTCATCAACCGACGCAGATAGGAGACGATCGCACAGCCTGAAGCCGCGCCCAGGAAAGCCAGCAACAGGCCGGTAACTTCATGCCCCGACACCACGGGCCAATCCAGGCGCCACAAGGGCAGGCAGAAAACAGTCAGCACCAGTGAACACATCAGGATAAACACGAACAGGTATTCAAAGACCGCCAGGCCCCAGCTACGAATGCTGGTGCGGGTCTGTTCAATCTCGGCCTTGCTCGGCCTTTTCGAAATGGCCACCCCAAGCAAGCACGAGCCCAAACCGCCGAGGCTCATGACCACCAGGTTGATCACAACACCCTTGATTTCTTTGCCTGTGGCGTTGAGCACGAGGGTTTCCAGGTACCCCAAGATAAACACCGCGCCCACCACCGAAATCCCGAAGCCAGCGAGCTTGCCGCGCCGTGTCGGAAAACTCATCGTCGCGCTGGCAGTGAACACCAACACCAGGAACCACAACAGCAAAGCACCGGTAAACGGGGTGAAGTTGTACAGCCAGGCAAATACGTCAAATAGCCACATTGTGTTGTTGCTTCCACCGAAAGACTCGTCGGGTTATCGGCGGGTTTACGTGGGGCTTTACCCGAGCAGGCATCAGTCCCAAAAAGGGAACGAACGGTCCCTTTCTGGGACTGATCAAGTTTTACGCAGCGGCCGCAGGCGATAGTTGCTCCAGCGCACGCTCGACCAGCAGTTGGCCCAGTTCGGTCATTTGTTGGATGGCCAGGAGCACGCCGCGCTGGGCGCCGTTCAGCTCAAAGGCCAGGCCGCAGGCCAGGGCGCAGGCCAGGGCGTTGAGGGAGGCGAGGGTTTCGCTGGCGTTGACCAGCAGGGTTTCGGTGTTCTGGTGTGGGTTGACGGTGAAGATACTGGATGAGGTAGGCGGGTTGGGGGTGGGTTTGATCATGGTGAACATCTCCGATATGTGAAGGAGACTGACACCGCTTGCTTGCACGCAAATCGGGTGGCAGCTGTGCGCAGGTGTGCAAGACCGGGCATATCGGACCCCGGCAGACCCGAAGGTCTCCCACGCACAGCCGCCATAACAAACACAGCAGGCATAAAAAACGCCCGCTGAATGGCTATGGGCGTTGGTGCGCCGATATGTAACCGGACTTGCACGTCCGTGTCACCGTTTTTTGCGATGACCGACCAAGCCTAGGCGCGAAGGCGGCGAGCGACAAGTTCATGGGCGGCGCGAAAATGCGCGGGAAAAATCTGAAGGCATCATGCCGCATGATCATTCCTACAGATTTTTAGGGTTGTTGCTCGGATGGCACCTCTCTAGCCTTTGGAATTTGAATCATCTCACCAGCAGAACATTATGAAACAGGATCAACCAAAGGCATCAACGCGGGTCACGCGAAACGCTTGCGTCGTGTGCTGCTGATTCTGGATAGCGCAGGACACCCGGGCGAATTGAATCTCCCAGGATGGCGTTTTCATCGACTCAAAGGCGATCTGCTCGACTACTGCTCCGTCAGCATTAGCGGTAACTGGCGCATCATTTTTCGTATGCTTGATGATCACGTCGAACTGGTTGATTACCTTGACTACCATTGAACAGGGGCACGTACATGGGTATGCACAACCCGCCACATCCCGGCGAAATCCTGCTTGAGGATGTGATGCCCAGCTTGGGCATCACCATTACCGAAATGGCCCGGCGGCTCGGCTTTGCCAGGGAAACATTCTCCAGGATCCTGCATGGTCACGCACCAGTCAGCCCAGACCTTGCCGTGAGGTTGGAGCGGGCAGGCATCAGCAAAGCGCGGTTATGGTTGTCGATGCAAAGTACCTACGATCTTTGGCAAGCAGAGCACCGTGAACAACCGGTCATTGAGCGTTTTGCGCAGATTAAGTAAGGTTTGGCGCCAAGCCAGCTCCCACACAAGCCAGCTCCCACATTGGGTCTTCAGAGGTGCTGAAAACGGTTGTTCACGCCAACCCAGCCTCGACCAGCAGCGCTTCCAACCCCATCAGATCCGGCACTTTCGCCACATGCTCGCCGACCTGTACCGCCGCCAGTTCCAGCGGTGATAGGGGTACGTCCACGTAGCTCAACTGGCTGTCGAGCTTGTACGAGCGGGGAATGCCCTGGATCACCAGCGCGATGAACTTCAAGGTCGGGCGCCCGCCTAGGGCGTTGAGCACGACGATCCGTGCGCGTTCGCTGACAACGCTGGTACCACCGCAGGCCGCTTCGAAGCTGATCAGGGGCAGTTGCTGGTCGCGCCAGGTCACTTGCCGCAGGTACCAGGGCGGAGCGTCGCTGGCCGGTTCGCCGCGCTGGAAGTCGATCAGCTCGGCCACCGCTACGTTGGGCAGCAGCAGGTGGCGGTCGGCCAGGGGCAGCAGCAAGCCGGTGAGTTGGCTGGTGCGGTGGTCAAGCATGTTTCGGGCTCCAGTAGGCGATGCTTTCGAGCAACACCGACTCTTGATAGGGCTTGCCAAGGTAGTCGTTGACCCCAATCGCCATGGCCCGATCGCGGTGTTTCTGGCCGGTGCGCGAGGTGATCATGATGATCGGCAGGCGCGCAAGCCGTGGGTCGTTGCGCACCTGGATCGCCACTTCGAAGCCATCCATGCGCGGCATTTCGATGTCCAGCAACATCAGGTCCGGGGTGTGTTCTTCGAGCAGGGCGATGGCGTCGATGCCGTCCTTGGCAGTCAGTACGTTCATGCCGTTGCGCTCGAGCAGGCGGCTGGTGACTTTGCGTACGGTCACCGAGTCGTCTACCACCAGCACCAGCAATCGCTGTTTTTTCTGCGGCTCGTTGACCGCCAATGCCGTGTCCGCCGCCTGGGCCGGCAAGGCCGGGGCCAGGGCGCGGATATGTGCCAGCAGGTCGATGATCAACACCACCCGGCCATCGCCGAGGATGGTCGCCCCGGACAGCCCCTGCACCGCCGCAAACTGCGGGCCCAGGCCCTTGACCACGATTTCCCGGGTGCCGGCCATGTCGTCCACCTGCACCGCAATATATCGCTCGTTGCATTGCATCAGCAGCACCGGCAGCGGCTGGTTCTGCCCCAGCAGCTTGGGCCGGGCCACGGTGTGCAGCAGCTCGCCCAGGTAATACAACTCGTAGCGCTGGCCGGCGTATTGATATACCGGCGGGTCCAGTTGGTAGTGCCCTTCCAGCTCATTGGGCAACACGCGCACCAGGCCCTGGATGGTGTTCAGCGGGATCGCGTACTGATCTTCCGCGCACTGCACCATCAACGCCCGGTTGACCGACACGGTGAACGGCAGGCGAATGCGAAAATGCACGCCCTGCCCCGGCGTAGAGTCGATCACCATGCTCCCGCCGAGCTGGCGCACTTCTTCATGCACCACGTCCATGCCCACGCCGCGCCCGGAAATCTGGGTGATTTTTTCGGCGGTAGAAAACCCCGGCTGCAAGATGAACTGCAACACATCGCGATCGCTGATCTCCATCTCCGGGTCCAGCAGGCCACGCTTGATCGCCTTGCGCCGCACCGCATCCAGCGGCACGCCAGCGCCGTCGTCGCGCATGTCGAAGATGATGTCGCCACCTTCATGGCTCAGGTCCAGGGTGATCCGGCCCTTCTGCGGCTTGCCCGCCAACAGCCGTGCATCCCGCGATTCCAGGCCATGGTCGACGGCGTTGCGCAGCATATGCTCCAGGGGCGCGGCCATGCGCTCCAGCACGTTGCGGTCCATCTCGCCCTCGGCATTGCCGACCACAAATTCCACGTCCTTGCCCAGCTCGCCGGCCACTTGCCGCACGATACGCTTGAGGCGCGGCAGCATGCGCTCGAACGGCACCATGCGCGTGCGCATCAGGCCTTCTTGCAGCTCGGTGTTGATCCGCGCCTGTTGCTGCAACAGGTTCTGCGCGTCCTGGTTACGCTGGTCGAGGGTTTCCTTGAGGTCCAAAAGGTCCGAGGCCGACTCGGACAACGCGCGGGACAGCTGTTGCAACTGGGAATGGCGATCCATTTCCAGCGGGTCGAATTCTTCGTAGCCCAGGCGCTCGGTCTCGGCGTGCTGGCGGCTGAGGATACGGCCCTGGGTCTCGGTATCGAGGCGGCGCAGTTGGTCACGCATGCGCTCGATGGTGGTTTCCACCTCACTGAGGGCGGCGCGGGCGTCGTTGACCTGCTGCTCGATGCGCCCACGGAAAATCGAGGTTTCGCCGGCGAGGTTGACCAGGTCATCCAGCAGCTCGGCAGAGATTTTCACCATGTCCGCGCCCGGCTCGCTAGCGGCCGGGGCTTCGGGTTTGCTGGCGGCCATGGCGATCGGTGCGGCCTGGTCTTCGCTGGGCTGGACCAGGCTTTTGATGCGCTCGATCAGGCGCTCCACCGAACCGACCGGCAACCCCGCCGCCACTGCCTCGACCATCTGCGCCAGGCGGTCATGGCAGCCCTGCAGCAGCGCAAACAGCTCGCTGGTGGGCGCCAGCAAGCCCGCCGACAGGCCTTCGTAGAGAAACTCCAGTTCGTGGGCCAGGTCGCCAATCGGGCCGATCTCGACCATCCGCGCGCCGCCCTTGAGGGTGTGCAGGTCGCGTAGCAGGGTCTCGACTTCCTGGCGGCCCTGGGGCTCGGCCTGCCAGCGCGACAGTGCGGCGCCGGAGCTGTCGAGGATGTCGGCCGCTTCCTCCAGAAAGATGTCCAGCAGCTCCGGATCACTGCCGCCGCCCTGTGCATCGGGCGGTGTGGGTAGCGCCACCGGCGCGGCGTTCTGGCGCACCTCGCGCAAGCGGCCAATCAGGGCGCTGGAATCACTCAAGGGTTGCTGCTCTTGCAACTGCTCCAGTTGCAAGGCCAGGTGTTCATGGCTGTCCATCAACACTTGCGCCATTTCAACGGAGTAGTTGTAGCGCCGGTCCACCAGGCCTTCGTAAAGGCTTTCCAACTCTTGGGCCAGATCGCCCACCGGGCCGATTTCGGCCATGCGCGCACCGCCGCGCAGGGTGTGCAGGTCGCGTTGCAGGGACGACAGCGGCGCCACGCCGTCGGGGTCCAGCAGCCAGCGCTTGAGGGACTGCCCGGCGCTGTCGAGGATATCCACCGCTTCTTCAAGGAAGATCTCGACGATCTCATCGTCCACCGCCCAGTCCTGCTGCAACTGCGAGGTGGCCGCGCCCAGTTCGGCAATGCTCAAGGCGCGACTGCCATCGGTTTTGATCAGGCCGGTGGCGCTGGGGTCGAGCCCTTCATCGAGTAACTCGCGCAAGGCTTTCATGCGCGCCGGCGCCGGGCAGACCTCCTGGCCGGCGGCCAGTTGGTCGAGCATGTTGATCAGGGCTTCATGGGCCTGTTCGGCCTCCTGGAAAAATCGCTCGCTGACCGCCAGGCTGCTTTCTTCCACCGCGCCATACAGGTCGAGCAAGGCTTCGCACAGTTCATCCATCGGATGCAGTTCGGCCAGGTGCGCGCCCTCGCCCAGGGTGGTCAGCTCGTCCAGCAACGCACTGAGCTCCTGGCGCTCGCCAGGGTGTTGTTGCCAGCGCCGCAGCAGGCTTTCGGCATCGAGCAGGATGTCCATGCCCTGGGCCAGGAAGTTGCTGATCAACTGTGGGTCGCGCTTGACCCGCAGGCCGGCGCTCGGCGCATTGAGGAAGGCTTCGAGCTGGCCGTCGAGGCGCGCCTGGGTGCGCTCGATCAACGATTGCGCACCGTCGATGGGCGCCAGGGGGTCACTGTCCAACTGGCGCAGGCCGCGCTGGAACAGGGCTTCGCCCTCCAGCAGCAAGTCGATTTCATCCAGGTCCAGGGCCAGGCGATGGGCCTTGTATTCGCGGGTCAGGTGGTCCAGCGGCCGCGCCAGCTCGGCGATGGGCAAGACGCCCGCCATGTAGGCACTGCCCTTGAGGGTATGCAGGGCACGTTGCAGCTCATCGCTGACAGGCAGCGGCATCTGCTCGGTGGCCTGGTGCAAAAACCGATTGAGGCTGTCCAGGTGACTCTGTGCTTCGTTGCGAAAGATCTCCAGCAGCAGTGGGTCGAGCGCGCTGTCATCCTGAGCCACGGCTGGCGGTAACGGCGCGCCACTGGCCAGGGCATGGGCGCGTGCGGCAAGGTGGTCGACATCATCGCGCTGGCGCTGGGTGTCGGCGGCGAACTCGGCGATCAAGGCCGGCAGCAGCACCAGCACGTCATCCAGCACGGCCTGGACCTCGGCGCCCGGCGCGACCACCCGCTCGAGCACGCGGTTCAGCAGGTTTTCCACGGCCCACGCCAACTCCGCCAACACCAGGGCACGCACCATGCGCCCGCTGCCCTTGAGGGTATGGAAGGCGCGGCGCATGTCGCTCAGGGCGGCTTTATCTTCAAGGCTGGCGGCACCTTGGGGCACCAGGCGCTGCAACACGTCCAGCACTTCGGCGGTTTCCTCCAGGAACACTTCGCGCAGTTCATCATCCACCGACTCTTCATCGGCTGGCGGCGGCAGCAGGCTGCCCGGGCGTTGCAGGGCCGGTGGGTTGAGACGTGGGGTCGGGCTGGCCAGGGCCTGCGCCAGGGTCTGGGAATCGACCGGCAATTCATCGTGCGGTGCCGAGGGTTCCTGGCGCCAGGCTTGCTGCGCGGGCAATGGCGCATAACCTAGCGCCGCGAGCCCTTCAAAAGCGATATCCAACACCCGCTCACCCGGTGCATCCGGGTCCTGCAGCATGCGCTCCAGGTAGTGTTCCAGGCTGGTGAGCACATCGGCGCAATGCTCCAGCTGCGCCGCCGGCGGCGCGGTGTCATGGCCCATCCACTGTTCATCGACGTAAATCTTGAAACCACGCACCAGGCTCGCCGCGCGCGGCAGCGGGATCATCGCCAGGGCGCCACGCACCTGGGTCAGCAGCTCTGGCAGGGACTCCAGGCGCTGTGTATCCCATTGCGCCTCAAGGCAGTCGATGACCAGCTCTCGCGCCTGCTTGAGGCACTGGCATGACTCCTTGATCACCAATTGGTGGATCTGGGTCAGGTCGGTGGTGGGCAGGCGGCTGTCTTCACGGTTTTGCGGTTCGACGGTGCCGACCATCCCGGCCAGCGTCGCCTCGACATACAGCAACGCCCCGGCCACATCCATCAACACGGCATCATTGGGCTCGCGCTGCCCCTGGGCCAGGCCCTGGACCACCGCCAATTGGTCGATGATCACTTTGCGCGGCTGGCCAAAGCCCAATACCGCCAGGGTATCGGCGATCTGCCGCAACGGCGCCAGCAGGCTGTCCAGGCCAGAGATGTGTTGGCGGTCGCTGCGCACGAACAGGTCCAGGCGCTCCTTGACCCGCACCAACTCCTCACACAATGCGCCGAGCACCGAGCCCATGGCGTTGCGGTCCGGCCCGGCCAGGCGCGCGCGCTCGGCATCGACCACGGTGCTGTCGGGCAAGGCTTCATCCAGGCCGTAGCGTTCCTTGAGGCTTTGCATGCGCGGTGTCGGCCGGGTGACTTTGGCGATGTAAAACAGCAGGCTCTTGAGCAGTTGGTCGGGCGCCGGGGTGTTGATCCCTTCGATGCCCTGGATTTGCAGGCGCTTGAGCACCTTGTCACAGCTCTTGAGCAGGCTGCGCAACGCCGGGCTATTGGCGATAACGCCGGTGAGCATGCCTTCGGCCAGCGCCGAGGTGACTTGCCACAACGCCAGCAACGGCGCGCCGTGACACAGCGCTTCCAGTTGCGCGAAGACCCGCGCCATGTCTTCCAGGTTGCTCGGGCCGTGGTCTTCACGCAGCAGCCCGGCCAAGCCCTGTTGCAGCATTTGCCGCCATTGCTGCAGTTGCTCGGCAAAATCAGCCGGCGCTCGTTGGGCCAGGGCATCATCGGGCAGCGGCGCGATCACCAGCAGTTGCGGGCTGAACAGGCTGGTTTCCGAGAGCAGGCTTTTGCCGTGCACGCTGCGCAGGTCGTTGAGCAGTGGCAACACCACCAGGGGCAGGTCGCGCCGCGCGCTGTGCACACGGTCCAGGTACAACGGCAGTTGGCCGAGGGCCTGTTGCAGCAGGCGAATGCCTTCTTCACGCTGGCTGACACGCCCGGCTTGCAGGGCCAGGGCCAGGTGCTCCATTTCTTCGGCGAGCAGTGCCGCGCCGTAGAACTCGACCATTTGCAGGGCACCGTGGACCTGGTGAATGCCCTCCAGGCACTGCGCCAGGGCTTGCTCGCTGGCGTCCTCGGCAAAGGCGTCCAGCGCCGCACGGGCCTGCTTCAGGGTGTCGGCGATCTCGCCCTTGACCCATTCGAGGGCGACGTAGTCGTGCCGGTCAACCATAACGACTCCCGTCTGAATGGGTGAAAAGTGAGAATCCATGTGGGAGCGGGCTTGCTCGCGAAAGCGCTGGGTCAGTCGGCACATTAGGTGACTGATACACCGCTTTCGCGAGCAAGCCCGCTCCCACATTTAGATTGCGGTGGTTTTGGGGGGGCATGTCATTCATCGGTCTTGCGCACGGGCGGCAGGGTGAAGCCCGATACCGAGCGGCGCAACTGGCTGGCCATTTTGGCCAGGTTGCCAATGCTCTCGGCGGTGGCCGTGGAGCCCGATGAGGTCTGGCTGGTGATCTGCTGGATCACGTTCATGGTCAGGGAGATCTGCCCCGCCGACGAGGTTTGCTGCTGCGCGGCGTTGGAGATGCTCTGGATCAGCGCGGCCAGGGTCTTGGACACCCCCTCGATTTCTTCCAGGGCCACCCCGGCGTCCTGGGCCAGGCGCGCGCCACGTACCACTTCGGTGGTGGTCTGCTCCATGGAGATCACCGCTTCGTTGGTGTCGGTCTGGATCGCCCGCACCAGGTTCTCGATCTGCCGGGTAGCCGCCGACGAGCGCTCGGCCAGGCGTTGCACTTCATCGGCCACCACCGCAAACCCGCGCCCGGCGTCACCGGCCATGCTCGCCTGGATCGCGGCATTGAGGGCGAGGATGTTGGTCTGCTCGGCGATGTCGTCGATCAGGCTGACGATGTCGCCGATTTCCTGGGACGACTCGCCCAGGCGCTTGATGCGCTTGGCGGTGTCCTGGATCTGCTCGCGAATGTTGTCCATGCCGTGGATGGTGTTGTGCACCACCTCGTTGCCCTTGTTGGCGATCTCCACCGAGCGCTCGGCCACCGCCGAAGACTCGGCGGCGTTGGCCGATACCTGGTCGATGGATTGGGCCATCTGGTTGATCGCCGTCGAGGCTTCGGCAATCTGCTGGGCCTGATGCTCCGAGGCCTGGGCCAGGTGCATGGCGGTGGCCTGGGTTTCCTGCACGGCGCCGGCCACTTCACCGGCGGTGAGGTTGATGGTCGCCACCAGGTCGCGCAACTGGTCCACCGAATAGTTGATGGAGTCGGCGATGGTGCCGGTGAAGTCTTCGGTCACCGAGGCGGTCACGGTGAGGTCGCCGTCAGCCAGGTCTTCGATTTCGTCGAGCAGGCGCATGATCGCGTTCTGGTTGCGTTCGTTTTTCTCGGCGGTTTCGCGCAGCTGGCGATTGGTCTCGCGCACCATCACCAGGCCAATCAGGATGATTGACGCCAGCGCCAGCAAGCCCAGGACATAGCCGCCGATGGTGTCGAGGGTGCGCCCGCCGGCCAGGTTTTCAAAACCGGTGGCCAGGTGCGAGGCTTCATCGAGCAGGGTTTGCGACAGGCTGAAGATGTTGCTTGCCGAGGCGCGCACCTGGAACAGTTGCGGCGAGGTTTCGAGGATTTCATCCACGGAGCCGGAGACAAACTCGAACAGCTCGGCAATCTCCGCCAGGCGCGCACGGGCATCCGGGTCCTGCACTTCGCTGATCTTCAGGCCTGCGCTGCCCTGGAGCATGCCGGCCAGGACCTGGCCAAAGCGGTTGGCATCGCGGCCAAAGGCGTCGGCGGCCTTGACCGCCGTGTCATCCCCCGCCAGCACGGTGTTGACCGCCCCCAGGATGCGCTCGGCCAGCAGCGACTGGCGCTGGGCCACGGCCACCTGGCTGGCGGGCGCGCCGCGCTGCAGCAGGATCTCGACGACCTTTTCCGACTCCAACTGCAATTGCGGCACGGTTTCGGCCAGGGTCGCCGCCACTTGATGCAGGGACAGCACCGTCTGCTCGCTGGCCAGGATCACGTCGGTGTTCTTCAGCAAGGCTTCCCAGTCATGCTGCACGGCGCGCATTTCGCTGCGCACGGCGCTGGGCGCAGCGGGCAGGCCGGTGGCCGGGTCGCCTTTTTTCAGGTAGCTCCAGCGCTGGGCAAAATCATTGCGCGCCTCGCTCAACAGCTTGAACGCGGCGGCCTTGCCGGCTGCGGCCTCGGTGGCGTTCTTGGCAATGCGCTGGGACAGCACGCGCAGCTCGCCGGCGTGGCCGATGTACTGCTTGTCGTAGGTGGACTGGGTGTTGAGGTACGCGAAGTTGGCGAACAGCAGCATGATGAAGATAATCAGCGCGATAAACAGCACGATGATCTGCGAGCGGCTACGGGAGGCTTCCTGCGGTTTGACGGGCGTGGCGGTGCTCATGCGGCAACATCCAGAAAGCCCGGGGCCTGGGCCAGGGCGAAGGGGCTGAAGACCTGCCACAGCGGGTCGCCGCTGAACTGGCCTTGGATAAACGCGGCGCTGGCCGCGGGCACGCTGGCCGATACCGGGCGCAGCTGGTCCTGGGCGAAGTGCTGCAGGCCGACCACCTCATCCACCAGCAGGCCGACGAAAGTGTCTTCGTGTTCGATCACCAGCACCCGGCGCTGCTTGCGCGCCGTCGACAGCTCATAGCCGAAAAACCCGCACAGGTTGATCACCGGCAGCAAGCGCCCGCGCAGGTTGGCCACGCCCCTGACCCAGGGCTTGACCCCGGGCATCAGGGTGCAGCGCGGTTCATGCAGTACCTCGGCGACTTCGCCCATGGGCGCCACATACCAATGCCCGCCCAGGCGAAAGCCAATGCCGCTCCAGCTGTGCGAGCGAGTTTCCTGGGACGGCAAATCAGCGGCCAGCAGGCGGCAACGGCGGTCGATGTCCAGCAGCAGCTCAAAGGCGGTTTGCGACTCGGTCATGGGAACGTGCCGTCAGGACTTGAGCACCGAGTTCAGCACTTCGATCAGCTTGTCTTCTTCCACCGGCTTGGTCAGGTACGCCTTGGCGCCCTGGCGTGCGCCCCAGATCTTGTCGGTTTCCTGGTCCTTGGTGGTGACGATGATGATCGGGATACCGTTGGTTTCCGGCTCCTTGGACAACTGGCGCGTGGCCTGGAAGCCATTGAGGCCGGGCATGACGATATCCATCAGGACGGCGTCGGGTTTTTCCTGGCGGGCCAGGGCCACGCCATCGGCGCCATTCTCGGCCTTGAGGACTTGGTGGCCGTGCTTTTCCAGCATGCCGGTCAGTTTGTACATTTCAGTCGGCGAATCGTCGACGATCAGAACGCGTGCCATGGTTTTCCCCACTACATTGGTTGACGCAAGCCCAGGGGGCTGGGTCAATGTGCTTGTTCTACTGCGGCGAAACCCGGCACATAGGCCTTGATCGCACTGAGCAGTTCTTCCTTGCTGAAAGGCTTGGTCAAAAATTGATCGACGCCGACGATGCGCCCCTTGGCCTTGTCGAACAGGCCGTCCCTGGACGACAGCATGATCACCGGGATGGCCTTGAACGCCGGGTTGTTCTTGACCAGGGCGCAGGTCTGATAGCCATCCAGGCGCGGCATCATGATGTCGACAAAGATAATGTGCGGGTGATGGTCAACGATCCTGGCCAGGGCATCAAAACCGTCGATGGCCGTGATGACTTCGCACCCCACGTTCTTCAACAGCGTTTCAGCGGTGCGGCGAATCGTTTTCGAGTCGTCGATCACCATCACTTTCAAGGCGTTGGAATGCTGTTCCATATCTGCTCTACCATCGCCACAGCGAATCGGGTTTCGGTGTGTACTGCCGGATGCTGCCTGGGACGAGCGCCAAAACCCTTGCCATGCAAGGGCCGACACGCCATGGCAGCCTTTTTAGCACAGACTGGGGAGGCAATCTATCGGCCGACCGGCAAGGTGGTTTTTCCTTGACCCACAACAGCCGCAGCGCCACTCTGACGCCACTTTTATGCGCCCTTATTTGCTAGAGGAATTCCCCATGAGCGTTCGCGTCGGCATTGTCATGGACCCTATCGCCAGCATCTCCTATAAAAAGGATAGCTCGCTGGCCATGCTGCTGGCCGCCCAGGCCCGCGGCTGGACCCTGTTCTATATGGAACAGCGCGACCTTTACCAGGGCGATGGCGAGGCGCGGGCGCGGATGCGCCCCTTGCAGGTGTTCGCCAACCCTGAGAAATGGTTTGAGCTGCAAGACGAGATCGACAGCCCCCTGAGCGACCTGGACGTGATCCTGATGCGCAAGGATCCGCCGTTCGACATGGAGTTCGTCTACTCCACCTACTTGTTGGAGCAGGCCGAGCGCGCCGGCGTGCTGATCGTCAACAAGCCGCAGAGCCTGCGCGACTGCAACGAAAAACTGTTCGCCACCCTGTTCCCACAGTGCACGCCGCCGACCGTGGTCAGCCGCCGCGCCGATGTGCTGCGTGAATTTGCCGCCAAGCATGGCGATGTGATCCTCAAGCCGCTGGATGGCATGGGCGGCACCTCGATCTTCCGTCACCGCGCGGGCGACCCCAACCTGTCGGTGATCCTTGAGACCCTGACCGCCCTGGGCACCCAGCAGATCATGGGCCAGGCCTACCTGCCGGCAATCAAGGACGGTGACAAGCGCATCCTGATGATCGACGGCGAGCCGGTGGATTATTGCCTGGCGCGTATCCCGGCGGCCGGCGAGACCCGAGGCAACCTCGCGGCCGGTGGTCGTGGCGAAGCCCGCCCGCTGAGCGACAAGGACCGCTGGATCGCCGCCCAGGTTGGCCCGACCCTGCGGGAAAAGGGCCTGCTGTTTGTAGGCCTTGACGTAATTGGCGAGCACCTGACCGAAATCAACGTGACCAGTCCCACCTGTATCCGCGAAATAGACAACGCGTTCGGCACCAATATCGGCGAAATGCTCATGGCGGCAATTGCCGACAAGCTACAAGCCAAGTGACATAGAACAGCCAGATGTAAACCAACATTGCGCTATCATGCGCCACCCGTGAGACGCGCGATGTTGGTTTTCCTGTTATGACGCTTCCGTCCGACCTGCCCCCCGAACTCAGCCACAGCGGCGTACGCCCGGCTGATCGGCTCGGATTTACCCTGTTCCTGGCAGCGCTGATTCATTTGGCGTTGATCCTCGGCCTGGGCTTCACGTTCGTCGAACCCCAGCAAATCAGCAAAACCCTGGAAATCACCCTCGCCACCTTCAAAAGTGAGAAAAAGCCCGAGAAGGCTGACTTTCTGGCGCAGGACAACCAGCAGGGCAGCGGCACCCTGGATAAAAAGGCAGTGCCCAAGACCACCGAAGTGGCGCCCTTCCAGGACAACAAGATCAATAAGGTCACCCCGCCTCCAGCGGCCAAGCCCGAGGTCAAGCAGGCCGCGCCCAAGGCCGCCGTCGCCACCATTGCGCCAAAACCCCAGAAGGCCGTGACCCAGCGCGAAGCCGTGAAGACCGAGCCTGTGCCGAGCAAGCCCGCACCGACATTCGACAGCTCGCAACTTTCCAGCGAAATCTCCAGCCTGGAGGCCGAACTGGCCAACGAACAACAGTTGTATGCCAAGCGCCCGCGCATCTATCGGCTCAATGCCGCCTCTACCATGCGCGACAAAGGCGCCTGGTATAAGGACGAATGGCGCAAGAAGGTCGAGCGCATCGGCAACCTGAACTACCCGGACGAGGCCCGGCGCCAGCAGATCTACGGCAACCTGCGCCTGCTCGTATCAATCAACCGCGACGGTTCCTTATATGAAGTGCTGGTGCTGGAGTCGTCCGGCCAGCCATTACTGGACCAGGCGGCACAACGCATCGTGCGCCTGGCCGCACCGTTCGCCCCGTTTACCGGCGACCTGAACGATATCGACCGCCTGGAAATCATCCGCACCTGGCGCTTTGCCAAGGGCGACCGGCTTTCCAGCAATTGACTACCCCACGCTCGCTCCTACACGGGCAACAAATCCGCTAACCGTATTCCTACACATCCCCAGCTTGTCAGTTCGCCCCTCCAACGCCACACTAGCGGACATGAAAAATGTCAGCCCGACTTACCTCAAGCACCAATTCCTGATCGCCATGCCCCATATGGCCGACCCGAACTTTGCGCACACCTTGACCTATATCGTCGAGCACACGGCCAATGGCGCCATGGGGCTGGTGGTCAACCGACCGCAAGACCTGAACCTGGCGGATATCCTTGAGCAACTGCGCCCGGAGATCGATCCACCCGCCAGTTGCCAGGCGGTGCCGATCTACTTCGGTGGCCCGGTGCAGGCTGACCGCGGCTTCGTGCTGCATCCCAGCGGCCCGACGTTCCAGGCAACCGTCGACCTGGAGGGCGTGTCGTTGTCCACTTCCCAGGACGTGCTGTTTGCCATCGCTGATGGCGCCGGCCCGCAGCAGAGCCTGATCACCCTGGGTTACGCGGGCTGGGAGGCCGGGCAACTGGAAGAAGAGCTGGCCAACAATGCCTGGCTGACCTGCCCCTTCGATGCCGACATTCTGTTCAACACCGCCAGCGAACTGCGCCTGAATGCCGCGGCCAAGCAGTTGGGGGTCAACCTCAACCTGCTGACCAGCCAGGTGGGGCACGCCTGATGGCCTTGCGACTGATCCTCGGGTTTGATTACGGCACCAAGCAGATTGGCGTGGCCGTGGGCCAGGTCATTACCGGCCAGGCCCGCGAGCTGTGTACCTTGAAGGCGCAGAACGGCATACCGGACTGGAATCAGGTCGAAGCCCTGATCAAGGAATGGAAACCCGACGCCGTGGTGGTCGGCCTGCCGCTGAACATGGACGGCACCCCCAGCGACATGTGCCTGCGCGCCGAAAAGTTCGCCCGCCGCCTCAACGGCCGCTACAACCTGCCCTTCTATACCCACGATGAACGCCTGACGACCTTCGAGGCCAAGGGTGAGCGTCGCGACCGTGGCGGGCAGAAAGGCAGCTACCGCGACAACCCGGTCGACGCCATTGCCGCCGCCTTGCTGCTGCAGGGTTGGCTGGATGAAAACACCGCTTTATTTGAATCCTGACTGACGCGGCTTGCCGCGTCTTCTTACGTTTGAGCCCGGACTTTGCCAGCGTCACGCTGCCCAAGCCCTTGAAGGAGCCACCATGAGCCTGCCCAATCCCGCCGAACTGATCCGTCAGATGGCGACGAGCCTCACGACCCACCTGCAACACCGCGCCATCAGCGAGCCGCGTTTCATCGGTATCCGTACCGGTGGCGTGTGGGTCGCCCAGGCGTTGCTGCAAGAGCTGGGCAGTGATGCGCCCCTGGGCACCCTGGATGTGTCCTTCTACCGCGATGACTTCAGCCAGAACGGCCTGCACCCGCAAGTGCGCCCGTCAGCGCTGCCCTTTGAAATCGAAGGCCAGCACCTGGTACTGATCGATGACGTGCTGATGAGCGGGCGCACCATCCGCGCCGCCATGAACGAGCTGTTCGACTACGGCCGCCCGGCCAGCATCACCCTGGTCTGCCTGCTCGACCTCGAGGCTGGCGAACTGCCGATCAGCCCGGATGTGGTGGGTGCGACCCTGTCGCTTTCGGCCCAGCAGCGGGTAAAATTGTCCGGTCCCACGCCGCTCGAACTCGAACTGCAAGACCTCGCCCTTTAAACCGCCTTGTAAAGAGTCCCCGCGATGACGCCTCTAGATGCCAAGCGCCCGCTGCAGCTCAACGCTCAGGGCCAGCTGCAACACTTCCTGTCCCTCGACGGCCTGCCCCGCGAATTGCTCACCGAAATCCTCGACACTGCCGACTCGTTCCTTGAAGTCGGCGGCCGGGCGGTGAAGAAAGTCCCGCTGCTGCGCGGCAAAACCATTTGCAACGTGTTCTTCGAGAACTCGACGCGCACCCGCACCACCTTCGAACTGGCGGCCCAGCGCCTGTCAGCCGACGTGATCACCCTGAACGTCTCCACCTCGTCGGCGAGCAAGGGCGAAACCCTGCTCGACACCCTGCGCAACCTGGAGGCCATGGCGGCCGACATGTTCGTGGTGCGTCATGGCGACTCGGGCGCGGCGCACTTTATCGCCGAGCACGTGTGCCCACAGGTGGCGATCATCAACGGTGGCGATGGCCGCCACGCCCACCCGACCCAGGGCATGCTCGACATGCTCACCATCCGTCGGCACAAGGGCGGCTTTGAAAACCTCTCGGTGGCCATCGTCGGCGATATCCTGCACTCGCGGGTGGCACGCTCGAACATGCTGGCCCTGAAAACCCTGGGCTGCCCGGATATCCGCGTGATTGCGCCGAAAACCCTGCTGCCGGTAGGCATCGAGCAATACGGGGTGAAGGTCTACACCGACATGGCCGAAGGCCTGAAGGATGTCGACGTGGTGATCATGCTGCGCCTGCAACGCGAGCGCATGGCCGGTGGCCTGCTGCCCAGCGAAGGCGAGTTCTACCGCCTGTTCGGCCTGACCACCGCACGCCTGGCCGGCGCCAAGCCGGATGCCATTGTCATGCACCCAGGCCCGATCAACCGGGGGGTGGAGATTGAGTCGGCGGTGGCCGACGGTCCGCACTCGGTGATTCTCAACCAGGTCACCTACGGCATCGCGGTGCGCATGGCCGTGCTGTCCATGGCCATGAGCGGGCAAACCGCCCAACGTCAATTCGAGCAGGAGAACGCCCAGTGAAGCTCAGCATTCTCGGCGCCCGAGTCATCGATCCGGCCAGCGGCCTGGATCAAGTCACTGATCTGCACCTGGAAGCCGGCAAGATCATCGCCATCGGCGCCGCCCCCAGTGGTTTCAGCCCGGTTCAGAGCATCGACGCCAAAGGCCTGGTGGCCGCGCCCGGCCTGGTAGACCTGAACGTGGCCCTGCGCGAGCCGGGCTACAGCCGCAAAGGCAGCATCGCCAGCGAAACCCGCGCCGCCGCTGCAGGCGGTGTCACCAGCCTGTGCTGCCCGCCGCAGACCAAACCGGTGCTGGACACCTCGGCCGTGGCCGAGCTGATCCTCGACCGCGCCCGCGAGGCCGGCAATTGCAAAGTGTTCCCCATCGGCGCCCTGAGCAAAGGCCTGGATGGCGAGCAACTGGCCGAGCTGATTGCCCTGCGCGACGCGGGTTGCGTGGCCTTCGGCAACGGCCTGGAGAGTTTCCGCAGCACCCGCACCCTGTGCCGTGCCCTGGAGTACGCGGCCACCTTCGACCTGACGGTGATCTTCCACTCCCAGGACCACGACCTGGCCGAAGGCGGCCTGGCCCATGAAGGCCCTACCGCCAGCTTCCTCGGCCTGGCAGGCATCCCGGAAACCGCAGAAACCGTGGCCCTGGCCCGTGATCTGCTGCTGGTGGAACAAAGCGGCGTGCGCGCACACTTCAGCCAACTGACCAGCGCCCGCGGCGTAGCCTTGATCGCCCAGGCCCAGGCCCGTGGCCTGCCGGTGACCGCCGATGTGGCGCTGTACCAGTTGATCCTGACCGATGAGGCATTGATCGACTTCTCCAGCCTGTACCACGTGCAACCGCCACTGCGCACCCGCGCCGACCGTGACGGTTTGCGTGCGGCGGTGAAGTCCGGGGTGGTTTCGGCGATCTCCAGCCACCACCAGCCCCACGAACGGGATGCCAAGCTGGCACCGTTTGGCGCGACAGAGCCTGGGATCAGTAGCGTCGAGCTGCTGCTGCCACTGGCAATGACCCTGGTGGAAGATGGGTTGCTGGACTTGCCAACGTTGCTGGCACGCCTGAGCTCAGGCCCGGCGCAAGCGCTACGCCTGCCGGCGGGCAAGCTGGCGGTGGGTGCGGCGGCGGACCTGGTGCTGTTTGACCCGGCCAGTTCTACTGTCGCCGGCGAGCAGTGGCTGTCCCGCGGTGAAAACTGCCCGTTCATCGGCCATAGCTTGCCGGCGACTGTGCGCTACACCCTGGTGGATGGACGGATCAGCTACCAGGCCTGACCCGCTAAAGTGTGGGGGCTAGCTTGTGTGGGAGCTGGCTTGCCTGCGATTGCATCACCTCAGTGTCACTGACATACCGAGGTGCCCGCATCGCAGGCAAGCCAGCTCCCACATGCGCCCAGCGACGCTTACCGCCCGCCCAGGCGCTCGGCATTGCGCACCGAAATCTGCGTGTTCAGTGTCCAGAAGTCATACAGCACGCCAATCAGGAACAAGCCGCCGGTCACCAGGTACAACAAGCCGGTGAGCCATTTGCCCTGGTACATGCGGTGCAAGCCAAATACCCCCAGAAACGCCAACAGAATCCACGCCACGTTGTATTCAATCGGCCCGGCGGTAAAACGCAGGTCGGCTTCACGGTCCATTGCCGGGATCAGAAACAGGTCGATCAACCAGCCAATCCCCAGCAAACCAAAGGTGAAGAACCAGATCGTCCCGGTCACCGGCTTGCCGTAGTAGAAGCGGTGCGCCCCGGTAAAACCGAAGATCCAGAGCAGATAACCGATCATCTTGCTGTGAGTGTCCTGTTGCGAAACATCCTGTCGATAGGTGTTCATGAATGACCTCTTTTGCCTTGATAGATAAATATTTCTGGTTTCTTTGTGACTTTTTTACAGGCACCTGACGTACGGCAAATGCTATCGTCGCTTCCCTCAAAGCCTTATGCCGCCTGACTTGTGTAGGACAATTGCGACAGTTCGTCGCGGTTTTCCTGATTTTGACGTCAAGGTTCAGTCGACAAACGGCCTGAGAAAGACACTAAAAGCTGTTATAAAGTTGCGCGCAAACCAACAAGAGCCTGCCTTATGCGACCATTTTTAAAGACATGGCTAACCATTTGCCTATTGATGCCACTGGCCGCCCACGCCACCAATCGTGAGCAACGACTTCCGAACGTTAATGGTTTCACCCCTAAAATTCACGCCACTACCAGCTCCGCCAAATCGGTAAAGCTCAGCGTCAAGCGCCCGGCTCAACTGAGCAAGGCCAACGTTAAAGCAGTTCCCGGCCTGGTCGCGAGCAATAACCAGCAAAGCAGCAAAGTCTTGAGCCGCGCGGTCAACGTGCTCGGTACCCCTTATCGTTGGGGCGGCAGCAGCCCAAGTAAAGGCTTTGATTGCAGTGGTTTGGTGAAATACGCGTTCAATGATGTAGCTGCGGTGGACTTGCCACGCACCTCCAATGCCATGGCCAGCGGCCACGGGCAGAAGGTTGATCGCAAGGATTTGAAGCCCGGCGACCTGTTGTTCTTCAAGCTCAAGAGCCGCCAGGTCAACCATGTAGCCATTTACCTGGGCAACGACCGTTTTATCCACGCACCGCGCCGTGGCAAGTCGGTCAGTATCGACACCCTGAAAAAACCGTTCTGGAACAAGAACTACGTGATTGCCAAGCGCGTGCTGCCCAAAGAGCAGAACAACCTGCGGATTGTGCAGCGCTGACAGTAAATGCAAATGTGAATGCTGGCTTGTGTGGGAGCTGGCTTGCCTGCATCCCAGGCAAGCCAGCTCCCACATCCTATATATCTGCTGGCACCCGCGCCTGCCCCCGCGCCTCTTCGCGACTAATCAGCCCCTGACCGACCAACCCCTTCAAGCTCATATCCAACGTTTTCATCCCCAACGCCCCACCTGTCTGGATCGCCGAGTACAACTGCGCCACCTTGTCCTCGCGGATCAGGTTACGGACCGCCGGCGTGCCGAGCATGATTTCATGGGCCGCCACGCGCCCGCCGCCGACTTTGCTCAATAACACCTGACTCACCACCGCCTGCAGCGACTCCGAGAGCATCGAGCGGACCATGGCCTTTTCCCCAACCGGGAACACATCCACCAGCCGGTCCACGGTCTTTGCCGCCGAACTGGTGTGCAGGGTGCCAAACACCAGGTGCCCGGTTTCAGCCGCTGTCAGGGCCAGGCGGATAGTTTCCAGGTCGCGCAACTCCCCCACCAGGATCACATCCGGATCTTCGCGCAGAGCAGAACGCAGGGCCGACGAAAAGCTGTGGGTGTCGCGATGCACCTGGCGCTGGCTGATCAACGCCTTGCGCGGTTCGTGGACAAACTCGATGGGATCCTCAAGGGTCAGGATGTGCTGCTGGCGAGTGTTGTTGAGGTAATCGACCATCGCCGCCAGGGTGGTGGACTTGCCCGAGCCCGTGGCACCTGTCACCAGCACCAGCCCCCTGGGCAGCTCGGCGATGCGCCGGAATACATCGCCAAGCCCCAAGGCTTCCAGGCTTTGGACCCGCGAGGGGATCGCGCGAAACACCGCGCCCATCCCCCGGTGCTGGCGGAACACATTGGCGCGAAAGCGCGCGACACCCGGCACTTCAAAGGAAAAATCCGTTTCAAGAGATGTTTCGAAATCCTTTTGTTGGTGTTTATTGAGGATCGGGCTGAGCAGGTCGGCCAGTTGGGCAGCACTCAGCACCGGCCAATCCAGCGGCAGAACCTCGCCATCAACGCGCACCCTCGGCGCCAGCCCTGCCGACAGATGCAGGTCGGAGGCGCCCCGGCTGACACTTGCGGCCAGCAGTTCAGTGATGTCCATAGGGCTATCCATTTCCAGTAGAATGCCGCGGACTCCATATCCACGGGCGCAACTTGAATGTCGACCATAGCAGACAATATCGGCCTGGTTAGTGAGCGCATCCGTGCCGCGGCCCGGGCCGTGCAGCGCGATGAAAGCAGCGTCCACTTGCTGGCCGTGAGCAAGACCAAACCCGCGCAAGCCGTGCGCCAGGCCCATGCCGCAGGGATACGCGACTTCGGCGAGAACTACTTGCAGGAAGCCCTCGGCAAACAGGCCGAATTAACCGACCTGCCCTTGAGTTGGCACTTCATCGGCCCCATTCAATCGAACAAGACGCGCGCTATCGCCGAGAACTTCGCTTGGGTGCACTCCGTGGACCGCCTGAAAATCGCCCAACGCCTGTCCGAACAACGCCCGGCCGACCTGCCCCCGCTCAATATCTGCATCCAGGTCAATGTCAGTGGCGAAGCCAGCAAATCCGGCTGTACACCCGCCGATTTGCCAGCATTGGCCGAGGCGATCCAAGCCCTGCCCCGCTTGAAGCTGCGCGGCCTGATGGCGATCCCCGAGCCCACCGACGACCGCGCGCAGCAAGATGCGGCGTTTGCCGCCGTACGAGACTTGCAAGCGAGCCTGGACCTGGGGCTCGACACACTTTCCATGGGCATGAGCCATGACCTTGAGTCGGCCATTGCCCAAGGGGCCACCTGGGTGCGGATCGGTACCGCCCTGTTTGGTGCCCGCGACTACGGCCAGCCATGAAATGGCTGACTTCCAACTGAGTAAGGACCTGTCATGAGCAGCACGCGTATAGCCTTTATCGGCGCCGGTAACATGGCGGCCAGCCTGATCGGCGGCCTGCGGGCCAAGGGCCTGCAAGCCTCGCAGATTCGCGCCAGCGATCCGGGCGCCGAGACCCGTGCCCGGGTGAGCGCAGAACACGGTATCGAAACCTTCGCCGACAACGCCGAGGCCATCCAGGGCGTCGACGTCATCGTGCTGGCAGTCAAGCCACAGGCCATGAAGGCCGTGTGCGAAGCCCTGCGCCCAAGCCTGGCGCCGCAGCAACTGGTGGTGTCGATTGCCGCCGGTATCAACTGCGCCAGCATGAACAACTGGCTCGGCGCCCAGCCGATCGTGCGTTGCATGCCCAACACGCCATCATTGCTGCGCCAAGGCGTCAGCGGCCTGTACGCCACCGCCCAAGTGAGCGCCGCCCAGCGTGAGCAGGCCCAGGAGCTGTTGTCGGCCGTGGGCGTGGCCCTGTGGCTGGAAGAAGAACAGCAACTGGATGCCGTCACTGCCGTGTCCGGCAGTGGCCCGGCGTATTTCTTCCTGCTGGTCGAAGCCATGACCGCCGCCGGTGTGAAACTGGGCCTGCCACGGGAAATCGCTGAGCAACTGACCCAACAAACCGCCCTCGGCGCCGCGCATATGGTGGTGTCCAGCGATGTGGACGCGGCCGAGTTGCGCCGGCGCGTGACCTCGCCCAATGGCACCACACAGGCGGCCATCGAATCGTTCCAGGCCGGGGGCTTTGAAGCCCTGGTCGAAAAAGCACTGGGTGCCGCCGCGCACCGCTCGGCTGAACTTGCCGAACAACTGGGTCAATAAGGAGCCAATATGATTGGTTTGAACACCGCCGCCGTCTATGTACTGCAAACCCTCGGCAGCCTTTACCTGCTGATCGTGCTGTTGCGTTTTGTCCTGCAACTGGTACGCGCCAACTTCTACAACCCGCTCTGCCAGTTCGCCGTGAAGGCCACCCAGCCACTGCTCAAGCCGCTGCGCCGGGTGATCCCGAGCCTGTTCGGCCTGGACATGTCTTCGCTGGTCCTGGCGATCCTGGTCCAACTGGCGCTGATGGCCCTGACGCTGCTGCTGACCTACGGCACCATGGGCAATTTCCTGCAACTGCTGGTCTGGGCCCTGATCGGCGTGACCGCGCTGTTCCTGAAGATTTTCTTCTTCGCCCTGATCATCAGCGTGATCCTGTCGTGGGTCGCACCGGGCAGCCATAACCCAGGTGCCGAGCTGGTCAACCAGATCTGCGAACCGGCCCTGGCGCCATTCCGCAAGATCCTGCCAAACCTGGGCGGCCTGGATATCTCGCCGATCCTTGCGTTCATGGTGCTCAAGCTCCTGGATATGCTGGTGATCAACAACCTGGCGGCAATGACCATGATGCCGGACATCCTGCGCTTGCTGATCTGACCTTTGTAGGAGCCGGCTTGCCGGCGATGGCACCCGCGAAAACGCCATCGCCGGCAAGCCGGCTCCTACAGAAACAAGCCGTCATCAGCCAGGACAAGGTTCGCTTGCCGCTAGCCCCCCCTCTCTTTAGACTTACGCCTCATTTAAACGAGAGCAGGGTCGATGCCAGCTGCCTTCCCCCCCGATTCTGTTGGACTGGTCGTGCCCCAAGTGGCGCACTTCAGCGAACCCCTGGCCCTGGCCTGCGGTCGATCGCTGCCGGCCTATGACCTGATCTATGAAACCTACGGCGAGTTGAACGCCACGGCCAGCAATGCCGTGCTGATCTGCCACGCCCTGTCCGGCCATCACCACGCCGCTGGCTACCACAGCGCCGACGAGCGCAAGCCCGGCTGGTGGGACAGCTGCATCGGCCCCGGCAAGCCCATCGACACCAACAAATTCTTTGTGGTCAGCCTGAACAACCTTGGCGGCTGCAATGGCTCCACCGGCCCCAGCAGCCTCAACCCGGAAACCGGCAAGCCGTTTGGCGCCGACTTCCCGGTACTGACCGTCGAAGACTGGGTGCACAGCCAGGCACGCCTGGCCGACCTGCTGGGCATCCAGCAATGGGCAGCGGTGATCGGTGGCAGCCTGGGCGGCATGCAGGCCCTGCAATGGACCATCACCTACCCCGACCGCGTGCGCCATTGCCTGGCCATCGCCTCGGCCCCCAAGTTGTCGGCGCAGAACATCGCCTTCAACGAAGTGGCGCGCCAGGCGATCCTCACCGACCCCGAGTTCCACGGTGGTTCGTTCCAGGAAGCCGGGGTGATTCCCAAGCGCGGCTTGATGCTGGCGCGGATGGTTGGGCATATCACCTACCTGTCGGATGACTCCATGGGCGAGAAATTCGGCCGTGGGCTCAAGAGCGAGAAGCTCAACTACGACTTCCACAGCGTCGAATTCCAGGTCGAAAGCTACCTGCGTTACCAGGGCGAGGAGTTTTCCGGGCGTTTTGACGCCAACACCTACCTGCTGATGACCAAGGCTTTGGACTACTTCGACCCGGCGGCAAACTTTGACGACGACCTGGCGAAGACCTTCGAGGGGGCCAGCGCCAAGTTCTGCGTGATGTCGTTCACCACCGACTGGCGCTTTTCGCCGGCCCGCTCGCGGGAACTGGTGGATGCGCTGATGGCCGCCCGCAAGGACGTGTGCTACCTGGAGATCGATGCACCGCAAGGCCACGACGCCTTCCTGATCCCGATCCCGCGCTACCTGCAGGCGTTCAGCAACTACATGAACCGCATTACATTGTGAGAAAGCCATGAGAGCCGACCTGGAAATCATCCAAGACTGGATCCCCGCCGGCAGCCGCGTGCTCGACCTGGGTTGCGGCGATGGCGAACTGCTGAGCTGGTTGCGCGACAACAAGCAAGTCACCGGCTATGGCCTGGAAAACGACCCGGACAACATCGCCCAGTGCGTGGCCAAGGGCATCAACGTGATCGAGCAGGACCTGGACAAGGGCCTGGGCAACTTTGCCAGCAACAGCTTCGATATCGTGGTGATGACCCAGGCCCTGCAGGCCGTGCACTATCCGGACCGGATCCTCGACGAGATGTTGCGCGTCGGCCGCCAGTGCATCATCACCTTCCCCAACTTCGGCCACTGGCGCTGCCGCTGGTACCTGGCCACCAAGGGCCGGATGCCGGTATCGGACTTCTTGCCGTACACCTGGTACAACACGCCCAACATTCACTTCTGCACCTTCGAGGACTTCGAAGCACTGTGCAGCGGGCGCGAAGCCAAGGTGATCAACCGCCTTGCCGTCGATCAACAGCATCGCCACGGCTGGGCGAGTAAGCTATGGCCTAATCTTTTGGGTGAAATCGGGATTTATCGGGTCAGCAGTCCTGGCCTGACCGACCACCAGATTGCCGTCTAACCATTTTCGAGGAGGACGATCATGAGTCGCCTGGCTATTTTTCTACTCACCGCCTGCCTGGGCGCCAGTGCCATGGCCGCCGGCCCTATCGACAGCAATCGGCAAAAGGCATTTGGTGATATCACCGTGCACTACAGCACCTTCACCTCCAGCTTCCTGCAACCCGAGACAGCCCAGGCCGTGGGCGTAGTGCGCAGCAAGAACAAGGGCATGATCAACGTTTCGGTGATCAAGGGCGTGGAGCCCGTGGCGGCGCAAGTGACCGGCACGATCAAGGACCTGACCGGCAAAAGTGAAATGCTGACCTTCAAGCAAATCACCGAAAAAGGCGCGATCTACTACCTCGCCCCCTACTCGGTGCCGCAGCAGGAATTCCGCACCTTTACCATCAATGTTGAAACCGGCGGCAAGGCCCACGGTTTCAGTTTCACCCAAGAACTGTTCCCGGCCGAATAATGAACCTGACACAACTCGTACTGGCCAGCCATAACGCCGGCAAACTCAAGGAACTCCAGGCCATGCTCGGCGAATCGGTGCAATTGCGCTCGATTGGCGAGTTCAGCCAGGTGGAGCCGGAAGAGACCGGCCTGTCGTTCGTCGAAAACGCCATCCTCAAGGCCCGCAATGCCTCGCGCATTTCCGGCCTGCCGGCACTGGCCGACGATTCGGGCCTGGCGGTGGACTTCCTCGGCGGCGCTCCTGGCATCTACTCGGCGCGCTATGCCGACGGCAAAGGCGACGCGGCGAACAACGCCAAGCTGCTGGACGCCCTCAAGGACGTGCCGGACGCGATGCGCGGCGCGCAGTTTGTCTGCGTGCTGGCGCTGGTGCGGCATGCCGACGACCCGCTGCCGATCCTCTGCGAAGGCTTGTGGCACGGGCGCATCCTGCATACGGCCAGCGGCGAGCACGGGTTTGGCTATGACCCGCTGTTCTGGGTGCCGGAGCGCAATGTGTCCAGCGCCGAACTGAGCCCCGCCGACAAAAACCAGATCAGCCACCGCGCCCGCGCAATGGATTTGCTGCGCCAGCGCCTGGGCTTGAAATGACCCACAACACCTCCGCGCAGCCCCTGATCCTCGGTGGCGCGCAAACACCTCGGGCGGCCTTGCCAGTGCTGCCGCCCCTGGCGCTGTACATCCACATCCCGTGGTGCGTGCGTAAATGCCCCTATTGCGACTTCAACTCCCACACCGCCAGCAAGGTGTTGCCGGAAGAAGAGTATGTCGACGCGCTGCTGACGGACCTGGATCAGGACCTGCACGCGGTGTATGGCCGCGAGTTGAGTTCGATCTTCTTTGGCGGCGGCACGCCAAGCCTGTTCAGTGCGGCGGCGCTGGGCCGGTTGCTGGAGGGCGTGGAGCAACGTATCCGGTTTGCCAGCGATATCGAAATCACCCTGGAAGCCAACCCCGGCACCTTCGAGCAAGAGAAGTTCGTCGCCTACCGCAAGCTGGGGATCAATCGCCTGTCGATTGGCATCCAGAGCTTCCAGCAGGAAAAGCTCAAGGCCTTGGGCCGCATCCACAACGGCGACGAAGCCGTACGCGCCGCCGGCATGGCACGCCAGGCCGGGTTCGATAACTTCAACCTGGACCTGATGCACGGTTTGCCCGATCAATCCCTGGACGACGCCTTGGGCGACCTGCGCCAGGCGATTGCGCTCAAGCCGACCCATCTGTCGTGGTACCAACTGACCCTGGAACCCAACACCGTATTTTGGAACCAGCCGCCGACGCTGCCGGAAGACGACACCCTGTGGGATATCCAGGAAGCCGGCCAGGCCCTGCTCGCCGAACACGGCTACGCGCAATATGAAGTCTCGGCCTACGCCCAGCCGGGCCGGCCCGCGCGGCATAACCTCAATTACTGGAGTTTTGGCGACTTTATCGGCATCGGCGCCGGCGCCCACGGCAAGCTCAGCCATCCAGACGGGCGCATCGTGCGCACCTGGAAGACCCGCGCACCGAAGGACTACCTCAACCCGGCAAAAAGCTTCCAGGCAGGCATGAAAGAGCTGACCAACGAGGAACTGCCCTTCGAGTTCCTGATGAACGCCCTGCGCCTGACCGAGGGCGTGGAAGCCAAGCTGTATGCCGAGCGCACCGGCCTGGACCTGGCCAGCCTGGATCAAGCCCGCAGGGATGCCGAACAAAGTGGCTTATTGCAGGTCGAACCGTCACGCCTGGCGGCCACGGACCGTGGGCAACTCTTTCTCAATGACCTGCTGCAGAAGTTTTTGAGCTGATCGCTCTAAGGAAATCGAATGGATCTGGTACTCGACCTGCTCGCCACCGTATCCCGCTGGAGCCGTAGCAACCTGTCGGAAATATCCCTGGCGCTGGTAGGCTGCCTGTTGGTGCTATTCGGCGCCGACATCAAGGGCTGGGTCGAAGCGCGCCTGGGCAGCATCGCCGGCGCCTTGCGCGTACCGTTGATGGCCCTGCTGTGCATGATCGGCAGCGGCGCCGCGCTGATCTACGCCACGCCGTGGATTGTGCGGGGGTTGAGCCAGTTCAATAACTACAGCCTGGCACCGGTGCTGTTGGTGGTGCTGGTGTTGATTGGCGTGGTTGCCGACCGCCGCTGACTCAAAGCCCACCACAAAACAACTGTAGGAGCTGGCTTGCCTGCGATAGCGTCACCTCGGTGTATCAGTGATACCCAAGTGACGCTATCGCCGGCAAGCCAGCTCCTACAGTTGATCGCATTCCAGCTTTCTAGCTGATCAAGCCAGCTTTTCGAACTTCAAATCCCAAACCCCATGCCCCAACCGCTCGCCACGGCGTTCGAACTTGGTGATCGGACGTTCGGCCGGGCGTGGTACGCACTGACCATCTTCGGCCAGGTTGCGATAGCCAGGGGCAACGTTCATCACTTCCAGCATGTACTGCGCATACGGTTCCCAATCGGTGGCCATATGCAGGATGCCACCCACCTTGAGCTTGCTGCGCACCAGTTCCGCGAAGGACGCCTGGACGATACGGCGCTTGTGGTGACGACTCTTGTGCCATGGGTCCGGGAAAAACAGCATCAGGCGGTCGAGGCTGTTGTCGGCGATGCAGCGGTTAAGCACTTCGATCGCATCGCAGTCATAGACCCGCAGGTTTTTCAGGCCCTGGGTCAGCACGCCGTTAAGCAGCGCGCCCACGCCCGGACGGTGCACTTCCACACCGATAAAGTCTTGCTCGGGCGACGCCGCAGCCATTTCCAGCAGGGAATGGCCCATGCCGAAGCCAATTTCCAGGGAGCGCGGGGCCGAACGGCCAAACACCTGGTCGAAGTCCACCGGCGCATCGGCCAGGGGCAGGACGAACAGCGGCGTGCCCTGGTCCAGGCCCTTTTGCTGGCCTTCGGTCATGCGCCCGGCACGCATCACAAAACTCTTGATGCGGCGGTGCTTGGACTCGTCGCCTTCTTCCACGGGGTTCGGCGTTTCGTTTGATTCAGTCATCAATGGCTCTTACTTGATCAGACCATCCAGCGGCGAGGAGGCGCTGGCGTAAAGTTTTTTTGGCATACGCCCGGCGAGGTACGCCAGGCGGCCGGCGACAATCGCGTGTTTCATGGCTTCGGCCATCATGATCGGCTGTTGCGCATTGGCGATGGCCGAGTTCATCAGCACCGCTTCGCAGCCCAGTTCCATGGCGATGGTGGCATCGGACGCGGTACCGACGCCGGCATCCACCAGCACCGGGATCTTGGCTTCTTCGAGGATGATCTGCAGGTTGTACGGGTTGCAGATCCCCAGGCCAGTACCGATCAGGCCGGCCAGCGGCATGACCGCGATGCAGCCGATCTCGGCCAGTTGGCGGGCGATGATCGGGTCATCGCTGGTGTAGACCATCACGTCGAAACCTTCCTTGACCAGGGTTTCGGCGGCCTTGAGGGTTTCGATCACGTTGGGGAACAGGGTTTTCTGGTCCGCCAGCACTTCCAGCTTCACCAGGTTGTGGCCGTCGAGCAGCTCACGGGCCAGGCGGCAGGTGCGCACAGCTTCGATGGCGTCGTAGCAACCGGCAGTGTTGGGCAGGATGGTGTAGCGATCGGGCGGCAGGATATCCAGCAAGTTCGGTTCGCCCGGGTTCTGGCCGATATTGGTGCGGCGCACAGCCACCGTCACGATTTCGGCGCCCGAGGCTTCGATAGCCAGGCGGGTTTCTTCCATGTCGCGGTACTTGCCGGTGCCTACCAGCAAACGCGACTGGTAGGTACGACCGGCCAGGACGAAGGGCTTGTCGCTACGAACGATGCTCATGGGAAATCCTCGAGTTGGGGTGAGGTTCTGCAGAATCCGGGTAGTTGCCGCAGGGCTAGCCGCCGCCGATGGCGTGGACCACTTCAACCTGATCGCCTTCGGTGAGGGCGGTTTCGGTGTGCTGGCTACGCGGGACGATATCCTGGTTGAGCTCCACTGCGACGCGACGTCCGGTCAGTTCCAGACGGGTCAGCAGGGCCGCGACGGTTTCACCGTCGGGCAGTTCATAGGATTCGCCGTTCAATTGAATGCGCATGCCACGGGCCGCCATCGTTTTTAGGGGCCAGCATTCTAGCCTGATCGTGACCTGAAGGTCAGCTACAAGCGTCAGGCGGTCAGTTGCAGGCGCCAGGCGGCGAGCCCCAGGCACAGCCAGCCAATCAGGAACGCCAGGCCGCCAAACGGCGTGATGATCCCCAGCTTGCCAATGCCGATGGTGGTCAGCAGGTACAGGCTGCCGGAGAACAGCAAGATGCCGATGCTGAACGACACACCGGCCCAGAGCACCAGGCGCCCGGGCACATGCGCGGCCAGCAAGGCCACGCCAAACAACGCCAGGGCGTGCACCAGTTGGTAGGTCACGCCGGTGTGGAATATCGCCAGGTATTCAGCCGTCAGGCTTTTTTTCAGGCCATGGGCGGCGAACGCGCCGAGGGCAACACCGGTAAAGCCGAAAAAGGCCGCCAACATCAGAAAGCCACGCAGCATGAGGAACTCCAGTCAGACTCAAAGGGCCGGGTCTGTATAATGGCCCGCTCAACGGGTTCGGCCAAGCCATCTCTATGCTGCGTGTCCTCTTCAGTCGTTTTCTCAAAGTCGTGAAATGGTTTGTCATCGGCAGTGTTTTGCTGGTGCTGCTGTTTCGTGTCGTCCCGCCGCCGTTTACCGCACTGATGGTCGAGCGCAAGATCGAGTCCTGGGTCGATGGCGAGCCCATTGACCTGCAACGTACCTGGGTGCCGTGGGATGAGATCTCCGATGACCTGAAAGTCGCGGTGATGGCCGGCGAGGACCAGCGCTTCCCGCAGCATTGGGGTTTTGACTTCGGGGCGATCCAGGCTGCGCTGCTGCATAACGAGCGCGGCGGCTCGATTCGCGGCGCCAGTACGCTGAGCCAGCAGGTATCGAAAAACCTGTTCCTGTGGGCCGGCCGCAGTTATGTGCGCAAGGGCCTGGAAGCCTGGTTTACCGGGCTGATCGAAATCCTCTGGCCCAAGCAGCGGATCCTTGAGGTGTACCTCAACAGCGTGGAATGGGACGAAGGTGTGTTTGGCGCAGAGGCGGCAGCGCGGCATCATTTTGGCGTGGGTGCCAAGGGGCTTTCGCGGCAGCAGGCCAGTTATCTGGCAGCGGTACTGCCCAATCCAAGGGTGTGGAGTGCCAGCCATCCGACGGCGTATGTGGCGCGGCGGGCGGCGTGGATTCGCCAGCAGATGGGGCAGTTGGGTGGTACTGGCTATTTGAATGAGCTGAACAGTACGCGAAAGGCGCCGTGGGCCAACTGACGCAACATAAAACCTGTAGGAGCCGGCTTGCTGGCGATGGCGCTGTATCAGCCAATCATTGAGAGCCGGTAGATCGCCATCGCCGGCAAGCCGGCTCCTACAGGGGCGCGGCACGAACAAAAATGCCCCGAGCTTTCGATCGGGGCATTTTTTTGCTCGTTCGTTGCGTGTTAGGCGGCGATCGACAGTTTCAGCTTATTCATCGCGCTCTTCTCAAGCTGACGAATACGCTCGGCCGACACATTGTACTTTTGCGCCAGGTCGTGCAGCGTGGCTTTTTCTTCTGCCAGCCAGCGCTGGTAGAGGATGTCACGGCTGCGGTCGTCCAGCACTTCCAGTGCTTCGTGCAGATTGTGATTGGAGTTGTCGCTCCAATCGGCATCTTCCAGTTGACGCGCCGGGTCATACCGGTGGTCTTCCAGATAGTTGGCCGGCGATTGGAAAGCACTGTCGTCGTCCGCTTCAGCGGCCGGGTCAAAGGCCATGTCATGGCCGGTCAGGCGACTTTCCATCTCGCGCACTTCCCGAGGCTCCACGCCGAGGCTTTCGGCCACACGGTGGACTTCCTCGTTGTTCAGCCACGCCAGGCGTTTTTTCTGGCTGCGCAGGTTGAAGAACAGCTTGCGCTGGGCCTTGGTGGTTGCCACTTTCACAATGCGCCAGTTGCGCAGGATGAACTCGTGGATTTCCGCCTTGATCCAGTGCACGGCGAACGACACCAGGCGCACACCCATTTCCGGGTTGAAGCGTTTCACAGCCTTCATCAGGCCGACGTTGCCTTCCTGGATCAGGTCAGCCTGGGCCAGGCCGTAGCCGCTATAGCTACGGGCGATATGTACGACAAAACGCAGGTGGGCGAGCACCATCTGCCGAGCCGCCCCCAAATCCTGCTCATAGTAGAGACTCTCGGCCAGTTCACGCTCCTGCTCGGGCGTCAGCAATGGAATGCTGTTGACCGTGTGCACATAGGCTTCCAGGTTCGCACCCGGGACCAGAGCATAAGCAGGTTGCAAAGAAGTGGTCATACGAAAAAACCTCCGACTCACATAACTCGTGCAGTTCAGCACTGCGAAAATTGACCGGAAACCGTAGGACAAGTTCCCTAAACCACTGATACGGTCAATACAAACGAAACCACATTAATCTGACATTAACTACTTCGGCGCCAGCTCACGTAAATGCCGTGCGACCGCAATCCAAGCACCGATATACCCCAACAACACCGCGCCAAGCAACAGTGATAGACCATCGGCAGCGGGTACGCCAGCCAGGGCAAAATCACTGCCATACAAACCGGCCAGGCCGACTACCGCGTCGTTCAGCCAATCCAGGCCAAACGCCAATACGCCCCAGGACAGAATCCCCGCACCAAAGCCATAAAGCGCGCCCATGTACAGAAAAGGACGACGCACATAGCTGTCTGTGCCGCCGACCAGTTTAATCACTTCTATCTCGGTGCGGCGGTTTTCAATATGAAGGCGAATGGTATTGCCTATCACCAAAAGTAATGCAGAAACCAGCAACACCGTCAGGCCAAAGACAAAACGGTCGCCCAGCTTGAGAATCGCCGCCAGACGCTCGACCCACACCAGATCAAGCTGCGCCTGCTGTACCTTGGGCAATTCAGCCAATTTTTGTCTTAATGCTTCAAGGGCCGTCTTGTCGATTTCATTGGGCGTGACCAACACAACCCCCGGCAGCGGGTTCTGCGGCAGCTCCTTGAGCGCCTCACCCAGGCCGGACTGTTGCTGGAACTCTTCCAGCGCCTGGTCGCGGCTGATGTACTCGGCATCCGCCACGCCCGGCAGGTTCTTGATCTGCTCGCGCAGGGCCTCGCCTTCGGTGGCGCTGGCATCCAGTTGCAGATATAGGGAAATCTGCGCCGCGCGCTGCCAGGAACCGCCCAGGCGCTCGACATTATTAAGCAGCAACGACAAGCCCATCGGCAGGCTCAACGCCACGGCCATCACCAGGCAGGTGAAGAAGCTGCCAATCGGCTGCTTGCCCAGGCGGCGCAGGCTGTCCACCAGGCTGGCGCGATGGCTTTCGATCCAGGCGTGCAGCAAGGTGCTGAAGTCAGGGCCGTCATCATCGTCGCGTTTCTTTTTCTGCGGTTGCGGGTCGGCCGCTTTCGGCGCTACGCGCTCGGAAACTTTAGGGCTGCGTGTGGCACTCATACGCCGGCCTCCCCGTCACCAATCAGGCGGCCGCGCTGCAGGGTCAGCATGCGATGGCGCATGCGCGCGATCAATGCCAGGTCGTGACTGGCAATCAGCACGCTGGTGCCCAGGCGGTTGATGTCTTCAAAAACACCCATGATTTCTGCAGCCAGGCGCGGGTCGAGGTTACCGGTAGGTTCGTCCGCCAGCAGCAAGGCCGGGCGATGGACGATGGCGCGGGCAATGCCGACGCGCTGTTGCTGGCCGGTGGACAGGTCGCCGGGGTACAGGTCGGTCTTGTCCGACAGCGCCACCCGCTCCAGGGCCGAATCCACACGCTTGACGATTTCGGCCTTGGACAGCCCCAGGATCTGCAATGGCAGGGCGATGTTATTGAACACCGTGCGATCGAACAGCAACTGGTGGTTCTGGAACACCACGCCGATCTGCCGGCGCAGGAACGGGATCTGTGCATTGCTGATGGTGGCCAGGTCCTGGCCCGCCAGCAGCAATTTGCCGGTGGTCGGACGCTCCATGGCCAGCAACAGGCGCAGCAAGGTACTTTTGCCGGCGCCGGAGTGACCGGTGACAAACAAAAACTCGCCACGACGCACCCGGAAACTCAGCTCATGCAAGCCGACATGCCCGTTGGCGTAACGCTTGCCCACCTGTTCAAAACGAATCATGAACGCTCCCGCTCGGCAAACAGTGCCTGGACAAAGGGTTCGGCCTCAAACGTGCGCAGGTCATCAATACCTTCGCCGACACCGATATAACGAATCGGCAGCCCGAATTGTTTAGCCAGGGCGAAAATAACCCCACCCTTGGCCGTGCCATCGAGCTTAGTCAACGCCAGGCCAGTCAGCTGGACTGTCTGGTTGAATTGCTTGGCCTGGCTGATCGCGTTCTGCCCGGTCCCGGCGTCCAGCACCAACAGCACCTCGTGGGGCGCGTCGGCGTCGAGCTTGCCTATCACCCGGCGGACTTTCTTCAACTCTTCCATCAAGTTGTCTTTGGTATGCAGGCGACCGGCGGTATCGGCGATCAGCACATCGATGTTACGGGCCTTGGCGGCCTGCACGGCATCGAAGATCACCGAGGCGGAGTCGGCACCGGTGTGCTGGGCGATCACCGGGATCTTGTTGCGCTCGCCCCACACCTGCAATTGCTCCACGGCAGCGGCGCGGAAGGTGTCACCGGCGGCGAGCATGACTTTCTTGCCTTCCAGTTGCAGCTTCTTCGCCAACTTGCCGATGGTGGTGGTCTTGCCGGCGCCGTTGACGCCAACCACCAGGATCACAAAGGGTTTTTTCTCGGTAATCACCAGCGGCGCTTCCACCGGTTTGAGCATGGCGGCCAGTTCGGCCTGCAATGACTTATAGAGCGCGTCGGCGTCGGTGAGCTGCTTGCGCGCGACCTTCTGGGTCAGGCTCTGGATGATCACGGCGGTGGCTTCGACGCCCACGTCAGCGGTCAGCAGGCGGGTCTCGATATCTTCGAGCAGCTCGTCATCGATGATTTTTTTGCCGAGGAACAGGCTGGCCATGCCTTCGCCGATGCTTGCGCTGGTCTTGCTCAGGCCTTGCTTGAGTCGGGCGAAGAAGCCGGTCTTGCTGGTTTCGGCAGGTGCGGTGGCAGGCTCGGCAACTACGGCTACGGGCTCGACAATCACCGGTTCGACCACAACGGGCAGGGGCTCGGCGACCACCTCGACCGGCTCCACAACCACAGGAATCGGTGGTGCCACATGTTCGGCCTGCACATCCTCGACCAGCGCGACAGGCTCTTCAGCCACCGGCAATAGCGGCCACGGCTTGTGCTCTGGCTCTGGCTCTGGCTCTGGCGCAGCCTCCACCACCGGCTGCAAGACCGGCTCGGCGATAGGCAGCACCACAGGCGCCGGCGTCTCGACGACAGGCTCGGCCACCGATTCAATCGCAGGTTGCGCCTGCAAAACAGGCTCAGGCACGGGCTCAGGTTGCACTTGCGGCTGTTCGACGACGGTTTCCTGCGGCTTTTTGCGCAGCCATCCGAACAGGCCTTTTTTCTCGCCAGCCGCAGCTGGGCTCTTCTTGTCGTCGTTGGAACCAAACATGGAGGACGGCTATCTCACGGTAGCGACGCGCCAAGGTGGCGCCTCGGTAAATAATATTCGATGCGCAACAGACTGTTTTTTAGCCAGCTTGTTCATGCGCAGTATTTTGTGAGGCGTGAATACAGCCTCAACAAATCGATTCAATATAGGACTGAAGCGATAAAATCGGCGAAAAGCGGATTAAAACCGGGGAACCCCACGGATAACTCCATCTTCACGACGACTGGATCCGAAACGATATGACAGCCGCAGTGGCCGCCGCTAATACGGATCAGTATCCTAGCACCTCCTCGCCCGCCGACGCTAAGACCAAGCGGGCAGCCCAACAGGTTTAAAAACGAATGAATGCTCTAGCCCGCCGCGCCGCAGGCCTGCTGCTCAGCACAGTTTGTCTGCCCCTTTCAGCCTTGGCTGCCGACCCTCAACCCACCCATGAATTCACCCTGGACAACGGCCTCAAGGTCGTCGTGCGCGAAGACCATCGCGCTCCGGTGGTGGTCTCGCAGGTCTGGTACAAGGTCGGCTCCAGCTATGAAACCCCTGGCCAGACCGGCTTGTCCCATGCCTTGGAACACATGATGTTCAAGGGCAGCTCCAAGACCGGCCCAGGCGAAGCTTCGTTGATCCTGCGCGACCTGGGCGCCGAAGAAAACGCCTTCACCAGCGACGACTACACCGCCTACTACCAAGTGCTGGCCCGCGACCGCCTGGGCGTGGCCCTGGAACTGGAAGCCGACCGCATGGCCACCCTGCGCCTGCCAGCCGACGAATTCAGCCGCGAGATCGAAGTCATCAAGGAGGAGCGCCGCCTGCGCACCGATGACAACCCGATGTCCAAGGCCTTCGAACGCTTCAAGGCCATGGCCTACCCGGCCAGCGGCTATCACACGCCGACCATCGGCTGGATGGCCGACCTGGACCGCATGAAGGTCGAGGAACTGCGCCACTGGTACCAATCCTGGTACGTGCCGAACAACGCCACCCTGGTAGTGGTCGGCGACGTGACCCCGGACGAGGTGAAAACCCTGGCCCAGCGTTACTTCGGCCCGATCCCCAAGCGTGACGTGCCACCGGCGAAAAAGCCCCTGGAACTGGCCGAGCCGGGCGAACGCCTGCTGACCATGCACGTGCAGACCCAATTGCCGAGCGTCATCCTGGGCTTCAACGTACCGGGCCTGGCCACTGCCGAAGACAAGCGTTCGGTCAACGCCCTGCGCCTGATCTCGGCACTGCTCGATGGCGGCTACAGCGCGCGCATCCCGAGCCAGCTGGAACGCGGTGAAGAACTGGTGTCCGCTGCCTCGACCAACTACGACGCCTACACCCGCGGCGACAGCCTGTTCACCTTGAGCGCCACGCCCAACCAGCAGAAGCAGAAAACCGTGGCCCAGGCCGAAGCCGGGCTCTGGCGCCTGCTGGACGAACTCAAGGCCAAGCCACCGACCGCTGAGGAGCTGGAACGCATTCGCGCCCAGGTCATTGCCGGCGTGGTCTATGAGCGCGACTCCATCACCAGCCAGGCCACGGCCATTGGCTCCCTGGAAACGGTCGGCCTGTCGTGGAAACTCATGGACACAGAGCTGGCCGAACTGCAGAGCGTGACGCCCGAGGACATCCAGAAAGCCGCGCGTACGTATTTCACCCGCGAACGCCTGAGTGTCGCCCATGTCATGCCCGAGGAGACCACTCATGAGTGATCGCAAAAACAACCGCCTGGTGCTGCCTGGCCTGATCGTCGTGACCCTGGTGGCAGCGGTCGCGGTGTATATCGGTCGCCCGGACGACTCCGTGGCCAGCCCGGCGCTGGAGCAGGCCAAGTCCAGCAAGACCCTGCAATCCCTGGCGGAACTGGACGGCAAAAACCCGACCAATCGCCAGCTCAACGTGCAGACCTGGAACACCGCCGAGGGCGCCAAGGTGCTGTTCGTCGAGGCCCATGAGCTGCCAATGTTCGACATGCGCATCCTGTTCGCCGCCGGCAGCAGCCAGGACGGCAACACGCCGGGCCTGGCGCTGCTGACCAACGCCATGCTCAACGAAGGCGTGCCGGGCAAGGATGTGGGGCAGATTGCCGCCGGTTTTGAAGGCCTGGGCGCGGATTTCAGCAACGGTGCCTACCGCGACATGGCGCTGGTGTCGCTGCGCAGCCTCAGTGCCGCCGACAAGCGCGAGGCCGCCCTCACGCTGTTTGACCAGGTGATCGGCCAGCCGACCTTCCCTGCCGACTCCCTGGCGCGGATCAAGAACCAGTTGCTGGCAGGCTTCGAGTACCAGAAACAGAACCCGAGCAAGCTGGCGAGCATCGAGCTGTTCAAGCGCCTGTACGGCGATCATCCCTATGCGCACCCGAGCGAAGGCACACCAGAGAGCGTACCGGCCATTACCCAGGCACAGTTGAAGGCATTCCACGCCAAGGCCTACGCCGCCGGCAACGCGGTGATCGCGATGGTCGGCGACCTGTCCCGTGCCGACGCCGAAGCCATGGCAGCCAAGGTGTCCGCGTCCCTGCCCAAGGGCCCGGCACTGGCGAAAATCGCCGAGCCGACCGAGCCCAAGGCCGGCCTGGGGCACATCGAGTTTCCCTCCAAGCAGACGCACTTGCTGTTCGCGCAACTGGGCATCGACCGTGCCGACCCGGACTACGCCGCCCTGTCCCTGGGCAACCAGATCCTTGGCGGCGGTGGCTTTGGCACCCGCTTGATGAGCGAGGTGCGCGAGAAGCGCGGCCTGACCTATGGCGTGTACTCCGGCTTCTCGCCGATGCAGGTACGTGGCCCCTTCATGATCAACCTGCAGACCCGCGCCGAAATGAGCGGTGGCACCTTGCGCCTGGTGGAGCAAGTGCTGGCCGACTACCTCAAGACCGGGCCGACGCAAAAAGAATTGGATGACGCCAAGCGTGAACTGGCCGGCAGCTTCCCGCTGTCTACCGCGAGCAACGCCGATATCGTCGGGCAACTGGGCGCCATGGGTTTCTACAACCTGCCGCTCAATTACCTGGAAGACTTCATGAAGCAATCCCAGGCCCTGACCACCGAACAGGTCAAGGCTGCACTGAACAAGCACTTGAGCAGCGATAAAATGGTGATCGTGACCGCTGGTCCCACCACCGCGCAAAAGCCACTACCGCCCCCCACTGATAAACCTGCCGAGCAGCCGCTCGGGGTTCCGGAGCATTAATGGCTAGTCCATCGCGCCCTAAAAAACCTGTCCACAACGTTCATAACGGTGTGGGCCAACTGCGCATCATTGGCGGCCAATGGCGCAGCCGCAAGCTGAGCTTCCCCGATGTCGTGGGCCTGCGCCCGACCCCGGACCGGGTCCGCGAGACCCTGTTCAACTGGCTCGCGCCGTACATCGAAGGGGCCAAGGTGCTTGACCCGTTCGCCGGCAGCGGCGCGCTGTTCCTGGAGTCGCTGTCCCGTGGCGCCGCCCTGGGCCAGGCCCTGGACGCGAGCAACGTGGCGGTTTCCAGCCTGCGCGAACACCTGGGCACCCTGCGTTGCACCACCGGCCACGTCCAAACCGCCGATGCCCTGCGCTACCTGGAAACCCAGCCGGCCAGTGCATTCGACGTGGTGTTCCTCGACCCGCCGTTCAACCAGAACCTGCTGCCGACCGTCTGCACCCTGCTGGAAGAGCGCCAATGGCTGGCCGATGACGCCTGGGTCTACACCGAAAGCGAAACCGCGCCATCAACCCTGGGCCTGCCGGGCAACTGGCGCCTGCACCGCGAGCAAAAGTCCGGGCGGGTGTATTACGCGTTGTGGCAACGTACGGCTCTGACCCACTGAAAACGCTGTAGGCGCGAGTTTGTCTGCGGGCAGGCCCGCGCCTACAGGACAGGTATTCATGACACCGCCAGCAAACCGCTTCACCCCCGCCTTCGGCCTCGGCAACCCACATCTGCAAACGCTGTGGGGCCCGCTCTGGCGCCCCACCACCCACCTCGAGCGCCAGCGCGAGCGCCTGTGGCTGGAAGATGGCGATTTTCTCGACCTCGACTGGCACGGCCCCCACGACCCGCATGCGCCCTTGGTGCTGGTGCTGCATGGGCTGACCGGTTCGTCCAACTCGCCCTACGTTGCCGGCCTGCAAAAAGCCCTGGCCAGCCAGGGCTGGGCCAGTGTCGCGCTGAATTGGCGTGGCTGCTCCGGCGAACCCAACCTGTTGGCCCGCAGTTACCACTCCGGCGCCAGTGAAGACCTGGCCGCCGCCATCGCGCACCTGCGGGCCAAGCGGCCGTTGGCGCCGCTGTATGCCGTGGGTTACTCCCTGGGCGGCAATGTGCTGCTCAAGCACCTGGGCGAAACCGGCGACCACTGCGGCCTGCAAGGCGCGGCGGCGGTATCGGTGCCGTTTCGCCTGGATCAGTGCGCCGACCGCATCGGCCTGGGCTTCTCACGGGTCTATCAGAAGCACTTCATGCGCGAGATGCTCAGCTATATCCGGGTCAAGCAGCGCCAATTCACCCAGGACGGGCGCGAAGACGCACTGAAGACCCTGGCCGAGCTGGGCTCGCTGGAGAAGATGCGCACATTCTGGGATTTTGATGGGCGCGTCACCGCACCGCTGCATGGATACCTGAGCGCCGAGGACTATTACCGGCGGGCGTCGAGTCGTTACTTCCTGGGGGAGATTCGCACGCCAACGCTGATCATCCAGGCGGCGGATGATCCTTTTGTGTTTGCCCACAGCTTGCCCCAGGCCAGCGAACTGTCGGACTGCATCGAGTTTGAACTGCAGGCCAAGGGTGGGCATGTGGGGTTTGTCGAGGGTTCGCTGAAGACGCCTGGGTACTACCTGGAGCGGCGGATCCCGCATTGGTTACGGGCAAAACACGGTTAATCATGTGGGAGCGGGCTTGCTCGCGAATGCGGCGTTTCAGCTAATAAATTCGGTGGCTGGCACACCGCATTCGCGGGCAAGCCCGCTCCTACATTTGATCGGGGATTACCCACTTAATCGCCGGTAGCAATTTCGCGCTGCGGATCATTGATCCACTCACTCCACGACCCCGCATACAACTTGCCCAACGGATACCCCGCCAGGCTCAAGGCAAACAGGTTGTGGCACGCCGTCACACCCGAGCCACAATACGCCACCAATTCCTGGGGCGAGCGGCCTTGCAGCTTTTCCGCAAACCGTTGCTTGAGCTGCGACACCGGCAAGAAGCGCCCGTCACTGCCCAGGTTCTCGCTGAACGCCGCACATTGCGCGCCGGGAATATGCCCGGCAATCGGGTCAATGGGTTCCACTTCACCGCGAAAGCGCGGCAAGGCACGGGCGTCGATCAAGGTCAGGCCCGGCTGGCCCAGGCGTTTTTGCAGGTGCTCGGTGTCCAGCAGAAGATGGTTGTCCGGGCTGCCGGCAAAGGTGCCAGGCTCGGTGCTCGGCGCCTCCAGGCTCAAGGGGAAACCGGCGCTGTGCCAGGCCTTCAGGCCACCATCGAGGATCGACACACCGTCACGCTTGCCCAGCCACACCAGCAGCCACCAGGCACGGGCGGCAAACGCGCCAGGGCCGTCGTCATACAGCACGATTTCGCTGTCGGCATTGACGCCCCAGGCCTGTAACTGCTGGACCAGCACCTGGGGCGCCGGCAGCGGATGGCGACCAGTCACGCCCTTGGTCACTGGCCCACTGAGATGGCGCTCCAGGTCCGCATACTGCGCCCCCTCGATATGCCCTTCGGCATAGCTGCAACGCCCGTAATCCGGGTCTTCCAGGGCAAAACGGCAATCGAGGATGACTAAGCCTGCGTGCTGCTGGCGTTCGGCCAGTTGTTGCGGGCTGATCAGTTGCGCAAGCGGCATGACGGACTCCTGGAAATACGTTCGGGAAAGGGCCTACTTCACTTCTTCCAGTGCCTGACTTAGAGGCACGTAAAATTCTTTGAACAACGCGTCCACGGCTTCTTTGGCCTGGGGCGTGATAAACCCCGCCTCCAGCACCAGCACCTGATACACCCCGCGCTTGATCGCCTCGGCACTCAGGTGTGCGGAGTTCTCGTTGGTGGTGCACAAAAAGCGCACCCAGGAGGTGAGGATGATCCAGGCGTTGAGGGTCAAGGCTTCGGTCTGCACCGGGTCCATGTTCAGGATCCCGGCCTCGACAAACCCCCGGTAAATCGCGCCGCCCTGGATCAGGCAGCGCTGGGAAAAGCGCCGGTAGCCGGTGGCCAGTTCCGGGTCGCTTTCCAGCAGATGCTCAAGGTCGCGGTGCAAAAAGCGGTAGCGCCACATGCCGGCCAGCACCGCCTGCAGGTAGAAGCGCTTGTCCTCGACCACCATGGCGCGCCCCTGGGGCGGGCGCAGGAAGCTGTCTACCAGGGCTTCGTACTCGCGAAACAGCACGGCGATAATCGCCTGCTTGTTCGGGAAGTGGTAGTACAGGTTGCCGGGGGATATTTCCATGTGGGCGGCAATATGGTTGGTGCTGATGCTGCGCTCGCCCTGCTGGTTGAACAGCTCCAGGCTGGTTTGCACAATGCGTTCGCTGGTCTTTACTCGTGGTGCCATGGGGTATCGGCTTCTGGAATCCTGATGCAAACATCTTACGGTCTATCCTTGCCAGGATAAAACTGCATGTTGCCGCGAAGTCATTTGACAAAATAGAGCAATAACTCTAAAAACGCAGGTATTCCAATAACAATCGGGAACTGCGCCATGTCTGCCAACGTTGCCTACCTGCAAGATTCCCAGGCGCTGGACCAACTCCAGGACCTGTTCGCTGCCCAGCGCCGCGCCTACGCGGCCAACCCGATGCCAACGGCGGCGCAGCGTCAGCAGTGGCTCAAGGCCTTGCGCGACCTGCTCAGCGATGAGCGCCAGGCGCTGATCGAGGCCATCAGCAGCGATTTCAGTCATCGCAGTGCCGACGAAACCCTGTTCGCCGAACTGATGCCCAGCCTGCATGGCATTCACTACGCCAGCAAACACCTCAAAGGCTGGATGAAACCGTCGCGCCGCGCTGTAGGTATAGCCTTCCAGCCGGCATCTGCCAAAGTGATCTATCAACCCCTGGGCGTCATCGGGGTGATCGTGCCCTGGAACTACCCGTTATACCTGGCCATCGGCCCGCTGGTCGGTGCGCTGGCGGCGGGCAACCGGGTGATGCTCAAGCTCAGCGAATCCACCCCCGCCACTGGCCAGTTGCTCAAGACCCTGCTGGCGCAAATCTTCCCCGAAGACCTGGTGTGCGTGGTGCTCGGCGAAGCAGAAGTGGGCATGGCGTTCTCCAAGCTGCCGTTCGATCATCTGCTGTTCACCGGTGCCACCAGCATCGGCAAGCATGTGATGCGCGCCGCCGCCGAGCACCTGACCCCGGTGACCCTGGAGCTGGGCGGTAAATCCCCGGCAATTGTCTCGGCCGATGTGCCGCTCAAGGATGCCGCTGAACGGATCGCATTCGGCAAGGCACTGAATGCCGGGCAAACCTGTGTGGCGCCGGACTACGTGCTGGTTCCCGAAGACCGTGTGGACGGCTTCGTCGAGGCCTACACCCAGGCGGTACGTGGGTTTTATCCGACCCTGGCCGACAACCCGGACTACACCGCCATCATCAACGAGCGACAACTCGCCCGACTCAATGCCTACGTCAAGGACGCAACCGACAAGGGCGCGACCCTGGTGCCGCTCTATGACCAGGGCCAGGCACGGCGCATGGCCCATAGCCTGCTGCTGAATGTCAGCGATGAAATGACCGTGATGCAGGACGAGATTTTCGGCCCGGTGTTGCCCATCGTGCCCTATCGCGGGATCGACCAGGCCTTTGCCTACATCAACCAACGCCCTCGCCCACTGGCGCTGTATTACTTCGGCTACAACAAGGCCGAACAGAATCGCGTACTCCACGAGACCCATTCCGGCGGCGTGTGCTTGAACGACACCCTGCTGCACGTGGCCCAGGACGATATGCCCTTTGGCGGCATCGGCCCGTCGGGCATGGGCCACTATCACGGCCATGAAGGGTTCCTCACGTTCAGCAAGGCCAAGGGGGTGCTGATCAAGCAACGCCTGAATGCGGCCAAGCTGATTTACCCACCGTATGGCAAAGCCATCCAGAAACTGATCCAGAAGCTGTTCGTGCGCTAAAACCGTTACCACCGGGACCACAATAAAAATGAACCCTAGCCTGACTGAATCACCCGCGCTGTCACGGCGCGGCGTCTTGAAAATCGGCCTGTGCGCCAGCGCCTTCCTGGCCACCGCAGGCCTTGGCGCCAGCCTCAGCGGTTGCTCCAGCAGCACCCCCGCCAGCGGCTTTGCCATGTTGCGCAACAGCGACCTGCCGTTTTTGCGCGCAGTGATCCCGGTGTTACTCGAAGGCGCGGCCAGCGCCGAGGTGGTGGCGGCAGGCATTGAGGACACCCTGAAAAAACTCGATTACAGCCTGCTGCACCTGTCGCCGGAGATGTTCAAGCTGACCCAGCAGTTGTTCGACGTACTGGGCATGGCCGTCACCCGTGGCCCGCTGACCGGCATCTGGGGCAGTTGGGAAAATGCCAGCAGCGAGCAGATCCGCAACTTCCTGCATCGCTGGGAGAACAGCTTCCTCAACCTACTGCGCATGGGCCAGGGCTCGCTGCTCAAGCTGGTGATCATGGCCTGGTACTTTCGGCCCGAGTCCTGGGCCCATTGCGGGTACCCCGGGCCACCGAAGATCTGACCTTGGCAACCCACTTTGATAGCCACTCCGTAGCCAAAACAATAAGAGAACAAGCTAATGCCCGTACCTGATGTGTTCCGCGATGGCATGGCCCGCGGCTGGAAAACCCATAACGGCGCCGCCCTCGACCAGGACCTGGTGCTGGAAGCCGATGTCGCGATCATCGGCAGCGGCGCAGGCGGCGGCACTACCGCAGAGATTCTCAGCGCCGCCGGCTACAAGGTGCTGCTGATCGAAGAAGGCCCGCTCAAGACCAGCAGCGACTTCAAGCTACTGGAAGACGAGGCCTACGCCAGCCTGTATCAGGAAGGCATCGGCCGCATGAGCAAGGACGGCGCCATCACCATCCTGCAAGGCCGCGCCGTGGGCGGCACCACGCTGATCAACTGGACCTCGAGCTTTCGCACCCCCGACCCGACGCTGTCCCACTGGGCCAGCGAGTACGCGGTCAAGGGCCACAGCAGCGCCGAGATGGCGCCGTGGTTTGAAAAGATGGAACAGCGCCTGGGCATCGCGCCCTGGGCCGTGCCGCCCAACCCCAACAACGATGTGATCCGCAAAGGCTGCGAAAAGCTCGGCTACAGCTGGCACGTGATCCCGCGCAACGTGCGCGGCTGCTTCAACCTGGGCTATTGCGGCATGGGCTGCCCGGTTAACGCCAAGCAATCGATGCTAGTGACCACCATTCCCTCGACCCTGGAGCAAGGCGGCGAGTTGCTGTACCTGGCCCGCGCCGAGCGCCTGAAGTTCAGCGGCGACACCATCACCAGCCTCGAATGCGTGGCCATGGACTCCCGTTGCGTCGCGCCCACCGGCCGCAAGATCACAGTCAAAGCCAAGCATTACGTGCTGGCCGGCGGCGGCATCAACAGCCCGGCGCTGTTGATGCGCTCGGACGCACCCGACCCGCATTCGCGCCTGGGCAAGCGCACGTTCCTGCATCTGGTGAATTTTTCTGCGGGGCTGTTCGACGAGGTGATCAACCCGTTCTACGGCGCGCCGCAGTCGATTTACTCCGACCACTTCCAATGGCAGGACGGCACCACCGGCAAAATGTCCTACAAGCTCGAAGCGCCGCCGTTGCACCCGGCGCTGGCCAGCACATTGTTCGGGGGTTATGGCACGCAGAACGCCCTGGACATGAGCCAGTTGCCCAAGACCCACGCCATGCTGGCGCTGCTGCGCGACGGCTTCCACCCCGACAGCCAGGGCGGCAGCGTCGGCCTGCGCGGCGATGGCACGCCGGTGCTCGACTATGAGGTCTCGCCCTACGCCTGGGACGGCCTGCGCCGGGCTTTCCACAGCATGGCCGAGATCCAGTTTGCCGCCGGCGCCAAGTCGGTCAAGCCGCTGCACCACGACGCGCGCCACGTCAACACACTGGCGCAGGCCCGCAGCCTGATTGACGGCCTGAACCTGGAACTGCATCGCACCTGCCTGGGCAGCGCCCATGTGATGGGCGGTTGCGCCATGGGCGAAGAGCCGAAAAGCGCCGTGGCCGACAGCCTGGGGCGGCATCACCAACTGCGTAACCTGTCGATCCACGACGGCTCGCTGTTCCCCACCAGCATCGGCGCCAACCCCCAGCTTTCGGTGTACGGCCTGACTGCGCAACTGGCGACGGCGCTGGCTGAACGTCTGAAAACAGCATGAAAAAACCAGGTATTCGCGGTGTCTATAGTGCTTTCTTCTGAATAAGTTGACTTGGCCGACCGGGATGGCTGCGATACCATCCGGTTCCCCAACGGACTCCGCCAGGACGACGCGATGAACCGAGTGTTGTACCCAGGTACCTTCGACCCGATTACCAAAGGCCATGGCGATCTGGTCGAACGCGCCTCGCGCTTGTTCGACCATGTGATCATCGCGGTCGCGGCCAGCCCCAAGAAAAACCCGCTGTTTCCCCTGGAACAGCGCGTGGAGCTGGCCCGCGAGGTCACCAAGCACCTGCCCAACGTGGAAGTGGTGGGCTTTTCGACGCTGCTGGCGCACTTTGCCAAGGAACAGAACGCCAATGTGTTCCTGCGTGGCCTGCGGGCGGTGTCGGACTTCGAATATGAATTCCAGCTGGCCAATATGAACCGCCAACTGGCGCCGGACGTAGAGAGCCTGTTCCTTACGCCGTCGGAGCGTTACTCGTTCATTTCCTCGACCCTGGTGCGGGAAATCGCGGCATTGGGTGGGGATATCACCAAGTTTGTGCACCCTGCGGTCGCCGATGCGCTGACGCTGCGCTTCAAGAAGTAAGACCGCTCGACCGGCGCCCGCTCGCACTGCGGGCGCCAATGCGGCACAATTGCGCGCATTAGTTTTTCAGATGCCTTGGCAGAGCGCCCTGGCAGGAGTTTCCATGTCCCTGATCATCACCGACGATTGCATCAACTGCGACGTCTGCGAACCCGAGTGCCCGAACGCTGCCATTTCCCAGGGTGAAGAGATCTACGTGATCGACCCCAACCTGTGCACCCAGTGTGTCGGCCACTACGACGAACCCCAGTGCCAGCAAGTGTGCCCGGTCGATTGCATCCCGCTGGATGAGGCACACCCTGAGACTGAAGAGCAGTTGATGGAGAAGTACCGGTTGATTACCGGTAAGGCCTGAGACCTTGTGGTGGCTGGGCGGGCCTCATCGCGGGCAAGCCCGCTCCCACACTTGAAGGTGTTCACAAGTCAAAATGTGGGAGCGGGCTTGCCCGCGATGACGGCAGCCGCCGTCACACACAATCAGCTCTGGCACTTGGGGCAAAACACACTCGCCCGCTGCCCCAGCATCACATTGCGCAACTCACTGCCGCAGACCTTGCACGCCTCGCCCCCACGCCCGTAGACAAACAGCTCCTGCTGGAAATACCCCGGCTGGCCATCACCCCCGATAAAGTCGCGCAATGTCGTACCGCCGCGCTCGATGGCGGCCGCGAGGATGCGTTTGATCTCGATCGCCAGCTTCAGGTAACGCCCACGGGAAATGCCCTTGGCCTCCCGGCGCGGGTCGATCCCGGCGGCAAACAGCGCCTCGGTCGCGTAGATATTGCCCACCCCCACCACCACCGCGTTGTCCATGATGAACGGCTTGACCGCCATCGAGCGCCCACGGGACAGCTGGAACAGGCGCTCGCCGTCGAACAGGTCGGTCAACGGCTCCGGCCCCAGGCGCAACAGCAGTTCGTGGTTGTGCGGGTCCTGGCTCCAGAGTATCGCGCCAAAGCGCCGGGGGTCGGTGTAGCGCAGGGCCAGGCCCGACTCCAGCTCGATATCCACATGCTCGTGCTTGGCCGCCGGCAGGCCGACTTCCACCAGGCGCAGGTTGCCCGACATGCCCAAGTGGCTGATCAAGGTGCCAACTTCGGCGTTGATCAAAAGGTACTTGGCCCGCCGCTCCACCAGCACGATGCGCTGCCCGGACAGCCGCACATCGAGGTCTTCGGGGATCGGCCAGCGCAGGCGCCGTTCACGCACCACCACGCGGCTGACCCGCTGGCCTTCCAGGTGCGGCGCAATTCCGCGCCGGGTGGTTTCGACTTCTGGCAGCTCAGGCATATTCGTCTCGCGATAGAAAGGTTAGTGCGCGCCCAGCTCGCGGATCGACAACTTCAGGCTCTCGAAGTCGTAGTCCGACAGGCCCACGTAATCCAGCACCAGGTGGCCGATGCTGTCCCATTCATGGTCCACCGTCTGGTTGCCCAGCACCCGATAGGACGCGCAAATGTGCTCGGCCATCTTCAGGATCGCCAGCAGGTTTTTCAGCGGGCTGTTGCGCGCCGACTCATCGCTGAAAATCGCCAGGGCGTTGTGGTGGTTGGCGATGGCGTTGGTCACATGCTCCGGCAGGCGCCAGGACTTGGCAGTGTAGTAGCCCACCACCGCGTGGTTGGTGTGGAACGCACGGTTCTCGGTGTCGACCACCCGGCAATCGGGCCCTGCCTTGGCGTAGGAGTCTTCCAGCACGCTCATGTAGTCCGGGAAACGCTTGAGCATCAGCGGCACGCCACAATCGTGGAACAGCCCCAGGGCATAGGCTTCGTCCACCGCCTGGGAGCCGGTGCGCTTGGCCAGGGTCAGGCAGGTCATCGCCACATCCTGGGCGGTGTCCCAGAACCGGTTGAGGGTGACGATGGTGTCGTCGCTCATCTCGCCCTTGATCGACTGGGCGTTGATCAGGTTGACGATCGAGCGGCTGCCCAACAGGTTCACCGCGCGCTGGATCGAGGCAATCTTGTTACTCAGGCCGTAATACGGCGAGTTGACGATTTTCAGCAATGAGCCGGAGAGGCCCGGGTCCTGGGAGATCAGCCGCGCAATCACCTCCAGGTCCGGATCGGGCATGTATTGCTCCATCTGCAAATCCACCATGATTTGCGGTTGGGGCGGCACGCTGATGCCTTGCAGGGCCTGTTGGATCTGTTCGGCGGAAAGCTCTTGGGACATAAATACACACTCTGGGCTAGGGGGCGATTCTAACCCCGATGGGAACCTGACCGACACCTCAAAAGCCGGATTGGAAACCGGAGCAAAATGTGGGAGCTGGCTTGCCTGCGATGGCATCGCTGCGGTGCGACAGACAGACCGAGTCGCCTGGATCGCAGGCAAGCCAGCTCCCACATGTCCGGCGGCGCGGCCAACAACGACACAACACGGTATACTCCCGCTCTTTTTTCCGGAGCGACGTCATGTCCCTGCCAAGCCTGCGTCTCAAAGCCAACGCCGATCGTCGTTTGCGCAACGGCCACCTGTGGGTCTACAGCAACGAAATCGATGTGGCCGCCACCCCACTCCACGGCTTCCAGGCAGGCGACCAGGCCATCCTCGAAGCGGCCGGTGGCAAGACCCTGGGCATCGTGGCCATGAGCCCAAACAACCTGATCTGCGCGCGCCTGCTGTCGCGCGATATCAAGTTGCCATTGGACAAGTCGCTGCTGGTGCACCGCCTCAACGTCGCCCTGTCCCTGCGCGACCGCCTGTTCGACAAGCCGTTCTACCGCCTGGTCTACGGCGACTCCGACCTGTTGCCGGGCCTGGTGGTCGACCGTTTCGGCGATGTCCTGGTGGTGCAGATCGCCTCGGCGACCATGGAAGCCCATAAAGAAGACGTGATCGCCGCACTGACCCAAGTGCTCAAGCCCAGCGGCATCCTGTTCAAGAACGATTCCGCCGCGCGCGACGCCGAAGGCCTCAACCGCTACGTCGAAACCGTGTTCGGCCTGGTGCCAGAGTGGGTTGCCCTGGAAGAAAACGGCGTGCAATTCGAAGCCCCGGTGATCCAGGGCCAGAAGACCGGCTGGTTCTACGACCACCGCATGAACCGTGCACGCCTGGCCCCGTATGCCAAAGGCAAGCGCGTTCTCGACCTGTACAGCTACATCGGCGGCTGGGGCGTGCAAGCTGCCGCGTTCGGCGCCAGTGAAGTGTTCTGCGTCGACGCCTCGGCTTTCGCCCTGGATGGCGTAGAGCGCAACGCCGCGTTGAACGGTGTTGCCGAGAAAATGACCTGCATCGAAGGCGACGTGTTCGAAGCCCTCAAAGAATTGAAAGCCAGCGAAGAACGCTTCGACGTGATCGTCGCCGACCCACCGGCCTTCATCAAACGCAAGAAAGACATGAAGAATGGCGAGGGCGCCTACCGCCGCCTGAACGAGCAAGCCATGCGCCTGCTCAGCAAGGACGGCATCCTGGTCAGCGCCTCGTGCTCCATGCACCTGCCCGAAGACGACCTGCAAAACATCCTGCTGACCAGCGCCCGCCACCTGGACCGCAATATCCAGATGCTCGAACGTGGCGGCCAGGGCCCGGACCACCCGGTGCACCCGGCGATTGCCGAGACGCGCTACATCAAGAGCATCACGTGCCGGTTGCTGCCCAATAGCTAAGTAACACGCAGATCAAAGGTGGGAGTGGGCTTGCTCGCGATAGCGGTGTATCAGTTACAGATTTTTAATCTGTTACACCGCTATCGCAGGCAAGCCAGCTCCCACCTTTTTTGTGCCGTATCAAAAAGATTTCTCCTACCGTCGCAAGCCATACGCCATCAGGAAATTTCCTTCGACGATTTTGATTGAATTCCACTTTTTGCAGACTAGTATCGGTTTCTGGCTTCACTGCGGAAAACAAAAACAATGTCTGATTCCACCTGCTCGCCCGTCCTCGATGGCCCAGCCAAACGCCAGTATCTTTCCCGCTTCATCCTCATCACCTGCATTTCCCTGATCAGTTTTTTCCCGATCAATATCCTGCTGCCTTCATTTCCGGCCCTCGCCGCCAGGTTCGACACGCCCAGCGCCAATGTCGCGCTGTCTATCAGCCTGTTTACCCTGGTCTTTTCGGTCTCCCAACTGATCGCCGGCCCACTCTCGGATAAATGGGGGCGCAAGGAAGTCCTGCTTGGCTGCATCACACTGTCGATCCTGGGGGCGATAGGCTGCACGCTGGCACCGGACTACCTGACCTTCCTGCTGTTTCGCAGCGTGCAGGCCATGGGCTGTGGCTTCTTCGTGCTGGGCCACGCCCTGGTGGAAGACCTGTTCGAGGAGCAGGACCGGGCTCGCGTGCGCCTGTATTACATGACCCTGAGCGGCTCGTTCGTCGCCCTTTCGCCGCTGATCGGCTCCTGGCTGCAAACCACCTTTGACTGGCAAGGCAGCTTCTACGGGTTCGCGGTGATGGCATTGGGCATGCTGATCCATGCGCTGTGCATCCTGCCCACCAAGTCCGCCAGCCCCCATCGCGCATCGGTGTCGATCATCGCCACCTTGAAAGCCGTGGCCGGCAACCGGGACTTCCTGCGCTACTGGTGGATCGCCGCACTGGTGTTCGCCTGCTACTTCGCATTGATCAGCGTCACACCCCTGATGTTCATGGATGGGCTGAAACTGTCCGAATACCAGTACGCCCTGGTGCTGATGGTCTACGGCGTGGCCTATCTGCTGGGCGGCATGGTGGCCTCGTTTCTGCAAAAACGCATCTCGCTGGCCCGGCAAATCAATATCGGCCTGGGGTTACTGCTGGTGGCCGGTGTGCTACTGATGCTGATCGTCAGCCTTGACGCCATCACCACCATAACCCTGCTGATCCCGATGCTGATCAGCGCCCTGGCCGTGACCCTGGTGCGCCCGGCGGCCATTTCGGCGGCGATGCTGTTGTTCTCAAGCAGCGCGGGCACGGCCGCCTCGGCGGGCAACAGCATCATGTTCCTGACGGCCGCCATCAGCAGCGCAGCCCTTGCGCAAACCGGAACGCATTTGCTGATGACCATTGCCGCAAGCTTTATCGTCTTCAGCCTCTGGGGCTGGCTGACAAATACGAGGGTCGGGCGATAAAGCCCCGGGACATGCTTCTCGCCATTCCCTCCCGACGCCAGCGGTGTAGAATCGACCCTATTCATCGCCAGTCATCCCCCGGCGGGTTTATGAGCTCAAGGCCAATGCGCACGGCGATCCCGTAACGTTTGCGGCAACTTCCGGACACACGGCTATTTCTGAGTGTTCCAGACGTCAATAGAAGCTCACTCCCCTATTTAGTACCTGATTAGCCGCCCGGAGTGCTCCATGCCAGATTACCGCTCGAAAACATCCACCCATGGCCGCAACATGGCCGGCGCCCGCGCACTGTGGCGTGCCACGGGGATGAAAGATGACGACTTCAAGAAGCCGATCATCGCGATTGCCAACTCGTTCACCCAGTTCGTACCGGGCCACGTCCACCTCAAGGACCTGGGCCAACTGGTCGCCCGCGAGATCGAACGTGCTGGCGGCGTAGCAAAAGAATTCAACACCATTGCCGTGGATGACGGCATCGCCATGGGCCATGACGGCATGCTGTATTCCCTGCCGAGCCGCGAGATCATCGCCGACTCCGTGGAGTACATGGTCAACGCCCACTGCGCCGACGCCATCGTCTGCATCTCCAACTGCGACAAGATCACCCCCGGCATGCTGATGGCCTCCCTGCGCCTGAACATCCCGGTGATCTTCGTCTCCGGCGGTCCGATGGAAGCCGGCAAGACCAAACTCGCCTCCCACGGCCTGGACCTGGTGGACGCCATGGTCATCGCCGCCGATTCCAGCGCTTCTGACGAGAAAGTCGCGGAATACGAGCGTAGCGCCTGCCCGACCTGCGGTTCGTGCTCCGGCATGTTCACCGCCAACTCGATGAACTGCCTGGTGGAAGCCCTGGGCCTGGCCTTGCCGGGCAACGGTTCGACACTGGCCACCCACAGCGACCGCGAGCAGCTGTTCCTGCAGGCCGGCCGCACCATCGTCGAACTGTGCAAGCGTTACTACACCGACAACGACGAGTCGGTATTGCCACGCAATATCGCCAACTTCAAGGCGTTCGAAAACGCCATGACCCTGGATATCGCCATGGGCGGTTCCACCAACACCATCCTGCACTTGCTGGCCGCAGCGCAAGAAGCCGAGATCGACTTCGACCTGCGCGACATCGACCGCCTGTCCCGCCACGTGCCGCAGTTGTGCAAGGTCGCGCCGAACATCCAGAAGTACCACATGGAAGACGTGCACCGCGCCGGCGGGATCTTCTCGATCCTAGGCTCCCTGGCCCGTGGCGGCCTGCTGCACACCGACCTGCCGACCGTGCACAGCACGTCCATGGCCGAGGGCATCGCCAAGTGGGATATCACCCAGACTGACGACGAAGCCGTGCACACCTTCTTCAAGGCCGGCCCGGCCGGCATCCCGACCCAGACGGCCTTCAGCCAGTCGACCCGTTGGGACACCCTGGACGACGACCGTGAAAACGGCTGCATCCGCAGTGTCGAACACGCGTACTCGCAAGAAGGCGGCCTGGCCGTGCTCTACGGCAACATCGCCCTCGACGGCTGTGTGGTGAAGACCGCTGGCGTGGATGAGTCGATCCACGTGTTCGAGGGTCGCGCCAAGATCTACGAAAGCCAGGACAGCTCGGTGCGCGGCATCCTCGCCGACGAAGTGAAAGAAGGCGACATCGTGATCATCCGCTACGAAGGCCCGAAAGGCGGCCCGGGTATGCAGGAAATGCTCTACCCGACCTCGTACCTGAAATCCAAGGGCCTGGGCAAAGCCTGTGCGCTGCTGACCGACGGGCGCTTCTCGGGCGGCACTTCGGGCCTGTCCATCGGCCATGCTTCGCCAGAAGCCGCTGCCGGTGGCGCGATTGGCCTGGTGCAGGATGGCGACAAGGTGCTGATCGACATTCCGAACCGCTCGATCAACCTGTTGATCAGCGACGAAGAACTGGCCGCACGCCGGGTCGAGCAGGACAAGAAAGGCTGGAAACCGGTGGAGAAGCGTCCGCGCAAAGTCACCACCGCCCTCAAGGCCTACGCCCTGCTGGCCACCAGTGCCGACAAGGGTGCGGTGCGTAACAAGGCCATGCTCGACGGCCTGTAAGCCCCGCCCATAAAAATGCCCCGCCACGTGCGGGGCATTTTTTTGCCTGCCTGAATTGCCAAACCACAGGAGATCAAATGTAGGAGCTGGCTTGCCTGCGATCCAGGCGACCCGGTCTGCCTGCCACACCGCAGTGATGCGATCGCAGGCAAGCCAGCTCCCACAGGGTTACTGGATTTCATCGGGCTTGACGATCACCCAGTTCTTGTCCGCCGTCACCGCCAGCCCTTCCTTGGCCTGGGCCGCAGCATGCTTGGCCATCATGCCGTTGAGCTGGGTCATGTACTTGTCCTTGCGGTTGATCCACAAGTGGATGCCACCCTTGGCCACGTCCACATCGTGAAACAGCATGTAGCCGTCGCTGGTAGGGGTGTCGCCGCCGACCAGTAGCGGTTTTTTCCACTCGTCGATGTAGGTGAGGATCGCCGCATGCTTGCCGGCCATCCAGGTCGCCGGGGTCCACAGGTAGGGGGTCAGTTCCAGGCCGAGGTTGGCCTTTTCATCGTATTTGCCGGCGCTGATCTGCTTGCGGGCAGTGGTCAGCTCGCCAGTCTTGCGGTCCTTGAGCAACAGGCTGACCCCGATGACATTCTGCGGCTTGACGTTGTAGCCGTACTTCGGATCGGAGGCGACCATGCGTACCAGCTCTTCAGAGGCGGCGGTCATCACGTACACGTCGATGCCGTTTTCCATCAGTTTGTTGTACAGCTCGGTCTGGCCGGTGAAGATTTTCGGCGGTTGCACCTCCATGTTCTTCACCACATCGCCTTCAAAGTAGGTGACCGGCACCGGCTTGCCGGAGGCCATCAACTCATCCACGTAACCCTTGAGTTCCTTGAGGGTAAAGCCTGAAAACACCTGGGCGACCCACGGGTAGCAGACCATGTCGTCCACTTCGCACAGGCGATAGTAGTAACTGAACAGACTTTCCTTGTGCTCGGCGGTGTCTTTGAACGGCATAAGCTTGAGCGATGGGTCGAGACTGTCGCGGGTGATCAGGCCCTTGTTTTCCATGTACGGCAACAGCGACTCTTCGAGGTCGAAGCGGTAGCTGGTGTTGTCCATGTCGAACACCGCGTAATTGCCCTTGTTGGCGTTGGCCGCAATCATTTCATTGAGTTGCTTGGCGGCGGGTGCCGGCCAGTGCTTCAACTCGGTGGCGGCCATGACCTGGCTGGCAAGCCCCAGGCACAGCGCGGCGGCAAACAGTCTCGACGTGAGCTTCATGTGCGTTTTCTCCCTGAGTGAAAGACATCGACGCTAACAAATCCGTGTGACCGTTCCCGGCACCAGCACGACCGTCTGCGTCCTGAAACCGCCACCGGCATATGTCAGGGCGCCAGGCCCTTATTCCAAAAACGACAGTAGTCATTCCATAAAGGTATTAAATCAATATATTTCAAGCTGTTAGGCTTTCCGGTTCGCAGTCGCACGCTCAGGCGACTGGCAGCCATTTACTTGGAGCTTCAATGAATCTGCCGCTGATTCTCAATCTGCTGGTGTTCCTGGCCTTATTGCTAGGCCTGGCCCAAACCCGTCGCACCCACTGGAGCCTGGCCAAGAAGGTCTTGCTGGCCCTGGTGCTCGGGGTGGTGTTTGGTGTGGTCCTGCACACCATCTACGGCGCCGGCCACCCGGTGCTCAAGGCCTCGATCAGTTGGTTCGACCTGGTGGGCAATGGTTATGTGCAGCTGTTGCAGATGATCGTGATCCCGCTGGTGTTCGCCTCGATCCTCAGCGCCGTGGCCCGCCTGCACAACGCCGCGTCCCTGGGCAAGATCAGCTTCCTGACCATCGGCACGCTGCTGTTCACCACCGCCATTGCGGCGCTGATCGGTATCGGCCTGACCAACCTGTTCGGCCTCACCGCCGAAGGCCTGGTGGCCGGCACCCAGGAACTGGCACGCCTGCAGGTGATCCAGAGTGACTACGCGGGCAAGGTCGCCGACCTGAATATCCCGCAGTTGCTGCTGTCGTTTATCCCGCAAAACCCGTTTGCCGACCTGGCCCGGGCCAAGCCGACGTCGATTATCAGTGTGGTGATCTTCGCTGCGTTCCTGGGGGTTGCCGCGCTGCAACTGCTCAAGGACGACGTGGAAAAAGGCCAGAAGGTGCTGAACGCCATCGACACCCTGCAAGCCTGGGTGATGCGCCTGGTGCGCCTGGTGATGAAGCTGACCCCCTACGGCGTGCTGGCGCTGATGACCAAAGTGGTCGCCAGCTCCAACCTGCAAGACATCATCAAGCTCGGCAGCTTTGTGCTGGTGTCCTACCTGGCGCTGGGGTTGATGTTTGTGGTCCACGGCCTGCTGCTGTCGCTGGCCGGGATCAACCCTCTGCGCTTCTTTCGCAAAGTATGGCCGGTGCTGACCTTTGCCTTCACCAGCCGCTCCAGCGCGGCGAGCATCCCGCTGAGCATCGAGGCGCAGACCCGCCGCCTGGGCATCCCGCAGTCCATCGCCAGCTTCGCCGCCTCGTTCGGCGCGACGATTGGCCAGAACGGCTGTGCCGGCCTGTATCCGGCGATGCTGGCCGTGATGGTGGCGCCGACCGTGGGCATCAACCCGCTGGACCCACTGTGGATCGCAACATTGGTGGCGATTGTGACCTTGAGTTCAGCCGGCGTGGCCGGTGTGGGCGGCGGTGCGACGTTTGCCGCGCTGATCGTGCTACCGGCCATGGGCTTGCCGGTGGCGTTGGTGGCGCTGCTGATTTCCGTGGAGCCGCTGATCGACATGGGCCGCACGGCGTTGAACGTGAATGGTTCGATGACGGCGGGGGCGATTACCAGCCAGATCATGCAGCAGACCGATAAAGAGCTGCTCAATGCCGATGAGCATGCTGAGTTGGCGCAGGCCTGATAGAGCGCTATCGCCGGCAAGCCGGCTCCTACACGGTCCTGTAGGAGCCGGCTTGCCGGCGATGCTTTTAGGCCTTTTCCCAGACTTCGAAGTTGTACGCCGGCTTGTCGCCTTCTGCCGGATTCTGCACATTCGACACCAGCGTCCACCGGTTCAAGTCAAACTCCGGAAACCACGCATCCCCCTGCGGGCTCAACGCAACCCGCGTCAGATACAGGCGATCCGCCTGCTCCAGCCCCTGCGCATACAGTTGCGCGCCGCCGATCAGCATCAGCTCGTCCACGCCCTGCTCCAGCGCCCAGGCCTCGGCTCGCTCAATTGCCGCATCGAGGGACGGAAAAACTTCCGCACCTTCGAGCACCAGATCGGTCTGACGGCTGACCACTATGTTCAAGCGACCCGGCAACGGTCGACCCAGGGAGTCCCAGGTCTTGCGCCCCATAATGATCGGCTTGCCCAGGGTGGTGGCCTTGAAATATTTGAAATCCCCCGGCAAATGCCAGGGCATGCTGTTGTCGACGCCGATCACGCGGTTTTCACCGAGGGCTGCGATCAGGCTTAAAGGGAGAGTTTTTTTCATGGCGACGAGAATACCAGAGGCGCGGGCCAGCGGTTATGCTCCAGGCTCACTGACACAACAGGACGGCGCGTGACTGCTCTGAACCCCCTGCACACACTCTGGCTGACGGAAACCGTGCGCCTGCGTGAAGAACACGCTGGCCCCCTGGAAGACCAGGAAGCCAATCGCCTGGCCCGCAGCAACGGCGGCGACCTGCCGACGCGCATTCAAAACCGCGCGCTGTGGCTGGCCGAGCGTGACGGCCTGCGCGCTGCCCTGCTGCATTGGCTGCAAGGCGCACGCCTGGCGCTGATCGTGCTGATGGTGCTGGCCATCGTCAGCGGCGCTGGCCTGGCCTTCGCCGCCCTGGGCAACGGCCTGGCCCCGGTCAATGTGTTCTGGGCCCTGGGCAGCCTGTTGGGCTTGAACCTGATCCTGCTGCTGAGCTGGGCCCTGGGCTTGCTGTTTGCCGGCGAACACAGCGCCAGCCTCGGCCGCCTGTGGTTGTGGCTCAGCGAAAAACTCGCCCGCGATGCCAAGACCGCGCAACTGGCGCCAGCGCTGTTGTTGCTGCTGCAACGCCATAAGCTCAACCGCTGGGCGGTGGGTGTGCTGGTCAATGGCCTGTGGCTGCTGGCACTGTGCAGCGCGCTGGTGATCCTGCTGACGCTGATGGCCACCCGGCGCTACGGGTTTGTCTGGGAAACCACCATCCTTGGCGCCGACACCTTTGTCAGCGTGACCCAGGCCCTGGGCAGCCTGCCCGCGCTGCTCGGTTTCAGCGTACCCAGCGTGGAGATGATCCGCGCCAGCGGCGATTCGGCGCTGAATATCGAAAGCGCCCGCCAGGCCTGGGCTGCGTGGCTGGTAGGGGTGTTGCTGGTTTATGGCTTGCTGCCAAGGCTGATTCTCGCCGTGCTGTGCCTATGGCGCTGGAAACGCGGGCGCGCAGCCTTGGGCCTGGACCTCAACCTGCCCGGCTACAGCCACTTGCGCGAAGCCTTGATGCCCAGCAGCGAACGCCTTGGCGTCAACGATGCCGCGCCGCCGCAGTTGCACCACGTCAGCGGCGGTGCCAGCGACCTGCACAGCGATGGCGCCCTGCTGGTGGCCATCGAACTGGACAACCAGCGCCCCTGGCCGCCCAAGTTGCCGGCCACGGTCAAGGACGCCGGCATCCTCGATAGCCGCGAATCGCGCCACAAACTACTGGAGCAACTGACCCGCTTCCCGCCGGCACGCCTGCTGATCGCCTGCGACCCACGCCGCTCGCCGGATCGCGGCAGCCTCACGCTGATCGGCGAGCTGGCCCGCAGCGCCAGCGCTACCCGCGTCTGGCTGCTGCAAGCGCCACCGGGCCAGGCGCTGGATGCCGAGCGCCTCGGCGATTGGCACAGCGCGTTGCAGCAACTGGACTTGCCCTTCGCCGATTGCGCGCCGCTCACCTGGCTGGAGACCGGTCATGACTAAACCCCTGAAACTGGCGGTAGTCGGCCACACCAACGTCGGCAAGACCTCGCTGCTGCGCACCCTGACCCGAGACGTGGGCTTTGGCGAAGTGTCCCACCGCCCCAGCACCACCCGGCATGTCGAAGGTGCACGCTTGTCGGTCGACGGCGAAGCCTTGCTGGAGTTGTACGACACCCCAGGCCTGGAAGATGCCATCGCCCTGCTCGACTACCTCGAACGCCTCGACCGCCCCGGTGAACGCCTGGATGGCCCAGCGCGCCTGGCGCGTTTCCTCGAAGGCAGCGAAGCCCGCCAGCGCTTTGAGCAGGAGGCCAAGGTCTTGCGTCAGTTGCTGGCGTCCGACGCCGGCCTGTACGTGATTGACGCCCGGGAGCCGGTGCTGGCCAAGTACCGCGACGAGCTGCAAGTGCTGGCCAGTTGCGGCAAACCGCTGCTGCCGGTGCTCAACTTTGTCAGCAGTGCCGAACACCGCGAGCCGGACTGGCGTGAAGCCCTGGCCCGCCTGGGCCTGCACGCGCTGGTGCGCTTTGACAGCGTGGCGCCCCCCGAAGATGGCGAGCGGCGGTTGTATGAAAGCCTCGCCCTGTTGCTGGAAAGCTCGCGGCCACAGCTGGAACGGCTGATCCTCGACCAGGAAGCCCAGCGCCAGGCGCGCCAGCTAAGCGCTGCACGCCTGATCGCCGAGCTGCTGATCGACTGCGCCGCGTGCCGGCGCAGCGTGGTCACCGAGGATGAACAGCAAGCCATCAGCGATCTGCGCAAGGCCGTGCGCCAGCGCGAACAACGTTGCGTCGAGGCCCTGCTCAAACTCTACGGCTTCCGCCCGCAAGACGCTGCGGCCAGCGACCTGCCGTTGCTGGACGGGCGTTGGGGTGATGATTTGTTCAACCCCGAAACCCTCAAGCAACTGGGGGTGCGGGTCGGCGGCGGGATTGCCGCGGGGGCCGCCGCCGGGGCCGGTGTGGATTTGCTGGTGGGCGGCCTGACCCTGGGCGCAGCCGCCCTGGCCGGGGCGATTGCCGGCGGCGCGCTGCAAACCGCGCGCAGCTACGGCAGCCGTCTGCTGGGCAAGATCAAGGGCCAGCGCGAACTGACCGTGGATGACAGCGTGTTGCGCCTGTTGGCCCTGCGCCAGCGCCAGTTGCTCAAGGCCCTGAACCTGCGCGGGCATGCGGCGCTGCACAGCATCAAGGTCGACACCCCGCAGGACAAGAGCTGGCGCGAAGGCAAACTGCCCGACGCCTTGCACAAGGCGCGCGCCCATCCGCAATGGTCATCGCTCAACCCTCACCCAAGGTTGAGCCAGGCCGAGCGCCAGGAACAGATCGAGGCCCTGGCCCAACGCCTGGACGAGGCCTAGGCCGCCAGCAGTTGCCGGGCCTTGGCCTTCAACACCTCAAGGTCGAGCAGCGGCACGTGCATTTCCTTGGCCTGTTCATCCCAGTGGCGCATGCGCAGGCTCACCGCGCACAGCGGGTCCTGCTCGAACGCGCGGGCCTCGTCGGCCGTCATCACCCCGCCCTGATAACCCAGGGTGCGGCGGCTGGCCTCGCTCAAGCGTGCGTAATAGTCCGGCTGGCTGAAGGTCAGGTAACGCTTGGCCTGCACGTGATACTCCACCAGTTTCGCCAGGCGTTCGCTGAACCCGGCGCGCCGCAAGTAATCGGCGCCCAGCCGTTCGTGGCTGACCACGCCGTAGCCGCCCATGTTCGCGCCACCCTGGCCGCAGATATGTCCGATGTCGTGAAAGAACGCCGCCAGCACCACTTCATCGTCGAAGCCTTCGGCCATGGCCAGTTGCGCGGCCTGGGACATATGCTCGATCTGCGACACCGGCTCGCCGATGTAATCGGCAGCGCCATGCTGTTCATACAGAGCAAAGACCTCGGCGACTACCTGCTCAGCTTTCATTAGGCCTCTCCCCAGAATTAAGTGATGTAGCGAATTGCAGACCACTATTGCAGGCAAGCCAGCTCCCACATTTTGAATTGTGAATACCTTCAAATGTAGGCGCTGGCTTGCCGGCGATGAGGCCATCAGCCCATCGAACAGTTACTGACCCGCCACCTTCTCCGATTTGCCGTCATAGCGCTTGCGCCATTCAGCCAGGATGTTGTCACGGTTCTTCGAGGCCCAGGCAAAATCGTTCTTGATCAGGCGCTGCTCATAGTCCGCCGGCAATTCGGTCTGCGGCTTGGCAATGCCCGGCTGGGCCAGCACCGCGAAGTTTTCCTTGTACAGCTCCATCGCTGCGGGGCTGGCGGAGAAGTCGGCGAGTTTCTGCGCTGCTTCCGGGTGGGCCGTGCCCTTGATCAGCGCAGTGGCTTCGATATCCCAGCCCAGGCCTTCCTTGGGCAAGACGATGTCCAGCGGCGCGCCCTGGCGTTTCAACTGTACCGCCGGGTATTCGAAGGAAATGCCGATCGGGAACTCACCCGAAGCCGCCAGCTTGCACGGCTTGGAACCGGAGTGCACGTACTGGCCGATGTTCTGGTGCAGGTCATCCATGTACTGCCAGCCCTGCTTCTCACCGAAAGTCTGCAACCAGGCGCTGACGTCGAGAAAGCCGGTGCCGGACGACGCCGGGTTAGGCATGACGATCTTGCCCTTGTACTCGGGCTTGGTCAGGTCCTGCCAGCTGATGGGTTTGCTCAAGCCCTGTTTCTCGGCTTCGACGGTGTTGAAGCAAATCGTCGCGGCCCACACGTCCATGCCGACCCAGGCCGGTGGGTTGGCAGCGTCGCGGTAGTTCTTGCCAATCTTGTCCAGATCCTTTGGCGCATAGCTTTGCAGCATGCCTTGCTGATCGAGGATCGCCAGGCTGGAAGCCGCCAGGCCCCACACCGCATCGGCTTGCGGGCGGGATTTTTCCGCCAGCAGCTTGGCGGTGATGATCCCGGTGGAGTCGCGCACCCACTTGATCTCGACGTCCGGGTTGGCCGCCTCGAAGGCTTTTTTGTAGGTCTTCAACTGCTCGGCTTCAAGGGCCGTGTACACGGTCAACTCGGTCTTGGCAGCAAAGGCATTCAGGCTGAACGCGGTGAGCACAGCAGCGGCGAGGGCCAGGGGCTTGAACATGGTGCGTTTCCTTGTGGGGGGCAGAGTTATTGACCGGGCGCGGTTTGGCGCCAGGCCTGGGAGCGGCGCAACAAACCGCGTGAGGCCCACGCCAGCAGCAGCGAGACGCTGGCTGAGGTGAACAGAATCAGGGTCGACATGGCCGCCGCGCCGCCTACGTTGCCGGCGTCGTCCATGTTCAGCACGGCCACTGCGGCGAGGATGGTGTCGGGGCTGTAGAGAAAGATCGCGGCCGATACGGTGGTCATCGCCGAGACAAACAGGTAGCGCAGGATGTCCAACAGCGCCGGCAGGCAGATCGGTACGGTGACCCGCAAAAAGTGGCGGTACAGCGGCGCCTTGAGCGACAGCGCGGCGGCTTCGAACTCGGCGTCGAGTTGGCGCAGGGCCGTGGTGGCGGTCATTTGCGCGGTGGTCAAATAGTGAGCAATGGTGCACACCACCAGCAGCGTCATGGTCCCGTAGAGCACATGCAGCGGGTTGCCGTTGAGGTTGAAAAAGAACACGTAGCCCAGGCCCAGCACCAGGCCCGGTACCGCCATCGGCACAAAGCTGAGCATGCGCAGCGCCAGGTTGAGGCCTTTTTGCCCCTTGGTCTTTTCCATCAGATAAGCGCCGGTGAAGATCAGCACGCTGCCGATCAGTGCGGTGCAGATCGCCATGGTCAAGCTGTTGCGATAGGCCAGCCAGCCGCCGCCGGCGGTGTCATTGAACTGATAGTGGTTGAGCGACAGCGACAGGTTGTACGGCCAGAACTTCACCAGCGACGAGTACACCGCCATGCCGAACACCAACAGCAGCACCGCGCAGATCAGCAGCACAATCGCCAGGTAACAGCCATCACGCAGACGCGAAGGCGCCGGCTGGAACACCTGGGCGCGGCCGCTCATGGAGTCTCCGTGGCGCCGGCGCAGCCAGGTATCCACCGCAAAACTGAGCAGCGCCGGCAACAGCAGCACCATGCCGATCAGGGCACCACGACCGAATTGCTGCTGGCCGACCACGGCCTTGTAGGCTTCCAGCGCCAGCACTTGATAGTCGCCGCCCACCACCACCGGCACGCCGAAGTCGGTGATGGTCAGGGTGAACACCAGGCAGAACGCGGCGAACACGGCCTGGCGTGTCGCCGGCCAGGTGATGCTGCGAAACGCCCGGGCCGGGCTGGCGCCCATGCTTGAGGCGGCATCGAACAGCCGCGCGTCCGCCAGGGACAACGCCGACAGCAGGATCATCAGCGCGTGGGGAAAGGTGTAGATCACTTCACCGAGGACAATCCCCCAGAAGCCGTAGATGTTGTCTGACAGCAACCCGCGCAACATGCCCTGGTTGCCGAACAGGTACACCAGGGCGATGCCCGGCAACATTGACGGCGCCATCAGTGGCAGCAACGACAGGCCGCGCCAGAGGGTCTTGCCGGGGATCAGCGTGCGTTGCAGGGCGTAGGCAAACAGGTAGGCCAGGGGTACGACAATGATCGCGACGCTCAGGGAAACCTTCAGGCTATTGCCCAGCAGCCAATGGAAGTTGGCGCTGGTCAGCAACTCGCGCGCGGCCACCAGGCCGCCGCCCTGGCCGTCTTCGGCGCTGAAACCGCGCCAGAAGATCGCCAGCAACGGCAGCAGCACGGCGACGCCCAACAGGCACAGTAGCAGCAGCTTGCCGCCCAGCACAAAGATGCGGTCGCCGATTTGCGCACGGGAAGCCTGACGGGCCACGCGGCCGGGTACCGGCAGGGTCATATCAACGGCCATCTCAGGCAAACACCTGCAGGCTGCGCGGTGGCAGTGCCACCCAGATATCCTGGGCGCCCAGGCGTGGCATGGCTTCCGGCGCCAGTTCGGCCAGCAGCGAATGGCCGGGCAACTGGTCCAGTTCAAAGCTCATGCGGCAACGGTTGCCGAGGAAGGTGATCTCGCGGACCTTGGCCGGGAACAGGTTTTCTTCGTGTACCGGCGGGTTGACGCTGATCGCTTCCGGCCGGCAGAACAGGCGGCCCGACGCGGCTTTGCCGCAGTCATCGGCCAGGCGCACGTTCATCCCGCCGACCTGGGCGTGGCTGGCGCTGTTGCGGCTGAACGGCAGCCAGTTGCCCTGGCCGACAAACTCGGCCACGAACGGCGTGGCCGGGCGGTCGTAGATTTCTTGCGGGGTGGCGTACTGCTCGACCTTGCCATTGTTCATCACGGCGATGCGGTCGGCCATCAGCATGGCCTCGTCCTGATTGTGCGTGACCATCAGGGTGGTGATGCCCAGGCGGCGTTGCAGTTGGCGCAGCTCGGTACACAGGTGCTCGCGCACTCGGGCATCGAGGGCCGACATCGGTTCGTCCAGCAGCAACAACGACGGGGCCGGCGCCAGGGCACGGGCCAGGGCGACGCGCTGTTGCTGGCCGCCGGACAGTTGGCCGGGGTATTTTTTTTCGCTGCCGGTCAGGCCCACCAGTTCCAGCATCTGCGCCACGCGCTTGCGCACTTCATCGCGACCGCTGCCGGTCAGGCCGTAGCCGATGTTGGCCTCGACGCTGAGATTGGGAAACAGCGCGTAGGACTGGAACAGAATGCCGTAGTCCCGCGCCTGGGGTGCCAGTAGGGAAACGTCGCGATCACCCAGGTACAACTCGCCGCTGTCCTGGCGTTCCAGGCCGGCGATGCAGCGCAGCAAGGTGGTCTTGCCGCAGCCCGAGGGACCGAGCAGGCACACCAGTTCACCGGCGGCGACGTCCAGGGACACATGGTCCAGGGCAGTAAAGGCGCCAAAGCGCTTCTGGATACCACGCACCTTCATCGGCGCGCCGGGGTTGAGCTGGGCTGTGTTCATGGTGGCACCTCATCAAACTGATGAAGGCCATGCTAGGCAGCAAATGCGTCCCTGGTGTGGCAGGAAGGCAAAAGCGGGTGATAGTGGTATTGGTGGATTTGGGTAGAGGTATAGCCTTGGGGTGTTTGGTCTACCGCTATCGCAGGCAAGCCAGCTCCCACATTTGAATGTATTCACAGATCAAAATGTGGGAGCTGGCTTGCCTGCGACGGCGATTTCAAAACCATCAAAAATCTTTCAGAGTGGCGACATTTCCTGCGCCAACCCCAGAAAAGCCGCCGGCAACCGCGCACCTTTGCGCTCTTTAAGGCAGTACAGGTACTCGGGAATCTGCGGCGCATTCTCGATCGTCAGCACTCGCAGTTGCGGGTCATGGGGCACTTCCTGGCGGGCGATGATACTGATGCCGATGTTGCGCAGCACCGCCTCGCGAATCGATTCGCGGCTGCCGATTTCCAGCAGCGGCCCATAACTCACGCCAGCGCCCTTGAGCATCTCTTCAGTCAGGCGCCGGGTGGTGGACCCTGCCTCGCGCATCAACAGGGTATGCCCCGCCAGCGCACTGAGCGGCACATGCTCCAGCACGGCTAGCGGATGATTGCGATGCACCGCCAGCACCAGCGGGTCGGTGCCCAGCACCCGGCGGATCAGGCGCGGGTCGTCCAGCAGTTGCGAGGAGGCGGCGACGTCCACCCGGTAATCATCCAGGGCTTCGAGGACCTGCTGGGAATTGCCGATTTCCACCGCCACTTCCACGTGGGGCAAGCGTTCACGAAAGGTTTTCACCAGGTCGAGGATGTAATAGGGCGCGGTCGCGGCGATCCGCAACGTGCCCTGGACCTGGCCACTGTTGCGCAGGAAAAACTCGATATCCGCTTCCTGTTGCAACAGCGCCTTGACCATCGGCATCAACCGCGCGCCTTCGTCGCTGACGGTGAGGCGGCGGCCACCGCGGTAGAACAGCTCAACTGCGTACTGGCTTTCCAGATGGCGGATCTGGGTGGTCACCGTGGGCTGGCTCAGGCCGAGTTTTTTCGCCGCCTGGGTAATACTGCCCAGGCGGGCAACCATGTAAAACGCCTTCAACTCGGCACTCAGCACACCACCCTCTCATCGACTATTTGCGCAGTAGGCGCAGACCATTGAACACCACCAGCAGGCTCACGCCCATGTCGGCGAACACCGCCATCCACATAGTGGCCATGCCCATGAAGGTGACCGCCAGGAAGATCGCCTTGATCACCAGCGCCAGGGCGATGTTCTGCTTGAGGATACTCGACGTTTGTCGCGACAAGCGTATGAATGCCGGAATCTTGCGCAAATCGTCGTCCATCAGCGCAACGTCGGCGGTCTCGATGGCCGTGTCGGTGCCCGCTGCAGCCATGGCAAAGCCAATCTCGGCGCGGGCCAGGGCCGGGGCGTCGTTGATGCCGTCGCCGACCATGCCGACCCGGTGGTTTTTCCCGTACAGGTCCTCGATAGCCTTGAGCTTGTCGGTGGGCAGCAGGTCGCCCTGGGCCTGGTCGATGCCCACCTGGGCGGCAATTGCCTGGGCGGTGTGGGTGTTGTCGCCGGTGAGCATCAGGGTCTTGATGCCCAGCTCGTGCAACTGCTGGATGGCTTCGCGGCTGCTGTCCTTGACCGTATCGGCCACGGCGAACAGCGCCAGTGGGCCAGATGTGTCGAGCAGCAGCACCACCGACTTGCCTTGTTTTTCCAGGGCGAAGAGTTTTTCTTCAAGGGCCGGCGAGCACAGGCCCAGTTCTTCCACCAGGCGATGGTTGCCCAGGTGATAGACCTGGCCATTGATCTCGCCGCGCACCCCGCGCCCGGCCAGGGCTTCGAAGTTATCCACAGCCTGTAGCGGGAGTTTTTTATCCACAGCGGCATTGGCGATCGCCAGCGACACCGGGTGGTCGGAACGCGCGGCCAGGCTGGCGGCCAAGGCCGGCGCGCGGTCCTCCAAGTTGGGGAACAACGCCAGGTAGTCGGTCTGCACCGGCTTGCCGTGGGTGATGGTGCCGGTCTTGTCCAGGGCCAGGTAGTCGAGCTTGTAGCCGGCCTCCAGGTACACGCCGCCCTTGATCAGGATGCCTTTGCGCGCAGCGGCAGCCAGGCCGCTGACGATGGTCACCGGGGTGGAAATCACCAGCGCACAAGGGCACGCGACCACCAACAGCACCAGGGCGCGGTAGATCCAGTCGAACCACACCGCGCCCATGAACAGCGGCGGGATCACGGCCACGCCGAGGGCAAACAGGAACACCGCCGGGGTGTAGATTTTCGAGAAGCTGTCGACAAAGCGCTGGGTCGGCGCCCGCGAGCCCTGGGCCTGTTCCACTGCGTGGATGATGCGCGCCAGCGTCGAGTTGTTGGCGGCAGCGGTCACCCGGTATTCCAGGGAACCGGCCTGGTTGATGGTGCCGGCGAAGACTTTATCGCCCACGGTCTTCTCGATCGGCAGGCTCTCGCCGGTGATCGGCGCCTGGTCGATGGTGGACTGGCCGGCAGTGACTTCGCCGTCCAGGCCAATGCGCTCGCCGGGACGTACCCGCACGACAGCGCCCAGTTCAATGGTCTTGACCTCTTGTTCGACCCAGCTACCGTCAGCCTGGCGCACCGTGGCCCGCTCCGGGGTCATCTGCATCAAGCCACTGATGGCATTGCGCGCACGGTCCAGGGACTTGGCCTCGATCAACTCGGCCACGGTAAACAGGAACATCACCATCGCCGCTTCCGGCCACTGGCCGATCAGGATCGCACCGGTCACGGCGATGCTCATCAGCGCGTTGATGTTCAGGTTGAGGTTTTTCAGGGCAATCCAGCCCTTTTTGTAGGTGGTAAGGCCGCCACTGAGGATCGACACCAGCGCCACCAGCGCCACCACCCAGGTCGGGGCCGCGTCAGTGAAATGGATCACCTCTGCTGCCAGGGCGCAAAAACCAGACAGGGCCAGCGGCCACCAGTGCTTCTTGGCCGGTGGTGCGGCGGCCGGCACGCCCTCTTCGATCGGATCGGCCTGCATGCCCAGGGACTTGATGGCCTCGACGATCGGCGCGGTGCTCGGCAGGTCGTGGGTCACGCCGAGGATACGGTTGATCAGGTTGAATTCCAGTTGCTGCACACCGGCCATCTTGCCCAGTTTGTTCTGGATCAGCGTCTGCTCGGTGGGGCAGTCCATGGCCTCAATGCGGAAGGTACTCAGGCGCGCGTTGGCGCTGGTTGCTTGCGTCAACGTCACCAGCGACGGGGCTGCGGCGCCGGAACAGCAGGAGCCGCCACCGTGATCATGCTTTTTCACAGGCGCAAGCTTTTGCGCGTGATCATGATGGCTATGATCATGGCCGTGGTCGTGATGGCTGTGATCATGGTCGTGGTCGTGATGGCTGTGATCATGGTCGTGATCATGATCGTGGCTGTGGTCGTGCTTGTGCGGGGTGCGCAGGGAATCGCTCATTGTGTCGCGTCCATGAAGGTGCCTGTTGCCAAGTAAAGACCCTGTAGCCACTATAGGGTCAAGCACCCTTTTGGAGATTGCTGCGATGAAGATCGGCGAACTGGCAAAACTGACCGACTGCCCGGTGGAAACCATCCGTTATTACGAGAAAGAAGGCCTGCTGCCACCACCGGCGCGCAGTGAGGGCAACTACCGGCTGTACACCCAGGCGCACACCGAGCGCCTGACCTTTATCCGCAACTGCCGCAGCCTGGACATGACCCTGGAGGAAATCCGCAGCCTGCTCGGCCTGCGCGACAGCCCCCAGGACCAGTGCGAGAGCGTGAATGCACTGATCGACGAGCATATCCATCACGTCAAGGCGCGGATTGACGGGTTGCTGGCCTTGCAGACACAACTACTCGACCTGCGCCAGCGCTGTGGCGAAGGGCCGGAGATCGACCAGTGTGGGATTTTGCAGCGGCTGGAGGTCAGTGGGAGTGTGGCGGCCAGTGAGGCGGAGCACTCACATGTGGGTCGTAGTCACGGCCATTAGATAATGGGGTAACTGAGCTGACGCCATCGCAGGCAAGCCAGCTCCCACATGTGCCTGAGTACTCGGTCACATGTAGGAGCTGGCTTGCCTGCGATGCAGACGATGCGGTCTCGACTAGACCGCCATCGGCGCCGTCATCGGCGCATGGTGCTCATAGCCTTCCAGCGAGAAGTCGCCAGGCTCGATCAGCTCCAGCCACTCCGGCTGGTACACGCCGGTCTTGGCAAACTCCGGCACGCGCTCGCTGATCACCAACTTCGGCGCGGCGAATGGCTCGCGCTTGAGCTGTTCGTTGAGCATGTCCAGGTGGTTCTCGTAGACGTGCGCATCACCGATGAAATAGGTGAACCAGCGCGGCGTGTAGCCGGTCAGGCGCCCGATCAGGCTCAGCAGCGCGGCGCCTTCGGTGAGGTTGAATGGCGTGCCCAGGCCCAGGTCGTTGGAACGGATGTAGAGGGTCAGGGAGATTTCCTTGGTCTCGACATTCGGGTGGAACTGGTACAGCAGGTGGCACGGCGGCAAGGCCATTTCATCGAGCTGGGCGCAGTTCCAGCCGTGGAACAGGATGCGCCGGCTGCCCGGGTCCTTGATGATGGTGTCGACACACTGGCGGATCTGGTCGATGGCCTTGTACAGCACCACGTAGGCCTGGCCGTCTTCCTCGCCTTCGGCGATCTGGCGATAGCCCTGGGCCAGGGTCTGCTCGATAGCGGCCTGGTTGCTTAGCGGGATCTGCTTGTACGCCGGCCATTTGCGCCATTGCACGCCGTAGATCTCGCCCAGGTCGTCCTCGCCCTGGCGGAACGGGTTGGCCAGCCACTGCGCGTTTTCGTTGGCGTTCTGGTCCCAGACCTTGCAGCCCAGGGCGCGGAATTCGGCGGCGTTATTCACCCCACGCAAAAAGCCGCACATCTCGCCAATCGCCGATTTGAAGGCCATTTTGCGGGTGGTGATGGCCGGGAAGCCTTCCTGCAGGTCAAAGCGCAACATCGCACCGGGGAAGCTGATGGTGTTCACGCCAGTGCGGTTGGCCTGCTTGGTGCCGTTGTTGATGACGTGGGAAACCAGCTCGAGATATTGCTTCATGACATTACCTGTATCGGTGAAGCCGAGGCCCTCGGGCCTCGGCGTTCGAATTTATAGCGCAGTGGTCTTGATCGCCTGTGGGCGGTTGTAAGCCCACCAGAGCAGGCCCAGGCCAACAAGAATCATCGGAATGCTCAGTACCTGACCCATGGTCAGCCAGCCGAACGCCAGGTAGCCCAACTGCGCATCCGGCACCCGCACGAACTCGACGATGAAACGGAAAATCCCGTAGAACAGGGCGAACATCCCCGAAACCGCCATGGTCGGCCGCGGTTTGCGCGAGTAGATATAGAGGATCAGGAACAGCGCCACGCCTTCCAGGGCGAACTGGTACAACTGCGACGGATGGCGCGCCAACTGCGCCGGGTCGCTGAACGGCGGGAACACCATGGCCCACGGCACATCGGTCGGCTTGCCCCACAGCTCGGCGTTGATGAAGTTACCGATCCGCCCGGCACCCAGGCCAATCGGCACCATCGGCGCGACAAAATCCATCAGTTGGAAGAACGACTTACCGTTGCGCCGGCCAAACCACCAGGCCGCGAGCATCACGCCGATAAAGCCGCCGTGGAACGCCATGCCGCCCTTCCATACCTCGAAAATCAGGGTCGGGTTGGCCAGGTACGCGCTCAGGTCGTAGAACAGCACATAGCCCAGGCGCCCGCCGACGATCACGCCCATCGACATCCAGAACACCATGTCGGAGAGCTTCTCCTTGGTCCAGGTCGGGTCGAAGCGGTTCAGGCGTCGGGAAGCCAACAGCCAGGCGCCGCCGATGCCGATCAGGTACATCAACCCGTACCAGTGGATTTTCAGCGGACCGATGGCCAGGGCCACCGGGTCGATCTGCGGGTAAGGCAGCATTGCGACTCCTCGTTAAATCATTCGTTATTGCGCACGGACCTTGCCGGTGGACGATTAAGCCTGCGTTACAGCAGCTCGATCAAATGAAGAAGTTCGCACCCGCGCCAAGCAGCCTGGCATGTTAACGGATGGGAGGCATCTGGCCCAACTTCGATACGATGGATAGCCGGCGGTTCTATGGGTAGAGTGAGCAAAACACAAAAGGATCGCCTTATGTGCCTGATTGTTTTCGCCTGGCGGCCGGGCCATGCCCAGCCGCTGATCGTCGCGGCCAACCGTGACGAATTCTACGCCCGGCCCAGCCTGCCCTTGGCCCAGTGGCCGGATGCACCGCAGGTGTATGCCGGTCGCGACCAGGAAGCGGGAGGCACTTGGCTGGGGGTCGGCGCCGATGGACGGTTTGCCGCGCTGACCAATATCCGCGACCCGCACCAACCACCGGCGCGCAAGTCCCGCGGCGAGTTGGTGGCGCGTTTTCTCGGTGGTTCGCTGCCGGTTGCCGACTACTTGACCGAGGTTAACGGCAGATCGATTGAATATGCCGGATTCAACCTGTTGCTTGGCACGCCGCACGAGCTGTGGCACTACAACGCCAATGAATCGGCCCCCACCCAACTGAAGGCCGGGATCTATGGTTTATCCAACGCCGGGCTGGATACGCCCTGGCCAAAGCTGCTCAAGGCCAAGGCGGCACTGGCCCAAGTGCTGAGTGATCCGCAGCCGGATGCCTTGCTGAAAATTTTGAGCGACCCGCAGACCGCTCCTTTTGCCGAGTTGCCGGATACCGGGGTGGGGTTGGCTACGGAGAGTTTGTTGTCGAGTGTGTTTATCGCCAGCCCCAGTTATGGGACGCGGGCGAGTACCGCGCTGATTGTGCATGCCGATGGGCTGCGACATATGCTCGAACGCAGCTTTGGGCCCCATGGGGGGCGGTTGGGCGAGGTGGAACTCAAGATCTAACAGCGCCGCAGGTCAACTGTGGGAGCGGGCTTGCCCGCGATAGCATTGGATCAGTCGGCATCTTAGTTGACTGACCTACCGCAATCGCGGGCAAGCCCGCTCCCACATTTTTTAGAGGGTTTTCGTCGCGGTCGGATTGATCATCCGCGCCAACCCCAGGCTTTTCAGGGCCAATTGCAGCGAGCTGTGGATAACTTGCGGGTTGTCGATGGTCATCAGTTCCGCCAGCAAGTCCTTGGCCTTGCTCAGGTTGATCTGGCGCAGCATCCACTTGACCTTGGGCAAGTTGGTGGCGTTCATCGACAGGCTGTCAAAGCCCATGGCCATCAACAGCACCGCCGCCGCCGGATCACCGGCCATTTCCCCACAGATACTCACCGGCTTGCCTTCGGCATGGGCATCGCGTACCACGTTCTGCAAGGCTTGCAGCACCGCCGGGTGCAGGTAGTCGTAGAGGTCGGCCACCCGTGGGTTGTTGCGGTCCACGGCCAGCAGGTATTGGGTCAGGTCGTTGGAGCCCACCGACAGGAAGTCCACCTGCCGCGCCAGTTCCTTGGCCTGGTACACCGCGGCCGGGATTTCGATCATCACGCCAATCGGCGGCATCGGCACGTCGGCGCCTTCGTCGCGCACTTCGCCCCAGGCCCGGTGGATCAGGTGCAGGGCTTCTTCCAGCTCATGGGTGCCGGAGATCATCGGAAGGAGAATGCGCAGGTTGTTCAGGCCTTCGCTGGCCTTGAGCATGGCGCGGGTCTGGACGAGGAAGATTTCGGGGTGGTCGAGGGTAACGCGGATACCGCGCCAGCCAAGGAAGGGGTTGTCTTCCTTGATGGGGAAATAAGACAGTGACTTGTCGCCGCCGATGTCCAGGCTGCGCATCGTCACCGGTAACGGATGGAAGGCGGACAGTTGCTCGCGATAAATCGCCAGCTGCTCCTTCTCGCTCGGGAAACGTTGGTTGATCATGAACGGCACTTCGGTGCGGTACAGGCCCACCCCTTCAGCGCCACGTTGTTGCGCACGCGCCACGTCCGCCAGCAGGCCAGTATTGACCAGCAGCGGTACACGGTGGCCGTCGAGGGTCACGCAGGGCAGTTCGCGCAGGGCATCGAGCCCCTGGGACAGCTGGCGCTCCTCCTCGACAACTTCGGCGTACTGCTTGCGCAGCACCTCGCTGGGGTTGGTGAACACCTCGCCACGGTGCCCGTCGACGATCATCGAAATGCCGTCGACCTTGGAATACGGCAGGTCCACCAGGCCCATCACTGTCGGGATGCCCATGGCACGGGCCAGGATCGCCACGTGGGAGTTGCCCGAACCCAATACCGAGACCAGGCCCACCAGTTTGCCTTCCGGCACTTCGCCGAGCATGGTGGCGGTCAGTTCTTCACTGATCAGGATGGTGTTGTCGGGGTAGACCAGGTTGGTGGTGCGGTCTTCCTGCAGGTAGGCCAGCAGGCGCCGACCGAGGTCACGCACATCCGAGGCGCGCTCGCGCAGGTAGGCGTCGTCCATCAATTCAAAGCGGTTGACGTGATCGGTGACCACCTGGCGCAGCGCGCCCTGGGCCCACTGGCCGGTCTTGATCACGGTCTTGACTTCGTTACCCAGGGACGCGTCGTCGAGCATCATCTGGTACACGTCGAACAGCGCCCGTTCTTCGGGGCGCAACTGGGTGGCCAGCTTGGTCGACAGGTTGCGCATATCGGCGCGCACGCCTTCCAGGGCGGTCTTGAACAGTTTGATTTCCGCGTCGATGTCGTCGACGGACTTGTCCGGCACCACATCGAGGTCGGCCGGCGGCAGCATGACCACCGCAGTACCGACCGCCGCACCCGGCGAACCCGGTACGCCGACGAACTTGGCTTCCTGGATCCCCTTGCCCTGGCGCCCCAGGCCGCGAATCGAGCCGGTGGCTTCGGCGTGGGCGATCACCCCGGCCAACTGCGCGCTCATGGTCACGAGGAAGGCTTCTTCACCTTCATCGAACTGGCGGCGTTCTTTCTGCTGGATGACCAATACGCCGACAACGCGGCGGTGGTGGATGATCGGTGCGCCGAGGAATGAGGCATAGCGCTCTTCACCGGTTTCGGCAAAGTAGCGATAACGCGGGTGATCGGCCGCGTTTTCAAGGTTCAGGGGTTCTTCACGCGTCCCCACCAGGCCCACCAGACCTTCATTGGGCGCCATGCTGACCTTGCCGATGGAGCGCTTGTTCAAGCCCTCCGTGGCCATCAGCACAAAACGGTTGGTTTCGGGGTCCAGCAGGTAAACCGAGCAGACCTGGCTGCCCATGGCTTCCTTGACGCGCAACACAATAATCCCCAACGCCGCCTTGAGATCCTTGGCGGAGTTAACTTCCTGGACGATCTTGCGCAGCGTATTGAGCATGGCTCGGGGTCGAACTCCGTCGTCAGTCGCGCGCTAAAAGGCGCGGGGCAAGCTCTTTGAGAGCGCGACGATAAACCTCGCGCTTGAATGTCACCACCTGGCCCAACGGATACCAATAACTGACCCAGCGCCAGCCATCGAACTCCGGTTTACCGGTCAAATCCATACGCACCCGCTGCTCGTTGGAGACAAGGCGCAGCAGAAACCACTTTTGCTTCTGGCCGATGCACAGCGGTTGGCTGTGGGTACGCACCAGGCGTTGCGGCAAACGATAGCGCAACCAGCCTCGGGTACAGGCCAGAATTTGCACATCTTCGCGCTCCAGGCCGACTTCTTCGTTCAACTCACGGTACAGGGCGTCTTCAGGGGTTTCATCGGGGTTGATCCCACCCTGGGGAAACTGCCAGGCATCTTGGTTGATTCGGCGAGCCCATAGCACCTGTCCGGCATCATTCGTAAGAATAATCCCGACATTTGGACGGAAACCATCGGGGTCGATCACGGCAACAACCTCGCAAACGCATGTCGCCGCATTGTTCCACAAAGCTTGTTGCAGCGGCAACGAGGCTGCTTACCTTATGTGCACTCTTGTGAAAAGACCGTATTCTGGACGCCTTTTTACAGACTTTTCAGCGAGTAACCGCAATGCGCCTGGCTTTATTCGACTTGGACAACACGCTTTTGGGCGGCGACAGTGACCACGCCTGGGGTGATTACCTGTGTGAGCGCGGCATCCTCGATGCCGTTGCCTACAAGACCCGCAACGACGAGTTCTACCAGGATTACCTGGCCGGCAAGCTGGACAACGCCGCGTACCTGAACTTCAGCCTGGAGATCCTCGGCAGCACCGAGATGGCCCAGCTCGACGAATGGCACCGCGACTTCATGCGCGACTGCATCGAGCCGCTGATGCTGCCCAAGGCGGCTGAACTGCTGGCCAAGCACCGCGCCGCCGGTGACACGCTGGTGATCATCACCGCCACCAACCGCTTTGTCACCGCGCCGATTGCCGCACGTTTGGGGGTTGAAACCCTGATCGCCACCGAATGCGAGATGGCCGATGGCCGCTACACCGGGCGCAGCACCGATGTACCGTGCTTTCGCGAGGGCAAGGTCACGCGCTTGAATCGTTGGCTGGAAGAGACCGGGTATAGCCTGCAAGACAGCTATTTCTATAGCGACTCGATGAATGACCTCCCGCTGCTGGAGCAGGTGACCCACCCGGTGGCGGTGGATCCGGACCCGAATCTGCGGGCCGAGGCCCAGAAGCGTGGCTGGCCGGTGATTAGCCTGCGCGGCTGATAAAGCTTTCGCGAGCAAGCCCGCTCCCACATTCGACTGCATTCCAAAGGTGGAACCCGATCAAATGTGGGAGCGGGCTTGCTCGCGAATGAAGGCGACCCGGTTTCAAGCCTTAAGCGGGTTTGGCACCCATCAACCCGGCAATCGCCACAAACCCCACCAGGCTGACAACCGCCAGGGCCAGGGTGAATTTCGCACTGCCCGTACCGCCCAGCCGCAGGCGATTGAGGCGCACCACCAGCCAGAACCAGGCCAGCGCCGCCACGGTGTAGATCACGCTGGAGCCCAGGATCCATGTCTGCCCCAATGGCCAGCCGATCAGGTGCACCAGCCACCAGCCGGTAAACGGCATGCTCACCAGGCTTACGCCCATCAACAACCAGACAAACAGCCATGGCCGGTGCAACGTAACCGCCGGGCCGGCGGCGCGCTTGCGCCAGCTCAGTACGGCCAGCGCCAGGCCACTGGCCAACAGCAGCACTGTTGCCACCATGTGGATCGTCTTGAGGGTCGTCAGATATTCCATGCTCTCGATTCCTTAAAGGCCGCCCAGTCAGCGTAGTCGCTCAACCGAGGAACAGCTGATAGGCCGGGTTGTCACTTTCATCCCAATACGGGTAGCCAATCGCTTCCAATGCCGCTGGCACCAGGTGGCGCTCGTTGGCCGGCACTTGCAGCCCAGCCACCACGCGGCCATCGGCCGCACCGTGGTTGCGATAGTGGAACATCGAGATGTTCCAGCGCCCGCCCAACTTATTCAGAAAGTTGAACAAAGCCCCAGGACGCTCCGGGAACTCGAAGCGAAACACCACTTCATTGCTGACATGCGCCGCATGCCCGCCGACCATATGGCGGATGTGCAGCTTGGCCAGTTCGTTCTCGGTCAGGTCCAGCACCGGGAAACCCTGCTCGCTCAGGCTGGCAATCAACGCGCTGCGCGGGTCGGTTTCCGGGTGGGTCTGCACCCCGACAAAAATGTGCGCTTCGCTGCCGGAGTGGTAGCGGTAGTTGAATTCGGTGATCTGGCGCTTGCCCACGGCCTCGCAGAAGGCCTTGAAGCTGCCCGGGCGCTCGGGGATGGTCACGGCAATGATCGCCTCGCGACCTTCGCCGAGCTCGGCGCGCTCGGCCACATGGCGCAGGCGGTCGAAGTTGACGTTGGCCCCGGAATCAATGGCGACAAAGGTCTGGCCGCTGACGCCACGGGTCTCCACATACTTCTTGATCCCGGCCACGCCCAATGCCCCTGCAGGCTCGGTGATGGAGCGGGTGTCGTCGTAGATATCCTTGATCGCCGCGCAGATTTCATCGGTGCTGACGGTGATCACTTCATCCACATAGTCCTTGCAGATATCGAAGGTGTGCTGGCCGATCTGCGCCACCGCCACGCCATCGGCAAAGATCCCCACGGCCGGCAGTACCACGCGTTCGCCCGCGGCCATGGCGGCTTGCAGGCAGTTGGAGTCGTCCGGCTCGACACCGATGATCTTGATCTCCGGGCGCAGGTACTTCACGTACGCCGCGATGCCGGCAATCAGGCCGCCGCCGCCCACTGGGACGAAAATCGCATCCAGCGGCCCTGGGTGCTGGCGCAGGATTTCCATCGCCACGGTGCCCTGCCCGGCAATGGTGTGTGGATCATCGTAGGGGTGAATATAGACGTAGCCTTTTTCGTCGACCAGTTTCAGCGAGTACGCCAGCGCTTCCGGGAAGGAGTCACCGTGCAGCACCACTTTGCCGCCACGGGAACGCACGCCTTCGACTTTGATCTCCGGGGTGGTCTTGGGCATCACGATGGTGGCCTTGACCCCCAGCACCTTGGCCGCCAGGGCCAGGCCCTGGGCATGGTTGCCCGCCGAGGCGGTGACCACGCCACGGGCACGTTCTTCGGCGCTCAGTTGGGTCAGCTTGTTGTAGGCGCCGCGAATCTTGAAGGAGAACACCGGCTGCAAGTCTTCACGCTTAAGCCAGACCTTGTTGCCCAGGCGCTCGGAGAGCTGGCGGGCGGTCTGCAACGGGGTTTCCACGGCAACGTCGTAAACGCGCGAGGTGAGGATCTTCTTGACGTACTGTTCGAGCATCGGAAAGCATCACTGGGCGGGTTGGGCAGGGCCGAGGAGTCTAACCCGCCTCTTGGCCGGACGACCACACGAATCCAGAGGTTTTGTTGGGTTATACTCGCGCCCCTCTTTACTCCCCGCCCGTTCCGGAGCCCGCATGACCCAGGATCAACTCAAACAGGCAGTGGCCCAGGCCGCCGTCGATTTAATCCTTCCTAAACTCGACGATAAAAGCATCGTCGGCGTCGGCACCGGCTCCACCGCCAATTGCTTTATCGATGCGCTGGCCCTGCACAAGGGCGCGTTCGACGGCGCCGTGGCCAGCTCCGAAGCCACCGCCGCGCGCCTCAAGGGCCATGGCATCCCGGTGTACGAGCTCAATACCGTGAGCGACCTGGAGTTCTACGTCGACGGCGCCGATGAAAGCGACGAGCACCTGAACCTGATCAAGGGCGGCGGCGCAGCCCTGACCCGCGAGAAGATCGTCGCAGCCGTGGCCAAGACCTTTATCTGCATCGCCGACGCCAGCAAGCTGGTGCCAGTGCTGGGCAACTTCCCGCTGCCCGTCGAAGTGATCCCCATGGCCCGCAGCCACGTGGCCCGCGAGCTGGTGAAACTGGGCGGCGACCCGGTGTACCGCGAAGGCGTGCTGACCGATAACGGCAACATCATCCTCGATGTGTTCAACATGCAGATCACCAACCCGGTGGAGCTGGAGACCCAGATCAATGCCATCGTCGGCGTGGTCACCAACGGGTTGTTTGCAGCGCGGCCTGCCGATGTACTGCTGCTGGGGACCAGTGAAGGCGTGAAAACCCTCAAGGCCTGATGCTGTATGTGGGAGCTGGCTTGCCTGCGATGCAGGCGACTCGGTCTTTGAGCAAGACCGAGTTGATGCTATCGCAGGCAAGCCAGCTCCCACATTTGACCGAGTTGTACCCGATGTACATGTAACAAAAACGCTACTTTTCGCAGCATCCCCTCCCCCGCCTGCCCCAATTTGTGCGCCAGCTCACGGCATCCTCTGCCATATCTGGTATCAAATCCGTTACAACTTATAGCCAGGCGACCCCCACTTCCAACAACGCGCCAATTCGCGACCGCCCCATGGAATGAGGCGCGCATTGTGCAATCGGTCCCGCCGAGCCACTCCCTCAACCACCTCAAGGAAGACCTTGTGATCAAGCCCCTAGCCCTCGCTGTCAGCGTTGCCTGTGCCCTGCTGTCGACTCAATCCAATGCCTACGACTACGGCGAGCACGCCAATGTCACCCTGGAAAAGCTGATCACCGACTACCCCGGCCGCTATCGCGGCACGGCCAACTTTGCCGGGGCCGCCGACTGGATGCAGAGCCAGATGGGCAGCGCCTACAACATCAGCCGCCAGGACTTCACCTGGAATGGCGGCAGCCGCGCCTCGCAGAACGTGGTGGCCTACGCCGCCGGTACCAAACCGCAATACGTAGTGATTGGCGCGCACTTCGACACCTACTTCGGCCGCCCGACCCTGCAAGGCCTGGACGACAACGGCTCCGGCGCCAGCGTGCTGACCGAAGTGGCGAAGAACCTCGGTGGCCTGCAACTGGAAAACGGCCTGCAGATCGTCGGCTTCGGCGCCGAAGAGGAAGGCCTGCGCGGCTCCCGGGCGTTTGTCGACTCATTGAGCGCCAGCCAACGCGCCAATATGCTGGCCATGATCAACCTCGACAGCCTGATCACCGGCGACATGATGTACGCCCACGCCGGCCAGAACAGCACCGCCAACCCGGCCCTGGCGTCGTTACGCGAACACACGTTCCAGATCGCCAAGGAGTTGAACATCAACCTGTTCACCAACCCCGGCCTGGACGCGCAATACCCCGCCGGCACCGGCTGCTGCAGTGACGGCGAGGCCTTCGAGGCGCTGAACATCCCGATCCTGTATATCGAAGCCACCAACTGGGAACTGGGCGCCCTGGACGGCTACACCCAGACCAACAACCCGGCAATCCCCGGCGGCTCGACCTGGCACGACCCCAATGAAGACAACAAGACGGTCCTGACCAACGCCTTCGGCCAGGAACGCATCGACCAGCGCCTGCGCGACTATTCGCGCCTGCTCAGTCGCCTGGTGCTGGAGCTGACCAATGCCGACTTGATGGCTTCCACCACCTCGGGCGGCGCGGTTGCGCGCAATATGCAGGACAACCTGCAGCGCCAGCACCAGGCCATGGTGCGCCTGCACGACCGTCGCTGGCTGACTTTGCAAGCGGCCAGCCGTGAAGTCGGCAGCTTCGATGGCGAGATCGGCGTGGACGGCGAATACAACCCAGACAGCGGCTTCGACACCGCCCCCAACCCAGAGGCCCGGCGCCTGGGCCTGCATGCCCTGGGCGACTATCAACTGAGCAGCAGCCTGAACATCGGCGCCAGCCTCAGCTACCTCAACGGTCGCGACAAGCTGGAACACCGTGGCAAGCTGCAAAGCGACACCTGGCAAGCCGCGGTCTACGCCTTGTTGAACGATGGCGGCCCGACCTGGCTGGCCGGAGACCTGAGCGTGGGCCACAGCAGCTTCGACTCCAAGCGCAACCTGCTGATCCAGGCCAACGGTGGCCCCGTGCTACTTAACCAGCAATTGACTGGCGAGACCGACGCCCTGTCCCTGGGCGCCCGCGTGCTCGGCGGTTATGACTTCGATCTGGGCGCGATCAAGACCGGGCCGTTTGCCGGGCTCGATTACAGCCACTCGCGCATCGACAAGTTCCACGAGAAGCAGAACCTGCGCACCGCCCTTGAATATGAAGAACAGTCCTTCGATTCCCTGGAAGCCAGCCTCGGCTGGCGCGTGCGCGGTGCCGTGGCCCTGCCTTATGGCCTGAGCCTGATGCCCTACGGCGACATCGCCTGGGTCAAGGAATTGGCCGACGGCCGCCTCGACGACCTCGACCTGACCGCCCGCGCCGACGGCCAGGCCCGTACCGCACGCCTGGGCTCAGTGGACAAGAGCTTTGGCCGCGCACAGGTCGGCAGCCAATTGGCGATCACCCCGCAGCTTGGGGTGTACGCAGAGGTGAACGGCCGCCTGGGCCATGCCGAAGGCAGCCAGACCGGCTATTCGTTGGGTGTGCAGTGGATGTTCTGATCCACGCTTACCGCTGCTCGGGCTTTTTCTTGAAGACATAGAACAGGTTCGGCTCACTCACCAGGTACAACGTGCCATCGTCATCCATGGCAATACCCTCGGCCTGGGGCACGCGTTTCTTCAGGCCATTGCGCCCCTTGAGCAGCGACAAGCTGCTCAAGGGGCGACCGTCGATATCCAGTTCCAGCACCAGGTACGACTCATCGGACAGCGCCAGCAAGTGGCCGCTGCGCTCATCGTATTGCAGGCTGGAAAGGTCGCGTACAAACAGCCCGGCATCGCGCCGGGGGTTGTTGACCACGTGGACCGAGTAGGTTTTTTCCGGTTTGAAATGGGGAAAGCCGTGCACTTCGTAGATCAGCATCGGGTCCCGTTCCTTGGCGACAAACAGGCGCTTGCCCACTGAGTCATAGGCCAGCCCTTCAAAGCCTTTATTGCCCTTCAGGTGCACACCCAGGGTCATTTGCTCGGCCTCGGCCGCGTCGAGAAACTGCGTGTCGTCCTCCAGGTGAATCTTGATCAGCCGCTGCTGGCGTTCATCGCTGACCACGTAGGTGTTTTCGCTGATGAACTCCACCGCCTCGGCATCGCCAAACCCCACCAGGTTGATGCGCCGCAGGATCTTGCCGTCCAGGGACAGTTCCACCAGTTCGGCGTTTTGGTTGGTCACGGTAAACAGGCTCTTGCGCACCGGGTCGTAGGTCAGCGCCGAGACATCATCATCCAGGCCTTCAATCACCTGGGCTTCCAGCACCACCTCATAGTCCGCCAGGCCAATGGAGCGTTCATCCAGCGGTTGGCGCCAGGTCTGCCAGTTGAACCAGGCGCGCTCGAATAAACGAAACTGCTGGGCGACCACGCCCACAGCAACCAGGGCGATCAACACTAGGATAAGAAGGGCAGGTTTGGGGCGGGCAAATCGGCGCATGGGGGCTGGCTCAAAGTCAAAACTGGCAAATGAATATCACAGCCATCTGAATTTAAACTTAAACGCAGCTCAGTGTCTGGGGAATGCCGCTCATAGAGAAGAATCCGACGTAATCAATCGGCTATTTCTGCTTCTCGAAGCGGTAGAACAAATTGGGCTCGCTGACCATGTACAGGGTGCCGTTTTCGTCCATGGTCACGCCTTCGGCGCGGGGGATGGTGTTTTTCAAGCCGTTGAAGCCGCCCAGCACAGTCATGAAGCTGACTTGCTCGCCCTTCTCGTCCAGTTCCAGCAGCAGATGGGAGTCGGCGGACAGTACCAACAGGTGGCCGGTACGCGGATCGACACTCAGGGCCGAAAGGTTGCGGATATCCAGCTCGGAGCTGGGCAATTTCTGCTTGTCGCCCGCCAGGACCTGGCTGCCGTCGCTGGCCCAGGTAAACAGTTGCGCTGGGCGCTCGATACCCAGCACCAGCTGTTGATTGCGTTTGTCCCAGGTGATGGCCTCGAACGCCTTGTTCTGGTTCTTGGAGGGGCCCAGGTCGTAGCTCGGGTAGTCGGCGAAGGCCAGTTGGCGGGTGTCGGCATCGACCTTGACCAGGGTCACGTTGTGCCTGCGCTCATCCACGATGGCCAGCACGCCGTTTTCCATGACCGTCACGCCTTCCGGGTTGCTCCAGCCCACCATCGGAATCTTGCGCAACACATCACCCTGCAGGCTCAGCTCCACCAGGAACGGGTTTCTGCCCATGACGGCGAACAGGGTCTTGGTCCTGGGGTCGTAGGCCAGATCCGAAGCTTCGTCCTTTTCCATGCCGGGCAACGGCTTGGCGTCGATTACCGCCTGGTAATCCGGAAGCCAGATGCTCTCGCGACGCTCCATCGGGCTTTCAAACCGCTCCAACACCCACAACGCGCCCCGGTCATCCCAGTGCATCAACCAGGAAATCCCGTACATGATCGCCCCGGCCAGGAACAGCCAGGAATACCAGCGCATGTTCAAGCGCGAACGAAGAGTGGGTTTCACAGAAGGGAGGGGCACGGCCATGGAGGCATTCCAGATAATCGGCTGTAGGTGATGGCCCAGGCTCAGAGCGCCTGCGTACCATATGGCCGAGGATTATCCGGATGGAGTGTGAAAAAAATGCAAAGCCCCGATGTGCGCAGTACGCGCAAATAATCTGTGTACAAGCTTGTGTGGGAGCCGGGCTTGCCCGCGATGCAAGCACCGTGGTGCATCAGGCACACCGCGGTGATGCTATCGCAGGCAAGCCAGCTCCCACACAAGCCGGCTCCTACAGAGAGATGGGGTTAGCGTACGGCGCTTTCGAAGCGGCTGACACCCGGCAGTTCCAGCACCAGTTCGTCACCCACTTCCAGCGGGCCCACGCCCACAGGGGTTCCGGTCAGGATCACATCCCCGGCCTGCAGCGAGAAGCAGCCCGCCATGTGCTGGATCATCGGCACGATCGGGTTGAGCATTTGCGCGCTGTTGCCGTCCTGGCGCACCTGGCCATTGATGGTCAGGCGAATGCCGATATCGGTCAGGTCGGGGAAGGTGCTGCCCACCACGTACGGCGCAATGACTGCCGCACCGTCGAAGGACTTGGCGATTTCCCACGGCAGGCCCTTGGCCTTGAGCTCGGACTGCTTGTCGCGCAAGGTCAGGTCCAGGGCCGGGGCGAAGCCGGAGATGGCGTCCAGCACTTCTTCACGGCTCGGGGTTTTCGACAGCGGTTTGCCGATCAACACCGCGATTTCCGCTTCGTAGTGCACCGAACCGCGCTCGGCTGGAATGGCAAAGCCGCCTTCCAACGGCACCACGCAACTGCCCGGCTTGATAAACAGCAGGGGCTCGGTCGGCACCGGGTTGTCCAGTTCCTTGGCGTGTTCGGCGTAGTTGCGCCCGATGCAGACCACTTTGCCCAGTGGAAAGTGGATGTTGGTGCCGTCGACGTACTTGTGCTGATAGCTCATGGACCGCTTCCTCTTTCGTGATGGTTAAACAGCGAAGATCTTGCCCGGGTTCATGATCCCGTTCGGGTCGAACACGGCTTTCACTGCCTTCATATATTCGATTTCAACCGGAGAGCGGCTGTAAGTCAGGTAATCGCGCTTGGTCATGCCCACGCCGTGTTCGGCGGAGATCGAGCCGTTGTACTTCTCGACGGTCTCGAACACCCACTTGTTGACGGTGGCGCACTTGGCGAAGAACTCGTCCTTGGACAGGTTTTGCGGCTTGAGAATGTTCAAGTGCAGGTTGCCATCGCCGATGTGGCCGAACCAGACAATTTCGAAGTCTGGATAGTGTTCGCCGACGATCGCGTCGATTTCCTTGAGGAATGCCGGCACTTTCGACACGGTGACCGAAATGTCGTTCTTGTAGGGCGTCCAGTGGGAGATGGTCTCGGAGATGTACTCGCGTAGCTTCCACAGGTTGTGCAACTGGGTTTCGCTCTGGCTCATCACGCCATCGAGCACCCAGCCCTGTTCGACACAGTGCTCGAAGGTTTCCAGGGCGTGGTTGGCGACTTCTTCGGTGGTGGCTTCGAATTCCAGCAGGGCGTAGAACGGGCAATCGGTCTCGAACGGCGCCGGCACATCGCCACGGCCGAGGACTTTGGCCAGGGCCTTGTCAGAGAAAAACTCGAACGCCGTCAGGTCCAGTTTGCTTTGGAACGCGTGCAGCACCGGCATGATCGAGTCGAAGTCGGTGGTGCCCAACACCATTGCGGTGAGGTTTTTCGGGGCCCGGTCCAGGCGCATGGTGGCTTCGACCACAAAACCCAGGGTGCCTTCAGCGCCGATAAACAGCTGGCGCATGTCGTAGCCGGTGGCGTTCTTGATCAGGTCGCGGTTCAGTTCCAGCACATCGCCTTTGCCGGTGACGACCTTCATGCCCGCTACCCAGTTACGGGTCATGCCGTAGCGAATCACCTTGATCCCGCCGGCATTGGTGCCGATATTGCCGCCAATCTGGCTGGAACCGGACGATGCGAAGTCCACCGGGTAGTACAGGCCGTTTTCTTCGGCGACGTTCTGCAATTGCTTGGTGACCACGCCCGGCTGGCACACGGCGGTGCGATCGGTGAGGTTCACATCGAGGATCTGGTTCATGTAGTCGAACGACACCACCACTTCGCCATTGGCCGCCACGGCAGCCGCCGACAGGCCGGTACGCCCGCCGGACGGCACCAGCGCCACCTTGTGCGTGTTGGCCCAGCGAACAATGGCCTGCACTTGCTCAATGGTCTTGGGGAAGACGATAGCGGTCGGCGCGGGGGCGAAGTGCTTGGTCCAATCCTTGCCGTAAGCCTCCAGGGAGTCTGCATCGGTCAGCACTTTGCCGGGCTCAACCAGGGTCTTTAGCTCATCAATCAGGGCAGGATGGGTCATCGACAGAACTCTCGAACAATTCATGGTCATCCTGAGAACGCTTCACGTCGCAGGAATGAGTGTTTAGCGGGGCGCGTATGCTAGCATACCGCCCCCGCAGGACAGAGCCCAAGGGCGTTTCTGCGGTGACGGCTTTCCTGCCGTCCGGGTCAGCTTGCGCTGCTCGATTCCCTGCCATTTTTCTCCGGGATACAGGTTTACGCAGATGAGCAAGACTTCTCTCGATAAGAGCAAGATCAAGTTCCTTCTTCTGGAAGGCGTCCACCCATCGGCCGTCGACGTCCTAAAGGCCGCCGGGTACACCAGCATTGAGTACATCACCAGTTCTCTGCCGGAATCCCAGCTCAAGGAAAAGATCGCCGACGCGCACTTTATCGGCATTCGCTCCCGCACCCAGCTGACCGAAGAGATCTTCGACCACGCCAAGAAGTTGGTGGCGGTCGGTTGTTTCTGCATCGGCACCAACCAGGTCGACCTCAATGCAGCGCGCGAGCGCGGTATCGCGGTGTTCAACGCCCCGTACTCCAACACCCGTTCCGTAGCGGAGCTTGTGTTAGCGGAAGCCATCCTGCTGTTGCGCGGTATCCCTGAGAAAAACGCTTCCTGCCACCGTGGCGGCTGGATCAAGAGCGCGGCCAATTCCTTCGAAATCCGCGGTAAAAAGCTGGGTATCGTCGGTTACGGCTCCATTGGTACCCAGCTGTCGGTATTGGCTGAAGGCTTGGGCATGCAGGTGTTCTTCTACGACACCCTGACCAAGCTGCCGTTGGGCAACGCCACCCAGGTGTCGAGCCTGACCGAACTGCTGGGCATGTCCGACATCGTCACCCTGCACGTGCCGGAAACCGCTGAGACCCAGTGGATGATCGGCGAGAAGGAAATCCGCGCCATCAAGAAGGGCGGGATCCTGATCAACGCCGCACGCGGCACCGTGGTCGAGCTGGATGCCCTGGCCGACGCGATCAAGGACAAGCACCTGATCGGCGCCGCCATCGACGTGTTCCCGGTGGAGCCACGCTCCAACGACGACATCTTCGAAAGCCCGCTGCGTGGCCTGGACAACGTGATCCTGACCCCGCACATCGGCGGCTCCACCGCTGAAGCCCAGGCCAACATCGGCCTGGAAGTGGCAGAGAAGCTGGTCAAGTACAGCGACAACGGTACGTCGGTGTCCTCGGTCAACTTCCCGGAAGTGGCCCTGCCGGCTCACCCTGGCAAGCACCGCCTGCTGCACATCCACCAGAACATTCCTGGCGTGATGATGGAGATCAACAAGGTCTTCGCGGAAAACGGCATCAACATCTCCGGTCAGTTCCTACAGACCAACGAGAAGGTCGGCTACGTGGTGATCGACGTAGACGCCGAGTACTCGGACCTGGCGCAAGAGAAGCTGCAGCACATCAGCGGTACTATTCGTAGCCGCGTGTTGTTCTAAGGTTTCAAGCGCACCACGAAAAAGGGAGCCCCGCGGGGCTCCCTTTTTTCGTCTGAACAAATCTTACTTCACGGTAACAGTGATCACTTTTGAGGCTACAGTAGGTTCGAACTGACGATGCAGGTTATCGCCCGCCACCAGTTGCAGCGTGTGCTTGCCTGGGGCCAGGGTCAGTTCGGTCTTGGTTTGCGCCTTGCCGAAGTGGATCACAGTGTCGGTGGCCGGAATCGGCTGGCTTGGATCAGGCAGTTGCGCCTGGTCGACCAGCAGGTGGTGATGGCCTGCACCCGGGACTTGTTTGTCGATGGGCTCCAGGTCCATGCCCTTGATGCCAAACTCGACGGTGAAGGTCTTGTCGACGGTGGCGCCATCCTTGGGCGAAACAATGAACACTTCAGCCCCTTTGGGTGCCGGTGTGCGCGGGATATCCGCCGCAGACGCCAGCATTGAAGCCCCCAGCAGCAGGCTGGCCAGGGTTGCACGAGACAAAATGGCTTTCATTAACTTCTCCAGTTTTTCTATGAAATCTGTAGGGTTAAGACAACTTAGTGACGAAACGTTGTCCAAGGCACTCAACACCATAGCAAAGCGAGCCTTAACCGCGTCTCGCACCTTCGAATTCTTTAGGAGTGACCATGCGTTTTTTGCCTGGCCTGTTACTTGTGCTGCCTTTGCTGAGCCCCTTGGCTCACGCCGAACTGTTCGACGAGGTGTTTGACCGTGGCGAACTGCGCATTGCCCTGGAAGCGGACACGCCGCCCTTCAACTTCAAGGAAGGCGACAAACTCACCGGCTTTGAAGTGGACCTGGGTGAGTTGCTGGCTCGGGAAATGGACGTACGCGCCTCCTTTATCACCACCGACGACAGCGACTTGCTGCCCGGTGTGGAAAGCGGCAAGTACGACGTGGCGATCAACCACATCGCTGTGACTCCTGAACTGCGGGATCGTTTCGATTTCAGCGCGCCTTATAGCTATGCCAATGCCCAGATGCTTGCCAACAAGCAGCAAAAACCCCTGTTGAGCGGCCTGAATACACTCACCAGCAGTCAATTTGCCGCCAAGCCCACCGCAGGCGTGGATTTGCGCAGCCGGGTCGATGCCAAGGCCACGTTGACCCTGGCCATCCCCTTCCAGAAGGGCAACCCGGCGTTCAAATCGAGCCTGGACAAGGCACTGGAGCGGATCAAGGCCGATGGACGGCTGACGGCGCTGTCGGAAAAGTGGTTTGAGGCTGACACCAGCAAACCTGCCAAATAACCAATGTGGGGCCAGGCTTGTGTGGGAGCGGGCTTGCTCGCGAAAGCGGTGTGTCAGTCAACAAATCTGGCACTGATAAACCGCATTCGCGAGCAAGCCCGCTCCCACAAAAGGCTGGTCCTACATGGGATTTAAGCGGGGTTTGAGAGCTGGTCCAGGGCTACCGCCGCCTCGGCCAGCTCCAGCTCGCTGAACACCTGCACCCCATGGCGCTTGAGCAACGCCGCCGTCACGCCTTCGCCCGTGACTTTGACCCCACTGAAGGTGCCGTCATACGTCAGCAGGTTGCCGCAAGACGGGCTGTTGGCCTTGAGCACGGCGATGCGGATGCCATGGCGCTGCACCAGGGCCAGAGCCTGGCGCGCACCCTCGACAAAGGCGTCGCTGAAGTCCTCGCCATCGGCGGTCAGCACTTGGGCGCGGCCTTCCCACACCGCCATCCCCTGCCCGCCCGGAATCTCGGCAGATGGCCGTGGGGTAGGCAGGCCACCGGCTACCTCCGGGCATACCGCAACCACCCGGCCTTCGGCCTGCCAGGCGGCCAGTTGGTCAAACGGCCCGCTGGCCCCACCGTCGTAACGTACGCGATGCCCCAGCAGGCAGCGGCTGACCAGAATCTTTTGCATGCTCAAAACGGCTCGTTGCCCCGCCGGCGAAACCAGCCTGTCAGGGACAGGCGTTCGCGGTGGGCGGGCAGGACTTCGTGGGGCACTTCCCCCGACAGGAACACCACCAGGCAACCGCCGGTGGGGTCCACGTCATATTCAACGCCGTCCTTGAGGTACATGCGCAACTGGCCGCCGTGCTCGGGCAGCCAGTCCTGGTTCAGGTAGACCACCGCCGAGACCATGCGCCGGTCATCGTCGCGAAAACGGTCGAGGTGCTTGAGGTAGAACGCCCCCGGCGGGTACATGGCGAAGTGGCATTCGAACTCTTCCAGGCCGAGGAACAGCCCGCGGTTCATCGCCAGCCGCAGGTTGTCCATCAACGCCAGATAGCGGTCGCAGATCGCCGCCTGGCCGGGCTCCAGCCATTGGATATGGTCGCCACGGATCCCCTCGCGAATCTCCTGGGCCGGGCCGCGTCCGACAGCGGCCGGGGCCAATTCGCCTTCAATTGCGCGTTTATGGCACTCAGCCGCCAGTTCCAGGGTCAGAGCCTCTGGCAGGAAGATGTTCTGCTGCGACCAGCCCTTCACGGCCAGGTCGTCGACGATGCTTAGCAGCAGCGGGTCATCAGGGGATATTTGCATGGCGCGCATAGTATCCATACGCCTGGCAAACCGACAGCGCCGCCGAGCGCCTAAATACACTTTAGTCAGGCGATTGATAGGACTTCTCGACAAATCCTACGCCCGACACGGACAATAGTGGCCGACTGACAGGAGTCCCTATGCGTCGTTTGTTTTTATCCTTGCTGATGTTCTGCGTGTTGCCCGCCTGGGCAGACAGCCATGACCAGTTGTACGCGGTCGCCGGCTGGCCGGAACAACGCGCGCATTTTAATGACGCCTTGAGTGCCGCCCAGCAGCGCTACCGCAACAGCTTGCCGCCGGCGGTGTACCAGGCGCTGGTGGACAACAGCAATAAACGCTTCGCCCCCAAGGCCATGGATCAGCGCGCCGAAGCCCAGTTGCGCCAGAACCTGGCGGACCCAAAACCGGCGCTGGCGTTTTTCCAGTCGCCGCTGGGGCGCAAGATTGTCGCCGCCGAGTTGCTGGCGACCCGTCGCGACCAGTTGGCCAAGAACGCCCAGGGCTTGCCGCAGATCCAGGCCGACGCCACCCGCAGCCTGATCATCGGCCATCTGGCCCAGGCCCTGCCTGCCCGCGAAGCCGGGGCCGAAGTCAGCCTGGCGATTGCCGGCGTGGCCGCAGACAGCCTGAGCCAGATGATCCCCGGCCTGTTGGGCGGCGGTCAGGCGCAGAGCATGCTCAATGGCCAGCGCGAGCGGTTGATGCAGCAGATCGGCAATGACCTGAACAACACCTTGTTGTACGTCTATCGGGATTTGTCGGACCCGGAGCTGGAAGAATTCGCCACCTTTGCCGAGTCGCCGCAAGGCAAGGCTTACTACCAGGCAGCGCTGGCGGCGATCCGCGCCGGCTTGGCGGTTGGGCAAAGCACCTCAAGCCTGGCCCCCTGACGCTCCTCCCCCTGTATGAGCGAGCTTGCTCGCGAAGAACTCAAGGACGCCGCGTCTAACCAGGCAGCACGCGTTATCGTTGACGTTCTTCGCGAGCAAGCTCGCTCCTACAGGGGGGAGGGTTATTTCAGGTGGTCGGTGAGGAACTTGAAGTATTCCTCGCGGATTTGCGGCAGTTCATTGGCCAGATGATGCCGGCCCTTGGGCACCATCAGGATCTGCGGCTGATCAAACTTGCCACGCAGCACCTGCAAGTTGTACTGCCAATCCACCGTCATATCTTCCTCGCCCTGCACGATCAGTGGTCGCCGCGTACTGCGCGGCGCGGCCTCGATGCGCTTGATCCAGCGCGCCAGCGCGCCCACCCAGGCGGTCGGCAGTTGCCGGGGCTGCAACGGATCGGCCTCGAGGAACGGACGGAACGCCGGGTCGTTGCTGTTATCGCTGAAGCGCCGGGCGATGCCTTTGACGAACGGCTTGAGCAGGTAATAGCTGAGCTGCGACCAACCCCAGGCACGCGGCCGCACCAGCGGCGACAACAGGAAGGCCTGGCCTTGCGCCGGGCTGCTGGAGCCATGGTTGAGCAGATGGTCCACCACAATCGCCCCGCCGGTGCTTTGCCCGAACAGGTGCCAGGGCTTGGGCAGTTGCAGCGCGTCGGCCTGGTCGAACAAGCCGTTCACCACGTGCTGGTACACCGCAAAATCATCGATGCTGGCACGTTCGCCACTGGACAGGCCATGGCCCGGCAAATCGCAGGCAATCACCACAAAACCCTGGTCCAGCCCCCACTCCACCACGCTGCGATACAGCCCCATGTGATCGTAGAAACCGTGGAACATAAACAGTGTGGCCACAGGTTGCGCCGGCCACCAGACCTGGCTGACCACCTCGAACCCATCCACCTCCATGCGCCCCAGGCGGCTGGCCACCGGGGTTTTGCGCGCGGCCAGATCTAGCCCGTAGAAGCGCTGGTAGACCCTGGCCTCGGCCGAAAGCGGCTGCGCGTCCACCAGGGGCCGCAGGCTTTCGCGCAGATGATCGGGGTCAAAGGTAACGGGCATAAGAACTTCCAGACTAGGGCTTCACAGCAGTGAACAGATGAATATTGAGTCGCGATATTCATCTGTCAGGGCAAGCATGGCAAGCTACGCCACCGTCGAGGATTGTTCTGAATGCCAAAGCCCTACCGCAACGCCCTGCTCGCCAGCCTGATCCTGCTGATCTGCGCCGTGGTGCTGTGGGTCGCGTATGACTGGTTCCAGGGCCGCTACCTGCGGGCATTCAGCGAACATACGGCGGTGTTTTCCGGCGACCTGCTGCGCCTGCCCGACGACCTCGCAGGCCCCGGCCCGATCCGCCTGGTGCACTTCTGGGACCCGGCTTGCCCGTGCAATGTCGGCAACCAGCAGCACCTGAGCGAACTGATCGAGCAATACGCGCCCCAGGGCGTGGAGTTCTATGCCCTGCAAAAAGCCGGCAGCCACGGCCAATTGCCCGCGACCCTTGGCGCGATGAAAATCATCACCGCCCTGCCCGGCGCCGACCAGGTGCCCGCCAGCCCGGCGGTGGGTATCTGGGATCGCAGCGGCAAGCTGGCGTATTTCGGCCCGTACAGTGAGGGCCTGACCTGTAATTCGAGCAACAGCTTTATCGAACCGATCCTGCATGCGCTCAACGGCGGGCGGGCGGTGAACGCAACCCACACCCTGGCAGTGGGCTGCTATTGTTCCTGGCCGCAAGGTTCGTAGATTTTCAAGGTAGCCCCACTTCTAATAATAAGGATTGTTTATGAAGCGCGTTTTGTCGGGTCTTGTAGCCCTGCTGGTGTTGATCGCCCTCGGGGCTGGCTGGTACGTCTACAGCAAGCAACCCACCCGCCAGGGCACGGTGGAGCTGGCCAACCTGCAAGGCTCGGTCACGGTGCGCTATGACGACCGGGGCGTGCCGCATATCCGCGCGGAAAACGAGGCCGACCTGTATCGCGCCCTGGGTTACGTGCACGCCCAGGACCGCCTGTTCCAGATGGAAATCATGCGCCGCCTGGCGCGCGGTGAGCTGGCCGAGGTGCTCGGCGTCAAGTTGCTGGACACCGATAAACTGTTCCGCAGCCTGCGTATCCGCGAGCGCGCCACCACCTACGCGGCCCAGATGGACCGCCAGTCCCCGCACTGGAAGGCCCTGCAAGCCTATCTGGACGGGATCAACCAATATCAGGACAGCCACGCCAGCCCCATGGAGTTTGACGTGCTGGGCATCCCCAAGCGGCCGTTCACCGCCGAGGACACCATCAGCATCGCCGGCTACCTGGCCTACAGCTTTGCCGCAGCCTTTCGTACAGAGCCCTTGCTGACTTACGTGCGCGACCAACTGGGCAGCGATTACCTGAAGGTGTTCGACCTCGACTGGAAACCCAAGGGCGACCTCGGCCTGGCCGCCGCCGATTGGCAAGGCCTGAGCGCCATCGCCCGCCTCAGCGAGCAGGCCCTGGCCGACAATGGCCTGCCGCAGTTCGAAGGCAGCAACGCCTGGGCCATCAGCGGCAACCGCACCAAGAGCGGCAAGCCGTTGCTGGCGGGCGACCCGCATATCCGCTTTTCGGTGCCGTCGGTATGGTACGAGGCGCACCTGTCGGCGCCCGGCTTTGAACTCTACGGTTATCACAACGCCCTGGTGCCGGTGGCGTTCCTGGGCCATAACAAAGCGTTTGGCTGGAGCCTGACGATGTTCCAGAACGACGACCTCGACCTGATCGCCGAGCAGGTCAACCCGGACAACCCCAACCAGGTGCGCTACCACGACCAGTGGGTCGACATGACCAGCAGCGAGCAACAGATCGCGGTCAAGGGCCAGGCCCCGGTGACGCTGACCCTGCGCCAGTCGCCCCACGGCCCGATCATCAACGACGTGCTCGGCGCCAATGCCGGCACTACGCCGATTGCCATGTGGTGGGCCTTCCTCGATACCGAAAACCCGATCCTCGATGGCTTCTACCAACTCAACCGCGCCGACACCCTGGCCAAGGCCCGCCAGGCGGTGGCCAAGGTGCATGCACCGGGGCTGAATATCGTGTGGGCCAATGCCAAGGGCGATATTGGCTGGTGGGCCGCAGCGCAGTTGCCGATCCGCCCGGCCGGGGTCAACGCCGGGTTTATCCTCGATGGCAGCACAGCCCAGGCCGACAAGCTGGGCTTCTACCCGTTCAGCGCCAACCCCCAGGAAGAAAACCCGGCCCGTGGCTACGTGGTCTCGGCCAATGCTCAGCCGGTGTCACCTACTGGCATGCAGATCCCCGGCTATTACAACCTGGCGGACCGTGGCCAGCAGTTGAACGCGCAATTGAGCGACAACCAGATCAAATGGGACCTGGACAACAGCCAGGCCCTGCAACTGGGCACCACCACCGCCTACGGGCCGCGCCTGCTGGCGCCGCTGTTGCCGGTGCTGCGCGAGGTGGTCAAGGACCCGGCCGAACTCAAGCTGCTGGAGCAACTGGCCGCGTGGAAAGGTGACTACCCGGTGCAGTCGATCCCGGCCACGCTGTTCAACCAACTGCTGTACGACCTGACCGACGCGGCCTTTCGCCCCAAACTGGGAGACGAGATGTTCAAGACCCTGATCACCACTCGTGTGATCGACGCCGCCTTGCCACGCCTGGCCGCTGCTGCCGATTCGCCGTGGTGGAACGGCCAACGTGCCGCGACCGTCAAGCACGCCTGGGACAACAGCCTGGCGCACCTGAGAACCACCTTCGGTGACGACCCGGCACAATGGCAGTGGGGCAAGGCCCATACCCTGACCCACGGCCATCCGCTGGGCATCAAGAAGCCACTGGACCAGATCGTCAATGTCGGGCCGTTCGCCTCACCGGGCAGCCACGAAGTGCCGAACAACCTGTCGGCAATCATCGGCCCTGCGCCATGGCCGGTGACGTACGGCCCGTCCACCCGACGCCTGGTGGACTTTGCCGACGCCGCTCACGCGCTGACCATCAACCCGGTGGGCCAAAGCGGCGTGCCGTTCGACAAGCACTACGCCGACCAGGCCGAGACCTATATCGAGGGCGGGTACGAGCAGGCGCATTTTGATGAAGAAGAGGTCCAGGCCAATACTCGCGGCACCCTCAAGTTGTTGCCGGCCCGCCCACAACAGCCCTGAAGAAACACCCTCAAAACGGTGGGAGCGGGCTTGCTCGCGATGGCTGAGTGTCAGTCGATACATTAGTTGACTGATACACCGCCATCGCGGGCAAGCCCGCTCCCACAGTTTTAATCTGCGTTGCGCATTCGACCGGGCGCTTGGCCATATGCCTCCTTGAATTTCTTGCTGAACGCCGCCTGGGACTGGTAACCCACCCGGGCCGCAATATCCGTCAGGCTCAGCCGTGACTGCTGCAGCAGATTGAACGCCAGCTCCATGCGCAACTGGGTCAGCAGCACCCACGGCGACACGCCGGCCACTTTGACAAATGCGCGCATGAACGTGGCCCGGGACATCGATGCAGCCCCCGCCAGGCTGTCGATGGTCCAGTCATGCCCGGGCTCGGCCAGCATCGCCTGCCAGGCGCGGCCCAGGCGTTTGTCGGTGAGCAAGGCAAAGGTGCCGGCCAGCGGCGCCTGTTGCGCCAACCAGGTGCGCACCAGCAAGGTGAACAGCGCCACCGACAGGGCATCAATAAACGACCGCGCGCCCAGCCGCTCACCGTCAGCCTCACTGCGCATCAGCGCAATCAGTGCCGCCAGTTGCCCATCGGCCGGCCATTGTCGGCTGGACACCACCAGGTACTCGGGCAAGGCCGCAAACAGCAACGACTGGCGGTTGTAGTGAAAGGCGCCACAGAGCATCTCCACCTCCGGCTGATCACCGCCCAAGCGATGCACCTTCAGTACCCCGCTGTCGATCACCGTGGGCAGCCTCGGCGGGGTCTGCGCGCCCTGGCTGCGCAGTAGATGGGTCGCACCACCGGGCATCAACAGGATATCGCCTTCTGCCAGCGTCACCTGCTGCCCACCCGAAAGCTCGGCGTGGCAGGTCCCCCGCACGACAATATGATACGGCGCCACCCCCAGCGATTCGGGCGCATGGTCCAGGGCCCAGTCGCCCTGGAACTGGCAGCGCACGTCAAGGCGGCCGCGCAGGTTGGCCAATGTGATCAGCGTGTCGATAGCGTTCATTTGCGAATATCGGTCAAAAAGATGAGCGGATCGAACAATACCGCCAAATCCGAACGGCACACACTGGCTTCACACCCAACCCGTTCAGGAGTCAACGCAATGTTCAATAACTGGCCCGACTTGCTGCCCACCGTGAAGAACGCCTTTGGCGCACTGGGCAAGAGCAACCCGAAGATGGTCAAAGCCTACATGGCGCTGGGCGAGGCTGCCGAGGAAAACAACGTCCTGGATGCCAAGACCCGCGAACTGATCGCGATTGCCGTGGCCATCACCACCCGCTGCGACGGCTGCATCGGCGTACATGCCGACGCCGCGATCAAGGCCGGCGCCACCCGCGAAGAAATCGCCGCGACGCTTGCCACCGCGATCTCGCTGAATGCCGGCGCCGCCTACATCTACTCGCTGCGCGCACTGGAAGCCTACGACACACTCAAACCAGCGCCGCAAAGTTCAGCCGGAACTGCTGCGGCGTCACCCCCAGCCGGCGATTGAACACGCTGCGCAGGTGCTGGGCGTCGCGAAACCCGCATTGGTAGGCCACGGTCTTCAGCGGTGCGGTGCTGCTTTCGAGCATCACCCGCGCCGCATCCACCCGCGCGCGCTCGACAAACTCTGCCGGGGTGATCCGCGCTTCGCGGGCAAACACCCGCGAAAAGTTGCGCGCACTCATATTGGCCGCGCGGGCCAGGTCGGCGATGCCCAGGTCACCCGTCAGGTTCGCCAGCACGTACAACTGCACTTGCGCCACCGCCGAGGTGGCTTCGGCGTGGGGCGTGAGAAACGGGCTGAACTGCGATTGCCCGCCGCTGCGCTGGGTAAACACCACCAGGCGCTTGGCCACGCTCAAGGCCACTTCCGGGCCGTGGTCCTGGGCCAACAGGTACAGCGACAGGTCGATGCCCGCCGTGACCCCGGCCGAGGTGTAGAGGTTGGCGTCCTGCACGTAGAGGCGGTCGGCGTCGACCTGGGTCGAGGGGCACAGGCGCGCCAGATCAGCCGCGTCGCTCCAGTGGGTGGTGACGGTTTTGCCATCCAGCAATCCGGCCCGGGCCAGCATGAAGGCGCCATTACAGATCGAACCGAAGCGCCGGGCCCTGGCGCTGGCGTCACGCAGCCATTGATGGAACGGCGCGCCGAAATCTTCGAAGGGCAACTGCGGGCCGCCGGCGACCAACAACAGGTCATAGGCTTGTAGCGCATTGCTGTAATGGATATGAGCCTGCAAGGACAGACCGTTGGAACAGGCGATCTGGCCCTGGACCTGGCCGATGACTTCGAGCTGGTAATGATCCGCAGGCGCCAGGAAGCGATTGGCCTCGCAGAACACATCCATGGGGCCGGTCACGTCCAGTGACTGGACGCCGGGGAAGATCAGGATCGCGACGGTCTTGTGCATGGGTAAACCTTCCTCTGGACTGTCGCAAAACCCTGTGGGAGCTGGCTTGTCGGATCGCCGCATCGCTGCGATGGCATCACCTGGGTATACCTGATGTACCGAGGCGATGCTATCGCAGGCAAGCCAGCTCCCACATTGCATCGTGTACAACCATGGCGCGATATGAAGGCACATTGGCCGGGATCGCGCCCCTGCGGCGGTGGTTGCCTGGCAGCTGGGCGACCAGACTGGACTGATCAGCGCCAACCGGCGCTTTCTTGAGGATCATGACCATGAGCACCACCATCGCCGGCATCAAAATCCCCGACAGTGCCCTGGCCAAGGCTACCACCGAGTACATCCGCGACATTGAATCCGACCTGCTCTACCACCACTCCCGCCGGGTGTTCCTGTTTGGCGCCTTGAGCGGCGAGCGCCAGCAATTGGCCTACAACCCGGAGCTGCTGTACGTCGGCGCAATGTTCCATGACTTGGGCCTGGTGGCCGGCCACCGCAGCGATGATGAGCGTTTTGAAGTGGACGGCGCCAACGCTGCTGCCGCCTTCCTGAAGCCTTATGGCTTGAGCGACGACGATATCGAGCAGGTGTGGCTGTCCATCGCCCTGCACACCACGCCGGGCGTGCCCAAGCACCTGCGCCCTACCGTCGCCCTGGTGACCGCTGGCGTGGAGATGGATGTGCTGGGCATGGACTACGCCGCGTTTACCCACGTGCAGCGCGAGGCGGTGGTGCATGCGCATCCACGGGGTGAAGGGTTCAAGGAGTGCATCATCTGCGCGTTTGCCGACGGGTTGCGCCATCGCCCGCAGACCACGTTTGGCAACGTGAAGACCGATGTGCTGGTGGATCAGGAGCCAGGGTTCAAGCCGATGAACTTTGTCGAGGTGATTCGCCAGTCGCCGTGGACGGCTTAATCAACTTGAAATGCAATCAAATGTGGGAGCTGGCTTGCCTGCGATAGCGGTGGTTCAGTCACATCTTCTGTGACTGACACTCTGCTATCGCAGGCAAGCCAGCTCCCACATTTTGAGCCTGTTCCGGCCGTTAGACCGGTGCGGGCGCGCGCCGTACATCCGGCTGTTTCCAGCCATCCGCCGCAGCTTCTTCGATCGCTTGCTGGATCGCCTTCTTGCGCCGCTCTTCGGCACGGCGGCTGAAGAACCACACCAAAAAGGTCACCAGCGACACCGCCAACAGAATCAGGCTGGCCACGGCGTTGATCTCGGGCTTGACCCCAAGGCGCACCGCCGAGAACACTTCCATCGGCAAGGTGGTCGAACCCGGGCCCGACACGAAGCTGGCCAGTACCAGGTCATCCAGGGACAACGCGAACGACATCATGCCGCCCGCCGCCAGCGAGGGTGCGATCATCGGGATAGTGATCAGGAAGAACACCTTCCACGGCCGCGCACCCAGGTCCATGGCCGCCTCTTCGATCGACAGGTCCAGCTCACGCAAGCGTGCCGACACCACCACCGCCACATACGCCGCACAGAACGTGGTGTGGGCGATCCAGATGGTGACGATGCCACGCTCCTGGGGCCAGCCGATCATCTGCGCCATGGCCACGAACAGCAGCAACAGCGACAGACCGGTGATCACTTCCGGCATCACCAGCGGCGCGGTCACCAGGCCGCCAAACAGCGTGCGGCCCTTGAACTGGCTGATACGGGTCAGCACGAACGCTGCCAACGTACCCAGCGCCACCGCGGCCACCGCCGTGTAGCAGGCGATTTCCAGGGAGCGCGCCACCGAGCCCATCAACTGGGTGTTATCCAACAGGCCCACGTACCACTTGATCGACCAGCCGCCCCACACCGTCACCAGTTTCGATTCGTTGAACGAATAGATCACCAGGATCAGCATCGGCAGGTAGATGAACAGCAGCCCTACGACCAGCATGAAGCTGGAGAAACTGAAGCGCTTCATACCTTGCCCTCCATCTCTTTGGCTTGGCTGCGGTTAAACAGAATGATCGGCACGATCAGGATCGCCAGCATCACCACCGCCAGCGCAGAGGCCACCGGCCAGTCGCGGTTGTTGAAGAATTCTTGCCACAACACTTTACCGATCATCAGGGTTTCCGGGCCGCCCAGCAGTTCCGGGATCACGAACTCGCCCACCACCGGGATAAATACCAGCATGCAGCCGGCAATGATGCCGTTCTTGGACAGCGGCACGGTGATTTTCCAGAAGCTGTTGAAGGTGCTCGAACCCAGGTCCGACGCGGCTTCCAGCAGGCTCTGGTCATGTTTGACCAGGTTGGCATACAGCGGCAGGATCATGAACGGCAGGTACGAATAGACCACGCCGATATACACCGCGATATTGGTGTTGAGGATCTGCAACGGTTCGTTGATCAGGCCCATGGACATCAGGAAGCCATTGAGCAAGCCGTTGTTGCTAAGGATGCCCATCCACGCATACACGCGGATCAGGATCGCGGTCCAGGTCGGCATCATGATCAGCAGCACCAGCACGGTCTGCATCTCTTTGCGCGCACTGGCGATGGCGTAGGCCATCGGGTAGCCGATCAGCAGGCACAAGGCCGTGCTGAAAAACGCCATCTTCAGCGAGCCGAGGTAGGCGGCAATGTACAGTTCGTCGCCGGCCAGCAGGCTGTAGTTGGCCAGGTTGAGCACCACCTCCAGCTTCTGCTCGATGTAGGTGTAGATCTCGGTGTAGGGCGGGATCGCCACGTCGGCTTCGGCAAAGCTGATCTTCAGGACGATGAAGAACGGCAGCATGAAGAACAGGAACAGCCACAGGAATGGAATCCCGATGACCACCTGCTTGCCGCTGGGAATTATTCGGTGTAATCGCCGTTTGAATTTCTTCATGTTCATGAGCGAAGTACCACGCCGCTGTCGTCTTCCCACCATACGTAGACCTGGTCACCCCAGGTCGGCCGCGCGCCACGGCGTTCGGCGTTGGCGACGAAGGACTGCACCAGCTTGCCGCTCGGCAGCTCGACGTAGAACACCGAGTGGCCGCCCAGGTAGGCAATGTCATGCACCTTGCCGCTGGACCAGTTGTGCTCGCAGGTCGGCATTTCGGTGGTGACCAGCAGCTTTTCCGGGCGGATGGCGTAGGTCACCGACTTGTCTTCCACCGACGTGGCGATGCCATAACCCACGTAGATATCGCGGTCCAGGTCGGCGCACTTGAGCACCGCGTGGCCTTCGGCGTCATCCACCACCACGGTGTCGAAGATGTTGACGTTGCCGATGAACTCGCACACCAGGCGGCTGGTGGGGGTTTCGTAGATATCGATCGGGCTGCCGATCTGCGCGATCCAGCCCAGGTGCATGATCGCGATGCGCTCGGCCATGGTCATGGCCTCTTCCTGGTCGTGGGTCACCATCACGCAGGTCACGCCGACGCGCTCGATGATTTCGACGAGTTCAAGCTGCATCTGCGAGCGCAGCTTCTTGTCCAGCGCGCCCATTGGCTCATCGAGCAGCAGCAGTTTCGGGCGCTTGGCCAGGGACCGGGCCAGGGCCACCCGCTGACGCTGGCCGCCAGACAACTGGTGCGGCTTGCGCTTGGCGTACTGGCTCATCTGTACCAGCTTGAGCATCTCGGCCACGCGGGCCTCGACTTCGGCCTTGGGGATCTTGTCCTGTTGCAGGCCGAAGGCGATGTTCTGCGCCACGGTCATGTGTGGGAACAAGGCGTAGGACTGGAACATCATGTTGATCGGCCGCTCGTAGGGCGGCATGTCGGTGATATCCACACCGTCGAGGAAAATCCGCCCTTCGGTCGGTCGCTCGAAACCTGCGAGCATGCGCAGCAAGGTGGACTTGCCCGAACCAGAACCGCCGAGCAAGGCGAAGATCTCGCCTTTCTTGATTTCCAGGGACACATCGTCCACGGCAATCGTCTCGTCGAACTTCTTCGTGACCCGGTCGATTTTGACCAACACCTTTTTCGGTGTCTGGTCGCCCTCGAGGGCTTTCTTATAGGCGCCGGAGGCAACTGCCATTTACGAAACTCCCAGAAAAAAAGAGTGCAGAACGTCCAATACGGACGAACCTTAGATAGTGTGAGCCTTACTTGCCCGTCTTGACCTTGGTCCAGCTACGGGTCATCAAGCGTTGCACTTTCGGGGGTAGCTCGAAGTTGACAAACGTCCGGTCGAGAACCGCCTGCGGTGGATAAACCGCTTCGTCGGTGCGTATCGATTGCTCCATCAGCGTGTCCGCCCCTGGGTTAGGGTTGGCGTAGCCGACGTAATCACTGACCTGAGCGATCACTTCAGGTTGCAGTAAATAGTTGATGAAGGCGTGGGCTTCCTTGACGTTGGTCGCGTCCTTGGGGATCGCCAGCACGTCAAACCACAGGTTGCCGCCTTCTTTCGGAATCGCGTAGGCGATGTTCACGCCCTTGCCTGCCTCGGCCGCCCGGGCCTTGGCCTGGAACACATCGCCGGAGAAGCCGGCAGCCACGCAGATATTGCCGTTGGCCAGGTCCGAGATGTATTTGGATGAGTGGAAGTAGGTCACGTAGGGACGTACTTTCAGGAGTTTTTCCTCGGCCTTTTTATAGTCGGCCGGGTTGGTGCTATTAGGGTCCAGGCCCATGTAGTTGAGCACCGCCGGTAGCATTTCATCGGCCGAGTCCATGAAGGACACGCCGCAACTGGCCAGCTTCTTCATGTTTTCCGGCTCGAACAGCACGGCCCAGGAGTCGATCTTGTCGACACCCAGCACTTCTTTGACTTTGTCGACGTTGTAGCCAATGCCGTTGGTGCCCCACAGGTAAGGCACCGCGTATTGGTTACCCGGGTCGTTCTTTTCCAGGCGCTTGAGCAGCGCCGGGTCGAGATTGGCATAGTTGCTTAGCAACGACTTGTCGATCTTCTGGAACGCGCCCGCCTTGATCTGCTTGCCCAAAAAGTGGTTGGACGGCACCACCACGTCATACCCGGTGCGCCCGGCCAGCAACTTGCCTTCCAGGGTTTCGTTGGAATCGAACACGTCATAGACCGGCTTGATGCCGGTGGCCTTTTCAAAGTTGGCCAGGGTGTCGGGGCCGATGTAGTCCGACCAGTTATAAATATGCACAGTCGAAGCCGCCTGCACGCTGACTGCCAACGTGAGACCCGCCCCTACCAGCAAGGCTTTGCGAAATAAAGAAATTGGCAAGTGGAGGTCCTCTTAAATAGTTGGGCCCAAAGTTGTTGCCCGACAACAAAACCGGCGCGCAACTTACCCTCGATAAACCGATCCGGCAAAACTTTCTGTCATTTAATTTGTGAGAGCGGGCTTGTGTGGGAGCGGGCTTGCTCGCGAAGGCGGCGTGTCAGCCTGCATATGTCTCTACTGACACGCCGCTTTCGCGAGCAAGCCCGCTCCCAACCAAACCCTCTCCCACACTTATCAAGGCTTATTTACCCGACTTGATCTTGGTCCAGCTGCGTGTCAGCAGGCGCTGGGTAGCGGCCGGCAGGTCGCTGATTGCATACAGCTTGGCTTTCACTGCATCCGAGGGATAGATGCTCGGGTCACCCGAAATATCCTTGTTCACCAGCGGCGTAGCGGCCTTGTTACCGTTCGGGAAACGTACGCTGTTGGTGATGGCAGCCATGACTTCAGGCTTGAGCAGGTAGTTCATGAACTGGTAGGCGGCGTCCAGGTTCTCGGCATCTTTAGGGATGGCGACCATGTCGTAGAAGCTGCCTGCGCCTTCCTTGGGAATGGCGTAGGAAACCTTGACCTTGCCACCGGCTTCAGCCGCGCGGGACTTGGATTGTTCCAGGTCGCCCGAGTAACCCACGGCCACGCAGATGTTGCCGTTGGCCAGGTCCGAGATGTACTTGGAGGAATGGAAGTAGCCTATCGAAGGACGGATCTTGAGGAACAGTGCCTCGGCTTCAGCCAGTTGCTTCTTGTCCTGGCTGTCGGTCGGGTAGCCCAGGTAGTGCAGGGCCACCGGGATCATTTCGGTTGGCGAATCGAGGAAGCTCACGCCACAGCTTTTGAGTTTTTCGATGTTCTCGGGCTTGAACAGCACATCCCACGAGTCGATCTTGTCCACGCCCAGCGCAGCCTTGACCTTGTCGGGGTTGTAGCCGATGCCGATGGTGCCCCACATGTACGGGAATGCGTGCAGGTTGCCTTTGTCGCTGGCGTCACCGACGGCCTTGAGCAGGTCGGTATCGAGGTTCTTCCAGTTAGGCAGCTTGGACTTGTCCAGCTCCTGGTACACACCGGCCTTGATCTGCTTGGCCAGGAAGTTGTTCGACGGCACAACCACGTCGTAGCCGGACTTGCCCGCCAGCAGCTTGGCCTCGAGGGTTTCGTTGCTGTCGAAAACGTCGTACACCACTTTGATGCCAGACTCTTTCTCGAAGTTGGCGATGGTGTCCGGTGCAATATAGTCGGACCAGTTGTAGACATGCAGTACTTTACTGTCTGCCTGGGCCGCGCCCGCCATCACGCCCATCAGGGACAAGGCCAGGAGGGTCTTGCCAGCGTTCTTCAAACCTAATGCCTTCATTCGGTCATGCTCCAATTTTTCTTTTTTGGGCCACATTTTTCTACGTTTCATGGCCCGTCGAAGGGCAACAAAACAGGGCGACAGTCTGGCAAGTTCAGGGGCCGGCTTTCAACCAAAGCCCCGCATTTATCATTGCCCGAATGCAACAGCCGCTAGCCGCTGCATTCTGAGCCTAGCACTTAGCCCTGCAATGCCGCCAAAGTCAGGTCCAGGCACTGGCGAGCCTTAGTGACCAGCTCGTCAATCTCGGCCTTGCTGATCACCAGCGGCGGCGAAATGATCATGGTGTCGCCCACGGCGCGCATGATCAGGCCATTTTCGAAACAGAAGGTGCGGCAGATCATGCCCACGCCCTTGCCTTCATAACGCTTGCGCGTGGCCTTGTCCTGTACCAGCTCGATCGCACCCAACATGCCGACACCACGTACTTCGCCCACCAGCGGATGATCCGCGAGCTCGCGTAGACGCTTTTGCAAATACGGTGCCGTTTCGTCATGGACGCGGCTGACAATTTTTTCATCGCGCATGATGCGGATGTTTTCCAGGGCCACCGCAGCAGCCACCGGGTGCCCGGAATAGGTGAAGCCGTGGTTGAAATCGCCGCCTTCGTTGAGCACTGCCACCACTTCGTCGCGCACGATCAGGCCGCCCATGGGGATGTAGCCCGAGGTCAGGCCCTTGGCGATGGTCATCATGTCCGGCTTGAGACCGTAGAAATCGCTACCGAACCACTCACCGGTGCGGCCAAAGCCACAGATCACTTCGTCGGCGACAAACAGGATGTCGTACTTGGCGAGGATTTCCTTGATGCGCGGCCAGTAGGTCTCTGGCGGCACGATCACACCGCCGGCGCCCTGGATCGGCTCGGCGATAAAGGCACCGACGTTGTCCACGCCGACTTCCAGAATCTTCTCTTCCAGTTGATTGGCGGCCCACACCCCGAACTCTTCAGGGCTCATGTCGCCGCCTTCGCCAAACCAGTACGGCTGGGCGATGTGCACGATGCCCGGGATCGGCAAGTCGCCCTGCTCGTGCATATAAGTCATGCCGCCCAGGCTGGCGCCGGCCACGGTGGAACCGTGGTAGCCATTCTTGCGGCTGATGATGGTTTTCTTGTTCGGCTGGCCCTTGATCGCCCAATAGTGGCGGACCATGCGCAACATGGTGTCGTTGCCTTCGGAGCCGGAGCCGGTGAAGAACACGTGGTTCATGCCGGCCGGGGCGATATCGGCGATCGCCTTGGCCAGTTCCAACACTGGCGGGTGGGCGGTCTGGAAGAACAGGTTGTAGTAAGGCAGTTGTTTCATCTGCTTGGCGGCGGCGTCAGCCAGCTCATCGCGGCCATAACCGATGGCCACGCACCACAGGCCGGCCATGCCGTCGAGGATCTTGTTGCCTTCGCTGTCCCACAGATAAACGCCCTTGGCGTTGGTGATAATGCGCGGGCCTTTCTCTTTCAACTGCTTGAAGTCGCTGAACGGCGCCAGGTGATGATCGTTGCTCAGGGCTTGCCATTCACGGGTTTGCGGGTTGTTGCTGGACATACCAATCTCCAAAAAGTAGGTGAAGGTGCGACCCATCCTGGCCGCACCCGGCGCATCAGACGGCGAAGAGCAGGAATTCCCGCTCCCACGAACTGATCACGCGCTTGAAGTTTTCATGCTCGGCCCGCTTGACCGCGACGTAGCCAGTGATGAATTTTTGACCCAGGTATTTCTCGATGGTCTTGCTGTTTTCCATGCGCTCCAGCGCATCTTCGATAGTCAACGGCAGGCGCAGGTTGCGTCGCTCGTAACCACGACCGACCACCGGGGCGCTCGGGCTGATGCCTTCGACCATGCCGATATAGCCGCACAGCAGGCTGGCGGCGATGGCCAGGTACGGGTTGGCATCGGCGCCCGGCAGGCGGTTTTCCACGCGGCGGTTCTGCGGGCCGGCATCAGGCACGCGCAGGCCCACGGTGCGGTTCTCTTCGCCCCACTCCACGTTCACCGGCGCCGAGGTGTCGGGCAGGAAGCGGCGGAACGAGTTGACGTTAGGCGCAAACAGCGGCAACAGCTCGGGGATGAACTTCTGCAGGCCACCGATGTGGTGCAGGAACAGCTCGCTCTTGGAGCCGTCCTCATTGGAGAACACGTTCTTGCCGGTGGCGATATCAATGATGCTCTGGTGCAGGTGCATGGCGCTGCCGGGCTCGCCGGTCATCGGCTTGGCCATGAAGGTGGCGGCCACGTCGTGCTTGAGCGCGGCTTCACGCATGGTGCGCTTGAACACCAGGATCTGGTCGGCCAGGGACAGGGCATCGCCGTGACGGAAATTGATTTCCATCTGCGCCGTGCCGTCCTCGTGGATCAGGGTGTCGAGGTCCAGTTCCTGCAGCTCGCACCAGTCGTAGACATCTTCGAACAGTGGGTCGAATTCGTTGGCCGCTTCTATAGAGAAGGACTGGCGACCGGTTTCCGGACGGCCAGAGCGGCCAATCGGCGGTTGCAGCGGGAAGTCCGGGTCTTCGCAGCGCTTGGTCAGGTAGAACTCCATCTCCGGCGCCACGATGGGCTGCCAGCCTTTGTCGGCGTAGAGCTTGAGGACTTTCTTGAGCACGTTGCGCGGCGACAGCTCGATGGGGTTGCCTTGCTTGTCGTAGGTGTCGTGGATCACCTGGGCGGTGGGCTCGATGGCCCAGGGCACCAGGAACACAGCGTTTTGGTCCGGGCGGCAGATCATGTCGATGTCGGCCGGGTCGAGCAATTCGTAATAGATGTCGTCTTCGACATAGTCGCCGGTCACGGTCTGCAACAGAACGCTCTCGGGCAGGCGCATGCCTTTTTCGGCAATGAACTTGTTGGTCGGCGAGATCTTGCCCCGGGTGATCCCCGTGAGGTCGCCAATCATGCATTCGACTTCTGTGATCTTGTGGTCTTTCAACCAATCGGTGAGCTGGTCGAGGTTGTTACTCATAAATGCCTCTGGGCTGGGTTTCCTGACATCCATTAAAGGTCAGGCGTTGTTTGACGCGTGCGCGTCTCTTTGTTTCGCCCGCGTTCGGCAGGCATCGCCAAATGCCTGGAAGATCGCGAGGTAGTACGGGTTGGAGCTTACCTGCCATTCAGGGTGCCATTGCACTCCTAATGCAAAAGCGTCTGCAAAAGCCTTGCCCTGTTTGAGCGAAAAAGCCTCGACCAGGCCGTCCGGCGCGGTCGCCTCGACCTGCAGGCCCGGCGCCAGGCGGTCGACGCCCTGGCTGTGGATCGAGTTGACCTGGATCGTGTCCGGCAAGCCCAGGCCCGCCAATACCCCGCCCGGGGCAATCGCCACGGCGTGCGCCGGGCCGTACTGGACTTCCAGCGGCTGGGTATCGTCTTCGCGGTGATCGAGCATACCCGGCAACTCATGAACCTTCTGGTGCAGGCTGCCGCCCAGGGCCACGTTCATTTCCTGGAAGCCCCGGCAAATCCCCAGCACCGGCACGCCTGCGGCAATCGCGGCGCGAATCAGCGGCAGGGTGCTCTGGTCCCGTGCAGGATCATGGGCAGTCCCGGGCGCACTGGCCGGACCGTCGTAATGGAAGGGTTCGATATTGGAAGGTGAGCCGGTAAAGAGAATGCCGTCCAGACCGTCAAGAATATTGGCCGGTTCGAACAGCTCCGCCAAGGACGGAATAATCAATGGCAGGCCCTTGGCAGCGACTGCCACGGCGCGGACGTATTTGTCGCCACTGATGTGATAAGCATGCAGACCAACCTGTTTGGAGCAGGCGGTGACGCCGATTAACGGCAGGCCAGACATGAAGCACCCCGGTATTATTGCTGTTATGGGTTTGAATCGAGCTTAGCCTTGTTCATTTTTTTACACAACACCCCCGTAAAAAATACAACACGGCCCGCTCAAGCCTGCTAGTCCCAAGCCGGTCAAACTGGCAAAACTGCCCAAAAAAGCCGCAAAAAAGCCCCCCGGGCGCTTTTTTAGGGCAAAAAAGGCCTCGCTTGACTTCGGCAAGCCGTTCGGGTTGACTGAAACCAGAAAAGATCAATGATTGATATTTTTAACAACAAAGGTGTTGCATCATGTCGGTACCCCCGCGTGCCGTTCAGCTTAACGAAGCGAACGCGTTCCTTAAGGATCATCCTGAGGTTCTGTACGTAGACCTTCTAATTGCGGATATGAATGGTGTGGTGCGCGGTAAGCGCATCGAACGCACCAGCCTCCACAAGGTTTACGAGAAAGGCATCAACTTGCCGGCCTCTTTATTTGCCCTGGATATCAATGGCTCGACGGTGGAAAGCACCGGCCTGGGTCTGGACATCGGTGATGCTGACCGAATCTGTTATCCAATCCCCGACACCCTGTGCAATGAACCCTGGCAAAAGCGCCCTACCGCGCAACTGCTGATGACCATGCACGAACTTGAAGGTGAACCTTTCTTCGCCGATCCGCGCGAAGTGCTCCGCCAAGTTGTAACCAAGTTTGACGATATGGGCCTGACCATCTGCGCCGCCTTCGAGCTTGAGTTCTACCTGATCGACCAGGAGAACGTGAACGGCCGGCCACAACCTCCCCGCTCGCCGATTTCCGGCAAACGCCCGCACTCGACACAGGTCTACCTGATCGACGACCTCGACGAATACGTCGACTGCCTCCAGGACATTCTGGAAGGTGCCAAAGAGCAAGGCATCCCAGCTGACGCCATCGTCAAGGAAAGTGCCCCGGCGCAGTTCGAAGTGAACCTGCACCACGTCGCCGATCCGATCAAGGCATGCGACTACGCGGTACTGCTCAAGCGTTTGATCAAGAACATTGCCTACGACCATGAGATGGATACCACCTTCATGGCCAAGCCTTACCCAGGCCAGGCCGGCAATGGGTTGCACGTGCATATTTCGATCCTGGACAAAGACGGCAAGAACATCTTTGCCAGCGAGGATCCCGAGCAGAACGCCGCATTGCGTCACGCGATCGGCGGTGTGCTGGAGACCCTGCCTGCACAAATGGCTTTCCTGTGCCCCAACGTCAACTCCTACCGTCGTTTCGGCGCACAGTTCTACGTGCCGAACTCGCCGTGCTGGGGCCTGGACAACCGCACCGTGGCGATTCGCGTACCGACCGGCTCGTCCGATGCCGTACGTATCGAACACCGTGTGGCCGGCGCCGATGCCAACCCTTACCTGCTGATGGCTTCGGTCCTGGCAGGCGTGCACCACGGCCTGACCAACAAGATCGAGCCTGGCGCACCGGTGGAAGGCAACAGCTACGAGCAGAACGAGCAAAGCCTGCCGAACAACCTGCGCGACGCCCTGCGCGAGTTGGACGACAGCGAGGTGATGGCCAAGTACATCGATCCGAAATACATCGATATCTTCGTCGCCTGTAAGGAAAGTGAGCTGGAGGAGTTCGAACACTCCATCTCCGACCTTGAATACAACTGGTACCTGCATACCGTGTAAGCGGTGGCTGCAATAAATGAACGCTGCAGGCTTATGGCCTGTGGCGTTTTTTTATGGCCGCCTGCGGCGGATCGCTGGCAAGCCCGCGCCTACAGCGATAGCGGTTTGGCAGACAACACACCTTCCTGCTCATACAATGCCCGCTGCCCTGTAGGAGACATCCATGACCCGCCCCGCCGCCCCTCGCAAACCCCGCGCCCGCAGCCAGGCCCGGATCGACGCGATCCTCGACGCCGCCCGCACCTTGCTGGCCGCCGAAGGTGTGGCCAGCCTGTCGATCTACAGCGTGGCCGAACGGGCGCAGATTCCGCCGTCCTCGGTGTATCACTTTTTCGCCAGCGTACCGGCCTTGCTCGAAGCCCTGACGGCAGACGTGCACGCCGCCTTCCGCGCAGCGCTGCAAGCACCCATCGACCACGACCAACTGCACACTTGGCGCGACCTGTCGCGCCTGGTCGAGCTGCGCATGCTGGCGATCTACAGCAAGGACGCCGCCGCCCGCCAATTGATCCTCGCCCAGCACGGCCTCACCGAAGTAACCCAGGCCGACCGCCAGCACGACCTGGAGTTGGGGGACTTGATGCTGCAAGTGTTCAACCGCCACTTTGAGGTGCCGACGCTGCCGGCGGATGTGGACGTGTTTGCCCTGGCACTGGAACTGAGCGACCGCGTGTATGCGCGCTCGGTGCATCAGCATGGGCAGATCACCCCGCGCATGGCGGAGGAAGGGATGCGGGTATTCGATGCGTATGTGGGGCTTTATTTGCCGGTGTTTTTGCCTAAGCGATAAGTGTTGTAGTGACCGGGCCGGCCTTATCGCAGGCAAGCCAGCTCCCACACTTTGAATGCATTCGCAGATCGAAATGTGGGAGCTGGCTTGCCTGCGATAGTGGCCTGAAGCCGATCACAGCTTGGCGATCGACACCTCGGTGGACTTCACAAACGCAATCACTTCACTGCCAATCACCAGCTCCAGCTCTTTGACCGAGCGGGTGGTGATCACTGACGTGACGATGCCGGACGCCGTCTGCACGTCGATTTCCGACAGTACGTCGCCTTCGACGATTTCCTTGATGGTGCCTTTGAACTGGTTACGCACGTTGATCGCTTTGATAGTCATGGTGTTATTCCTTAAGGGACAAGTGAGTTATTGCGCCCAACGCAATTGCGTAGGCAACGGTGAAACAGGTTCCGGCTCAGGCGGCGTGCCGGGCAGTGACAGCACACGGTTGAGCACTTCGGTTTCCAGGGCCGCCAGGCGATGGGAGCCGCGGACCCGCGGGCGTGGCAGTTCCACATGCAGGTCGAGGCCGATTTCGCCGTCCTCGATCAGGATCACGCGGTCGGCAATGGCCACGGCTTCGCTGACGTCATGGGTCACCAGCAACACGGTAAAACCATGCTTGCGCCACAGGTTTTCGATCAGTTGCTGCATCTCGATGCGGGTCAGGGCATCCAGCGCCCCCAAAGGTTCGTCCAGCAGCAACAGGCGCGGCTGGTGAATCAGGGCGCGGGCCAGGGCCACCCGTTGTTTCTGGCCACCGGACAACGCTGCCGGCCACTCATCGGCACGCTCGGCCAGGCCGACCGCTTCCAGCGCTTCAAGGGCCTGGGGCCGCCAGTTGCCTTTAAGGCCCAGGCCGACGTTATCGATGATCTTTTTCCAGGGCAGCAGGCGCGCTTCCTGAAACATCAGCCGCGTGTCTTCGAGCGCTTCGCTCAACGGTGCGGAGCCTGCAAGCAACTCGCCACTGGTGGCGCTATCAAGGCCGGCCAGCAAGCGCAGCAAGGTACTTTTGCCGCAGCCACTGCGCCCGACCACGGCGACGAACTGGCCCGCCGGGATGTGCAGATCGATCTCGCGCAGGACTTCCCGCGCGCCAAAGGCCTTGCGTAGCTTGCGCACCGCCAACGGGATACCCCGCAGCAGGCGTGGAGGTTGTTGAGCGGTCATGCCGCACCTCCTTTATGTACTTGATAGGCCGGATGCCAGCGCAGCCAGACCCGCTCCAGGCCCCGCGCCGCCAGGTCCGCCAGCTTGCCGAGCACCGCGTACAGCACGATCGCCAGCACTACAACGTCGGTTTGCAGGAACTCGCGGGCATTCATAGCCAGGTAGCCAATGCCGGAACTGGCCGAGATGGTTTCCGCAACGATCAGCGTCAGCCACATAAAGCCCAGGGCAAAGCGCACCCCCACCAGGATCGAGGGCAAGGCGCCGGGCAGGATCACCTGGCGAAACAGGCTCAAACCCGACAAACCGTAACTGCGAGCCATCTCCACCAGCGCCGGGTCGACGTTGCGGATGCCGTGATAGGTGTTGAGGTAGATCGGGAACAGCGTGCCAAGGGCCACCAGGAAAATCTTCGCCGTCTCATCGATGCCAAACCACAGGATCACCAGCGGGATCAGCGCCAGGTGCGGTACGTTGCGAATCATCTGCACCGAGCTGTCCAGCAGGCGTTCGCCCCATTTCGACAGGCCGGTGATAAAGCCCAGGGCCAGGCCGATGCCGCCGCCGATCACAAAACCCAGGCCCGCGCGCCAGCCACTGATGGCCAGGTGGGTCCAGATTTCACCGCTGCTGACCAGATGTACCCCAGCCGCAATCACTGCGCTGGGGGCCGGCAGAATACGCGTCGACAACCAGCCCGCCGACACCGACAACTGCCACACCGCCAGCAACAGGACCGGCAGCGCCCACGGCGCCAGCCGATGCAGAATCCGTTGACTATTCATGACGGCGCCTCAGCTCTGCGACGCGGCTTTGGGAAGAATGTCGTTGGCCACCATCTCGCCAAACGGGCTGACGTAACCGGCGCTTTTCGGCAGCTCGGGACGTTCGATATCCAGGTGCGGGAACAATAATTCCGCGACCCGGTACGACTCTTCCAAGTGTGGATAACCGGAGAAGATAAAGGTGTCGATGCCCAGGTCCGCGTACTCCTTGACCCGCGCCGCCACGGTCGGCCCGTCACCCACCAGTGCCGTGCCGGCACCACCGCGTACCAGGCCGACGCCGGCCCACAGGTTAGGGCTGACTTCGAGGTTGTCGCGGCTGCCGCCATGCAGGGCGGCCATGCGTTGCTGGCCCACCGAATCAAAGCGCGACAGCGACGCCTGGGCGCGCGCGATGGTGTCGTCGTCCAGATGGGAGATCAGTTTGTCGGCGGCTTTCCACGCCTCGTCATTGGTTTCACGCACGATCACATGCAAGCGAATACCGAAGCGCACGGTGCGCCCGAGCTTCGCCGCTTTGGCCCGCACCTGCTCGATTTTTTCCGCCACCGCCGAAGGTGGTTCGCCCCAGGTCAGGACCATTTCCACTTGTTCGGCTGCCAGGTCCTGGGCCGCTTCGGAAGAACCGCCGAAATACAACGGCGGCCGAGGTTGCTGGATCGGTGGGTACAGCAGCTTGGCGCCTTTGACGCTGATGTGCTGGCCGTCGTAGTCCACGGTTTCGCCTTCCAGCACGCGCCGCCAGATGCGGGTGAACTCCACCGAGGCCTGGTAGCGCTCTTCATGGCTGAGGAACAGGCCGTCACCGGCCAGCTCTTCTGGATCGCCACCGGTCACCAGGTTGAACAGTGCGCGGCCACCGGACAGCCGGTCAAGGGTCGCTGCCTGGCGCGCCGCCACCGTCGGGGAAATGATCCCGGGGCGCAGCGCAACCAGGAACTTCAGACGCTGGGTCACCGGGATCAGCGAGGCGGCCACCAGCCACGAGTCCTCGCAGGAGCGCCCGGTGGGGATCAGCACCCCGCCAAAGCCCAGGCGATCAGCGGCCTGGGCGACCTGCTGCAAATAACCGTGATCCACGGCGCGAGCGCCTTCGGCGGTGCCAAGGTAATGGCCGTCGCCGTGGGTTGGCAGGAACCAGAAAATATTGAGGCTCATGGAGTTGTCTCCTGAAGAAGTCGGATTACGGCGCTTTGGCAACGGTCGCAGGTGGCGTCCAGATCACGTCCTTGATGCTCAAGGGCTTGGGAATCAATTTGAGCTGGTAGAAGGTGTCGGCGATTTTCTGCTGGGCGGCGACCACTTCCGGGGTCAGGAACAGCGCTCCGTAGCCTTGGCGTTTCACCGAGGTCAGGGTGATGTCAGCCGGCAGGCCGAGCAATGGTGCGACTTGTTCGGTGACTTGCTGGGGGTTGGCCTTGGACCATTCGCCCACGGCGCGCACTTCTTCCACCAACGCCTTGATCACGTCCGGGTGTTTTTCGGTGTAAGGCTTGGTGGCCAGGTAGAACTGGTGGTTATCGGCAATGCCGGTGGCGTCACGCAGGGTGCGGGCTTGCAGTTGCTTCTCGGCAGCCGCCTGGTACGGGTCCCAGATGACCCACGCATCGACACTGCCACGCTCGAAGGCGGCACGGGCGTCGGCGGGCGGCAGGAACACGGTCTGTACGTCGGTGTATTTCAGGCCCGCGTCTTCCAGGGCGCGCACCAGCAGGTAATGCACGTTGGAGCCTTTGTTGAGCACAACTTTCTTGCCCTTGAGCTCGGCCACCGATTTGATCGGCGAGTCCTTGGGTACCAGGATGGCTTCGCTGGTCGGCGCTGGCGGTTCGTAGGCGACGTAGAGCAGGTCGGCGCCGGCGGCCTGGGCGAACACTGGCGGGGTCTCGCCGGTGACGCCAAAGTCGATGGAGCCGACATTCAGCCCTTCAAGCAACTGCGGGCCACCGGGAAATTCGGTCCACTGCACGTTCACGCCCTGGTCCGCCAGGCGTTTTTCCAGGGTGCCCTTGGCCTTGAGCAGCACCAGGGTGCCGTACTTCTGATAACCGATCCGCAGGGTTTCTGCGGCTTGGGCTTGAACAATGGCGCCGAAGGACACAGCCGCAGCAAACAGTGCGACCAGGCCCCGACGCAAGATGACAGTGCGCATGGCGCTCTCCAAATTGACGATGAGGGTTGTGGCTGCACCTGCTTGGCCGTTGGCGGCTGAGTAAGGTGAGGGTTTCTTACATTAGGGTTCGGCTTAAATGCTCCAGCGAGCGCTCAACAAACGTTCATTCAACACATGGGGGTCCAGCGGTTGCGGGCGGCGGGCCATGGCGCTGTAGAACTGCTCCAGGGCTTCGCTCAAGCGTTGTTCAAGGATCGGCACCAACTGCGCCTGGGCACTGCCTTCGCCGTAGGCGATCTGGCTGTCTTCGGCGAAAATCCCGTGCAGCAGCTCCTGGGCTTTCAGCGCCGACAGCACGGGTTTCAGGGCGTAGTCCACCGCCAGCATGTGGGCAATGCTGCCGCCGGTGGCCATGGGCAATACCACTTTGTGGGCCAGGGCGCGTTCCGGCAGCAGGTCGAGGACGGTTTTCAATGCACCGGAAAACGAAGCCTTGTACACCGGCGTGGCAATCAGCAAACCATCGGCATTGGCCACCTGGGCCAGCAGGTCGAGGACCTTCGGGCTGTCGAAGCGGGCATACAACAAATCTTCGGCCGGGAAGTCCCGTACCTGATAACTCACCACTTCCACGCCTTGCTGCTGCAACCAGCGCCGGGAATGATCCAGCAAGACCCCCGAGCGGGAACGCTGACTGGGACTGCCACCAAGTGTTACGACCAGCATCTGGAGTTTCCTTGAGCAAGTGTCGGCGGTTCGCGGTGCGGCGATGGCGCCAAGATGGGACAGACCTTATCAGCAGATTTATATATCTATAAATCTTATTTTTTCATTTGTTTATTCTTAAATTGCATATAAGAAAGATCATTCGCCAGGCGAAAAAAAAGGCCGTCGAAACGGCCTGAAAACCCCTGCTATGTGAGTACTGAAATGCGATTAACTTGTGGGAGCGGGCTTGCTCGCGATTGCGGCGTATCAGTCAGCACATTTCTTGCTGAACCACCGCATTCGCGAGCAAGCCCGCTCCCACATTGGATTCGGGTTACCGGTTGGGCTGTGGGGTCAGCCGCAGATACGGCTTCACCGCCCGATAGCCCTTGGGAAAGCGCTTCTTGATCTCTTCCTCATCCTTGAGCGAAGGCACGATCACCACTTCGTCACCGTCCTGCCAGTTGGCCGGGGTGGCGACTTTGTAGTTGTCGGTCAGCTGCAACGAGTCGATGACCCGCAGGATTTCGTGGAAGTTGCGCCCGGTGCTGGCCGGGTAGGTGATGGTCAGGCGAATCTTTTTGTTCGGGTCGATCACGAACAGCGAACGCACGGTAAGGGTGTCGTTGGCATTGGGGTGGATCAGGTCGTACAGGTCCGAGACCTTGCGGTCGGCATCGGCCAGGATCGGGAAGTTGACGATGGTGTTCTGGGTTTCGTTGATGTCTTCGATCCACTTGTGGTGGGAGTCCACCGGGTCTACCGACAGGGCAATGGCCTTGACCCCGCGCTTGGCGAACTCATCCTTGAGCTTGGCGGTGAAACCCAGCTCGGTGGTGCACACCGGGGTGAAGTCCGCCGGGTGGGAAAACAACACGCCCCAGCTATCGCCCAGCCACTCGTGGAAGCGAATCTTGCCGGCGCTGGAATCCTGTTCAAAGTCGGGGGCGATATCGCCCAGTCTGAGGCTCATGGTGTGGCTCCTGATGAGTGCTTATGGAACCCACTGTGCCTGTGCCGATGAGATTTTAAAAAGAATAAATATCGATTTATTTAGACGATAAAGGAATATTAAAAATCTGTTCACTGGACCGCAACCAAGGCGCAGGCCAACATGCACCCAAGGTTCGAGAAGGCCTTGAGACGCTGTAGAAAGAGGGGTTCAGGAAGGGCTTGCGGGGGTTGAGCCCGACTTGAAAGCAACAGCACCTTGCCCGGCATTGCGCCGGGCAAGGTTTTACTGCTGGTCTTACAGGATCGGCAGGGTGTAGCTGACGATCAGACGGTTTTCGTCCTGGTCACGCTGGGTAGTAACCTGGGAACGCAGCGAAGCGTTTTTCCAGGCCAGGCCCAGGCCCTTGAAGGTGCCTTCAGGGATTACGTAGCCGAGGTTGAAGTCACGTTCCCACTCGCTTTTGTCACCATTCACGGCGGCAATGTTGTCGCCCTTGAGGTAGACCACAGAAGTGGTCAGGCCTGGCAAGCCGATGGTTGCGAAGTCATAGGCGTACTGGGCCAACCAGGTACGCTCACCGGCGCGTTGGAACTTGCCGATCTGCATGTCGGTGATGATGTAAGCCGAAGCGCCATCACCCTGGTTGAGGAACGGGAAGTCGCTGGTGCCATTGACACGCTGGTAGCCGGCGCTGATGGCGTGGCCTTGCAGGCTGTACGTGAACTTGGCGCTCCAGGTGCGGTTGTCGACTTCGCCGCCATTCTGGTAGCCCGAAGCACGGTAGCCGGCAATACGACCTTCCTGGCTCGAGTTCTTGCCGTCGGAGTCGCTGTTGAAGTAACGCAGGTCGGACTTGATGCTACCGACTGGCAGCGCCCAGTTGTGGGTCAGGCCCAGGAAGTGCTGCTTGTAGAAGTCAGACAGGTTGCCGTAGTAGTACTGGGCAGTCAGGTCCTTGGTGATCTTGTAGTCACCACCAGCAAAGTAGAACTCGTTGCTGCGGGCGTTGGCGGTAGCGGTGCGGGTTGCACCGTTGGAGCCAGCGATGGTCAGCGAGTCGTTGTTGGTGGAGTTACGGCCTTTGGCGTGTTCCAGCTTACCGCCAACCAGAGTCAGGTTGTCGATGTCGTTGGAGGTGATCTGACCGCCTTCAAAGGTCTGCGGCAGCATACGACCGTCGTTGGACGTCACTACCGGCAGTTTCGGCAGCAAGGTACCCAGCTTCAGTTCGGTCTTGGAGATCTTAACCTTACCGGTCAGGCCCAGGCTGGCGAAGTCGTCTACCGCACGACCGTCGTGGTCGCTAGGGAACACGGTGCCGCCCTTGGAGTTGTTGCCGTTGTAGGCAGTGCCTTTACCGGAGTCCAGCTTGACGCCGTACAGGCCGATTGCATCAACACCAAAACCAACGGTGCCTTGGGTGTAGCCCGAAGCAAAGTTGAAAATGAAGCCCTGGCCCCACTCTTCCTGCTTGGAAGGCTTGGCCGTGCCATCACGGTTGTCGGTATTGATGTAGAAATTACGTGCAGTAACGCTTGCCTTGCTGTCTTCAACAAAACCAGCGGCGCCAGCTTGCTGGGCCAAAACCCCAGCTGCGACGGCGAACGCCAATGTGGACTTCTTCATGTACCGCTCCTCTCGTTTCTAATTTTTGTAGTTCTTTGGTCTCGGGTCTGACGCCCTCGATCCACAGATGCGCGATTAGCGCCAGATCGTGACTGACAAGTCAATCGTAACCTTGTGTGTCTACTACCTTCGTCTAATCGCAGTTGATTTGGTCCCTGCAGGGTAATGAGTTTTTCATACACCCAAAAAGAATTATTTCATCCTTTTTCATACTATTCAGGAATAACACTTTCCATGGCGCGACAATCCCGCAGCGGGGTATCGCTCCATAAGCTAATTCCTAAAGGGTATTTATTGGCCATTTTTTAGATCGTTTAGTGTGAGCAGAATCTCGCACACGTCACTCACGATCAAAAAGGCGACGCCATCATGGCCAAACGCGCATCCTCTAGTCAATTTGTTACAGTTTTACTATCGCTTACACTTTCTTTTGGGGTGCAGGCCGCCAACCTCACCATCGGTTATCAGACCGGCATCGATCCGAGCAAAGTGCCCCAGGCCGATGGTGTTTATGAGCAGGCCATCGGCGAGAAAATCGACTGGCGCCGCTTCAATAGCGGCCCGGACGTGGTCACCGCGATTGCCTCCGGCGATGTGCAGATCGGCAACCTCGGCTCCAGCCCGTTGGCGGCCGCCGCATCCCGCAATCTACCCATCGTAGCCTTCATCGTATCGGCTCAGATCAATAGTTCTGAAGCTTTGGTAGTGCGTAACGGCAGCCAAATTGACGCACCCAAGGACCTGATCGGCAAAACCATTGCCACACCTTTTGTCTCCACATCTCACTACAGCCTGCTCGGGGCCTTGAAACACTGGGGCCTGGACACCACCCAGGTGAAAGTGGTGAACCTGCAACCAGGCGAAATTGCCGCAGCCTGGAAACGCGGGGATATCGATGGTGCCTTTGTCTGGTCGCCCGCCCTGGGGGAAATCCGCAAGACCGGCAAGACGTTGACCGACGCCGCCGAGGTGGGCCAATGGGGCGCGCCGACGTTCGAGGTGTGGGTGGCGCGCAAGGACTTTGCCGAGAAACATCCGGAGGTCGTGGCCAAGTTTGCCAAGGTCACCCTGGATTCGTTTGCCGAGTACGCAGCGCACAAATCCGAGTGGACGGCGGATTCGGTACCGGTGCAGAAGATCGCCCGGTTGACCGGCGCAAACGCCGCAGACATCCCCGAACTGCTGGAAGGCAGCACCTTCCCCGATGCACAGGCGCAGCGAACCGACGCTTTGCTCAATGGTGGGACAGCCAAGGCCATTGGGGAGACGGCGAAATTTCTTAAGGAACAAGGGAAAGTAGAGACCGTGTTACCGGACTATTCGGCCTACGTCACCGGAAAATTCATCAAAGAATAAACCCTCCCCCTGTAGGAGCGGCTTGCCGGCGATGGCGGTGGGCCAGTTAACAAAGATGTCGACTGATACACCGCCATCGCGGGCAAGCCCGCTCCTACATTGGATGGGTGGCGCTTATAAGGTCTTTTCGAAGATCTTCGAATTACGCTGGAAGTTGTACAGCGAAGCCCGCGCCGATGGCAGGCGATCGACGCTGCTCGGCACGAAGCCGCGCTCGCGGAACCAGTGGGCAGTGCGGGTCGTCAGCACGAACAAGGTCTTCAAGCCTTGGGTCCGGGCGCGGGTTTCGATGCGCTCCAACAGCTCATCGCCACGGCCGCCATGGCGATACTCCGGATTGACCGCCAGGCACGCCAGTTCGCCAGCATCCGAGTCGGCAATCGGGTATAGCGCGGCGCAGGCGATGATCATGCCTTCGCGTTCCACCACGCTGAACTGCTCGATTTCCCGCTCCAGCACTTCCCGCGAGCGGCGCACCAGGATCCCCTGCTCTTCCAGCGGGCTGATCAAGTCCAGCAAGCCACCGACGTCTTCAATCGCCGCCTCACGCACCAGCTCGAACTGCTCCTGAGCCACCAGGGTACCGCCGCCGTCGCGGGTGAAAAGTTCGGTCAACAGCGCACCGTCCTCGACATAACTGACGATATGGCTGCGCCCCACGCCCCCACGACAGGCCTCGGCCGCCGCATCCAGCAGTTCGGCCTGGTAATTGTTGCCCAGGCGTTGCAGGTGCGCCGGCACTTGTTGCGGGCGCAGTTCGCGCACTAGCCGGCCGTTTTCGTCGATCAGGCCCAGGTCTGCGCCGAACAGCAGCAGCTTGTCGGCGCCCAGGTCGATGGCGGCGCGGGTGGCGACGTCTTCACAAGCGAGGTTGAAAATCTCCCCGGTCGGCGAATAGCCCAACGGCGACAGCACGACGATGGAGCGCTCGTCCAACAGGCGATTGATGCCCTTGCGGTCGACCCGGCGCACTTCGCCAGTGTGGTGGTAGTCGATGCCGTCCAGCACACCGATCGGCCGCGCGGTCACCAGGTTGCCACTGGCCACCCGCAAGCGCGAGCCCTGCATCGGCGAAGACGCCATGTCCATGGACAGCCGCGCTTCAATGGCAATGCGCAGGTGGCCGACCGCGTCGATCACGCACTCAAGGGTTGCCGCATCGGTGATGCGCATGCCGTCGTGGTAATGCGGGGTCAGGCCGCGAGCGGCAAGGCGGGTTTCGATTTGCGGGCGCGAACCATGCACCAGCACCAGGCGCACGCCGAGGCTGTGCAGCAGCACCAGGTCGTGGACGATATTGCCGAAGTTGGGGTGATCCACACCATCGCCCGGCAGCATGACCACAAAGGTGCAGTCACGGTGGGCATTGATGTAGGGCGAAGCGTGACGAAGCCAATTGACGTATTCGGGCATAAAACCTGGGCCTGTAATAAAAAGCAGCCAAAAAAGGATGAATCGCTAAACGCACAGCGGGCTGATGGTTATCGTCGGAACAGGCTTGGCGACACGCTCGCTCTCCTTCTATGTACGGGGTGCAATGGAGTTAATTTATGCAGGTTTGAGGCAGTAGTGTTCAATCAATTCCCGCAATAGACGCACTGTAGGCGTCAAGCGTGACATTTCAAGGTACTCGCCCGGCTGGTGGGCGCAGGCGATATCCCCAGGGCCGAGCACCAGGGTTTCACAACCAAGGCGCTGAAGATAAGGCGCTTCAGTGCCGAACGCTACTGCTTCGGCACGATGACCGGTCAAACGTTCCGCGACCCGCACCAGCTCCGCATCTTCCGGCTGCTCGAAGGGCGGCACTTCGGGGAACAGTGGCGCGTAGTCGATCTGCACCTGATGGCGCTCGGCGATGGGCGTCAGCTTCTGGCGGATGGCGTCGCGCAACACCTGGGGATCCATGCCGGGCAAGGGCCGCAGGTCGAACTCCAGGGAGCACTGGCCGCAAATGCGGTTGGGGTTATCGCCGCCGTGGATGCAGCCAAAATTCAAGGTCGGCTGGGGCACGCTGAACTGGGGGTTGCGGTACTCCCGCTGCCAGGCCAGGCGCAGGCCGCGCAGCTCGCCCATGGCGTCATGCATGGCTTCGAGGGCGCTGTGGCCCAGGCTTGGGTCCGACGAATGGCCACTGCGTCCGAGAATATCGATGCGCTCCATCATCACGCCTTTGTGCAGGCGGATCGGCTTGAGGCCCGTGGGCTCGCCAATCACCGCGGCACGCCCCAGCGGGCGACCGGCCGCAGCCAGGGCGCGGGCGCCGGCCATGGAGCTTTCTTCATCGCAGGTGGCGAGGATCAGCAGCGGCTGCTTGAACGGTTGGTCGAGCAGCGGCAAGACGGCTTCGATGGCCAGCGCGAAAAAACCCTTCATGTCGCAGCTACCCAATCCTACCCAGCGCCCGTCCACTTCCGTCAACTTCAAAGGATCGGTCTGCCACAGCGCTTCATCGTACGGCACAGTATCGCTATGCCCCGCCAGCACCAGGCCACCGGGGCCGCTGCCAAAGCTGGCCAACAGGTTGAACTTGCCGGGGCTGACCTGCTGGATATCGCAGGCAAAACCCAAATCGCCGAGCCAGGTGGCGAGCAAATCGATCACCGGGCGGTTGGTCTGGTCGAGAGACGCTTGGGTACAACTGACAGAGGGCGCGGCAATCAGTGCGGCAAATTGTTCTTTCATGGACGGTAAAGGCATGCGCTGTCTCTCAACTTCCACAGATGAAACCCATCATAGAACCATCCGCGCTGCACAATAAACCCGTTACGGCACGTTGCCCGGCTCAGTCCTGTACACTGCACGGCCTTGGCAGCCACCTATTCTCCCGGCTGCACTCCCGATCCTGGATGTTCCGGCCATGCAAAAAGAAACCGAAATCAAGCTCCGCGTCAGCCGCGAGACCCTCGCCGCGCTGCGTGAGCACCCGCTCCTGAAAAAACGCAACAAAAGTGGCTGGGAACGCCGTGAGTTGATGAACCAGTACTTCGACACCCCCGAGCGCGACCTGGCCCAGGCCAAGGTTGCCCTGCGCCTGCGCAAGGATGGCGACGAAGTGATCCAGACCCTCAAGACCCGTGGCCACAGCGTTGCCGGCTTGTCGGAGCGCAATGAATACGACTGGAAACTGGCCAAGGCCAAGCTCGACGTGAAGAAACTCGACGGCGAGTGCTGGCCCGAGCAACTGGCCGAGCTGGACAAAAAGACCCTCAAGCCGATCTTCACCACCGACTTCGTACGCGAACGTGCCGAGATCGCCTGGGGCCGTGGCAAGGCCAAGGTGGTGATCGAAGCCGCCCTGGACCTGGGCCAGGTGATTGTCGGCAAGCAGAAGGAAGAAATCTGCGAGCTGGAACTGGAACTGCGCGAAGGCGAGCCCGCCGCCCTCCTGGAACTGGCAGCCGAGCTGGCGCAAACCCTGGCGCTGATGCCGTGTGATATCAGCAAGGCCGAGCGCGGCTATCGCCTGTTCGACGCCAACAGCTACTCCCTGAGCCTGCCGGCCCCGCAACTGCAACCACAAATGCCCCTGGACGACGCCTTCGCCGCGCTGACCTGGCATTTGCTGGGCAGCAGCCAGCGCCTGGCCGAGCAGTACCGTTTCAACGGTCACTGGCGCCTGTTGCAGGACTGGGTAGACAACCTCGCCGAAATGCGCGCCCTGATCGGCAGCCTTGGCCAGGCCGCGCCGCGCCAATCCACCAGCGAACTGCGCAGCGCCCTCGACGCCCTTTTGGAAGACTGGCGCCCGCTGGTCCAGGCCGGTGAAGACGATGAAGACGTGCGCAAGGCCGCGCCGGAACAGTTCCTCGAAGAATTGACCGACGTGCGCTGGGGCCTGTTCTCACTGAACACTTCGCGCTGGCTGCTGGCCCGCACCTGGACCCTGGACCGCAATGTGCGTGGCAACCGCCAGGGCGCCGCCCAGGCCGCCAACTGGCTGCCGCGCCTGCTGGCCGACGAAGCCGTCGCCCTGCGCCTGCCGCGCTACCAGCAACAGCCCGAAGACCTGGCCGAGCAACTGCCGCGCATCGAGCGTCTGCAGGCCTGGCTGCATCACGCCCGCCACCTGCTGGAGATCCCGGAGCTGGATCGTTTGTACGGCGAGTTGAACAAGTTGGCGGCCCTGGCCAACCAGCCGATCACCGATGAGTCGCTGGATGCGCGGATGCATCAGGTGATTGCGGTGTATCAGAACCGTGCCTGGAAGACTTTGTTGCGCATGTAAGATTGCTATCGCGGGCAAGCCCGCTCCCACACTCGAACCGATTTGCTCTGGAACACTCGGTCAACTGTGGGAGCGGGCTTGCCCGCGATGACACCCGCACTATCACCGCAACACTGGCAGGCTGGTGGTGGACTTGATCTCCGACAGCGCCACAATCGAATTGACCTCCTGAATCCCCGGCACCATCGACAGTTTCTCGAAGAAGAAACGCTCATATGCCTCGATATCCGAGGTGACAATGCGCAGTAGAAAATCCACCGACCCCATCAGCACATAACACTCCAGCACTTGCGGGAACCCGCGGATCGCCTCGGTGAATTCCGTGAAGTTGGAGCGCCCGTGGGCGTTGAGTTTGACCTCGGCAAAGATCTGCGTGTTAAGGCCAATCTTCTTGCGATCAAGCAGCGTTACCTGGGCGCGAATCACCCCCTCCTCCTTGAGCCGCTGAATCCGCCGCCAGCAGGGCGACTGCGACAGGCCGACCTGTTCGGCAATCTGCGCGCTGGAGAGCGACGCGTCTTCCTGGAGCAGTGCCAGGATCCGGCGGTCGTAGACGTCCAACTCACTGTGCATAAAAATACCTATTAATCCAGTTTCTGCGAATTACCTTATTCATATATAAGGCATATCACTCCAACATAGATAAGAAATACCCCACACCCCATGTAAAAATTTCTCCAGTCAAATTTGGAGAACGGCCATGCATTCAATTCCATCCAGCCCCACCACCCGCGTCGATGCCTGGGCCGTCAACAACAGCCATTGCCAGGCGCGCTACCAGATCCTCGCCGAAGCCGAGCCCGATGTGCTGTGCCGGATCCTCAATTTCTTCGCCTTGCAGTTTTTGGTGCCGCAGCAGGTGACCGTGATGCGCGACGATGACCTGCTGAACATCGACGTAGTGATGGATGGCCTGAGCTGGCACCGCGCCCAGGTGATCGGTGAAAAACTTCGTAACCTGATCAGCGTGTGCTCGCTGGAACTGCAACCCGTTGAATCCACAAGGCTACAAACCGTGCAGGCGGTGGCTCAGTAAAAACCGGCAATAACCCGCTGGGCGACAGCGACCAGGATCAGACTAGCCTTGGCGCTGCTGCTTCAAACCGCCCAGGAAACCGCCATGTCCGCTGTGCCAGAACACCAGGATCGCCGGCTTTGCCTCGACGATCTGCTGCCCGCCCTTACCGCCCACGGTTTGCTCGACACAGCCCTGGCCGAGCGCTTGCGGCGCACATCGGCCGATGGTTTGCATCCGCTGGAGTTTCTCGCCGGCCAGTCACTGCCTGATCCCGCCAGGCCCGGCCTATTGCTGTGCCTGGAACGGCTGACGGAGTGGCTCGCCCGTCAGGTCGGGCAGCCCTACCTACGCATCGACCCGCTGAAAATTGATGTCGCGAGCGTGGTGCCGCTGATGTCTCACGCCTTCGCCCAACGCCACCATATCCTTGCCGTCGCCGTTGACCGCGACAGCGTGACGGTAGCCAGTGCCGAACCGTACCTGCGTGAGTGGGAAACAGGCCTGGCCCATGTGTTGAAGCGCCCGATCAAGCGCGTGGTAGCCAACCCCGAGGCGATCCGCAGTTGCACCCAGGAGTTCTTCCGCCTGGCCAGGTCGGTCAACGGGGCCGACCAGACCAACCCCACGGCGACCGCTGCCGAGCAACTGCTCAGGCTCGGTGCCGGTGAGCAGGAACCAGACGCCAACGACGCGCACATCGTCAATATTGTCGACTGGCTGCTGCAATTTGCCTTTGGCCAGCGCGCCAGCGATATCCACATCGAGCCCGGCGCCGACCAGGGTCGCGTGCGCTTGCGTATCGATGGACTGCTGCACGATGCCTATCAGTTTCCGTCCCAGGTCACCACCGCCGTGGTCAGCCGCCTGAAAAGCCTTGGGCGGATGAATGTCGCCGAAAAGCGCAAACCCCAGGATGGCCGGATCAAGACCAAGACGCCCGCGGGGATCGAAGTGGAACTGCGCCTTTCGACCCTGCCCACGGCCTTCGGCGAGAAGCTGGTGATGCGGATTTTTGATCCACAGGTGCTGCTCCAGGACTTCCAGCAACTGGGGCTTTCGGCCGATGACTTGCTGCGCTGGGGGCAAATGACCGGTCAGGCCAACGGCATCATCCTGGTCACCGGCCCCACCGGGTCAGGCAAGACCAGCACCCTCTACAGCACCCTGCGACAGCTGGCGACCCGCACGGTCAACCTGTGCACGGTGGAAGATCCAATCGAGATGGTGGAACCGGCCTTCAACCAGATGCAGGTCCAGCACAATATCGACCTGACCTTCGCCAGCGGCATCCGCGCGCTGATGCGCCAGGACCCGGACATCATCATGATCGGCGAGATCCGCGACCTGGAAACCGCTGAAATGGCGATTCAGGCGGCCTTGACCGGCCACCTGGTGCTCTCGACCCTACATACCAACGATGCCCCCAGCGCGATCAGTCGCCTGCTGGAACTGGGCATCCCCCACTACTTGATCAAGGCCACATTAATTGGGGTCATGGCCCAGCGTCTGGTGCGGCGGTTGTGCCCACAGTGTAAAAGCCCGGCGGTGTTGAACCAGGACGATTGGCACAGCGCCACCCAGTCCTGCACGCCGCCCCCCGCCAGCGTCTACCGGGCCAATGGCTGTGCAGAGTGCCGGGACAGTGGCTATCGCGGACGCATCGGGGTTTACGAGATCATGCTGATGAATGACGCTGCCAGGAACCTGGTCTGCGCCGAAACCGACCTGCAGGCATTGCGCCGCGAGGCGCTCAAGGACGGCATGCACAGCCTGCGATTGTCGGGCGCCCACAAGGTTGCGGCGGGGCTGACCACCCTGGAAGAAGTCTTACGGGTCACCCCCTCCAACGAGTAAACCGTTCTTATCTGCGACAAGCCCGTTACAATCGACAGACTTCGCGTACCGCCACCACCAGACAAGGAATCGTTATGCAGATCGGAACAGTGCTTCTCCTCTTCGTAGGCTTGGCCATTGCCATCCTGTTCATGGGCTTCAAAGTCGTGCCCCAGGGCTACCAATGGACGGTGGAGCGCTTCGGCCGCTACACCAACACGCTCAAGCCTGGCCTGAATATCATCATTCCGGTGATGGACCGCATCGGGCGCAAGATCAACGTGATGGAAAGCGTGCTGGATATTCCGCCCCAGGAAGTGATCACGGCCGATAACGCCACGGTGCAGATCGACGCGGTGTGCTTCTTCCAGGTGGTGAATACCGCCCAGGCGGCCTACGAGGTCAACAACCTCGAACATGCGATCCGCAACCTGCTGCAAACCAACATCCGTACGGTGCTCGGTTCCATGGAACTGGACGCCATGCTCAGCCAGCGCGACGGCATCAACGAGAAGCTGCTGCGCACGGTCGATGAAGCCACCGCGCCGTGGGGCATCAAGATCACCCGCATCGAGATCAAGGACATCAGCCCGCCTGCCGACTTGATGGCCGCCATGTCCGGCCAGATGAAAGCCGAGCGGATCAAGCGTGCCCAGATCCTCGAAGCCGAAGGCCTGCGTGCCTCCGCCATCCTGACCGCCGAAGGCAAGAAGCAGGCGCAGATCCTCGAGGCCGAAGGGGGTCGCCAGGCTGCGTTCCTGGAGTCCGAGGCCCGTGAGCGTCAGGCTGAAGCCGAAGCGCGCGCCACACAGGTGGTATCGGAGGCGATTGCCACCGGTAACGTGCAGGCCATCAACTACTTTGTCGCGCAGAAATACATCGATGCGCTGGGCAAGCTGGCCTCGGCCAACAACAGCAAAGTGATCCTGATGCCGCTGGAAGCCAGCCAAGTCATTGGCGCGGTGGGCGGCATCGGCGAAATCGTCAAGGCCACCTTCGACAACAAGAAAGCCTGAGGCTCGCGCCATGTGGGAATTCCTGCAACACCTGTCGTTCTGGGATTGGCTGGCGCTGGGCACCGTGCTGCTGATTCTCGAAGTGTTTGGTGCCGGCGGCTATCTGTTGTGGATGGGGATCGCGGCGGCAGCGGTTGGCGTGCTCAAGTTCCTGATTCCAGGGCTTGGGCTGGAGCTGCAACTGCTGCTGTTTGCGGTGCTGTCGATCCTGACGGCGGTGTACTGGTGGAAGCGCCAGCGCAGCAGTGCCAAGGCCAGCGATCAGCCGGGCCTGAATATGCGCGGTTCGGAGCTGATTGGCCGCACCTTTGTGGTGCATCAGGCGATTATCGATGGCCGGGGCAAAGTCAAGGTCGGCGATGGCGTGTGGATGGTCACCGGGCCTGATGCGCCTGTAGGGGCTCAAGTACGGGTGATTGGCCAGGAAGGCGTGATTCTGCGGGTCGAAACTGTTTAGTCAGCCATGGAACTAGGCTGGGTTATCTACAATCAAACTGTTCAGATAACCCAGTCGGAGTCACCCATCATGCGTCTCAAATATGCTGTCGCCACCCTCGCCGTGCTTTCCCTCCCAGTTGGATCGGCCATGGCCGACAGCTTCTGGCGTAATGTCATCTCATCGGGCGCCACCACCGGCTCCACGTACCTGACCTTCAAGGACCACAAGCTGGTAGTCGCCGCCCAGGACGACGCCGGTAGCTTCGTCGCCAGCGACGGCGGCATCCGTGGCCCTTACCTGGAAGCCGCCATGCAGAAAGTGCGTGCCGACAACCCAGGCCTGAAGGCCACTGACATGGAACTGGCCAACGCCATCCTGGCGAAGAACGCCATCGCCGCCGAGTAAACCGGGCACAAAAAAGCCGCTTCAAAAGCGGCTTTTTTGTGCCCGTCGTTCGACGATTCGTTCACGGATGACAGGCTATATTCAGTTACCCCGTGCGACGATGCCGGGGTTGATATGAGCTTTTATTCTTAGTTCTTCTTAAAACGGATGCTTTCAACGTCATGAGCCAACTGCCTTTCCTGCCGTTTTCAAAACCGACCATTGATGAAGCCACTATCGCGGCAGTCGGTGAAGTGTTGCGTTCCGGCTGGATCACCAGCGGGCCCAAGGTGCAGGCGTTCGAAGCACAGTTGTCGGAATATTTTGGCGGCCGGCCGGTGCGCACCTTCAACTCCGGCACCTGCACCATGGAGATTGCCTTGCGTATCGCCGGTGTCGGGCCGGGGGATGAAGTGATCACCACGCCGATTTCCTGGGTGGCAACGGCCAACGTGATTCTGGAGGTAGGCGCCACGCCGGTGTTTGCCGATATTGACCCGGTGACCCGCAATATCGACCTGGCCCAGGTGGAAGCCGCCATTACGCCGCGCACCAAGGCGATCATCCCGGTGTACCTGGCCGGCCTGCCGCTGGACATGCCGATGCTCTATGCACTGGCCAACAAATATGGGCTGCGGATCATCGAGGACGCCGCCCAGGCATTGGGCTCCAGTTGGGATGGCCAGCGAATTGGCGCCACGGGGGATTTTGTCTCGTTCAGCTTCCAGGCGAACAAGAACATCACCTGTTCCGAAGGCGGCTGCCTGGTGTTGAACAACGCTGAAGAAGCGCGCCTGGCGGAGAAATACCGCCTGCAAGGCGTGACCCGCAGTGGGTTCGATGGCCTGGACGTGGATGTGCTGGGCGGCAAGTTCAACATGACCGATATCGCCGCCGCCATCGGCCTGGGCCAGTTTGCCCATCTCGAGCAGATCACGGCCCATCGCCAGGCCCTGGCCCGGCATTACTTCGAGTGTTTGGGCAGCGATTTCGAGGCAACGTACGGCGCACAACTGCCGCCTGCGGACTTTGAAAACAGCAACTGGCACCTGTTCCAACTGGTTCTGCCCGAGCGTTCGGATGGCCTACCGGCCCGCGCTACGTTCATGGAGCAGATGCAGGCCCAGGGCGTGGGCATTGGCTATCACTACCCGCCGATCCACCTGCTGAGCCTGTATCGGGCACAGGGGTTCAAGGAAGGCATGTTCCCGGTTGCGGAAAGCGTCGGGCGCTTGATTGTGTCGTTGCCGATGTTTACGGCGATGACCAAGGCGGATGTGGAGCGGGCTGTTGCGGCGGTGAAGCAGGTGCTCAAGCCCTGACCGTTGCAGGAGCCGGCTTGCCGGCTCCTGCAGGGGGCGGTGTTATTCGCCGATGGCGGCTTGGTAGCCAGCGGCATCCAGCAGTTTTTCCAGTTCTGCGGCATTGCTTGGCTGGACCTTGAAGATCCAGGCCTCGTAAGGCTTTTCATTGAGCGACTCAGGGGCATCGGCCAACTCCTCGTTGACCGCAATCACTTCACCCGAAACCGGCGAGTAGATATCCGAAGCAGCCTTCACCGACTCGACTACGCCCGCGGCGTCGCCTGCGGCGAACACCTTGCCCACTTCCGCCAACTCAACAAAAACCACATCACCCAACGCTTCCTGGGCGTGATCGGAGATCCCGACGGTCACGGTGCCATCCGCTTCCAGGCGTGCCCATTCGTGGCTTTCGGCAAAACGCAGTGCGGCAGGGATATCGCTCATAGTCTGTGTCCTCAAAAAGAAATGTCAGCGGCCATTGGCCTGCCGCAAAAGGTTAGATCAAGGTCTTGCCATGGCGCACGAAGGTCGGCTTGACCACTCGCACCGGGTACCACTTGCCGCGAATCTCTACTTCCGCGCGGTCAGCGGTTGCCATCGGTACACGCGCCAGGGCAATGGATTTACTCAGCGTAGGAGAGAAACTACCACTGGTGATCTCTCCTTCGCCAACATCGGCGATACGAACCACTTGATGAGCGCGTAAAACCCCGCGTTCTTCCAGCACCAAACCCACCAGCTTGAGCTGCACTCCGGCGGCCCGTTCAGCCTCCAGGGCGGCACGCCCGATGAAGTCGCGGCCCGCCGGTTCCCAGGCGATGCTCCAGGCCATATTGGCGGCCAACGGTGACACATTCAGGTGGATATCCTGGCCGTAGAGGTTCATGCCGGCCTCCAGGCGCAGGGTGTCACGCGCACCCAGGCCGATAGGCGAAATGCCCGCGCCCACCAGGTCGTTGAAAAAGCCCGGGGCCTGATCGGCGGGCAGGACGATTTCCAGGCCATCTTCGCCGGTATAGCCTGTGCGTGCGATAAACCAGTCGCCGTCGGCGCGGCCCTCGAAAGGCTTGAGCTGGTGGATCAGCACGCCGCGAGACTGGGTGACCAGCTCGGCAATCTTGTGCCGGGCCTGGGGCCCCTGGATCGCCAGCATGGCCAGGTCCGGGCGCTCACGCATCAGCACCTGATAGCTGCCCAACTGGGCCTGCATCCACGCGATATCCTGGTCGCGGGTGGCCGCATTGACCACCAGCCGGTAACCGTCTTCGGTGCGGTAGACAATCATGTCGTCCACCACCCCGCCCTGCTCGTTTAGCATGGCGCTGTACAGCGCATGGCCGCAGCCATGCAAACGATCGACATCATTGGCCAGCAAGTACTGCAGCCACTCCCTGGCCTGGTGGCCTGAGATATCGATCACGGTCATGTGGGAAACATCAAACACCCCGCAGTCACGGCGCACCTGATGGTGCTCCTCGACTTGCGAGCCGTAGTGCAGAGGCATATCCCAACCGCCAAAATCGACCATTTTCGCGCCGAGGGCGAGATGCAGGTCATACAGAGGCGTACGCTGTCCCATGGGTTTCTCCTTCCGGGCGTGGCGAAGGTGCGGACGGTTGCCGTTCGGGCTACACACCTTGAAATACAAGGCCTGCAGCCACAATCAGCCACCCTGCCCGGAAGACGGGCCGCACCGAATGCCGCGCATTGTAGCCTCAAGCCGTAGGACTGGCACCTAACCGATTCGTCGCGCCGAACGTCGGATCAAGCCGATGACCGGCAACAGGCCGACCAACACCAGGGTCAGGGCGGGCAACGAGGCACGCGCCCACTCACCCTCGCTGGTCATCTCGAAGATGCGTACCGCCAGCGTGTCCCAGCCGAATGGGCGCATCAGCAGGGTCGCGGGCATTTCCTTGAGCACATCGACAAACACCAGCAAGGCCGCGCTCAAGGTGCCGGGCAGTAAAAGTGGCAGATACACTTTGCAAAACAGTCGTGGCCCACTTACCCCCAGGCTGCGCGCTGCTTCCGGCAAGGACGGGCGGATGCGCGCCAGGCTGTTTTCCAGCGGGCCATAGGCCACCGCCAGGAAGCGCACCAGATAGGCCATCACCAGCGCCGACAGGCTGCCCAGCAGCAAAGGTTTGCCAGCGCCGCCCAGCCAGCTGGAAACCGGAATCACCAACTCGCGGTCCAGATAGCTGAAAGCCAGCATGATCGACACCGCCAATACCGAACCCGGCAAGGCATAGCCCAGGTTTCCCAGGCTGACCCCGGAGCGGATAGCCCGGGTCGGCGCCAGGCGGTTGGCGAAGGCCAGCAGCAACGCCACGCTGACGGTGATCAGCGCGGCCATGCCGCCCAGGTAGAGGGTATGCACGATCAGCCCGGCATAGCGCTCGTCGAGGTCGAAACGCCCGCGCTGCCAGAACCAGGCCAGCAGCTGGAGCATCGGGATAACAAAGGCACAGGCAAACACCAGGGCGCACCAGCCGGTTGCGGCGGCGGCCTTGACGCCATGCAGGTGATAGAGCGCCTTGCCCCGCGGTCGCTCGTTGCTCGGGCGGCTGGCGCCACGGGCCCGGCGCTCGCCGTAGAGCACCAGCATCACCACCAACAGCAGCAGGCTCGCCAGTTGTGCGGCGCTGGACAGGCTGAAAAAGCCATACCAGGTCTTGTAGATGGCGGTGGTGAAGGTGTCGAAGTTAAACACCGACACCGCGCCGAAGTCCGCCAGGGTTTCCATCAACGCCAAGGCTACGCCGGCGCCGATCGCCGGGCGCGCCATGGGCAGGGCCACCCGCCAGAACGCCTGCCAGGGCGACTGGCCCAGCACTCGCGCCGCTTCCATCAACCCCTTGCCCTGCGCCAGGAAGGCGGTGCGCGCCAACAGGTAGACGTAGGGATAGAACACCAGCACCAGCACGATGATCACGCCACTGGTGGAGCGCACGCGCGGCAGGCGCAGGCCCATGCCGAACCATTCGCGCAGCAGGGTTTGTACCGGCCCGGAGAAATCCAGCAAACCCACGAAGACAAACGCCAGGACATAGGCCGGGATGGCAAACGGCAGCATCAACGCCCAGTCCAGCCAGCGCCGGCCGGGGAACTCGCAGAGGCTGGTCAGCCAGGCCAGGCTCACGCCCAGCACCGTTACGCCTACCCCGACGCCCACCACCAGGGTCAAGGTGTTGCCCAGCAGACGCGGCATCTGGGTGTCCCACAGGTGCGACCAGATTTGCGTGTCGATGCTTTGCCAGGACAGCAACAGGACACTCAGGGGCAGCAGCACCAGGGCGGCGACAGTGAAGACCGGCAGGTACCAGCGGCGTTGGGCGGGGTGGGCCAAAAGGAATTCTCAAGCAGTGGATGATTCGCAGGCCTGCACAAAACACTGTGGGAGCGGGCTTGTGTGGGAGCCGGCTTGCCTGCGATGCAGACACCTCGGTTTATCAGCGATACCGGGGTGATGCTATCGCAGGCAAGCCAGCTCCCACCCAAGCCGCTCCCACATTAATTAGAACTGCGGCGTGCTACAAATTGTACTCAGTTCCAGCCCGCACGATCCATCAGGCGAATCGCCTCGGCCTGGCGCTTGCCCGCCACTTCCACCGGCAGGGTGTCCGCCTTGAACTTGCCCCAGCTCGCCACTTCAGCCGAAGGTTCTACCGCAGGGTTGGCCGGGAACTCCTGGTTGACGTCGGCAAAGATCTTCTGCGCCTCAGGCGTAGTCATCCACTCCACCAGAGCCTTGGCGGCTTCCGGGTGCGGGGCGTACTTGGTCAGGCCGATGCCCGACAGGTTGACGTGCACGCCACGGTCGCCCTGGTTCGGCCAGAACAGTTTCACCGCCAGTTTCGGGTCCTGCTTGTGCAGGCGGCCGTAGTAGTAGGTGTTGACGATACCCACATCGCACTGCCCGGCGTTGATTGCCTGCAGTACCGCAATGTCATCGGAGAAGACGTCGGTGGACAGGTTATTGACCCAGCCCTTGATGATTTCTTCAGTCTTTTCTGCGCCATGGGTTTCGATCAGGGTGGCGGTCAGCGACTGGTTGTAGACCTTCTTCGCGGTGCGCAGGCACAGGCGGCCTTCCCATTGCTTGTCGGCCAGGGCTTCGTAGGTGGTCAGCTCTGCCGGCTTCACGCGGTCGGTGGAGTAGGCGATGGTGCGCGCCCGCAGGCTCAAGCCCGTCCAGGCATGGCTGGAGGAGCGATATTGTGCAGGGATGTTGGCGTCGATCACCTTGGAGGTGAAGGGTTGCAGAATGCCCATCTGCTCGGCTTGCCAGAGGTTGCCACCATCGACGGTCAGCAGCAGGTCGGCGGTGGCGTTCTGGCCTTCGGCCTTGATGCGCTGCATCAGCGGCGCTTCCTTGTCGGTGATGAACTTCACCTGCACCCCGGTTTTCTTGGTGTAGGCGTCGAACACCGGCTTGATCAACTCGTCGATACGAGAGGAGTAGACCACCACTTCGTCAGCCGCCTGGACGGTGGTGCTGGCGATAAGGGTGAGTGCCAGGGCAGTCAGGAGGCGCTTGGGTGCCAACATAGGTGCGGTCTCTCGTAGGAAAAGTGAGCGCAAATGATAAGGACTCACATTTAGCATCTCAACCAAACACTGGGCGCAGGCGTTACGAGATGTTGCATGGGAAGGATTTACCCTGCGACAACCGGCCTCATCGCCGGCAAGCCGGCTCCTAGCGGGGTGAACGCACTCAGGGCTTGGCCAGGTCCGGCAGGTCGCCGGTCAAGCCCAGCGCCTGACGCACAAACAGCGCCTTGGCCTCGGGCATTTGGTCGACCATTTTCAGCCCGGCATTGCGCAACCAACGCAACGGCAACTGGTCGGCCTGGAACAACCGTTCAAAGCCCTCCATCGCCGCCATCAGCGCCAGGTTGTGCGGCATGCGCCGGCGCTCGTAGCGACTGAGCACCTTCACATCTGCCAAGCGTTCACCGCGCTCGCACGCCTTTAGCAGCACCTCGGCCAACACCGCGGCGTCGAGGAAGCCCAGGTTCACGCCCTGCCCCGCCAACGGGTGAATAACGTGGGCTGCATCGCCAATCAGCGCCAGGCCTTCGGCGACGTAGCGCTTGGCGTGGCGCTGGCGCAGCGGTACGCACAGGCGTGGGTCGGCACTGACCACGCTGCCCAGGCGGCCCTCAAAAGCGCGCTCCAGTTCACCACAGAAGCTTTCGTCGTCCAGGGCCATCAAGCGTTCGGACTCGCTCGGCGTGGTCGACCAGACGATCGAGCACCAATCTTCGTGGCCATCGCGTACCAGCGGCAGGAACGCCAGCGGGCCATGGTCGGTGAAGCGCTGCCAGGCCGTACGCTGGTGCGGCTGGCTGCTGCGCACGCTGGTGACGATGGCGTGGTGCAGGTAATCCCATTCGCGTGTGGCGGTGCCGGTCAGGCGGCGCACGGCCGAGTTGGCGCCGTCGGCGGCGATCACCAGCGGCGCGCGCAGGGTGCGGCCATCGGCCAGGGTCAGCAGCCAGTCATCGCCGGAGCGGCGCATCTGCTCCAGGCGTGCATTGGCCAGCAGGCCCAGGTCGCAGTCGTGCAGGCGCTCAAGCAGGGCGTCCTGGACCACACGGTTTTCGACGATATGCCCCAACACCTCGGCATGCACACTGGCCGCCGAGAAGTGGATCTGCCCGGTGCCGCTGCCATCCCAAACCTGCATTTCGCCGTAGGGGCTGGCGCGGCGGCTGGCGATGCCGTCCCACACGCCCAGGCGGTCGAGGATGCGCTGGCTGGCGGCCGACAAGGCGCTCACCCGCGGTTCAAACGGAGCATCGGCGTCAAATGGCTTGACGCTCAACGGGCTGCCGTCGAGCAGCAGCACTTGCAGGCCACTGCCCTGCAACGCCAGCGCCAGGGCGCTTCCGACCATTCCGGCCCCGACAATCAGCACATCTGCGCGCATGTCCATGCTTTATGCCTGTTTCGCTGGCGGCTTGCGCCGCACGTAAAGGGTTTTGTCGACTCGCGCCACCAGGGTGCCGGAGCCGTCGTAAATCTGCACCTTGAGGTGCGGCAAGTATTTCTCGCCGCCCTCGGTCTGGCGTCGCACTTCATCGAGCAAGGCCTGGTCGATGGAGAATTCGGCAAACACCGGGCCTTTGCCCGGCGAGATGAAATCGATGCTCGCCGCCTTGTCCCACACGATGTAGTCGCGGCCCAGGTTCTCCATCAGCATCAGCATGTAGAACGGGTCGACCATCGAATACAGGCTGCCGCCAAACTGCGTACCGACGTAATTGCGGTTGTACCAGCCCAGGCCCATGCGCACCTTGGCGTGACAAAAGTCGGCACTCAGGTGCTGGACCCGTACCCCGGCGCCGAGGTACGGCGGGTACAGGCTCAAGAACCACCGTAACAACCGCGCCTTGCCCAGGCGCTCCGTCAGCCACTTACGCATCGGGGCGCGTGCCCAGGCCCATGGCCTGCCGGGCGAACCAGCGTTTGGCCGGCGGCAGCAGGTCCAGGCCCAGCAGGCCGAGGTTACGGCCCATGGCGACCAGCGGTTGGCCGCTGCCGAACAGGCGGGTGACCTGGTCGGAGAAGCCCACGGTCAGTTGTTGATCCAGGCGCTGGCGTTCGCGGTAGGCCTGCAAGGTCGCCAGGTCACCCGGCACGGCGGGCCCGGCCAGCAAGGCCTCGGCCAACGCATAGGCATCGCGCAGGGACAGGTTGAAACCCTGGCCGGCAATCGGGTGCAAGCTGTGGGCGGCGTTGCCCAGGACCACCAGGTGCGAGCGCACTTGCTCCTCGGCCTCCACCAGCGTCAGCGGATACAGGTGGCGCGCGCCGACCTGTTTCAGGGTGCCCAGGCGATAGCCAAACACGCCCTGCAACTCGCTGAGGAAACTGCGCTCATCTAACTGCGCCAAGCGCTGGGCGTCCATGCCGACGCGGGTCCAGACCAGCGCGCAACGGTTGTCCGCCAGCGGCAGCAAGGCCATCGGGCCTTCGTCGGTGAAACGCTCGAACGCCTCGCCGTTATGGGCTTCGCTGGGGGTGATGTTGGCGATCAGGGCACTCTGGTTGTAAGGCCGTTGCTTGACGCCAATGCCCAACTGCTCGCGCAGCCCGGAGCGGCCACCATCGGCCAGTACCGCAAGGTCGCACTCAATGACGGTTTCATCGTTGAGGGTCAGGCGGTAGCCATCGGCCAGCGGTTCCATGCGGCTGACTTCTGCGGGGCAGCGCCAACTGATCACGTCTTTGTCCAGGCCTTGCCACAGGCACTGCCCGAGCCAGGCGTTTTCCACCACATAGCCCAGGGCCGGTACGCCCTCTTCAAGGGCCGACAAGCGTGCGGTAGAGAAGCGCCCACGGTCGGAAACATGGATTTGCTTGATCGGTTCGGCACGTCGGGAAATGTCTTGCCACACACCCAGGCGCTGGTAGATCTGCCGCGCGCCAAAGGACAGCGCCGAGGAACGCGCGTCATAGCTCGGCTGGTAGCTGTCGCCGGGGGCGAAGGGTTCGATCAGCACGATTTTCCAGCCACGGGCTTTGGCCCCGGCCTGCAATGCCAAGGCCAGGCTGGCGCCCACCAGGCCGCCACCGATAATCGCCAGGTTGACCCGGCTCATCGGGCGGCCGCCATCAGTGCTTCAATCTCGGCCACGGTCTTGGGTACGCCACCGGTCAGAATTTCACAGCCTTGCTTGGTCACCACCACGTCATCCTCGATGCGCACGCCTATGCCACGCCATTTCTTTGCCACGTTCTGGTTGTCCGGGGCAATGTAGATGCCCGGCTCCACGGTCAGGGCCATGCCCACTTCCAGCACCCGCCATTCGCCGCCGACCTTGTACTCGCCCACATCATGCACATCCATGCCCAGCCAGTGCCCGGCGCGGTGCATGTAGAACGCCTTGTAGGCTTCGCTGGCGATCAACTCGTCCACATCACCCTGCAACAAGCCCAGCTTCACCAGCCCCGCGGTGATGACTTGCACCGTCGCCTCATGGGCCTGGTTCCAGTGCTTGTTCGGCGCGATCTGGGCAAAGGCGGCGTCCTGGGAGGCCAGCACAATTTCGTAGATCGCCTTCTGCTCGGCCGAGAACTTGCCATTGACCGGCCAGGTGCGGGTGATATCGCTGGCATAGCAGTCGATTTCACAACCGGCGTCGATCAACACCAGGTCCCCGTCCTTGAGCAGCGCGTCATTCTGCTGGTAGTGCAGGATGCAACTGTTGCGCCCCGAGGCGACGATGGAGCCATAGGCCGGCATCTTCGCCCCGCCCCGGCGGAATTCGTAGTCCAACTCGGCTTCCAGGCTGAACTCATGCAACCCGGCGCGGCTGGCCTGCATCGCCCGAATATGGGCCGCGCAGGAAATCCGCGCGGCTTCGCGCATGACCTTCACTTCTGCGGCGGATTTATACAGGCGCATGTCGTGCAGCAGATGATCCAGGGCAACGAATTCGTTCGGCGGCTGCGCACCGAGGTGCGCCTTGGAGCGGATCACGTTGATCCACTCCATCAGGTGCCGGTCGAATTCGGCATTGCTGCCCATGGCCGAGTACACCCGGTCGCGGCCTTCGATCAGGCCGGGCAGGATGTCGTCGATATCGGTAATCGGGAACGCATCGTCGGCGCCGTATTCGCGAATCGCGCCTTCGGTGCCAGCGCGCAGGCCGTCCCACAATTCGCGCTCGGCGTTGCGTTCACGGCAGAACAGCACGTATTCGCCGTGAATGCGCCCAGGCATCAGCACAATCACCGCTTCGGGCTCGGGGAAGCCGCTCAGGTACTGGAAGTCGCTGTCCTGGCGGTACACGTGCTCGACATCACGGTTGCGGATCGCCACGGCAGCGGCCGGCAGGATCGCGATGCTGTTGGGTTCCATCTGCGCCATGAGCGCCTTGCGGCGGCGGGTGTATTCCGCTTTGGGGATATGGATCATGGGCAGGTGGGTTCCCTCTCTTAGTGCAGCGACGGCTTGGTTGCAGCAGGTTCAGCAGACTTTTTGTTCTCGGTGAACAGCAGCAACGGCGCGACGCGCAGGTATTCCATGACTTCCATATAGTCGCCTTCGCCGTCTTCGGATTCTTCCAGGGCATCTTGCACCTGGGAGATGGCTGCGAGGTCCTGCAACACTTCCTTGGCGTCGGTGCTCAGCTCCAGGCCGCCGGCGTTCACGCCAAAGCCATGGAGGAAACCCTGGCACCATTGGCCCAGTGCAGCGGCACGCTCGGTGAGCGACGCATCGTCGGTTGGCAGCAGCAGGACCACGGTGACGTCATCACCGGTCAGTTCGCCTTTAACCATTTCTTGCAGGCCGATCAACGCGTTGCGCACGTTTTCGGTAGGCTCGGTTTCCAGCAGCTCGGCCACGTCGGCCAGCCAGTTGTCGGCGTCAAAACCGACGCCGGTGCAGCTACGGCCCAGCAGCACGCCATGCAGTTCGGCAGGCGAGCAAGGGTGACCGCTGGAGCTCAGCAGTTTGGAAAAAGCGTCGTACGGGGAGTTCTGAATAGGCATGATGAGCTAGGCGCCAGGCGGCGCGATGTCTAGAATGAAGCGCTGTATCCTAGCACCGGCAGACGCACCCGACTATCAAGGGCGTCAGATCGTTTATCCTGCAGTTGCCATTCATCAGACAAATCCAGTGGAACCCTATGGAAGACGCCGACTTGCAAGCGCTGATGGCCAGACTCGAATTGCTAATTACCCGGGTCGAGCAACTAAAGAGTCAAAACGGACTCCTATTAGCTCAGGAAAAGACCTGGCGCGAGGAACGCGCGCACCTCATTGAAAAAAACGAAATCGCCCGGCGTAAGGTCGAATCGATGATTTCGCGCCTGAAGGCCCTGGAGCAAGACTCATGAGTTCAAGCAATAGCGTCACCGTGCAGATTCTCGACAAAGAGTATTCGATCATCTGCCCCCAGGAGGAGCGCAGCAACCTGGTGAGCGCCGCCCGCTACCTGGATGGCAAGATGCGTGAAATCCGCAGCAGCGGCAAAGTCATCGGCGCCGACCGTATCGCCGTGATGGCCGCGCTGAACATTACCCACGATTTGCTGCATAAGCAGGAACGCCCTGACGTACAGGCCAGTGGTTCGACACGCGAGCAAGTGCGTGACCTGCTCGAGCGCGTCGACCTGGTGCTTTCTACCGACCAGGAACCACCCAAGGGCTGATCGCCGCGTCTATTTCGGGTATACTCGCCTCACTCCCTGGCGTGCTTGCCAGTCGGCGATGTCCCTGAGCCGATTCGCACTACCCTGGAAGTTGCACGTTGGGCTGGTGTGCATGTCCGCTAGACGGAAAGCCTTAAAGCCTACTGCATCTTCCACCTTGAACTTTCGGGTTCAAGGGCTAAGTCGACAGCGGTTCTGTCGGGGAGCCTGATTCCCAAACTCAATGCCAGTCCCCGGACTGGCATTGTTTTATGAGCCGAACACCATGACCGAACCTGCGCCACTTTCCCGTCCGCACCTTCGACGCATGTTGCGCAAGGCCCGCCGCGCCCTGACGCCAAGCGAGCAACGCCAGGCCGCGCTTGGCCTGTATCGGCAACTGGCACAGCACCCGCTGTTTCGCCGGGCCAAACATATCTCCCTGTACCTGTCGACGGATGGCGAAATCGATCCGCGCTTGCTGCTGCGCACTGCCCAGCGCCGGGGCAAGGCCACCTACCTGCCGGTGCTCAGCGCCTGGCCACGGACCAAGATGGTGTTCCAACGCGTGCGCCCTGGGGAAAAGCTCGCGCCCAACCGCTTTGGCATTCTTGAGCCACGGGTCAATGTCGGGCGCCAGCGCAAGGTCTGGGCCCTGGACCTGGTGCTGCTGCCGTTGGTGGGTTTTGATGACGCGGGCGGGCGGCTGGGCATGGGCGGCGGTTTTTACGATCGCAGCCTGGCGTACCTGGCGCGCCGCTCGTCGTGGCGCAAGCCGACGCTGCTGGGGCTGGCCCATGAATGCCAGAAGGTCGAACGCCTGGCGCAGGCAAGCTGGGACGTGCCGTTGAATGGCACCGTTACCGATAGAAGATGGTATGTCGCAGAGGGGACGCCGCTGGACTCAACGGCGCCGAAATAGCGTCAACGCTTGAAGGTTTGTTGTTGCTGCTGTGCAAATTCAACCGGGGCTTGGGTCTTGTTCGACCATAGGCTTTGCGCATACCCGGTGGTCACGACGCCCAGACCGAACAAAATAACCAAAATCCATAGTAAATCCGGTTTGCGTTTCATCGATTGCCCCCCTTCAGGCATATCACACACGATGACAGCAACGTTCCAAAGTAGTCCGTTCCAGCTGCGTCAAGCTTAAAATCCCGGCATTCTGCGTTAACGTGAACCAACACGCAAACCTTGGCGTCAACCGACCGTCGGTTTGTCATGAAATTGACAGACAAGCTGCCCAATCCCCTGCAAAGGAGCAAAACCATGGCCTATTGGCTGATGAAATCCGAGCCCGATGAGCTGTCCATCAAGGGCCTGGAAAAACTCGGCGAGGCGCGCTGGGACGGCGTGCGCAATTACCAGGCGCGCAATTTCCTGCGGGCCATGGCCGTGGGCGACGCGTTCTTCTTTTACCACTCCAGTTGCCCGGAACCGGGCATTGCCGGCGTAGGAAAAATCATCGAAGCGGCTTACCCCGACCCGACTGCGCTGGAGCCTGATAGCCATTACTTCGATGCCAAGGCCACCACCGAGAAGAATCCGTGGAGCGCCATCACCGTGGCCCACGTCGAAACCTTCCCCAAAGTCCTCGGGCTGGGCTACCTCAAGCAACAGACGGCCCTGGCCGAATTGCCGCTGGTGCAAAAAGGCAGTCGCCTGTCAGTGATGCCAGTCACAGCGGAGCAATGGGCTGCGGTCATGGCGCTGCGCTAACGCCTAAAGGTATTCATTTGACCGGTATCAACGGCTATCGGTTACGATCCCGGCAAACTAGGACGCTAACACCGCAGGATGCACCCATGTCGACGTCACATCGCAGTTCGCAATTCTTCGCCTTTCTCCTGATTTTGCTGTTGGTGGCCGCCGGCGGCTTCGGTTACTGGAAGTCCACCCTCGACCGCCTGCCGGAAGGCTTGAGCATGGGCAACGGCCGACTGGAATCCACCGAAGTGCAGATCGCCACCAAGATCCCCGGCCGCTTGGCCGAGGTGCGGGTCGATGAAGGCGACAAGGTGCTCAAGGGCCAACTGCTGGCGCGTATCGACACCCGCACCCTGGAAGCCCAGCGCTCCCAGGCCGAAGCCGAAGTACTGCGGGCCAAGGAAAACTTCGCCGCTGCCGAAGCCAACGTGCAATTGCGCCAGAGCGAGAACCTGCTGGCCAGCCAGGAACTCAAGCGGACCCAAGAGCTGTACCGCCGCGGCTTCGCCAGCGCGCAGTTGATCGACCAGCAGCAGGCACGCCAGAACACCGGCAATGCGGCGGTGGTGGCCGCCCAGGCCCAGGTGAATGCGGTCAAGGCCGCCATTGGTGCCGCCGAAGCCCAGGTGGCGCAACTGACCAGCGAAATCGACGACAGCAGCCTGCGCGCACCCATCGACGGCATCATTCAACTGCGCCTGGCCGAACCTGGCGAAGTGCTCGGCGCCGGTGGGCGGGTGTTGTTGCTGATCGATCCGAATGACCAGTACATGAACCTCTACCTGCCCGCCTCCGTCACTGGTCGCCTGACCGTGGGCAGTGAAGCGCGGATCGTGCTCGATGCCCTGCCGGATCAGCCGCTGCCAGCGAAAATCAGCTTTGTCGCGGCCAAATCCCAGTTCACCCCCAAAGAAGTGGAAACCCGCGACGAGCGCCAGAAACTGGTGTTTCGCGTCAAGCTGCGCCTGACTCAACCAAGCGCCGTGCCCCAGGCCAAGCCCGGCATGCCCGGCGCCGGCTACGTGCGCACTGCCGACCTGGACTGGCCGGCCAACCTGCAATGAACGGGCTGGCGCTGCACGCCACGGGCATCAACCACCGCTACGGCAAGCAACAGGCGCTGATCGACATCGCCTTCAGCCTGCCGGCCGGCACCCGCTGCGGCCTGATCGGCCCCGATGGCGCGGGCAAGTCGAGCCTGCTGGGCTTGATCGCCGGGGTCAAAAAGCTGCAGACCGGTGACTTGCAGGTGCTGGGCGGTTCCATCGAAGACCGCCGCCACCGCAACAGCCTGTACCCGTTGATCGCCTTTATGCCCCAGGGCCTGGGCGGCAACCTGTATCCAGAGCTGTCTATCAGCGAGAACATCCGTTTTTTCGCCACCCTGTTTGGCCTGTCCACAGCCGATTGCGACCAGCGCATGCACAACCTGTTGCTGGCCACCGACCTGGCACGCTTCGCCGACCGCCCGGCGGGCAAGCTGTCGGGCGGGATGAAGCAAAAACTGGGGCTGTGCTGCGCGCTGATCCACGATCCGGACCTGCTGATCCTCGATGAACCGACTACCGGCGTCGACCCTTTGTCACGCCGGCGCTTCTGGGAACTGGTAGAAACCGTACGCAGCGAGCGCCCACAACTGACGCTACTGGTGGCCACGGCCTACATGGAAGAAGCCGAGCAGTTCGAGCACTGCCTGATGCTCGACCGCGGCAAGCTGATTGCCGATGGCCTGAGCCGTGACCTGGCTGCTGTTACGCCCAGTGGCAAGCTGGATGAAGCCTTCACCCATTTCCAGGGCGACAGCGCGCACAACAACCAGCCGCTGGTGATCCCCCCTCGGGCTAACGACAACACCGATATCGCCATCGAAGCCCACGACCTGACCCTGCGTTTTGGCGACTTCACCGCTGTCAACAAAGTCAGCTTCGCCATTGGCCGTGGCGAGATCTTCGGCTTTCTCGGTTCCAACGGCTGCGGCAAGACCACCACCATGAAAGTCCTCACCGGGCTGATGCCGGCCAGTGAAGGCAGCGCCACGCTGCTGGGCAACCCGGTGAATGCCAAGGACCTGGCGACCCGCAAGCGCGTGGGTTTCATGTCCCAGAGCTTCTCGCTGTACGGCGAACTCAGCGTGCGCCAGAACCTGGTGCTGCACGCACAGCTATTTGACCTGCCCAAGGCCGACAGCGGCCCACGCATCGAAGAATTGATCCAGCGTTTTGACCTGGGCAGCGTCGCCGAACAACCCTCCGGCGAGTTGCCCCTGGGCTTGCGCCAGCGCCTGTCCCTGGCCGTGGCGGTGCTGCATCGCCCGGAAGTGCTGATCCTCGACGAACCCACATCGGGTGTGGACCCCGCCGCCCGCGACGATTTCTGGCGCTTGCTGGTGGAGCTGTCCCGCGAGCAAGGGGTGACGATTTTCCTCTCCACCCACTTTATGAACGAAGCCCAGCGCTGCGACCGCATCTCGTTGATGCACGCAGGCAAGGTGCTGGCCTGCGACACGCCAGACGCCCTGCAACGACAATTCCACGGCGAGACCCTGGAAGCCGCGTTCGTCACCTGCCTGGAGCAAGCCCAGCAAACCCCGGAAACCGCCGCGCCCAGCGCGAGCGTCAGCACGCCGACCACGCCGCCCGTCAGCAAGCGCGGCTTCAGCCTGGCGCGCCTGCTGGCGGTGGCCAGCCGTGAAGGCAAGGAACTGCTGCGCGACAAAGTGCGCATGGCCTTTGCCCTGCTCGGGGCGATTTTCATGATGGTGATCTTCGGCTACGGCATTTCCTTGGACGTGGAGAAACTCGCCTTCGCCGTGTATGACCAGGACCAGACGCCGCAAAGCCGCGCCTATCTGGAGGCCTTTCGCAGTTCGCGCTACTTCGCCGAACAGCCGCCGATCACTGATTCGGCCGAGCTGCACCGGCGCCTGCAACGTTCGGAAATCAAACTGGCCCTGGAAATTCCGCCCGGCTTTGGCCGCGACCTCTACGCCGGGCGCCAACCAGCGGTGGCCGCCTGGCTCGATGGAGGTATGCCGTTTCGCGCCGAGACCAGCCGCAATTATGTAGAAGCCGTACACCAGGCCAACCTGCAGCAACTGGCCGAACTCAACAGCACACCGCTGTCCCAACCGGCCGCGGCCAAGCTGGAAACGCGCTTTCGCTACAACCAGGACGTGGTCAGCGTAAATGCCATCGGCCCGGGTGTGATGGCGCTGATCCTGGCGTTTATCCCGGCCATGCTCACTGCCCTGGGCATCGTGCGCGAGAAGGAACTGGGCTCGATCACCAACTTCTACGCCACGCCCCTTACCCGCCTGGAGTTCCTTCTTGGCAAACAGGCGCCGTACCTGGTGATCAGTCTGATCAACCTGGCCTTGCTGGTGGCGATGAACCGCTGGCTGTTCGGCGTGCCGTTCAAGGGCAGCGGCCTGACCCTGGCGTTTGGCGGCCTGCTGTATGTGCTGGCCACCACCAGCATGGGCCTGCTGATTTCCGCGTTCACCCGCACCCAGATCGCGGCGATCCTCGGCACCATGATTATCACCAGCCTGCCGACCATCCAGTTCTCCGGATTGATCGTGCCGCGCTCGTCCCTGGAAGGGGCGGCGGCGCTGATGGGGATGCTGTTTCCCGCCGGTTACTTCCTGGATGTCGCCGTCGGCACCTTCACCAAAGCCCTGGACCTGCGCCAACTGTGGCCCCAGTGCCTGGCGCTGTTCGGGTTTTTCCTGGGGTTCACCGGGCTGAGCCTGGTCATGCTCAAGAAGCAGGAGGCCTGATGCACAAGTTCGCCCATATCCTGCGCCTGGGAGTCAAAGAGCTCACCAGCCTGCGCCACGACAGCGTGCTGCTGCTGTTTCTGTTCTATGCCTTCACCGTCGCCATCTACATGCCGGCGGCCGGCTCGGTGATTGGCGTGCACAACGCCAGCGTGGCCTTTGTCGATGAAGACCACGGCCAATTGTCGCGCCAGTTGGCCGAAGCCCTGCAGCCACCGGAGTTCCAGCCTGCCGTGCCACTGCCCTACGACCAGTTGGACAAGGTCATGGACAGCGGCCAGTACACTTTCGTGATCAACGTGCCGGCCAATTTCCAGGCCGACCTGTTGGCCGGACGCCAGCCGAGCGTGCAGGTCAACGTGGATGCCACGGCCATGAGCCAGGCGTTTATGGGCGCGGGCTATATCGGGCGGATTTTCCAGCGCGAACTGCTGACCTACGGCGGCCAGTCCGACGCCAGCCAGCGCGCGCCAGCGGCCCTCACCACCCGCGCGTTGTTCAACACCAACCTGGAAGGTGGCTGGTTCCTGGCGGTGATCCAGATCGTCAACAACATCACCATCCTCGCCATCGTACTGACCGGCACCGCCCTGCTGCGCGAACGCGAGCACGGCACCCTCGACCATTTGCTGGTGCTGCCGCTGACCGCCCTGGAAATCATGCTGGCAAAAATCTGGAGCAATATGCTGGTGGTGGTGCTGTGTACCTGGCTGTCCCTGGAAGTGGTGGTCAAGGGCCTGCTCGGCGTGCCGCTGGCCGGCTCGTTGAGCCTGTTCCTGCTGGTGACGGCGTTATACCTGTTTGCCAGCACCGCCTTGGGCATCTTCCTTGCCACCCTCGCCCGCTCGACGCCGCAGTTCGGCTTGCTGGCGATCCCGGTGATCATTCCGATGCTGCTGTTATCAGGCGGCAGTACGCCGTTGGACAGCATGCCCGAATGGTTGCAATGGGTGATGCAGGGCTCGCCGTCCACGCACTTTGTGAGTTTGAGTGCGGCGATTCTGTTCCGGGATGCGGGGGTGAGCGTGGTGTGGCCGGATTTGCTGGCGCTGGCGGGAATTGGGTTGCTGTTTTTTGCGGTGGCGTTGGCGCGGTTCAGGAAGAGTCTGGCGTCTTGAACTATCACTTGTAAATTATAAAAACCACTAAGCCTATTAAAAAACAAAATAAAAAACTGTCATTTATGACAGTAGCCGGCATTCCTCTCCCCTTGTTAGCTTGAACAGCCAACCACGAACTTATCGCCGTAGCACCCCGGGAGAGCGAAAATGGTCAATAAATCAGATTCGGATAACAGTGGCTCCAGCGACGCTGCCACCCCAGAGGTCATAGAGATTAAGATCGACTCGAATAACCCCAACGGAAAAACAACAGTTACAGGGGAGTATTCATTGCATGGATATAAAGGAGCGATAGAGGTTGAATACACCTGGAGAAGTAATGTCTACACGATAACCGCGCTCAGATATCTATTCGAGCGTACTGCGGTAACGGGTAAAAACCCCCGCTTCGAAATCACCAGAGACACCGACGGCCCCAGCGGCCCCACATTGTCAGTCAACCCTCCACAAGATGGCCAATGGCACTCTTGGGGTTCATCAATGAGCTACCAAACAGCCAACACAGCACTATTTTTCACTTTCTACTTTATCTTCGACGCGCCCCCCGAGGGGGTATGGAGAACAGATAGAAAAATACTGAAGCTCACTGTGTACTAACAATTACAACCAGCAACTTAGTTGCTGGTTTTTTAAACCATCAAAAGTCCCCCCACTCGGACCTATTGAATGATCAGGTTGTTAAACAACAAATCCTCAACCACCGGCTTGCCCGTCTCATCGTTCATCACTTGCTGAGCCTGCTTCAGCGCTTCCTGGCGCAACTTCTCCTTGCCCTCGACGCTGCCCATGCTCTCGACTGTCTGCTGGGTAAACAACGCCACCAGTTGATTGCGAATCAGCGGCTCATTGGCCTTGATCGCCGCCGCCGCTTCCGGGCCGGTCACGCGCAGGGCCACATCGGCCTTGTATACCCGCAGTTTCGGGCCGCCATCCAGGGCGTAGTTGCCGACAAAAGGCGGCGTCAGGCTGTAATAGCTGACCTTGGGCGCTTCGCCTTCCTTGGCTTCTTCGGCATGGGCTGCCATCGGCAACGTCAGGGCCAGCATCAACAGGATCCACGCTTTCACAGTTCATTCCTCATATTCGGTGGCCAGTAGCATAACGCTAGCAAGGCAGAGCACAAGCTTATGGCGACTTATCAGGCCGGGGCATGCTCGTTGACCCGTGACCTTACCCACCTACACTTATCGGCCAATACGCCAAAAGGAATAGTCCGATGAAAGCCGTGCTGTGCAAAGCCTTCGGCCCTGCCGAAACCCTGGTGTTGGAAGACGTCGAAAGCCCGGCGATCAAGAAGAACGAGATCCTGCTGGATGTGCACGCCGCCGGGGTGAATTTCCCGGACACGCTGATCATCGAGGGCAAGTACCAGTTCAAGCCACCCTTCCCGTTCTCGCCGGGTGGCGAAGCGGCAGGTGTGGTCAGCGAGGTCGGGGAAAAGGTCAGCCACCTCAAGGTCGGCGACCGGGTCATGGCGTTGACCGGGTGGGGCAGCTTTGCCGAGCAGGTCGCGGTGCCGGGCTATAACGTGCTGCCGATCCCGCCGAGCATGGATTTCAATACCGCCGCTGCCTTCAGCATGACCTACGGCACCTCGATGCACGCCCTCACCCAGCGTGGCCATCTGGCCGCTGGCGAGACCCTGCTGGTACTGGGCGCGTCCGGTGGCGTCGGGCTGGCCGCCGTGGAAATCGGCAAGGCCATGGGTGCCCGGGTGATCGCCGCCGCCAGCAGCGCCGACAAGCTGGCCGTGGCCAAGGCTGCCGGGGCCGATGAGTTGATCAACTACAGCGAAAGCAACCTCAAGGATGAAATCAAACGCCTGACCGATGGCAACGGCGCCGACGTGATCTACGACCCGGTGGGTGGCGATCTGTTTGACCAGGCCATCCGCGCCATTGCCTGGAACGGCCGCCTGCTGGTGGTGGGGTTTGCCAGCGGGCGCATCCCTGAACTACCGGTGAACCTGGCGCTGCTCAAGGGCGCGGCGGTGCTCGGGGTGTTCTGGGGCTCGTTCGCCCAGCGCCAGCCGCAGGATAACGCGGCGAATTTCCAGCAGTTGTTCAGTTGGTATGCGCAGGGCAAGTTGAAGCCGCTGGTGTCGCAGGTATATCCGCTGGATAACGCGGCGCAGGCGATCAATGACCTGGGGCAACGCAGGGCGGTGGGCAAGGTGGTCGTGCAGGTCCGCCAGTGATTTGAAATGCAATCAATGTAGGAGCTGGCTTGCCTGCGATAGCGGTGGGCCAGCTACATCGTTGGTAACTGATCCACCGCTAGCGCAGGCAAGCCAGCTCCTACAGTGGGTCTGCGGTGTTCTGAAGAATCTGGTTACGACCCATACTTGTCTATTGGCGACATGTTCGTAAAAGAACATGCAATTACTCCGGTTTCCTGTGTTTGCGGATAAGAGGCGATGCTATTTTCGGTAACGAAACTGTAACATTCGCATCCGCAGTCAAAACAAGAAATTTGGAGCTCTTGAATGTTTGCTTTCTTTCGTCCTGCCCCACACCAGGCACCTCTGCCTGAAGAAAAGATCGACAGTACCTACCGACGACTGCGCTGGCAGATCTTCGCCGGTATTTTCTTTGGCTACGCGGGTTACTACCTGCTGCGCAAAAACTTCTCCCTGGCCATGCCGTACCTGATCGACGAGGGTTACACCCGTGGTCAACTGGGCTTGGCCATGTCGGCAATCGCCATTGCCTACGGCCTGTCCAAGTTCCTCATGGGCCTGGTGTCCGACCGCTCCAACCCGCGCTATTTCCTGCCGTTTGGCCTGCTGGTATCGGCCGGGGTGATGTTCATTTTCGGTTTCGCGCCTTGGGCAACCTCCAGCGTGACCATGATGTTCATTTTGCTGTTCATCAACGGCTGGGCCCAGGGCATGGGCTGGCCGCCAAGCGGGCGGACCATGGTGCACTGGTGGTCGCAGAAAGAACGCGGCGGCGTGGTGTCGGTATGGAACGTGGCGCATAACGTCGGCGGCGGCCTGATCGGCCCGCTGTTCCTGTTGGGCATGGCCTGGTTCAACGACTGGCACGCAGCGTTCTACGTGCCGGCCACCGTAGCCTTGGCAGTGGCGGCGTTTGCCTTCATCACCATGCGCGACACCCCGCAGTCGGTGGGCCTGCCGCCTATCGAGAAGTACAAGAACGACTACCCGGAAGGCTACGACGCCAGCCACGAAGACGAATTCAGCGCCAAGGAAATCTTCGTCAAGTACGTGCTGCGCAACAAAATGCTCTGGTACATCGCCTTCGCCAACGTGTTCGTCTACCTGCTGCGCTATGGCGTGCTGGACTGGGCACCGACCTACCTCAAGGAAGCCAAGCACTTCACCGTCGACAAATCGTCGTGGGCGTACTTCTTCTACGAATGGGCGGGGATTCCCGGCACGCTGCTGTGCGGCTGGATGTCGGACAAGATCTTCCGTGGCAACCGTGGCCTGACCGGCATTGTGTTCATGGCCCTGGTGACCGTGGCGACCCTGGTGTACTGGCTCAACCCGCCAGGCAACCCGATGGTCGACATGATCGCGCTGTTCTCCATTGGCTTTTTGATCTACGGCCCGGTGATGTTGATCGGCCTGCAGGCGCTGGAGCTGGCGCCGAAGAAAGCCGCTGGTACGGCGGCAGGCTTTACCGGCCTGTTCGGTTACCTGGGCGGTTCGGTAGCGGCCAGTGCGGCCATGGGCTACACCGTGGACCACTTCGGCTGGGACGGCGGCTTTGTGCTGCTGATCGGCGCGTGCCTGCTGGCCATCGCGTTCCTGATCCCAACCCTGTGGCACACCAATAGCGTCAGCTCGGCGCGTTAATCGCCGCGACGCCTTTGGCACATCGCTTGAGCCGCGCCTCCAGATTTTTATCTGGCATGGCGTGGCTACGCAGGGCGTTGACGGTCTGCTCGACATAATCGCGAGTGGTGCCGTAACGCCCGCAAGCGCTTTCAAATACCTGGTTCAGCACGCTGTCGGGCAAGTTGCCGGCGTAGCTGGGCAGGTGCCGCTCCAGCACAAAACCCAACGCCTGCACCTGGCTGCCGTCTTCAAGCCGGCAACTGAGCCAATGTGGCCGATACGATGGGTAAGGCATCTCGCGCTGCCACAAGGCATAGAGCGAGGCCTCCAGTTGATCCTCCGGCAGGCGGTAGGCAAAGCCGCTGCACGAGCCACCACGATCCAGGCCAAACACCAGCCCCGGCAACTCCGGCGTGCCCCGGTGCTCGTGGGACCACAGGTACAGGCCCCGGTGATACCCATGGACCCGGGCGCGCAGGCGCTGGGTCGCCGAACACTCGGGACGCCAGATCAGCGAGCCATACGCAAACAGCCAGACCGGCCCACCCTTGTGCAGGCCCATGGTGGCTTGCATCGAGCTCATCAATTGTTCGTGAGTGAGTTGCGGCCCCAGATCGAGCCGCGGTGGGTAAGCCAATTGCAGACGTTCGGATTCAATAACGGTCATGGCAGATCGCTTAGGTCTCCTGTGCATTACCAGTTATAGGCGACTTTACCGTAATAGAACGCGCCGCTGTAACCGTAAGGCGAAAAAGTGCTATAGGCCAGGTTGCCGCCACTGCTGGCGTAGGCATTGAGCTTTTCCGGGTATTTGTCGGTCACGTTGTCGCCGCCCACGGTGAAGGTCCAGTTGTGCAATTTGTAGTCAGCCGACAGGTCCAGCACCCAGGCGGCCTTGAAGGTCTGGTCGTTGACCTTGTCTGCCTGGTAGCTGGTGAATTCGCCATAACGCACCAGGTTGCTGTGCAGCGCCCAGTTGCCGAAGGTGAAATCGTTGGCCAGGCTCAGCTTGTGCTGGGGCGTGGTGTCACCCAGCAAGCCGATGCGCTCGCGCCGGTCGACCCGCACCAGGTTGGCGCCCAGGCTATCGAGAATGGCCGGGTTGGCCTTCACGTCCGTGACCTTGGTGTGGTTGTAGTTGTAGCCCACAGTGCTGTTCCAGCGGATGCCGTTATCCAGTTGGTAGCGGTAGTTGGCCACCAGGTCGACACCATCGGTGCTGGTGTCGGTGGCATTGGTGAAGTAACGGGCGGTGGTGTAGTCGATGTTGCCGACACCGTTGGCCTGCAGATAAGCGCGAGTCGCAGCGTTGAGCGCGAGGTTGGACGACAGGCTGATACGGTCGCGGATATCGATACGGTACACGTCGACCGTCACCGTCAGGTTATCCGCGGGCTCCAGCACCAGGCCCAGGCTGTAGTTGCGCGACTTTTCGGCCTTGAGGTCTTCGGCGCCGAGCAGGCGGGCGACCTGGCTGGTGGCCGGGAACGTGCCGGCTTCCTGGATAGTGTTGCCGATCAACTGCGACGAGGTGTAGGCAAAGTTCTGCTGGGCCAGGGACGGTGCGCGAAAGCCATTGGAAATGCTGCCGCGCAGGGCCACCTGCGGGGTGAAGTCATAGCGTGCCGACAGCGAGCCGCTGACGTTGGAGCCAAAGTCGCTGTAGTCCTCATGGCGCACCGCCGCCGAAACCCCGAGCTTCTCGGTGAAATTGGTTTCCAGGTCCAGGTATTGCGCCCAGTTGTGGCGCGAGGTGCTGCCGGCGTCGGCATCACGGAAACCGCCGAGGCCCGAACTGCCGGTCTGGTAGTAGGACGCCGGCTCACCCGCTTCAATCTCATAGCCCTGGTGCAGGTATTCGCCACCGAAGGCCACCGACACCGGGTACGGCAACCAACCAAGGTCGAACTCCCGGGACAGGTCCAGGCTGAGCTGCTTCTGTTCGTTGCTCAGGGTGCCGTTGTCGAACTTGCGCGGCGTCGCCAGGCCCAGGGAGGTGTTGATGGTTTCGGTGCGCAGTTCGTACTGGTTCTTGCCGTAGTTGGCCGACAGGTCGTAGTGCCAGTCATACGCAAACTGCCCACGCAGGCCGGCCACCAGCGAGGTGTCTTCGAGGTTGCCACGGATCAGCGGCAAGTAGCCATTGGGGTTGAGCGCCGGGATGTTGTTGGACGCATTGCTCGCCCGGTAAAACGCCGCCGTCTCGCCGCGCCGCTTACTGTAGCCACCAAAGGTGTAGAACTCGGCAGCATCGTTGAAGGCATAGCCGGCGTTCAACCACAGCTTGCCTTCGTTGGTCGAGGGTTCGCCCTGGCGGAACACTCGCTGGCCGTACGTGGTAGAGCCGACGCTGGCCGGGCGGTAATCGTGGCCGGCGCGATTGGTGTAGTCATTGTCGGCGCCTTCGGCGGAGAGGTTGATAAACCCATTCTCGCCCACTGCCAGGCCGGTATTGCCGCTGATGTTGCGCTGGATCCCGTCGCCTTTCTTGTATTGCCCGAACTTGCTGGAAACCGCGCCTCCATGGTCGGTCTGCTTGAGGATCACGTTGATCACCCCGGCAATCGCGTCAGAGCCGTAGCGGGCCGACGCGCCATCGCGCAGCACTTCGATATGGTCGACCGCCGACAGCGGGATGGCATTCAAGTCTGCCGGGGCCGAACCGCGACCGACCGCCCCGCCCAGGTTGACGAAGGCACTGGTGTGGCGCCGCTTGCCATTGACCAGCACCAGCACCTGATCCGGCGACAGGCCGCGCAGTTGCGCCGGGCGCACCAGCTCGGCGCCGTCCACCAGGCTGGGGCGTGGGAAGTTGATGGAAGGAATCAGCCGCGCCAGTACAGCACCCAGTTCATCGGAGCCGGTACTGCGCAGACTTTCGCCGGAAATAACATCAATCGGTGACAGTGAGGCGCTGGCCGTGCGTTCTTGGGCACGAGTGCCGGTGACGATCACCGTGTCGAGCTTTGGTGCGTCCGCAGTCGTCGTTTCAGCGGCGATCACTGGATTGAATCCCACGGCGGTCAGCAAATTGGCTGACAAAATCGCCGTGTACAGCGCGTGTTTGTTGTAGCTCCCCATACCGCTCCCCTTGCAATCAAAAGTCAGAACGTCAATGCCCTGAGTTCATACGATCGATCCGTGTGGCGGACGGTGGCGGTCATTTACTGGTTATTGGCAGAAAGTCGGTGGCCCGATGACATATAGCTTAATGATATTTATCTTGACGAATAAATATCTTTTAAGAATAAGAGAAAGCATAAGCAATGGGCCCCATTCGTCAGGATTGCCCCGGTAAACGTCGTTGTTTCAGCACCGGTTCAGCCTTTACGGGCGACCTGGCCTCAAGATAGGCCCGCGTCACGACCCCACTTAGCCGCGCATTAACCGACTATCGAGGTCGCCCCATGAAAAACCGACTTTCTGGCCTGCTGCTCCTGGCGCAGGCCACCACCGCCCTGGCCGCCGAAACACCCGCCAACGACGACAAAGGCTTCTGGTACGCCCAGACCAGCGTCTACACCCGGCACTTTGCGCCGGATCCCGAGCACAACAACCACCAGGACCTGATCGGCCTGGAGCGCAATGACGCTTCGGGGTGGGTGTATGGCGGTGCGACCTTTCGCAACTCGTTTCGCCAGCGCTCGTATTACGCCTATGCGGGCAAGCGCTATGACATGGCCAACTATCCGGTGTACCTGAAGCTGACCGGCGGGGCGATCCAGGGCTATCGCGGCAAATACCGCGACAAGATCCCGCTGAACCGCTACGGCGTGGCACCGGTGATCATTCCGTCGGTAGGCGCGCACTATGGGCCGGTGGCGGCAGAGCTTGTGCTGCTGGGGTTCAATGCGGCGATGGTGACCACGGGCGTGCGCTTCTGAGGCCGCGCACCTGAGTAAACACAATCCGATGTGGGAGCTTGCCCACTCCCATATGTGATTTGTGGCGGTACCAAAATTCCCTGCCATGCGCAGATCCCCTGTGGGAGCGGGCTTGCCCGCGATGGCGTTGGTTCAGTCAATATCGTCGGTGACTGATACACCGCTATCGCGGGCAAGCCCGCTCCCACAGTTTGATCGGCGCCTCAGGCGCGAGGGGCGTAGGCAAACACGTCAGCACGCATCTGATGTGCATCCATGCCGGCGTTGACCAACGCATCCAGCGTGCCATAGATCATCGCCGGCGAACCGCTGGCGTAGACATGCACAGCCTTGAGGTCGGTTATGTCTTCGCACACCGCCTCATGCAACAAGCCACAACGCCCTTCCCAACCGCACAGGTCGCTGACCACTTTGTGCAGGAACAAGTTGGGCAATTGCTGCCACTGCTCCCAATGCTCGACCTGGTAGAAATCTTCGGGACGGCGCACGCCCCAGTACAGATGCACCGGGTGCTTGAAACCGCTGGCCCGGCAGTGCTCGATCAGGCTGTGCATCTGCGCCATGCCGGTGCCGGCCGCGATCAGCACCAGCGGCCCGTCGGGCAGCTCTGCCAGGTGGGTATCGCCAAACGGCAGCTCGACCCGCGCCATCTGGTTGCGCTGCAACTGCTCGATCAGGCTGCGGGCACTGTCTTCGCGCACCAGCACATGTAGCTCCAGCTCGCGCCCGGCATGGGGCGCCGACGCCAGGGAAAACGCCGATTTCTCGCCGTTTTCGCGCTCGATCATCAGGTACTGGCCAGCGTGGTAGCGCAGCGCCTTGCCGGCCGGCGCACGCAGGCGCACGCGCCACACATCGCCACCCAGGTCCACGCACTCGCTCAACTGGCAGGCAAGCTTGCGCAACGGCAACTCCCCCGGCGCCAACACGCCATCCCATAGCACGATGCAATCTTCCAGCGGCTCGGCGATGCAGGTGTAGAACTCGCCATGATCGCGCACCTCGCCGGCCTGCTGCACCCGGCCCTCGACCAACAGGGCCGCGCACACGTGGCACACGCCATTGCGGCACGCCTGCGGGCATTCGTAGCCCAGGCGCCGCGCACCTTCAAGAATCCGCTCGCCCGGCTGCAAGTCGAGGACCGCACCGGAAGGTTGCAGGGTTACACGCATCAATCTATTCCCAATTCTTTCCACATCGCATCGACACGCGCCGTCACGGCTTCATCCTTGACGATCACCCGGCCCCACTCACGGGTGGTTTCACCCGGCCACTTGTGGGTGGCATCCAGGCCCATCTTCGAGCCCAGGCCCGACACCGGCGAGGCGAAGTCGAGGTAGTCGATCGGCGTGTTATCGATCATCACTGTGTCGCGCTTGGGGTCCATGCGCGTGGTGATAGCCCAGATCACATCGTTCCAGTCCCGGGCATTGATGTCGTCATCGGTGACAATAACGAACTTGGTGTACATGAACTGTCGCAAAAACGACCACACACCGAGCATGACGCGCTTGGCGTGGCCCGGGTAGGACTTCTTCATGGTCACGATGGCCATGCGGTACGAGCAGCCTTCCGGCGGCAGGTAGAAGTCGGTGATTTCCGGGAACTGCTTCTGCAGGATCGGCACGAACACTTCGTTCAGCGCCACACCCAGGATCGCCGGCTCATCAGGCGGGCGGCCGGTGTACGTGCTGTGGTAGATCGGCTTGATCCGGTGGGTAATGCGCTCGACGGTGAACACCGGGAAGCTATCGACTTCGTTGTAGTAGCCGGTGTGGTCGCCATAGGGGCCTTCATCGGCCATCTCGCCCGGATGAATCACGCCTTCGAGGATGATTTCGGCGGTGGCCGGCACTTGCAGGTCGTTGCCACGGCACTTCACCAGCTCAGTGCGGTTGCCGCGCAACAGGCCGGCAAAGGCGTATTCGGACAGGCTGTCCGGCACCGGCGTCACGGCCCCGAGGATGGTGGCCGGGTCGGCGCCCAGGGCGACAGATACCGGGAACGGCTGGCCGGGATGCTTCTCGCACCACTCACGAAAGTCCAGCGCGCCGCCACGGTGGCTAAGCCAACGCATGATCACCTTGTTGCGGCCGATCACTTGCTGGCGGTAGATGCCGAGGTTCTGGCGGTCTTTGTTCGGGCCCTTGGTGACGGTCAGGCCCCAAGTGATCAGCGGGCCGACGTCGCCGGGCCAGCAGGTCTGCACCGGGAGCATTGCCAGGTCGACGTCATCGCCTTCGATGACCACCTCCTGGCACACCGCGTCCTTGACCACTTTGGGCGCCATGGCAATGATCTTGCGGAAGATCGGCAGCTTCGACCAGGCATCCTTGAGGCCCTTGGGCGGCTCGGGCTCCTTGAGGAAGGCCAGCAGCTTGCCGATCTCGCGCAGTTCGCTGACCGACTCGGCGCCCATGCCGAACGCCACCCGGTCGGGCGTGCCGAACAGGTTGCCGAGCACCGGAATATCAAAGCCTGTGGGGTTCTCGAACAGCAGCGCCGGGCCCTTGTTACGCAGGGTGCGGTCGCAAATCTCAGTCATTTCCAGGACCGGGGAAACCGGCACCTGAATACGTTTCAACTCTCCGCGCTGCTCAAGTTGCTGCACGAAATCCCGAAGATCCTTGAATTTCATTAACCATGCCACCCGTAAAATAGGCGTACATCCTACCTGCTCTGAGGGCGGCTGGCAGCTTATCGCGGCGTATTTGCGTTTGGAACATGCTTAAAAAACACACGAAAAAAAATGGCGCCCCTGGGGGCGCCATTCTTTCGGACCTGAAACGTCGTATTACTTACGCTTCATCGACAGGAAGAACTCGTCGTTGGTCTTGGTGGTTTTCAGCTTGTCGATCAGGAACTCGATGGCGGCAACTTCGTCCATCGGGTGCAGCAGCTTGCGCAGGATCCACATGCGCTGCAGTTCGTCGTCGGCCGTCAGCAACTCTTCGCGGCGGGTGCCGGAGCGGTTGATGTTGATGGCCGGGAACACGCGTTTTTCAGCGATGCGACGGTCCAATGGCAGCTCCATGTTGCCGGTACCCTTGAACTCTTCGTAGATCACTTCGTCCATCTTCGAGCCGGTTTCAACCAGCGCGGTGGCGATAATGGTCAGCGAGCCGCCTTCTTCGATGTTACGCGCGGCGCCGAAGAAACGTTTCGGCTTCTCCAGGGCGTGGGCATCGACACCACCGGTGAGCACTTTGCCGGAGCTCGGGATCACGGTGTTGTAGGCACGGGCCAGACGGGTGATGGAGTCGAGCAGGATCACCACGTCCTTCTTGTGTTCGACCAGGCGCTTGGCCTTCTCGATCACCATTTCGGCAACCTGCACGTGGCGGGTTGGCGGCTCATCGAACGTCGAGGCAACCACTTCGCCGCGCACGGTGCGCTGCATTTCGGTCACTTCTTCCGGACGCTCATCGATCAGCAGCACGATCAGGTGAACTTCAGGGTTGTTACGCGCGATGTTCGCTGCAATGTTCTGCAGCATGATGGTCTTACCGGCTTTCGGCGGTGCGACGATCAGGCCACGCTGGCCCTTGCCGATCGGGGCGCACAGGTCGATCACACGACCGGTCAAGTCTTCAGTGGAACCGTTGCCGGCTTCCATCTTCATGCGCACGGTCGGGAACAGCGGCGTCAGGTTCTCGAAGAGAATCTTGTTCTTCGCGTTCTCGGGACGATCGAAGTTGATCGTGTCGACCTTGAGCAGGGCGAAGTAACGCTCGCCTTCCTTTGGAGGACGGATCTTGCCAACGATGGTGTCACCGGTGCGCAAGTTGAAGCGACGGATCTGGCTCGGCGAGACGTAGATATCGTCTGGGCCGGCGAGATAGGAGGCGTCTGCAGAGCGGAGGAAGCCGAAGCCGTCCTGGAGAATCTCCAGCACGCCATCACCGGAGATTTCCTCGCCGCTTTTCGCGTGCTTTTTCAGCAGGGAGAAAATCACGTCCTGCTTGCGCGAACGGGCCATATTTTCTATGCCCATTTCTTCGGCCAGTTGGAGCAGGTCGGTAATCGGCTTTTGCTTGAGTTCAGTCAGATTCATATAGGAATGACGTAATCATTTATAGAGGGGGGGAATTAAGCTTTTGGCTTAATGAGGCCGCGCCGCAGAGAAGGCGACAGGATCGCGTACTAATCGAAAGGAATGCGTCGGCGACGGCTTGCAGGGGGCAGTGGAGAAACCAGTGCGGGGCCGAATGTACCACCTGAGTTTGGGAGCGTCTAGCCCTGTTTCACGAAAAAGCCCCGCAATTTGCGGGGCTTTTTGACGACGCTTAGATGTTGGCGTCGAGGAAAGCTTGCAGTTGCGACTTCGACAGCGCGCCGACCTTGGTGGCCTCGACGTTGCCGTTCTTGAACAACATCAGGGTCGGGATACCACGTACGCCATGCTTGGCCGGGGTTTCCTGGTTGTCGTCGATGTTCAGCTTGGCGATGGTCAGCTTGCCTTCGTAGGTAGCTGCGATATCGTCCAGGACCGGGGCGATCATTTTGCAAGGGCCGCACCACTCAGCCCAGTAGTCAACCAGCACCGGGCCTTGGGCCTGAAGGACTTCGGCATCAAAGGTCGCGTCGGTGACGTGCTTGATAAGATCGCTGCTCATGGATGTCTCCGGGTTGTAAGCAAAAAAAACGTTGCCCATCATAGCCGCCCTTCCTTCGTTCAGGAAGCCGCCGCTGATTGACTCTTGCTATGGGACGCCATCATTTTGGATATGGCCGGGTCAGGAGGCTACCGGGGTGATAAAGGCGATCCCCGTACGCAGCGCCGCGTTACGCACGTGCTCCTGCATGGATTTGTGCGCCGCCGCGCTGCTGCGCCGGGCCAGGGCACGGAGGATCTTGCGGTGCTCCTGCCAGGTTTCCATCGCCCGCTCCGGTCGGATGAACGGTAGTTTCTGGCTTTCCAGGAACACCTCGGCGCTGGCGCTGAGGATGCTCACCATCGCCTGATTGCCACTGGCCAACAGGATGCGCTGGTGGAAAGCGAAGTCCAGCCGTGCGGCGGCCTCGAAATCACCGGCCTTGAGCTCCCGGCGCATGGCCTGGACATTGTCTTCGAGCCCATCCAGTTCCTCGGTGGTCAACGTCATGGCCGCCAGCCCCGCAGCAAAACCCTCCAGGGCGTAACGCAACTGGAAGATATCCAACGGGCTGGCCTGTGCCGTAAACGGCCAGGCCACACCGCCCATATCACCCGCCGGTGGTGCCTGCACGAACACGCCCTTGCCCGGTTGCACGCTGACCAACCCCAGGGCGCTGAGCGATGACAAGGCCTCACGCAACGAGGCACGACTGACCCCCAGTTGCAGCGCCAGGTCCCGCTGGGAAGGCAATGCATCACCTGGCCCGAAGCCCTGTTGCTTGATCAGTTTGCGGATGGCTTGCAAGGCCGCTTCCGGTACGGCTTGGGCGATGGAATTCATAAAAACCCGAGGTTTTAGTCAACAGTAAGCCTAGTTGTAAATCTATTCTCGGCAGCCCGCAAGCCACGCCCCAAAGGGGCTCGCGCGATTTTGCCGGCGCTCGAAAAGGGTGCGAAACAGCGGCTGACTGTTCAGACCAGTAAGACCGCTGCAAGCCCATTAAATCCTGCCTTGCGACCGTTTCAGGGCGTCATGGCATGGGCTGTGCACTGGGCAAACTCAGAAAATCCCTTCACCCTTTTCGGAGAGTTGCCATGACCAAGCGTTGCAGCGCCCTGCTCACTGCCTTGTTTGCCAGCCTGATGCTCAGCCAGGCGCCAGCCCAGGCCAACGGCCTGGACGATATCGTCGCCCGTGGCACCCTCAAGGTCGCGGTGCCCCAGGATTTCCCGCCGTTCGGCTCGGTCGGCCCCGACATGAAGCCGCGCGGCCTGGATATCGACACCGCCAAACTGTTGGCCGAGCAACTCAAGGTCAAGCTGGAGCTGACCCCGGTCAACAGCACCAATCGCATCCCGTTCCTCACCACTGGCAAGGTGGACCTGGTGATTTCCAGCCTGGGCAAGAACCCGGAGCGCGAGAAGGTCATCGACTTCTCCAAGGCCTACGCGCCGTTCTATCTCGCGGTATTTGGCCCACCTGACGCGGCCATCGCGAGCCTCGACGACCTCAAGGGCAAGACCATCAGCGTAACCCGCGGCGCCATCGAAGATATCGAGTTGACCGCCGTCGCGCCCAAGGAAGCCACGATCAAGCGCTTTGAAGACAACAACTCGACCATCGCCGCCTACCTCGCCGGCCAGGTAGACCTGATCGCCAGTGGCAACGTGGTGATGGTGGCGATCAGCGCGCGCAACCCCAAGCGGGTGCCGGCGTTGAAAGTCAAACTCAAGGATTCGCCGGTGTATGTCGGCGTGAACAAAAACGAGCCGGCGCTGCTGGAGAAGGTCAACCAGATCCTGGTCGCCGCCAAGGCTGACGGCAGCCTGGAAAAAAACGCGATGCAGTGGCTCAAAGAACCGTTGCCGGCAGACCTGTGAGGCGGAGCTGACCCATGGCCTATCAATTCGACTTTGTGCCGGTGCTGGCCAATACCGACCTGTTGTTGCGCGGTGCGCTGTTCACCCTGGAGCTGACCGCTATCGGCGCCATCCTGGGGGTGGCGCTGGGGATTGTCGGCGCCGTGGTGCGGGCATGGAAAATCCAGCCGCTCTGCTGGCTCTTCGGGGTGTATGTCGAGTTGATCCGCAATACGCCATTCCTGGTGCAGTTGTTCTTCATCTTCTTCGGCTTGCCGTCCCTGGGCCTGCAGATTTCCGAATGGCAGGCGGCGGTGCTGGCGATGGTGATCAACCTGGGGGCTTATTCCACGGAGATCATTCGCGCCGGGATCCAGGCGATTCCCCGTGGGCAACTGGAGGCCGCAGCGGCGCTGGCAATGACGCGCCTTGAAGCGTTCCGCCATGTGGTGTTGCTGCCGGCGCTGGGCAAGGTGTGGCCGGCGCTGAGCAGCCAGATCATCATCGTGATGCTCGGTTCGGCGGTGTGCTCACAGATCGCCACGCAAGAGTTGAGCTTTGCCGCCAACTTTATCCAGTCCCGCAATTTCCGTGCGTTTGAAACCTATGCACTGACCACCCTGGTGTACCTGTGCATGGCGTTGATGATCCGCCAGTTGCTCAACTGGATCGGCCGCCGCTATGTGATGAGGAACAGCCGATGAGTGATTTTTCGTTCTGGGACATCGTGCGCAACCTGCTGACCGGCCTGCAGTGGACGCTACTGTTGTCGCTGGTGGCGTTTATCGGCGGCGGGCTGATCGGCTTGCTGGTGATGACCCTGCGCATCAGCAAAAAGGCACTGCCGCGCAATATTGCCCGCACCTATATCGAACTGTTCCAGGGCACGCCGCTGCTGATGCAGTTGTTCCTGGTGTTCTTCGGCATCGCCTTGCTGGGGATCGATATCTCGCCGTGGCTGGCCGCCGCGATTGCCTTGACCCTGTTTACCAGCGCCTACCTGGCCGAGATCTGGCGCGGCTGTGTCGACGCTATCGCCCATGGCCAGTGGGAAGCCTCCGCCAGCCTGGCCCTCAACCCTTATGAGCAACTGCGCTACGTGATTTTGCCCCAGGCCCTGCGAATTGCCGTGGCGCCGACAGTGGGTTTCTCGGTGCAGGTGGTCAAGGGCACGGCGGTGACGTCGATCATCGGCTTCACCGAATTGACCAAGACCGGCAGCATGCTCGCCAACGCCACCTTCGAGCCCTTCATGGTCTACAGCCTGGTGGCACTCGGTTACTTCCTGCTCTGCTACCCCTTGTCCCTCAGTGCCCGCTACCTGGAAAGGAGACTGCATGCCTCTGCTTAGAATATCCGCGCTGCACAAGTATTACGGCGATCACCATGTGCTCAAGGGCATCGATTTGACGGTCGAGGAAGGCCAGGTGGTGGCGATCATCGGCCGCAGTGGCTCGGGAAAATCCACCTTGCTGCGCACCCTCAATGGCCTGGAGTCGATCAACGATGGGGTGATTGAAGTCGACGGCGAATACCTCGACGCGGCCCGCGCCGACCTGCGCAGCCTGCGGCAGAAAGTCGGCATGGTGTTCCAGCAGTTCAACCTGTTCCCCCATTTGACCGTGGGCGAAAACGTCATGCTCGCGCCCCAGGTCGTGCAAAAAGTCACCAAGGCCAAGGCCGCGGACCTGGCGCGACAGATGCTGGAGCGCGTCGGGCTGGGAGAAAAATTCGATGCCTTCCCGGATCGCCTGTCCGGCGGCCAGCAACAGCGGGTGGCCATCGCACGGGCACTGGCGATGTCGCCCAAAGTGTTGCTGTGCGATGAGATCACCTCGGCGCTGGACCCGGAGTTGGTCAATGAAGTGCTCACAGTGGTGCGCCAACTGGCTAAGGATGGCATGACCTTGATCATGGTCACCCACGAGATGCGTTTTGCCCGGGAAGTCGGCGACAAATTGGTGTTCATGCACCAGGGCAAGGTACATGAGGTTGGCGACCCGAAGGTTCTGTTTGCCCAACCGCGCACCGCTGAGCTAGCCAACTTTATTGGTTCTGTGGAGCAGCCGGGCTGATGCCAGCCCCGTGCGGCACCCACTCGACCTGGACCTGCCCTTCCAATGTGGTTTCACGGCGCACAGAGAACGCATCGACCGGCAGATACGGGTCGACCTCCAACTGCGCCGATAATCGCCGGCCTGTCACCGGTACGCCTGCGGCCCGGGCGATCAGCACCTGCCCGGGCACAAGCTGATCGCCGGTCGAGCCGTCGACGGCCAGGTCCACGGGGCGGCCATCCAGCTGGGCGTGCCGGATACTCAAGGTAACGACGCCCTCGCCACCAAACCGAAACCCCCGCCCTCCCGCAGGCAACCCGCCAAACCGGATCGCCATGGGCACGGGATCGATGCACACCACGTTCAGCACCACCGTACGCTTGCCCAGTGACGATGAACTGGCGGGGCCATCGAGCCACTGCGCGTGGCGCAATATGCCAAAGTCGACGCGAGGCTGGCTTAAAACCAACTGGCAATTGGCGACACTGGCTTCACTGGCCAATATCGCGATAACGAACAACAGGCGCTGATAAAACCTGCTCACCGATTTACAACCCTTGGCAGGTGGCCGAGGCGGTTTCATAAAGTTTGTCATTGGAGGGCTCTGGCTCAAGGTTCAGTTGCAACAGGCAGGGTTTGGTCGAATCCGGCAATTGGACACTCAGGGTTTGCTGGGGCTGGCTGTCATTCAGGAAGATCAGGCCTTCGCCCACCACGCTGGTCACAAAGGCCTTGTCGGTGCCAAACACAGCAGCTCCCTGGGGTAACGTGCGCCCATGCTGATCACGGGCAGTCAATAGAACACGGCGGGCACTGACCACCTGGAATTCCACGGTATTGAACGAGCCGCGTGCAGCCGCCAGGGTTTGGGTGCCGTTCTTGAGGTCGACGCGCTTGGGCAGCGACTGGGTCTGCACTTGGAGGTGGCTGTTGCTGTACGCCGGTAGCCCAGGAATGACCGCTTGGCCGCGATAGTCGGTCCAGACCGGGCCCTGGGGCGTCTCGACCTTGGCGCCCGAGATATTCCCCACCGACAGCAGGCCGAACGTGTCCTGTACCGGGTAGGGCGAAAAAGTCAGCCCTTGCCCATGGGCCACCACGGCGCCCTGCAATTGCCCGGTGTAGCTGGTTCCCGAGGCGTCGCGGTTCACTCCCGCACCTATGCGGGTGTAGCGCGGCATGACATCGACCCGCCCGTGCACCGATTGCTGGCGGTCCGTCAGATCGCGCTCGGCTCCAACCTCATAGTCCACATACTCATTGACCCGTTCCGACAAGGATGTGCCGATATCGGAGCGGCCATTGCGCCGACTGGCGTAGGAGGTCAGGCGACGGCTCTCGCCAAAGGGCAGGCTGACCTGCAGGCGCAGGGACATCCCTTGCGAGGGAAGCTCCTCATTGGCGGCATAACGGCGTTTTCGGCGGCGCGACGGGCCGGTTTGCGAGTCGGCGATCAACGCGACATCAACCTCACTGAAACGCCTGTTCCACGACGCGAATACGTGTTCGGCACCCTGCCCGTCAAACTGGGTGCTGCGCGAATAGCTGAGAGATAGCGCGCCAAACAGCGGCTCGGCCCAACTCAGCCCGGCGGTGTACTGGCGCTGGAAACGCGCATCCAGAAAGTCCTTGTTCGAGACGGCGCCTGCCTCCAGGACATCCCGATAACCTCGGCTCTGGGTGGTAGCACTCAGGTTCACTTCAACCCCGGCGCCCAACGGGCTGCCCAGCGACACGGCATTGCGCGTGCCGCCCACGCCACGGACCTGGTCACGCGACATGTTGTGCCTTGCCGTCAGCGAAACCCGCTGGAAAAACACCCGGCTCAACGTACCACCGGCCGCATGATATTCATCTGTCCCCAGCACGCCGAACCCCAGGGCCGTGCCTGCGCCCAGGCCCCAGGTGCCACTGCCCATCGCCACCACCGGTTGCTCCCGGCCACTGACGAGCGTTTCGCGCACCTTGCCCAGGGCAAAGTCGAAGCCAGGCGCCACAGGCACCTGGGCTCCGAACGACGCCGCCGGCACCACGAAACTGCGCTTGCCACCCCGGGTCCCGATGACACTCACGTCCAGGTCACTGGTGCCATTGAGCAGCGGCAGACCGGTCAGGCTGAAGGGGCCTTCAGGCACCAGGGTCGAATAAATCAGTACCCCGGACTGGCGCACCTCAACCCTCGCCTGGCTATGGGCCAGGCCTTCGACCACTACACCGTTGGCGCTCCCAAGGCGCGCCACCCCATCGGGAAAGAATTGGAAGCCCGAAAGCTGGAGCCCACCAAACACCGGGCTGCGGCTGGAAATCTGGCCTGCCTGGAAGGTCGATTGCAGGGCCGCGAAATCGCGCTGGGCGTAGGCATACACATGCTCGCTGCTGCCCCTGCCATTATCGGAAATGTAGAACTGCCGACTGCGCACAACCCAGTTGCCCAGGTTGAACCCCGCCTCGGTATAGGCCGAGACAAACCGGCTGGAGCCATCACGTGCATGGCTGTCGAACCCCAGCACATCGTAATTGAGCATGGCGGCCGTACCGCCCTGGCTGAAGCTGCCCGCCTCCCACTGCGCCTCGCGCAACGATTGCGTGGGCACCACCAGGGATACTTCGTCACTGCCGGGGCGCAACCGCACTATCGTTGCCGGATACTCACCAATAAAGTCATGGCATGCCTGATCGGCCGTGACACCGGCCTGCAAGATCGCCGATGGCACCCGCAAACCGGCCTTGTCCAGCAGCCCTCGGGTAAAGCACAGTTGGCCCTGATAGTCGAAACGAGCGTCGACCAGCCCCAATGCGGCGCCATTGACCCGCAGCCCGACCACCTGGACACCCTCGCGAAAACGCGCGGCACTGCGAAAGTATTCCGAGACTTTTGGATCAATGCCATGGGTGGTCAGGGCCGCCAGGTCAAACCCCGTCCCCAGCTCGATGGCCACCACCTCCCCATGCCCCCCGAAAAGGCTGGCCAGGCCCATGAACAGCCCCGAACAACGGGCACCACCCGTCATCTTGCCCACCGCCCGGTCAATTCCCATGATCGGCCACATTGGCTTGGTAACTGTCGACGCTGAACCCGTAGACAGTCGCCGGCTGCAGGACCACCGAGCTGACGGCGGAAAGGGCGCCCTGGGTCGCAACCGCCAGGGTCTCACCCGGCAGGATGTAGCTGCGCGGCAGGATCGCCAGCTGTTTGCCCGGCAGCAGTTGCAACTCCAGCGCCAACCGCACTACATACGCACTGTCGTTGTGCACGACCAGGCCACTGCCCTGGCGCTTCCACTTCAGCAGTTCCCAGGGTGCCTGGTGCCTGGCCAGCCCCTTGGGATGCAGGATCAGCGGCAGGTTCTGGCGCAGCGTGATGCCAATGGTCGCCCCGCCGGGGCTGCGGGCCTGGGGGATGCCTTCAAAGGACACGCGTTTCAAGCGTTGGGTCTTGAGCGGCGCAGCGGCGGTGCTGATAAAACGCACCAACTGGGTTTCACCGGCTTCGACCCGGCTAATCGGCGGCGTGACAACCAGCAGCGGCTCTTGATCTTCCGGGATGTTTTCAATCACCGAGTGAAGTAACGCGGGACCCGGATCGGTGTTCTTGAGATTGATCGTCGCTTCACCGTCTTCTTCATAGAGCACAACCACCGTTGTCTCGGGCTGCATGCCATCGGCGAAGGCCATGCCACTTGCGCAAAACAGTAAAGCTGAACAACTCAACAGCGTCACACTTGCTTTCAAAAAACAACTCACAGTGTTTTCTCCGCAACGACCCAAACAAATAACAAACAAGTGCCCACGCAAAAGCAGCCGACAAGTTCCGGAAGCACCAAGAAAACTTCCGTTGCAATATCGGCTGTTTTTATAAGTGCTTAGATGTAACTAAGTACTAAAGTAGCCCGCCCATCCAGCGTGAGATCCCGGGTGAGGTCCAGGTCCTGCGCCTTGTTGATGACCGCCTTGACCGCAATCACACCGGTCAGTTGGGCAACGGCTGCCGGAGTAATGGTCGCGCCATTGCGCCACGAATACTGGCTGGGGGATTGCGCGACTTTGCCATCACTGACCTGCCAGGCGCCGGTGCCCGACCGCATGATCGGGTTCAACACCACCCCTGACGACCTCAGGTCGCGCAGGGTGACCGAGTAACCGCCGGTACGCCGGTTCGATACGGCCCCCAAGCCGAAGTTCTGCGCCTCGGTATAGCCGGCACCGAGGATCCCGGTGACCTTGCTGCTAGCCTGTAGGTCGGTCAGGGCCAGGGCGAACTTGGCCGGGGTGCTGCCGCAGTTGACGGACACCGAGGTGGTTCGCTCCTCGCGAGGGTTGAAGGCGGTCTGGGACAACTCGCCGGAGCGGATGGTCCCGTAGTCGATGATCCCACCACCACCCAGGCTCAGGTTGCAGGAGGTGGGAGTGATCGTCCCCCGCACCACCAGTTGCGCTACGTTTGTTGCCTGGGCAGCGATACTGGCTGCCAGGCAGATAATGCCCATCGTCAAACCCAATGCTTTTTTCATGATCAACCTGTCGTTAGAAAGTGTCAGGCGTTATTTATTTAAACCGGGCAGTTTACCGCCCACCTTTAGTTCCTTGTTGAAACACAAAGCCATAAATAAATAACACCACGGCATCATTGCCGAAAGACAGTTTCACCCTGGCCACCACCTAATAAATATAAGACAACACCTTAAACCCTGTGAGACCTGTTAAATACAACCGTCCCTTTTAACAACTACAGAAGTAGTCCGGAGCAAACTAAAGATCAGCATAATTAACGCCGCCATGTAGGAAACCGCATAAGCACTTCAACTTTTGAAAAACTTTATAACCCCCTACATACCACTAGGGAGATGTCATAGGCCGCCCGGGAATTTGCCCTACATTTCCTACAAAACTTGATCGAGAGCAGGGGTAAGACAAATCACCGAGCACTACGCGTTGGCGCCAGCGTTTGATCGTGGCACGATGGCAAGGTTATCGACCGAGATCCCCTACCCATGCCGCAATCCCAAGCCAAGAATCTGTCCCTGATCGCCGCCATCGACCTGGGCTCCAACAGCTTTCACATGGTCGTGGCCAAGGCCCAGAACGGTGAGATCCGCATCCTTGAGCGGCTCGGCGAAAAGGTACAATTGGCGGCCGGGATCGACGATGAGCGCAAGCTCAACGAAGAATCCATGCAGCGCGGGCTCGATTGCCTCAAGCGCTTTGCCCAACTGATCAACGGCATGCCCCAGGGCGCCGTGCGTATCGTCGGCACCAACGCCTTGCGCGAAGCGCGTAACCGTGGCGAATTCATCCGCCGCGCCGAGGAGATCCTCGGGCACCCGGTGGAAGTCATCTCCGGCCGTGAAGAAGCGCGCCTGATCTACCTCGGCGTTTCCCACACGTTGGCCGATACCCCCGGCAAGCGCCTGGTGGCCGACATTGGCGGCGGCAGCACCGAGTTCATCATCGGCCAACGCTTCGAGCCGCTGCTGCGCGAAAGCCTGCAAATGGGTTGCGTCAGCTACACCCAGCGCTATTTCAAGGACGGCAAGATCACCCCGGCGCGCTACGCCCAGGCGTACACGGCGGCGCGGCTGGAGATCATGAGCATCGAACACGCCCTGCACCGCCTGACCTGGGATGAAGCCATCGGCTCATCCGGCACCATCCGCGCCATCGGCCTGGCCCTGAAGGCCGGCGGCCATGGCGCTGGCGAAGTGAATGCCGAAGGCCTGGCCTGGCTCAAGCGCAAGCTGTTCAAGCTCGGCGATGCCGAGAAGATCGACTTCGATGGCATCAAGCCCGACCGCCGCGCCATCTTCCCTGCCGGCCTGGCGATCCTGGAAGCCATCTTCGACGCCCTCGAGTTGCAGCGTATGGACCATTGCGATGGTGCCCTGCGTGAAGGTGTGCTCTACGACCTGTTGGGCCGCCATCATCACGAAGACGTGCGTGAGCGCACCCTGGGCTCGCTGATGGAGCGTTACCACGTTGACCTGGAACAGGCGGCACGGGTCGAGCGCAAGGCGCTGCATGCCTTTGACCAGGTCGCCGAGGATTGGGACCTGGAAGACGGGGTCTGGCGTGAACTGCTGGGCTGGGCGGCCAAGGTCCATGAGGTGGGCCTGGACATCGCCCACTACCATTACCACAAGCACGGCGCGTACCTGATCGAGCACTCCGACCTGGCGGGGTTTTCCCGGGAGGACCAGCAGATGCTGGCGCTGCTGGTGCGCGGCCATCGCCGCAATATCCCCAAGGACAAGTTCGCCGAGTTCGGCGCCGAGGGCATCAAGCTGATTCGCCTATGCGCCCTACTGCGCTTTGCGATCCTGTTCCATCACATTCGAGGCACCCAACAGATGCCGCAAGTCACCCTGCGCGCCAATGGCGACAGCCTGGATGTGGTGTTCCCCAAAAACTGGCTGGACGAGAACCAACTGACCCAGGCGGATTTCGCCCAGGAAGCCGAGTGGCTGACGCGGGTGGGGTTCAGCTTGAACGTGCACTGACACCTAGACCCTCTCGGACGACAGCGGTACGCCAGGCCGGAACGCCGGCTCGCGGATGGCCTGCGAGGCCTGTTCATAACCGTGTGCAACCGAGAGCAGCGTGGCTTCACTGTTGCCCGTGCCGCAAAAGTGCAGCGCGGTCGGCATACCCTCCTCATCCATGCCCGAGGGCACCGAGATGCCGGGGTAACCGGCTGCGGCGGCAAAGTAGTAACTGTCGGAGCGGAAGTTCGACACGATGGCATCGAGCCTGTGCTCGCTCAACGGCTTATCGAGGGTGTCCTTGAAAGTCGGCAGGACGGCCGCCCACAGTTGCTCGCGCTGCTCATGCGTCACGTCCAGGCTGTTGATGTGCTCCAGCAACGCCTGGTCCGGCTCCCCGGTTTTCCTGTCACGCTCGTTGAACGCAATCAGCTCAGCCAGCGACTTCACGGGCAACCCTTCCCGGCCGGCCAAGTAGCCTTCCAGGCGTTGCTTGATCCCAGCAAACAGCGCGTCGCTGTATTGATCGTACGTCTCATTCGATACATTCGCGTCCAGCCTGCCTATGGGCACCATGACTGCACCCTTGGACGCGAGCAATGCGAGCGCGTCCTCGTAGTGCTTTCTGTCTGCGCGCAGGGCCGGATTCTGGGCGGCCTGCGGCGACAGCTCAGGCAGCGGGGTGTAGCCGATACGCTTGCCCTGCAAGGCATTGGCCGTCAGGCCGGCGGTATAGCCGGTGGTTTCGGTCATGGCATTGAGCGCTTCGCCAGCATCCCGCACGCTGCGGGTAAACGTGCCCACCGAGTCCAGCCTGGAACTGGTGATGACGCCCTCGGTACTCACCAGCCCGACCGAGGTTTTCAAACCAACCACGCCGTTGTAGGCCGCCGGGGCAATGATCGAGCCGTTGGTCTCGATGCCCAGGGCCAGCGGTACCAGGCCCTGGGCGACCGCCACCGCCGAACCCGAACTGGACCCTGCCACCTGCCCTCCCAGCCGATGGGGATTGAGGGTCTGCCCGCCACGGGAGCTCCAGCCATCGACCGCCACGCTGGAGCGGAAGTTGGACAGCTCGCTCATATTGGTCTTGCCCACGATCACGGCGCCAGCCTTGAGCAGGTTGTCCACAACCTTGGCGTTTTTGGTCGCCGGTGAACCGACCAGCGCACGGGAACCCGCACTGGTGTGCATTTTACCGCTGGTTTCAAAGACATCTTTCAGGGCAATCGGCACGCCGTGCAAAAATCCGCGCACAGTACCGCCGGCACGCTCCTGATCGCGCGCCCGCGCCTGTTCACGTGCATCGGGGTTGACCTGCAGGAACGCATTGCCACCCTGCAAACCCTGGTCGATGTTGGCGATACCTTGCAATGAATCGCGCACCAGCGACTCTGAAGTGACTGCCGCCCGAGCCATGTCGGACGACATGGCCTGCGCACTGCGGTAGCCCTTCGGCGGTGCGGCCAGCACCTCAAAAAAACCCGAGGCTTCAAGCCCGATTCCTACGCCCGATCCGATCATCGAAAACTCCTCAACTGCGCTATACAGGCTATCGCCTGATAGCCCGAGGTCAGTCTAGGAGCGGGAGCCTGGGCTCCCCAACCTGGGAAATCTGACGGTGCTGTCCGATTTCTCAGTGGGGGGTGTAGGCCTGGCCGATATCAGCGGACCGTCAGCACCGGGCTGCCCAAGCGCTCCAGCAAGGTTGCCTGGGCACTGCGCGGGTTCTGGTTGCCGGTCGGCGTGTTGCGCACATAGCGCCCGTCCGACTGTAGGCTCCAGCTGTGGGTGTTGTCGGTCAGATAACTCTCAAGCTCTTTCTTGACCCGCATGATCAGCTTCTTGCCTTCCACCGGGAAGCAAGTCTCCACCCGCTTGTCGAGGTTGCGCTCCATCCAGTCGGCGCTGGAGAGGAACATCTGCTCCTCGCCGCCGTTGAGGAAGTAGAACACCCGCGTGTGCTCCAGGAAGCGCCCAATGATCGAACGCACGTGGATATTGTGGGACACGCCCGCGATGCCCGGACGCAGGCAGCACATGCCCCGCACCACCAGGTCGATCCGCACGCCGGACTGGCTGGCCTTGTACAGCGCGCGAATGATCTTCGGATCGGTCAGCGAGTTGAACTTGGCGATGATATGCGCCGGCTTGCCGTCGAGGGCGAACTGGGTCTCGCGGGCAATCATGTCGAGCATGCCCTTTTTCAGGGTGAACGGCGCATGCAGCAGCTTTTTCATGCGCAGCGTCTTGCCCATGCCGATCAACTGGCTGAACAGTTTGCCGACGTCTTCGCACAGCGCGTCGTCGGACGTCAGCAGGCTGTAGTCGGTGTAGAGCTTGGCGTTGCCCGCGTGATAGTTGCCGGTACCAAGGTGCGCGTAACGCACGATTTCACCGGCCTCGCGGCGCAGGATCAGCATCATCTTGGCATGGGTCTTGAAGCCGACCACGCCATAGATCACCACCGCGCCGGCCGCTTGCAGGCGGCTGGCCAGTTGCAGGTTGGATTCTTCGTCGAACCGCGCACGCAGTTCGATCACCGCCGTGACTTCCTTGCCGTTACGCGCGGCGTCGACCAGTGCATCGACGATTTCCGAGTTGGCGCCGCTGCGGTACAGGGTCTGGCGCACGGCCAGGACATGAGGATCCTTGGCGGCCTGGCGCAACAGGTCGACCACCGGGGTGAACGACTCGAAGGGGTGCAGCAGCAAGATGTCCTGCTTGCTGACCACACTGAAGATGTTCTCGCTGTTTTGCAGCAGCTTCGGAATCTGCGGGGTGAACGGCGTGTATTGCAGTTCCGGGTGGCTGTCCAGGCCGGTGATGCTGAACAGGCGCGTCAGGTTCACCGGGCCATTGACCTGGTACAGCTCGGTCTCGGCCAGGTTGAACTGCTTGAGCAGGTAGTCCGACAGGTGCTTGGGGCAGGTGTCCGCCACTTCCAGGCGGACCGCATCGCCGTAGCGCCGCGAGAACAGCTCGCCACGCAGGGCGCGGGCCAGGTCTTCGACGTCTTCGGTATCGACCGCCAGGTCAGCGTTACGGGTCAGGCGGAACTGGTAGCAACCCTTGACCTTCATGCCCTGGAACAGGTCATCGGCGTGGGCGTGGATCATCGACGAAAGGAATACATAGTTATCGCCAGCCCCCCCGACCTCTTCCGGTACCTTGATGATCCTTGGCAACAGGCGCGGTGCAGGAATGATCGCCAGGCCCGAATCACGGCCAAAGGCATCGATCCCTTCGAGCTCGACAATAAAGTTCAGGCTCTTGTTCACCAGCAGCGGGAACGGGTGCGTCGGGTCCAGGCCAATCGGGGTGATGATCGGAGCGATCTCGTCACGGAAATAGCGACGAACCCAGGTCTTGAGCTTGACGGTCCAGTTGCGGCGGCGGATGAAGCGCACCTGGTGCTTTTCCAGCTCCGGCAAGAGGATGTCGTTGAGGATGGCGTATTGGCGATCCACATGGCCGTGCACCAGCTCGCTGATACGGGCCAGGGCCTGGTGCGGCTGCAGGCCATCGGCGCCGGCTTGCTCGCGGGCAAAGGTGATCTGCTTCTTGAGGCCGGCGACACGGATCTCGAAGAACTCGTCCAGGTTGCTGGAAAAGATCAGCAGGAACTTCAAACGCTCGAGCAGCGGGTAGGACTCATCCAGCGCCTGTTCCAGCACGCGGATATTGAATTGCAGTTGCGACAGCTCGCGATGGATGTACAGGCTGCTGTCGTCCAGGTTCGGAATCACGATAGGCGGTGCCGCCACCACCGGCTCCGCGGTCACGGCAGGCTGCTCGGGCGCAAGCTCCGGCGGGGTTTCGGCCACCTGTTCAACCACCGGGTGCGCATCTTTTACGGCAACTTCTGTGAGTCCTTCGGTATTCATCGAGTGTTCCTGTGAGGGCTATTGTTGCTCTCTAAGCAATTGGGCGGCACGGGCGGCAAAGTAAGTCAGGATGCCATCAGCACCCGCACGTTTAAAGGCGGTAAGGGACTCAAGGATCACGCCTTCACCCAACCAGCCATTTTGAATCGCGGCCATGTGCATGGCGTATTCACCACTGACCTGATAGACAAAGGTTGGCACCTTGAATTCCTCCTTGACCCGATAAAGGATGTCCAGGTACGGCATGCCAGGCTTGACCATCACCATATCGGCGCCTTCGGCCAGGTCCGCCGCCACTTCGTGCAAGGCTTCGTGGCTGTTGGCCGGGTCCATCTGGTACGAGGCCTTGTTGGCCTTGCCCAGGTTCAATGCCGAGCCGACCGCATCGCGGAACGGGCCGTAGTAGGCGCTGGCGTACTTGGCCGAATAGGCCATGATCCGCACGTTGACATGCCCGGCCAGCTCCAGCGCCTCGCGGATCGCCTGGATCCGACCGTCCATCATGTCCGAGGGGGCCACCACCTGGGCGCCCGCTTGGGCATGGGACAGCGCCTGCTTGACCAGTGCGTCGACGGTGATGTCGTTCTGTACATAACCCTCTTCATCCAAGATGCCATCCTGCCCGTGGGTGGTGAACGGGTCCAGCGCCACGTCGGTGATCACCCCAAGCTCGGGGAAACGCTCGCGCAGGGCGCGGGTTGCGCGCTGGGCAATGCCTTCAGGGTTCCAGGCCTCGGCGGCGTCCAGGGACTTGAGCCCGGCCGGCGTGACCGGGAACAGCGCCAGCGCCGGGATCCCCAGTTCAACCCACTGCGCCGCCTCTTCGAGCAGCAGATCAATGGTCAAGCGCTCGACACCCGGCATCGACGCCACCGCTTCCCGGCGATTTTCGCCATCGAGCACAAACACCGGCAGGATCAGATCATCCACCGTCAGTACGTTTTCACGGACCAGGCGGCGAGAAAAATCATCACGACGGTTGCGGCGCAGGCGGGTAGCGGGAAACAGGCGTTGGGCGGGGGTAAAGCTCACGGCAGACTCCTGAGCCCGGCTTGACGGGCGAGCGTGACAGTTATAAGCGGCCATTATGACGAAGGAATGACAGTTGTGCTTACTCATACAACTGGCATGCGACCTGTAGCCGCATTCATGCTTTACGTAGGAAATGTTCACTTCGTGACACATCTCGATACTTTCATGAATGTTCACGAAGGCGTAGGCTGCGCGTTCATTTCGCCAGCACCCAGACAATGCTCCAACAATTTCTGAATGACTTTGGCTACTTTGCCCTCTTCCTGGGGACGTTCTTTGAAGGTGAGACCATCCTGGTTCTCGCAGGCTTCCTTGCGTTCCGCGGATACATGGATATCAACGTGGTGGTGGTGGTCGCGTTCTTCGGCAGCTACGCCGGCGACCAGCTCTGGTACTTCATGGGCCGCAAGCACGGGCGCAAATTGTTGGCGCGCAAGCCACGCTGGCAACTGCTGGGCGATCGGGCGCTGGAGCATATCCGCCGGCACCCGGATATCTGGGTACTGAGTTTCCGCTTCGTCTACGGCTTGCGTACGGTCATGCCCGTGGCCATTGGCCTGTCCGGCTACCCGCCGGGGCGCTACCTGTTGCTCAACGGTATCGGCGCGGCGATCTGGGCGGCAGCGCTGGGTGCTGCGGCCTATCACTTTGGCGCCGTGCTCGAAGGCATGCTGGGCAGCGTCAAGAAGTACGAGCTGTGGGTCCTCGGCGCCTTGCTGGTGCTCGGCCTGGGCTTGTGGCTGCGCCGGCGCATCCGCAACGCCCGCCTGACCCGGGAAAACTGCGCGGCCGAAAAAGCCCGGCTGGAGCAGGAACAACTGGCCGAGCCGAAAAAGCCCGAGCCTACGACGCCAATCGAGTAAGCCGGCCCCGGCAACAGTAAAGGCCGATGACACTGAGCAGGCTGTAGCTGACCAACCCCAGCCAGCCCAGCACGCTGGCGGGCCACAACCCTACCAGCGGCGCCAGCCACACCAACGGCACGTTCAGCACCAGCCGCAGCAGCTCGGCCTTCAAGGCCCACGGGCGATTCTCCAGGGCCACGCCCAGGGTAAACAAGCCCAGTGCCATCACACTCCAGCCCAACACAAGCGCAGCGGTCGGCATGCCTTCGCCGACATTCATCAAATAGCTGCCAAAACCCACATACGCGGCAAATTGCAGGGCGATGTAAATCTGCTGGCGCGTGTCCAGGGGCACCTCGAATTTCCGGAACTGGCTCAGGTCCGGCTTGGCCAGCGGGTACCTGGCCTGGACGTCCGCCGGGCGCCAGCCGGTGCGCATGAACCAGATACGCAGTTTGTCCCACCCATTTTCGGTACGCCGGGCGTCACTCCACAGCTGTGCATAAAACTGCAGGTTGGCCCACAGCGGATTCCAGCTGGCCAGAGGCGTGGTCACGCCAAAGACCACCGGCTCGTTTTCGTCTTCTTCCTGGAACGAGCCAAACAAACGGTCCCAAATAATGAACACCCCGCCGTAGTTGCGATCCATGTAGAGAGCGTTCTGTGCATGGTGGGCCCGATGATTGGACGGTGTGACGAAGAACCATTCGAACCAGCCGAGCTTGGGCACATGGCGGGTATGCACCCAGAACTGGTACAGCAGGTTGAGCGACGCCACGCTGATAAACACCAGCAGCGGCACGCCGACGACAGCCAGCGGCAGATAGAAGACCCAGCTCAGCAAAAAGCCGGTGCTGGTCTGGCGCAAGGCGGTGGTGAGGTTGTAGTCCTCGCTCTGGTGATGCACCGAGTGCGCCGCCCACAGGATATTGCGCTCGTGGCCGCAGCGGTGCAGCCAGTAGTAGCAGAAGTCGTAGAAGACAAACGCGAACACCCAGGTCCAGACGCTCTGGGCCGGCAGCTCGAACAGCGCCAAATGCTTGAGGGCGAAGGCATAGGTCAGCAGCCCGACGCCTTTGGTCAACAGCCCAGTGGTGGTGGACAATACACCGGTGCTCAGGCTGTTGATGGCGTCGGCCACCCGGTAGTTGCGCTCGCCACGCCAACGGTCGGCCAGCAGTTCGACCACAATCAGGGCAATGAAAAACGGTACCGCGTAAGGGACGAAGTCCATGGGCCAGTCCGGTCAATTATTGTTACACCAAGATTAGTGCAGTGGCCGGTTGTCCCATTGGCAATGCGCGACAAATAAGTAGACATTTAACGCCATAAATCAGGAGAAATGCCCATGAGCAAAAAGATTGCAGTGATCCTTTCCGGCTGTGGCGTGTACGACGGCGCTGAAATCCATGAAAGTGTTATCACGCTGCTGCGCCTGGATCAGCGCGGCGCCGAGGTCCAGTGCTTTGCCCCGGACATCGCGCAGTTGCATGTGATCAACCACCTCACCGGCGAAGAAATGCCTGAGTCGCGCAATGTCCTGGTGGAGTCGGCGCGCATCGCCCGGGGCGAGGTGAAGGACATTCGCGAGGCCCGCGTGGAAGAATTCGATGCGCTGATCGTGCCCGGCGGTTTTGGCGCGGCGAAGAACCTGTCGAACTTTGCCGTCGAAGGCGCAGGTTGCAGCGTCAACCCGGACGTACTGGTACTGGCCGAAGCCTTTGCCGAAGCGGGCAAGCCGGTGGGGTTGATCTGCATTTCGCCGGCCCTGGCGGCAAAAATCTACGGCCCAGGCGTGACCTGCACCATCGGCAACGACGCCGACACCGCCGCCGCCCTGGGCAAGATGGGTGCGACCCACCAGGAATGCGCGGTAGACGAAATCGTCGAAGACAAGGCGCGCAAGCTGGTGAGCACGCCGGCCTATATGCTGGGCAAGAACATCAGCGAAGTGGCATCGGGGATCAACAAGCTGGTGGACCGGGTGCTGGAACTGACCCACGAGAACGACTGAACCAGCGAAGCCGATCAAACAGGTGGGAGCTGGCCAGCTCCCACAATTTGACCGCAAGTACCTTCAGGAAGCCGCCACCCGGCGCTTCTCGGCCAAGCGGCTGCGGCTGTACAGCACCACAATCGCAATGATCGCCACGGCCTGGGCACTCAACGAATAAGCATCGGCATGGATGCCCAGCCAATCGAAGTCAAAGAATGCCACCGGCCGAGTGCCGAAGATGCCGGCTTCCTGCAATGCCTTGACGCCATGCCCGGCGAACACCACCGACAGCGCACACAGCAACGCCGCGTTGATGCCGAAGAACAGCGCCAACGGCAACTTCGCCGAACCGCGCAGGATGATCCACGCCAGGCCCATCAGCAGCACCAGCGCCGTGGCACCACCGGCCAATACCGCGTTATGCCCGGCAGGACCGGCCTGCAGCCACAGGGTTTCGTAGAACAGGATCACCTCGAACAGTTCGCGGTACACCGAGAAGAACGCCAGGATCGCAAACCCAAAACGCCCGCCACCGCCGACCAGGCTGCTCTTGATGTAGTCCTGCCAGGCGGCCGCGTGGCGCCGATCGTGCATCCATACCCCCAGCCACAACACCATCACACTGGCAAACAGCGCCGTGCAGCCTTCGAGCAATTCACGCTGGGCGCCGCTGACGTCAATCACATACGCCGCCAGGGCCCAGGTCGCCGCGCCAGCGACCAACGCCAGCGCCCAACCGACGTTGACGCTGCGCACCGCCGACTGCTGGCCGGTGTTACGCAAAAAGGCCAGGATCGCCGCCAGCACCAGGATCGCTTCCAGCCCTTCACGCAGCAGGATCAGCAAGCCCGAGATATAGCTCAACGACCAGCTCAGGCCGTCGCCGCCCAACAGGCCGGCCGCTTCAGTGAGTTTGCCCTTGGCCACATCCAGGCGCTGCTGGACCTGCTCGATTGGCAATCCGTCCTGCAACGACTGCCGATACGCCATCAGGGCTTTCTCGGTGTCCTTGCGCACGTTGGCATCGACGTTATCCAGTGAGCTTTCCACCAGCTCGAAACCTTCCAGGTACGCCGCTACCGACAGGTCGTAGGCCTGCTCGTGCTCACCACTGCGGAACGCCGCCAGGCTCTTGTCCAGGGTCGCCGCGGTGTACTCCAGCAACTGCGCCGGACCACGCTGGACCTGCGGCGGCTGCGCGCGCTGGGCGCGGAACACCCGGACGGCGTCCGGCCCTTCGGCGGCCAGCACCTCTTCCGGGGTCTGGCGCGCCAGGTCGGCCAGGTTGAAGGATTTTTCGCTTTTTGCAGCGGCCGGGTCGGCGGTGAAGCCGGCGATGTAGGTCGCCAGGTCCCAGCGCTGACGGTCATCCAGCTGGTCGGCGAACGACGGCATGTCGGTGCCTTCGACGCCCAGGCCCAGGGTGTTGTAGATGCCATACAGGCTCAGGCGGTCCAGGCGCTGCGCATCGCGCAGGTTGGCCGGCGGCGGGGTCATGCCGACACCGGCCGGGCCATCGCCCGCCCCGGCGTCACCGTGGCACACCGAACAATGCTGGGCGTACAGCGGCGCGCCACGTGTCGGGTCCGGGGTAATGGCCGGCGCCTGGCTGACTTCATAGGCTACCGCCAACTGCGCCCCCAGTTGCCGGGCCTGGCGTGCTACCGCGTTACCGTCCTGATGACTGGTAACGGCGGCCAGCAGCTCATCGACGCCTTTGACCAGCGCCTCACGCTCGGGCTTGTCCGGCAGTTCTGCCACCAGCCCCTGCAACACGCCGAGAAACTCCACCTGTTCACGGTATTCAGACTCATCGACCACCTTGCCCGCCTGCACCGTCGGCGGATAGTCGGCGCCAATGTAGTCCAGCAAATGCAGGGCCTGGGGCGCACCTTCTGCGGTGGCAGCCAGCAGATTGAAGCTGCACGACACCAACGCTGGCAACAACAGCCAGGCGAGAAAACGGGAGGGGGCAGTCATGAATGAATCTCAGATGGAAACAAGAAGTAACATATTGTCGAATGTTAATGGGTTTGACTCAAGGCGTTAGTGATTGGCGGCTGAAATCTGTGCCCTGGGTAGTGGCACAAACCTTAAACAATGCCGCTGAAAAGCCATTGTTTTGCCAGTAACGAGGCCTATAATGCGCCGCCTTCGTTATCGCGAATCGGCATTTAGGCTCCTCTTTTTATGAGGAATAGGTAGGAAAAAGCTTCCTGCGATTGGTTATTCGACCCGACCAGCCCCTTCGGCCGATTACGCTCAGGGAAGCAGCACCTCAATGGCATCTCGCGCTTTTACCTCCCTTGCCCTCGCGGCAGTCACGCTGCTGTCGGGCTGTTCGATGTTCCGCAGCTACGACACGGAACTGCAAGCCACCAACCAGCAGTTGGCCAGCGGCAACGTGGATGCCGCGCTGACCCTGCTGGAAAAGAACAACAGCAGCGAAGACAAAGACCTTCTCTACTACTTTGAAAAAGGCGAGTTGCTGCGCGCCAAGGGCGACCTGGCCGGCAGCCAGGCGGCCTGGCACCGCGCAGACGTGGTGGTGTACAAGTGGGAGGAGTCGGTCAAGTTCGACACCGAGCGCTATCTGGCGCAGTTCGGCAGTTTCCTGGTCAATGACAAGGTGCGGCGCTACGAAGGGTATGACTATGAAAAAGTCATGCTCACCACCCAGATGGCGCTGAACCTGCTGGCCGTCAACGACTTTGACGGCGCGCGCACCGAAATCAAGAAAACCCACGAACGCGAAGCGGTGATCGCCGAGCTGCGGGACAGGGAATACCTCAAGCGCGAAAACGAAGCCGAGCGCCAGGGCGTAGCCACCCAGTTCAAGGATTTGCGTGGCTACCCGGTAGAAAGCCTCGACGCGCCGGACGTGGTGGGCCTGAAGAACAGCTACCAGAGCGCGTTCAGCCATTACCTGGCCGGTTTCGTCTACGAAGCCCTGGGTGAAAAAGACCTGGCCGCGCCGGGCTATCGCAAGGCCGCCGAACTGCGCCCCAACACACCGCTGCTGGAACAGGCGCTGCTCGATCTGGACGCCTCTGCCGTAGCAGCTGACGAAAGCGACGTTCTGATCGTGGTCCAGAGCGGCCTGGCGCCGGCCCGCGACTCGATCCGCCTGCCGTTGCCGATTCCTATTGACGGGCATTGGGTGATCACACCGCTGTCGTTCCCGGTGATCAAGCCAGACACTTCGACGGCCACCTTTGCGCAGATCGGCGTCGACGGCCGGCAGCAGAACCTCACGGCCCTCAACAGCACGACCGCGATGTCACGCCGCGCCCTGCGCGACGACATGCCGGGGATCATCCTGCGCACGACCGTGCGTGCCATCAGCCGTGGCGTGACGCAAAAAAACCTCAACCAGACCAACCCAATGGCCGGCCTGGTGCTGGGCATCGCCTCCGCCGTCACCGAGGGCGCCGACACCCGCACCTGGCGCACCCTGCCGGACGTCACCCAGGTCACGCGCCTGCGCCTCAAGCGTGGCGAGCACCAGGTGAGCCTGCCCAATGCCCTGGGCGGCAGCCTGGTGACGGTCAAGGCCGAACAACGCCATCAGGTGATCACCTTGCGGGTGGTCGGCAACCAGGTCTTCGCCAGCGGCCTGGCGGCCCATGTGGTCGCGAGCAACCCGGCCCAGGCCGTCGCCAGCCTCAAACAACCTTAAGGAGCACGCTATGCGTCATTTCATCCTCGGCGCCCTGGCGCTGATCTTCCTCGCCGGCTGCGCCACCCCGCCGCCGGCACCTGGCAGCGCCGCGAGCAAAGTCGTGGTGATGGGCAAGTTCAAGGGCATCGCCGTCGGCGCCATTCGGGTGGCCCGCGAAAACGGCTTCCTGACAGCCAAAGTGCAACTGAGCAACATCACCAGCAGCAATCAGATGATGTACTACCGCTTCGCCTGGCTGGGCGCCGATGGCTTCCCGGTGGGCGACGAAGAAACCTGGAAAGTGCTGAACCTCTACGCCAACCAGGCCACCTTCCTGCCGGCCATCGCCAACCTGCCCCAGGCCGCCGACTTCCGCCTTGAAGTCAAGACGCCTTGAGCCTGGCCCCTATTCAGTTTTCGAGAGACCTTCCCATGTTTGCACGCTTTTCGTTCCTCGCCGTGATCGCCGTCCTGGCCAGCGGCTGCGCCAACACCTCGCCGGTCATCGGCGGCAAAAACATCAGCTATGGCGACACCAAGGCCGTGGAACTGGTGACCAACGAGTTCGGCTCCACCGACCTGCAGATGATCGCTGAAAGCATGACCCGCTCCCTGGCGCAGTCCGGCATCCTCCAGGGCCGCCCGGTGGTGCAGGTGTATGACGTGAAGAACAAGACCAGCGAGTACATCGATACCCGCGAGATCACCACCTCGATCAAGACCCAGTTGATGAAGACCGGCACCGCCCGCTTCGCCAGCGACAACACCGATATGCAAAGCCAGGTCGACCAGCTCAAGCTGCAAAACCAGAGCGGCCTGTACAAGAAGTCCACGGTCAGCAAGACCGGCAACATGGTCGCCGCCAAGTACCGCCTGGAAGGTTCCATCAGCTCCATCGTCAAGCGCAGCGCCGACTACAAGGACGTGTTCTACAAGTTCAGCCTGCAACTGGTCGACGTCGAAAGCGGCCTGGCGGAATGGATGGACGAAAAAGAAATCCGCAAGACCACGGAGCGCTAAGCCATGGGCCCATGGATCGGCATCATCGCCCTGCTGTGCAGCTTTGGCGCCTGGGCGGCGCCGAAAATCGCGGTCACGGACCTGGCCTACGAGGCGCGGGTGGAGCAATACATCCACGCCGTCGCGGCCAGCAATAACTTCCAGGCCAGCCCGTACAACGCCAGCGGTGCGTCCAGCTACACCGAGTTCGAGAGCCGCAACAGCTACATCGAACAGAGCGAGCTGCGCAAATTCAGCGGCGATATCAAGGGCGAGATTCTCAAGTCGCGCCAGTTCCAACTGGTCCAGGGCACGCCCTACACCAGCGAGGCCAAGGGCGATGTGTACGACGTGATCAAGCGGATCAAGGCCGGCCACTTCAAGGGCGCCGACTATGTGTTGTTTGGCACCTTGTCGGATATCGACTTCACCCAGGACATCAACGCCCTGGATCGCACCAACAGCTATTCAGCGGTACTGGGGCTGGCGGTCGTGGCGGACTTCAGCCTGATCAACACCCGTACCTACGAGATCACCTCGGCATTTACCGCCATGGGTGAAGGCCAGGACACCAAGTTGGTGAGCAGTCGCGACGTGCGCGTGAGCCTGAGCCGGCCACGGGTGGTGAAGGAAGTGTCGAAAACCCTGGGTGAAGATGTGGCGCGCCAGCTGCAGGAGCAACTGGGCGCTGGCTACCAGGAACCTGGGCAGCCGGCATTGCGCAACAACCTGCCAAGGGATGAGGCGCCGAAGATCCTGCACTGAACCCAAAACCAATGTAGGAGCCGGCTTGCCGGCGATAGCGATGGGTCAGTGCAATATATGCTGGCTGATACACCGCTATCGCCGGCAAGCCGGCTCCTACAGTTTTGATTGGGTTCGTTCAGTCAGGCCGTTGCGCGATGCAGGCTGGCGAGGAAACCCGCCGCGCCCACGAACAGCCCGGCAAACGTACGGTTCACGCGTTTTTGCTGCTTGGGTGTGCGCAACAGGCGCAGTACCTTCGACGCCAGCCCGGTATAGCCGGCCATCACGATCATATCCACGCCGATCATGGTCGCGCCGAGGATCAGGTACTGGATCAGCAGCGGTGCCTGCGGGTTCACAAACTGTGGCAGCACCGCCAGCATGAAGACCAGGGCCTTGGGGTTGCTGGCATTGACCAAGAAACCACGGAACATCATCGCCATCGGCTTGCCGATCGGGCGTACGGCCGCGTCATCGCTCATGTCCATGGGCAAGGCGCGCCATTGCTTGACGGCCAGGTACACCAGGTACGCCACGCCAAACCACTTGATCGCATAGAACGCGGTAGAAGACGCCGCAAGAATGGCGCCCAGGCCGCCCGCCACCACGGCAATCTGCATCGCCAGGCCCAATTGCAGGCCGATGGCGTTCCAGTAACCGCGCAGGAAACCGTATTGCAGGCCGCTGGACATCGAGGCGATGGCGCCCGCGCCGGGGGAGAGACTGATGATCCAGCTGGCCAGGAAAAAGGCCAGCCATGTGTCGAGCGCCATTACACACCTCGTAGCAAATTCGTTGTGAGCACTAAGCTAACTCCGAGGGCCGAGGGCTGGCTAGAGAATTTTAAGGCAAGGGGCTGATATCACTACCGCGCCAGCGGCGTACCGAACGCTGGAAGAACAGGCTGTTGGGCACTTGCACCACCGCGCTGTCGGTGCCCGCCTCGGCCACTTCGATCAGCGTGGTGTAAAGCAGGTTGATCGCGATCACCCGGCCTTTGACGCCAGGCTTGTCGACGGTGTCCACCAGCTCGACCACATCGCCCAGGCGAAACGGCCCGACGGTAAAAATCAGGATCGCGCAGAGCAGGTTGGACAGCACCGACCACATGGCAAAGAACGCCACCGCCGCCACGGCCACAAAACCCGACAGCGCAGTCCACAGCACGGTGGCCGACACGCCCAGGCGTTCGAGGACGAAGATCAGTGCACTGCCCATGATCAGCCAGCGCAGGCCGCCACGCAGGGGCATCAGCAGTTGCGGCGGGAACGGGTAGCGCTCGCCCAGGCGCGTCAGGCCCTTGGCGACGAAGCGCTGGGCCAGGTAGCCGGCCAGCAGGATCAGCAGGATTTGCACGCCGACCCACACCGGTTCGATCCATTGCGCTGGCAGCGGCAGTTGCAAGGCTTCCATCAGGACAGCGCCTCCAGCTCCGCTTGCAGGCCTTCGAGCAATTCGAGGGCTTCCATCCAGGTTTCCTCCAATTGCCCTTCACGCACCTTGAGCTTGGCCTGTTCGGCCAGCAAGTCGCGCAGTTCATCCTTGCGGGCCGCTTCGTACACCGCGCTGTCGCCGAGGCTGGCTTCGATCTTGGCCAGGCGCTCGTGGACCTTGCCCAACTCGGCTTCGAGCTTGTCGGCTTCGCGTTTGTGCGGCGCCAACTGCTGGCGCAGGGCAGCGGCGGCCTGGCGCTGGGCTTTCTTGTCGGTCTTGTCCGGGTTGACCGGGGTGTTGCTGACCGGCGCGTTACGCAGGCGATAGTCAGTCAGCCAACGGGCGTAGTCGTCCAGGTCGCCGTCGAACTCTTCCACCTTGCCATCGGCCACCAGCAGGAAATTGTCGGTGGTGCTCTTGAGTAAGTGGCGGTCGTGAGACACCACCAGTACCGCCCCGCTGAACTCCTGCAAGGCCATGGTCAGCGCCAGGCGCATTTCCAGGTCCAGGTGGTTGGTCGGTTCGTCGAGCAGCAGCAGGTTTGGCCGGTCCCAGGCGATCAGGGCCAGGGCCAGGCGGGCTTTTTCGCCGCCGGAGAAATTCAGCACCGGCTCATCGATGCGTGCGCCACGGAAGTCGAAGCCACCGAGGAAGTCACGCAGGGTCTGTTCGCGCTCCGTTGGCGCCAGGCGCTGCAAGTGCAACAGCGGGCTGGCCTTGGAGTCGAGGGAGTCCAGTTGATGCTGGGCGAAGTAGCCCACCACCAGGTTCTCGCCACGGGTCAGGCGCCCGGCCAGGGGTTGCAGCTCGCCTGACAGGTTCTTGATCAGCGTCGATTTGCCCGCGCCGTTGGGGCCGAGCAAACCGATGCGCGCACCCGGGGTGAGCTGCAGCTTGACCTTCTCCAGGATGGTTTTGTCGCCATAACCCAGGCGTGCATCCGAGAGATCGAGCAAGGGGCTGGAGATTTTCAGCGACTCGCGGAACACAAAGTCGAACGGCGAATCGACGTGGGCCGCCGACAGTTCTTCCATGCGCTCCAGGGCCTTGATCCGGCTCTGGGCCTGACGGGCCTTGGTGGCCTGGGCCTTGAACCGGGCGATGTAGCTTTCCATGTGCGCACGCTGCGCCTGCTGCTTCTCGAAAGCCTGTTGCTGCTGGGCCAGGCGTTCGGCACGGGCCCGCTCGAACGCGGTGTAGCCGCCGCGATAGAGGGTGATTTTCTTTTGCTCGACATGGGCGATGTTATCGACCACGGCGTCGAGGAAATCCCGGTCGTGGGAAATCAGCAACAAGGTGCCGGGGTAGCTCTTGAGGAAATCCTCCAGCCACAGGATCGCATCGAGATCCAAGTGGTTGGTCGGCTCATCGAGCAGCAACAGGTCCGAGGGGCACATCAGCGCCTGGGCCAGGTTCAGGCGCATGCGCCAGCCACCGGAAAAGTCGGCGACCGGGCGATCCATCTGTTCGTTGGTGAACCCAAGGCCAGCGAGCATTTTGCGCGCGCGGGCGTCCGCGGTGTAGCCGTCGGCGCTGTCGAGTTCCGAGTGCAGGCGGGCCTGGGCGGCACCGTCCTGGGCTTTCTCAGCCTCGGCCAGGTCGTGTTGCACCTGGCGCAGGCGCAGGTCGCCATCGAGCACGTAGTCGATCGCGATGCGGTCCAGGGTGTCGATCTCCTGGCGCATATGGGCGATACGCCAGTCGGCCGGCAGCAGGCAATCCCCGGAATCCGGGGTCAGCTCACCGAGCAACAGGGCAAACAACGTGGATTTGCCGGCGCCATTGGCACCGATCAGGCCGGCTTTGTGACCGGCGTGCAGGGTCAGCTCGGCGTCTTCAAGAAGACGTTGCGGGCCACGCTGTAATGTTAGGCTTTGAAGTCGGATCATAATGGCGGCGGAGTCTACCAGCTTCGTTGACCGCTGGCTTGGGTGTGAACATGTGCGCTGACCTGTGGAGCTTTGCCCTCTCGACCTACGCCCGTGCGGGCGCTGAAGATGCCTGCCTGCGCTTGCAGGAACAAGGGGCGGATGTGTGTCTGTTGTTGTGCGGGCTGTGGCTGGAACAGCGTGGCGTCGCACCCGAACCTGCGCGTGTGCTGGCACTACGGGAAATTGCCGACCCCTGGCAGGCAGATGTCGTACAGCCCTTGCGCAAGGTGCGCACGCAATGGCGCGCTATGGCGCAGCAGGATGTGGAACTGGGAGCTTTGCGCGAGCGGGTCAAGGCCCTGGAGCTGGAAGCCGAACGGCAGTTGCTGTTACGCCTGGAGGCGCTGGCGAAGGGTTGGCCAACAGGGGAACGAGCCACGGATCAAACATGGCTTGAAGGACTGGCGACCGAAGCCGCCAACCTTGACCACGACGCGCTGCATCAGCTGCGCGCCGCGGCCACCGGCACTTAGGAAGCGCTGGTTGGGGTGGTGACGGGTGCTGCCGGGGCAGGCGTGTTGCTGGCCGGTGCGGTGGTAGCGGCTGGAGCGGCAGGGGTAGCAGGCTTGGCGGCTGCTGGAGCTGGTTTGGCGGCTGGCTTTGCAGCAGCTGGCTTGGCAGCAGCAGGTTTAGCCGCTGATTTTGCAGCAGCAGGTTTGGCAGCTGGCTTAGCGGCTGGTTTTGCGGCAGCAGTTTTAGTAGCTGGCTTAGCGGCCGGCTTTGCAGCAGCAGTTTTGGCAGCTGGCTTGGCGGCTGGTTTCGCAGTAGCAGTTTTGGCAGTTGGTTTAGCGGCAGGCTTTGCAGCAGCAGTTTTGGCAACTGGCTTAGCGGCTGGTTTCGCAGCAGCAGTTTTGGCAACTGGCTTAGCGGCTGGTTTCGCAGCAGCAGGTTTGGCAGCTGGCTTGGCGGCTGGCTTGGCGGCTGGTTTCGCAGCAGCGGTTTTGGCAGCTGGCTTGGCGGCTGGTTTCGCAGCAGCAGTTTTGGCAGCTGGTTTAGCGGCTGGTTTCGCAGCAGCGGTTTTGGCAGCTGGCTTGGCGGCTGGTTTCGCAGCAGCGGTTTTGGCAGCTGGTTTAGCGGCTGGTTTCGCAGCAGCGGTTTTGGCAACTGGTTTCGCAGGCGCTTTTTTAGCAGCAGGCTTGGCCGCAACTTTGGCCGGCGCCTTGGCCGCAACGGCCTTGGCCGGTGTACGAGTGCTCAGCACTTTGGCCACCGCTTCTTTCACACGACCAACACCCTGCGCCAATTTCAGGCTCTCTTGGGCATCGCGCTTGAGTTGAAGGATGTAGGTGCGGGTTTCGGATTGACGATCCTTGAGGGCATCGAGCAAGTCCTCAAGTTCTTTCACGGCGCCCTTGGCTTTGGTTTGCGCCTTGGCTTTGCCGGCGGTTGCGGCGTCTTGCAGTTTGGTACGCGATTTATGCAGTTTTTCTTGCGCCTTGCCGCGTTGCTTTTCCAGCTTGGCGAGCAATTTTTCTGCATCAGCCAAGGCTTGGGAGCAAGCACTTTCCAAATGTTCGAGCAGGCTGCCCGAGAGTTGTTGGAGCAAGTGCAACGGGGTATTAACAGGCTTCTGTTTGGCCGACATGGTTTACCTCCTGGCTGACGTGGGTGCGGCTCATACTAGCCCTCTGCTCTTACCGCCGCTAGGGCATGTTGACAGTATCGAATGCGTTGCGTTGCACCGCACAAAAATTCTTATCGATATAACGAAAAACCACTCCATTCTTTACCCCCTCACACTGGCATAATCCACCGCACTTTCGGCTGGAGAATACCCATGTCGCGTTACCTTTTTTTCATCCTGGGTTTGTCGATTTCAGTGGCCAATGCAACTGAACCGGCGGCGTCCAAAGACAGCCACGACCTGGCCTACAGCCTGGGCGCCAGCCTGGGTGAGCGCCTGCGCCAGGAAGTCCCCGACCTGCAGATCCAGGCCTTGCTCGACGGTCTCAAACAAGCCTATCAAGGCAAGCCCCTGGCACTGGATGAGGCACGCATCGCACAGATTCTCGCCCAGCACGAAGCGCAGGCCAGCCACGAGAGCCAAGTGCCGCAAAGCGAAAAGGCCCTCGCCGCCGAACAACAATTCATGACCACGGAAAAAGCCAGGACCGGCGTGCGTGAATTGGCCGACGGTATCTTGCTCACGGAACTGACCCCCGGCAGCGGGAAAAAGCCGGGCGCCCATGATCGGGTTCAAGTGACGTATGTGGGGCGATTGCCCGATGGCACGATTTTCGACCAGAGTGCCCAGCCCCAATGGTTTCGCCTGGACAGTGTGATCAACGGCTGGCAAAGCGCGTTGCAGCAGATGCCGGTGGGCGCGAAGTGGCGCCTGGTGATTCCATCGGCACAAGCCTATGGCGCAGACGGCGCAGGTGAGTTGATAGCACCTTACACGCCACTGGTTTTCGAGATTGAGTTGCTCGCAACCGGAGCCTGACCCCAACGAAAAACGGTGCGCCATGCGCACCGTTTTCTTGTCTCGCCGCGAAGGCTCAAGCCTGGGTTGCAGGCTCTTCCTTGTGGGCGTTGTGCAGCACTTCGATCAGGCAGTCTTCCAGCTCGAAACGCTCATGGAGCAAGCCGCCCAGCTCTTTGAATTTTGCGGCAACGCACTCACCCTTGTCGCAGAGGTCGTTAAAAGCCAGGAGCTTTTCGGTGATGACGTCGATGCGCGGGTAAATGGTCTTGGCCAAGTCCAGGCCACGCTGGTCGTCAAAGGCCTCGGCCTCCTTGGTCAGTTGCTCATACACCCCGAAGTGCCCTGCCGAGACGTAGTCCACCAAGACACCACAGAACTCCTGCAGAGGCTTGCGGTTCTCAGCCAGAGCCTCGGGTTTCTCACCAAGAGCATCAAAGGCCCGAACCAATTCGTGACGTGCTTTCAACCAGCTGTCGATCAGCTTATGCACACCACCCCAGCGTTCCTGAGCATTCTGACAACTTTCCAACATGATGATCTCTTCCCTTATGGGCGGTGCCGCTTTTGCCCGCGCAATACGTCGAGGATAAGCGGCAAGCGGACAACGCCGCATCGAACAAACTGTTTCAATAACGCGTGCGGGCCAGATTATGCCCGCGTGACTATGGCTTCAAGGTACGCAGACCAGAAAGTTCATACAAGTGTTTAATCCCATCCTACGAGCCAACACACCCAATCAGTGCTTCACGAACCGCAAACCCGGGCCGGGCAACAAACGCGAAAACTGCGTTGCCCCCAGGATGAGCATGGCCACGAAGAACAGCAGGCTCCACTCCGGGATGCTCAAGTCGAACAGCGTCCAGTTGATTTCCACACAATCGACGGTGCCCTTGAATGCCAGTTGCAAGGCTTGCCCCAGCGACAGGTTTTCGATCATGTATTCCAGGCTCGGCCAGCAGTTGGGCATCTGGTCAGGCGGGATGTTCTGCAACAGCACCTGGCGCACCGCTGTCACTGCGCCGAGCAGCGCACAACCCATGCTCGCCGCCCAGTACAGGTAAATGCCCACGCGCCTGGGGCCATGGAGCGTTGCTATCAGGGTAATCAAGGTGAACACCGCCAGCAGGCTGCGCTGGATCAGGCACAGGAAACAAGGTCGCAGCAGAGCCCCGTATTCCAGATAAAAAGACGCGCCCAACGTCAGCACACCGGCCATGAACGCCAGGAAGAACAAGGAGCGTGAGGGGGCCAAAGACATTGTTTATCCGCAACGCAAGAGATAGGTAGTTACGGTAGAGGAAAGACCTTACCCCTTTCAATACGCGCTGGAGCAGACGCTTCCGCGAGATAGCAGGGATATCCCGTCAGAGGGCAGGCGACTTTACGTGGCCCGGTGTGGGAAACCACCTCAAGCCCCTGAAATCGAGAAAACCCAGGGATTTTGAAGGGCTGGTTACCAGATGCTTCCGAGCCAACCCTTCAAAACATCCTACGTTAAACCCGTGCAGGCACCGGTAGCGGCGAAGCCAGCAGGCGACTATCCAACAACCCCAGGCCTTCCTGGAACAGTTGATTACTGCGCTCGGTGTCACCCAACTGCGCCAGCAATCGCGCCAATTCGGCGCAGGCCTCGGGGTTACGTTGCACTTGCAGGCTGCTTTCCAGATAGTCCCGCGCCTTGCCCCAAAGACTGTTTTGCAGGCAGAGCCGGCCCAGCGTCAGCAACAGGCTGGCGTCCCCCGGATGGTCCTTGAGCCAACCTTCGGCGAATTTCAGCTGGCGTGCCGGGTCGCTACCGCGCAGCAGGCCATACAACCTGATCAAGTGACTGTCGTAACCACGCTTGAGCGCAACACGCAGCGCCTCTTCGGCCTTGGCATCGGCGCCCAATTGGCGCAATTGCTCGGCATAGGCCAACACCAACTGGGGATCCTGGCGCTGGGCCGAGGTCAATTGTTGCCAGGCCCGTTCAAGGGACTGCAGACCCGCCTCGCCTTGTTCTTCACGCTGTACCGCCAGGCTCAGGTTTTCACCCCAGGCCCGGCGCTCCAGATCCGCCAGCTCGGGGGCGGGCAGCACTTTGTCCTTGCGCAGTTCCGGTAACAGCCGGATCACCGAGGACCAGTCACCGCGCTGCTGGTGCAAGCGCTGGAGCTGGCGCAAGACCTGGGCGTTGTGCGGATGGCGCTCATGCATGGCCTGCAGCGTCACGAGGGCCGCATCCGTGTCGCCACGGTCCATCTGCAACTGCGCGTGGCTCAAGGCGATGGCGAGCTCGGCCTGGGGCTGACGCTCCAGGGCGCGCTCCAGCAGGCTGTCGGACTCTTCATAACGGCCCTGCTCGTTGGCCGCCCGAGCTGCGCCAAGGTAATACAGCAATGGTTGGCGTTCGGCTTCCGCCGCGCGGTGCAGGTGCCGCTCGGCACTGGCCCAGCGGCCTTCCGCCAGGTCCATCTGCCCTTGTTCAATAGCGACTTGCACCCGTCGACTGCGATTGCGCCGCGACCACGGGTTGACCACGCCACCGGAAGTCGTCACCAGGCCCAGCAGTACCCGCAGCAGATAGATCGCCAGGCCGACGACAAACACCGCCACCAGGGTCGACCACAGGCCGGACTCATAATGCAGCATATGGGGGTAGCTGATCAGCACATAGCCGGTGTGTTTCGAGATGCCCACAGCCAGCGCCAGGGCGAGAGCAATCGCCAGCACCAGGATCACATAGAAACGCTTCATCGGCTTTACTCCTGGGTCGCCGGCTTACCGGCGGAAGCCTTGGCTTCATCGGCAGACAGGTGGCGGCGTTCAAGGTAAGCCTGCACCGCAGACAAACTCGCGGCGAGGTCCGGGGTCACCACCGAGACGGCCTTGGGCTCAAGCTCGGTGATACGCGCCAGCATGGCCTGGCTTTGCGGATTGTCCTGGTTGAAGTTGCCCTGCAACACGCTGCGCGCCTCGCCCAGCGCTCGGGCGTATACCGCCGGCTCGCCATTGAGTGCGGCCCATTGCGCCTGCTCCAGCGCCAGGCTCAGGGCCAGGCGCACCTGGTTCAGGCCTTGGCCTGCCAGCAACGGGCGGATGTTATCGTCGGGATTGAAGTCGATACGGAAGTAGCGGGAAATCTGCTCCCACCATTGGCTCCAGCGATTGTCAGTGTCGGTAGTCGCAAGGCCTTGCGGGCTTTCTTGCAGCTGATATTCCGGGGACACGGCCGCCAGTTGCACCACCTGGTCACGCAGCGCCGCCAGCTGCAGGTACAGCCCGGTACGATCCGGCTGCTCGACACTGCGCAACGCCGCCAGGCTCTTGGCCAATTGCTCACGGGCGGCGTACGAACCCGGATCGCTCTGCTCGCGCAGGATCTCATCGGCGCCCTGCACCAGCGCCTGGGCACTGTTGATGTCCTGCAACGCTGACAAACGCAGGCTGGCCAGGCGCAGCAGATGCTCGGCCTCGGCCAGGCGCCAGTCCTTGCGGCTGGCACCCAGCACGGTTTCCAGACGCTGGTTCAGGCGCTGCTGGTCGCCCTGTAATTGCGCGACCAACCGGCGGCGTTCCTCCAGCTCATCAGCACCGGGCAATTGTGCCAGACGTGCGGCCAACTGCTGTTGCGCCTGCGCGATGCCCTGGGATTGTTCATCCAGGGTGCGCACCTGCCCCAACTGTTGCTGGCTGCTCGCTTGCAAGGCCCGGACCTGCCAGAGCCCCCAGCCGCCAGCCGCAACACCGGCGGCACCAAGCAGCAGAGCGAGGATCGCCAGGCCATTGCCACGGCGAGGCGCAGTGATCGGGGTCTCAACAGGCGCATCGAGCGCGGGCTGAGCTTCATCTTTAGGCAAGGCTGTTTCGCTCACGTGTCCATCCTTTGCGTTATTAGAGAGTGGGAACGGGCTGGCTCCGTAACGCCACTAGCAAAGCCGCGGCACTGGCACCACGGCAATCCACAACTTTTTCCGCGCCCGCCGCCCGCGCCATTTCGGCGACTCGTGGGCTGGGCACGAACAACGGCAACTGGGCCACGCGTGGCCAATGGGCACCGGCGAGGCCTTGCAGATGCAAAAACCCCTGCCCACTGCTGACCACCAGGCCGTTCAAGCGTTCCACTGCAATGCGTTGGGCGAGCACATCCGGGTCGTAGGCCGGCAGAAACCGACGATACAACTCCAGATAATCGACACTAGCACCTTGGCCGCGCAAACGCTCAGCCAGCAGCTCTCGCCCACCCTGCCCGCGCAGGATCAATACCCGCGCATGGTCAACAGCGACAGCCTCGCGCAACCTGGGCAATGCAAGCAAGGCCTCACTGTCATCCCCAAGCTCGGGGTAGCTCACGTTAAGGCCATGCTCAGCCAGGACCTGGGCCGTTGCCGCACCAACGCTGAACCACGGCAAGGCCGGCACTGCTGGCGCGTATTGATCAAGCAAGTGCAACGCCCGGCGTGCGGCCGGCTTGCTCACGACGATCACCGCACAATAGCGATCCAGGCCCTGAAAAACCGCCCGGTGTTCAGCAGTGATGGGCAAGGGTTGGGTTTCCAGCAACGGCAGGCTGCTGCTGAAGATACCGGCTTCGGACAACGAGGCCGCCAAGGCTGCCGAATCCTCGGCAGGCCGCGTCAGCAGCACACGCCAGTCGGTCACTGCGGACCGGCCTCGCCATAGACTTTTTGCAGAATGGCGCCGGCGCCTTTTGCCAGGAGTTCTTCGGCTACCTGCACGCCCAGGCTCGCGGCTTCGGCTTGTGGCCCGCGGATTTGCGCGGTGAGCAGCAAACCACCGTCAGGGTCGCCCACCAGGCCGCGCAGCCACAGGTTCTCACCCTCAAGTACCGCGTAGCAGGCAATCGGCACCTGGCAGCCACCGTTGAGGTGTTTGTTCAGGGCGCGTTCGGCGGTGACACGAACCTCAGTGTCTTGGTGATCCAGAGGCTTGAGCAGCGCCTGGATTTCCCGGTCTGCGGTGCGGCATTCGATACCGACTGCTCCCTGGCCACCGGCCGGCAGGCTGTCCTCGACACTGATGGCCGAGGTGATGCGGTCTTCAAAGCCCAGACGAATCAGGCCAGCCGCCGCCAGGATGATCGCGTCGTACTCGCCGGCATCCAGCTTGGCCAGGCGGGTATTGACGTTGCCCCGCAGGAAGCGGATCTGCAGGTCCGGGCGACGGGTCAGCAACTGGGCCTGGCGACGCAGGCTGGAGGTGCCGACGATACTGCCCTGCGGCAATTCATCGAGGGAGGCGTAGGTGTTGGACACGAAAGCATCGCGCGGGTCTTCACGCTCGCAGATGCAATACAGGCCCAGGCCTTCGGGAAAGTCCATCGGCACGTCTTTCATCGAGTGCACGGCGATGTCGGCTTCGTTCTCCAGCAGAGCGGTTTCCAGCTCCTTGACGAACAGGCCCTTGCCACCGATTTTCGACAGCGGCGAGTCGAGCAGCTTGTCGCCGCGACTGACCATGGGCACCAGGGTCACCGTGAGGCCAGGATGGGCTTGCTCAAGGCGGGCTTTGACGTATTCGGCCTGCCACAAGGCCAGGGCGCTTTTACGGGTGGCGATGCGGATTTCGCGAGAGGACATGGATCAATCCGTACTGAATAGATACGGCAGATAATAACAGCTCAGGCAGAACCGCCTTGATTTGAATCAGCAAGTGCGGGGCCTCCCTGGCCGCAGCGCACCGCAATTGGGGCATGCAGGTCGCTACAGCCTTCGGGCTAAAGCTGCTGCATCATCTTGCGCACGCCTGCGACGTGGCGCCGGCTGACGATCAATGCGTCGCCGTTGAGCCCTTTGAGGAACAGCTGGAAATGGCCCAGGGGCGTGCGCTGCAGACGCTCGATGCGTTCGCGGGCCACCAGCGCGTTGCGGTGGATACGCACGAAACGCTCGCCAAATTCGTCTTCCAGGGCCTTGAGCGGCTCATCGAGCAGCACTTCACCGTGCTCGTGACGCAAGGTCACGTACTTGTGATCGGCAATGAAATAAATCACCTGGTCCACGGGAATCAGCTCGATACCCTTGCGAGTCCTGGCACTGATATGGCTGCGGGGGCCGTTGCCACTTTGCGCCGCGGGCTGGGTCAGGGCGGCAAGTTGCACGCGATTGGGCCGCTCGGCTTTCTTCAAGGCCTTGAGCAGGGCATCGGCTGATACCGGCTTGGCCAGGAAGCTGACACCGCTGGCCTCCAGGGCCTCGGCAGAGAACTCCTCGTCGCTGGCGCATAACACCAGCGCCGGCGGCGACTCGCGCTCGCTCAAGCGGGCGGCGACCTGCAGGCCATCAAGGCCCGGCATGCGGATATCGAGGAGCACCACGTCCGGCTTCAGGCTGTCGATCAAGGTCAATGCCTCGTCGCCACTGGACGCGCTCGGTTCAAGGGCAGTGTATCCCTCGAGTTCACTGACCATACGGCTCAGTCGCTCGCGGGCTTGGGGTTCGTCATCAACGATCAGGACATTCATATTGCGCTGGATTCCTGCGTGAGTCTCGCACAAGGATAGCGTAGACAGGTGCGGTGACTTCCGTCACGGCGATCCACGCTAAGACTAGCGTGAGCGGCAAAAAGTGCCCCGAGAGCGACACCAATATTTACCCGGACCTGTTCAATACCGCCCAAAACCCGATACCGCAGGGCATCGTCATAGGGTTTGCTGATACTCAATATGAACACCCCCTCTACTTTAAGGTTAGCCTGGAGTTCGACCTCATCGCCTGGCATTGGTGCACTGCACCCCTGTCAGTGCAACTGTAGACGCTCACGAAGGCGACATTGCTCAATCGTCAAATATCGTCTCAATAAACACCCTTTGTTTACCTCAGGAACCGACCGGTTTAAACCCCCGCGTTCACTCCCGCCTCCAGTCTCATCCCGGACGCGGCCAACGGCAAGGCACTTTGCCACCCATCAAACAAATAAAAATGCCGACGCGGCGTATCAACGCCTCCACGGACAACCCTGTTATTATCGGCGGCACACTTTCATGCCCTCTTTTAAGCAGATCACGAGCGAATCCATGAGCACCGACAAGACCAACCAGTCCTGGGGCGGCCGCTTCAGTGAGCCCGTCGACGCCTTCGTCGCGCGCTTCACCGCCTCCGTCAATTTCGACCAGCGCCTCTATCGCCACGACATCATGGGCTCGATCGCCCACGCCACCATGCTGGCCAAGGTCGGCGTGCTGACCGATGCCGAGCGCGACAGCATCATCGATGGCCTGACCACCATCCGTGGCGAAATCGAGGCTGGCACCTTCGACTGGCGCGTGGACCTTGAAGACGTGCACATGAATATCGAGGCGCGTCTTACCGACCGCATCGGCGTGACTGGCAAGAAGCTGCACACCGGGCGCAGCCGCAACGACCAGGTGGCCACCGATATCCGCCTGTGGCTGCGCGATGAAATCGACCTGATCCTGGCCGAAATCACCCGCCTGCAAAAAGGTCTGCTGGAGCAGGCCGAGCGTGAATCGGACACCATCATGCCCGGCTTCACCCACCTGCAGACCGCACAACCCGTGACCTTTGGCCACCACCTGCTGGCCTGGTTCGAAATGCTCAGCCGCGACTACGAGCGCCTGGTCGACTGCCGCAAGCGCGCCAACCGCATGCCTCTGGGCAGCGCGGCCCTGGCCGGCACCACCTACCCGATCGACCGCGAGTACACCGCGCAACTGCTGGGTTTCGACGCCGTGGGCGGCAACTCCCTGGACGGCGTATCGGATCGCGACTTCGCCATCGAGTTCTGTGCAGCAGCCAGCATCGCGATGATGCACTTGTCGCGTTTCTCCGAAGAACTGGTGTTGTGGACCAGTGCACAGTTCCAGTTCATCGACCTGCCGGACCGCTTCTGCACCGGCAGCTCGATCATGCCGCAAAAGAAAAACCCCGACGTGCCGGAGCTGGTGCGCGGTAAAAGTGGCCGTGTATTCGGCGCACTGATGGGCCTGCTGACCCTGATGAAGGGCCAGCCCCTGGCCTACAACAAGGACAACCAGGAAGACAAGGAACCGCTGTTCGACGCCGCCGACACCCTGCGCGACTCGCTGCGCGCATTTGCCGACATGATCCCGGCGATCAAGCCCAAGCACGCGATCATGCGTGAAGCGGCGCTGCGCGGTTTCTCCACCGCCACTGACCTGGCGGACTACCTGGTGCGCCGTGGCCTGCCGTTCCGTGACTGCCATGAAATCGTCGGGCATGCCGTGAAGTACGGCGTGGACACCGGCAAGGACCTGGCGGAAATGAGCCTGCAAGAGCTACGTCAGTTCAGCGACCAGATCGAGCAGGACGTGTTCGCGGTGCTGACCCTGGAAGGCTCGGTCAATGCCCGCAACCATATCGGCGGCACGGCTCCGGCCCAGGTCAAGGCAGCAGTGGTGCGCGGCCAGGCCCTGCTCGCCAGCCGCTAAAAGCATCGCAGGCAAGCCAGCTCCCACCTTTGACCAGAGCCTTCAATTTAACTCGGTCAAAATGTGGGAGCTGGCTTGGCTGCGATAGCATCACCTTAGTGTCACTGACACACCGAGGTGCCTGCATCGCGGGCAAGCCCAGCTCCCACACAAGCCCGCTCCCACATTTATGACTTCTTCGCCGCGACCATCGCCATGAAGGCTGGCATCGCCGCCTCCTTGTCCGCCGCCACTCGCTGGGCGTTGGGCAGGTCTTGCAACTTCTTCAGCAAGGCCTTGGCCTTCGGCAACTCAGCCAGCAGATCCAGGCCAAACAGCTTCCCACCGACCGCACACGCCAAGTCCACGCTGTACATAAAATACAGATCGGCAAGCGTAAAACTCTCCCCCGCCACATACGGCGCAAACTTGCCGTGCCGGCCCAGTGATGCAATCCCCAACAGCAACTCGGCCTTGGCCTTGTCCTTGATCGCCTGCGGTACCGTCATGCCAAAGAACGCCTCGCCATAACAAGCGCGGGCCGGCAGTTCGATGTACAACTCGATTTCCCGGCACAGCGCCAACACTTGGGCGCGCTGGAATGCATCGCCTGGCAGCAGGGCCGGGCCCGACTGGGTCTGCTCGAGGTATTCGAGAATCACGCTGGTTTCGTTGATAAAACCTTTCTCGACCTTCAGCACCGGCACCTTGCCGCGCGGGCTCACCACCAGGGCTTCAGGGGTTTGCCCGGCATAAAAAGCCACTTCCTCGAAGGGCAGGCCTTTTTCCAGGAGCGCCAGCTTGACCATGTTGTAGTAGTTACTGACCGAAAATCCGTAGAGCTTGAGCATCACAAAGCCTCCAGGCCGTGCAGGGGGTTGGCTGGGTAGGTTATAGAACGTGATGCGCCGCCTGACCAGCAGCATCACCTGGCTGAATGGAGGTAGACTGGCGCCCTTTCCTGACAGGAGGCAGCCATGAGCGAGCCAACCGATATCGACAACGACGACGAAGAGTTCGCCGAATCCACCCTGACCCAAGCGATCGAAAACCAGATCGAAAGCGACAACCCGCCCGCGGCCAAGGCCACGTTCAACAAGCTGACTCTGGTGGGTTACGAGCGCGAAGACATCCTGAACCTGATGGCCCATGTGCTGGCCGTGGAAATCGACGCGATGCTGGAAGAAGACCGGCCGTTCAACACCGACTGGTATGAAACCGCCCTGCGCGCACTGCCAGAGCTGCCGCCGGAAAACCAGTAGGCCCCTGGAACCGCCATCGCCGGCAAGCTGGCTCCTACAGGAGTGCGGCTTGCCTCCCCTGTGCCCATATCGCACTGGACAGTTCGCCCAAGTACGTTCACCTTAGGGGCTGCTAGCGTCTGACAATTCCTAGAACGTCTGGAGTCCTTATGTCGTATACCCCTGAGTTGGTTGCCGAACTGGAAATCCTTGCACTTTTTAACCTGGGCAATATCCAGGAAGGCCTGAAAGTCCATCAGACCGCCGCTCCCACTGCCATTGCTGCTGCCAAACGCCTGTTCGAGAAAAAACTGATCGACCAGCCAGATGGCGGCTACCTGACCAGCCTGGGCCGCGACGCGGCAGAACAAGCGCAAACATTGCTGACGATTCTGACTACCGCTACCACCAAAGAAGCCGCCTGATCCACCGTATCGCCCACGGGATCCTCTGTTCACGGATTCCGCGGGCATTCCTGTGTGCACGATAAAATTCTGACGTCAAAAACAAATTCCCCTTAAGCCTCCTACGATTCTGTCTGTAAACTCCTACACGGCTGCCCACGCCGGGCCCTGCGAGCCGTTGAGTTCGACATGACCAGTACCCATGAAATCCGCCCTGACTTGGATGAAGGCATTGACCGCAAGGTACTGGCCCAACTGCGCTCGCGTTTCCTGACCCTCAATGCCGGCCGCATGGCCCGCGCCGTCGAAGGCCTGACGCCGCGCCAGCAAAGCGTGCTGGCGCTGCTGCCGCTGTTTTTCCACGTCAATCACCCGCTGCTGCCGGGCTATGTCTCGGGCAGTACGCCGGCCGGCTTGGCGAATTTTGAACCGGATGCCCAGGTCCTGGCCGAAGCCCAGCGCCTGACCCGCTCGTTTTCCTACAAACCACGCCATGGCAACCCGCCCACCCCGATCCACGGCCTGTTCCTGATGGGCAGCCTCGGCACGTTGGCCCAGGCTGACCAGAGCGATATGGACGTGTGGGTGTGCCACGCCGCCGACCTGAGCGAGGCCGAGCTGGGCGAGCTGCGCAAAAAATGCCAACTGCTGGAAGCCTGGGCCCTGGGCATGGGCGCCGAAGCGCATTTTTTCCTGATCGAACCGAGCCGCTTTGCACAGGGCGGTCGCGATACCCAGCTCAGTTCAGATGACTGTGGCACCAGCCAGCACTATCTGTTGCTCGACGAGTTCTACCGCACCGCCATCTGGCTGGCCGGGCGCACGCCGATCTGGTGGCTGGTACCGGTCTACGAAGAAGCGCGCTACGCCGAATTTACCCACACGCTGATTTCCAAACGTTTTATCCGCGCCGACGAAACCCTCGACCTCGGGCACCTGGCCCATATTCCACCTGGGGAATTCATCGGCGCCGGCCTGTGGCAACTGTTCAAGGGCATCGAGTCACCCTATAAGTCGGTGCTCAAGCTGTTGCTGACCGAGGTGTATGCCAGCGAACACCCCAAGGTGCAGTGCCTGAGCCTGCGTTTCAAACGCGCAGTGTTCGCCAACCAGTTGGATCTGGATGAGCTGGACCCGTATATCGTGGTCTACCGCCGCATCGAGGAATACCTGCGCAGCCGCAACGAACCCGAACGCCTGGAACTGGTGCGGCGCAGCCTGTACCTGAAGGTCAACCGCAAGCTCACCACCGGCCAGCGCACCATCGGTTGGCAGCGCGCACTGCTGGAGCGCCTGGCCAATGAATGGGGCTGGGACCAGCGGCAACTGGCCCTGCTCGACAGCCGCAGCCAGTGGAAAGTGCGCCAGGTCGCGTCCGAGCGCCGGGCCCTGGTCAATGAGCTCAATTACAGTTATCGCTTCCTGACCCAGTTCGCCCGCACCGAACAGACCGTGAGCCTGATCAACAAGCGCGACCTCAATGTGCTGGGCCGGCGCCTGTACGCGGCCTTCGAACGCAAGGCCGGCAAAGTCGAGTTCATCAACCCCGGGATTGCTCCGGACCTGGCCGAAGACACCCTCACCCTGGTTCATTCGCCCAATCGCAAGGAGCCGGGTCAGTTTCATTGGGGCCTGTACAACGGCAGCCTGACCGCCCTGGAATGGGAGCACTTTGCGCCGATCAAACGCAGCCGCGACCTGCTGGAGATGCTCACCTGGTGCCATCGCAACGGCGTGATCGACAGCAGCACACGCCTGGCCCTGCACCCCGGCACCAGCGACTTGAGCGAATTCGAGCTGTTCAACCTGCTGGGCAGCCTGCAACAGACCGTCGCCCTGCCCCTGGCCACGGTCGATGAAGAACGCCTGCTGCGTACGGCGATACCCGAGGAGGTGCTGTTGCTGATCAACGTCGGCGTCGACCCCCTCAAGCATCACCGTGACTTGAATATCCTGATGACCACCGAGCGCACCGACTCCCTGAGTTACGCCGGCGTCAGGGAAAACCTGGTGCTGACCCTGGACCAGGTGACGCTCAACAGCTGGAACGAGGTGATGGTCAGCCGCTACGAGGGGCCCCACGCCCTGCTCGATTGCCTGCGCGATTACCTGAATCAGTTACCGCATGACCGATTGCCGCGGCTGCGGGTGCGTTGTTTCTGTCACAACCGTGCGCAGTTCATTGCCCAGCGGGTCGAAGAGATTTTCGATACCGCGCAAAACCTGATGCTCAGCCAGCTCAACCACCGCTATCTGATCCAGGTACAACAGCACTATCACGTCATGGAGCTGGCACCGGGGCAAGCCAATCACGTGTCATTGCCCAGCCAGCAGGCGCTGGTGGACTACCTCAGCGAGGAGCTGGCCAGCTACAGCCCGTTGCACCTGGATGCCATGGCCCTGGAAGACCACGACCTGGCAGCACTGCTGCCCATGGGCCAGGCCGATTGTGTGCAGGTGTTCTACCGCATCAACGACGGCTTCGCCGAGCTGTACGTACTCGACGAGTTCAACGCCCTCTGGCAACAGCGCCTGCCGTTTCATGATGAGCAGAGCTTGCTCGCGCCTTTGCAGCGCTTCCTGCAATCGATCATTTATCGACGGGACGCGCTGTCACCGCTGGACCCGCAGCAGCCACTGGGGGCGGTGCAGACGCTGTATTACCAACTGCTGCCATCGGCAGGCGGCCGTACCCGTCGGGTCGAGCCACGGCCTGCGCCGCAGACTCCGGCCAACAAACCGTTCTACGACGTGCAGGCGATTATCGGCAAGGGTGCGCCAGGCCAGGTGGGGATTACCCTGTACTGCAATCAGCGGGAGTTTTGCGAACTGGAGTTTGGCGATCAGCTGTTTGCTGTGGTCGCCCAGGAGATCGTCGGGCAGCGCCGGGAAACCGAGCGCTATCGTTGCTACATCACCGATTTGGACCTATCCGGCCTACTCGGTGATGTTCAAAGCCCAAGCAATCTGTACCTGCGCTACAAAGCCGAGTTGGAGCAGGCGCTCAACCAGGCCTTGAATGAGGTTTAGAGCGCGAATGCGCCGCCGTCCTTCGGCTGGCCTTCGACACTCAGCAGCTCAAGCTTGAGGGTCTTGCCGCCCGGAGCAGGCCAATCGATGTGCTGGCCGACTTGCAGGCCCAGCAACGCACTGCCCACCGGGGCCAGGATCGAGATCTTGCCTTCGTCGGCATTCGCGTCCTTGGGGTAGACCAGGGTCAGGTGATAGTCCTTGCCGCTGCTTTGCTCACGGCAATGCACGCTGGAGTTCATGGTCACGACACCGGCAGGCACTTCATCGTGGCCAACCACCTCTTCGGCGCGGTCAAGTTCGGCTTGCAGGGCGATGACGCCTGGCAGTTTGTCGTCCATACGGTCGATCAGTTGCTCAAGACGTTGCACATCGAGACGGGTGAGGATGATGGAAGGTGCAGTCATGATTGCGGCAGACTCCTTTTTTTCTGCACAAAAAAGCAAAACCCCGCCAATAAACGGCGGGGTTCTCACGGACCTCGATGAGTTGAGGTATACCCGGACACTACCACAGCACACCAAATAAACAAGATGGGCCGGCCTGAAGGTCAGGCGCCAGCCTTGCGTTGCTCGGCCTGGGCGACGATCACGCGGCGCCGCTGATCGTCGGCGGAGCGCCATTCCCGGATGTCTTCCACATGCCGAAAGCAGCCAAGGCAGACTTTTTGCTCATCCAGCCGACACAAACTGATACAAGGTGACGGCACAGCCGGGCTGACATTGCTGAACAGCGGCTTGGGCGGACGGACGGGCGCGGGCTGGGTCACGATCAGATCTCATCGAAGTCCAGCTCGACGCCGGCTTGTTCCAGGGTGATGCGTGCAAGCATTTCGCTCAACAGCTCGTCACTGGTGTCGTTCGACCAGCGTTTTTCTTCTTCGTCGTAGTCGAAGTGAAACCCTCCGGAACGCGCGGCCAGCCACAGCTGGCGCAGCGGCTCCTGGCGGCTGAAGATCAATTGGCTGCCGTTCTCAAACTTGACGGTCAACACGCCTGCAGAATTTTCCAGATCCACGTCCAGGCCACTCTCGTCGAAAATATCCTCCAGCGCTTGCTGGGTCGCATCGACCAGGTCGTGAAAGCGGGCTTCGGTCAAACTCATGGTGGGAACCTCAAAAAGTGTCTACTCACGCTCAAGCGCCGCACGATACGGAGGCGCCATGATGATTGCAAAGGATACCGATTTCATTCCCACCAGCCGTGCGAATTATCCCGACGGGATGTAGGCCACATCACGACATACTCGGCAAAGCCCCGCCGGACGGGTGTCCCGGCGCATAGGCAAGCTGGCGGGTGGTCGGTATACTCGGGCGCAATTAATGCATATTCAAGGATTTAGCCATGAAGCGCCTGATCTCTTCCCTTGCTGCGCTCGTCGCGGTCGCTTGCCTCGTCAGTGCCTGTGGTCAAAAAGGCCCGCTGTACCTGCCCGATGACAGCAAAGACCCGAATGAACAGGCGCAAACGTCGCAATCCAAAGCGCACAAGCACGACACCTACTAAGGGAATTTCATGGACGCTTTTAACTACCGGGACGGCGAGCTGTTCGCGGAAGACGTGGCGCTGTCCGCGATTGCCGAACGCTTCGGTACCCCGACCTATGTGTACTCGCGAGCGCATATCGAAGCGCAATACCGCACCTTTGCCGATGCACTGGAGGGTACGCCAAGCCTGGTGTGCTATGCAGTAAAAGCCAACTCCAACCTGGGTGTACTCAATGTCCTGGCGCGCCTGGGCGCTGGTTTTGACATCGTGTCCCGTGGCGAGCTGGAGCGTGTACTGGCCGCGGGCGGCAAGGCTGACAAAATCGTGTTCTCCGGTGTCGGCAAGACCCGCGAAGACATGCGCCGCGCCCTGGAAATCGGCGTGCATTGCTTCAACGTCGAGTCCACCGACGAGCTGGAGCGCCTGCAAGTGGTGGCCGCCGAGATGGGCGTGCGTGCGCCGATTTCCCTGCGCGTCAACCCGGACGTGGATGCCGGCACGCACCCGTACATTTCCACCGGTCTCAAAGAGAACAAGTTCGGCATCGCCATTGCCGACGCCGAAGACGTGTACATCCGCGCCGCCCAACTGCCGAACCTGGAAGTGCTGGGCGTGGACTGCCATATCGGCTCGCAACTGACCAGCCTGCCACCGTTCCTCGATGCCCTCGACCGCCTGCTGGCGCTGATCGATCGCCTCGGCGAGTGCGGCATCTACCTGCACCACATTGATCTGGGTGGTGGCGTGGGCGTGCGTTATCGCGACGAAGAGCCGCCGCTGGTGGCCGACTACGTCAAGGCCGTACGCGAGCGCACCGAAGGCCGCGACCTGAAGCTGATATTCGAGCCGGGCCGCTACATCGTTGCCAATGCGGGCGTACTGCTGACCCAGGTCGAGTACCTCAAGCACACCGAACACAAGGATTTCGCCATCGTCGATGCGGCGATGAACGACCTGATCCGCCCGGCCCTGTACCAGGCCTGGATGGATGTCAGCGCCGTGCGCCCGCGCGACAGCGCGCCGCACACCTATGACATCGTCGGCCCGATTTGCGAGACCAGTGACTTCCTGGCCAAGGACCGTGAACTGGCCCTGGCAGAAGGCGATCTGCTGGCCGTGCATTCGGCCGGTGCCTATGGGTTTGTCATGAGTTCCAACTACAACACCCGCGGGCGTACCGCCGAAGTGTTGGTGGACGGTGATCAAGCGTTTGAAGTGCGTCGCCGCGAGACGGTAGCCGAGTTGTTTGCTGGCGAAAGCCTGCTGCCGGAGTAAGCCATGCTGCTGCGTTTTACCAAGATGCACGGGCTGGGCAATGACTTCATGGTCCTTGACCTGGTCAGCCAGCACGCGCATATCCTGCCCAAGCACGCCAAACTGTGGGGCGACCGCCATACCGGCATCGGCTTCGACCAACTGCTGCTCGTCGAAGCGCCGAGCAACCCGGAGGTGGATTTCCGTTACCGGATCTTCAACTCCGACGGTTCCGAAGTGGAGCAATGCGGCAACGGTGCGCGCTGCTTCGCGCGGTTCGTGCTGGACAAGCGCCTGACCGCCAAACGGCAGATTCGCGTCGAGACCAAAAGCGGCATTATCGAGCTGGATATCCGCAGCGACGGCCAGATCAGCGTCGACATGGGCGCCCCGCGCCTGGTACCGGCCGATATTCCGTTCGTGGCTGATGCCCAGGCGTTGAGCTATCCGCTGGATGTCGACGGTACCGTGGTCGAGGTGGCCGCCGTGTCCATGGGCAACCCCCATGCAGTGCTGCGGGTCAACGACATCAACAATGCGCCAGTGCATGAGTTGGGCCCGAAGATCGAACATCACCCACGTTTTCCGGCACGGGTCAACGTCGGCTTCCTGCAGGTCATCGACCGCTCCCGCGCGCAGTTGCGGGTCTGGGAACGCGGCGCCGGGGAAACCCAGGCTTGTGGCACCGGTGCTTGCGCCGCCGCCGTGGCGGCGATCAGCCAGGGCTGGATGGATTCGCCACTGTTGATCGACCTGCCTGGTGGACGCCTGTCCATCGAATGGGCAGGCCCAGGCCAACCGGTGAAGATGACCGGCCCGGCATCCCGTGTATACGAAGGACAGGTCCGTCTATGAGAGCGACTCGCTAATGACCGATAAGCCCCAGGCACCCGCCAAGCAGCCCGAAGGATCCCCTTGCGAAAGCCTGGAGGCAGCGGCTGTCGCCGCTTACCTGGAGGCTAACCCGGACTTCTTCGTCGAACACGACGAGCTGCTGCCGGCCCTGCGCATCCCTCACCAGCGCGGCGATACCGTGTCGCTGGTGGAGCGGCAGATGAAGATCCTGCGCGAGCGCAATATCGAAATGCGCCATCGGCTCTCACAGTTGATGGACGTGGCCCGCGACAACGACCGCCTGTTCGACAAGACCCGCCGCCTGATCCTGGCGCTGCTGGATGCCGCCAGCCTGGAAGACCTGACCATTGCCGTCGAAGACAGCCTGCGCCAGGACTTCCAGGTGCCGTTTGTCAGCCTGATCCTGTTCAGTGACAACCCGATGCCGGTCGGGCGCTGGGTCAAGGGCAGCGACGCACAGACCGCCATCGGCGGCCTGTTGTCGGAAGGCAAGACCATCAGCGGCACCCTGCGCGAGCATGAGCTGGACTTCCTGTTTGGCGAAGACCAGCGCGTGCAGATCGGCTCGACTGCCGTGGTCGCCCTCAGCCATCAAGGCTTGCACGGTGTCCTGGCCATCGCCAGCCGTGATCCGCAGCACTACAAAAGCACCGTGGGCACGCTGTTCTTGACCTACATTGCCGAAGTGTTGAGTCGCAGCCTGCCACGCTTCACCAGCGCCCTGCGCGCGGTGCGCTAGCCATGGAACGACAACTGGACGCCTACTGCGCTCACCTGCGCAGCGAGCGCCAGGTGTCTCCCCATACGCTGGAAGCCTACCGGCGGGACTTGAACAAGGTCCTGGCGTTCTGCCAGAAACAACAGATCGGCAGCTGGAAGGCCCTCGATATCCAAGGCCTGCGCAGCCTCATTGCGCGCCTGCACCAGCAAGGCCAATCCTCCCGCAGCCTGGCGCGCCTGCTGTCGGCGGTGCGTGGCCTGTATCACTACCTCAACCGCGAAGGCCTGTGCGATCACGACCCGGCCAACGGCCTGGCACCGCCCAAGGGTGAGCGCCGCCTGCCCAAGACCCTGGATGCGGACCGCACCCTGCAATTGCTCGATGGCGCGGTCGAGGATGACTTCCTGGCGCACCGCGACCAGGCGATCCTGGAGCTGTTCTATTCCTCGGGCCTGCGCCTGTCGGAGCTGACCAGCCTCAACCTCGAGCAGTTGGACCTGGCCGATGGCCTGGTGCAAGTGCACGGCAAAGGCAGCAAGACCCGCGTGCTGCCCATCGGCAAAAAAGCCCGCGACGCCCTGCTGGTATGGCTGCCCCTACGAGCCCTGGCCAACCCGCCGGACGATGCGGTGTTTGTCAGCCAGCAAGGCCGACGCCTCGGGCCACGGGCCATTCAGCTGCGGGTCAAGGCCGCCGGCGAGCGGGAGCTGGGGCAAAACCTGCATCCGCACATGCTGCGCCACTCCTTTGCCAGTCACCTGCTGGAGTCATCACAAGACTTGCGCGCCGTGCAGGAACTGCTCGGCCACTCGGATATCAAGACCACCCAGATCTACACCCACCTGGACTTCCAGCACCTGGCGACGGTGTACGACAGCGCCCATCCACGGGCCAAACGCGTTAAAGGCGGCGACTCATGAGCATCAAGCTAATCACCTTCGACCTGGACGATACCCTGTGGGACAACGTCCCCGTCATCATCAGCGCCGAAGCGTCGATGCGCCAATGGCTGGCGACCCATGCGTCCAAGGTCGGCGACTTGCCCCTGGAGCATTTCGCCAGCCTGCGCCAGCATGTACTGCAACGTCATCCCGAACTCAAGCACCGGATCAGCATCCTGCGCCACCGGGTGCTGATGCACGCCTTTGAAGAGGCCGGTTATCCACAGCCGCAGGCCACGGAAATGGCCGATGTGTGTTTTGAAGCGTTTATTCATGCGCGGCACCAGCTCACGGTCTTCCCGCAAGCTGAGCCGATGCTGCAAGCCCTGCGCCAGCACTTCCTGCTGGGGGTGATCACCAATGGCAATGCCGATGTCCAGCGCGTGGGCCTGGCGGATTACTTCCACTTTGCCCTGAGGGCCGAAGATATCGGCATCGCCAAGCCGGATGCGCGCTTGTTTCAGGAAGCGTTGCAGCGAGGTGGGGTGGATGCCAGTGCGGCGGTACATATTGGCGACCATCCGGGCGACGACATCGCCGGGGCGCAGCAGGCGGGGTTACGGGCAGTGTGGTTCAACCCGGCGGGCAAGGTTTGGGAAGGCGAGAAATTGCCGGATGCGCAGATTCGCAGCTTGAGCGAGCTGCCTTCGCTGCTCCACAGCTGGAAATAACGCGACCCGACAAGCCAGCTCCCACATGGGTTTGCGGCACTGGCCATTTGTCTCAGGCATGAAAAAGCCCGCAGCGACGGCGGGCTTTTTCAGCAAGCAAGTAACCGGCCTCAGATAGGCCGACTGCCGTACTTGTTGTCCGGCTTCTTCGGTGGATCTGCCACCACGTTGGCCTCGACTTCCTGCACTTTGCCGCCCTTGGCGAGGAATTCTTCCATCGCGCGGGCCAGCGCATCGCGCTCTTTGTTCTTGGCTTCAACGCTCGGCAACTCATCAACCGACACAGCAGCCTTGGCCTTGCCCTTGGCGGTCGGGGCCGGCGCGTCATCGCCGCCGTCGTCGTCAGCTACGTCTTCGGCAGCCGCCTCAAGACCTTCTTCGGTTTCGTCGTCACCTACTTCGAGGTCGTCGTTTTCCAGATCATCGTCGCTCATGTTCTACCTCATGACTTGCGAAAAGCAGATTAGTTATAGCCCAGCTTCACCATCTGTCGAAGGCTGCCGGAAAAAAATCAACGTCCACCGGATAACCAGTGGCTTATGCCCCGTCACCGTGCAAGGTGCCGAGGACTTTACGAGCACCGCCATGATCACGCTGCTCGCCCAGATAAACGCCTTGCCATGTGCCCATTGCCAAATGGCCGGCCGTGACCGGCAAACTCAGTTGGCGAGCCGAAAGGCTGCCCTTGAAATGACCCGGGGCTTGGCCCGCAGGGTAATCAGGGTCTGCCGATGTATACAGTTCTGCGCCCATCGGCGCGCATTCTAGCGCGCTCTGGGAAAAAACAAAGTGCCGAATACGCCTACATGCCTGTAAGACATTCGCACACTGAAAAGTACCGTGTGGATCCGATCACAAACTCGACACAAAAATTCTCACACGCTTTCACCACAGGCAAATACCAGACAAAAAAATGCCCGGCAAGCCGGGCATGTTTTTTTCATAGGTTCTTACAAGTTGTAGCCACGTTCGTTGTGTTCCGCCAGGTCCAGGCCAACGGCCTCTTCCTCTTCGGTCACACGCAGGCCGATGGTCAAGTCCAGCACCTTGAGAATCACAAAGGTCACGATACCGGTGTAGATCACGGTAAAGCCTACGCCCTTGGCCTGGATCCAGACCTGCGCGGCAATATCGGTCACCGTGCCGAAGCCACCCAGGATCGGCGCCGCGAATACACCGGTGAGGATCGCCCCGACAATTCCGCCAACACCGTGCACGCCGAAGGCATCCAGGGAGTCATCGTAGCCCAGCTTGCGCTTGAGGCTGGTGGCGCAGAAGAAGCAGATCACGCCAGACGCCAGGCCGATCACCAGGGCGCCCATTGGGCCTACGGTACCAGCGGCCGGGGTGACGGCCACCAGGCCGGCAACCACACCCGAAGCGATGCCCAGGGCGCTTGGTTTGCCGTGGGTAATCCACTCGGCGAACATCCAGCCCAGCGCCGCAGCCGCGGTAGCGATCTGGGTCACCAGCATCGCCATGCCCGCCGTGCCGTTGGCCGCAGCAGCAGAGCCGGCGTTGAAGCCGAACCAACCGATCCACAGCATCGCCGCGCCAATCAGGGTGTAGCCCAGGTTATGCGGGGCCATCGGCGTGGTCGGGTAGCCTTTACGCTTGCCGAGCACGATGCACGCCACCAGGCCAGCCACACCGGCGTTGATGTGCACCACGGTGCCGCCAGCGAAGTCCAGCACGCCCCAGTCCCACATCAGGCCGCCGTTGCCGCTCCAGACCATGTGCGCGATCGGCGCATAGACCAGGGTGAACCAGATGGCCATGAACAGCAGCATGGCGGAGAACTTCATACGCTCGGCAAACGCACCGACGATCAGCGCCGGGGTGATGATCGCGAAGGTCATCTGGAAGGTGATGAACACCGCTTCCGGGAACAGCGCTGCAGGCCCAGTGATGCTGGACGGTGTGACACCCGCCAGGAACGCCTTGCCCATGCCGCCGAAGAACGAGTTGAAGTTGACGACGCCTTGCTCCATGCCCGTGGTGTCGAACGCAATGCTGTAGCCGTAGACGACCCACAGGATGCTGATCAGACCGGTAATGGCGAAGCACTGCATCATCACAGAAAGAATGTTTTTGGAGCGGACCATGCCGCCGTAGAACAGCGCCAGGCCAGGGATGGTCATGAACAGCACCAGTGCGGTGGCTGTCAGCATCCAGGCAGTGTCGCCGGAATTGAGGACTGGAGCCGCCACTTCGTCTGCCGCCATGGCCAGGCTGGGCATTACGATGGACAACAGGGCTCCTAGCCCTGCGAATTTACGCAGAGTCATATTGTTTTCTCCTGGGGCGTTGGGGTTTGGCGGCTTAGATTGCGTCGGTATCGGTTTCGCCGGTACGGATGCGAATAGCCTGTTCCAGATTGACCACGAAGATCTTGCCGTCGCCGATCTTGCCGGTGTTGGCCGCCTTGGTTATCGCCTCGATAACCCGATCAAGATCCTTGTCGTCAATGGCGACATCAATCTTCACCTTCGGCAGGAAATCGACTACGTATTCCGCGCCGCGATACAGCTCGGTATGACCCTTCTGCCGACCGAAGCCTTTGACCTCAGTGACGGTAATGCCCTGCACGCCGATCTCGGACAGTGACTCGCGTACATCGTCCAACTTGAACGGCTTGATGATGGCAGTGACTAGCTTCATGAAAACTCTCTCCCGAATTGGTGGACTTGCCCCAGGAAAACAAACCCGTCTCAAGTCTAAGCGCAGTGCCTGGCTTTGTAACGCATCGTCGCCTCGGCAATTGCCTTGTCGACGCCAGCTAACCGTTGGTGACGAAACATGTACCCTGGTCCGTCAGCGCACTGCATTCGTCACAGCGACTGCATCAGTGCATGGGTCATGATCGTCTAAGCAGAAACCTTGCCAGCTCCGTAAAAATCACTGAAATCAATCCGTTGCCCGCTCACACCGAGCAGTGGGCCGGTGTAGCAGCCCACATACGCACAAAAACAGTGCATCCGCATTCGGGACAATGCGCGAAAAGCGTGCGCAGAGCACTGGGAAAAGACTATAGGCGCTGCGTGATACACTGCCGGCCAACTGTTTTCCGGAATGTTTCCCATGCTCGCGCCCAAAGACCTCCTCGACGCCCTGAGCGGCCACGCCTCTCGCCTGTTCAGCGGCGAGACCCCGCTACCTCGCAATGAAATCGAAAGCCAGTTCAAGGCACTGCTGCAAAGCGGGTTCAGCAAACTGGACCTGGTCAGCCGGGAAGAATTCGACAGCCAGATGGTAGTCCTGGCCCGCACCCGAGCACGCCTGGAGAGCCTGGAGGCGAAGGTGGCAGAGTTGGAAGCGCGGTTGAATCCACCCCAGGAATAACCACCCTGCCCCCTGTAGGAGCCGGCTTGCCGGCGATGGCTGTCTACCTGACACACCAAGCCGGCTCCTGCAATTTCAACGCCCGGATACGTTCAGTAAAACCTGCGCAAGGCGCCTCCCCCTCTCTCGTCTACCCTTGAAAAACCGCAAAGCGGCCCTCCCTTCAAGGAACGAACATGTCCCTCGCCATCGTCCACAGCCGCGCCCAGATCGGCGTCGAAGCCCCCGCCGTCACGGTCGAAGTGCATATGGCCAATGGCTTGCCGTCCCTGACCCTGGTGGGCTTGCCGGAGACAGCGGTCAAGGAAAGCAAAGACCGCGTGCGCAGCGCCATTCTCAACAGTGCGCTGCAATACCCCGCGCGCCGCATCACCCTTAACCTGGCGCCCGCCGACCTGCCCAAGGACGGCGGGCGTTTTGATCTGGCGATTGCCCTGGGGATTCTCGCGGCCAGCGTACAGGTGCCGGCACAGGCGTTGGATGGCGTGGAGTGCCTCGGCGAACTGGCCCTGTCTGGCGAAGTGCGTGCCGTCAAAGGTGTGTTGCCAGCCGCATTGGCCGCACGCAAGGCCGGGCGCAGCGTGATCGTGCCCAGGGCCAATGCCGAGGAGGCATGCCTGGCCTCGGGGTTGAAGGTGATTGCGGTGGATCATCTGCTGCAAGTGGTGGCGCACCTGAATGGGCTGGTGCCGATCGAGCCTTACACGTCCGACGGATTGCTGTACCTGAACAAACCTTACCCGGACCTGAGCGAGGTGCAGGGCCAACTGGCCGCCAAGCGCGCACTGCTGATTGCGGCAGCGGGTGCCCACAACTTGCTGTTCAGCGGGCCACCCGGCACCGGCAAGACCTTGCTTGCCAGCCGCCTGCCCGGCCTGCTACCGCCCTTGAGCGAACAGGAGGCGCTGGAAGTGGCGGCGATCCAATCAGTGGTCAGCCTGGCGCCGTTGAGCCACTGGCCTCATCGGCCCTTTCGCCAGCCGCACCATTCCGCGTCCGGGCCGGCGCTGGTGGGCGGCGGCTCGAAACCGCAGCCTGGGGAAATCACCCTGGCCCATCACGGGGTGTTGTTTCTCGATGAGCTGCCGGAATTTGATCGCAAGGTGCTGGAGGTGCTGCGCGAACCGCTGGAATCGGGACATATCGTGATTTCCCGGGCACGCGACCGCGTCAGCTTCCCGGCACGCTTTCAACTGGTGGCGGCGATGAACCCCTGCCCTTGCGGTTACATGGGTGAGCCCAGTGGACGTTGCCGGTGTACGCCGGAGCAGATCCAGCGCTACCGCAACAAACTCTCCGGGCCGTTGCTGGACCGGATTGATTTGCACCTGACCGTGGCACGTGAAACCACCGTGCTGAACCCCTCCCAAAAGGTCGGTGATGACACGGCGAAGGCATCCGCCCAAGTGGCCGAGGCCCGGGAGCGCCAGCAAGGGCGCCAGGGTTGCGCGAATGCCTTCCTCGACCTGGCGGGATTACGCGAGCACTGCGCACTGGTAAACGCCGATGAAAGCTGGCTGGAGAGCGCTTGCGAGCGGCTGACGTTATCGCTGCGCGCAGCCCACCGACTGCTCAAGGTCGCGCGTACCCTGGCAGACCTTGAGCAAGTGGAAGGCATCGCTCGCCATCACTTGGCGGAGGCATTGCAGTACCGGCCGGCATCAGTTGGCTAGCAGCGTTCAGGAAAAATCCAGCAGCAGCCTCGCCACTTCCAGCACCTCACCCAGTACCGCTTCTGCCGACTCGGCGGAAGGCTTGAGCATCAGGTCATCGGCGTAGCCCATCGCCAGGGCGAAGAGCTGCCGTGCAGCGCGTTGGGGCGACTTGCAGCGAAAGACCCCGGCAGCGACACCCCGCTCGATCACCTCGGCAAGCATGCCTTGCCATTGGGCATTGATCACCAGGTAAGCCTTGGCCATTTGCGCGTCATGCATGGCCTCGTCCCAGGCGTCCAGCCAGAGAGCCCAGCCTGCATCGGCGGTGCTGGGCAGGCAGTCGCTCAAGAATCCTACGAGCGCCTCCAGTGGTGGGGCATCGGCCAAGGGCTCGCGCACTTCATCCAATTGCTCATTCGCAAAGCGCACAAAGGCTTCGCGGCGCAATTCATTCCAGTCGCTGAAGTAGTGATAGACATGGCTGCGCGACAGCCCGGCATGTTCGGCCAAGTCACGGGTGGATACATCGGCAAACCCCTTGCTGCGAAACAGCTCCAAGGCAGCGGCGATGATCTGGTCTTTACGGTCGATACGCGACATGGGCAATTCCTTACGGGCGCCACCAGATAAGCGGCGCTTGCTTTTTGAGCGATCGCTCAAGGATACTTGAGCAGTCGCTCAATAGTAGCGCCTATTACTCCTTCGGTGCACCCATGCCATCCACAACGCCACACATCCTGATCGAAGAAAGCAAGAAAATCGGCCAGCAATCGGCCAGCCAAACCCTCAAGGCAATCGCCAAGGCTTATCCCGGCAAGCTGTTCTGCACGCTGTCGTTGGTTGCGCTGGAGAACGCGTTGCTGCTGGCCTATCCCCTGTTTGCCGGTTTCGCCGTGGACTCGATCCTGCGCGGCGATGCCGGCAGTGCGCTGTTCTATGCGGCCGTGGTGATGGCGTTCTGGGTGGTCGGCGCCGCACGCCGGGCGTTGGATACCCGCACCTTCACGCGGATCTACGCCGATCTTGCCGTACCTGTGATTCTCAATCAGCGTCTGCAGAACCACAGCACGTCCAAGGCAGCCGCACGGGTGGTGCTGGCGCGGGACTTTGTCGATTTTTTCGAAAAACATGTGCCGGTGATCGCAACGGCCTTGGTCTCCATCGTTGGCGCAGCTGCGATGCTGCTGGTGATTGAACCTTGGGTGGGCCTGGCCTGCTTTGCGGCATTGCTGCTTTGCATCATCCTGCTACCGCGATTTGCCCGCCGTAACGAGCAGTTGCACGAACGGTTGAATAACCGCCTGGAGAAAGAAATTGGCCTGGTGGAAAAGGTGGGCGCCCAGACGTTGCGACGCCATTACCAGTTGCTGGCACGCCTGCGTATCTGGCTGTCGGACCGCGAAGCCGCCGCCTACCTGTTTCTCGGCACGCTGGCAGCGCTACTGTTCATCGTAGCGATCAGCCAACTGGCCTTGTCGCCAGCGGTCAAGGCCGGTCATGTCTATGCGGTGATGACGTACCTGTGGACCTTCGTCAGCAGTCTCGACGAAGCACCAGGGATGGTCGACCAACTGGCGCGGCTCAAGGACATTGGCAAGCGCGTGGACCCAGGGCTCGGCGACCACTAAGCCTCAACGAAACCGATCCACCTCATGGCGCAGGCCGGCCGCCAAGGTCTCCAGTTCCTTGGCGGTAACTGCCAGGTTCGACACCACTTCCCGCTGCTCACTGTTGGCCAGGGCAATGCTCTGCAGGTTGCTGCTGAGCAAGGTCGCGGTGCTGCTTTGCTCCTGGGTCGCGGTGGTAATCGCGGCGAACTGCTGCCCCGCCGAACGGCTTTGTTCGTCGATGCGCGCCAGGGCCGAGGCCACGTCGGCGTTGCGCGACAGGCCTTCCTGCATCAGCACATTGCCCTGCTCCATGGTGCTGATGGCGTTGCCGGTTTCCTGCTGGATGCTCTGGATCATTCCGGAAATTTCATCGGTGGCCTGGCGGGTGCGTGAGGCTAGGTTGCGCACTTCATCGGCGACCACGGCAAACCCACGCCCCTGCTCCCCGGCCCGCGCCGCCTCGATGGCGGCGTTGAGCGCCAGCAGGTTGGTCTGATCGGCAATCGAGGTGATCACACCGACGATGCCGCCGATTTCATGGGAGCGCTGGCCCAGGGTATTGATCACCGTGGCCGTGCTGTTGAGTGCCGTGGCGATATGTTCCAGGGACGACGACGCCTCCTGCATCGAGTTGCGACCGATGCGGGTCTGCTGGGCATTTTCCTGGGCCAGGCGCTCGGTATTGCCCATGTTGTCGGCAATGTTCAACGAGGTGGCGCTGAACTCTTCCACCGCGCCGGCCATGCTGGTGATCTCGCCGGACTGCTGCTCCATGCCCTCATAGGCCCCGCCCGACAGGCCCGACAGCGCCTGGGCGCGGCTGTTGACCTCTTCGGCCGCCTCGCGGATGTGGGAGACCATGGTCGACAGGGCTTCACCCATCTGGTTGAAACTGCGCGCCAGTTGACCGATCTCGTCATGGCTGGACACATTCAGCCGCGCACTCAAATCACCGGCGCCCAGGGCTTCGGCCTGGCGCACCAGGTCACCCAGGGGCTGGAGTTTGCTGCGCAGCAGCCAGACCGCCGCGCCCACGGCCAACAGCATCGCCAGCACGCTGCCGATTACCAGGCGGATACCCACGGCCCAGGTCACCGCGCGGATCTCGGCCTTGGGCATGCTCGCCACCACCGACCACGGGCCGCCGTCAAACGGCACCGCAACGCTGTAGAAGTCCTCGCCCTGGTCACTCCAGAAACGCCCCTGGCCGGGCTTTTGCGCCAGCTCCAGGATCGGCGCAACCGCCTGCTCCGGGGCCTGCACACCAGCGGGCGGCACCAGCCAGTGTTTTTGCTCATCCAGCAGCGCCAGCGAGCCGGTCTGGCCAATGCGAAAACGCTTGAGGTTGGCGAACTGGGCGTTCTGCGCATCGGTGTAGTCAAAACCGATAAACAACACCGCAATCACCTGGCCGCTGGCATCGCGCACCGGGCTGTATTGGGTCATGTAGGAGCGCTCGAACAGCACCGCACGGCCAATGTAGCTCTGCCCGGCAAGCAGGCGCTGGTAGGCCGGGCCCTGGCGATCCAGCACGGTGCCGATCGCACGGTTGCCGTCCTGTTTGGTCAGGGAGGTGCTGATGCGGATAAAGTCTTCGCCACTGCGCACGAACACCGTAGCCACGCCACCGGACATCTGCTTGAACTCATCGACCTCGTCGAAGTTGTTGTTCAACACCTGCTCGCCCAGGTACAGGCTCGGGGTCTGTACCCCGGCCACATTCACTTTCTGCTCGGAACCCACGCGCAACCCGGCGGCGAAGCGCTGCTCAAACAACCCGCTCAAACGCTCGGTGCTCTCGCGCAGGGTGCTGTGGAAGGTATTGAGTTGGTCGGCGAGCAAGCGCGCTTCGCTGGCCAGGTGTTCTTCGCGGGTTTGCAGGTTGGCCGAATCCAGGGAGCGCAGGGCAAATAGGGTGCTGGCGCTGATCACGACAGCCAATATGACCGCCAAGGCAATGCCCAGCTGCGAAGCGATGCGGGCGCGGGGTTGAGACATGACAGCTCCTGGCCGAGGCCCGGATCGTCCTGATCTCATAGCGCTAATCGGCGAATTTCTTGGATTGGGGGCACGCTGAGCCGCAACTAATGGCGGCTCCGACACACCTACTTCGGCGGCCTGGATCAATACTTGAGCAAATTACAGGGGTATCACTCAAACGCATTGTCTGTGCGCGCTGCATCGATTCAGTCGAGCTGCTCCACTGGCGGCAGTGTCATGGCCCGGACCTCACTTTGCAGGAAGTCCGAGAGCCTGCGCAGGCGCTCGCCGCCGGGGCGGGTCTTGGGCCAGACCAGGTAGTAACTTTCGCCGCTGGCCACCGCAGTAGGCCAGGGCAGGCTCAAGCGCCCCTGCGCCACATCTTCGGCAACCATCAGCAAATCCCCCATGGACACGCCATAGCCCCGGGCGGCGGCAATCATGCCCAACTCCAGCGTATCGAACACCTGCCCGCCCTTGATGGCGACACGAGAGGCCAGGCCGGTGCGTTGCAACCAACGGCGCCAATCACGCCGGTCCGGCGTGGGGTGCAGCAGTTCAGCGCCGGCCAGGCGCTCCACATCCCAGGGGCCATCGCTGAGCAGGTTCGGCGCGCCCACCGGGATCAGCAGTTCGGGGAACAGGTAACTGGCCTCCCAATCTGTGGGAAAGTGCCCATCGCTCAGTAGGACCGCGCAGTCGAACGGCTCCTGGTTGAAATCCACCTCATCGATGCTCATCCACGCACTGGTCAACTGCACCTCGTTGCCCGGCTGCAAGTGCCGGAACCGACTCAGGCGTGCCAGCAACCAGCGCATGGTCAGGGTCGACGGGGCCTTCATGCGCAGGATGTCATCTTCGGCATTCAAGGTATGGCAGGCGCGCTCCAGGGCGGCGAAGCCCTCGCGCACGCCCGGCAGCAGCAAGCGCGCCGATTCGGTGAGCTGCAAGGTGCGCCCGCTGCGCTGGAACAGGCGACAGGCGAAATGCTCCTCCAGGGTGCGGATATGCCGGCTGACTGCACTTTGGGTGATGGACAGTTCTTCGGCGGCACGGGTGAAGGAGTTGTGCCGTGAGGCGGCTTCAAATGCACGCAAGGCATACAGCGGAGGAAGGCGACGAGACATGAGGAAAACTCCGACGGCACGATCCGCAAACCCTACCAGAATCATCCTGGCATGAGTTTTAATCATGCCAATGATCGCATTTATCCCTTTGTGCAAAGCGCTGAGAGCGCCGAGAATCAACCCTTCTACCCTTTGTGCAAATATTGAGCGTGATGATCATGCAGCATCCGGCGCGTACCGAACTCTGGGCCATTCTGCGGCTGTCAGGGCCGTTGATTGCCTCACAGCTGGCGCACATGCTGATGGTGCTGACCGACACCCTGATGATGGCCCGCCTGAGCCCCGAAGCCCTGGCCGGCGGTGGGCTCGGCGCAGCGAGCTATTCGTTTGTGTCGATCTTTTGCATCGGCGTGATTGCCGCCGTGGGCACCCTGGTCGCCATTCGCCAGGGCGCCGGTGATATCGAAGGCGCTACCCGCCTGACCCAGGCCGGCCTGTGGCTGGCCTGGCTGATGGCCCTGGTGGCGGGCCTGCTGCTGTGGAACCTCAAGCCGGTGCTGCTGATGTTCGGCCAGACCGAGACCAACGTGCAGTCGGCCGGCCAGTTCCTGATGATCCTGCCGTTTGCCCTGCCCGGCTACCTGACGTTCATGGCCCTGCGCGGCTTCACCAGCGCCATCGGCAAAGCCACCCCGGTGATGGTGATCAGCCTGTGCGGCACGGTGATCAACTACCTGCTCAACCATGCATTGATCGAAGGCATGTTCGGCCTGCCCAAACTGGGCCTGATGGGCATCGGCCTGGTCACGGCGATTGTCGCCAACTGCATGGCCCTGGCGCTGTTGTGGTACATCAAATACAACCGCGCCTACGCCGCCTACCCATTGGGCAAGGGCCTGTTGCGGCCCAACCTGCATTACTTGCGCGAGCTGTGGCGCCTGGGCCTGCCGATTGGCGGCACCTATGCAGTGGAAGTCGGCTTGTTCGCCTTCGCGGCGCTGTGCATGGGCACCATGGGCAGTACGCAGTTGGCGGCCCACCAGATTGCCCTGCAAATCGTCTCGGTGGCGTTCATGGTCCCGGCGGGCATGTCCTATGCGGTCACCATGCGCATCGGCTTGCATTACGGCGGCGGGCACCTGCTCGGCGCACGGCTCGCCGGGCGTGTGGGTATCGCCTTCGGCGCGACGGTGATGCTGGGGTTTGCCATGGTGTTCTGGCTGTTTTCAGACCCGCTGATCGGCCTGTTCCTCGACCATGACGACCCGGCCTTCGCCCAGGTGATCAGCCTGGCGGTGAGCCTGTTGGCCGTGGCGGCGTGGTTCGAGTTGTTCGACGGTGTGCAGACCATCGCCATGGGCTGCATCCGCGGGCTGAAGGATGCCAAGACGACCTTCCTCGTCGGCCTGGGCTGTTACTGGTTGATTGGCGCACCGGCGGCCTGGCTGATGGCGTTTACCCTGGGGTGGGGGCCGACCGGGGTGTGGTGGGGGTTGGCGCTGGGGCTGGCCTGCGCGGCGATTACCCTGACGTGGGCGTTTGAAAGAAAGATGAGGCGGATGATTGCCCAGACAAACTGAAGAAGGTACGCGTTCACTGTAGGAGCTGGCTTGCCAGCGATGGCGATGTATCAGTCACAGTATCGTTGACCGACAGACTGCTATCGCTGGCAAGCCAGCTCCTACAATCATTGGTTTGACCGCACCGGCCTAGATCACCTCGCCCAACAACGCCTGCTGGCTGCTGCCAAACGTCAGGTATTCCACCAATTCCGCCAGCGGCAACGGCTTGCTGATCAGGTAACCCTGGGCCTGGTCGCACCCAAACAAGCGCAACAACGCCAGTTGCTCGGGGGTTTCCACGCCTTCGGCCACCACTTCCAGGTTGAGGTTGTGGGCCAGGTTGATCATGGCATGCACCAGCTTGCGGTTTTCCTCGCGTTCCTCCATGCCGCCGACAAAGCTCTTGTCGATCTTGAGCAAGGCAATCGGCAGGCTGTTGAGGTGTACGAAGGACGAGAAACCGGTACCAAAGTCATCCAGGGAGAAACGCACCCCCAGGCGGCCCAGGGCATCCATGGTCTGCTTGACCAGGTCGCTGCGGCGCATCACGGCGGTTTCGGTCAGCTCGAACTCCAGCCACTGCGCCTCCACCCCGCGCTCGGCAATCAAGCGGCTCAAGGTCGACAGCAACTGGCTGTCCTGGAACTGACGGAACGACAGGTTGACCGCCATGTGCAGCGGCGGCAGGCCGCGTTCGCGCAGGTCCTGCATATCGCGCAGGGCCCGGGAAATCACCCAGTAGCCCAACGGCACGATCAGGCCGCTCTGCTCGGCCAGCGGCACGAACTCGCTAGGCGGCAACAACCCGCGCTCACCATGGCGCCAGCGCACCAGGGCTTCGAGGCCGACGATATGCCCATCGTCCAGGTCCAGACGCGGCTGGTAATGCAGTTCCAATTCGTCACGGCGCAGCGCCCGGCGCAGTTCGCTTTCCAGGTCGGCGAGGCTGCGGGCGTTGCGGTTGATGCGTTCATTAAAGATATGAAAGGTGCAGCCCTGGGTGCTCTTGGCCTGCTGCATGGCGATATGCGCGTGCCACATCAACGGGTCGGCGCCGGCCTTGGCGCGGGCATGGGCCACACCCAGGCTGCAACCGATCAGCAGGCTTTCGCCATCGACCCAATAAGGTTCCGCCATGGCCTCGGTGATGCGCTCAGCCATCCACTCGGCGCGCTGCGGCGCACGGCGGGTGTCGATCAGCAAGGCGAATTCGTCACTGCCAAGGCGTGCCAGTTGGTCGCCGACTTCCAGTTGGCTCTTGAGCCGCGAGACCACTTGCAGGATCAGCCGGTCGCCCGCCTGGTGACCGAGGGCATCGTTGGCGTGGCGGAAGTTGTCCAGGTCCAGGTGGCCGAGGGCCAGGCCACGCCCGTCGTTTTCGGCAAGGCGCGCGGCCAGCAAGGTCTGGAAGCCCTGACGGTTGGCGATGCCGGTCAGCGGATCCTGTTCGGCCAGGCGTTGCAGGGTATTTTCCAGCACGCCGCGCTCGCGCACGTGGCGCAGGCAGCGGCGCAGCGTATCCACGTCAAACGCATCACGGATCAACCAGTCGCTGGCGCCCAATGGCGCAACCAGCGGTTCCTGCTCCAGCAGCAACACGGTGGGCAGGCTACAGCGGCCAGGGCCGGGTTGCAGGCTGGGGGTGGTCAGCAATACAGCCGTGCGGTCGTCGTCGAACAGGCTGCTCACCGACTCCCAGTTTGGCGCACTGATCAGCACAGCCCCATCGCCCATCGGCGTCAGGCACTCGCGCAACAACGCTGCCCACGCAGGCTCATCGGCCAGTAGCAGCAAACGCAAGGGTTCGACAGGCGTAGACAAGCTAGCTCCCTAGACTTTGCAAAATTTCGTTGGCGGCGGGCATTATGACGTGCAGCCTGATAATGACCAATGATATTGGTTATCAAATACGTGCTGTGCGGCTCTAGATCGAACAATAGACCCAAAAACCCCGCACATCCTGCGGCAAAGTAACAAAACCGGCAAATTTAGATCGAGTGGTACGTCACACTGTCGTTCAGAGGCGGCAGAATCTTGCCAGCCTGTTAAAATGCCCGCCCTTTTCGCTCAAAGACTCCCAAAACCCTGTATGTCCCGACTCAATCCCCGGCAGCAAGAAGCCGTGAACTACGTCGGCGGCCCTCTATTGGTGCTCGCCGGTGCTGGCTCCGGCAAGACCAGCGTGATCACCCGCAAGATCGCGCACTTGATCCAGAACTGCGGCATCCGTGCCCAGTACATCGTCGCCATGACCTTTACCAACAAGGCGGCGCGGGAAATGAAAGAGCGCGTCGGCACCCTGCTCAAGGGGGGCGAAGGCCGTGGCCTCACCGTGTGTACCTTCCACAACCTGGGGCTGAACATCATCCGCAAGGAGCATGTGCGGCTGGGCTACAAGCCGGGCTTCTCGATCTTCGACGAGACCGACGTCAAGTCCCTGATGACCGACATCATGCAGAAGGAATATGCCGGCGACGACGGCGTAGACGAGATCAAGAACATGATCGGCTCGTGGAAAAACGACCTGATCCTGCCCGCCGAAGCCCTGGAAAACGCGCGCAACCCCAAGGAACAGACCGCCGCCATTGTCTATACCCACTACCAGCGCACGCTCAAGGCGTTCAACGCGGTGGACTTCGACGACCTGATCCTGCTGCCGGTGAAACTGTTCCAGGAACACAAGGACATCCTGGAAAAGTGGCAGAACAAGGTGCGCTACCTGCTGGTTGACGAATACCAAGACACCAACGCCAGCCAGTACCTGCTGGTGAAGCTGCTGATCGGCACGCGCAACCAGTTCACCGTGGTCGGCGACGATGACCAGTCGATCTACGCCTGGCGCGGAGCGCGCCCGGAAAACCTGATGCTGCTCAAGGACGACTACCCGTCCCTGAAAGTGGTGATGCTGGAGCAGAACTACCGCTCCACCAGTCGCATCCTGCGTTGCGCCAACGTGCTGATCTCCAACAACCCCCACGAGTTTGAAAAACAACTGTGGAGCGAGATGGGCCACGGCGACGAGATCCGCGTGATCCGCTGTCGCAACGAAGACGCCGAAGCCGAGCGCGTGGCCGTCGAACTGCTGACCTTGCACCTGCGCACCGACCGCCCCTACAGCGACTTCGCCATCCTGTATCGCGGCAACTACCAGGCCAAGCTGATCGAGCTGAAGTTGCAGCACCACCAGATTCCTTATCGATTGTCAGGCGGCAACAGCTTTTTCGGACGCCAGGAAGTAAAGGATCTGATGGCCTACTTCCGGCTGATCGTGAACCCGGACGACGACAACGCCTTCCTGCGCGTGATCAACGTGCCACGCCGGGAAATCGGCTCCACCACCCTGGAAAAGCTCGGTAACTACGCCACCGAACGCAAGATCTCGATGTACGCCGCCACCGATGAAATCGGCCTGGGCGAGCACCTGGATACGCGCTTCACCGATCGCCTGTCGCGCTTCAAGCGCTTTATGGACAAGGTGCGCGAGCAATGCGCCGGCGAAGACCCGATCAGCGCCCTGCGCAGCATGGTCATGGATATCGACTATGAAAACTGGCTGCGCACCAACAGTTCCAGCGACAAGGCGGCGGACTACCGCATGGGCAACGTCTGGTTCCTGATCGAGGCGTTGAAGAACACCCTGGAAAAAGACGAAGACGGTGAAATGACCGTCGAGGACGCCATCGGCAAGCTGGTGCTGCGCGACATGCTCGAGCGTCAGCAGGAAGAAGAGGATGGCGCCGAAGGTGTGCAGATGATGACCTTGCATGCGTCCAAGGGCCTGGAATTCCCCTACGTGTTCATCATGGGCATGGAAGAGGAAATCCTCCCACACCGTTCCAGCATCGAAGCCGACACCATCGAAGAAGAACGGCGCCTGGCCTACGTGGGTATTACCCGCGCGCGTCAGACCCTGGCCTTCACCTTTGCGGCCAAGCGCAAGCAGTACGGCGAGATCATCGACTGCGCCCCGAGCCGGTTCCTCGATGAGCTGCCACCGGACGACCTGGCCTGGGAAGGCAACGACGACACCCCAACTGAAGTCAAGGCGGTACGCGGCAACACCGCCCTGGCGGATATACGCGCGATGCTAAAGCGCTAGAATCGACTACTTTTTAATCTACTTTCGGCGCCCCTTGCGCCACCAGAGGAAGCTTTTGTGGAAGCACTGCACAAGAAAATTCGCGAAGAAGGCATCGTGCTTTCCGACCAGGTACTCAAGGTCGACGCCTTTCTGAACCATCAGATCGACCCGGCGCTGATGAAGCTGATCGGCGACGAATTCGCCGCGCTGTTCAAGGACTCGGGGATCACCAAGATCGTCACCATCGAAGCCTCTGGCATCGCGCCGGCGATCATGACCGGCCTGAACCTGGGCGTGCCGGTGATCTTCGCCCGTAAGCAGCAGTCCCTGACCCTGACGGAAAACCTGCTGTCGGCGACGGTGTATTCCTTCACCAAGAAAGTCGAAAGCACTGTGGCGATTTCCCCGCGCCACCTGACCAGCAGCGACCGCGTGCTGGTGATCGATGACTTCCTGGCCAACGGCAAGGCGTCCCAGGCACTGATTTCGATCATCAAGCAGGCTGGCGCCACCGTGGCAGGCCTGGGGATCGTGATCGAGAAGTCGTTCCAGGGCGGGCGTGCCGAGCTGGATGCCCAGGGTTACCGGGTTGAGTCGCTGGCGCGGGTCAAGTCCCTGGCTGGCGGTGTCGTGACCTTCATCGACTGAAGGTGAGCGAGCACAGTTAAAAATGTGGGAGCTGGCTTGCCTGCGATAGCGCAGTGTCAGGCGACAGAGATGTCGACTGTCAGGCCCTCATCGCAGGCAAGCCAGCTCCCACATTTGCCTTGTGTTACCTGTCAGCGTGCGGTGGCCTGTAGGCCAGCAAGCAATAGGCGCTGATACAAATCCTCTTTAAACCCCTCCGGCTTTTCCAGGCGCATGCGCAGCAGGTGCTCGGCAAACGCCTCAGGCTCCGGTGCATCCAGCGCCGCCTTGCCCAGTTCCAAAATCTCCGTCAGCTTGAATTTGCTCTTGAGCCAGTTCAACGCGCGCAACAAATCGCGCTCTTCGTCAGTGAAGTCACTGCCCAGCGGGTACTCCGGGAACAGCCTTGGATGCCGCGCCTGCACGGCCTCCAAGCGCTCGGGCGTGTTGTCGGCAAAGCGCGGGTCGAGCTGGAAGTCCTTGGGCAACTTGCCGGCTTTTTGCGCCTGCTCGATCAGGTCGGCCTGGAACCGCGAGTCGGTGATATTGAGCAGCGCCTCGATCACCTTGGCGTCGGTCTGGCCGCGCAGGTCGGCGATGCCGTATTCGGTGATCACAATGTCGCGCAGGTGCCGGGGAATCGTGCAGTGGCCGTACTCCCAGACAATATTGGAGCTGACATCGCCACCCGACTCGCGCCAGCTGCGCAGGATCAGGATCGAGCGCGCGCCCTCCAGCGCATGGCCCTGGGCGACAAAGTTGTATTGCCCGCCCACCCCGCTGAGCACGCGACCGTCTTCCAGTTGGTCGGCAACACCGGCGCCCAGCAACGTGACCATGATCGCGCTGTTGATAAACCGCGCATCCAGGCGCTGCAAGCGCTTGAGCTCTTCCTGCCCGTACAGCTCGTTGATGTAGCTGATGCGGGTCATGTTGAATTCCAGGCGCTTGGCGTGAGTCATTTCCTGCAAGCGCTGGTAAAAACTGCGTGGCCCGAGGAAGAAACCACCGTGGATCGACACGCCATCCGGCTGCGCCGCATCGTCCAGCAGGCCAGCGTTAGCCTGCTGCTGCGTCGCCACATCCGGGTACACCCTGCGCCGCACAATCCCGGCGTCGGCCAGCACCAGCAAGCCGTTGACGAACATTTCGCTGCAGCCGTAAAGGCCCCGGGCAAACGGCTCGACCCCGCCCTCACGGCTGATCAGCGGTGCCCACTGGTACACATCAAGGTCTGTGAGCAACTGCCGGTAGCCTTCGTTATCGGCCTGGCGCGCCAGCAGCGCAGCGGTCAGGGCGTCGCCCATCGAACCGATGCCGATCTGCAACGTACCGCCGTCGCGCACCAGGGTGCTGGCGTGCAAACCGATGAAGTGGTCCTGCAAACCCACGGGCATGTTTGGCGTGGAGAACAGCGTGGTGCGGTCTTTTTCGTCGATCAGGAAGTCGAACTGATCCATGCCCAGCTCGGCATCACCGGGCATGTAGGGCAAATCTTCATGCACCTGGCCGACCACCAGGATGGTCTCCCCGGCCGCACGGCGCTTGGCGATCATCGGCAACAGGTCGAGGGTGATATCGGGGTTGCAGCTCAGGCTCAGGCGATCCGGGTGTTCGCTGCTGCTGGCCACCAACTGCGCGACCAGGTTCAGGCCGGCGGCGTTGATATCGCGGGCGGCATGGCTGTAGTTGCTGCTGACATAGTCCTGTTGGGCCGAGGCGCTATGCAGCAGGCTGCCGGGCTGCATAAAGAACTGCTGCACGTGGATATTGGCCGGCAGGCTGTCCTTGCGCAGGGCGGCGAGGAAGTCCAGCTCGGGATAATCGCCAAACACCCGCTCGATAAACGGCTCCAGGAAACGCTTCTGCAAGCCATCTCCCAACGGTGGGCGGCCCAGGCTGAGGGCCGTGTAGATGGTCAGCGCCCGCTCGGGCAGCTTGGCAATGCGCCGGTACAAGGCGTTGGCAAACAGATTCGGCTTGCCCAGGCCCAACGGCATACCCATGTGGATATGCGCAGGCAAGCGCTCCAGTACGTCATCGACCGCTTGTTCGATTGAACACAACTGCACCATCCGACCCTCCTGAACATTCCGTGATTAGGGGTTGGACCGAGCTTGCCGGGTCTTTGCTGCAATGAACAGCCTTGGCCGCCAAATTGCGCCCACAAAAAAGCCGCTGGTCAGCGGCTTTTTGGCGAAGATCGGTTTATTTCAAACCAGACATCTTCTCGATCGCAGCCTTGAGGTCGTCATCCGAGCAATCGGAGCAGGTGCCTTTAGGCGGCATGGCGTTGATGCCGGTGATGGCTTTGGCCAGGATGCCATCGAGGCCGCCCTGGTGGTCGGCGCGTTCTTTCCAGGCTGCGGTGTCACCGATTTTCGGTGCACCCAACAGGCCCGTGCCGTGGCAAGCGTTACAGTGTTTGGCAATGACTTCGTCCGGCGTTTTCGCACCGCCGCCGCCTGCTGTCACAGCGACTTCCATCCCCTTGCACTCTTGCCCCTGGACACACACCTGTCCGACAGGCGCCAGGCGCTTGGCAATATCATCATTGGTCGCAGCTTGAGCGCTGGCAGCCCAAAGGGCCAGTACGGTTGCTGGTACGGCCAGCATTTTCATAATTAGGTTCACGCGTTCACCCTCATGGTGGCTATTCACGCCTGCGGCCACGGTTTCGCAGGCGGCGAAAGTATAACGGTTAGGCCGCCTCACTGAAACAACCCTATTATCCAAGGGGAGATTCAGTAGGGCGAAATACAACGATGGGCACCTCTGCAAGGTAGGCAGGGCGCCTCTTCTGTTAAAAGTTCGCGGGCGTGGCTGCGCTGATTAGTCGCGCCGGCACATCGAACGGATTACGAAAACGGTGCGGCTTGGTGCTTTCAAAGTAGTAGCTATCGCCGGCTTCGAGCACAAAAGTTTCGACGCCCACGACCAACTCCAGACGACCTTCCAACAAGATCCCGGTTTCCTCACCGTCATGGGTCAGCATTTCCTCGCCGGTATCGGCGCCTGGCGGGTAGATTTCGTTGAGAAACGCAATCGCCCGGCTGGGATGCGCCCGGCCCACCAGTTTCATCGTGACCGCGCCATCGGAGATGTCGATCAGCTCATTGGCTTTATAGACGATCTGCGTCGGTTTTTCCTGGAGGATCTCCTCGGAAAAGAACTCGACCATGGACATGGGAATGCCGCCCAGCACCTTGCGCAAGGAGCTGATGGAGGGGCTGACACTGTTTTTCTCGATCATCGAAATGGTGCTGTTGGTGACGCCCGCACGCTTGGCGAGTTCACGCTGGGAAAGACCTTTCAGTTTACGGATGGATTGCAGTCGTTCGCCGACGTCCAATGCAGGAGCCTCCTAGGATTCAGGCTTTGTTGTAATTGAGCGTTATCATGGCGACAGCGTTCAGTATTTACAACACTTTGGTCTGAATCCTGGTGGGCGTGATCGGCGGCCTGCGGCTATGTGCCGGAATAGAGCCGTGGCACGCGGCGCAAGTTGCAAAAAATCTGGTAGGGAATGGTATCGGCGGCGCTCGCCACATCGCTGGCGAGGATGTTTTTGCCCCACAACTCCACGGTCGAGCCCAGGCCGGCCTGGGGCACGTCGGTCAGGTCGATGCACAGCATGTCCATTGATACCCGCCCCAGCAACTGGCTGCGCTGGCCGGCGACCAGCACCGGCGTGCCGGTCGGCGCGTGCCGTGGATAACCGTCGGCATAGCCCATGGCAACCACGCCGATACGCATCGGCTTGGGCGTCACGAACCGCGCGCCATAACCCACAGGCTCACCCGCTGGCAGCTCGCGCACGCAGATGACTTTCGACTCCAGGGTCATCACCGGCTGCAAACGCGCGGCAACTGCCTGGTCTTCGCCAAAGGGCGTCGCACCGTAAAGCATGATGCCCGGTCGTACCCAATCACTGGAAACGCTCGGCCAGCCCATCACCGACGGCGAATTGCGCAGGCTGACCTGGGCCGCCAGGCCCTGGCGCGCCGCCTCGAATACCGCGACCTGCTCATCGCTGCTGGCGCAGTCCAGCTCATCGGCACGGGCGAAGTGGCTCATCAGCACAATCTTTGCGACTTTGCCGCTGGCCAGCAGGCGCTGGTACGCATCGTGATAATCCTTGGGATGCAGCCCAACCCGGTGCATGCCCGAATCCAGCTTCAACCACACCGTCAGCGGCTTGCTCAGGCGCGCCTGTTCAATTGCCTCCAGTTGCCACAGCGAATGCACCACGCACCACAAGTCATGCTCGATGATCAGCGGCAGCTCGTCGGCCTCGAAGAATCCTTCGAGCAACAACACCGGCCCACCAATTGCAGCAGCGCGCAGCTCCAGCGCTTCCTCGATGCAGGCCACGGCAAAACCGTCGGCCTGGTCTTCCAGGGCCTGGGCCACACGCACGGCACCATGGCCGTAGGCATCGGCCTTGATCACGGCGAGGGCCTTGGCCCCGGTCAGTTCGCGGGCCAATTGGTAGTTATGGCGCAGGGCTTGTAGGTCGATCAGGGCACGGGCAGGACGCATGGCGGCAGGCTTCTAGGCGGCGGTGGGAAGAAAAAACCGGTACCGGCCAATAGCGCCGGCACCGGAAGAGGGATCGTTTATGGCAGAGCAGCCACGACAGACAGCTCCACCAGGATTTCTGGCTCACACAGCTTCGACTCGACCGTGGCACGGGCCGGGGCCACGCCTTTTGGCAGCCACTTGTCCCATACCGCGTTCATGCCGGCAAAGTCGGCGTCGATGTCTTTGAGATAGATCGTCACCGACAGCAACTTGGTTTTGTCGGTACCGGCCAGATCCAGCAAACGCTCGATATTGGCCAGGGTTTCTCGGGTCTGCTGTTCAATCCCGGCACTCATGTCGTCGCCGACTTGTCCTGCCAGATACACGGTACCGCTGTGGACAACGATCTGGCTCATGCGCTCATTGGTGAGCTGGCGCTGGATTGACATGTTTTGTGGACTCCTGAGGGTTGCCGTAACGGGAAATATCAAGGCCTGCGGCACTGATCTGCGGGGTTTTCTTGGCCATCAGGTCTGCCAGCAGGCGACCAGAGCCACAGGCCATGGTCCAGCCGAGAGTGCCGTGACCGGTATTCAAGAACAGGTTCTTGAAGGGCGTGGCGCCGACGATCGGCGTACCGTCCGGGGTAGTCGGACGCAGGCCGGTCCAGAAGGTGGCTTCGCTCAAATCACCGCCCTGAGGATAAAGGTCGTTGACGATCATCTCCAGGGTTTCGCGCCGGCGCGGGTTCAGCGACAGGTCAAAACCGGCTATTTCAGCCATGCCACCGACCCGGATGCGGTTGTCGAAACGGGTGATCGCGACCTTGTAGGTCTCGTCGAGAATGGTCGAGGTCGGGGCCATCGCCGGGTTGGTGATCGGCACGGTCAGGGAGTAACCCTTGAGCGGATACACCGGCGCCTTGATCCCCAGCGGCTTGAGCAACTGCGGCGAGTAACTGCCCAGGGCCAGCACGTAGCGGTCGGCGGTTTCCAGCTTGCCGTCGATCCACACGCCGTTGATGCGGTCGCCGGCGTGGTCCAGGCGCTGAATGTCCTGTTCAAAGCGGAACTCCACACCCAACTGCTTGCACATATCGGCCAGGCGGGTGGTGAACATCTGGCAGTCGCCGGTCTGGTCATTGGGCAGGCGCAGGGCACCGGCCAGGATATCCGTGACACTGGCCAGGGCCGGCTCGACGCGGGCAATGCCGGCGCGGTCAAGCAGCTCGAACGGAACCCCGGACTTTTTCAGCACGGCGATATCCTTGGCCGCGCCATCGAGTTGCGCCTGGGTGCGGAACAATTGCGTAGTCCCCAGGCTACGGCCTTCGTAGGCGATACCGGTTTCGGCGCGCAGTTCGTCGAGGCAGTCGCGGCTGTACTCGGACAGGCGCACCATGCGCTCTTTGTTCACCGCATAACGGTTGGCCGTGCAGTTGCGCAGCATCTGCGCCATCCACAGGTATTGGTCGATATCGGCGGTGGCCTTGATCGCCAGCGGCGCATGGCGCTGCAGCAACCACTTGATGGCCTTGAGCGGCACGCCCGGCGCGGCCCATGGCGACGCATAACCGGGCGAGACCTGGCCGGCGTTGGCGAAGCTGGTCTCCATTGCAACGGCCGGCTGACGGTCGACCACGACCACCTCAAAACCGGCACGCGCCAAATAGTAGGCACTGGCCACACCAATGACACCGCTACCCAAGACCAAAACGCGCATTTTTATATCCTCATCACGGCTTGACCGCTGACGTTTGTTGTTCAGCACAAAGATGTGGGCAGTATAAAAAGCAATGGCCAGTGCATTTCACTATATAAGTGCCTATATTTGGCGACAATTCTCGGCAAAAACCCTTTTCACGGAGGAGCATCCCCTATGCGGACCAATACCCAGACCAAGCGGGAGCTGGACAAGATCGACCGCAACATCCTGCGCATCCTGCAGGCCGACGGGCGGATTTCGTTTACCGAGCTGGGGGAGAAGGTCGGGCTGTCGACCACGCCTTGCACCGAACGGGTCCGGCGCCTGGAGCGCGAGGGGATCATCATGGGCTACAACGCCCGCCTCAATCCGCAGCACTTGAAGGGTAGCCTGCTGGTGTTTGTCGAGATCAGCCTCGACTACAAATCCGGCGATACCTTCGAAGAATTCCGACGTGCCGTGCTGAAACTGCCCCATGTGCTGGAGTGTCACCTGGTCTCAGGGGATTTCGACTATCTGGTGAAGGCGCGGATCTCCGAGATGGCTTCGTACCGCAAACTGCTGGGCGACATCCTGCTCAAGCTGCCCCATGTGCGCGAATCCAAGAGCTATATCGTGATGGAAGAGGTGAAGGAGAGCCTAAACCTGCCGATCCCGGATTGACGCCCCTACCGTGTAGGAGCCGGCTTGCTGGCGATGAGGCCCTGGAGTCATGCATTCAATTGAACGACGCCATCGCCGGCAAGCCGGCTCCTACTAGGGGAGCAGTCAGACCAGGACCTGCCGGGTGGTCGCCATATACTCGTGGATCTGCTTCTCCACCCGCGGGTGAATCAACTCCACCGGGCCACGGTTGTTGGGGCATGGCAGGCTGGGGGTAGTACCAAACAGCCGGCAGATCAGCGGGCGTTCGTCGTACACCGTGCAGCCGTCGGGGCCCAGGTGTACGCAATTGAGCTCATCCATGGCCGCTTCCTGCTCGGCCGCCGTCTTGCGCGGCAGGCGCGACATTTCCTCGGTGGATGTAGTCACCGGCCCACAGCAATCATGGCAACCCGGCACACACTCGAACGAGGGAATCTGCCGGCGCAGCGCGTTGACTTTCTGGCTGTTGCAACTCATCGAAACCCATACCGAACGGCGAATAGGCGTGGATTTTGCCCTAAAAGCCCCGAGTGAGACAGCTTCACCCGACCGCTGTATCCTGCGTCAAATTTTCCAAACACGGATGCTCCCCATGACCGCCAGCGCCCGGCACACCGCTTCCTACTACGCCGCCAGCAGCCTGCCGCAGCCCGATTATCCGGTGCTGGCAGGCGAAGTCGTCGCCGATGTGTGCGTGGTGGGCGGCGGGTTTTCCGGGCTGAACACCGCGCTGGAGCTGGCCGAGCGCGGCTTTAGCGTGGCGCTGCTGGAGGCGCGCAAGATCGCCTGGGGCGCCAGCGGGCGCAACGGCGGGCAGTTGATTCGTGGCGTCGGTCATGGCCTGGATCAGTTTGCCAATGTAGTCGGCACCGAAGGTGTGCGGCAGATGAAGCTGATGGGCCTGGAAGCCGTGGAAATCGTGCGCCAGCGGGTCGAGCGCTTCCAGATCGATTGCGACCTGACCTGGGGCTACTGCGACCTGGCCAACAAGCCCCGCGACCTGCAAGGCCTGGCCGCCGACGCCGAAGAACTGCACGGGCTTGGTTATCGCCATGAACTGCGCCTGCTGCAAGCCGGGGAGATGCGCAGCGTGATCGGCTCCGACCGTTACGTGGGCGGCATGATCGACATGGGCTCCGGCCACCTGCACCCGCTGAACCTGGCCCTCGGTGAAGCCGCCGCCGCGCAGCAACTGGGGGTCAGGCTGTTCGAGCAGTCCGAAGCCCTGCGCATCGACTACGGCCCGGAAGTCAAAGTCCACACCGCCCAGGGCAGCGTGCGCGCCAAGACCCTGGTGCTGGGCTGCAATGCCTATCTCAATGGCCTCAACCCGCACCTGAGCGGCAAGGTGCTGCCCGCTGGCAGCTACATCATTGCCACCCAACCCTTGAGCCCAACCCAGGCCGCCGAGTTACTGCCGCAAAACATGGCGGTGTGTGATCAGCGGGTCACGGTGGACTACTTCCGCTTGTCGGCCGACCGGCGCCTGCTGTTCGGCGGTGCTTGCCACTACTCCGGACGCGATCCCCAGGACATCGGCGCCTATATGCGGCCGAAGATGCTCAAGGTCTTCCCGCAATTGGCCGAGGCGAAGATCGACTATCAATGGGGCGGCATGATCGGCATCGGCGCCAACCGCCTGCCGCAGATTGGCCGGCTGGCCGACCAGCCCAATGTGTACTTTGCCCAGGCCTACGCCGGCCATGGCCTGAACGCCACCCACCTGGCCGGCAAACTGTTGGCCGAAGCCATCAGCGGCCAGCACAGTGGGCGCTTCGATCTGTTTGCCCAGGTGCCACACATCACCTTCCCTGGCGGCAAGCACTTGCGCTCACCGCTGCTGGCCCTGGGCATGCTCTGGCACCGCTTGAAAGAACTGCTCTGACTCAGCCGCGCCAGAACGGCTTCAAGCCTTCCTGGCGCGCCTGCTCGGCACTCAGGCCGATGTCGCGCAGTTGCTCCCGGCTCAACTCCAGCAAGGCCTTGCGCGTGTGGCGCCGGCGCCAGAACAGTTCCCAACGGCTCGGATTGCCAGGCGCCAGCCCGGCCAGCCCACGTTCCTGCCCTGCTTCCAGTTCCTGACTGTGTAACGCCAGCCGCACGTCGCTCAAGCCACTCATTGTCTTGCCCCTCATTTGCCTGTTGCCATGAGTGACTAGAATGAGCGCCGCAGCAAAACCATTACAGATTCAACCAACTTATATTAAATCCATACAGATACTCCACAGCACACGCTGAATCCTGTATTTTCCAGGCATCTGTACTGGTCCTCGGGAGCAACCGCCATGACGCTTTACGTCAACCTCGCCGAACTGCTGGGCACCCGTATCGAACAGGGCTTCTATCGCCCCGGCGACCGCCTGCCCTCGGTGCGCGCCCTGAGCGTGGAACACGGGGTCAGCCTGAGCACCGTCCAGCAGGCTTACCGGCTGCTGGAAGACAACGGCCTGGCGACACCCAAGCCAAAATCCGGCTACTTCGTGCCTGTCGGGCGCGAGCTGCCGGCGTTGCCCGCCGTGGGTCGGCCGGCCCAGCGCCCGGTGGAGATTTCCCAGTGGGACCAGGTGCTGGAACTGGTCCGCGCGGTGCCGCGCAAAGATGTCATACAGATGGGCCGAGGCATGCCGGATGTACTGTCGCCGACCATCAAGCCGCTGCTGCGCAGCCTGGCCCGGGTCAGCCGGCGCCAGGACCTGCCAGGCCTGTACTACGACAATATCTACGGCTGTATGGAGCTGCGCGAGCAAATCGCCCGTCTGTCATTGGATTCCGGCTGCCAGCTCGACGCCCAGGACATCGTGATCACCACCGGCTGTCATGAGGCGCTGTCCTCCAGCATCCGTGCGATTTGCGAGCCTGGCGATATCGTCGCCGTCGACTCGCCAAGCTTTCATGGCGCCATGCAGACCCTCAAGGGCCTGGGCATGAAAGCCCTGGAAATCCCCACCGACCCGCTCACCGGCATCAGCCTCGAAGCCCTGGAACTGGCCCTGGAACAATGGCCGATCAAAGTCATCCAGTTGACCCCCAATTGCAACAACCCCCTGGGCTACATCATGCCCGAGGCCCGCAAACGGGCGCTGCTGACCCTGGCCCAGCGCTTTGACGTGGCGATCATCGAAGACGATGTGTATGGCGAACTGGCCTACAGCTACCCGCGACCACGCACCATCAAATCCTTCGACGAAGATGGCCGCGTCCTACTCTGCAGTTCCTTCTCCAAAACCCTGGCCCCCGGCCTGCGGATCGGCTGGGTAGCCCCTGGCCGCTATCTGGAGCGGGTGCTGCACATGAAGTACATCAGCACCGGCTCCACCGCCACCCAACCGCAGATCGCCATTGCCGAGTTCCTCAAGAACGGGCACTTCGAGCCGCATTTACGGCGGATGCGCAGCCAATACCAGCGCAATCGCGACCTGATGCTCGATTGGGTCAGCCGCTATTTCCCCGCCGGCACCCGCGCCAGCCGGCCCCAGGGCAGCTTTATGCTGTGGGTGGAACTGCCCGAGGGCTTCGACACCCTCAGGCTCAACCGCGCCCTGGTCGAGCAAGGCGTACAGATTGCCGTGGGCAGCATCTTTTCTGCCTCGGGCAAATACCGGAACTGCCTGCGGATGAACTACGCTGCCAAGCCAACACCCCAGATTGAAGAGGCGGTGCGCAAGGTCGGGGCCACGGCGATCAAGATGCTCGCCGAAGCCGAACAGCGGGTGGACTGACCTTTTGCCAGCAATCACCGTCATATGCCCACCACCGCCCTGATTCGGAACCTGCCTCCTTGATGAGCCAACGGCTGTTAGCGCTTCTTTTGCTGGGGTTCCTGGGCCTGGGCGGTTGCGCCACCCTCAACGTACCCCGCGTACCCAGCGAAGCGCTGCCGGCCACGCAGTCCGCCTTCGGCCGCTCGATCCAGGCCCAGGCCGCGCCCTATCAGGGCCGCTCCGGGTTCCGCCTGCTGCCCAACAGCAGTGAAGCGTTCATGGCCCGCGCCGAACTGATCCGCAATGCCCAGACCAGCCTCGACCTGCAGTACTACATCGTCCATGACGGCATCAGCACGCGCATGCTGGTGGACGAGTTGCTCACCGCGGCCGACCGGGGCGTGCGGGTGCGCATCCTCCTGGACGACACCACCAGCGACGGTCTGGACCAGATCATCGCCACCCTGGCCGCGCACCCGCAGATCCAGATTCGCCTGTTCAACCCCTTGCACCTGGGGCGCAGCACCGGCGTGACGCGGGCCATGGGCCGGCTGTTCAACCTATCGCTGCAACACCGGCGCATGCACAACAAGCTGTGGCTGGCGGACAACAGCATGGCGATAGTCGGCGGGCGCAACCTGGGGGATGAGTATTTCGATGCCGAGCCCAACCTGAACTTCACCGATATCGACATGCTCAGCGTGGGGCCTGTGGCCGAGCAACTGGGCCACAGCTTTGACCAGTACTGGAACAGTGCACTGAGCAAACCCATCGCCGACTTCATCTCCAGCGCCCCCTCCTCCCGCGACCTGGCCACCGCGCGCGGGCTCCTGGAGAAGTCCCTGGCCGAGTCGCGCCAGCAAAACCATGCCCTGTACAACCGTCTGCGCACCTACCAGACCCAGCCTCGCATGGACATCTGGCGCCGAGAGCTGATCTGGGCCTGGAACCAGGCTCTGTGGGACGCACCGAGCAAGGTCCTGGCCAAGGCCGATCCCGACCCGCAACTGCTGCTCACCACTCAACTGGGGCCAGAGCTGGAAGGCGTGCACAGTGAACTGATGATGATTTCGGCCTACTTCGTCCCCGGTCAGCCGGGCCTGGTGTACCTGACCGGCCGCGCAGACGCGGGTGTGGACGTACGCCTGCTGACCAACGCCCTGGAAGCCACCGACGTGCCGGCGGTGCATGGCGGCTATGCGCCCTATCGCAAGGCGCTGCTGGAACACGGGGTGAAGTTGTACGAACTGCGCCGCCAACCGGGCGACGGCGGCGGCAGTGGCCCGCACCTGCTGGGTAGCCGCGCGCTGCATGGCTCGGACTCCAGCCTGCACAGCAAGGCGATGATCTTTGATCGGCAGAAGTCGTTTATCGGCTCATTCAATTTCGATCCGCGCTCGGTGCTGTGGAACACCGAGGTCGGGGTGCTGGTGGACAGTCCTGAGCTGGCCGAACACGTGCGCAACCTGGCCCTGCAAGGGATGGCGCCCGCCTTGAGTTATGAGGCGAAACTGCAGGAGGGCCAGGTGGTCTGGGTGACGGAAGATAACGGCCAGTTGCACACCCTGACCCGTGAGCCGGGTAGCTGGTGGCGCCGGCTCAATGCCTGGTTCGCTACCACCGTGGGCCTGGAACGCATGCTCTAACCCCTGTAGGAGCCGGCTTGCCGGCGATAGCGGCGGGTCAGCTAAGTTGCTATCGCCGGCAAGCCGGCCCCTACAGGTTTACCTAGGCTGGCTGCTCAACGCCAAACGCTCCTTGGCGCAACAACAGAATCACCAGCCCCAAGGCCCCCGCCGCCATCAACAACGGCAACGCATGCCCGCTGATCCACTGGCTGCCAGCCCCCGCTACCAGTGGGCCGATCAGGCAACCAATGCCCCACAACTGCGCGATATGGGCATTGGCCCGCACCAGCGCATCATCACGGTAGCGTTCGCCGATCAGGATTAACGACAAGGTAAACAAGCCCCCGGCGCTGGCACCGAACAGCACCCAGATCGGCCAGATCAGCCAGGTATCGAGCAACGGCGCAATCGCCAGGCTCGACAGCAGCAACAGCACCGCGCAGCCCAGAAACAGGGTGCGCCTTGGCAGGTAATCGGCCAGGGCGCCAATCGGCAATTGCAGCAGGGCATCGCCGACGACCACGGTGCTGACCATCGCCAGCGCCACCTCGGCGGTAAAGCCCTGTTGCAGGCAATAAACCGGTAATAGCGTCAGAATCATCGCTTCGAACGCGGCAAACAGCGCCACCGCCCAGGCAATCGCCGGCAGGCCACGGCAAAAACCCCACAAGTCGCCAAAGGTCACGCTGAAGGCTTCTGCCGTCGGCGCCCCGCTGCGCCCCAGGAGCAGGACCGGCGCAACGATCAACAGGCCGACACCAACCCAGAAACCATAGTCATGCTCGGTGCCCAGCACACCGAGCAACAACGGCCCCGACAGCTGGCTCAAGGCGTAGGTACAGCCATACAGCGCCACCAGCCGGCCACGCCACTGCTCCACCACCAACTGGTTGATCCAGCTCTCGCCGAGGATAAACACGATGGTCAGGATCACCCCGATCATCAACCGCAGCACCAGCCACACCGGATAGCTGGGCAACACCGCGAGCAAACCGATGGAAATCGCCCCGGCCCACAGGCACAGGCGCATCAGGTTCGCCGTGCCCAACCAGGAGGCCAGGCGACTGGACACCTTGGCGCCCAACAACACACCGAATGCCGGCATGGCCGCCATGATGCCGATGGCAAAGTTGCCATAGCCCCAGCTTTCCAGGCGCAGGGACACCAGCGGCATGCTCACGCCGAGGGCGAGGCCGACGCTGAGTACCGACGCCAGGACGGCGAAGTAAGTCGCCCAACGCATTGCCACGCTCCTGTGGGTTATTTCCAGATCACGCAAAATACTGTGGGAGCGGGCTGGCCCGCGATGAGGGAGTACCAGCCAACTCATGAGTGACTGATATACCGCTATCGCGGGCAAGCCCGCTCCCACATTTGGGTCTACTGCAGCTTGGGCCCGGAGTCCGGACTTACAGCTTGATCCAGGTCGCCTTCAGCTCGGTGTACTTGTCGAACGCGTGCAGCGACTTGTCGCGACCGTTGCCCGACTGCTTGAACCCACCAAACGGCGCAGTCATGTCGCCGCCATCGTACTGGTTGACCCACACGCTACCGGCGCGCAGGGCCTTGGCGGTCAGGTGCGCCTTGGAGATATCCGAAGTCCAGACTGCAGCGGCCAGGCCATAAGGCGTGTCGTTGGCAATCGCCACCGCTTCTTCAGCACTGTCGAAAGTCAGCACCGATAGCACCGGGCCAAAGATCTCTTCCTGGGCAATTTTCATGGCGTTGGTCACGCCGTCGAAAATCGTCGGCTCGACATAAGTACCACCGGTCTCCTGCAGGGTGCGCTTGCCACCGGCCACCAGCTTGGCGCCATCGGCGTGCCCGGCCTCGATGTACGACAGCACGGTGTTCATCTGCTGGGTATCCACCAGCGCACCGACATTAGTCGCCGGGTCCAGCGGGTTGCCCGGCTTCCAGCCCTTGAGGGCCTCGATCACCATTGGCAGGAATTTGTCCTTGATCGAACGCTCCACCAGCAGGCGCGAGCCGGCCGTGCAGACTTCGCCCTGGTTGAAGGCGATCGCGCCCGCAGCGGATTCGGCGGCGGCTTGCAGGTCCGGGGCATCGGCAAACACGATGTTCGGGCTCTTGCCGCCGGCTTCCAGCCAGACGCGTTTCATGTTCGATTCGCCGGAGTAGATCATCAGTTGCTTGGCGATCTTGGTCGAACCGGTGAACACCAAAGTGTCGACGTCCATATGCAGCGCCAGGGCCTTGCCGACAGTGTGGCCATAACCCGGCAGCACGTTGAGCACGCCTTTGGGGATACCGGCTTCAACGGCCAGGGCGGCGATGCGGATGGCAGTCAGCGGGGATTTTTCCGACGGCTTGAGCACGACCGAGTTACCGGTGGACAGCGCCGGCCCCAGCTTCCAGCAGGCCATCATCAGCGGGAAGTTCCACGGCACGATGGCCGCCACTACGCCGACGGGCTCGCGGGTCACCAGGCCCAGTTGGTCATGGGGGGTGGCGGCCACTTCATCGTAAATCTTGTCGATGGCCTCGCCGCTCCAGCTCAGGGCTTGCGCCGCGCCGGGGATGTCGATGCCCAGGGAGTCGCCGATGGGCTTGCCCATGTCCAGGGTTTCGAGCAGGGCCAGCTCTTCGGCATTGGCCTTGAGCAGCGCGGCGAAACGGATCATGGTGGCTTTGCGCTTGGCCGGGGCCAGGCGTGACCAGGCACCGGAGTTGAAGGTGGCGCGGGCGTTTTCCACGGCGCGCTGGGCGTCGGCGACGTCACAGCTGGCAACCGTGGTCAGCAGGCGGCCATCGACCGGGCTGAGGCATTCGAACGTGTCGCCGGAAACCGCGGCGGTGTATTCGCCATTGATGTAGGCGCGGCCTTCGATCTTCAGGTCCTTGGCGCGTTGTTCCCAGTCGGCACGGGTCAGGGTGGTCATGCGAGTGTCCTCCTCTTATTAAATATAAGGGCCCGGCGTTATAACCGCTCCCTTCCAAATGCTTGCCCGGCCAGCCAGCTATTCGGTCCGAGGCACCCGCCACCCTAAACCAGCCGCAAGGGATGTTTCAATATATTTGACATAACCGCGGCAAACGCCCTTGCGATGTTCATTTTAATAAACATAGACTTTGGCTCTCCAACCCCAGGCCTAGACGGGATACGTGCATGAACATTCAGGATGTCGTCGATTTCAGCCAGGCGAACACCGCCGCCGAACGCTACCGCCCCGCCACAGAAAAAATCCTCAAGGGCGACCCCGAGCAGACGCTCTACAACCACTACAACAGCCCGTGCGGCCAGATGAACGCCGGGGTCTGGGAAGGTGAAGTCGGGCAATGGAAGGTGAACTACACCGAACACGAGTACTGCGAGATCGTGCAGGGGGTTTCGGTGCTGCGCGATGCCGAGGGCAACGCCAAGACCTTGCGCGCCGGTGACCGCTTCGTGATCCCGGCCGGGTTCAGTGGCACGTGGGAAGTGCTGGAGCCGTGCCGCAAGATCTACGTGGTGTTCGAAGAAAAGGCCTGATCGGTCGAGCGCGACTTTTCAAAAGGCAAAAAAAACCCGCATCGTGAGATACGGGTTTTTTTCACAAGAAAGAAAACCAATTACTTGATTTTGCCTTCTTTGTAGATCACGTGCTTGCGAACGCGCGGGTCGAACATTTTCTTTTCGAGCTTGTCCGGGGTAGTACGCTTGTTCTTGTCGGTAGTGTAGAAGTGACCAGTACCGGCGCTAGAGATCATTCGAATCAATTCACGCATGATTTAGCTCCTTAGATTTTGCCGTCGCGGCGCAGTTCAGCGAGCACGACAGTGATGCCACGCTTGTCGATGATACGCATGCCTTTGGCAGATACGCGCAGACGGACAAAACGTTTCTCTTCTTCAACCCAGAAGCGGTGATGCTGCAGGTTTGGCAGGAAACGACGACGGGTTTTGTTGTTTGCGTGGGAAATGTTATTCCCAGTCACCGGACCCTTACCGGTAACTTGACAGACTCTCGACATGCCTCAGCCCTCTAAAACCACATGCCCAACCCGGCATGGGTTGGCCGCTTAATCTCTCAGTCATTTGGCGCCAGGCGCCGCGTTTCTTTAAGGGTCTTACCGGCTACACCTACAGTGAAGGAACCGGGCCCCTAGAAAAGAGCGCTGCTTTATACCAGAAAGACCCCAGTGCAACAACAGCCGGTGTGTTTTTCCCGCTGTAAATCTCGCCCGAACAGCTCTCAAGCGCTGCCAGGGTGGGCCGCCGTGCTGGCGAACCGCTCGTCGCACCAAATGATTTATCGCCGCTGCTTGTAGGCCAAGGCCCCGGGCAAAATGACCTGAGGCGCCATCAAAACAGTATTTGCTGCAAATGCACAGGCAAAAATGGGCTAGTCATTTGTGAATCAGGCCACTACGGTAGGCCTTTTCCAGACTGCACTCGCAGATGGGCCTCCGATCTGCAAAGGAAACCGACCATGCGCCTCGCTGCCCTGCCACTCCTGCTCGCCCCGCTCTTTCTCGCCCCGCTGGCCCAGGCGGCCTCCACGTTGAGCGTCTGCACCGAGGCCAGCCCCGAAGGGTTCGATGTGGTGCAGTACAACTCCCTGACCACCACCAACGCCTCGGCGGATGTGTTGATGAACCGCCTGGTGGACTTCGACGCCGTAAGCGGCAAGCTGGTGCCGAGCCTGGCCGACAGCTGGGAAGTCTCGCCAGACGGCCTGACCTACACCTTTAAATTGCACCCGGACGTGAAATTTCACCGTACCGCGTATTTCAGCCCAAGCCGCAGCCTCACCGCCGAAGACGTACGCTTCAGCTTCGAGCGCATGCTCGACCCGGCCAACCCCTGGCACCAGATAGCCCAGAGCGGCTTCCCTCACGCCCAGTCGCTACAACTGCCGGCGCTGATCAAGAAGATCGACGCCCTCGACCCGCTGACCGTGCGTTTTACCCTGAATCACGCCGACTCCACGTTCCTCGCCGCGCTGAGCATGGGCTTTGCCTCGATCTACCCGGCCGAATACGCCGACAAGCTGCTCAAGGCCGGCACCCCGGAGAAGCTCAATAGCCAACCCATCGGCACCGGGCCCTTCGTTTTCGGGCGTTTCCAGAAAGATGCGGCCATTCGCTACAAGGCCAACCCGGATTACTTTGCCGGCAAACCGGCTGTGGATAACTTGATCTTTGCGATCACCCCGGACGCCAACGTGCGCCTGCAGAAACTGCGCCGGGATGAGTGCCAGATCGCCTTGTCACCCAAGCCCCTGGATATCGGCGAGGCGCAAAAGGATGCGGCGCTCAAGGTGGAAAAGACCGCAGCCTTCATGACCGCCTTTGTGGCCATCAACAGCCAGCACCCTCCGCTGGACAAGCCAGAAGTGCGCCAGGCGATCAACCTGGCCTTCGACAAGGCCAGCTACCTCAAGGCCGTGTTTGAAGGCACCGCCGAAGCCGCCACCGGCCCCTATCCGCCCAATACCTGGAGCTTTGCCAAGGAATTGCCGGGTTATCCACAGGACATCGCCAAGGCCAAGGCCCTGCTGGCCCGTGCCGGCTTGAGTGACGGCTTCAAGACCACCATCTGGACCCGGCCCTCGGGCAGCCTGCTCAACCCCAACCCAAGCCTGGGCGCCCAGTTGTTGCAGGCGGACCTGGCCAAGGTCGGCATCCAGGCCGAGATCCGCGTGATCGAATGGGGCGAGCTGATCCGCCGCGCCAAGGCGGGCGAGCACGACCTGCTGTTTATGGGCTGGGCCGGCGACAACGGCGACCCGGATAACTTCCTGACCCCGCAGTTTTCCTGCGCAGCGGTCAAATCCGGCACCAACTTCGCCCGCTACTGCGACCCCGCGCTGGACAAGCTGATCAGTGCCGGCAAGACCACCAACGAGCAAGGCGTGCGCAGCAAGCTGTACCAACAGGCGCAGGTGCAGATCCAGCAGCAGGCACTGTGGTTGCCACTGGCCCACCCGACGGCCTTTGCCCTGACACGCAAGAGTATCGAGGGGTATCAGGTCAGCCCGTTTGGGCGCCAGGACTTCTCCAAGGTCAGCGTAAAACCCTGACCCGGCCTTTGTAGGAGCCGGCAAGCCGGCTCCTACAAGAGGTTGCGTTACAGCCAGCCATATTCAGCCATCGACAGCGGGTCACCGTCGCCGACAATGATGTGGTCCAGTACCCGCACGTCCACCAGATCCAGGGCCTTTTGCAGCACTTTGGTCAATTTTCGATCAGCAACGCTCGGCTCGGCATTCCCGGAGGGATGGTTGTGGCACAGGATCAAGGCCGCCGCGTTGTAGTCCAGGGCGCGCTTGACCACTTGTCGCGGGTAGACCGTGGCGTTGTCGATGGTGCCCTGGAACAGCGCCTCGAAACCCAGCACCCGATGCCTGGAGTCGAGAAACAGGCAGCCAAATATCTCGTGGGGCTGGTGGCGCAGCAGGGCCTTGAGGTAATCACGCACGGCTACCGGGCTTTCCAGTACCGACTCATTACGCACATGCTCGGCCAGATGGCGCCGCCCCATTTCCAGTACCGCCTGCAACTGGGCGAACTTGGCCGGCCCCAGGCCCAGGTGCTGGATGAATACGGCCTGGCGCGCCTCCAGCAGCGTACGCAGGCTGCCAAACTGCCCCAACAGGTGGCGCGCCAGGTCCACCGCGCTTTTACCCGAGACACCGGTACGCAGGAAAATCGCCAGCAACTCGGCATCCGAGAGGCTCTGCGCGCCCAACTCCAAAAGCTTCTCCCGCGGACGCTCCGCCGCAGGCCAATTGCGAATACTCATGGCACCTCCGTGTGCATGTGCGCCGCTGTTGCATGGCGGACGCTGTGTTATCTTAGCCGCTCTTTTTTGCGCGCGATTTCACCCTGGGGAGGGGGGATCGCAACGCCATCACTGAACTGGAAAGGCAAACCAATGCAGCGTCTGTATCGGAAACGCATCGTTCTCGGCGTCGGCGGCGGCATTGCCGCCTACAAGAGCGCAGAGTTGGTTCGCAGGCTCCTGGACCAGGGCGCCGAAGTGCGCGTGGTCATGACCCGTGGCGGCAGTGAGTTCATTACCCCACTGACCATGCAGGCACTGTCCGGCCACCCGGTACACCTGGACCTGCTGGACCCGGCTGCCGAAGCCGCCATGGGCCATATCGAACTGGCCAAATGGGCCGACCTGGTGCTGATCGCACCCGCCACCGCCGACCTCATCGCGCGCCTCGCCCAAGGTATTGCCGACGACCTGCTGACCACGCTGGTACTGGCCACCGACGCCACCGTCGCCATCGCCCCGGCGATGAACCAGGCCATGTGGCGCGACCCGGCCACCCAGGCCAACACCCAATTGCTGCAAAGCCGTGGCCTCAAGGTTTTTGGCCCGGCCTCCGGCAGCCAGGCCTGTGGTGACGTCGGCCTGGGCCGCATGCTCGAAGCCACGGACCTGGCGCTGTGCGCCGCCGAGTGTTTCCAGCACCTGGCCCTGACCGGCAAGCATGTGCTGATTACCGCCGGCCCGACCCAGGAAAACATCGACCCGGTGCGCTACATCACCAACCATAGCTCAGGGAAAATGGGCTTTGCCCTGGCTGAGGCGGCGGTTGAGGCAGGCGCGCGCGTGACCCTGATCACCGGCCCGGTGCATCTGCCAACCCCGGACCGGGTCACCCGCATCGACGTCGTCAGCGCCCGCGACATGCTCGCGGCCTGTGAGGCGGCGATTCCCTGTGATGTGTTTATCGCTTCGGCAGCGGTCGCAGACTACCGCCCGGAAGTGGTTGCGCCGCAAAAACTCAAGAAAGACCCTACAAGCGGCGATGGCCTGCTCCTGCAAATGGTCCGCAACCCGGACATTCTGGCCACCATTGCCACCCGCGCCGATCGTCCGTTCAGCGTCGGTTTCGCCGCCGAGACCGAAAACCTGCTGGACTACGCCGCACGCAAACTGAAAGACAAAAACCTCGACCTGATCGTTGCCAATGATGTCGCCAACCCCAGCATCGGCTTCAACAGCGAGGAAAACGCCTGCAGCGTGATTGACCGCGAGCTGCACGCCACCCTTTTCGCCCAGACCAGCAAGGGCAAGATTGCCCGCCAACTGATCTCTTTTATCGCCCAACGGCTGAACCAGGTTTAATTTCCATGCACGCTTTGCAAGCCAAGATCCTCGACCCCCGCATCGGCACCGACTTCCCACTGCCGGCCTACGCCACACCCGGCTCCGCCGGCCTGGACCTGCGCGCCATGCTCAAGCAAGACACCGTCCTTGAGCCGGGCCAGACCCTGCTGATCCCTACCGGCCTGTCGATCTACGTCGGCGACCCTGGCCTGGCTGCGTTGATCCTGCCGCGCTCGGGCCTTGGCCACAAACACGGGATCGTGCTGGGTAACCTGGTGGGCCTGATCGACTCCGACTACCAAGGTGAGCTGATGGTCTCGTGCTGGAACCGTGGCCAGACCGCCTTCAACATCGCCGTCGGCGAGCGTATCGCCCAACTGGTGCTGGTACCGGTGGTGCAGGCGCATTTCGAGCTGGTGACCGAGTTCGACGAAACCCAGCGCGGCGCAGGCGGTTTCGGGCATTCCGGCAGCCACTGACTACGCTCAGGCATGCCGGGCGCAGCGTCCGGTATGCCCCAGTGGCACTTTCGCACTACGAACTCTAGGGCTAAAACGCCGTCTTACCCTTCAGTTTGAGCCTGCCGGTCGCCGCACTCAGGCCTGTCCGCCCCGTATCGATGGAGTTTCCCAGTGATGAGCAACGCAGCCCCAGTCGCACCGACGTTTCCCGACAGCATTTTCCGCGCCTACGACATCCGTGGCGTCGTCCCGAAAACCCTGACCGCCGAAACCGCCTACTGGATCGGCCGCGCCATCGGCTCCCAAAGCCTGGCCCAGGGCGAGCCCAACGTCTCGGTGGGGCGTGACGGTCGCCTGTCCGGCCCCGAGTTGGTGGAGCGCCTGATCCAGGGCCTGGCCGACAGCGGCTGCCATGTCAGTGACGTAGGCCTGGTGCCAACGCCGGCGCTGTACTACGCCGCCAACGTGCTGGCCGGCAAATCCGGCGTGATGCTCACCGGCAGCCACAACCCATCGGACTACAACGGCTTCAAGATCGTGATTGCCGGCGACACCCTGGCCAACGAGCAGATCCAGGCCCTGCACACTCGCCTCAAGACCAATGACCTGACCAGCGGCCAGGGCAGCATCACCCAAGTCGATATCCTCCAGCGCTATTCGGACGAAATCACCCGGGACGTCAAGCTCCAGCGCCGCCTGAAAGTCGTGGTGGACTGCGGCAACGGCGCAGCCGGCGTGATCGCCCCGCAACTGCTCGAAGCCCTGAACTGCGAAGTGATCCCGCTGTTCTGCGACGTCGACGGCAACTTCCCCAACCATCACCCCGACCCTGGCAAGCCTGAAAACCTGGTGGACCTGATCGCCAAGGTCGCAGAAGTGGGCGCCGATGTCGGCCTGGCCTTCGATGGCGACGGCGACCGCGTGGGCGTGGTGACCAACACCGGCAGCATCGTGTTCCCCGACCGCCTGCTGATGCTGTTCGCCCGCGACGTGGTTGCACGCAACCCAGGCGCCGAGATCATCTTCGACGTCAAGTGCACCCGACGCCTGACGCCGTTGATCAAGGAATATGGCGGCCGCCCACTGATGTGGAAGACCGGTCATTCGTTGATCAAAAAGAAAATGAAAGAAACCGGTGCCCTGCTGGCCGGCGAAATGAGCGGCCACGTGTTCTTCAAGGAACGCTGGTTCGGTTTTGACGACGGCATCTACAGCGCCGCCCGCCTGCTGGAGATCCTCAGCAAGGAGAAATCCAGCGCTGAAGACTTGTTCGAGACCTTCCCGAACGATATTTCTACGCCGGAAATCAATATCCATGTGACCGAAGAGAGCAAATTCAGCATCATTGACGCATTGCACGACGCGCAATGGGGTGAAGGCGCCAACCTGACCACCATTGATGGTGTGCGAGTCGATTATGCCGAAGGCTGGGGCCTGGTTCGCGCGTCCAACACCACTCCGGTGCTGGTCCTGCGTTTCGAGGCGGATACCGAGGCCGAGTTGCAGCGCATCAAGGACGTGTTCCACGCCCAGTTGAAACGTGTTGCCCCTGATCTCCAACTACCGTTCTGATTATTTGCCCCGGAGCCCTGAATGACCCTCGAACGCGACGCTGCCGCCAATACCGCCAAGGTCCTTTCCGAAGCGCTGCCTTACATTCGACGCTACGTCGGCAAGACGCTGGTGATCAAGTACGGCGGCAATGCCATGGAAAGCGACGAGCTGAAAACCGGCTTTGCCCGCGACATCGTGTTGATGAAAGCCGTCGGGATCAACCCGGTGGTGGTACACGGCGGCGGCCCGCAGATCGGCGACCTGCTCAAGCGCCTGTCCATCGAGAGTCATTTCATCGACGGCATGCGTGTCACTGATGCACAGACCATGGATGTGGTGGAGATGGTCCTGGGCGGCCAGGTGAACAAAGACATCGTCAACCTGATCAACCGTCACGGCGGCAGCGCCATTGGCCTGACCGGCAAGGACGCCGAGCTGATCCGCGCGAAGAAACTCACCGTGACCCGCAAGACCCCGGAGATGACCCAGCCGGAAATCATCGACATCGGCCAGGTGGGCGAAGTGATCGGCATCAACACCGATTTGCTCAACCTGCTGGTCAAGGGCGACTTCATCCCGGTGATCGCGCCGATTGGCGTGGGGGCCAATGGCGAGTCCTACAACATCAACGCTGACCTGGTAGCCGGCAAGGTGGCCGAGGCCCTGAAGGCCGAGAAGCTGATGCTGCTGACCAACATCGCCGGCCTGATGGACAAGGAAGGCAAGGTCCTGACCGGCCTGACCACCCAGCAAGTCGACGACCTGATCGCCGACGGCACTATCTACGGCGGCATGCTGCCGAAGATCCGCTGCGCACTGGAAGCAGTGCAAGGTGGTGTCGGCAGCTCGCTGATCATCGACGGCCGGGTGCCCAATGCGGTGCTGCTGGAGATCTTCACTGATACGGGCATGGGCACGCTGATCAGCAATCGCAAGCGTCCCTGACCGCTGAAACAAAAAGCCCCCGTTCAACCTGGTTGAACGGGGGCTTTTTTATGTGCACCGACCTGCAGCATCGTGGAGATCCCCTGTAGGAGCGGGCTCGCCCGCGATAGCGGTAGTCCATTCAACACTGATGTTGACTGACAGATCGCCATCGCGAGCAAGCTCGCTCCTACACAAGCTCATCAGCTACAAGGGGTCAGACGCCAAACTGCTCGCGGTACGCACGCACTGCCGGCAGGTGCTGCTTGAGCTGCGGGTCGTCTTCGAGGAACTGCAATACCTGGTTCAGCGACACGATGCTGACCACTGGAATGCCAAAATCACGCTCTACTTCCTGGATCGCCGATAACTCACCGTTGCCGCGCTCCTGGCGGTTCAGTGCGATCAGCACGCCGGCGGCCTTGGCACCGTCCTGGGATGCAATGATCTGCATCACTTCACGAATCGCGGTGCCGGCGGTGATCACATCGTCGATGATCAGCACATCACCGGCCAGCGGTGCGCCGACCAGGCTGCCGCCTTCGCCGTGGGCCTTGGCTTCCTTGCGATTGAAACACCATGGCAGATCCCGGTCGTGATGTTCGGCCAGGGCCACTGCGGTCGCGGCGGCCAACGGAATGCCTTTGTAGGCAGGGCCAAACAGCACATCGAAGGAAATACCGCTTTCAACAATGGCGGCGGCGTAGAAACGCCCCAGTTGCGCCAGGGCAGAACCCGAGTTGAACAGGCCAGCATTGAAGAAATATGGGCTGGTGCGCCCGGACTTGAGGGTGAACTCACCGAAGCGCAAAACCCCGCGATCGATGGCAAAACGAATGAAATCGCGTTGATACGCCTGCATGAAAAAAGCCTCAGATACCACGGATTTAGCTAAATAGGTAGACGGCGTGTATCATACACGCACGCGATTTTTGGGGCCATTTATGCGGATCATCAGTGTGAACGTTAATGGTATTCAGGCTGCAGTCGAGCGTGGTTTGCTCAGTTGGCTGCAAGCCCAGAATGCCGACGTCATCTGCCTGCAGGACACCCGCGCCTCCGCCTTTGAACTGGACGACCCAGCCTTCCAACTGGATGGCTACTTCCTTTATGCCTGTGATGCCGAAGTCCCTGCCCAAGGTGGCGTGGCTCTGTATTCACGGTTGCAACCCAAGGCGGTCATCAGCGGCCTCGGCTTCGAGACAGCCGATCGCTACGGGCGCTACCTGCAAGCCGATTTCGACAAAGTCAGTATTGCTACCTTGCTGCTCCCTTCGGGGATGAACGGCGATGAAGACTTGAACCAGAAGTTCAAGCTAATGGACGATTTCGCCCGTTATCTGGATAAACAGCGACGCAAACGTCGCGAGTACATTTATTGTGGCTCGTTGTACGTGGCGCAACAGAAGCTGGATATCAAGAACTGGCGCGACAGCCAGCAATCCCCGGGTTTCCTGGCGCCGGAACGGGCCTGGATGGACGAGATTGTCGGCAACATGGGTTATGTAGATGCCCTGCGTGAAGTCAGCCGCGAAGGCGACCAGTACAGCTGGTGGCCGGACAACGAACAGGCCGAGATGCTTAACCTGGGCTGGCGTTTTGACTACCAGTTGCTGACCCCCGGCCTGCGCCGGTTTGTGCGCAGCGCACGTCTGCCGCGTCAACCGCGCTTCTCGCAACATGCGCCGTTGATCGTGGACTACGACTGGACCTTGACCATCTGAGGTCAATATCCAGGCACAAAAAAACCGACATCGCTGTCGGTTTTTTTGTGGGCGATGATTATTTGATCAATCGCCAAGTGAGCGGGTAACGGTAGGCAATGCCTTTGTTCGCCTTGACCCCGCCGATGATGGTCAACACCAGCGCGGCAATTACCAGCACCACCATCAACAGGAAGCCGATCACCACGAACCCCAGGACAAAGCAGACCAGCCAGGCGATGGCCACGGTCAGCTGGAAGTTCAGCGCTTCCTTGCCCTGGTCATCGATCAGCGGGTCCATGTCCTTCTTCACCTGCCACAGGATCAACGGCCCCAACACACTGCCAAAGGGGAACACCAGGCCGAGGAACGCCGCGAAGTGACAGAGCATCGCCCACTGGCGCACTTCTTTGTTCTGGGCCGACACAGGAAGCTGGTTGTCACTCATGGCGTTGCTCCTTGAGGCTGGTTTCAGTCAGCCAGTGCGGCGTTCTGCAGTTCGAAGATTTCGCTCATGCCTTTCTGGGCCAAGGCCAGCATGGCGTTCAGGTCGGCCGGTTGGAATGGCGCACCTTCGGCGGTGCCCTGCACCTCGATGAAGCCACCGGTGCTGGTCATGACCACGTTCAGGTCGGTCTCGGCAGCCGAATCCTCCAGGTAATCCAGGTCCAGTACCGGCTCGCCCTGGTACATGCCCACCGACACAGCGGCAATCATCTGCTTGAGCGGGTCGCCACCTTTCAGGCCACCGCGTTTCTTGATCACTTTCAGCGCATCGACCAGGGCGACCATGGCGCCAGTGATGGACGCGGTGCGGGTGCCGCCGTCGGCCTGGATCACGTCGCAGTCGACATATAGGGTCACGTCGCCCAGTTTGGACATGTCCAGCGCAGCGCGCAGGGAGCGGCCGATCAGGCGCTGGATTTCCAGGGTACGACCACCCTGCTTGCCACGACTGGCTTCACGCTGGTTACGCTCGCCAGTGGCGCGCGGCAACATGCCGTATTCGGCGGTCAACCAACCCTGGCCCTGGCCCTTGAGAAAACGCGGCACGCCGTTCTCGACGCTGACGGTGCAGATGACCTTGGTATCGCCAAACTCGACCAGTACAGATCCCTCGGCGTGTTTGGTGTAGTTGCGGGTGATGCGGATCGAGCGGAGCTGATCGGCAGCGCGACCACTTGGACGTTTCATAGGGGATACCTGTACTAAGGACGAAAAACTGCCGAGCATTATAGAGCCGCAGGCCGCTTCTCGGCACTGCTAATAAATTCGGTAACGAATGGACAAGCCCTGCCACCCTTTGTCACAGCCAGCATTTGGGGGCGCTCGCCCCGTTGCGCTACAATCCTGCGCCTTCGCAGCCTGTCGGCTTCAATCTACCTACCAGCCCGCCCGTTTGCGGGACTGTATCGCGAGGTACCTCCATGGTGCACAGCATGACCGCCTTCGCCCGCGTCGAAAAAGCCGGCGCCCAGGGCACCCTGAGCTGGGAACTGCGCTCGGTCAACAGCCGCTACCTGGAGCCGCACCTGCGCCTGCCCGAATCCTTTCGCGACCTTGAAGGCGCCGTGCGCGAAGCCCTGCGCGCCGGCATCTCCCGTGGCAAGCTGGAATGCACCCTGCGCTTTACCGAGGAAACCACCGGCAAGCCGCTGCAGGTTGACCGCGAACGCGCCGCGCAACTGGTCGCCGCCGCCGAGACCATCGCCAGCCTGATCAAGCAGCCGGCAGCCCTGAACCCGCTGGAAGTCCTGGCCTGGCCCGGCGTACTGGTGGCCGACGCCACTGACCCGCAGGCGCTGAATGCCGAGGCCCTGGCCCTGTTCAACCAAGGCCTGAAGGAGCTCAAGGCCGGGCGCGAGCGCGAAGGCGCCGAACTGGCGCGCCTGATCAGCGAGCGCCTGACCGCTATCGAAGCCGACGTGGTGACCCTGCGCGAGTTGGTCCCGCAAATGCTGGCCACCCAGCGCCAGAAGGTCCTCGACCGCTTCGCCGACATGAAGGCCGACCTCGACCCGGTGCGCCTGGAGCAGGAAATGGTCCTGCTCGCGCAAAAAAGCGACGTCGCCGAAGAACTCGACCGCCTGAGCACCCACATCCTGGAAGTGCGCCGCGTGCTCAAGTCGGCCGGTGCCGCTGGTCGGCGCCTGGACTTCCTGATGCAGGAACTCAACCGCGAAGCCAATACACTGGGCTCCAAAGCCTTCGATCCGCGCAGCACCCAGGCTGCGGTCAACCTCAAAGTGTTGATCGAGCAAATGCGCGAACAAGTACAGAATATTGAGTAAGGCAACTCCCATGACCCACAGCACCGGCACCCTCTACATTATTTCCGCGCCCTCGGGCGCGGGCAAAAGCAGCCTGGTCAAGGCCCTGACCGACGCCAACCCGGAGATCCGCGTATCGGTCTCCCATACCACCCGCGCCATGCGTCCGGGTGAGGTGAACGGCGTGAACTATCACTTCGTCGAGCGCAGCGAGTTCGTGAAGATGATCGAACACGGTGACTTCCTGGAGCGTGCCGAAGTGTTTGGCAACCTCTATGGCACGTCCCAGAGCCATTTGCAGCAGACCCTCGACGAAGGTCATGACCTGATCCTGGAAATCGACTGGCAGGGCGCCGAACAAGTGCGCCAATTGATGCCCAAGGCGCGCTCGATCTTTATCCTGCCGCCGTCCCTGGAGGCCTTGCACCAGCGCCTGACCAATCGCGGCCAGGACAGTGACGAGATCATCGCTGGGCGCATGCGCGAAGCCGTCAGTGAAATGAGCCACTATGTGGACTACGACTACCTGATCATCAACGACGACTTTGCCCACGCCCTGGACGACCTGAAGGCGATTTTCCGTGCCAATCAGCTCCAGCAAAAACGCCAGCAGCAGCGTTTTGGCAAATTGTTGGCCGAACTGCTCGGTTGAATGGCTCTTCCCAAAACCGCTGCAAGGGCCTTACATTGGCGCTTGTAGCGTGTTTGCCGGGGCCTGCGGAAAATCAGCGCTTCCCTAAACGCTGGTGATTTTTTAAACTGTTGAGTCCGCTCGCCCAACCGGGCAGCGCGCATCTTGCATTCGCTCCGAGGAATACCATGGCCCGCGTAACCGTTGAAGACTGCCTAGAACACGTGGATAACCGCTTTGAGCTGGTCATGCTCTCTACCAAGCGTGCCCGTCAATTGGCCACTGGCGGCAAAGAGCCGTTGCTCAATTGGGAAAATGACAAGCCTACCGTGATGGCCCTGCGCGAAATCGCTGCCGGCGTGATGAGCTACGAGTTCATCGCCAACGCCGAGATCGTTGAAGACGAACCGCTGTTTGCAGCGTTCGAGGACGAGTCCAACGAGGCCGTCTAAGCCTATGCCTGGTCGACGTAGCACGGCGCGGGGTCAAAGCCTTCGGCAGGAGTTAATACCTTGCCGAGCATAGACGCCCTCGCCGATCGCTTATCGACCTACCTCGGTACCGACCAGGTCAACCTGGTCCGCCGAGCGTATTTCTACGCCGAACAAGCCCACGACGGCCAACGCCGCCGCAGCGGCGAGGCATATGTCACCCATCCTCTTGCGGTGGCCAATATTCTTGCCGACATGCACATGGACCATCAAAGCCTGATGGCCGCGATGCTGCATGACGTGATCGAAGACACCGGCATTGCCAAGGAAGCGCTCAGCGCGCAATTTGGCGAAACCGTGGCCGACCTGGTCGACGGGGTCAGCAAGCTGACCCAGATGAACTTCGAGACCAAGGCCGAGGCCCAGGCGGAAAACTTCCAGAAAATGGCCATGGCCATGGCCCGGGATATCCGGGTGATCCTGGTCAAACTGGCCGACCGGCTGCACAACATGCGCACGCTGGAAGTGCTGTCCGGCGAGAAACGCCGGCGCATTGCCAAGGAAACCCTGGAAATCTACGCGCCCATCGCCAACCGGCTGGGCATGCATGCCATTCGTATCGAATTCGAAGACCTTGGTTTCAAGGCGATGCACCCGATGCGCTCAGCGCGTATCTACCAGGCGGTCAAGCGCGCCCGGGGCAATCGCAAGGAAATCGTCAACAAGATCGAAGAGTCCCTGAGCCATTGCCTGGCAATCGACGAGATTGAAGGCGAAGTCAGCGGGCGGCAGAAGCATATCTACGGCATCTACAAGAAGATGCGCGGCAAGCGCCGGGCCTTCAACGAGATCATGGACGTGTATGCGTTCCGGATCATCGTCGACAAGGTCGATACCTGCTACCGCGTGCTGGGCGCTGTACATAATTTGTACAAACCCCTGCCAGGCCGCTTCAAGGACTACATCGCGATCCCCAAGGCCAACGGCTATCAGTCGCTGCATACCACGCTGTTCGGTATGCATGGGGTGCCGATCGAGATCCAGATCCGCACCCGGGAAATGGAAGAGATGGCCAACAACGGCATCGCCGCCCATTGGCTGTACAAGTCCAGCGGCGACGAGCAGCCCAAAGGCACCCATGCCCGCGCCCGCCAGTGGGTCAAGGGCGTGCTGGAAATGCAACAACGTGCCGGCAACTCCCTGGAATTTATCGAAAGCGTGAAGATCGACCTGTTCCCGGACGAGGTCTACGTGTTCACGCCCAAAGGCCGGATCATGGAGCTGCCCAAGGGCTCCACGGCGGTCGACTTTGCCTACGCGGTTCACACCGACGTCGGTAACAGCTGCATTGCCTGCCGGATCAACCGTCGCCTGGCCCCACTGTCGGAACCGCTGCAAAGCGGTTCCACCGTGGAAATCGTCAGCGCGCCGGGGGCCCGGCCGAATCCGGCGTGGCTCAACTTCGTGGTCACCGGCAAGGCTCGCACCCATATCCGCCACGCGCTGAAGCTGCAACGTCGCTCCGAGTCCATCAGCCTGGGCGAACGCCTGCTGAACAAGGTGCTCAACGGTTTCGACAGCTCCCTGGAGAAGATTCCCGCCGAGCGCGTGCAGGCGATCCTCCACGAGTACCGCCAGGAAACCATCGAAGACCTGCTCGAAGATATCGGCCTGGGCAACCGCATGGCCTACGTCGTCGCCCGTCGCCTGCTGGGCGAAGGCGAGCAACTGCCGAGCCCCGAAGGCCCGCTGGCCATTCGTGGCACCGAAGGCCTGGTGCTGAGCTACGCCAAATGCTGTACGCCAATCCCGGGCGACCCGATTGTCGGGCACCTGTCCGCCGGCAAAGGCATGGTGGTGCACCTGGACAACTGCCGCAATATCAGCGAAATCCGCCACAACCCGGAAAAATGCATCCAGCTGTCATGGGCCAAGGATGTGACCGGCGAATTCAACGTCGAGCTGCGGGTGGAGCTGGAGCACCAGCGCGGCCTGATCGCCCTGCTGGCCAGCAGTGTCAACGCGGCCGACGGCAATATCGAAAAAATCAGCATGGACGAACGCGATGGTCGCATCAGCGTGGTCCAACTGGTGGTCAGCGTGCACGACCGCGTGCACTTGGCCCGTGTGATCAAGAAACTGCGTGCCCTGACCGGGGTTATCCGCATCACTCGCATGCGCGCATAACACCCCCCTATAGCCCGGACATTACAAGGAGTCATTCATGACCAAGACTGTTATCACCAGCGACAAGGCACCTGCTGCCATCGGTACTTATTCCCAGGCGATCAAGGCGGGCAACACCGTCTACATGTCCGGCCAGATCCCACTGGACCCAAAGACCATGGAACTGGTTGAAGGCTTTGAAGCCCAGACCGTACAAGTCTTCGAGAACCTCAAGTCGGTAGCTGAAGCAGCAGGCGGTTCGTTCAAGGACATCGTCAAGCTGAACATCTTCCTCACCGACCTCAGCCACTTCGCCAAGGTCAACGAGATCATGGGCAAGTACTTCGAACAACCCTACCCAGCCCGCGCCGCCATTGGCGTTGCTGCCCTGCCCAAGGGTTCCCAGGTTGAGATGGACGCGATTCTGGTCATCGAGTAATACATTCGGCGCAACCCACGGGGTTGCGCCGACTTCGTTTTAAAAGGATTTCGTAATGCGCAAAGCGCTCGTTGCCTCCACGCTGCTGGCCCTTCTTCTTGGCGGCTGCGCCAGCAGTCCTGCCACCCGGGATGTGAGCGGCACCTGGATCAACCAGGTTGCCATCGATGCGGCGTCCAAGGGCGGCCCTTTGCGTGAAGCCCTGCAAGCCTACGGCCCGAACCTCGAATGGGAGGTCAACACCCGGGCCAACCAGGCGCGCTACTTCAACGGTTTTGAACGCCCTGAAGGCACCCTGGCCGGCGAAAAATCCGGCACCTGGAACGTTGATTTCTACGGCAGCTCGACCACCGAACTCAAGCGCAAGGGCAAACAGCTGCTGCAAGTGGCCAACGACAACGAGCCCGAACAGCTCTTTGATCGCCCCAAGGACCCTGCCCCTGAAGGCGCACCGTTGGGTGCCAACTTCGAACGGGCGCTGTACGCGGCCTACATGGGCGGCAGTTGGAAAATCACCAGCGGCAGCGGCCTGGGCGAGACCGTACAGTTCCAGGCCAACGGCCAGGTTACCGGCCTGCCGGGTGCCGACCAGTATTCACTGTGCCTGGCAGGCGATTGCGCCTCCATGAGCGGTGGCTACGACAGCATCTGGCTGCAACAAGGCGGCCAGGGCAACCCGTGGATCTTCAGTCGCAACGACAAGCAACTGGAGATTTTCCAGGCGATCAATACCTCCCAGGCCGACGAAGTGCCTTCGTTCACCCCTGGGCCGCGCCAGTGGCTGCTGGAAAAACAGTGATACGAAACAAAGGAGCCTACAGGCTCCTTTTTCTTTAGCCAGCAATCCTTTGCCTCGGACTACGCCATGTTCAAACCACTCCTCATTGGCCTGGCCTTGCTGGGCGGCTGCACCCACGTATCGCAACCCGTCGACATCAGCGGGATCTGGATCAACCAGGCCGCCATCGATGCCGCCGCCCAGGGCCGGCCGCTGCTCAACAGCCTGCAAGCCAACGGCAGGAACCTGGAGTGGAATGTCGACACCCGCGCCGGCCAAGCTCATGCCAGCAGTGCCTTTGAGGTAGATGAAGGCCAACTCCTGCCAAAAGCACCTGGCGCATGGACCGTCGATCACAACGGCCATGGCCGTGACGAACTGCAATTAAAGGATCAGCAACTGCTCCAACTGCCTCGCAAGGATCTGCCCGGCCAGGTGTTCCAGCGTGCCCACCCATCGACCACGGAGGGTGCGCAATGGGGGAGTACATTCCGGCAGGCACTGAACTCAGCTTACATGGGTGGCCCGTGGAAAATCCTTGAGGGCGAAGGCGCCGGCGGCACCGTAGTGTTCAATGCGCACGGCAACCTGTCGGGCCTGGGGAAGAATGACCGATACGAATTGTGCCTGGGCGGGGACTGCGCCACTCAGGGCGCCGGCAATGACACCCTGTACCTGGGCAAAGGCGACGCGGGGGATAGTTGGATTTTCGTGCGCAACGGCAACACGCTGGAAATTTTCCAGGCGATCAATCATTCCAGGCCAGACGAAATTCCTCAGTTGAGCCCTGGGCAGCGCCAGTGGCTGCTGGAAAAACAGTAAGACCACTGTGGGAGCTGGCTTGCCTGCAATAGCATCACCTCTGTTTCACTGACACACCGAGCTGCCTGCATCGCAGGCAAGCCCGGCTCCCACAGGAGAGGTCAGCCCTTGAGGATAGCGGCGTAGCCTTCGCGGTAGCTTGGATAGGTTGGCGTCCAGCCCAGCGCCTTGGCTCGCGCATTGCTGCACTGCTTGCTGCCCGCACGCCGCACGCTGGCGTCTTCGGCCCACTCGGTGACCCCAAGGTACTCGCGCAGCCAATCCACGACTTCGGCCAGCGGCGCAGGCGCGTTGTCGACACCGATGTAGACCTTGTCCAACGTACCGCCCTGCTCCACATGCAGCAGCAAAAAGGCCAGCAGCCCTGCCGCATCATCGACGTGGATGCGGTTGCCATATAAAGGTGGTTCAACCGCCACGCGATAGCCTTGGCGCACCTGGCTCAACAACCACTCGCGACCAGGACCATAGATACCGGTCAAGCGTACAGTCGTGGCCGGGATACCGCTGTCCAATGCCACTTGCTCGGCTTCCAGCATCACCTGCCCGGAGTACCCAACGGCCTGGGTGGACGAGGTTTCATCGACCCATTCACCGTTTTGCTGGCCGTAGACGCTGCTACTGGACACAAACAGCAGGTGCTTGGGCTGCTGACCATAGTCATCGAGCCACTCCAGCACATGCTGCAAACCTTCGACATAGGCTTTGCGATAGCCCGCTTCATCGTGGTCGGTCGCAGCCGCGCAGTACACCAGGTAGTCCACGCCACCAATCGGCCAGGTGTCGGGGCAGTCCTTTTTGAACAGGTCGCCGGCAATGCCAATCACCCCTTCCGGCAGGCGCGAGACATTGCGTCGCAGGCCATGCACCTCCCATCCCGCGACCAGCAATTGACTCGCCAGCCGACTACCTACATCACCACAACCGGCAATCACCACAGAAGGCGCAGACATCACAAAACTCCGTTCTCAAAGGTCTAGATTAGCCCTCGCAGGTGACCAGCGGCCAGAAAAAGCACAAATAAAGTTACTGTATTACTTCTGTTAACAAGAATTACTTGCAATAATAACGGCCCATTTGTCCTCGGCCCTTTTGCGGCCTGGCAGGGCAATCCCTTATTTTTTCCTCTCAGGTCCGGCCAGCATGACACGCAATAACCTCCCCGCTTCGCCAACCAAGCCTCACAGCCCGTCCCGCGCCTGGCGCGCGATAACTGCGTTGCTGCTCAGCGTCCTGCTGGCTCCGACCGCCGCGTTCGCCGATGCCACGGCACCGGCCACCCCGCCTGCCGCCGCTGCACCAGCCCCGGCTGCAGCCCCAGCACCTGAGCAAAATGCCGCCGCTCCCGGCGCGCCGGCTGCCGCACCTGCGGCCACCGACCCGGTCGCAGCCGACGGTGTTACCCCGCAAGATGAAACCGGCGTAGTCCTGGAAGAAGACAACACCCTGGGCATGGCCCACGACCTGTCGCCATGGGGCATGTACCAGAACGCCGACATCATCGTGAAGATCGTGATGGTCGGCCTGGCTATCGCCTCGATCATCACCTGGACCATCTGGATCGCCAAAGGCTTCGAACTGCTGGGCGCCAAACGCCGCCTGCGCACTGAAATCGTCAACCTGAAAAAAGCCACCACCCTTAAAGAAGCCAGCGAAAGCGCGGCCATCAAGGGCACCCTGGCGCATCTCTTGGTGCACGACGCGCTGGAAGAAATGCGCCTGTCGGCCAACACCCGCGAAAAGGAAGGCATCAAGGAACGCGTGAGCTTCCGCCTGGAGCGCCTGGTAGCGGCCTGCGGTCGCAACATGAGCAACGGCACCGGCGTGCTGGCAACCATCGGTTCTACCGCACCGTTCGTCGGTCTGTTCGGTACCGTGTGGGGCATCATGAACAGCTTCATCGGCATCGCCAAGACCCAGACCACCAACCTCGCCGTCGTTGCCCCCGGCATCGCCGAAGCCCTGCTGGCAACCGCCCTGGGCCTGGTCGCCGCGATTCCGGCGGTGGTGATCTACAACGTCTTCGCACGCTCGATCGCCGGCTACAAGGCCCAGGTGTCGGATGCTTCGGCAGAAGTCCTGTTGCTGGTCAGCCGTGACCTCGATCACCTGCCTACCGAGCGCAGCTCGCAACCGCACATGGTGAAAGTGGGGTAATCGGCCATGGGCCTGCATTTGAATCAAGGCGACGACGAGCTCGTCGAGAACCACGAAATCAACGTCACGCCGTTTATCGACGTGATGCTGGTGCTGCTGATCATCTTCATGGTGGCAGCACCCTTGGCCACGGTGGACATCAAGGTCGACCTCCCCGCCTCCAGCGCGAAACCCGCGCCGCGGCCGGAGAAACCGGTGTTCCTCAGCGTCAAGGCTGACCAGCGCCTGTTCCTGGGCGAAGAAGAAGTCAAATCCGAAACCCTGGGTGCGGTGCTCGACGCGCGGACCCAGGGCAAGAAAGACACGACGATCTTCTTCCAAGCCGACAAAGGCGTGGACTACGGCGACCTGATGAGCGTGATGGATGCCCTGCGGGCGGCCGGCTACCTCAAGGTCGGTCTGGTCGGACTTGAGACGGCAGCCAAAAAATGATCACGACGCGCCACAAACTGACGCGTTATGGCACCAGCCTCGCCGTCGTGCTGGGCGTCCACGCCGTCGCGATCATCCTCGCGTACCAATGGTCGGCACCCCATATGGTGCAGTTGCCACCGGCGGCCATGGTCATCGACCTGGCGCCGATGCCGGCACCACCGCCTCCGGCCCCGCCGAAGGTGGTGACGCCGCCGCAACCGCCGGCGCCGGTGGAAGAGTTGCCCTTGCCGAAACTGGCCGAGGCACCCAAGCCGACGATTTCCGTGCCCAAGCCGGTCAAGCCAAAGCCCAAGCCGCAGCCGCCCAAGCCTGAGAAAAAGGTCGAGCAGCCCAAGGAAAAACCTTCCGAGGACCCGCCGAGCGAAAGCCCTCAGAACAACGCGCCTTCGGAAAAGTCGGCCCAACCGCAACCCGGCCCTTCGCCGGCGCAAGTCGCGGCCAAGGCCACCTGGGAAAGCACGCTGCTCGGTCACCTGGCGAAATACAAGAAGTACCCGCCAGGCGCCCAGGCCCGTGGCAAGGAAGGCTTGAACCGCTTGCGGTTCGTGGTGGATGCCGAAGGCAAGGTGCTGTCTTATGAATTGGTGGGCCGTTCCGGCAACGCCGACCTGGACCGCGCCACCCTGGAGATGATCCGTCGTGCCCAGCCGCTGCCCAAGCCACCGGCCGACATGTTGAAAAACGGCAGCATCGAAATCGTTGCGCCGTTTGTCTACAACATCGAGAAGCGTCGCCGCTGACCCCTGTGGGAGCGGGCTTGCCCGCGATGACGGTGTAACAGTCAACATCCACAATGACTGACACACCGCCATCGCGAACAAGCCCACCCCCACACAAAGCCGCCAACGCCATTAAGCAAAATCCCCCGCACAAACCGCTCAATCCCCAATCTAGTTCTGATAACGTGCGCCTATCGATTGCAGCCGGTATGCTTGGCCCGCAACCTCATGGACGCCCGCTATGACTCTTACAGAATTACGCTACATCGTGACCCTCGCCCAAGAGCAACACTTCGGCCATGCCGCCGAACGTTGCCATGTCAGCCAGCCGACGCTGTCGGTGGGTGTGAAGAAGCTTGAAGACGAACTCGGTGTGCTGATTTTCGAGCGCAGCAAGAGCGCCGTGCGCCTCACTCCGGTAGGCGAAGGCATTGTGGCCCAGGCCCAGAAGGTACTGGAGCAGGCCCAGAGCATTCGTGAGCTGGCCCAGGCCGGCAAGAACCAGCTGACTGCCCCGCTGAAAGTCGGCGCGATCTACACCGTCGGCCCGTACCTGTTCCCACACCTGATCCCGCAACTGCATCGCGTTGCGCCGCAGATGCCGCTGTATATCGAGGAAAACTTCACCCACGTACTGCGCGACAAACTGCGCAACGGTGAGTTGGACGCGATCATCATCGCCCTGCCGTTCAACGAAGCCGACGTGCTGACGTTGCCACTCTATGACGAGCCGTTCTACGTGCTGATGCCCGCCTCCCACCCGTGGACGCAAAAAGACACGATCGACGCCGGCCTGCTCAACGACAAGAGCCTGCTGCTGCTCGGTGAAGGCCATTGCTTCCGCGACCAAGTGCTGGAAGCCTGCCCGACCCTGACCAAGGGCAACGACGGCGCCAAGCACACCACGGTGGAATCCAGCTCTCTGGAGACCATCCGCCATATGGTGGCGTCTGGCCTGGGCATCTCGATCCTGCCACTGTCGGCCGTGGACAGCCATCACTATGCAGCCGGCGTGATCGAAGTGCGTCCGCTCACCCCACCCGTGCCGTTCCGCACCGTGGCGATTGCCTGGCGGGCCAGTTTCCCGCGCCCGAAAGCGATTGATATCCTCGCCGACTCGATCCGCCTGTGCTCGGTGGCCAAGCCGCCCGCTGCGAGCTAAGCCTTGTATGACTGAGCTGTCGCAGGTGTCGGTGACGGCACTCAAGGGTGTCGGTGAAGCCATGGCCGAGAAGCTGGCCAAGGTCGGCCTGGAAAACCTCCAGGACGTGCTCTTTCACCTGCCCCTGCGCTATCAGGACCGCACCCGCGTAGTGCCCATCGGCCATCTGCGCCCCGGGCAGGACGCGGTGGTCGAAGGCACCGTCAGCGGTGCCGATGTAGTGATGGGCAAGCGCCGCAGCCTGGTGGTGCGCCTGCAGGACGGCACCGGTGGCCTAAGCCTGCGCTTCTACCATTTCAGCAACGCGCAAAAGGAAGGCCTCAAGCGCGGCACTCGCGTGCGTTGCTACGGTGAAGCGCGCCCGGGCGCCTCGGGCCTGGAAATCTACCATCCGGAATACCGCGCCATTACCGGCGACGAACCGCCGCCGGTAGACACCACCCTCACTCCCATCTACCCGCTCACCGAGGGCCTGACGCAACAGCGCCTGCGCCAGCTGTGCATGCAGACCCTGACCCTGCTCGGCCCGCAAAGCCTGCCCGATTGGCTCCCGCAGGAGCTGGCCCGTGACTACCAGTTGGCGCCCCTGGCGGATGCGATTCGCTATCTGCACCATCCACCGGCCGATGCCGATGTCGATGAGCTGGCCCTGGGTCATCACTGGGCCCAGCATCGCCTGGCCTTTGAAGAGTTGCTGACCCACCAACTGTCCCAGCAGCGCCTGCGCGAAAGCATGCGCTCCCTGCGTGCGCCAGCGATGCCCAAAGCCACGCGCCTGCCCGCGCAATACCTGGCCAACCTGGGTTTTGCACCGACTGGCGCGCAGCAACGCGTAGGCAATGAAATCGCCTACGACCTGAGCCAGAAAGAACCCATGCTGCGCCTGATCCAGGGCGATGTTGGCGCCGGCAAGACCGTGGTCGCGGCCCTGGCCGCGCTGCAGGCCCTGGAGGCCGGCTACCAGGTGGCGTTGATGGCACCGACCGAGATCCTCGCCGAGCAGCACTTCATCACCTTCAAGCGCTGGCTCGAACCCCTGGGCCTGGAAGTGGCGTGGTTGGCGGGCAAGCTCAAGGGCAAGAACCGCACGGCCGCCCTGGAACAGATCGCCGCCGGCGCACCGATGGTGGTGGGTACCCACGCGCTGTTCCAGGACGAAGTGAAATTCAAGAACCTGGCCCTGGTGATCATCGACGAACAGCACCGCTTTGGCGTGCAGCAACGCCTGGCCCTGCGCGAAAAGGGCGTGGGCGGGCGGATGAACCCGCACCAGTTGATCATGACGGCCACCCCGATCCCACGCACGTTGGCCATGAGTGCCTACGCCGACCTCGACACCTCGATCCTCGACGAGCTGCCGCCCGGCCGCACCCCGGTCAACACCGTATTGGTCACCGACACCCGCCGCGTCGAAGTCATCGAGCGCGTGCGCGGCGCCTGCGCCGAGGGGCGCCAGGCGTATTGGGTATGCACGCTGATCGAAGAGTCCGAAGAACTGACCTGCCAGGCGGCCGAAACCACCTACGAAGACCTCACCAGCGCCCTGGGCGAGCTCAAGGTCGGGCTGATCCACGGGCGCATGAAGCCTGCGGAAAAAGCCGCAGTGATGGCCGAGTTCAAGGCCGGCAACCTGCAATTGCTGGTCGCCACCACAGTCATCGAAGTCGGCGTGGATGTGCCCAACGCCAGCCTGATGATCATCGAAAACCCCGAGCGCCTGGGCCTGGCGCAACTGCACCAGCTGCGCGGTCGTGTCGGCCGGGGCAGTGCCGCCAGCCACTGTGTGCTGCTCTACCATCCGCCGCTGTCGCAGATTGGCCGCCAGCGCCTGGGGATCATGCGCGAGACCAACGACGGCTTCGTGATCGCCGAAAAAGACCTGGAACTGCGCGGCCCCGGCGAAATGCTCGGCACCCGCCAGACCGGCCTGCTGCAATTTAAAGTGGCCGACCTGATGCGCGACGCCGACCTGCTGCCCGCCGTGCGCGACGCCGCCCAGGCCCTGCTGGAACGCTGGCCGCACCACGTCAGCCCGCTGCTGGATCGCTGGCTGCGCCACGGCCAGCAATACGGCCAGGTCTGACAGACCGCCGATAGCCGACACCATCACAAACCGCAGTTAGACACCCCCCCGCCGAACCAAGCTGGTTATACTCCAAGCAAATGTAGGAAATTGGATCCGGCCATGTCAGAAGTTGCCCACGCCACAGCCCCGCCGACCGCACCCTCGGTCATTCGGGACCTGCTCGCGAAACTCGCCATCAGCTACACGGAAGTCACCGAACACCCCGGCCTTAACCCGGCCCGAAAGGTTCAAGCGGTACTGCTCGATGACGCGGTGGGCGCCCTGATGGTGCTGTTCCCCCAGAGCCAGTTGCTGGATCTCAATCGCCTTACCGAACTGACCGGGCGCAACCTCACCGCCGTCGCACCGGAGCGCCTGGAGCGCATGCTCGGCAAACACAGCCTGAGCCTGCTGCCCGGCCTGCCGCCGTTGACCAGCTCGCCATGCCTGTATGAAGAATGCCTGCTGCGCGAGCCGACCCTGCTGGTGCACTCGGGCGAAGCCACGGTGCTGCTGGAAATCGCCAGCGATGACTTCAAGCGCATGCTGAGCAAAGCCAGCGCCGCCAACTTCGGCGAGCCCTTGAGCAGCATCCGGCCCAACTTCGATCGCCCTAACGATGACCGCGACGAAATCTCCCAGGCCATGCAGGCGTTTACCGCCCGCCGCATCCAGCAAAGGCTGGAAGCCACCATCGAGATTCCGCCGCTGGCCGACACCGCGCAGAAGATCATCAAGCTGCGGGTTGACCCGAACGCGACCATCGACGACATCACCGGCGTGGTCGAGACCGACCCGGCCCTGGCCGCGCAAGTGGTGAGCTGGGCGGCATCGCCGTACTACGCCTCGCCGGGCAAGATCCGTTCGGTAGAGGATGCGATTGTGCGCGTGCTGGGCTTCGACCTGGTGATCAACCTGGCCCTGGGCCTGGCGCTGGGCAAGACCCTGAGCCTGCCCAAGGACCATCCGCAACAGGCCACGCCCTACTGGCACCAGTCGATCTACACCGCTGCGGTGATCGAAGGCCTGACCCGCGCCATGCCCCGCGCCCAGCGTCCGGAGGCCGGCCTGACCTACCTGGCGGGCCTGCTGCACAACTTTGGTTACCTGTTACTGGCCCACGTCTTCCCACCGCACTTCTCACTGATCTGCCGGCACCTGGAGGTCAACCCGCACCTGTGCCACAGCTATATCGAGCAGCACTTGCTGGGCATCAGCCGCGAACAGATCGGCGCCTGGCTGATGCGTTACTGGGATATGCCGCAAGAGCTGTCCACGGCCCTGCGCTTCCAGCACGACCCGAGCTACGACGGCCAATACGCCGAATACCCGAACCTGGTATGCCTGGCGGTGCGTTTGCTGCGCGGGCGGGGGATTGGTTCCGGGCCTGAGGCCGAGATTCCGGACGAGCTGCTGGAGCGCCTGGGTCTGAGCCGCGACAAGGCTGAGGACGTGGTGAGCAAGGTGCTCGATGCTGAGGTGTTATTGCGCGAACTGGCGTCGCAGTTCAGCCAGGGGTAAAGCTGGTGCCTGTTGTACCGCTATCGCAGGCAAGCCAGCTCCCACATTTTGAGTGCATTCCAGCGTTGGAACTCGGTCAAAAGTGGGAGCTGGCTTGCCTGCGATGAATGCAACTCGGTCTTTCAGGCCTTCTTTTTCTTCGGCTTCAAATACTTGGTCAAGCCCTGGAACCACATCACCAGGGCCGGGTTGCCCTTGATCTGGATCGACTTGTCCTGAATCCCCGTCATAAACGCCAGTTGCTTGTTCTTCGCCTGCATCGTGGCGAAGCCATAGGCGGCGTCTTTGAAGGCGATGGCGAACGCAGGCTCCGGGTGTACGCCCGAGCGGCTGGTGATGCGCTGGTCTTTGACGATGAAGTGGCGGGCGACCTTGCCGTCGAGGGTCTGCAGCTGGAATGCCAGGTCTTTGTCACCCAACTGCTGCTGGAACGCGGGGTTGTTGCGGCTGGCTTTGGCCATCATCAGGCCCAGCACCCACAGGAGAAAACGAAATTTCATGCACACGGCCTCAGTGTAATTATTGGGTGGCCGCAGCAGTTTAACGATTTGCGCGCGGAACGCCACCGATCTCCCGCGTTAGCCGGAGATCGGCTGGCGTTTACCGCTTATAGCAACAACTTGGCTTAAACGTCAGGGCAAGGCATCGGTGCCCAGTCGGTCACTCCAAGCGCCACCCACACAACCGTCGTGGCCCAAGAACGCGCCCCAACAAAAATGGGCACCCGACCCAGTCGGCGTGCCCATTTTTCATACCTCTACGCCTCCCTTCGAGGCGGTGCCGCGCTTACGGGTTGACGCTGTCTTTAAGCGACTTGCCCGGTTTGAACGCTACGGTGTTGCTCGCCTTGATTTTCACCGGCTCGCCGGTTTGCGGGTTTTTGCCGGTGCGGGCGCCACGGTGGCGCTGCAGGAAGGTGCCGAAACCAACCAGGGTGACGCTGTCCTTGCGGTGCAAGGCGCCAGTGATTTCTTCAAGAACGGCGTTGAGGACGCGGTTGGCCTGTTCTTTGGTCAGGTCTGCTTTTTCTGCAATGGCGGCTGCGAGTTCTGGTTTACGCATAGGTGAAGCCTCTTTGACGGTTTTTTGTTGTTATGTCCGTGCTGCTCTCTGCTGGAGCAGCGCCAAGGCGCCGCAGGCTCTACTCTGCGGCAGACGGGAGTGAGGATGGCATGCCATTGGTGCCTGCGCCAGTCTCGCGGCGACCTTTCTAGGGGGAAAAAGGTGCTTATTCCGACAGAACGACCAGCATTTACGCCAGCAGAGGCGGAAGTTCCTTATTCAGGGCCAGTTTTTCCATGACTGCCGTACCGGTAAGCGCATAGCCCAGCAGGCGACCGCTGGCATCGCGGCACAAGGCCTTGATGTCGCCGCCCTGCCCTTCGACACTCCACACGCCTTCAGTGCCCCGTGGCGGTGGTGAGACCACCAGTGGGCACGCCGGGGTTTTCACCGTGACCGGCATCGGCCCGTAGTTGACCGCCGTGGCGTTGCCCGCCAGGGTCTGGGCCAGGGCGCGGGCGCAGCTCATCAGGGGCATGACGTACAACAGGTTCAGGCCATCGACCTCGGCGCAGTCGCCCAGGGCGTAGATATTGGCGTGGGAGGTCTTGAGGTGGCGGTCGACCATGATCCCACGGCTGATTTGCAGGCCGGCCGCAGCCGCCAGGTCCACCCGGGGGCGCAGGCCGATGGCGGAAACCACAAGGTCGCAATCAATCACCGTGCCATCGGACAGGTGGGCCTCCAGGCCGTCAGCCGTGCGTTGCAGGCGGTTAAGCACCGGGCCCAGGTGGAAGCGTGCGCCCAGGCCTTCCAACCCGGCCTGCACCGCTGCAGCCGCCGCCGGGTGCAGCAGGGTCGGCATGACTTGCTCGCACGGTGCCACCAGGTCGATGGTGTAGCCACCCAGGATCAGGTCGTTGGCAAATTCACAGCCGATCAGGCCCGCACCCAATAGCAACACCCGGCGCTTGCCGACAGCGGCGTGGCGAAAGCGCGCGTAGTCTTCCAGGTCGTTGATCGGGAAAATCAATTCAGCGGCATCGCCCTCGACGGGCACCTGCACAGTCTGGGCACCCCAGGCCAGGATCAGGTCGCGGTAGGCCACCGCCTCCTCGCCGATCCACAGGCGCTTATGCCCAGGGTCGATCCCACTGATTCGGGTATGGGTGCGCACCTCGGCCTTGAGTTGCTCGGCCATGGCGCCAGGGGTCGCCATGCTCAGGCCATCGGCATCCTTGTTTTTGCCAAAACCGGTGGAGAGCATGGGCTTGGAGTAGGAACGCCCATCATCCGCGGTGATCAGCAACAGCGGGGTTTCGCTGTCGAGCTTGCGAAACTCCCGAGCCAGGTTGTAACCGGCCAAGCCCGTACCGATGATCACGACAGGTGCGCTCATTCCATTCTCCTTGTAGTGCATTTCTTAAATTCAGCGAATCAACCGATTTCGATCATTTCAAAATCCATTTTGCCGACGCCGCAGTCCGGGCACAGCCAGTCTTCCGGGACGTCCTGCCACAGGGTACCTGGGGCGATCCCGTCATCCGGCCAACCGTCCTTCTCGTCATAGATCAGGCCACAGACTACACATTGCCACTTCTTCATTACTTGCTTCCTCAGGGTCCAGGCTTACTGGCCGACGGTCGATAGATCCAGCATTGCCGTGCGGCTCAGGGCGTTTTGTACTGATCGGGGCGCCCAGATGCAAGCATGTTCGACCCAATGTCCCGGCACACGCCGGCAACAATCCAGGCTGCCATGGTAAGCTCGGCGCCTCATTAACTGCCAATAATGACTCCCCGTGCCGCATTCGATTGCCGTTCCCGATGCCTGCCAATGGCTGAACCAGAGCCTTCTGCGCCCTCTGCCCGCCCCCCCTGCCCTTGACTGGCTGTTCGATGAAGGCTCGCTGACGCGCCGCCTGACGCACCTGTCCAACGATGGTTTCAGTGTTACGCCGCTGTACGAAGGCTGGCAGCCCCTGCGAGACGACGAATGCGCCGCCCTCGACCTGCCAGCGGCCAGTATTGGCTGGGTACGCGAGGTGTATTTGCGCGGTCACGGCCAGGCCTGGGTGTTCGCCCGCAGCGTGGCGGCGCGCAGTGCCTTGCAGGGCGATGGCTTGCATATGGATGAGTTGGGCAGTCGTTCCCTGGGCGAGTTGCTGTTTTGTGACCAGGCCTTCACCCGCCAGGCCATCGAGGTCTGCCACTACCCACGCGCCTGGCTGCCGCAGGCCGATCAGGCCAATGGCTTGTGGGCGCGGCGCTCGCGCTTTGATCGCGGCGCGTTGAGCGTGTTGGTGGCGGAAGTGTTCCTGCCGAGCCTGTGGCAAGCCGTGCAGCAATCTGCGGAGGATTGCTGATGTACCAGCGCCTGCTCCAATCCCTGAACCGCTTGAACCCACGGGCCTGGGACTTTGTGCAACTGACGCGGATGGACAAGCCCATCGGCATCTATCTGCTGCTGTGGCCCACCCTGTGGGCACTGTGGATTGCCGGCAAGGGCTCGCCATCGTTGAGCAATATCGTGATTTTTGTGTTGGGCGTGACCCTGACCCGGGCGGCGGGCTGCGTGATCAATGACTGGGCTGACCGCAAGGTCGACGGCCATGTGAAGCGCACCGCGCAACGCCCGTTGGCCAGCGGCAAGATCAGCTCCAAAGAGGCCCTGGTGTTCTTTGCGGTGCTGATGGCCATCAGCTTTTTGCTGGTGCTGCTGACCAATGCCGCCACCATCTGGCTGTCCCTGGGCGGCCTGGCCCTGGCCGTCAGCTACCCCTTCATGAAGCGCTACACCTATTACCCGCAAGTGGTGCTCGGCGCGGCGTTTTCCTGGGGCATGCCCATGGCGTTTACCGCCGAGACCGGCAGCCTGCCGGCCATTGCGTGGCTGCTGTATATCGCCAACCTGCTGTGGACCGTGGCCTACGACACCTACTACGCCATGACCGACCGCGATGACGATCTGAAAATCGGCGTCAAATCCACCGCGATCCTGTTTGGCGATGCCGACCGGATCATCATCCTTACCTTGCAGGGGCTGGCGCTGCTTTGCCTGCTACTGGCGGGCTCACGCTTCGAACTGGGCGGCTGGTTCCACCTGGGGCTGGTGGCGGCGGCGGGGTGTTTTGCCTGGGAGTTCTGGTACACCCGGGATCGGGACCGGTTGAAGTGCTTCAAGGCGTTTTTGCACAACCATTGGGCAGGGTTGGCGATTTTTCTCGGGATTGTGGCCGACTACGCCTTCCGATAATGCCCTGTAGCTTGTAGGAGCCGGCTTGCCGGCGTTGAGGCCAGCAGCCCTGCGGTGATTTCAGGGCCGCCATCGCCGGCAAGCCGGCTCCTACAGGGGAGTTCAGGGCTTGGCGACCTTCCAGGCGCCGTCCATTTTGCCGTCGCCGGTCGCATCGCCGGCCTTCTTGTCGGCGATGAAGGTATACAGCGGCTTGCCGTCATAGGCCCATTGGCTGGTGTTGTCGTCACGGGTGATGACGGTCCACTTGCCCATCGGTTTATCGGTGGACTCGGCCTTCAACGGCGGCCAGTTGGTGGCGCACTTGTCGTTGCAGTTGGACTTGCCGTCGGCATCCTTGGCAAAGGTATAGAGCGCCATGCCCTTGTGGTCCACCAACATCCCGTCTTTAGTCATGGCTGGGTCCGCCGCGACAGCCAGTGTCGGCAGCGTCAACGCCGCCGTGACCAGCAGGGCTTTCCAAGAAAAAATACCTTGAGTCATCAGAACCTTCCTTTTGCGGTTGTCAGGATTCGGACTCAAAGCGTAGTTCAGGACTAGGCCGATTGCGCAGGCCAGTAAAATACTGTCACACGACTGCAATAATTCCGTTATCTAATGCGGCGCAAGACAGTTAAATGACAAGAGGACTTAGCATGGTTGGCAGGAGCATTCTGATCGTTGACGACGAAGCGCCCATTCGCGAAATGATCGCCGTTGCGTTGGAAATGGCCGGCTATGACTGCCTGGAGGCAGAGAACTCCCAGCAGGCCCACGCCATTATCGTCGACCGCAAGCCGGACCTGATCCTGCTGGACTGGATGCTGCCCGGCACCTCTGGCATCGAGCTGGCCCGGCGCCTCAAGCGCGATGAGCTGACCGGGGATATCCCGATCATCATGCTCACCGCCAAGGGCGAAGAGGACAACAAGATCCAGGGCCTGGAAGTCGGCGCCGATGACTACATCACCAAGCCGTTTTCCCCACGGGAACTGGTCGCACGTCTGAAGGCCGTGCTGCGCCGCGCCGGCCCGACCGATGGCGAGGCGCCGATTGAAGTCGGCGGCCTGCTGCTGGACCCGATCAGCCACCGCGTGACCATCGACGGCAAGCCTGCCGAAATGGGCCCCACCGAATACCGCCTGTTGCAGTTCTTCATGACCCACCAGGAACGCGCCTATACCCGTGGGCAATTGCTGGACCAGGTGTGGGGCGGCAATGTGTATGTCGAGGAGCGCACCGTGGACGTGCATATCCGCCGCCTGCGCAAAGCCTTGGGCGATGCCTACGAGAATCTGGTACAAACCGTGCGCGGTACCGGCTATCGGTTTTCCACCAAAGGCTGAGCCAGCCCTTCCCAGACTTAACAGCCGACAAGGACGCATGTTCAAGTGAACCAAAACTGGCATGGCACCCTGATCCGCCACATGCTCCTGCTGGTCACCGGCTGCCTGTTGATCGGCCTGATCAGCGGCTACTACGGCTGGAGCCTGGCCATCGGCCTGGGCCTCTACCTGGGCTGGACCCTCAAGCAATTGCTGCGCCTGCACGAGTGGCTGCGCCAGCACAAACCCGACGAAGCACCACCCGACGGCTACGGCCTGTGGGGCGAGGTGTTCGACAGCATCTATCACCTGCAACGCCGCGACCAGCGGGTGCGGGGCCGCCTGCAAGCGGTGATCGACCGGGTCCAGGAGTCGACGGCCGCGCTCAAGGACGCGGTGATCATGCTCGACAGCGACGGCAACCTGGAATGGTGGAACCGCGCCGCCGAGACCCTGCTGGGCCTCAAGACGCCCCAGGACAGCGGCCAGCCGGTGACCAACCTGGTACGCCATCCGCGTTTCAAGGAATACTTCGAGCAGGATAACTACGAGGAAGCCCTGGAAATCCCGTCGCCCACCAACGACCGGGTGCGCATCCAGCTGTACCTCACGCGCTATGGCAACAATGAACACTTGATGCTGGTGCGCGACGTCACCCGCATCCATCAGTTGGAACAGATGCGCAAGGATTTCGTCGCCAACGTCTCCCACGAATTGCGTACGCCGCTGACGGTGATCTGTGGCTACCTGGAGACGCTGCTGGACAACGTCGAAGGCGTCAACCCGCGCTGGAACCGTGCCTTGCAGCAGATGCAGCAACAGGGCTCACGCATGCAGACCCTGCTCAACGACCTGCTGCTGCTGGCCAAGCTGGAAGCCACCGACTACCCCTCGGACAACCACCCGGTGGCCGTACAGAGCCTGCTGCAGACCATCAAAAACGATGCCCAGGCCCTGTCCGGCGAGCGCGGCCAGATCATTACCCTGGAAGCCGACCCGTCGGTGCTGCTCAAGGGCAGCGAGGGCGAATTGCGCAGTGCTTTTTCCAACCTGGTGTTCAACGCTGTGAAGTACACCCAGGACAAAGGCACGATCCGCATCCGATGGTGGGCCGATCAGCAGGGGGCGCACCTGAGCGTGCAGGATTCGGGGATTGGTATCGACAGCAAACACCTGCCACGCCTGACCGAGCGTTTCTACCGCGTCGACTCCAGCCGCAACTCCAACACCGGCGGTACGGGGCTGGGCTTGGCGATCGTCAAGCACGTGCTGTTGCGCCATCGGGCCCGCCTGGAAATCAGCAGCGTCCTGGGCCACGGCAGCACCTTTACCTGCCACTTTGCGCCGACGCAGGTCAGTCGTTCGCAAGCAATCGCGACGAAGGATTAATCTGAAAATAACCCCCACCCTCCTGTAGGAGCTGGCTTGCCTGCGATAGCATCACCTCGGTGCATCTGTAAGACTTAGGCGCCTGCATCGCAGGCAAGCCAGCTCCCACATAAGCCCAATGCAGCAGGCATTCACTGATCCGCCCGGCAGCCGCCACTAGGCAAGCGCCCCTTCAGCCGCTACATTGCCTGACTTGTGCCCGCCCTTGAGGCACAGCCATCACCCCTTTTTGAATACACGGAACCCGCAAAACCCCATCATGGACCCTTCCCCTGGTATCACCCTCGCGACACTCTTCGCCGATTTCGGCATGATTCTTTTTGCACTGATCCTGGTACTGCTCAACGGTTTCTTCGTTGCGGCGGAATTTGCCATGGTCAAACTGCGCTCCACCCGGGTCGAGGCCATCGCCCACACCAACGGCTGGCGCGGGCAGATCCTGCGCACCGTACACAGCCAGCTCGACGCGTATCTGTCGGCCTGTCAGTTGGGTATCACCCTCGCCTCCCTGGGCTTGGGCTGGGTCGGTGAGCCGGCTTTTGCGCACATCCTGGAGCCGTTGCTGGGGGCCATGGGCGTCGAGTCGCCTGAAGTCATCAAGGGCGTGTCGTTCTTCGCCGCCTTCTTCGTGATTTCCTACCTGCACATCGTGGTCGGTGAGCTGGCGCCCAAGTCCTGGGCCATTCGCAAGCCCGAGCTGCTGTCGCTGTGGACGGCGGTGCCGTTGTACCTGTTCTACTGGGCGATGTACCCGGCAATCTACCTGCTCAACGCCAGCGCCAACGCGATCCTGCGCATCGCCGGCCAGGGCGAGCCCGGCCCCCATCACGAGCACCATTACAGCCGCGAAGAACTCAAGCTGATCCTGCACTCCAGCCGTGGCCAGGACCCAAGCGACCAAGGCATGCGCGTGCTGGCCTCGGCCGTGGAAATGGGCGAGCTGGAAGTAGTGGACTGGGCCAACTCGCGGGAAGACCTGGTGACCCTGGACTTCAACGCGCCGCTCAAGGAAATCCTCGCGCTGTTCCGCCGCCACAAATTCAGTCGCTACCCGGTGTACGACCCGGTGCGTGGTGAATTTGTCGGCCTGCTGCACATCAAGGATCTGCTGCTGGAACTGGCGGCCCTGGATCATATTCCCGAGTCGTTCAACCTGGCCGAGCTGACCCGCCCGCTGGAGCGCGTGTCGCGGCACATGCCGCTGTCGCAATTGCTCGAACAGTTCCGCAAGGGCGGCGCGCACTTTGCCCTGGTAGAGGAAGCCGACGGCAACATCATCGGCTACCTGACCATGGAAGACGTGCTGGAAGTGCTGGTGGGCGATATCCAGGACGAACACCGCAAGGCCGAGCGCGGCATCCTCGCCTACCAGCCGGGCAAACTGCTGGTGCGTGGTGACACGCCGCTGTTCAAGATCGAGCGCCTGCTGGGCATCGACCTGGACCACATCGAGGCCGAAACCCTCGCTGGCTTGATCTACGACACCCTCAACCGAGTGCCGGAAGAGGAAGAAGTGCTGGAAGTGGAAGGCCTGCGGATCATCATCAAGAAGATGAAAGGCCCGAAAATCGTGCTGGCCAAGGTCCTGATGCTCGACTAGAGCACACCCCCTGTAGGAGCGAGCTTGCTCGCGAAGGACGTTAACGATAACGCTGGGATCCTGACACCCGGCAGCGCCCTCAGGTTTTTCGCGAGCAAGCTCGCTCCTACAAAAGCCTTACCGCGTGCCCGACGCAAAGTTGGGCAGGGCCTGTACCGGCTGCGTGAACTCATACGGAATCGACACCCACCCCGCCCCCGTATCGCGCTGCACCACAAAATGCAGGTGTGGCCCGCTGCTGTTGCCGGTATTGCCCGACTGCCCCAGCGGGCTGCCCACCCCCACGTGCTGCCCATCCCTGACGCTGAGCGACCCCCGCTTGAGGTGCAGATACACGCCCTGGGTGCCGTCATCGTGCAACACCCGCACGAAGTTGCCCGACGGGTCACTGCCGCGCCCGGATTGGTTGTTCTCGGTCTTCACCACCAAGCCACTCCGCGCAGCGATGATCGGCGTGCCCTCGGGCATGGCGATATCCATGGCGTAGCGACTCTTGACGTCAGAATGACTGAATGTGCCGCCAGGCCCCTGGGTCAGGCGGAAAGGCCCGCCACGCCAGGGCAAGGGGTAGCGCTGGAACTGCGCCGGCCGCAAGTTGCGCCGCGGCTGGGGATCAAGCACCTGGCGCTTCACCGGTACCACCCGCCGTTCCTGGAACACAAACGCCTGGGCGCCGGGGGTCTTCTGCTCGCTGAAAAACACCACGCCACGGGCATCGGTGGAACGATAGAGGGTCATGGCCAGGGTCGATGAAGCGACCGCGCACAGGCCACAAAACAACATAAAACGCACAAGCATCGGATAAACCTGCCGGGTATGACTGAACGGCAGGCTAGCAAGGGTTCATGACACTGTTGTGTAGACCGACGCCCCTGTAGGAGCCGGCTTGCCGGCGATGGCGGTTTATCTGTCACCGCGCCACGCCATCGCTGGCAAGCCAGCATCTACAGGGATCAGGGGGTTGGTTCAGGCACCCGGCACAAAATGCTTCTGCGCGGTGCCCCGGGCAATCAGCCGGGAGATGTAGTCCAGCTTCTGCGCGTCCTGGTCGATAAAGCGGAAGGTCAGTTGCAGCCAGTCGCTGTCGGGGCGTGGTTCGTAGGCGACGATGGCGTGCAGGTAGCCGTTGAGGCGGGCAGTTTCGGCGTTCTCGCCTTGTTCAAGATCAAGCACAGCACTTTCCAGCACTTGCGGCAGGACGTCGCCACGGCGCACCACCAGCAGCGCCTCCTTGATGCTCAGGCCCTTGATCACACATTGCTGGGTGCCGCTGGACAGACGCAATTGGCCCTGGCCGCGACCGCTGGCGGCCGAGGGGGCGGCGGTGGACTGAACGGGCGGGCTGTTGAGCAGGCCTTTGCTCGGCGCGGCCACCGGGGCGGGCTTGACCGCTTCGGGCTTGCCACCGGTCAGGGCGCTGAGGGAGTCGTTGCCGAAAGCCGAGTTCATCTTGGTCGGCGCACTGGCCAGCAAGGCGTCGAGGCGACCGATCTTATTCAGGGCCTGCTTGACCTTGTTCAGCAACTGTTCGTTGGTGAACGGCTTGCTGACATAGCCGGAGACGCCGGCCTGGATGGCCTGGACCACGTTTTCCTTGTCGCCACGGCTGGTGACCATGACAAACGGCATGGACTTGAGCTGTGGCTGCTCACGGCACCAGGTCAACAGTTCCAGGCCAGACATTTCCGGCATTTCCCAGTCGCACAGCACCATGTCGAAGGTTTCGCGCATCAGGATGGCCTGGGCCTTTTTGCCGTTCACCGCATCTTCAATCTTGATACCGGGGAAGTAGTTACGCAGGCACTTCTTCACCAGGTCGCGAATAAACGAGGCGTCATCCACCACCAATACACTGACTTTACTCATCGACCCTTCATCCTCTCAAAACCCCGGCAAGCAAAACGCTTAACTGATGGCATTTTGCCAAAAACTCGTCAGTCACGCCGGGACTTTATGGCTGCCCGCAGCGCAAAACTCATACGCCACAAACGCAAACGCCCGACCAGAGGCCGGGCGTTTATTTCTCGGGCAATCTTACTTATCGTCAGATTCGGCCGGAACATTAGGGATTTGATCGGCCGTGCCTTCAACTTCGGCTTTCATGCGCTTGAGGCCCATGTGCCGTACGTCGGTGCCGCGTACCAGGTAAATGACCAATTCCGAGATATTGCGCGCGTGGTCGCCGATCCGCTCCAGGGAGCGCAGCACCCAGATGATGCTCAATACCCGCGAGATGGAGCGCGGATCTTCCATCATGTAGGTCGCCAGCTCACGCAGGGCGGTCTTGTACTCGCGGTCGATGATCTTGTCGTACTGGGCCACGGACAACGCCAGGTCGGCGTCAAAGCGGGCAAACGCATCCAGCGCATCGCGCACCATGTTGCGCACCTGGTCGCCGATGTGACGCACTTCGACGTAACCGCGCGGCGCTTCGCCTTCTTCGCACAACTGGATGGCGCGACGGGCGATCTTGGTGGCTTCATCGCCGATGCGCTCCAGATCGATCACCGACTTGGAAATGCTGATGATCAACCGCAGGTCGGAGGCCGCCGGCTGGCGACGAGCGAGGATGCGCAGGCATTCCTCGTCGATGTTGCGCTCCATCTGGTTGATCTGGTCGTCGATCTCGCGCACTTGCTGGGCCAGGCCCGAGTCGGCCTCGATCAGCGCGGTCACCGCGTCGTTGACTTGCTTCTCCACCAGCCCGCCCATGGCCAGGAGGTGGCTGCGCACTTCCTCAAGCTCGGCGTTGAACTGCGCGGAGATGTGGTGGGTAAGGCCTTCTTTGCTAATCATGTTGGCGTCCTTGGAGCGTCCGGTAAGGTGCGGAGAACCGCAGCGTCAGTGCAATAAAAACCACAGCTTCCTAGCCGTAGCGACCGGTGATGTAGTCTTCGGTCTGCTTCTTCGCCGGATTGGTGAACAGGGTATCGGTATCGCCGAACTCCACCAGTTTGCCCATGTACATGAACGCGGTGTAGTCGGAAACCCGCGCCGCCTGTTGCATGTTGTGGGTCACGATGACGATGGTGAACTTGGACTTGAGCTCGTAGATCAGCTCTTCGACTTTCAGCGTCGAGATCGGGTCGAGTGCCGAGCACGGTTCGTCGAGCAGCAGCACTTCCGGCTCCACGGCGATGGTCCGGGCAATCACCAGACGCTGCTGCTGGCCGCCGGACAGGCCGAGGGCCGATTCGTGCAGGCGGTCCTTGACCTCGTCCCACAGCGCCGCGCCCTTGAGGGCCCACTCCACCGCTTCGTCAAGGATGCGCTTCTTGTTGATGCCCTGGATCCGCAGGCCATAGACCACGTTTTCGTAGATAGTCTTGGGGAACGGGTTAGGCTTCTGGAACACCATGCCCACCCGGCGACGCAGCTCGGCCACGTCTTCGCCCTTGCGGTAGATGTTGCTGCCGTAGAGGTTGATCGCGCCTTCCACACGGCAACCGTCCACCAGGTCGTTCATGCGGTTGAAGGTGCGCAACAGCGTGGACTTGCCGCAGCCCGACGGGCCGATAAAGGCGGTCACGCGCTGCTTGGGGATGTTCATGCTGACGTCGAACAGGGCCTGCTTCTCACCGTAGTACAGGCTCAGGCCCGGGACTTCGATGGCCACGGTTTCTTCGGCCAGGCTCAGGCTCTGCTTGTCGCGACCCAGGGCTGACATGTTGATGCCGTGGGAATGGGTTTCATGTTGCATGGGATGCTCCCTGTGCTACCAATTCGTTTCGTTGAACCGCCGGAGCGGCTTACTCAAATTCTGTGTCTGTGGGAGCTGGCTTGCCTGCGATGGCATCACTGCGGTCTTACTGATACACCGCGTCGTCTGCATCGCAGGCAAGCCAGCTCCCACATTGGACCGTGTCAGCTATCCAGTGCCTTGTACTTTTCGCGCAGGTGGTTACGAATCCATACCGCCGACAGGTTCAGGGTGGCGATCACCAGCACCAGCAGGAACGCGGTGGCGTACACCAGCGGACGGGCGGCCTCGACGTTGGGGCTCTGGAAGCCGACGTCGTAGATATGGAAGCCCAGGTGCATGATCTTCTGGTCCAGGTGCAGGTACGGGTAGTTGCCGTCCAGCGGCAGCGATGGCGCCAGCTTGACCACACCCACCAGCATCAGCGGTGCTACTTCACCCGCAGCGCGGGCCACCGCGAGGATCATGCCGGTCATCATCGCCGGGCTGGCCATGGGCAGGACGATTTTCCACAGGGTTTCGGCCTTGGTCGCACCCAGTGCCAGGGAACCTTCACGCACCGTGCGCGGGATTCGCGCCAGGCCTTCTTCGGTGGCCACGATCACCACCGGCACCGCCAGCAGCGCCAGGGTCAACGAGGCCCACAACAGGCCCGGCGTACCGAAGGTCGGCGCCGGCAGGGCTTCGGGGAAGAACAGGCGGTCCACCGAACCACCCAGCACGTACACAAAGAAGCCCAGGCCGAATACGCCGTAGACAATCGCCGGGACGCCCGCCAGGTTGTTCACCGCGATACGGATAATGCGGGTCAAGGTGTTCTGCTTGGCGTATTCACGCAGATAGACCGCCGCCAGCACGCCGAACGGAGTCACGATCATCGCCATGATCAGGGTCATCATCACGGTGCCGAAGATCGCCGGGAAGATCCCGCCTTCGGTGTTGGCTTCCCGCGGGTCATCGCTGAGGAATTCCCAGACCTTGCTGACATAGAAACCCATCTTGGTCAGGGTGCCCATGGCGTTCGGCTGGTAGGCATGCACCACATGGCCGATGTTGATTTCCAGCTCTTTGCCGTTGGCATCACGGGCCGTGAGGCTGTCGCGGTTGAACTGGGCGTGCAGGTCGGTCAGGCGCGCCTCGACGGCCTGGTAACGCGCATTCAGCTCGGCGCGGTCGGCATCCATGTCAGCCTGGGCGGCAGCATCGAGCTTGCCGCTGAGTTCCAGTTTGCGACCGTGCAGGCGGATTCGCTCCAGGCCGGCGTTGATCGCACCAATGTCGCTCTTCTCAAGGGTCTTGAGATCGGCAGCCAACCTGTTCACCCGCTCAACCCGCGCCTGCAGCTCGGGCCACGCCGCCTCGCCTTCGGCGATGACTTTGCCATCCTGCTTGACGTTGACCAGGGTGCCGTAGAAGTTGCCCCACTCACGACGCTCGATGGCCATCAACTCGACAGGCGTGGTCTGGTTGGTCAGCCACTCGCCGACGATCCAGGTGAAGTCATTGCCGTTCAAGTCCCGGTTGCCGACCTTGATCAGCTCGCGGGTCATGAACTCCGGACCTTCGTCCGGCACCGGCAGGCCAGCGCTTTTCAGGCGCTCGCGCGGCACTTGTTCTTTCTGTACCACTTCGCCGATGACGATGTGGTTGGCCTGGCCCGGCACGTTGTAGTTGGCCTGGATCAGGTCGGCCGGCCAGAAGTGACCCAAGCCGCGTACGGCAATCACAGCCAGCAAACCAATGGTCATGATGACCGCGATGGCCACCGCGCCACCGCTGATCCAGACGCCAGGGGCGCCGCTCTTGAACCATCCATTCAGGGAGTTCTGTTTCACAGACTTCTACCTTTCTTAAAGCGACGAGTATTTCTTGCGCAGACGCTGACGGATCAGCTCGGCGAGGGTGTTCATGACGAAGGTAAACAGCAGCAGCACCAGCGCCGAGAGGAACAGCACGCGGTAGTGACTGCCGCCCACTTCCGACTCGGGCATTTCCACCGCGACGTTGGCGGCGAGCGTTCGCAGGCCTTCGAACAGGTTCATTTCCATGACCGGGGTGTTACCCGTGGCCATCAGCACGATCATGGTTTCGCCCACTGCACGGCCCATGCCGATCATCAGCGCCGAGAAAATCCCCGGGCTTGCGGTCAGCAACACCACACGGGTCATGGTCTGCCAAGGCGTAGCGCCCAGCGCCAGGGAGCCCAGGGTCAGGCCACGCGGCACGCTGAACACGGCGTCTTCGGCGATGGAGTAGATGTTCGGGATCACCGCAAAACCCATGGCCAGGCCGACTACCAGGGCGTTGCGCTGGTCGTAGGTGATGCCCAGGTCGTGGGAGATCCACATGCGCATGTCACCACCGAAGAACCAGGTTTCCAGGTACGGGCTCATGTACAGCGAGAGCCAGCCCACAAACAGGATCACCGGGATCAGGATCGCGCTTTCCCATCCATCGGGAACCCGCAGGCGGATCGACTCAGGCAGGCGGCTGAAAACAAAGCCGGCGACGAGGATGCCAATCGGCAACAACATCAGCAGGCTGAAAATCCCCGGCAGGTGCCCTTCGACATACGGCGCCAGGAACAGGCCGGCGAAGAAGCCGAGGATCACCGTCGGCATCGCTTCCATCAGCTCGATCACCGGCTTGACCTTGCGGCGCAGGCTCGGAGCCATGAAGTAAGCGGTGTAGATCGCCGCGGCGATGGCCAGGGGTGCAGCCAGCAGCATGGCGTAGAACGCGGCCTTGAGCGTACCGAAGGTCAGTGGCGCCAGGCTCATCTTCGGTTCGAAATCGCTGTTGGCGGCGGTCGATTGCCAGACGTATTTAGGCTCGTCGTAGTTTTCGTACCAGACCTTGCTCCACAACGCGCTCCAGGACACTTCCGGGTGCGGGTTGTCGAGGGTCAACGGCTGCAGCTTGCCGCCGGCTTCGACGATCACGCGGTTGGCCCGTGGCGACATGCCAAAGATGCCCTGGCCTTCGACCACCGGGTCCACCAGCAAAGTGCGGTGCGCGGTACTGTGGAACACCCCGAACTTGCCGGAGGCATCCAGGGCGGTGAAGCCTTTGCGACGCTCTTCAGCGGTGATTTCAACGATAGGCGTGGTGCCCATCTGGAAAGTCCGGATCTGCTTGAGGTGTTGCTCGCCATCCGGGTCACGGGCCATGAACCACTGGGCCAGGCCACCCTTGGAGTCGCCGACGATCAGCGAGATACCGCCCACCAGTTGGGTGCTGGCGGTGATTTCAGCGTTGCCATCTTCCAATAATTTGTATCGACCGTTGAGGCTGTTGTCCCGCAGGCTGAACACATCGGCCAGGGCGCGACCGTTGATCACATACAGCCATTGCTGGCGCGGATCGACGAAGATCGCTTTAACAGGCTCGGTCATTTGCGGCAGGTCGATGCGCTTCTGCTCGCTGACCACTTCGCCGGTCATCATGTTTTCTTCGCGGCTCACCGACAACACGTTCAGGTGCGAACCGGCAGAACCGGCAACGATCAGCGAGCTGTCAGTGGCGTTGAGGGCGACATGTTCCAGCGGCCGACCGGCTTCGTCGAGCACCATTGGCGTGTCGCCGTAGGGGTATTCGATCTCGGGCGAAATGGTCTTCTTGCCGTCCGGGTACGACACTTTATAAGAGTGACGGAACACCAGGGACTGGCCATTGGATAAGCCAAGGATTACCAGCGGGCTGCCGGGCTGGTCTTCACCGATGGACACCACGCTGGCGCCGGCCGGCAGGGCCAGGTCGACACGCTTGAGTTCAGCACCGGTATCAACGCTGAAGAACAACGCCTGGCCCTTGTCGGAAACCCGCATGGCGACCTGGTTCTGCTCTTCCAGCGAGATCAGCAACGGCTTGCCGGCATCCTGCATCCAGGCCGGGCTCAGGGCCTCGTCCTTGGTCAGGCTGGCACCCTGGAACAGCGGCGCGACCACGTAGGCCAGGAAGAAGAAAATCAGCGTGATAGCGCCGAGGACGGCAAGGCCGCCGACCAGTACGTACCAACGGGTCAGGCGGTCCTTGAGCGCGCGGATGCGGCGCTTGCGTTGCAGCTCAGGCGTATTGAAATCAATGCGCTTGGGAGGAGAAGTCGTCGTCATGGTGGAATTGGCCAGATCATTCATGCGCACACCCTAGCGATCCTGTATGACAGAAAGATGACAATGCAGTGACGCAAAAAATCCGCCGCGTAGCAGGGCTGGCAGCGGACCGAAAAATTAGGGGTGTAGATCGGCTTGTCATGGGAGCGGGCTGGCCCGCGATGGCATCAACACGATTTCAATTTTAAACCGCGTCGCCTGCATCGCGGGCAAGCCCGCTCCCACACAAGAGCATGCATCTACACCAGGTAGTGCAGGCTTATTTGCCTTCTTTCAGACCCAGGTCAGCCAGTGCCTTGGCGGCAACTTTGGCTGGCAGTGGGATGTAGCCATCCTTGACTACAACTTCCTGGCCCTGTTTGGACAGAACCAGTTTCACGAACTCGGCTTCCAGCGGGGCCAGAGGCTTGTTCGGAGCCTTGTTGATGTACACGTAGAGGAAACGCGACAGCGGGTACTTGCCGTTCAGGGCGTTTTCTTCGGTGTCTTCGACGAACTCGCCGCCTTCTTTCTTGGCCAGGGCCACGGTTTTCACGCTGGCAGTCTTGTAGCCGATGCCCGAGTAACCGATGCCGTTCAGCGAGGAGCTGATGGACTGCACGACCGAAGCCGAGCCTGGTTGTTCGTTGACGTTTGGCTTGAAGTCACCTTTGCACAGCGCTTCTTCCTTGAAGTAGCCGTAGGTGCCGGATACCGAGTTACGACCGAACAGTTGCACTGGCTTGTTGGCCAGGTCACCGGTCACACCCAGGTCACCCCAGGTCTTGGCGTCAGCCTTGGCGCCGCACAGGCGAGTCGACGAGAACACGGCATCGACCTGAGCCATGGTCAGGTGCTTGATCGGGTTGTCCTTGTGTACGAATACAGCCAGGGCGTCCACGGCCACCGGGATAGCCGTCGGCTTGTAGCCGTATTTGTTCTCGAAAGCCTGCAGTTCGTTGTCCTTCATCTTGCGGCTCATCGGGCCCAGGTTAGCGGTGCCTTCGGTGAGTGCAGGCGGCGCGGTGGAAGAACCGGCGGCTTGAATCTGGATGTTTACGTTCGGGTATTCTTTTTTGTAGTTCTCGGCCCACAGGGTCATCAGGTTGGCCAGGGTATCGGAACCGACGCTGGACAAGTTGCCCGATACACCAGTGGTCTTGGTATAGGCCGGAATTGCCGGGTCAACACCAGCGGCCACCGCGTGGGCAGTCGCAACGCCAGCAGCGACAAAAGTCATTGCCGCCATCAAACGCTTCAGTTTCATGCCTTACTCCTAGCAGATAGGGATAGTTGGATCGGGGCCAAGTATCGGTAGGCCGTGTGAACACTCTATGTCTGGAATATGACAATTAGATGAAAGGCCAGTATTGGCTAGGAAAGCGGATGCGGGGGGGACGCTGAGTAAACGCGGGGGCGAGGCGAGGGATTGCGGTAATTTTAGAAACACTCTGTAAACGTTGCAGGAGCCGGCTTGCCGGCAATGGGCCCTTGAATTGTGCACTGATCAAGGGACGCCATCGCCGGTAAGCCGGTTCCTACAGGGGACTTGCCAGGTTCAGCGCCCGCGTTTCCACAGGTAGGCACCCACCAGCATCCCCATCGTGCAGATCACGGCAACGTAGTACGCCGGGCCCATTGGGCTTTCTTTCATCAGCAGCGACACCACCAACGGCGTCAGACCACCGAACACCGCGTAGGCAACGTTGTAGGAAAACGACAGGCCGCTGAAGCGCACCACCGGTGGGAAGGCCTTGACCATCACGTAGGGCACCACGCCGACCACGCCGACGAACAGGCCGGTAAGGGTGTACAGCGGGAACAGCCAGTTTGGGTGGTCCAGCAGGCTGTGATACAGCGTCCACGAGGTCGCGAGCAGCAATGCGCAACCGGCGATCAGCACGCGCCCGGCGCCAAAGCGGTCAGCCAGTGCGCCGGAAAGGATGCAGCCCAGGCTCAGGGTGACGATCGCCAGGCTGTTGGCCTGCAACGAGACTGTCGGGCTGAAGTGGTAGATGGTCTGCAGCACGGTCGGGGTCATCAGGATCACGACGACGATGCCGGCCGACAGCAGCCAGGTCAGCAGCATCGACAGCACGATGGCACCACGATGGTCACGCAGGACCGCACGCAATGGCAGCTCGGCGGCCAGGGTCTTGCGCTGCTGCATTTCGGCGAAGATCGGCGTTTCGTGCAGCCAGCGGCGCAGGTACACCGAGAACAGGCCGAATACACCGCCCAACAGGAACGGGATCCGCCAGGCGTAATCCGACACTTGCTCCGGGGTGTAGATCGTGTTGATGGCGGTGGCCACCAGCGAACCCAGGAGGATCCCGGCGGTCAGGCCGCTGGTCAGGGTGCCGCAGGCGTAGCCGATATGGCGTGGTGGGACATGTTCAGAAACAAAAACCCACGCCCCCGGCACTTCGCCACCAATCGCCGCGCCCTGGATCACGCGCATCAGCAGCAACAGGATCGGAGCCCACAGGCCGATCTGCGCGTAGGTCGGCAACAGGCCCATGATCAGGGTCGGCACGGCCATCATGAAGATGCTCAAGGTGAACATCTTCTTGCGCCCCAGCAGGTCGCCGAAGTGCGCCATGATGATCCCGCCCAGCGGCCGCGCCAGGTAGCCGGCGGCGAAGATGCCGAAGGTCTGCATCAGACGCAGCCATTCGGGCATGTCGGCGGGGAAAAACAGCTTCCCGACCACAGTGGCGAAGAACACGAAGATAATGAAGTCGTAGAACTCCAGCGCGCCGCCCAGGGCCGACAGCGACAGGGTTTTGTAGTCGTTGCGGTTCAGCGGTCGTGCGGGCGGCGCAATGCTTGAAGGCACTGTGGTCATGGCAAGGCTTCTCTTATTAGGTCAGATCAGGAATCCGCAACAGTGCTGGTTTGGCCTGGCAGGTCCGGCAAGATAACAAATTGCCTGGAAAAGCACAGTCTAAACACCTGCACAGCGGTTGGCGCCGACTCGCAAAGTCACCACCTTGCAAGGCCCGCCTCTTCCTTCTTCGAATTATTGTCGGGGACCAAAAACGCCAGCAAATACTGGGGTGCAGGGTTTAAAAGAAACAATGGTCAAACCCCTCAAGTTGCATGACTGTTTTGGCCATTTGCCTGACACCTTCAAAGCCACGCAGATAGATGTACAAAATCCGGCCCCAATGGTCGTCGCGCAGGCTAGCGACCGATATACTGCCCGCCTTGCACCGGCATATCAGTGGAAGTTGCGCGAAAACGTCGTTGGCACCGGCCAGCCGATTTCGCAGAGTTTCCCTCAAGGCGCCTTTCGAAAAACGTGACGAACGTAGTATGTTCGGGGCTGAATCGTTTTTCCAAGACGGCTATTCACCGATTACATAGTCCAAGAGTCACGGGTCAGAGGCACCCCCGGCATGATCGAACTCGAACAAGAAGATCCTATCCCGCAAGGCGATCTCGCCCTGCAAATCACCGCACTGCCCCGTGAAACCAACGGTTTCGGCGATATTTTCGGCGGCTGGCTGGTAGCGCAGATGGACCTGGCCGGCACGGCAATGGCCAGCAAGGTCGCCGGCGGCCGCGTGGCTACCGTAGCCATCGACCGCATGGCCTTCCTGGTTCCGGTGGCGGTGGGCGCGCAATTGTCCTTCTACACCCAGGCCCTGGAAATCGGCCGCAGCTCGATCCAGATGATGGTCGAAGTGTGGAGCGACGACCCGCTGTCCAGCGAATGGCGCAAAGTCACCGAGGCGGTGTTTGTGTTCGTCGCCATCGATGGCAGCGGGCGCACCCGGTCGGTTCCGTCGCGAGCGCGTTAAACCTCGCGGCGGTTTGACGGTCCATTGCCCCATTGCCTGTCACTAAGAGAGCCTTGTATGCCTACGCCCCACGTTGAAGCCGTGAAAATGGATGAGCTGAACTGCTGGCGCATCCGCCACAACGGCGCCGAAGTGCTGGTGGCCCAACAGGGTGCGCACGTGTTCAGTTACCAGCCCGCTGGCGCTAAGCCGGTGATCTGGCCAAACGAGCAGGCTGTGTTCAAGGCTGGCAAAGGTATCCGTACGGGTGTGCCGGTGTGCTGGCCGTGGTTTGGTGTGTTCGAGCGCAACCCGCAAAGCGTCAAGGCGATGCGCCAGAGTGATCAGCCGGCCGGCGCCCATGGTTTCGCGCGCACGGCCATCTGGACCTTGGCCGGCGTCGAAGACAATCGGGTTGAACTGGTCCTGCCGGCACCTGCTGACGGCTTCCCTGGCTGGCCCCATCAGGTCGATCTGAAAATGAGCATCCTGCTCGACGAGCAACTGCATATCCGCCTGACCAGCCACAACCGCAGCACCGACACCGTGACCATCAGCCAGGCGCTGCACAGCTACTTCGCGGTCAGCGACGTACGCAAGGTGCAGGTCGAAGGCCTGGACGGATTGGACTATATCGATACCGCCGACGGCTGGGTGACCAAAAAGCAATCCGGCCTCCTGCACTTTACTGCCGAGACCGACCGCATCTACCTCGACACGCCGGCACAGTTGAACATTGTCGATAAAGACTGGCAGCGCCAGATCCAGCTCACCAGCCAAGGATCAAAATCGACCGTGATCTGGAACCCCTGGACTGAACGCGCCAAGGCCTTCGATGACATGGCCGACGATGGCTGGCAGGGCATGCTGTGCATCGAGACGGCGAATGTGCTGGACGATGTGGTGGCACTGGCACCGGGCGCTAGTCACACCATGGGCGTGAGCATCGCCAGTCTGCCCCTGTAACCTAACCAAAATGTAGGAGCGGGCTTGCCCGCGATAGCGGTGTTTAAGCCGATACATTCGGCGACTGATACACCGCTATCGCGGGCAAGCCCGCTCCCACACAAGCCGGGGGTTTTGTAGCGCTGGTTATAGATCCGCTTCCTGCACCACCCTCACCACTCCCGCATCCAGCGCATAAGCCGCATCCGCCAGGTCGTTGTTGACCGTCTCTACCTTCAAGGTGCCGGTCACCCATAGCGGCGTGTAGATGTCATCCAGCTTCAAGCCCTTGGGATAGCGCACCAACACCAACTGATTTGGCGGCGGCGGCGGCACGTGGATGCACGCGCCCGGGTAAGGCACCAGGAAGAACAAGGTGCTGCGGCCCTTGGCGTCGGTTTCCAATGGCACCGGGTAGCCCCCCAGGCGGATATGCTTGCCGTTCAGGGCGGCCACGGTCTTGGTCGAGTACATCACCGCCGGCAAGCCTTTGCTCTGCTTCAAGCCACCCTTTTCGGTAAAGGTGCCCAGGGCTTCCGGGGAGTTGTGGTCGATATCCGGCATTTGCTCCAGGGCTTTCTGGTCTGACTCAGGCATCAGTTCCAGCCAGTCGGTTTCCGGCAATTGGGCGGCGTGTGCCAGGCTTGAACCCAGCAAAAGGACAGTCAACAGGAGGCGGCGCATGAAGGGGCTCGGCAAATGAACACAGTGCCGGCATTCTAGCCCTCTGCGCCTGCGCAGCGCAGAGGGCTTGTCGCTAAATCATTTCTTTTTCAGCAGACCGTAGATCACCAGCAACACGATGGCACCGACCAGCGCGCCAATGAAGCCTGCGCCCTGGCCTGCCTGGTAGATACCCAGCGCCTGGCCGCCATAGGTCGCCGCCAGGGAGCCGGCGATACCCAGCAGGATGGTCATGATCCAGCCCATGCTGTCGTCGCCTGGTTTCAGGAAACGCGCCAGCAGGCCGACGATCAAACCGATAAAGATGGTCCCAATGATACCCATGGCATTTCCCTCTGAATGAAAGTTAGCTGAAGCCTAGTCAGACTTTGGCATCCTGCAATCAGAGGATGGCGGTCACCAATGGTTCCCGCCAGCCCGTGGGTTATTGCGCGGCGATCAGTGCCTGGACCTTGGCGATCTGCGCGTCGAGTGTCGCGCGGTCCTTGCAACGCAGGTTGGCGTGGCCGACCTTGCGCCCGACCTTGAAGGCCTTGCCGTAGTGATGCAGGTGGCAGTCATCAATCGCAATGACCTGCTCTACCGGCGGCACCACACCAATGAAGTTGAGCATCGCGCTCTCGCCCACCTTGGCCGTGGAACCCAGTGGCAGGCCCGCAACCGCCCGCAGGTGGTTTTCGAACTGGCTGCACTCGGCGCCTTCGGTGGTCCAGTGCCCGGAGTTGTGTACACGCGGGGCGATTTCGTTGGCCTTGAGGCCACCGTCCACTTCAAAGAATTCGAAGGCCATCACGCCGACATAATCCAGTTGCTTGAGCACGCGGCTGGAATAGTCTTCGGCCAGGGCCTGCAACGGGTGGTCGGTGCTGGCCACGGACAGCTTGAGGATGCCGCTGTCGTGGGTGTTGTGCACCAACGGGTAGAAGCGCGTTTCGCCATCACGGGCGCGCACGGCCACCAGCGAGACTTCGCCGGTGAACGGCACGAAGCCTTCCAGCAGGCAAGCAACGCTGCCCAGCTCGGCGAAGGTGCCGACCACATCGGCGTCAGTACGCAGGACTTTCTGGCCCTTGCCGTCGTACCCCAGGGTGCGGGTTTTCAGCACAGCCGGCAGGCCGATGCTGGCTACGGCAGCGTCCAGGTCCGCCTGGGACTGGATGTCGGCGAAGGCCGGGGTCGGAATGCCCAGGTCCTTGAACATGCTCTTTTCGAACCAGCGATCACGGGCGATGCGCAGGGCTTCGGCGCTCGGGTACACCGGCACGAATTGCGACAGGAACGCCACGGTTTCGGCCGGCACACTTTCGAACTCGAAGGTCACCAGGTCGACTTCATCGGCCAGTTGGCGCAAGTGGTCCGGGTCGCTGTAGTCCGCCCGCAGGTGTTCGCCCAGGGCCGCCGCACAGGCGTCCGGCGCCGGATCAAGAAACGCGAAGTTCATCCCCAGCGGCGTACCCGCCAGGGCCAGCATGCGACCCAGTTGGCCGCCACCGATTACACCGATTTTCATCAATCAACAACCTCAGGCGATGCGTGGGTCTGGATTGTCCAGGACGCTGTCAGTCTGTTCGGCGCGGAATTTCTTCAGGGCCGCGTGGAACTGTGGATGCTTGGCGCCCAGGATACTGGCCGACAGCAATGCCGCGTTGATCGCGCCAGCCTTGCCGATCGCCAGGGTGGCCACCGGAATGCCGGCGGGCATCTGCACGATGGACAGCAGCGAATCCACGCCCGAGAGCATCGACGACTGCACCGGCACACCGAGTACCGGCAAGTGGGTCTTGGCCGCACACATGCCCGGCAGGTGGGCTGCGCCACCGGCACCGGCGATAATCACCTCGATGCCACGGGATTCTGCTTCATCGGCATACTGGAACAGCAAGTCCGGCGTGCGGTGGGCGGAAACCACCTTCACTTCAAACGGAATGCCGAGTTTTTCCAGCATATCGGCGGTGTGGCTAAGGGTGGACCAATCGGACTTGGAGCCCATGATCACGCCAACCAATGCACTCATCGTCGTGCCTCTTCTCTCTGGGCGCCCGCAGGCGCGTCAAAAAACAACAAGCCACGCGGGAAATCCGGCGTGGCTTGTTGTACGAATTAAGGCCGGTTGGACCGGCCGAAGGCCGCGCAGTATACCGTAATAATGCAGATAAACAGCCCCTGGAATGACCATCTGTCTTACCGGTCAAACCTGCGGTTTTATTGACTTCAGAGTCAGCCAAAACACCCAAAACCTGTAGGAGCCGGCTTGCCGGCGATTGCGGTCAATCAGCACCAAATATTCGACTGGCACACTGCTATCGCTGGCAAGCCAGCTCCTACAGTTAACCGCGTTCGGTCGGCGGATTCTGCGCCGCCCCACCTTCCAACTTGCGCCACAACAACCGCACGTTCGCCTTGCGCACCAACGCGCAGCGATACAGGCGGATCTCCAGCGGGACATGCCACTGCGGCCCGCCGCACACTACCAGTTCACCCCGGGCCAGCTCGGCGCGTACGCTCAACTGTGGTACCCAGGCAATCCCCAGCCCTTCCAGCGCCATGCTTTTAAGGCTGTCGGCCATGGCGGTTTCATACACCGTGGTAAAGCGCAGGGCGCGCTGGCGCAGCAGCAGGTTCACCGAACGCCCGAGGAATGCCCCAGCGCTGTAGGCCAGCAATGGCACGCTGCCCTCGCCTTCCAGGTCAAACAGCGGCTTGCCATCGGCATCGGCGGCGCACACCGGAAGCATTTCGGTGTTGCCCAGGTGCAGCGACGGGAAAATATCCGGGTCCATCTGCATTGCCGCATCCGGGTCGTAGAACGCCAGCATCAGGTCGCAGCCACCTTCGCGCAGGGCATGCACCGCGTCGCCGACGTTGGTCGCGACCAGCCGCGTGGCGATGTTCAGCCCTTCGTTGCGCAATTGCGCGATCCAGCGTGGGAAAAAGCCCAGCGCCAGGGAGTGCGCCGCCGCGACTTGCATGACTTCGCCCTGGCCGCCTTCAAGGTGATGCAAATGGCGTAGCACTTCGCCCAGTTGCTCGACCACCGTGCGCGCCGTTACCAGGAACAACTGCCCCGCCGCCGTCAATTCGACCGGCGTGCGCGAACGGTTGACCAACGTCAGCCCCAGGGCCGCCTCAAGGCTGCGGATGCGTCGACTGAAGGCCGGCTGGGTGACAAAGCGCCGCTCCGCCGCCTGGGAGAAGCTGCGCGTGGCCGCCAGGGCGCTAAAGTCTTCCAGCCATTTGCTTTCAAGGTTCATCTGATTCTCCAGGGCACGCACCATTTTGGCACACACGCCCGCCATGTTAACCGGGTCACATCAACATTATGCCGTTTGTGCATAGGCCAGCGCTTAATAGCATTGGCCCAAAAACTCCCACAAGCCTAGCATTCACAGCGTTCCGGCCTAGCCCGGGTCCATATCGAGATGATTTCCGTCATGTCCTCCGCTGCATCATTCCGCACAGAAAAAGACCTGCTTGGCGTACTCGAAGTACCTGCCCAAGCGTATTACGGCATCCAGACCCTGCGAGCCGTGAATAACTTCCGTCTCTCCGGCGTTCCGATTTCGCATTACCCGAAATTGGTGGTCGGTCTGGCAATGGTCAAGCAAGCCGCCGCTGATGCCAACCGCGAGTTGGGCCAGCTCAGCGAAGCCAAGCACGCTGCCATCAGCGAAGCCTGCGCCCGCCTGATCCGCGGCGACTTCCACGAAGAGTTCGTGGTGGACATGATTCAAGGCGGCGCTGGCACTTCAACCAACATGAATGCCAACGAAGTCATCGCCAACATCGCGTTGGAGGCCATGGGCCACAACAAGGGCGAGTACCAATACCTGCACCCCAACAACGACGTGAACATGGCGCAGTCGACCAACGACGCCTATCCGACCGCGATCCGCCTGGGTCTGCTGTTGGGCCATGACGCGCTGCTGGCCAGCCTCGACAGCCTGATCCAGGCGTTCGCCGCCAAGGGTGTCGAGTTCGGCCACGTCCTGAAAATGGGCCGTACCCAGCTGCAAGATGCCGTGCCGATGACCCTCGGCCAGGAATTCCGTGCCTTCGCCACGACCCTGGGTGAAGACCTGGCACGCCTCAAGACCCTGGCGCCGGAGCTGCTGACCGAAGTCAACCTGGGCGGCACCGCCATCGGTACCGGCATCAACGCCGACCCGCGCTACCAGGCCCTGGCTGTACAGCGCCTGGCCACCATCAGCGGCCAGCCGCTGGTACCGGCGGCCGACTTGATCGAAGCCACCTCCGACATGGGCGCGTTCGTGCTGTTCTCCGGCATGCTCAAGCGTACGGCGGTGAAGCTGTCGAAGATCTGCAACGACCTGCGCCTGCTGTCCAGCGGCCCACGTACCGGGATCAACGAAATCAACCTGCCAGCGCGTCAGCCAGGCAGCTCGATCATGCCCGGCAAGGTCAACCCGGTCATCCCGGAAGCCGTGAACCAGGTGGCCTTCCAGGTCATCGGTAACGACCTGGCCCTGACCATGGCGGCCGAAGGCGGCCAACTGCAACTGAACGTGATGGAGCCGCTGATCGCCTTCAAGATCTTCGACTCGATCCGCCTGCTGCAACGCGCCATGGACATGCTGCGCGAGCACTGCATCGTCGGCATCACCGCCAACGAAGCACGCTGCCGCGAACTGGTGGAGCACTCCATCGGCCTGGTCACCGCGCTGAACCCGTACATCGGCTATGAAAACGCTACCCGCATCGCCCGCATTGCCCTCGAAAGCGGCCGCGGCGTGCTGGAACTGGTGCGCGAAGAAGGCTTGCTCGACGACGCCATGCTCGACGACATCCTGCGCCCGGAAAACATGATTGCCCCGCGTCTGGTGCCTTTGAAGGCCTGAACGCATGTAGCACCGCTCACCAGGTTGAGGGACTAGACACCTCTCACCCTTTTGAGGGCTTGAAGACTTGCTCTTCAGGCCCTTTTTTTTGCCCGCAATTTGCCAACCCCCAACCTTTGTAGGAGCCGGCTTGCCGGCGATGAGGTCCTCAAGGCAGGTACAACATTTCAAGGACGCCATCGCCGGCAAGCCGGCTCCTACATAAACGCAACCAGTCCCTCGAATGCGTTTTACATATAAAACAAATAACGCCTTTCGCAACTTCCCCGCGTTACCCAATAAAGCACCGACTTCTTGCAACTTCCCATTACACGCTCAAGCAGTGTGCAATTTCGTGCCATATAAGAACCAACGTTTCATATATGAAACAACCAACTTCCAACTACTAGAACCTAAATCACTAATATCAAAGGATATTTACTAATAGTTTGTAGGAAATAACCCCCTGGCATTGTTCATGCACTAAACGGCGTATCACCTATAAAACAGACCAGAGTACCTACCTGATGGCTGTGAAAGAGATGTACGCCGTGACGCCCCAATGGAATAACCAAGCTCTCAGGGAAGAGCTGGAGCCGACTGAAATTGAATTTCGCAATGTCGGTAAATGTTTCCCGGCCAAGGGTAAAGCAGACGCGCCCTTCGCCATTCGCGAGGTGAACTTCAAGATTCGCCGGGGTGAAGTGGTGTCGATCATCGGCCCTTCCGGTTGTGGCAAGAGCACCATCCTGAACATGGGCTCAGGCCTGTACCGCCCCAGCGAAGGTGAAGTGTTCGTTGGTGGCGAGCCGGTCACCGGGCCGGTGCCGCAGGTTGCGTTCATGTTGCAAAAGGACCTGCTGATGCCCTGGCGCAGCATCCGCCGCAACGTCGAACTGGGCCTGGAGATCCAGGGCGTACCCGCCGCCACCCGGCAGAAAGTCGCCCTCGACCTGCTCGAGCGCTGCCACCTCAATGGCTACGCCGATCACTACCCGTTCCAGCTCTCTGGCGGCATGCGCCAGCGCGCCGCCCTGGCCCGCACCCTGGCCATCGACCCGCAGGTGCTGTTCCTCGACGAGCCGTTCTCGGCCCTCGATGCCCAGACCAAGATGATCCTGCAACAGGACATGGCGCGGATGCTGTTCGACGAGAAGAAGACCGCGCTGTTCATCACCCATGACCTGATCGAAGGCATCGCCATGTCCGACCGCTTGCTGGTCATGAGCGCCCGCCCCGGCACGATCATCGAGGAAATCAGTATCGACCTGCCGTTTCGCGACAACCCCCTGGAGCGCCGCAAGCTGCCGGAAATCGGCCCGCTGGTCGGCCGCCTGATGGAGTTGCTCCAAGTCGGCGCCGACACCGAACTGCACTGATCACCGCCCTTGCGGCCCCCAACCGATTCAGGAGTCCCCATGCTCAAGTCTCTGTTTCAACGTCTTTGCGCCCTCAGCCTGGGCCTCGGCATGGCCTGTGCCGCCCAGGCGCAGCCGACCAAGGTCACCTACCTGCTGCCGGCGCCGCCCAACTCGCCCGCGTTCGCTCCGTGGATCATCGCCAAGGAAAAGGGCTACTACACGGCCCAGGACCTGGACCTGACCTTTATCGCCGCCAAAGGTGGCGTGGACGTGGCCAAGCAGATCGGCGCCGGTAATGCGCTGATCGGCGGGGCCATCGGTGACACGCCGATCGTGGTGCGGGCCAATGGCATCCCGGTGCGCGCCGTGGCGGTGCTGGGCGACGGCGGGGTGACGATGATCGCCACCAACGCCAAGGACAACATCAACAGCGTCAGCGACCTCAAGGGCAAGACCATGACGGTGATGTCGTACTCCGACACCACCTACTACGCCCTGCTCGCCTCGCTGCGCAAAGCCGGGCTGGGCAAAAACGACGTGAACATCCAGGCCGCCGGCCCCGCCGGGGTCTGGCAATTGTTCTCCGCCAACAAGGCCCAGGCCATGGCGGGCGTGCCGGACTGGGTGATCAATGCCGAGGAAGCCGGGGTGCAGATCAAGCTGATCCCCCAGGACCAGATTTTCGAGAGCATGGCCCAGGCGATTCTCGCCTCCGACGACGCGATCAAGAACCAGCCCCAGATTGTGCGCGGCGTGGTCCAGGGCACCCTGCAAGGCATGCGCGACATCATCCAGGACCCGCGCGCCGCCGCCGTGACCTTCGCCAAGGCGGTACCGGCCTACGCCGGCAAGGAAGACTCGCTGGAGAAGATCTTCAAGCTCTACGTCGAACACGTCTACGCCAAGCAGGCCGTGCTCGGGCACATCGATCCGCAGCACCTGGACAAGGTCCTGCAGTTCTATGTCAGCGAAGGCATCGTCACCCAGGCGACTCCGCTTGAAGACCTCTTCACCAACCAATTCGTCGACAGCCCGGTCGCCGCACAGTGAACCACCGGGATATTGAGGTACGTACACGATGAAAAACAACAACTCCGTGCTCGGTAGCGTCGCGCTGCTGATCCTGTTCCTGGTGCTTTGGCAATGGGGCCCCGGCCTGCTCGGCATGCCCGAGTTCGTCATGCCCAAACTCAGCCGCGTGGCCCAGGAAGGCCTGGTGATGTGGCAAACCGGCGGCCTGCTGCAACACACCCTGATCACCGCCCTGGAGATCGTCGTCGGCTTCGCCCTCGGCGCCCTGCTGGGAGTGATGATCGGTGTCTCGCTGGGCCTGTCGCCGGCGGCCGAAGCCATGTTGTCGCCGTACATCCTGGCCTTGCAGATCGCCCCGAAAGTCGCCTTCGCGCCACTGTTCGTGATGTGGCTGGGCTACACCATCTACCCGAAGATTCTGATCGCGATCCTGATCGTGTTTTTCCCAGTGATGATCAACGTGCTCTCGGCGATCCGCACCGTCGACCCGGACATGATCAACCTGGTACGCACCATGAATGCCAGCCGCTGGCAGATCTTCCGCCTGGTGGAGTTCCCGTCGGCCATGGCCGCACTGTTTTCCGGCCTGCGCATTGCCTCGACCCTGGCCGTGATCGGCGTCACCGTCGGTGAGCTGGTCGGTGGCAACCAGGGCCTGGGCTTCTTGCTGGTAGACGCCGAGGGCCAGGGCAACACCGCCGGGGTGTTCGTCGCCATTGTCGCGCTGACCCTGATTGGGGTGATCGCCTACGGCGCAGTGGTGTGGGCGGAAAAACGCGTCCTGCACTACATGCCCAAAGCCATGTTGAGCACCCAATGATGAGCCGCCATGACCTTTTGCTTGCAGGCCGCCGCGTGCTGGTCACCGGTGGCGCCCGGGGCCTGGGCTATGCCTTTGCCCAGGCCATCGGCCAGGCCGGCGCCCGGGTGGTGATTGCCGATGTGCTGCACGAGCGTGTACAGCAGGCCGCCGGCGAATTACGGGCGCTGGGCCTGGACGTGCAGGCCGTGGCTGTCGACCTGGCGCAATCCACCTCGATCCAGGCCTGTGTCGACGCGACGATCAGCCTGCTGGGCGGCCTCGACGGCCTGGTGAACAACGCCTCGATCACCAACTCCGGGGGCAAGGGCTGCGAAGAGCTGAGCATCGACACCTGGGACCAGGTGATGCAGGTCAACGTGCGCGGCACCTGGCTGATGACCACCGCCTGCCTGCCGGCCCTGCGCGCCAGCGGCCAGGGCGCCATCGTCAACCTGGCCTCGGACACCCCGCTGTGGGGTGCACCGAACCTGTTGGCCTACGTCGCCAGCAAGGGCGCGATCATCGCCATGACCCGCAGCCTGGCCCGTGAGCTGGGCAGCGACAACATCACCGTCAACGCCATCGCCCCTGGCCTGGTGCTGGTGGAAGCCACCGCCTACGTGCCCGAGGCGCGCCACCGTTTGTACAACGACCAACGGGCCCTGCAACGCCCGCAATTGCCCGAAGACGTCAGCGGCGCCGTGCTGTTCGCGCTGTCCGACCTTGCCCGCTTTATCACTGGACAAACCCTGCCGGTCAACGGCGGGTTCGTCATGCCTTGATCTGGAGACTGTCATGACTGATCTATCTGCCCAAAACGACACCCCAAAAAGCTGGGACCGCCCTGCCGGCGCCAGCCTGGAAAGCTGGATGAGCACGCGCATCGCCCGCTACGAGACGCGCAAGTACGACTGGGATGCCCTGAAGTTCCAGGCCGACTACGACCCCAAGTTCCGCCGCGCGCAAATGCGCTACATCGGCACTGGCGGCACCGGCATCAGCACCGACATGAACACCATCCCGTCGGAGCACTTCACCTTTTCCACCATGGTCATCCCGGCCGGCCACGAAGGCCCGCCGCACCTGCACATTGACGTCGAAGAAGTGTTTTTCGTGCTGCGCGGCAAACTCAAGGTGGTACTGGAAAAGGACGGCGAGCGTTTCGAAACCATCCTCACCGACCGCGACGTGATTTCCGTGCCGCCGGGCGTGTACCGCGAAGAGATCAATATCGGCGACGAAGACGCGCTGATGTGCGTGATGCTCGGCGCGAAAAAGCCGATCACCCCGACCTATCCGCCAGAGCACCCTCTGGCCTCGATCAAGCGCGGGTAAGCCCATGTTGCCAGGACTCACCCAAGCCGCGCCGACGGCCGACCTGCAAGCCCAACTGCAGCGCGACTTCCCCCAGCGCCTGGTCGCCGCCGCCGGTGGCCAGCAGGCCCTGCGCGAATGCGGCACGGGGCCGGCGGTGGTGTTGCTGCACGGCATCGGCTCGGGCGCGGCGTCCTGGCTGCAAGTGGCACAGCACCTGGCGGCCCAGGCCCGGGTCATCGCCTGGGACGCGCCCGGCTATGGCGACTCCAGCCCCCTGGAGTCGGACGTGCCCAAAGCCGAGCAATACGCCGCCCGCCTGGTACAGATGCTCGATGCGCTGGAGGTGAACGAGTGCGTGCTGGTCGGCCATTCCCTGGGCGCGCTGACCGCCCTGGCATTGGCCCGCAGTGCGCAGGCCCAGCGGGTGAGCCGCCTGGTGCTGATCAGCCCGGCTCGCGGCTATGGCGCACCTGAGCGCAGCCAGCAGCGCCAGCAAGTACGCCAGCAACGCCTGGATAACCTGCAACGCCTGGGTATCACCGGCCTGGCCGCACAACGCAGCGCCCACATGCTCTCGCCGCGGGCCCAGCCCGAAGCGTTGGCCTGGGTGCACTGGAACATGGCCCGCCTGAACCCGCTGGGTTATCGCCAGGCCATCGAATTGCTGTGCGGCGACGACTTGCTGCGCCACGGCCAACCTGCAATGCCCTGCGAAGTGCATTGCGGCGAAGCCGACGCCATCACCACGCCCGACACCTGCCTGGGCGTGGCCAAGGCCCTGGGTGCCAGCTTCAACCTGATCGCCGACGCAGGCCATGCCAGCCCCATCGAACAACCGCTGGTGGTTGCCGGTCGCCTGGCCTACGCCCTCAAACAATCCCTGACAGGTAGAACCCTATGAACGACTCAGATCTGCTGAAGGATGCTCAGGACAAATACATCGTGCCGGGCCTGGAGCGCGGCTTGCTGCTGCTCTGCGAGTTCAGCCGGCGCAACCGCACCCTGACCGCGCCGGAGCTGGCACGGCGCCTGGCGCTGCCGCGCTCGACCATTTTCCGCCTGCTGACCACCCTGGAAACCATGGGCTTCGTCACCCGCAGCGGCAACGAATACCGCCTGGGCATGTCGGTGCTGCGCCTGGGCTTCGAGTACCTGGCCTCGCTGGAGCTGACCGAACTCGGCCAGCCGCTGCTGGCCCGTTTGTGCGACCGGGTTAACTACCCCAGTAACCTGGTGGTGCGTGACGGGCGTTCCATCGTCTATGTGGCCAAGGTTTCGCCGCCGTCGGTGTTCTCCAACGCGGTCAACGTCGGCACCCGCCTGCCGGCCCATGCCACGGTGCTGGGGCGCATCCTCCTCGAAGACCTGTCACTAGCCGAACTGCGCGAGCTGTACCCCGAGGAGCACCTGGAACAGCACTCCCACTGCACCCCCAAAACCGTGATGGAGCTGTTCGACATGCTCCAGGCCGACCGCCAGCGCGGCTTTGTCAGCGGCGAAGGGTTCTTTGAATCGGCGATTTCCACAGTGGCCGCGCCCGTGCGCGACCAGAGCGGCGACATCGTGGCCGCCCTCGGCGTGACCATCCCGACCACGCAGATCGGTCATGTGAATTTTGAAGAGCTGTTGACCCAGGTACGACGCAGCGCCGACGAGCTGTCGCGCCTGCTCAACTACAACGGCGGCGCCCACAGCAGCCAGCCCCGCGTCACTGCCTTGATGAGAGATTGAGATGAGCCTTTATCCATTGCAGGGCCGCACCGCAATCGTCACCGGAGGCTCCTCGGGCATTGGCCTGGCGTGCGTCGAGCTGCTGCTGGAAGCCGGCGCCGCCGTTGCGTTCTGCGGCCGCGATGCAGAACGCCTGCGCCGTGCCGAAAGCGACCTGCGCCAACGTTTCCCCCAAGGCCAACTGCTGGCCCAGGTGTGCGATGTGCTCGATGGCGAAGCGGTCAACGCCTTTGCCAGCGCCAGCCAGGCCGCGCTGGGCGCCGCCAGTGTGTTGATCAACAACGCCGGGCAAGGCCGGGTCTCGACCTTCGCAGACACCACCGACAGCGCCTGGACCGAAGAGCTGCAGCTGAAGTTTTTTTCGGTGATCAACCCGGTCCGCGCCTTCAAGCCGCAGCTGCAAAACCAGGCCGATGCCGCCATCGTCTGCGTCAACTCACTGCTGGCCAGCCAGCCGGAGCCGCACATGGTCGCCACCTCGGCCGCCCGCGCCGGGATCAAGAACCTGGTGCGCTCGATGGCCACCGAGTTCGCCCCGCAAGGCATCCGCGTCAACGGCATCCTGATTGGCCTGGTGGAGTCCGGGCAATGGCGCCGCCGCTTCGAAGCGCGTGAAGAACGCGACCTCGACTGGGCGCAATGGACCGCCCGCCTGGCCCAACAAAAACATATTCCCCTGGGGCGCCTGGGCCTGCCGATTGAAGCGGCCCGCGCGATCCTGTTTCTGGCCTCGCCTCTGTCGGCTTACACCACAGGCAGCCATATCGATGTATCCGGAGGCCTGTCCCGCCATGCGTAATGAAAACACTGTCACCGTGGGCGCTGCCATCACCGCCTTTCTCGAACAATGCGACGTCAAGGCCGCGTTTGGCGTGATCTCGATCCACAACATGCCGATCCTCGATGCCTTCGCCGTGCGCGGCAATATCCGCTTTGTCATGGCCCGGGGTGAAGCCGGCGCCGCCAACATGGCTGACGCCTATGCCCGTACCACCGGCGGCCTGGGCGTGTGCCTGACCTCCACCGGCACCGCCGCCGGCAATGCCGCCGGCGCCATGGTTGAAGCGCAGACTGCCGGCACCCCGCTGCTGCACATCACCGGGCAGATCGAGACGCCATACCTGGATCAGGAACTGGCGTATATCCACGAAGCCCGCGACCAGTTGAACATGCTCAAGGCCGTGTCCAAGGCCGCCTTTCGCGTGCGCAGCGTCGAGACCGCCATCAGCACCCTGAAGCTCGCGGTACAGACCGCCCTCACCGCGCCCACCGGCCCGGTCAGCGTCGAGATCCCGATCGATATCCAGTCGACCTTTATCCCGATGCCTACCGACCTGTCGCCGCTGCCGATCCCGGTCGCCGTGCCGGCACCGGAAGCCCTCGACCTGGTGGCCGCGCGCCTGGCCAGTGCCAAGCGCCCGATGCTCTGGCTCGGTGGCGGCGCACGGCATGCCGGGGCGCAGGTCAAGCGCCTGCTGGCGATGGGCGTGGGGGTGATCACCTCGACCCAAGGCCGTGGCGTGGTCAATGAAGACGACGAGCGCTGCCTGGGGGCCTTTTCGCAGAACAAACGGGTCGAGCAGTTCCTGCAAACCTGCGATGCACTGCTGATCGCCGGGTCGCGCCTGCGCAGCAACGAGACCTTCAAGTACGCGCTCAAGCTGCCGCAGAACACCCTGCGCATCGACGCCAACCCGGCCATCGAAGGCCGCAGCTATGCCAGCGAGCTGTTTATCTGCGGCGATACGGCCCTGGCCCTGGACGGCCTGGCTGACCGCCTGGAAGGCCGCCTGCACACCGACCCGCAGTTCCTCAGCGAACTCAAGGCCGTGCGCGAGCAATCGCGCAACCAACTGGTGGCGGACCTGGGCCCGTACTCGGCGATGGTCGAGCAATTGCAGGCCAGCACCGGGCGCAACTTCTCCTGGGTGCGCGATGTGACCCTGTCCAACAGCATCTGGGGCAACCGCCTGCTAAACCTGTACCACCCCCGCGCCGGGGTTCACGCCTTGGGCGGCGGTATCGGCCAAGGCCTGGCGATGGGCATCGGGGCAGCGGTGGCAGCCGCTGAAACCGCGCCCGAGCGCAAGGTGTTCGCCCTGGCGGGCGATGGCGGTTTCATCCTCAACCTGGGTGAGCTGGCGACCCTGGTCCAGGAGCGCGCCAACCTGGTGATCCTGCTGATGAACGACCAGCGCTATGGGGTGATCCGCAATATCCAGGACGCGGTCTACGGCAGCCGGCATTGCTATGTCGACCTGCACACCCCGGACTACACCAAGCTCGCCGAATCCATGGGCTTGCGCCACGGCCTGGTCACCGACCTCAAGGATTTCGGCAAGGTGGTCGACAGCGCCCTGAGCCAACCCGGCCCGTTCCTGCTGGAAGTGGACATGCTCAGCGTGGGCAATTTCGCCACCCAGTTCGCCGGCCCGCCCAACAGCGAAACCAAAGCCCAGAAGGCCACCGCCTGAGGATCGCCGCATGTTGCATATCACCATGATCGGCTGCGGCGCCATTGGCGTCGGCGTGCTGGAGTTGCTGGAGAACGATCCGCAGCTGTGCGTGGATTACGTCATCGCCTCCGAGGGCTCCGAGGCGTTGGTGCGCCAGCGCCTGGCCAGTTTCAAGCGACCGCCGCAGGTGCTCACCGCCTTGCCCGCCGATACGCGCCCGGATTTGCTGGTGGAGTGCGCCGGCCACCGCGCTATCGAGGAACATGTGCTGCCGGCCCTGGAGCGTGGGATTGCCTGCCTGATTGTGTCGGTCGGCGCCTTGTCCGAAGTGGGTCTGGTCGAGCGCCTGGAAGCAGCCGCTGAGCGCGGCAAGACCCGCATCGAGCTGCTGCCCGGTGCGATTGGCGGTATTGATGCGTTGTCGGCGGCCAAGGTCGGCGGCCTGGATTCGGTCAACTACACCGGGCGCAAGCCGGCCCGCGCCTGGAAAAACACTCCCGGCGAGCAGGCGTGCGACCTGGACACCATCAGCCAAGCCACGGTGATCTTCCAGGGCAGCGCCCGCGAAGCCGCGCGGCTGTATCCGAAAAACGCCAACGTCGCCGCCACCCTGTCCCTGGCCGGGCTGGGCCTGGATCGCACCCACGTCACGCTGATCGCCGACCCCCACAGCGACGAAAACGTCCACCACTTCGAAGCCCGTGGCGCCTTTGGCCGTTTCGAGTTGAGCCTGCGCGGCAAGCCGCTTTTGGCCAACCCCAAGACCTCGGCGCTGACCGTGTACAGCGTGGTCCGTGCGCTGGGCAACCACGCCCATGCCATCTCAATTTAGGAGCCCGTCGATGACTCTCGAACAGACTTTACCGATCTGCATCGCCGGCCACTGGCGCCTGGGCCGTGGCGAACGCTACGCCAGCCGCTACCCGGCCACCGGCGAGGCCGTGGCCTGGCTCAATGCTGCCGATTTGCAGGATGTGGAAGACGCCATCCAGGGCGCACACCAGGCCTTCCTGCACAGCGGCTGGGCCCAGCGCAAACCCCATGAGCGGGCCAGCGTGCTGTACCGCATCGCCGAGCTGATCCGCCTGCACAGTGAAGAGCTGGCGCAGCTGCAACGCCAGGACAACGGCAAGCCGATCAATGAAACCCGCGCGCTGGTGGCCAGTGCGGCCGGCACCTTCCAGTTCTTCGCCGCCGCCTGCGAAACCCTGGAAGAAACCATCACCCCCTCGCGCGGCGATTTCGTCAGCATGAGCGTGTATGAGCCGATGGGCGTGGTCGCCGCGATCACCCCGTGGAATTCGCCGATTGCCAGCGAGGCGCAAAAGGTCGCGCCAGCCCTGGCGGCGGGCAATGCGGTGGTGATCAAGCCAGCGGAAATCACCCCGCTGCTGGCCCTGCGCCTGGCGCGCTTGTGTGAAGAGGCCGGCCTGCCCAAGGGCCTGATCAGCGTGCTGCCCGGCAAAGGCTCGCTGCTGGGTGATGCGCTGACCCGCCACCCGCTGGTCAAGCGCGTGTCGTTCACCGGCGGCACCCGCACTGGCAAGCACATCGCCCATATCGCCGCCGACAAGATGATGCCGGTGTCGTTGGAGCTGGGCGGCAAGTCGCCGACCATCGTCCTTGATGACGCCGACCTCGACCACGCGGTGGCGGGCGTGCTCTACGGCATCTTCAGCTCTTCGGGCGAGGCCTGTATTGCCGGCTCGCGGCTGTTTGTCGCGCGCGCCCTGTACGAACCCTTCATGCAACGCCTGGTAGCCGCCGCCGCGAACCTGCGCATGGGCGACCCGGCCGACGAAAACACGCAGATGGGCCCGCTGATCAGCGCCAGCCATCGTGAATCGGTGGAACGCTACGTCGCCCTCGGCCTGGCCGAAGGCGGGCGCCTGCGCCTGGGTGGGCAGCGCCCCAGCGGCGGCCTGTATGACCAGGGTTACTTCTACCCGCCGACCATCCTCGAAGACCTGCACAACCAACAACAGGTGTGCCAGGAAGAAATCTTCGGCCCGGTGCTGGTGGCCATGCCCTTCGACGATGAAGAGCAACTGCTGGAGCAGGCCAACGACAGCCTGTACGCCCTCGCGGCAGGCATCTGGAGCCGCGACTACAAGCGCGCCTGGGCCCTGGGCCGGCGCTTGCAGGCCGGCACGGTGTGGATCAACACCTACAAGCAGTTCTCGATTTCCACGCCGTTCGGCGGTTGGCGCGACAGCGGCCTGGGCCGCGAGAAAGGCCGCCTGGGGATCCTGCAATACATGGAACAAAAGAGCCTCTACTGGGGCATGAACCAACAGCCACTGGCCTGGGCCGGTGTGCCACACGAGGTAGCGTGATGAGCGTTTTAGGTATTGATGAAGTCACCTATGGCGTCGAGGACCTCGACACCTGCGTGCGTTTTTTCAGCGACTGGGGCCTGACCCAGGTCAGCGCGCAACCCGATGAGGTGATCTTCGAGACCCTCAACGGCTGCCGCGTAGTGCTCGCCGACCTGAACAAACCCGGCCTGCCGCCCGCCATCGAGGCCGGCTCGACCGTGCGCGAAGTGGTGTGGGGCGTGGCCGACGCGGCGGACCTTGCGCTGTACGCCGAACGCATCGCCAACGACCCGGGGTTTGTCGAGGGCAACGGGCGTATCGGCTGCACCGACCCCAACGGCTTGGCGATCCGCCTGCAAGTGACGCGCAAGCGTGAGCTGGAGATCGAGTGCAGCGGCCACAACACCTGGCAGACCAAGGGCCGGATCAACAAGGCGGCGCCGATCTACGAGCGCGCCACGCCGATTGAGGTCGGTCACGTGGTGTTTTTCGTCAAGGACGTAAACGCCTGCGAAGCCTTCTACCACGAACGTTTCGGCTTCCAGGCCTCGGACCGCTACCCGGATCGCGGGGCCTTTTTGCGCACCGCCGAGGAAGGCGGCCATCACGACCTGTTCATGCTGCAACTGCCGGCGCCACGGGCCGGCCTGAACCATGTGGCCTTTACCGTGCGCGATGTGCACGAGGTGTTTGGCGGCGGCATGCACGTGTCCCGCAGCGGCTGGCCGACCGAGATCGGCCCTGGGCGCCACCCGGTGTCTTCGGCGTTTTTCTGGTACTTCAAAAACCCCGCTGGCGCGCTGGTGGAGTACTACGCCGACGAAGACCAACTGACCGGCGAATGGCAGCCCCGCACCTTTGAGCCGGGGCCCACGGTGTTCGCCGAATGGGCGATTGCCGGGGGTATCGACGGCAATACCCGGCGCCAGCAACACGTCGAGGCGCCGCAAGGCAAGTTCCTCACCGACAAACCGAAACCTTGAGCAGGAGTCGCACATGCCTTCCTTAAATATTGCTATCGCCGGCGCCGGCATCGGCGGCCTGACCGCCGCGATCGCCCTGCACCGCGCCGGTCACCAGGTCACCGTGTTTGAACAGTCCAAGGCCTTTTTGCGGGTCGGTGCCGACATCAACCTCACCCCCAACGCGGTACGGGCGCTGGATGGCCTGGGAATTGGCGCCGCCGTGCGCATCCCGGCCGCGCGGCCGACCCACCGTATCAGCCGGATGTGGGACAGCGGCGAAGAGACGTCACGCCTGGAAATGTCCGACGCCGCCGAGCAGAAATACGGCGCCCCGCAACTGACCATCCACCGCGCCGATCTGCTGGCGGCCCTGGCCGAAGTGTTCCCGCTGGAGCAGGTGCAGTTCGCCAAGCGTGCCGAACGGGTCGAGCACACTGACGACGGCATCTGCCTGCATTTCAAGGATGGCAGCCAGCACCACTGTGACGTGCTGATCGGCGCCGACGGTATCCACTCGGTGGTGCGCAACGCGCTGTTCGGCGAAGAGCACCCGCGCTTTACCGGGGTGGTGGCATACCGCGCGGTGGTGCCGGCCGAGTTGGTGGCCCATGTGCCGAATATCCAGGCCTTCACCAAATGGTGGGGCCCCAACCCGCAGAGCCAGATCGTTACGTTCCCGCTGAACCAGGGCAAAGATATTTTTATCTTCGCCACCACCGCCCAGGACAGCTGGCACGAAGAGTCGTGGACCAGCGCCGGCGATGCCGACGAACTGCGCAGCCACTACCAGGCATTCCACCCCGACGCCCGTGCCCTGCTGAATGCGTGCAGCGATGTGCTCAAGACCGCGCTGTATGAGCGCGACCCGCTGCCGTTCTGGTCCAAGGGACCCATCACCCTGCTGGGCGATGCGTGCCACCCGATGATGCCGTTCATGGCCCAGGGTGCCGGCCAGGCCATCGAGGATGCGGTGGTGCTCGCCCGTTACCTGCAAGACCTCGACAGCCCGTCCCAGGTCGCCGCTGCCTTGCAGGGCTATCAGCAGGCGCGCCTGGAACGCACCAGCCAGATCCAGATCGGCTCGCGCGGCAACCAGTGGCTCAAGGACGGCGGCAATGCCGATTGGGTCTACGGCTACGACGCCTGGACCATCCCCACCCAAAGCGCGGCCTGACCATGAGCGACACCTTGCTGGTGACCGTGCTGCTCAAGCACGACCAATCAAAAAACCTGGAAGACATTCAGCGGCACATGAAGCAGCAGGACTGGTGGGAGCGCTTTCCACCGCAAGGCGTGGAGGTGGTGAGCTGGACCGTGGCCATGGGCCTGGGCCAGATCGTCACCCTGCGCTTGGCGCCGGGCCTGCTGCCGTCCCTTAACGTGGAGCTTGAGCGCTCGGCGTGGGGCGTGTTCAGCACTGAAGTTTTCCCGACATACGACTTTATCCCGGTGCGCGAAACCATCCGCGAACGGGTACGCAACGGAGGTCAATGACATGAGCACTACCGAACGATTCCTCGAGCCCCATCAGGCGCGCAAACGGCCCAATACCCAGTTTGAAGAGCTGCTGGGCGACTCCATCGAGCGCGCCTTCGGCAACGGCGTGACCGAGTTGGCGGCCCTGCTCGCCCACCTCAACCTGGCCGGCCCGCCCTGCCCGCTGACCAGCGGCGAGTGGACGGCAGATGCCTATCAAACCCTGATGGCCCGGCTGGGCGAATGACCCGGCAGAAGGAATAAAAAAATGACTATGCAATTGACCGTCGACCCTGTTGAAAACCATCTGGCCAATGGCCTCAAAGACCTCTGGTTCCCGGTATTACCCTCGGACCTGCTAGGTGAAAAGCCGGTATCGGTACGCCGCCTGGGCTACAAGATCGCCCTGTGGCGCGATAACGATGGCCGCGTGCACGCCCTCGAAGACCATTGCCCCCATCGCGGTGCGCCGCTGTCCCAGGGCCCGGTGTTGGGTGATCGCCTGCAATGCCCGTATCACGGCATCGAAGTGCGCTGTGACGGTACCGTGACCAAGGTACCGGGCAGCCCCGGCTGCAAACTCGAAGGCAGCCGCCCGACCCGCATGTTCCATACCCGCGAAGCGGCAGGCGCGATCTTTTTGTTCAATGCCACCGACCCGCATTTAACGACCCCGCCGGAACTGGTGCTGCCCGAGCAACTGACGTCCCCGGAGTGGAGCAGCTTCGTCTGCTACACCGAGTGGAAAGGCGACTACCGCTACGTGATCGACAACGTCATGGACCCAATGCACGGCACCTACCTGCACAAGATGTCGCACTCGATGAGTGAAGGCGAAGCCACCGCCAAGTTCGTCACCCGCGACACCGAAAACGGGTTCTTCTTCGAGAAGGAAGGCCAGCGCGGGGTGAACTTCGACTGGACCGAGTTCATGGACAACGGCTGCCATTGGCTGCGCCTGGAAATCCCCTACCCGAAAACCGGCGGCCCGGGCGGCAACTTCACCATTATCGGCAGCTACACCCCAAGCAGCCGCGCGCTCTCGGCGGTGTTCCACTGGCGCTGCCGACCGCTGACTGGCTGGCAGCGCGACACCTGGCGCTTCCTCTACAAAAACCGCCTGGAAGCGCGGCACTGGGCCGTGCTGGAGCAGGATCGGGTGCTGCTGGAGTTCATGGAACCGGACGCCAACCAGCGCGAAAACCTCTACCAGCACGACCTGGGTGTGGTGCGCATGCGCCGTTACCTGAAGAACGCGGCCAAGGCCCAGCTCGAACTGATCGACGCGAAGCAACTGCCATGAACCCGGTCGTGGTGGCGCCCGCCGGGGCCAGTTGGTCGAATGCGCTGCTGATCGGCCGCGAGGTGGTGATATCCGGGATGACCGCACACCCCGCCAGCCGCGAGGCGACCCTGGATTGCTACGCCCAGACCCTGGTGGTGCTGGGCAAGATCCAGGCGCTGGTGACGGCGGCCGGTGGGCATCTGGGCAATATCTACCGGCTGACGGTGTACCTCACCGATATCGCCGACAAGGACCAGGTGGGCCGCGCACGCCGCGATTTCTTCGCCGGGCAGGCCGTATTTCCCACGTCCACCCTGGTGGCCGTCAGCGCGCTGGTGTTTCCTGAACTTCGGGTCGAGATCGAGGCCAGTGCCCGGCTCGATGTCGACCTGCGTACCGTCACAGAGGTGAATGATGTCTAAGCCCTCCCTGCTCAACGCCCGCGTACACACCCTGCGCTATGAAGCCGAAGGCATCATCAGCGTGGAGTTTCGGCCGTTGGGCGATACCGTGTTCCCGCCGTTCGAGGCCGGCTCGCACATCGACCTGCACCTGGCCAACGGCCTGGTGCGCAGCTACTCGCTGCTCAATTCTCCCAGCGACCAGGGGCGCTACACCGTGGGCATCCTGCGTGACCGCAACAGCCGCGGCGGCTCGGAGTATGTGCACAGCCAACTGCGGGTCGGCATGGCGCTGTCGATCTCGGCGCCGCGCAACAACTTCGCGCTGGACCTGAGCGCCAGCCACAGTGTGCTGGTGGCCGGTGGCATCGGCATTACGCCGATCTACTGCATGTTTCGCCAACTGCTGGCCCAGGGCAAATCCGCCGAGCTGATCTATTGCGCACGCTCGCGCCAGGAAGCGGCATTGGTGGAAGCCTTGAACGGCCTGGATGCGCGGGTGGTGTACCACTTCAACGACGAAAAAGGCGTGCCGCCGGACCTCGCCGCCTACCTCGCCGGCCAACCTGCGGATACGCACTTCTACTGTTGCGGCCCAACGCCGATGCTGGATGCGTTCGAGGGCACCTGTGAGCGCCTGGGTTATCCCCATGCCCATATCGAGCGCTTTACCGCCGCCGAACTGCCGCCCAGCGAAGATGCGCAGAACCGCTATAGCGTGGAGTTGAAAAAGTCCGGCAAGACGCTGTCGGTGGAACCCGGCTTGAGCTTGCTGGATGTGCTGCTCGAAGCCGGTTGCGACATCGATCACAGCTGCCGCGAGGGGGTGTGCGGCTCCTGTGAAACCCGGGTGGTGGAAGGCCAGATCGACCACCGCGACGGGGTGCTGACCAAGGCCGAGCGCGCGGCGAACAAATCGATGATGGTGTGTGTTTCGGGCTGCAAGAGCCAACGGTTGGTGCTGGACCTCTAGCCCCCCTGTAGGAGCGAGCTTGCTCGCGAAGAACGTTAACGATAACGCGGTTTATCCTGAATAACCGCGTTACCCTCAAATTCTTCGCTCGCGCCTACAGGATCACCCGCAAAGTGCCCGTTTCATTGGCAGCGTGCAATAAAGACGCACCTATCACGGGCAACTTTGTTACCGCACTTACGGATTGTTTCATGGGTTATACACAGCGCTTTGTTTCCCATATAAACAATTGTTTTTAAGCGGTTTTTTATAAAATCCAAACTAATTTACCGCCTGGCACACTTCCTGCTCTACTCCCGTGCATCCACTGATTAAACGGCGTTTCGCCGATAAAACAATAAGAACCAACACTTAAACCCGGTAAGACCCGCTCCCTCCTTAGTTGCCTTTAAAGGCAAGCGGACGAGTGTTGCCGATCACCCGGTAGAGAGGTCTCTATGAAGCGTGTCTTATGTGCAGGATTGATGTTTGCCAGTTTCAGCGGTTTCGCCGCAGAACCCATCCCTTCCGAGCCGGTGCGGGCCAACGCCGCCAATAAACCTTTCCCCCACATTGCCTGGCGCAGTGACGCCGGGGACGCCAGCCTGGACATCGGCGGCGCGCTGCGCACCAACTATCGCGACGAGCATTGGGACACCACCGAGAACAATGGCCGCTTCCTCTTCGACACATTCCGCCTGGACGTGCAGGCCACCTACAAGAGCCTCTATAGCGATATCGGCTACTGGTTCCAGGACGACGGCAAGCGCTCCATCGACCGTGGCTTCGTTGGCTATCGGCTCAATGCCAACTCCAACCTGCAACTGGGCGCACCGTTCAAGCCGTTTGGCCTGGAGCCGTATCCGCAATTTGGCTGGAGTTACCACCTGCCGTTTTTCATGGGCTATGCAGTGAGTGCCGGCACCGGCCTCAAGTACAGCTACAAGGATCAGGATTGGGACGTGCAGCTTGGCTTTTTCCCACGCATGTTGCCCAGCGACCTTCGCTACTCGCCTGAAGTCGGGCGTTACGCCGACCTGAACGACAACGCGATTGCCTTCACCCAGTCGCGCCAGGACAACGAGAAGCGCAACCAGCTCAACGCCCGCGTGGCGCGCACCTTCAACAGCAATGGCTGGAAAACCGAGATCGGCGCCTCGCTGGCCACCGCCCAGCTGTACAACGCCACCACCAAGGACGATGGCGACTATTGGGCCGCCGGTGTACACGCCATCATCAACAAGGGGCTGTGGACCGTCACCACCCAGGCCATCCGCTACGAATACGATCCCGAAAACCCCACCGGCGTCAGCAAGGACTCGGTACTGATGGGCGGCAACGGCCTGACCCCGGCCTACCTGATCGCGTCAAAGGCCAGCCTGGCGTCGATCAACCTCGGCTATGACGTCTACACGCCGAGGCTGGGGCAGTTGAAGAAGGTCAAGCTGTACACCGACTACAGCCGGATGATGAAAGACAAGAGCGACTGGGATGATTCGCAGATGTTCACCGTAGGCGCGCAGTTCCTGGCCATGCCGGTGATGGCCTGGGTCGACTTTACCTGGGCGCGCAACGCCAACCCCTATGGCGGCGCAGAGAATGGCAGTGGCTTTACCAACACCAGTTCGGTGGGCAGCAACGAGTGGTACTACCGCACCAACGTGAATATTGGTTACTACTTTTAACCAGGCAACAAAAAACAAAGGTGGGGGGGGGGGGTGAGTACATATCCGTTGCTGCGGTCATGGCCACTTAGGGCTCCGCCCTTACGGCGGGTCACTTTCGAAAAGCGCGAAAGTAACCAAAGCGCTCTTGCCCCACCACTCGGTGCCTCGCCTAGGCTCGGCATGCCCGCAGTCAGGCATTGCTCCGTGGGCCCGCCGCGATCGGCCATCCATGGCCGTGTCGCGGCTACCCCGGCATCGTGCCGGGGTGCCCACTGCGCAATACCTGCCTGCGGCCATCGTGGTTTAACGGGGCGCCTAAAATCAAAAGCCAGATCAAAAACAGAGCAACAGCAAAGCCAGAGCGCGAAGCTGCATTCCACTGTAGGAGCTGGCTTGCCTGCGATGGCGGCAGGTCTGCCAACAGATTCATCGACTGATACACCGCTATCGCAGGCAAGCCAGCTCCTACAGGGTACGCGTACGCTTCGACGATCAGGTCGGCTGTCAGGCCGCCTCGCGTTGCTTGTGATTTTGATCCCAGCGCCCCGTTAAACCACGCTGGCCGTCATCCGATATTGATTTGGGGGGTAACCCGGCAGGACGCCGGGTTAGCCGCGCTGGGCCAGGGATGGCCCATCGCGGCGGCCCCCCAAATCAATGTCGGATGACGGGCACACCGAGCCTAGGCGAGGTGCCGAGTGGTGGGGCAAGAGCCCTTTGCTTACTTTGGGGCTTTTCCAAAGTGAGCCGCCGTAAGGGCGGAACCCTAAGTGGCCATGACCGCAGCAACGGATATGTACACAAACCCAAAAAGCACCAGAGAAAAGAGTCACGTAGATATTCATGCCTATCGCAGCCTCACCAAAGCTCGACAGCCCCCACATCAGGCCAGTGTGACTCTTCGACCATTCCTCGCTCAGTTGCGCTGCTTGCAGACGGCTGGCGCACACCTAGGTATAGTGCCGCCCCTCTTCGCATGCACGATCGTCAACCGCATGCGAACGCCGAACTAATAACAACCCGCGACTTGGAACCGGGACGAGCACTCGCCCCACCTATCGTGCTGCCTGCGCGACGGTGTGTAACGCGATGTTTCGACCCGTCCGGCTTTTGCCTTTACAAAAAAACAGCGAGGAATACTCCATGCTAGAAGTCATCAACGACTTCCTCTCAGGAAAAGTACTGATCGTGCTCATTGTCGGGCTCGGTGGTTACTTCACGATCCGCTCGCGTTTCGTTCAGTTTCGTCACTTCTTTCATATGTTCGCGGTGTTTCGCGACAGCCTCAAAAGCAGTGCCGGCCAACTCAGTTCGTTCCAGGCGCTGATGCTCAGCCTGGCCGGGCGGGTGGGCGCCGGTAACATCGCCGGGGTCGGCATTGCCGTGACCCTGGGTGGCCCGGGCGCAGTGTTCTGGATGTGGGTCACCGCGCTGGTGGGCATGTCGTCGAGCTTTATCGAGTGCTCCCTGGGCCAGCTCTACAAACGCACCGACGCCGAAGGCACCTACCGTGGTGGCCCGGCCTATTACATCCAGCACGGCCTGCAAAAACGCTGGCTGGGGATGGTCATGGCGTTCCTGCTGCTGGTGACCTTCGGGTTCGCCTTCAACGGCCTGCAAGCCCATGCCGTGACCCACTCGCTCAATAACGCCTTTGGTTTCGACACCACCTACACCGGCCTGGCGCTGGCGGTGTTGCTGGGCCTGGTGTTTATCGGCGGGATCAAGCGTATTGCCTCGATTGCCGACCTGCTGGTGCCGGTCAAGACCCTGGTCTATATCGCCGTGACGGTCTACGTGATCGTGCTGCAATTCGACCAGGTGCCGGCCATGCTCGCGACCATCGTCAAGAGCGCCTTTGGCCTGGACCAGGCCTTCGGTGGCCTGGTGGGCAGCGCGATCATCATGGGTGTGAAGCGCGGCGTGTTCGCCAACGAAGCCGGCCTGGGCAGCGCGCCCAACGTGGCCGCGGTGGCCTCGGTGAAACACCCGGTCGCCCAAGGCGTGGTGCAAGCGTTCAGCGTGTTCCTCGACACCTTCATCATCTGCACCTGCACCGCCCTGCTGATCCTGCTTTCGGGCTTCTACACCCCAGGCTTCGAAGGCGACGGCATTGCCCTGACCCAGAACTCCCTGGCAGCGGTGGTCGGTGACTGGGGGCGGATGTTTATCTCGGTGGCCCTGGCGTTGTTCGTGTTTACATCGATCATGTACAACTACTACCTGGGCGAGAGCAACCTGCGCTTTTTGGTGGGCAACAACCGCAAGGTGCTGATCGGTTATCGCGCGTTGGTACTGGTGCTGATCTTCTGGGGTTCGATCGAGAACCTGAGCACCGTGTTCGCCTTCGCCGACATCACCATGACCATGCTGGCGTTCGTCAACCTGTTCGCCCTGGCCTTCCTGTTCAAGATCGCCATGCGTATCCTCAACGACTACGACAACCAGCGCGCGGCGGGCATCAGGACCCCGGTGTTCGACTCCAGCCAGTTCCCGGACCTGGACCTGGACCGCAAGGCCTGGCCGGCCAACCCGGTGCAGCCTGAGCCAACCGCTCAAGCGACTGCTGAGCTGAACGCCCAAGTGCAACGCTGAGCCTAGATAGATGACACGCCGCCCGGCCTTGGGCATGCTCTGGGCCCGGCGGCGTTTTTCGTTCAGGAGATTGTTCGATGTCCAAAGCTAACACCCTCATGGTGCTCTACACCGGCGGCACCATCGGCATGCAAGCCAGCGCCAACGGCCTGGCGCCCGCTTCGGGCTTTGAAGCGCGCATGCGCGAACAGCTTGCCCACCTACCAGCGCCAGCCTGGCGCTTTCGGGAAATGTCGCCGCTGATCGATAGCGCCAATATGACGCCCGCCTACTGGCAACACCTGCGCAGCGCCGTGGTCGAGGCTGTGGACGAGGGCTGCGATGGCGTGCTGATTTTGCATGGCACCGACACCCTGGCCTACAGCGCGGCGGCCATGAGTTTCCAACTGCTGGGCCTGCCGGCGCCGGTGGTGTTCACCGGTTCGATGCTGCCGGCCGGCGTGCCCGATAGCGATGCCTGGGAAAACGTCAGCGGCGCCCTGGCAGCGTTGGGTGAAGGCCTGGCGCCCGGGGTGCACCTGTACTTCCACGGCGCACTGATGGCGCCGACCCGCTGTGCGAAAATCCGCAGTTTTGGCCGCCATCCCTTTGCTGCACTGCAGCGCAACGGCGGTGTGGCCAAGGCCCAGGCGCTGCCTGCCGCCCTGGACTACCGCCAGCCCAAGGCCCTGGCCAATGTCGGCGTATTGCCGCTGGTGCCGGGCATTGATGCCGGGCAACTGGATGCCCTGGTCGACAGCGGCATCCAGGCACTGGTGCTCGAATGCTTTGGCAGCGGCACCGGGCCCAGCGATAACCCGGCGTTCCTCGCCAGCCTGCAGCGTGCGCAGGCTCGGCACATCGTGGTCGTCGCGATCACCCAATGCCATGAAGGCGGTGTGGAACTGGGCGTATATGAAGCGGGCAGCCGCCTGCGTGGGGTCGGTGTGTTGTCCGGTGGCGGCATGACCCGCGAAGCCGTGTTCGGCAAGCTGCAAGCCTTGCTCGGCGCCGGGCTGCCCAACGACGAAGTACGGCGCCTGGTCGAACTGGACCTGTGCGGCGAACTGAGCTGAGCGGCATATAACTTGCTCCACTTCCAGCCATCCCCTGGCTGGAAGTTCCCATGCTGCACTCCCACCTCACTACCCTCAACGCCGTTTCCCTGGTGCTCAGCACCTTCAAGGCCGAAGGCTTGCCCGCCGAAGCGCTGCTGGCCGGCAGTGGCATCTGTGCGGCGGACCTGAGCCGCGCCGACACACGCATCGCCACGCACCAGGAAATGCAAGTGTGCGCCAATGCCGTGGCCTTGCAGCGCGATATCGGGCTGATCGTGGGGCGACGGATGCACGTATCGGCGTACGGCATGCTCGGCTATGCCCTGCTCACCAGTGCCACTTTCGGTGACGCTTTGCGCCTGGCCCTGCGTTATCCGGCGCTGTTGGGAACACTGTTCGAACTGAGCCTTGAGCAAGACGGCGAGCGTATCTGGTTCACCGCCAGCGATTACCGCGAGAGCCCGGCGCTGACCGCCTTCAACGTGGAGCTGTGCCTGGGGTCGCTGAAGGTGATCTGCGACGACCTGCTCGGCCATCCGCTGCCCTTGCTGGGCGCGCGCTTTGAGCATGCTGCGCCGGATTACCAGGCGCGCTATGCCGAGTGTTTCGACTGCCCGTTGCAGTTCCAGGCCACGGCCAATGCGTTCGCCTTCGACCAACGCTGGCTCGCCCAACCCTTGCCCCTGGCCGACACCGTGACCCACCGGGCCATGGCCGAACGCTGCCGCAAGCAGAACACCGAATTCACCGGGCGCGAGGCCTGGCTGGGGCGGGTCCGCCAGTTGCTCGCGGCACAACTGCACGCCGCACCGGGGCTCGATGGCCTGGCCCAGCAGATGAACTGTTCGCCGCGCACCCTGCGCCGGCACCTGCACGACCTGGGCTGCAGCTACCAGGAACTGCTGGACGAACTGCGCTTCGAGCGCGCCAAGCAGTTGTTGGCGCAAGACCAGTGGCCGATCTACCGCATCGCCGAGCAGTTGGGTTTCAGTGAGACCGCGAGCTTCCGGCATGCCTTTGTACGCTGGAGCGGTGTAGCGCCGAGTCAATTTCGAGCATGACGCCCCATGCAGGGGCGAATTTCGGACAGACAATTTGGCCATATTTATCCCCTTTTGGCCGCTCCTGCCGTTCTCCAAACCTGCGCGCACCGCAACACTGCAAGGCATCCCAACCTGCCTGCGGAGAACAATAAAAATGCTGACGATCTACTCGCACGATCACCACCTGCACCATGGCCGTTGCGAATTGATGGACGGCCAGTTGATGCCCTGCTTCGAAATGCCTTCGCGCGCCGACCATGTGCTGCAACGGGTCAAGGACCGTGCACTGGGCCCGGTGCAAGCGCCCCAGGACTTTGGCCTGGCGCCGCTGCAGCGCATCCACAGCCGCGACTACCTGGAGTTCTTCCAGGGTGCCTGGGCCCGTTGGGTCGAATTCGGCCAGGACGGCGACCTGCTGCCCTACACCTGGCCCGCCCGGACCTTGCGCCGCGTGCTGCCCACCAGCCTGCACGGCCAACTGGGCTATTACAGCTTCGACGGCGGTGCGCCGATCACCGCCGGCACCTGGCAGGCGGCCTACAGCGCGGCGCAGGTCGCGCTGACCGCGCAGCAGGCGATCCAACAAGGCGCCCACAGCGCCTTCGCCTTGTGCCGGCCACCGGGACATCACGCCGCTGGCGACTTGATGGGCGGTTACTGCTACCTCAACAACGCCGCCATCGCTGCCCAGGCTTTTATCGACCAGGGCCACAAAAAGGTCGCGATCCTCGACGTGGATTACCACCACGGCAACGGCACCCAGTCGATCTTCTATGAGCGCAGCGATGTGCTGTTCACTTCGATCCACGGGCACCCGCAGGCCGAGTTTCCGTTTTTCCTCGGTTATGCCGACGAGTTGGGCGAGGGTGCCGGCGAAGGCTTCAACTTCAATTACCCGCTGCCGGCTGGTGCCGCCTGGGACACCTGGAGCGCGGCACTGGAGCAGGCCTGCCGGGAGATCGAGGGCTATGGCGCCGACATCATCGTGGTGTCCCTGGGCGTGGACACGTTCAAGGACGATCCCATCTCGCAATTCAAGCTCGACAGCCCGGACTACCTGGCCATGGGCGCGCGTATCGCCCGCCTGGGCAAGCCGACGCTGTTTGTGATGGAAGGCGGTTACGCGGTGGCAGAAATCGGCATCAATGCCGTCAACGTTCTCGAAGGTTTTGAAGGGGCAGCCCAATGAACATGCTCAAGTCGCTTGTGCTCTGCGCCGCCGTGCTCAGCAGCGCCGCCCACGCCGAAGAAAAAACCCTGCGGGTCTACAACTGGTTCGACTACATCACGCCCAAGGCCCTGGAAGATTTCAAGGCGCAGAACCCGGCGATCAAGCTGGTGTACGACATCTTCGACACCAACGAAGCCCTGGAAGCCAAGTTGCTGACCGGCAACTCCGGGTATGACGTGGTGGTGCCGTCCAATGTGTTCCTGGCCAAGCAGATCGAAGCCGGGGTGTTCCAACCCCTGGACCGCAGCCAGTTGCCCAACTGGAACCACCTCGATCCCAAGCTGATGAAGCTGATCGAGGCCAACGACCCGGGCAACAAACACGCGGTGCCCTACATGTACGGCACCATCCTCATCGGCTTCAACCCGGACAAGGTCAAGGCCGCCCTGGGCGCCGACGCACCGGTGGACAGCTGGGATTTGATCTTCAAAGAAGAGCACATCAGCAAGCTCAAGCAATGCGGCGTGGCACTGTTGGACTCACCGTCGGAAATCCTGCCCCTGGCCCTGCAGCACCTGGGCCTGGACCCCAACAGCAGCAACCCCAAGGACTATGTCAAAGCCGAAGCGTTGCTGATGAAGATCCGCCCCTACATCACCTACTTCCACTCATCCAAATACATGGCCGATATCGCCAACGGGGATATCTGCGTGGCCGTCGGTTACTCCGGCAGTTTCTCCCAGGCCGCCAACCGCGCCCGGGAGGCCAAGAACGGGGTGATCGTCGACATGCGCCTGCCCAAGGAAGGCGCGCCAATCTGGTTCGATATGCTGGCCATTCCCAAGGGTGCAAAAAACCCGCAGGACGCCTACACCTTCATCAACTACCTGCTGCAACCCCAGGTGATCGCGCCCATCAGTGATTTTGTCGGCTACCCCAACCCCAACAAGGATGCGACCGAGCACGTCGACCCGGCGATTCGCAACAACCCCAACCTGTATCCCACCGAAGCGGCGATGGCCACGCTCTACACCCTCAAGCCCCTGGAGCGCGACGCCGAGCGTGCGCGGACCCGGGCCTGGAGCAAGATCAAGTCCGGCACCTGATCGACCTTGGCCTGGGCGCGCCGACCCCGGCCAGGGTATTTATCTACCGTCTTCGCCGCCGCCGCAGAAACTACCGTGCAGCTCTTCAAGCCTTCCACTGGCCAAGGAGCTGCAAATGCCCAACGACTCACCCGCCCCCCACAACCGTCCGCCAAGTGCCTATGAGCTGCTGATGCAATTGAGTACCGGCCCCTCCATCCGTGAAGTCGCCGCGAACCTGCTACGTGCAGCCCTCAAGGAGCAATACCCGACACTGAACATCGAGCCGGACCTGGCCATGGTCGTCACACCGCATTGGCGCATCGTCGGCGATGCGATCCAGGCAGCGCCGGCGTCTACCGAATCTCTGACCTCGGTCCTGGCCAACCAGGCCCTGTCGCCTGAGCCGGTGATCTATATCGACGGCGAGCATTTCCTCACCCTGGAGCCCGCAGCCCAGCCCCCCGACCACCTGCCCGTGAAAATCGATGCTATCGCGCGGCTGGTCAACGAGCTGTCGGCCCTGATCTTCAGCGCTTTCCAGGAGCAGCAGTTGGACTACTGGAATGCCTCCAACGGCCTGGCAGGCCCCCGCTGGCAGACACTCGCCCATTCCTTGCGCAACGTGTGGAACGTTACGGCCCAGGAAGGCTGGGATGAGCAAGATTGCGCCATGGCCAGGACGCTGTTCCACTTCCCGCAGCTGGCCAGGCGCAAAACCTCCGATACCTTCCAGACCCACGCTTACCTGGTCGACATTGATGCCAGCCACGAAAACCAGTCCATTCACGTTGGCCTGTCGGATATCGCGGTGCTGATCGGCGTACATGAGCAACAGCAGCGCATCCTCACGTATTCGCTGAGCACTGGTTATGCGAAATTCGACTCCCTGGACGCCTTCGGCCAAGCCCTGCCCACAGGCCTGACGCAAAGTGCGGCGCAGGTGAACGTGCAATGGCGCCTGTACGAACCGCAGGGGGATTTCTTCGAGAGCCAGGCGTGTAACCTGGTCGCCCTGCAACTGGAGGCCATCGGCTCGGTGGGCTCATCCGCTATCGAAGCACCTCCCGCAGCAGCGGTCGGCGGCAAGGCGGTCGCTCGCATCCTGCCGGTGATTGAGGACCTGAGCAGCCACTCACTGTCGAACATCCGCCAGATACATGAAGAGCTTCCCGAGTGGCTGACCGGCGCCTCAGACCTCGACATCTCGACCTACAGCCGCTACCTGATCGACCTGGCCGAACTGCACACCCACAACCACGGGCGCACGTTCCAGGACGGTATCCCGGCAATCCGCGACTACGCCCGGGAGCAGTTGCAAGGCACACTCAAACAGCAACCCAATGGCGCGAGCCTGAACCTGGACAAGGTCGAGATCAGCATCGAGAGCCCGGTGGTCTGGGGCACTTTTGTGCTGCCCGGGGCCAGCGACATCACCCGGCGCAGCCTGATCGACCTGGCCCTGGAAAACCTCACCGGGCTGCCCACAGGAACAACCAGCGTGCTCTACAACGGCGGCAAGAGCCCGACCTGGCTGACCTACACCTACCTCAAGGACCTGATCGAAACCCTCGATATCGGCGAACACTACCCGGCGCTGATCAAACGCACCCTGCTCGACGACCCAGCTGAGTCGAAGAGCCGGCAGACCCTCTACACCTCGCACTTGCGGGTGCAACTGCCGCTGCTGGCCTTGCAGTGGAAAATCCAGCGCCTGCATGGCATCGACGAGCGCGGTTACCGCTATGTGGCGGCGGCCGTGCAGGCAGAGGCGCACGAGCGCCAGGTGGAAGGGCAAGAGATCGTGTTCCGCCGCCTGGCCTTTGTCCCGACCTTGCGCCCCAGCAAGGAACAGGATGGGGTGGCGAATATGTTCGTGATCGGCCCCCGCGACCACACCCAGGGCCCGTGCCTGCTGTATCGCCCGTTGCTGGCTCCGGTGCTGATCCAGTTCCCGTCCCGGCAAAACCTGCTGTATGCGATCAAGCATCAGCGCACCCTGCGCGATTCGGTGCTGGCCTGGCTGGCCGAAGACATACGCTTTAACTACGAGCAGTACGTGTTCCCCGCCGCCCTGCCCTCGCCATGGACGGTGGTGCGCGCGCTGGTGGAACCGCAAGTGGTGCTGCAAATGAGTGGCCCCATGGCCCTGAGCGACGAAGTGCTGGGCAATGATGCCCTGGCGACGTTGTTCACGGACAACGCCAATGCGCTGGTGGAGCTGGCCAACCGCCAATCGGTGTCCAATGTGCAGAAGCGCTGGGCCAGTTACCGGCAGGCCGGCTGGATGATCTTCGGCGCGGCGCTGCCCTTTTTGGGGCGCACGGTGGGGATCGCCGCATGGATCTGGCAAATCATGGACGACCTGCAAGCCACGGCCCAGGCCGAACCGGGGCCCAATGGGGAGGTTTCCTGGACGGCTCAGGTCGACCTGCTGCTCAACCTGGGCATGGCCCTGGTGCTGCACGTGACCTTGCGCCATCCACCTGAGCGAGCAGCGCAAAAGGTGGCGCTGGTGGAGCCTGAACCCACACCGGTAGAACCTGAAACCACGGTTCTGGAAAAGACGCAAAAAGCACTGCCGCCGGCGCCCAAAGTCCTCGTCAGCCAGCAAGCCAACGTGTCCGAGAGCGACCTGGCCGCACGTCATCAAGGCCCCCTGCACAGCAGCGGCGCACTCAGTCGTGCGCGCTCAAGCCTGGGGGCGACCCTGGATCGCTTCAAAATTGACAAACCCGAGGGGCTGGGGGAGCCGATCACGGAGGCCGGGGTGCACCTGCATCTCTATGCCCTTGCCGATAAATGGTACGCACCGGTCGGCCCACGCTGGTTCGAGGTGACGGTGGATGAGAACGACAACGTCATGATCATCGACCCCAAACGCCCCACCCACAACGGCCCCTTGCTGCTAAGCAACCTGGCCGGCCAATGGTTTGTCGACACCCGCCTGCGCCTGCGCGGTGCCGGGTTCAGGAACCGCCGCAAAGCTGCGCAAGCCAAAGCACCTTCGCGCATCCTCGACCTGCGGCAAAAACTCAACGCGTTCAACGCCGACCAGCGACGCGGGCAAACCGAAATCACCCAGGCACATGCGGCGATAGAGCCAAAGCCAGGCCCCTCCTCCGAGCGCCAGCGCGAGGCGTACATCGACAAGGTCGACGCCCGCATGGCCGAATACGACGTGCCCATCCGCCAACTGCGGGCACTGAACATCATCGACACAGTGCCCAATTACCAGGGCAACATGATTGACTATTTGAGCCAACAACTGCTGCTGACCCGTTCGGCCGTTGCGCAACGCCTGCCCATGTTTCGCACCAAGCTATTGACCACGCTCCAGGAGCTGGAAACGATCACCTCGCGGGACGCCAAGCTTCAGGCGCAGCTCGCCGGAACGGTATCAAAGCTCAACCTGGACATGATCAAGCGCCTGCAATACGCCGAGTCGCGTTATCGCGAGCTGGAAAAGCTCGGTATCGAGGGCACCAAAATCATCCAGACCACGCTGCGCGCCTTGCCCCACTTCAAGCTGTACGACCTCAAAGCCCTGCAAATCACCCTGACCCGCTACCTGTGCATCACGCCAGGCACAGGCGAAGCGTTCACCGATGCGCACCGCCAGCTCGATGAAATCGTCAACTGCGCCGATATCAACATCCTGACCTGGGTCGAGACCCTGAGCGAATCGACCATCAGCAACCCGGACGAGCGCCTCGATGTGCTCAACAGCCTGGTAGAACAGTTCGCCATCATTGACCAGCGCTTGCTGGACCTGCACGCCGAATACCCTGAACACGTGCAGCGAGAGCCCCTGGAAGACCTGCGCCAGCGGATCGACGAATTCAACCAGCAGGCGACTCACGAACTGGTGCTGCTGCTGCGTGAGCGCAAGCCCCCGGAACCCAAGGCCGGCTCGTCCAGAACGCCGCAGACGCCGAAAAAAAAGGTTATCAAGACCCGTTTCAGCGGCGTGCTGGTGGGGGAGTTGCGGCCTGACGAGGCAGGCCTGCTGGATGTCAGGGCGCCGGTGACGGGCAAGGTCATTGCCACCTTCCACGAAAAAAGCCCCGGCGTGTGGGTGGAACGCGCAAGGCCTGCCGCAAAGCTGCCCAAGCCACAGGCTGCCGACCTCAATACCAGCATGAACGATGGTCAGCACCTGCTGGATGAGGAACCCGCCGCCACGCAGCGGGTGCTGGCGCATGCCAAAAAAGCCGGACGCATCCCGGTAGAGATCGAAGAAATGCTGCATCAGTACGCGGCACGCCTGGAGCAGGCGGTTAACACGGTCGAGGAGGCGCTGACCCAGCGCAACCTCACCGAAAGCGATCGCCCCTCTGCTGCCACACTCAACCGCAAACTCAACGAGGCGGCGCAACGCCTCTACCAATTGGGCACCAACACCCGTATCAGCATGACCAAACAGCAACTGCCCACCGCCGAACGGGTGGAATGGCTGCACAGCCTGGGGCAGGTAAACATCGTCAAGGTGGTCACCCGCCGACGCCTCAAGGGGCCCGGCAAAAACTATCTGGATGAGTACGCCATCCGCGATCACCAAAGCCAGGAAGTGCTGTGGTATGCGCACTTCCACTACGAATCGCCGCAAGCCGAACTCGACAACTACACCGCCGGCCACCTCAAGACCCGCGACCAGCAAAAGCTCGGCGGCGCGATCCACCGTACGGGCTTGAGCGAGCGCGACCAGATCGCGATTTATCGCAGTGAAATCCGCCCGCCACTGGCGCGTGCCCTGTTCTTCCAGAACTGAGGCTCAACCGGCCTGCCAGGCCCGGCGCAACCGGGCCAGCGCCTGGGCAATAGCCTCTTCGGGCACGGCGGCAAACCCCAGCACCAGGCCGGCACGCAGCTCCGGTGCCGGCCCGGTATCGGGCAGCCAGTAGCTGCTCAGGGCGTTGATCTCCACATCCGCGGCCAAGGCCTGGGCCACCAGTTGCGCTTCACGGGCCAAGCCCTGCACCCGCACGGTGAGGTGCAAGCCGGCCGCGACACTGGGCAGGCTCCCCACACCCGGCACATCGGCCGGCCAGCCGGCCAGCACGGCATTGCGCCGGCTCAGGGCGGCGCGACGCATGCGGCGGATATGCCGCTGGAAGTGCCCCGCTGCCATGAACTCAGCCATCACTGCCTGGGTGCTGACCTCAGAGTGCCGCACATCCACGGCGCGGCGTCGGGTGAAGGCACTCACCAGCGCCTGGGGCAAAACCAGATAGCCCAGGCGCAACGCCGGGAACGCCACCTTGCCGAAGGTGCCCACGTAGAGCACCCGGCCACTGCGGTCCAGGGCGGCCAGCGGGGCCAAGGGCGCGCCGCTGTAGCGGTACTCGCCGTCGTAGTCGTCCTCGATGACCCAGCCACCGGTGCGCTCGGCCCAGGCCAGCAGCTCCAGGCGCCGGGCCAGGCTCATCACCACTCCCGTCGGGTATTGGTGCGAGGGCGTGACGTAGGCCAGGCGGCAATCGCTGAGCGCGTTCAACGCGGTGCAGTCGATGCCGCCAGCGTCCACTGCCACGCCTTGGAGTTTCGCCCCGGCAATGGCGAACGCATGTCCGGCCGCCCGATAACCGGGATTTTCAATCGCCACTCCATCCCCGGGCTCCACCAGCAGCTGTGCACAAAGGCTGATCGCCTGTTGCGCGCCACTGGTGATCACTATTTGCTCAGCAGTGCACTGCATGCCTCGCGAGCTACGCAAGTAGGCGGCGATCAGCCCGCGCAGGCGCGCGTCCCCTGCCGGGTCGCCGTAGCACAACTGCTGCAGGTTCGGCTTGCGCCAAAAAGCCGCATTCAGCTTGGCCCACACGTCAAACGGGAACAGATCGAAGGCCGGCACACCCACGCGAAAAGCCCGTGGCGGGCCAGCCGGCGGCAAGGGTAAATGGTTGCTTTCCAGACGTCCCAAGGCGCCGCTGTGGATAACTGCACTGGATGAAAATCCAGGCAGGTCGGCGTGAATTGTGGATAAAGCTGGGGATAAGCCTGTTGATAACCCTGTGGACACTTTTGTGGATAGTTTTTTTTCCAATTGCGCCACATAGGTCCCGTCACCCACCCGCCCTTCGATAAAGCCTTCGGCATACAGCTGGTCGTAGGCCCGCACCACGCTATTGCGGGAAATCCCCAGGGCCGCTGCCAGGTCGCGGCTAGCCGGCAGGCGAGTGCCACTGGCCAGTCGCCCATCCAGCACGCGCTGGCGCAGCGCCTCGTACAACTGGCGTGTCAGGCCTTGGCGACGATCAAGCTCGATACCAGCAGGGTTAAACGACATGGGCGACATATTGGACCTATGAAATTGGTCTGAGATGGCTCTTACAACGGACCATTAGCCTGCCTAGGATGCACGTATTCGCCAAGGAAAATATTCATGTACACACCGTCCGCCTTTGCTCTCGACGATTTGCCCGAACAGCAGCAACTGATCCAGCACACGCGCCTGGCGCAACTGGTGACCTTTGGCGAACAAGGCCTGCAAGCCAGCCACCTGCCGCTGCTGCTCAACCCCGACGAGGGCCCCAACGGCACCCTCTATGGGCACCTGGCCAAGGCCAACCCTCAGTGGCGCGACCTACAAAATGGTAGCGAAGCGCTGGTGATCTTCGCGGGCGCCGAGGCCTACGTCAGCCCGGCGTTCTACCCGGCCAAGGCCGAACACGGCAAAGTGGTGCCAACCTGGAACTACCTGGCGGTACACGCCTACGGCAAGGCCCAGGTGTTTACCGATGCCGAGCGCTTGCTGGCGGTGGTCAGTGCGCTGACCGATCGCCATGAAGGCCGCCGCGCCCAGCCATGGAAAGTCAGCGACGCCCCGGCCAGCTACATTGACGGCATGCTCAAGGCCATCGTCGGCTTCGTCCTGCCAATCGAGCGCCTGATCGGCAAACGCAAGCTCAGCCAGAACCGCAGCGCGGCCGACATTGCCGGGGTGCGCGAAGGACTGGCCGCCAGCGTTGATATGCGTGACCAAACCCTCGCCCGATTCATTCCCAAGGACCACACATGAGCCAGATCGAAATCCGCCGGGTAGCAGCCACCGAGCACGCCGCCTGGTTACCGCTGTGGCAGGCCTACCTGCGCTTCTATAACACCGAGTTGCCTGACGCGGTCAGCGCCAGCACCTGGCAACGCCTGCTCGACCCCAGCGAACCGACCCATTCGGCCCTGGCCTGGCAGGATGGCAAGGCGGTGGGCATGGTCAACTTTATCTATCACCGCTCCAACTGGAGCATCGAAAACTCCTGTTACCTGCAAGACCTGTTCGTGGAGCCCGGCCAACGCGGCACCGGGGTTGGTCGCCAACTGATCGAGTTCGTCTACACCACCGCCAAGGCCGAGGGGTGCGCCAAGGTCCACTGGTTGACCCATGAGAGCAACGCCACGGCGATCCAGTTGTATGAACGCATTGCCGAACGTCCCGGCTTTATCCAATTTCGCAAAGGCCTTTAAGGAGTACCCCATGTCGACCTCACTTGCAGATTGGAAAGGCGTCCCCGCGCCCACCGCCCAATTGATCGAAGGGCGCTTTATCCGCCTGGAAAAACTCGACCCGGCCCGCCACGCCGATGGCTTGTGGCAAGCCCTCCAGGGCCCCGGTGCCGACCCCAAGCTGTGGGACTATTTGCCCTACGGCCCGTTTCCCGAGCGCGCCGCGTTCGACGCGTGGTTGAACAACCACGCGGCCAACAGCGACCCATACTTTTTCAGCGTGATCGACCGCGCCAGGGGCGACGTGCAGGGCATCCTCAGCCTGATGTCGATCGTCCCGGCCCAGGGCCGCATCGAAATCGGCCACGTCACCTTCGGCGCACCGATGCAGCGCTCGCCCAAAAGCACCGAGGCCGTGTACCTGCTGGCGCGGCACTCGTTCGAGCTGGGCTACCGCCGCCTGGAATGGAAGTGCAACAACGGCAACGCCCGCTCCAAATACGCCGCCGAGCGGCTGGGATTCAGTTTTGAAGGGGTGTTCCGCCAGCATATGGTGGTCAAGGGGCAGAACCGCGATACCGCGTGGTATTCGATCCTCGATGGGGAATGGCCGAAGGTAGGCGCGGGGTTTGAGGCGTGGCTATCCGAGACTAACCAGACAGCGGATGGGCAGGCGAAAAGCCTGGCGCAATGCCGGGGCTGACGGTCAGTTCAGCGACCGCCGGACCTTGACCACGCCCATCTGCAAACCGAACGGCCGGAACACCGCGTTCAACGACTTGAGCGTCTGATTGCCCTCGCCATGCTCGATATGCACCAGGGTGCGCAGGGAAATCTTGCACATCCTGGCGCATTGGCTCTGGTGCACTCCGGTGGCGTCCACGCCCAGCCGACGCACGGCTTCGCCGATCTGCAGGGTGCCTTCGGCCAGGCCCTGCTCTGCGCTCTGGATCAACAAAGCGCGTGTCCAGGCCACAACCCGCACGTATGTATTCGCCCCGGACTAAAGACATCTCCCTCCCACCTAAAACGCTGCTCCTGACAGTTATCCCTCCGCCGCCTCGCTAAATTCCCCGCCTCACATATCAGAGGTCGGACCCTATGCACTGCACATCCAAGCGACTCGCCCTTGCCATCACTTTCATGCTGAGTGCCTTGAGCATTCAATTGGCCGCCGCACGCGGGGATATGGGGCCACCGCCCAGCGAGCCGGACCCGGCCAGCCCTTTTTATTTCATTGACTACGCCACCACCGGCAATGGCCGGGGCGTCGCCCAGGTGCTGGACCGTGCAGTGGATGCCTTGCTGGAGTCAGGCAACCTGAGCGTGCGCGAGCAGTATCTGATTGCAGATGACGCCCGCTATATGGGCAACCTGGCCCCCGGAAGAATCGGCGCGGTGCTTGAGCAACTGGCCGGCAGCCAGAACGCCAACCTGGGCAACGCCACCCAAAGCAGCCTCAAGCCACTGCAAAGCAGTTTGCTGTCGGCCATGGGCGAGATGAACGGCGACGCCAACAGCCGCGTCTGGCTGCAAGGCCTGGGCAACGCCGGCAGCCTGGACGGCCAGCACGGCGGTGGTGATTTACAGCAGCGTAACCAGGGCCTGGTGCTGGGCGCCGATTGGGCCGTGGACCCCGCTTGGCGCGTGGGTGTAATGGGGGCCAAGACGACCAGTGACCTGAGCGCCAAACGCTTCAAGGCCGCGCTCGACAGCTGGCACCTGGGGGCATACGCGGTGCGCCAGGACGGGCCGTTGGCGTTGCGCCTGGGGGCAATCCACAGCAACCACGCCGGGCTGAACAAGCGCAGTGTCGATTTTGATTTCATCGACCATCAAGAGCAGCTCAAGGGCAAGTATTCTGCGCAAAGCCAGACGCTTTTCAGCGAGCTGGGCTATCGCGTGGACCACGGCAGTTTCACCGTCGAACCGTTCGCGGGCGTCGGTTATCAGCGTTACCAACGCGAGCGCTTCAAGGAAAAAGGCGGCCTCAGCGCCCTCAATGTCGGCGAGCAGACCCAGGCGAACCTCAACAGCATCTTCGGCCTGCGCATGACCAGCCTCTATACCCTGGACAACCAGATGACCCTCAAACCCCACGCCAGCGCCAGCTGGAAACACCTGTACGGCGACGTCGACAGCCGCGTGCGCCAATCGTCGGCATGGGTGAACAAGGACGAGTTCAACAGCACCTTCACCATCGAAGGCACGTCCCTGGACCGCGACAGTATGGCGCTGCAAGCCGGGCTGGGCCTGGGCATCTCCAGCAGCCAAAGCGTCGGCCTGACCTACACCGGCGATTTTGGCGCCCGCAGCAACAGCCAGGCCGTCATGGGCCAATGGACCCTGAGCTTCTGATTGGCGCTTTATTACAGGCAAAAAAAGGGGGCAACATGCCCCCCGAGGATTAAGCGGTAGTGTCGAAGGCTGGATATCAGCCTTCGATTTCGATCAGGATTTCGCCCGGGTTGACCCGGTCGCCCTTGGCTACGTGAACGGCGGTGACTTTGCCGGCGATGGCCGCCTGCACCTCGGTCTCCATCTTCATCGCTTCGGTGATCAGCACGGCCTGGCCGGCCTTGACCACGTCGCCTTCCTTGACCAGAACATCGACGATATTGCCCGGCATCGCCGTGCTCACATGGCCCGGCGCGCTGGCCTGCTTGCGCTTGCTGGTGCCGCCGCCGACAAACTCGTTGAGCGGTTCGAACACCACTTCTTCCGGCATCCCGTCGATGGACAGGTAGAAGTGGCGCTTGCCTTCGGCCTTGACGCCAACACCGGTGATATCCACGCGGTAGCTTTCGCCGTGTACGTCGATGACGAACTCGGTCGGCACACCTTCACCGCCAGCACGGGCTACACCACCGGCTTCAGGGATCGGCAGCAGCACTTCAGGGGACAAGGTGCCGGCATCGCGCTCTTCCAGGAACTTGCGCCCGATATCGGGGAACATGGCGTAGGTCAGCACGTCTTCTTCGGACTTGGCCAATGCGCCGATCTCGCCGCGCAGCTTGGTCATTTCCGGCTTGAGCAGGTCGGCTGGGCGCACGTCGATCACGTCTTCGCTGCCGATGGCCTGGCGCCGCAGTTTCTCGTTCACGGTGCCCGGCGCCTTGCCGTAGCCGCCTTGCAGGTACAGCTTCACTTCATTGGTGATGGTTTTGTAGCGCTCGCCAGCGAGCACGTTGAAGAACGCCTGGGTGCCGACAATCTGCGAGGTTGGCGTGACCAGCGGCGGGAAGCCGAGGTCTTCGCGCACCCGTGGGATTTCCGCCAGCACTTCGCTCATGCGGTTGAGGGCGCCCTGCTCTTTCAACTGGTTGGCCAGGTTGGAAATCATCCCGCCCGGCACCTGGTTGACTTGCACGCGGGTGTCGACGGCGGTGAATTCGCTTTCGAACTGGTGGTATTTCTTACGCACGGCGTAGAAGTACAGGCCGATTTCCTGCAGCAGTTCCAGGTCCAGGCCGGTGTCGAATTCGCTGCCTTTGAGGGCGGCGACCATCGACTCGGTGCCCGGGTGGCTGGTGCCCCAGGCGAAGCTGGAGATGGCGGTGTCGATATGGTCGGCACCGTTTTCGATGGCCTTGAGTTGGCACATCGCGGCCAGGCCAGCGGTGTCATGGGAGTGGATAAAGATCGGCAGGCTCTGCTCGGCCTTCAGCGCCTTGACCAGTTCACCGGTGGCGTACGGGGTCAGCAGGCCGGCCATGTCCTTGATCGCGATGGAATCGCAACCCATGGACTCCAACTGCTTGGCCTGGGCCACGAACGCCTCGATGGTGTGCACCGGGCTGGTGGTGTAGGCGATGGTGCCCTGGGCGTGCTTGCCCGCCGCTTTCACCGCTTCGATGGCCACCCGCAGGTTACGCACGTCGTTCATCGCGTCGAAGGTGCGGAACACGTCGATACCATTCACCGCGGCCTTGGCGACGAAGGCCTTGACCACATCGTCGCTGTAGTGGCGGTAGCCCAGCAGGTTCTGCCCACGCAACAGCATTTGCAGGCGCGTGTTAGGCAACGCCGCGCGCAGTTTGCGCAGGCGCTCCCATGGGTCTTCCTTCAAGAAGCGCACGCAAGCGTCAAAGGTCGCGCCGCCCCAGACTTCCAGGGACCAGTAGCCGACTTTGTCGAGCTTGTCGCAGATCGGCAGCATGTCGTCGGTGCGCATGCGGGTGGCCAGCAACGATTGGTGGGCGTCGCGCAGGATGGTGTCGGTTACGAAGATTTTCTTAGACATTGGAATGTTCCTCACAGGCCTGCGTGGGCGGCGATGGCGGCGGCGATGGCCAGGGCCAGCTCTTCGGGTTTGCGCTTGATCGAGTAGTTGGTCAGCTCAGGGTGGCTTTCCACAAAACTGGTGTTGAACTGGCCGCTGCGAAATTCCGGGTTGCGCAGGATTTCCTGGTAGTAGGCGGCGGTGGTCTTCACGCCTTGCAGGCGCATGTCGTCCAGGGCACGCAGGCCGCGGTCCATGGCTTCTTCCCAGGTCAACGCCCACACCACCAGCTTCAGGCACATGGAGTCGTAGAACGGCGGGATGGTGTAGCCGGTGTAGATCGCCGTGTCGGTACGCACGCCAGGGCCGCCGGGGGCGTAGTAACGGGTGATCTTGCCGAAGCTTGGGAGGAAGTTGTTCTTCGGGTCTTCGGCGTTGATACGAAACTGCAACGCAAAGCCACGGTGCTGGATATCTTCCTGTTTTACCGACAGCGGCAGGCCGGAAGCGATGCGGATCTGCTCGCGGACGATATCAATGCCGGTGATTTCTTCGGTGATGGTGTGCTCCACCTGCACCCGAGTGTTCATCTCCATGAAGTACACCTCGCCCTCGGCGAGCAGGAACTCCACGGTGCCGGCGTTCTCGTAGCCCACAGCCTTGGCCGCACGCACCGACAGGTCGCCGATATAGGCGCGCTGCTCGGGGGTCAGCTGGGGGCTGGGGGCGATTTCGATGAGCTTCTGGTTACGGCGCTGGATCGAACAATCGCGCTCGAACAGATGCACCACGTTGCCAAAGCTGTCACCGAGGATCTGCGCCTCGATGTGCTTGGGATTGACGATGCATTTTTCCAGGAACACTTCCGCCGAACCAAAGGCCTTGGTGGCCTCGGAGATCACGCGGGGGAAGGCTTGTTCGAGTTCTTCACGGCTGTTGCAGCGACGAATGCCGCGCCCGCCACCACCGGAGGTGGCCTTGAGCATCACCGGGTAGCCGATGCGGTCGCCTTCGGTCAGCGCCTCGGCGATGTCGGCGACGTTGCCTTCGGTGCCCGGCGTCACCGGCACGCCGGCCTTGATCATGCTGCGACGCGCTTCGGTCTTGTCGCCCATGCGGCGAATCACTTCGGCCGATGGACCAATGAACTTGATGCCGCGTTCGGCGCAGATATCCGCCAGTTCGGCGTTTTCCGACAGGAAGCCGTAGCCTGGGTGCAATGCATCACAGCCGGTTTCCACCGCCAGGTTCACCAGCTTGCGCGGGTTCAGGTATCCGGCCAGGGGCTCGGCACCAATGCTGTGGGCCTCGTCGGCGCGCTTGACGTGCAAGGCATGCCGGTCTGCGTCGGAATAGACCGCCACCGAACGGATACCCATTTCGGCACAGGCCCGCACGATGCGGACGGCAATCTCACCACGGTTGGCGATCAGGATCTTTGTTATCACTTGGAAATTCCCTTGAGCCGATTGCTGCGTTCATCGACCTGCTAGACCAGGTCGGCGCGTGACCAAATGTTTCAAGCCAGTCGCGAGACACACACTATGCGCACTTAGGGATTAACAAAAATCAATAATTATTGGGTTGTGTATAAGTAAAGACTTATAGTTGGCCGTACAAACCCAGCGAGCCGTCTTGAATTATGCGTAAGTCATTGATGCGTATGACATTACGCCAGTTGCAAATCTTCAATGAAGTCTGCGACTTGCGTTCCTACAGCCGCGCTGCCGAGGAAATGTCCCTCACGCAACCCGCCGTCAGCCTACAAATTCGCCAGCTTGAAGAGCTGATCGGCCAGCCGCTATTCGACTACGTCGGCAAAAAGCTCTACATGACCGAAGCCGCCGAAGCCCTGCAACGGGCCAGCCGGGACATTTTCGGGCGCCTGGAAAACCTCGATATGCAGCTCTCGGACATGCAAGGCTCGCTGCAGGGGCAATTGAAGCTGGCCGTGGAATCCAGCGCCAAATACTTCGTGCCGCACTTGTTCGCTGCCTTCAAGCGCCAGCACCCGGAGGTGCAGTTGCACCTGACGGTGGTCAACCGCGCCCAGGTGATCCGCCGGCTATCGGACAACCGTGACGACCTGGTGATCATGTCCATGGTGCCCCAGGACATGGGCCTGGAATTCCTGCCGTTTCTCAATAACCCGATTGTGGCGGTGGCCCCGCCGGACCATCCGCTGAGCCTGCAAGGGCCGCTGCGCCTGCAGGACCTGGAGCCTTACACCTTGTTGCTGCGCGAGCCGGGCTCAGGGACACGGCTGGCCTGCGAGGAATACTTCAAGGAAAAGCGCGTGCACTTCACCCAGACGGTGGAAGTGGCCTCGGCCGAGGCGCAGCGCGAGTGCGTGGTGGCGGGGTTGGGCGTGGCACTGCTGACGCGCCACGCCCTGAACCTGGAGCTGGCCACCGGTGGGCTCAAGGAGCTGCCGGTGGAAGAGCTGCCGCTGTACCGCAGTTGGTGCCTGGTGCAGGCCAAGGCCAAGCGCCTGTCACCGGTGGCCCATGCGTTCCTGGGCTTTATCCGCAGCGAACGGGTGCAGATCAGCGCGCTGGCTGAACGTTTCGCTGGGCAGCCGCGGGTGCCTGCCAATGCAACTCCGGGTAGTCACTGATGCTTTGCAGCAGTTGGCGTTGTTCACAGCGATCTTCAATTGCACGTCGGAACGCCATGCGGCGCTGGTCTTCCTGCTGACGACGGGTCTTGACGGTGCTGGTGCTGTCTTCGTAGTGCCGGGCCATTTCGAGTCTCCCAATGCGAGTACGGGGAGTCCAGGATGGGCACGGGGGATGACGGTTTGGCGGCGCGAGGGTTACAGGACGATGAATCTTGCGAATGCAACACCGGCCAAAACTGTAGGAGCCGGCTTGCCGGCGATGGCGGTGCCTCGGGCGATAAGTGTGGGGCTGGCAGACCGCTATCGCAGGCAAGCCAGCTCCTACAGTTGATCGAGTGCGACCTTGGGTCAGTCGTCGAGGGCTTTGACCGATTTGGGCGAGAGACGCAGGCTGCGCAAGCTGCGCTTGACGCTCTTGAGGTGGTTGACCAGGCTCGGGCCACGCGCCATCGCCACGCCCATCGCCAGCACGTCGATCACCACCAGGTGGGCGATGCGCGAGGTCAGCGGCGTATAGATCTCGGTGTCTTCATGCACATCGATCGCCAGGTTGACCGTGGACAGCTCCGCCAATGGCGTCTGGCTCGGGCACAAGGTGATCAGCGACGCGCCGCTTTCACGCACCAGGTTGGCGGTGATCAACAAGTCCTTGGAACGGCCCGACTGGGAAATACAGATCGCCACGTCGGTGGGCTTCAACGTCACCGCTGACATCGCCTGCATGTGCGGGTCGCTGTAGGCCGCCGCCGTCAGCAGCAGGCGGAAAAATTTGTGCTGGGCATCCGCCGCCACCGCGCCGGAGGCACCAAAGCCATAGAACTCCACGCGCTGGGCCTGGGACATAGCGGTCACGGCTTTTTGCAGTTCGATCGGGTCGAGCTTTTCCCGCACTTCCATCAGGGTGTGCAGGGTGGTATCGAAAATTTTCAGGCTGTAGTCGGCGACGGAGTCGTCTTCGTGGATCGCAAACTGCCCGAAGCTGGCGCCGGCCGCCAGGCTCTGGGCCAGTTTCAACTTCAAGTCCTGGAACCCCGAGCAACCGATGGCGCGGCAGAAGCGCACGATGGTCGGCTCGCTGATCCCCACGCTGTGGGCCAGGTCAGCCATGGAACTGTGCATCACGGCCGCAGGGTCAAGCAGCACGTGATCGGCAACCTTGAGTTCCGATTTGCGTAACAGGTGGCGCGACTGGGCGATATGTTGCAACAGGTTCAAAGGGCAGGACTCTTGTTATTGGCAGGCGCCAGGGATGTAGCAAGCTTGTAGTTATACTACAAGAATTGCGGATTTGCCCGTTCGATGCATCACTAAATCGCCCTACTACCCCCTGAATCAGCGGGCATATGCGATGTAGCACCCGATGGCGCCTCGCTAGCAGCCAGGAAAATCCGCATTTTTCCGTAACAAATCCGCCAGCCCTTCGGCCTCGATCGGTCGACTGATCAAATAGCCCTGTACCTCATCGCAGTTTTCGGCGCGCAGGAAATCCAGCTGCTGCTGATCCTCCACACCCTCGGCCACCACCTTGAGCGCCAAGCCATGGGCCATGGCGATGATGGCCCGGGTAATCGCCAAGTCTTCGCGCCCCTGGCCCAGGCCCCGGATAAAGGTCTGGTCGATCTTCACGTAATCCACGGGGATGCGCTTGAGGTAGCTGAGGGACGAATAGCCGGTGCCAAAGTCGTCAATCGCCAGCTTCACCCCCAGGTCGCGCAGTTGCTGGAAGGTGGCGATGATGTGCTCGACGCTGTCGAGCAACTGGCTTTCGGTCAGCTCCAGCTCCAGGTACTGCGGGGCCAGCCCGGTTTCGTCCAGCACCTGACGCACCAGGCTGACCAGCTTGCCCTGGCGCAACTGGTGCACCGACAGGTTGACCGACACGCGGATCGGCGCCAGGCCCTGGCGCTGCCATTCACACGCCTGCCAGCAGGCCTGGCGCAGCACGAACTCGCCCAACGGCACGATCAATCCGGTTTCTTCTGCCAAGCCAATGAAATCACCGGGCGGCACACTGCCCCATTGCGGATGATCCCAACGCACCAGCGCCTCGGCGGCGTTCATCTTGCCAGTGGCCAGGCACAGCTTGGGTTGGTAGAACACCTTCAATTGGCGTTCATCGATGGCTTTGCGCAGTTTGTTTTCCAGCTGCAGGCGCTCAAGGGTGCTGGCTTGCAGGCTGTCGGTGTAGAACTGGAAGTTATTGCCGCCCAAATGCTTGGCGTGCTGCATAGCCATGTTCGACTGGCTGACCAACGCGGAAATTTCCCGCGCGTTATCCGGCAACAGGCTGACACCGATTGAGGCGCTGACCACCAACTCATGCCCCTCCACCGCCACTGGCACCCGCAACTTGGCCAGCAGCCGGGTGGCCACTCGCGCCAGGCTCGACAGGCTGCCATAAGCGTCGAACAACACCGCAAATTCATCGCCGGACAACCGCGCAATGGTGTCGGCCTCCGGCAACGCGTTGATCAGGCGCCGCGCCATTTTTTGCAGCAATTGGTCGGCGACTTCATGGCCCAGGCTGTCATTGAGCAGCTTGAAGCGGTCCAGGTTGATATGCAGTAACGCCAGGCTGCGGCCACCCTGGCGCACCCGCTGATGGGCCTCGCGCAGGCGCTCGCGAAACAGCGAGCGGTTGGCCAGGCCCGTCAGTTCGTCGTAATGGGTGAGGTAGCGCATGCGCTCCTCGGATTCGCGGCGCGCCGACAGATCGGCGAAGAAGCCCACGATGTGACTCACGTTTCCCCGAACATCGCGCACTACGCTCAGTTGCAGCCATTGCGGGTACAGCTCGCCGTTCTTGCGCGCCTCCACCAATTCGCCCTGCCAACTGCCGTGGCTCAACAACGCCTGGCGGATCACCGGGAAGTGTCGGCGGGCATCGCGGCTGCACGGCAACTCCACGACATTGCGCCCGAGCATGTCGTCGATATCAAAGCCGGTCACGCGACTGAAGGCCTGGTTGACCGCAATCAGCACGTACTCCGGGTCCAGGATCACGATGCCTTCGCTGGCCGCCTCGAACACCGTGGACGCCAGCCGCAGCTGTTCTTCCACCGCCTTGCCGGCACTGATATCGCGCCGGGTACCGAGCATGCGCGTCACGCGCCCGCTGGCCGCACGCTCCACGGCGCGCCCACGGTCCTCGATCCACACCCAGCGCCCGTCGCCATGGCGCACGCGGTACTCCACCTGGTAGTCCTCGCTGCGCCCTTTCAAGTGCTCCACCAGCGCGCGCTTGAGCAGCGGCAAGTGGTCCGGGTGCAGGCGAGGCGTGAGGTCGCGCAACATCGCCGTGACGTATTCCGGCTCCAGGCCGAACAACTCCTTGAGTTGGGTGTGGTGGACCTCGTCGGTTTGCAGGTTCCAGTCCCACAAACCCAACTCGCTGGCCTGCAATGCCATCGCCAGGCGCGCTTCGCTTTTGCTCAGGGCCAGGCTGGCGGCGTCCAGTTGCTGGCCGCGTTGTTCGACACGGTGTTGCAGGCCGACCTGGGCTTCACGCAACTCCTGCTCGACCTGGCGCCGCTGCTCAACCTCGCGCACCAGGTCCTGATTCAACTGCTCGCTGCGCTGACGGGCCTGCTGCAGATGCTCGATCAGGGCCTGGTTCTGGAACCGGCGCAGCAAACCGCGCTGGATCAGGCGGTTGACCTGCCATGCCACCAGGCTCAGGGATGCCAGCAGAATCAGGCCCAGGTAACTCCAGCCCTGCAGTTGCGGTTCGCCGCTCCAGAATAAATAGAGGACGGTGGGCACCAGGCAGGGCAAGGCAAACGATAAAAACGCCGGCACGCTCACCGCGTAGGCCACGCTGGCCGATAAGGTGGCCACGCCAATCAGGCCGAAGATCCAGGCCTGCTGCACGAAACTGTCCAGGGGCACCAGGACAATGGCCGCGCTCGCCAGGGTCAGGCCGCTGGCCGCCGAGCCCAACATGAACATGCGCCGCCAGACCGGCTGCGCCTGCCGGCTGGGCAGGGCGCTATCGAAGGCCGCCACCTGGATCACGCGCATCGCCACCAGGGCCAGCAACCACACCAGCCAACTGCCGACCAGCACGTAGCGCTGCGGGCTCCAGAGCAACCAGGCGCAGACCAGACCGTTAATCAACATCAATAAAGTGGGCAGCAACGAACCTTGGTACAACAGACGCGTGCGCTCGACCGCCATCTCCATGGCGTAGTGCTTGCGGATAACTTGCGCCGGCGCGACAGAAGGGCCAGGCAAGTCGGTGCTGAGGGTCATAGGCAGTGTTCTTATAATGGTGAGCCCGAAACGTCGACGGAGCATACACAAGCGGGCGGGCAGACCAAACTGCTCTGGATCATAAAAATCGGCGAATAAACCATCGCAAACCTTGGGCCCAGAGGGGCTGAACAAGACAGGGCGCGGGCTACAGGCGATGACTTACCGGTCATCACCGTGGATCGATTATTTGCCGATTGAAGATCGCCGCGGATTTTTTTGTGCCGACCACCCGGCAATGGGATTTGCCCCCCTTCCCCCGGCACCCTAGAATGCGCCGATGCGCGATGATCTCTCCCTTTTGCTGAATTCCCTCAACGATGCCCAACGCCAGGCCGTAGCAGCCCCCGTTGGCCGTCAGTTGGTCCTGGCCGGTGCTGGCTCCGGTAAAACCCGAGTGCTGGTGCACCGTATCGCCTGGTTGATCCAGGTCGAGAACGCGTCGCCGCATTCCATCCTGTCGGTGACCTTCACCAACAAGGCCGCTGCCGAGATGCGCCACCGCATCGAGCAGTTGATGGGCATCAGCCCGGCCGGAATGTGGGTCGGCACCTTCCACGGCCTGGCGCACCGCTTGCTGCGGGCCCACTGGCAGGAGGCGGGCCTGGCCCAGACCTTCCAGATTCTCGACAGCGATGACCAGCAACGCCTGGTCAAGCGGGTGATCCGCGAGCTGGGCCTGGATGAACAACGCTGGCCGGTGCGTCAGGCCCAATGGTTTATCAACGGCCAGAAAGACGAAGGCCTGCGCCCGCAACATATCCAGGCCAGTGGCGACTTGTTCCTGGCCACCATGCGCAGCATTTATGAAGCCTATGAAGTGGCCTGCCAGCGTGCCGGCGTCATCGACTTCTCCGAACTGCTGCTGCGGGCCCTCGACCTGTGGCGCGACAACCCCGGCTTGCTGGCCCACTACCAGAAGCGCTTCCGGCACATCCTGGTGGACGAGTTCCAGGACACCAACGCCGTGCAGTACGCCTGGTTGCGCCTGCTGGCCAAGGGCGGCGACAGCCTGATGGTGGTGGGCGACGACGATCAGTCGATCTACGGCTGGCGCGGCGCGAAAATCGAGAACATCTACCAGTATTCCGACGACTTCCCAGACGCCGAGACCATTCGCCTGGAGCAGAACTATCGCTCCACCGCCGGGATCCTCAAGGCCGCCAACGCCTTGATCGCCAATAACACCGGGCGCCTGGGCAAGGAATTGTGGACCGACGGCGGCGAAGGCGAGGCAATCAACCTGTACGCGGCCTTCAACGAGCACGACGAAGCGCGCTACGTGGTGGAAACCATTGAAAGCGCCCTGAAAACCGGGCTGGCCCGCAGTGATATCGCCATTCTGTACCGCTCCAACGCCCAGTCACGGGTACTCGAAGAGGCCTTGCTGCGCGAGCGCATTCCGTACCGCATCTACGGCGGCCAGCGCTTCTTCGAGCGCGCAGAAATCAAGAACGCCATGGCCTACCTGCGTTTGCTGGAAGGTCGCGGCAACGATGCCGCGCTGGAGCGGGTGATCAACGTACCGGCACGGGGCATCGGCGAGAAAACCGTCGAGGCGATCCGCGAACATGCGCGTCACAGCGATGTGTCGATGTGGGAGGCCATGCGCCTGCTGATCGCCAATAAAGGCCTGACCGGCCGCGCTGCCGGAGCGTTGGGTGGGTTTGTCGAGTTGATCGACAGCCTCGCCGCCAAATGCCTGGAAATGCCGCTGCACCTGATGACCCAGACCGTGATCGAACAATCCGGCCTGATCGCTTATCACGAGGCGGAAAAGGGTGAGAAAGGCCAGGCTCGGGTAGAAAACCTTGAGGAACTGGTCAGCGCCGCCCGCGCGTTCGAGAACAGCGAGGAAGATGCCGACCTGTCGCCACTGGCGGCGTTCCTCGGCCACGCCTCCCTGGAAGCCGGCGATACCCAGGCCGACGAGCATGAAGACAGCGTGCAACTGATGACGCTGCACAGTGCCAAGGGCCTGGAATTCCCCTACGTGTTCCTGGTGGGCATGGAAGAAGGCCTGTTCCCGCACAAGATGAGCCTGGAAGAGCCCGGCCGCCTTGAAGAAGAACGCCGCCTGGCCTACGTGGGTATCACTCGGGCGATGCAGAATCTGGTGATGACCTACGCCGAGACACGACGCCTGTATGGCAGCGAGACCTACAACAAGGTGTCGCGTTTCGTACGGGAAGTGCCCAAAGGGCTGATTCAGGAAGTGCGCCTGTCCAATAGCGTCAGCCGGCCGTTTGGTGGCGGCCAGCAGCAGAACTCCAGCAACATGTTTGCCGGCTCGGAAATTCCCGAGACCCCGTTCAGCCTTGGCCAGCAGGTCCGGCATGCGATCTTTGGCGAAGGGGTGATCCTCAACTTCGAAGGCGCCGGGGCCCAGGCACGGGTGCAGGTGAACTTCGCCGAAGGCAGCAAGTGGCTGATGATGGGTTACGCCAAGCTCGAAGCGGTCTGACTGAGCGTTCCCACGCTCTGCGTGGGAACGCTCGGGCGCTCTGCCTCGGTGAGATGGGTCGCCTTGCCCTTGTTTTTAACCAGTACGGGCCAATATCTGTAATTAGTCCTACAGACCATTCGCAAAGGTCTTACGCAAAAGCCCGAAACATTATGCCGCTAGCCACTGCCTCTGCACCTGTGCAACATGGCGCGCGTGCAATCCACAAATGGGAATTCCCTTTATGAAACGTTTTCTTAGCATCGCCATGGCGTTGTGCATCGGCCTGACGATGAGCCTCGACGCCAACGCCAAACGCTTCGGTGGCGGTAAAAGCTCCGGCGCAGCACCGAGCCACCAGACCAGCCAAATGGCCCCAGCCGCTGGCGGCATGGGCGGAGCGGCTGCCACCGCAGGTGCAGCCGGTGCCGCTGGCGCTGCTGCCAAGGCCGGCGGTGCTTCGCGCTGGTTGGGCCCTCTGGCCGGTATCGCTGCCGGTGGCCTGCTCGCTTCCATGTTCATGGGCGGCGGCTTCCAGGGCATGCAGATCTTCGACATCCTGATCATGGCGGTCATCGCTTTTGTGATCTTCCGCTTCATCGCCGCCCGTCGCCGCAAGCAGCAGGAGCACCTGGCTCCAGCCGGCGCGCCGATGCAGCGTGAAGTGTTCGAGCAAAAGCCTGCCATGGGTTCGATCTTCGGCGGCTCTGCAGCACCTGCTGCCGCTCGTCCGGTGATCAACGCGCCAGCCTGGTTCAACGAAGAGCGTTTCGTCGAAGCGGCCCGCAACCACTTCCAGTCCCTGCAGCAACACTGGGACGCCAACGAAATGGACAAGATCGCCGAGTTCGTGACCCCGCAACTGCTGGAGTTCCTCAAGCGCGAACGTGCCGAACTGGGCGACGGCTTCCAGTCGACCTACATCGACGACCTGCGCGTGCAGTTGGAAGGTGTGGATGATCGCGCCGACAAGACCATCGCTACCCTGACCTTCAGCGGTACGTCGAAGACTTCGCGCTTCGACCAGGGCGAAGTGTTCAGCGAAAGCTGGAACATGGAACGTCCACAGGGCGAAAACCAGCCTTGGCTGGTAGCCGGTATCCGCCAGAACGGCTGATCCGCAAAGGCCTACAGCCTGCTGTAAGAAACACCCCGGTCTTGTGCAGCGCTTTAAGAAGCCTGCACAGCCGGGGTGTTTTTTTGCCTGTGGAAAAGTCAGCATGGGGTTTTGCTGGATTAATGAGAACGACTCTCATTATACTCGCCCTCCCCGGTTCTGCCCGAGCATAGGAAAGTGCCGCCGTGCTGGAAAAACTGTTCACTCAACATGCACCCGCGTTGCATCGGTATCTGTTGCGCAAAAAGTGCTCCCCAAGCCTGGCTTCGGACCTGGTACAGGACACTTTCCTGCGCATCGCCCAATTGGAGAGCCTGGAGCGCGTGCTGTGCGCGCCGTCCTATCTGTTTCGGGTAGCGCACAACCTGATGATCGACCATCACCGCCGCTATGGTGAAAAGCGCTACGACAACGACCCCAGCGCCTTCTTCGCCACCCTGGTAGACGAAACCAGTTGCCCTGAAGAACAGGCCCTCGGCGCGTTGGAACTGGAGCACCTGGAAAGCCTGCTGCAACGCATGCCACCGCGTACCCGCGATGTGTTCATGCTGTGCCGGGTGGAAGGCATGACGCACAAAGAGACCGCGCGCTATTTACGGATATCCACAAGCTCTGTACAAAAACACATGGCAATGGCCCTGGCCAGGATTGGCCGGGCGCTTGAGCCGGACCAAGAGGGCTGAGCCTTGTGTACAACAAAGAGCCAAAAGGTAAATAGACCGAACCGTGAACGCCTCCCCACAGACTATCGACCCGGTAGAGCGCAAAGCTGCCGACTGGGTGATGCGCCATCGCCAAGGACAGCTTTCGGCACGTGAACTCGAGGCTTTTCAGCGCTGGCTGGCCGCCGACCCTTTGCACGCCGCCGCCGCCGAGCGCGCCAATCGTGCTTGGCTGGCCACCGCGCAGCTCAAGCAACGTCCCGGCTATGTAAAACCCCAACGCCCGCCGCGCTCTGCCTGGCTGCGCATGCCGGTGGTCGGCGGCAGCGCCGTGGCGGCGCTGGCGTTGGGCTGCTGGATGCTGCTGGCACCACCTTTCTGGGTCCAGGCCCTGAACAGCGACTATCACACCGGGTTTGGCGAGGTGCGCCAGATCACCCTGGCCGACGGCAGCCAGGTGCAACTGGGCAGCCACAGCATCCTGAGCCTGGCCTACGACGATCAGACCCGTCGGGTGCGCCTGAGCCAGGGCGAGGCGGTCTTCACCCCTGCGCCAATGAATGAACAGGAGCGGCGGCCCTTCACCGTACAAGCGCCCGGGGCCGATATCACCGCGCGAGGCACGCGTTACCTGGTCGGTGTCGGCAAGGATCGCGAAGGCTGGGTGGGGGTGCTGCAGCATCGGGTCGAGGTCAACCTGACCCAGCACGGGCGCGATGAAGCCGCAGGTTCCGCGCTGCTGGAGCAGGGCAACAGCCTGCACTTCAGCCCCAGAACGGGCCTGGTGCCGCTGAACACCAGCCCCGAGGAACTGGCCAGTTGGCAGGAAGGCCGGCTGGTATTCCAACGCGAATCCCTGGCCGACGCCGCCGCCCGCATCAACCGTTACCGACCGGGGCTGGTGCTGGTCAAGGGCGAGGCCCTGCGCAACGTGCGGGTCAGTGCGGTAATGCGCCTGGATAACCTCGACGCCGCGCTTGAACACCTGGTGGCGCAAGTCCACGGGCGCATGTTCGAGCTGCCAGGACTGACACTGATCTACTGAGCCGCCTCGCACGGCGTCAATTTCAGAAAAACATAAATAACGATATTTATAGATCATAACGATCTATCGCGTTTTTGCAGCTGGGCCGTTTCTACTACATGTGAATAAATCTTATTTACTTTAGTGAGGCCGGTTTTGCAGACGCAAGAGAACAACAAAAAACGCCAGGCAACAAAACGCACCCGACTGAGCCTGGGGATTGTGTCGGCCGCCATTGCGCTGGTCGCCAATGCCGCCATCATCAGCCCGGTGCTGGCAGCGCCAAGCGCAAACCACGCCCCGGCCACTGACGTGCACAACTTCGACGTGCCCGCCCTGGCGCTGGATCAAGCCTTGGTCCTGCTGGCGCGCCAGGCCGGTGTCGAGTTGTACCTGGGCAGCAACGACTTCACCAACAGCTACGGCAACCCGGTCAAGGGACGCCTGTCCCTGGACACGGCGCTGCAAACGCTGCTGGCCAATCAAGGGGTCAGCTATAGCCTCACCGGCTCAGCCGAACGCCCGATCATCCAGGTGCAATCGGCACCGAACTCGGCGGGTATCCAGGCCGGCGACTTGCACCCGACCTACGTCATGGGGATGGAAGGCAAGCAGTCCCGGGACGAAAAGGGCTACAACGATATCTACGATCAGGACATCTCCTCGGTGTATGCCGGCAAGGAGCAGATCGAACGCTACAAAGGCGCAGCCCCCGCCGATATGTTCAAGGGCATGCTCAACGTGTACAGCGGCGACTCGCGCAACAGCGGCGCACTGGACCCAAACATCCGCGGCATCCAGGGCCCCGGCCGCGTGCCTGTGACCATCGACGGTACCGAACAGGCAATCACCGCTTACCGCGGCTACATGGGCGCCAACAACCGCAACTACATCGACCCCAACCTGATCGGCAGCATCAAGGTGCTCAAGGGGCCGAACCTGGAGCGTAACGTCTACAGCGGCATTGGCGGCGCGGTGGTGGCCAGCACTCTAAACGTCGACGATGTGCTCAAGCAGGACCAGGAATATGGTGGCGAACTTAAAATCGAAGGCAGCAATAACTCGGTGTCACCCAAACTGCCGACGCTGATGACCGGGCAAATGCCCAGCCCCGGTTATGAATATTCACCCATCAGGGGCTATTACGATCACTCGCTGTACAAACACCCGCGCACCAGCAGCAGTAACAAACTGCTGTCCAGCGATGACTCCGCCTACCGCCTGGCACTGGCCACGCGCCAGGAAAAATTCGAACTGCTGGCTGCCTACGCCTTCCGTGAAAAAGGCAACCACTACGCGGGCAAGAACAAGAGCGGCTTCTATTCCAGCGGGAAGAAAGTCAACGGCGAGTTTGACTACATTCCCAACCTCGCCACTATCTACAAACCGGGCGATGAGGTGCCCAACACCTCCAGCAAGATGGAGTCCTGGCTGGGCAAGGCCAAACTCAAGATTGATGAAAACCAGTCCCTGGAATTCGGCTATCGCGACACCGATGCGCTGTACGGCGAGATCCTGCCATCACGGATCTCGTTCTTTAAACCCGGCACGACTTACGACGCCGCCACCAACGGCGTGCCGCAATGGCCGTTGAGCCATGTACAAAGCAAAGCCTACAACCTGGAATACAACCTCAAGCCCGAAGGTAACCCGTGGGTGGATTTCTATTCCAACCTGTGGATGACCAACACCCGCAGCGATACCTACAGCAGCGGTGGCGTCCCCAATCAAACCACCATTGCCGACCCGGTGTACCGCAATACCGCCCTGGCCAACGCCAAGCATGATCGTATCGGCCTGACCGCAAGCAATAAGTTGAAGTTGCTCGACAGCCTCGACCTGACCCTGGGTGGTAGTTATCAGCATGAAAAGTTGGGATCGAACGACAACTATTACGACCCTATCATCAGCGACACGTTGCGCATGTACCCTCGGGCCGGGCGCCGCGAGGAACAGGAATACAACTTCAAATTCGACTGGCGGCCCGTAAGCTTTGCCAAGTTTGAGGCGGGGATGCGTTATTCGTCTTATTGGGCATTTGATGATTACTTGAAAAGTGCCCAGGACAAGAGTGGGATAACAACACAATTTGAAGAAACCGGGCGTCGGGTGGATTACACCACGCAAAAAACACTGACGGATGCAGAATTAAAAACAATCATTGATCAGAAAGTTGAAAACATGAAAGGGCTCTGGGATGTTTTCGGCGCCACAGAGGCCGAACGTTTGGCTGATATAGAAGTGATTAAGCAAGAAACATCACCCGTTCAAAAAACCCAACATAGGGTTAACTGGGAGAGCGATGGTAAAGGTCGCTATTCACGCGCTAACAACCCATGTATCAATGGCTTGAATGCAGGCGAGAATATTATTTCCTGCAGCTCTTCCGGAAACGGCAAGGGCTACGAAAAAGATATCAAAGCCAAACACCAGAAAGACAGTGGCTGGACACCTTCGCTTTCTGCAACCTTCTATACCTCGGAAAATGGCCGGGTCTACCTGCGCTACAGCGAGGCCATCCGTTACCCAAGCATGTTTGAAAGCACCATGGGCTTTTCCTCATCGGTCAACCCCTGGGGGCTTGAGCCAGAACATGCGCATAACTACGAAGCCGCCTACATCCATAACCTGGCCGGCTGGGGTGGCAGTGAAAGCGCCGACATCAAGCTGAGCTATTACTACAACACGACCAAAAACGTGATCGAACGTGACCCACAACTGCGCTTCAGTAACCTTGAGAAGCAAGTCACTTCCGGCGTGGAGTTCCAGGGCCGCTACGATAACGGACGGTTTTTCACCGACATGAGTATCGGCCACGTCCTGAAAAACAGAGTCTGCGATGAAAACTCGGCTGTCTCCGTCAGCACCGACGGTAGCACCCCCAACTGCGTGGAAGACGGTTTTGTAGGCGGATACCTGGTGAGCATGGCAATGCCGGAGTGGACTGCCAACCTCGGGTTAGGTGCGCGCTTCCTTGATCGCAAACTGGAAGTGGGCGGACGGGCTATTTATTACCGCCAACATGAAAACAAGTTCTATGACAACTACCCCAACAGCGCCATGGTCAGTTATTACCTGAATACGCCCATGTCATGGGACAAGATCATCACTTATGACGCCTACGTTAACTATAAATTGACCGATGACGCATCCATCGAGTTAACCGGCACCAACTTGAGCAACCTTTATTACATCGACCCACTCACGCGTTCGGCCATGCCCGCACCCGGTCGAACGTTGAAACTCGCTTTCACCACTACTTTTTAACTTGGGAGGTACTGCATGGGAGGCTAAAGAAGAAATTGGCAAACGCTTGACGTGTTGACTTAATTTAAATCACTCAATGGATGATGAAATGAAATCTTTCAACTACACAGTATTGGCAGTGGCACTTCTGGGTCTGGCTGGCGTTGCTCAAGCAGCCACTTCTTCTGGTCAAAGTTACGATGGCACGATCGTCGTCGACGGCTCCAGTGGTTCAGGCTCAACTAACCACCCAGGTTCCGCAGGCCAGCCAGCCATTGGCGTTAAGGCTTTTTACAACGGCACGAAAGTCGCTTTCAGCGGTTTGAAAGGTATGGCTGCCACCGATGCCAATGGTGTCTCCACCATTACCACCGCGATGATGCCACCCTCTCACTCCACACTGGGCAACTTCGACTTCAAACAAGTCGCCAACCAGCAGGTGTACTACGGAGAGTGGTCGCAGACCGGCGCCAACAATGATCCAACCCGCGTCGTGTACTACTCCGGCGATACCACCGGCCGCGTATTGCCAACGGCCAGCGTGACCTATGCGGTACAGGGCATCAACAACTACTCCGGAGCTAACGTGCTGTCTGGCGACCTGACCGCATCCTTCGGTACGGCCGCCCCGACGCTGGTAGGTTCGCTGAGCAACAGCACCTTGAAGGTCCAGTTGGTGGCCAACATCAACACCGCCGACGCCAGCTTTGCCGGCAACGCAGCTGCGCGCGATGCGGTCACTAACGCAAGCCTGTCAACCGGCACCACCCAAGGCAGCTTCTTCGGCGCAGGCGCCACCGCGTCGCTGGCCGGTATCGCCAAGTTCACCGACCGCAACTACGACACCGCCTTCGGTGGTGTCGCCAAGTAATCGCACGTTGAACCTGTTGTAGCACCACCCAAGCAAGTGCCTGCCCCCAGGCACTTGCTTTTGGCGTTTTGAAGCGATCCCGAGAGCCCGGTAATGCCCCAGCCCTATTGCATGCGATCCCTCACGCTCCACGCTTTACCCTTTTCCCTGCTGCTGTGCATGACCCCGGCGGTATTTGCCGCCGACCAGGACACCAGCCTGCGCCTGAACCAGACCATCGAGTACCGCGCCAATCAGCAAGAGCGCGAGTTGCTCAAGGATGAACTGCCCAGCGACGGCGCCCCGCCGCTGTTGAATATCGATGGGCAGACCTACAGTGTGGGCAACAACCTCGATGAACTGGGCCGCGCGGTGTACCTGTCCATCGAGCGCCAGCAATGGCCGCAAGCCAGGGATTACCTCAAGCGCTACACCGCCCTGCCCGGCCACGACCCGATGCTCACCGCCTATGCCAACGGCGGCCTGGCCCGCGCCGATGGCAACCTTGAACAAGCAGAAAGCTACTACCGCCAGCTGCTGGCGTTGCAGGGCGACTTCCTGCCGGGGCGCCTGGAGCTGGCGCGGGTATTGTTCGAGAACCGCAAGGATGGCGAATCCAACGCCGCGTTCCGGCAGATCAGCAGCAGCCTCAGCCCAGCGGACGCCCAAGCCATGGGCGTGGGCAAGACCGTCGACAGTTTTATCCAGGCCCTGGACCACCGTGAAGACTGGCAAGGCTCCCTGGCCATCGGCCCGACCTGGGGCTACAACCTCAACCAGTCCCCGGAAAGCGAGGTGACTTATCGCTACGTCACCCCCGACGAAACCATCTACGTCAAACGCTCACTGCCCAAGGCCGTGTCTGCCCACGGCGCGGACTACGAGGCCACGCTCAACAAACGCGTGGCCATCAGCGGCCACCACGGGGTGTTCATGCGCTCGCTGCTCTATGGCCAGGCCTATGAAAAACAGAGCAAGTACAACGAAAGCACCCTCATCAATAACGCTGGCTACAGCTACCACGACGCCAAAAACCAGTACGCCCTCGGGCCGTCGTTTGAATTCAATACGATTGGTGACAACGCCATGTACAGCGCCTGGGGGCTGCGCGGCGAATGGATTCATACACTGTCGGCCACACGTATGTTCAAGCTGGAAGGCGAATATAAGGACATGGCCTACAAACACCAGATCAATAGCAACCTCGACGGCGGCATCAGTTCGGTCTACGCCACCCTGTGGCAGGCCCTGCCCCAGCGGTGGACGCTGTTCGGCGGCGTAGACCTGACCGAACGTAATACCCAGGACCGCACGGCGGCCTACCTGCAAAAGGGCGTGCGGCTGGGGGTGGCGAAGGATTTCGAAGTGGGCGTCAGCGCCGTGCTGTTCGCCTCGTACCGCAAGCGCCAATACGATGCCTACAGCGCTATCGTCGATGACCGACGCAATGAGAAAGAACAAGGCTACACCTTTATCCTGCGTGCCCCACGCCTGGCGGTGCTGGATGCGGTGCCCAGCCTGACGGTCAAGTACAACAAGGTCGTCAGCAATGTCGACTGGCTTTATTCCTACGACAAAAACAGCATCAGCCTAAAGCTGGAAAAGCAGTTTTAACCGACAACACCGGGTTTTCTATTTCGCGGTTGCACTTATAGCGAGCTACTGTATAAAACGCCCCTATAAACCGCGCCATCTAGCATGAGGATCCCGGCCGTGGAAGAAGTTATCGAACAATTGCGTGAAGCCAACGAACCGGTACCGGTTCCTCTGGAACTGCCCGACGAAGACCAGTTGGTGGAAGTCGAGGAACAGCTGTTTATCAACATCCCGTTTGTGTTCAAGGAATTCCTGCTGACCGTCAGCGATGTGGTGTATGGCAGCCTGGAGCCGGTGACCATCACCGACCCCCAGTCCCACACTTACCTGCCGGAAGTCGCCGCCAATGCCTGGGATATCGGCGTGCCTCGCGAACTGATCCCGATTTGCCAGGATGGCGACGACTACTACTGCGTCGAAGAAGACGGCACGGTGGTGTTGTGGTCCGGCGAAGAAGAGCTGGTAACCGAAGAGTCCTGGGAGTCGGTGTGGCACTGGGCGCGGGACGTCTGGCTGGAAAGCTGATGCCTTTGTAGGCGCCGGCCGGCCGGCGCCTACGGTGGATCGCTCAGTTGAGGGTGGTGGTCAGTGCTCCGGCGTGTCCTTGTGATTGTCCAGGGTCTCCAGCAAAGCCACTTGCATACGTGTATGGATGCGGATGAACCAACGCCAGAGCACGGCGGCCACCGCAGCCGTGACCACGGCAATCAACACCAGCAACTTGTTGGTCGGCAAAATACTGGCCGACAAGGCTGCCAACAGCAGGAAGATCACCAGTAGCGAGAGAATCGGGATCAGCTCGGCAATCACCCGCCGCACGCGCTGGGTATGGCGCCCGGCCATTTCCGGCTTCACGCTCATCTCCGCCAGCAACATCGACAGCGCCTTGAGCTTGCGATATGCGGCAATCAGAAACGGCAGCGACAGCAACAACGCACCGCCCCAGATCAATGCCTTCTGCCAACTCGGATCACTGATCCAACCTTCCAGATACCCACCAATGCGCGCGGCAAAAAAGCTGCCGGTGAAGAAGATCGCCACCACCAGCGCCAGGTTTACCCCCACCTGCAAGATGATCTTGCGGATCATCGACGCCAGCATCGCGCCTTCGCCCTGGGGCGAAATACTGCGCAACCATTCGCCATACATGCCAAACACCCGGCTCAAGCGTTGGGGCATCACCGCCGCGATCTTCAAGGACAATGGGTCGGCGCCACGAATCAGGTAGGGCGTGAGCAACGTCGTGATGGCGGAAACGGCCACCGCCACCGGGTAGAGAAAGTCGCTGGTCACCTGCAAGGTCATCCCCAGCGCCGCAATGATGAAAGAAAATTCGCCAATTTGTGACAGGCCCATACCCACCCGCAACGAAGTGCGGCCGTCATTGCCGGCGATAAACGCGCCAAGGCCACAGGACAGCATCTTGCCCAACACCACGGCCACGGTGATCACTGCAATCGGCCAGGCATATTGCAGCAGGATCTGCGGGTCGATCATCAAGCCAATGGCAACAAAGAAGATTGCGCTGAACATGTCGCGAACCGGTTCGATCAGGCGCTCGATTTTCAGCAACTGCCGGGATTCGGCCATGATCGCACCGATCAGGAAGGCGCCCAGCACCATGCTGTATTCGAGCTTGACCACCAGCAGGCAGAAGCCGAAACACAGGCCCAGGACGGTGATCAGCAGCATCTCGTTGCTTTCGAACTTGGCCACGTAGGCCAGCAGCCGTGGCACCAGCAAAATGCCGATCACCAGGGCCACGATCATGAACAGCGAGAGCTTGCCGACCGTGGAAAACACCTCGCCGGAACTGACCGTACCGCTGACGGCGATGCTCGACAGCAAGGCAATGATGCCGATACCCAGGATGTCTTCGACAATCAGCACGCCAAAGATCAGCTGGGCAAAGCGCTGGTTTTTCATCTTCAGGTCGTTGAGCGCCTTGACGATGATGGTGGTCGAGGAAATCGCCAGGATCGCGCCGAGGAACAGCGAGTCCATGGTGTTCCAGTCGAACCATTGGCCAATTTCATAGCCAATCCAGATCATCAGAATGATTTCCAGGAAGGCCGCGATAAACGCCGTGGCGCCCACCTTGAACAGCTTGCGCAGGCTGAACTCCAGGCCCAGGCAGAACATCAGGAAGATCACCCCCAGCTCGGCCAGGGTCTTGATAGTGTCTTCGTCGTGGATCAGGCCGAATGGCGGGGTGTGCGGGCCAATGATGAAGCCGGCGACGATGTACCCCAGGACGACCGGCTGCTTGAGGCGATGAAACAGGATAGTCACCACCCCTGCCACCAGCATGATCACGGCCAAATCCTGGATAAAGCTGATGGCGTGCATGGCGAGGGGCTCCTTGAGGGTACTGGCGCTGTCCCGGTTTCCACGCGGCCGCTACAACGGCGCGCAATGTGCGGAAGGAGAAGTCTGCCTTAATCGTAAGAAATGCCCTTGAAATGGGCTTTTCAAGGGTAACACCACGACTTCCGGCAGAAAGCCGGTGCAATATATGGAAACAGATCGCCTTGGGCGTGACGGCAAGGCCCGTCCCGGCGTCCCGTAAGGGATGACGCCGCAATGATTCCAGCATCCGCAGAGGTGCCCCCCCAACCAATGCCTACAACCGTGAGTGTGCTATGGAACCCGGAAACGCCCAGCTGTCGATGACGGTATTGATGACCCCTGACATGGCCAACTTCTCAGGCAATGTCCACGGCGGCACCCTGCTCAAGTACCTCGACGAAGTGGCCTACGCCTGCGCCAGCCGTTATGCCGGCCGCTACGTAGTCACGCTGTCGGTGGACCAGGTGATTTTTCGCGAGCCGATCCATGTCGGCGAGTTGGTGACGTTCCTGGCTTCGGTCAACTACACCGGCAACACCTCGATGGAAGTAGGGATCAAGGTCGTCACCGAGAACATCCGCGAGCGCTCGGTGCGCCATACCAACAGTTGCTTCTTCACCATGGTTGCCGTCGATGACGACCGCAAGCCGGCCGCCGTGCCCGCATTGCAGCCGCAGAACAGTGAAGACAAGCGCCGGTTTATCCAGGGCAAGCAGCGCCGGCAGATTCGCCAGGAGCTGGAGAAGCGCTACCAGGAAATCAAGGCCGACGTGTAACCCCAATCAAAATGTGGGAGCGGGCTTGCTCGCGAAGACGATGTACCAGTCAGCACATGTATTGACTGATACACCGTCTTCGCGAGCAAGCCCGCTCCCACATTGGGTTGGTGGTGTCAGAGGCTGATCGGCGTGGCTTCGAAGCGCACGCGCGGATGGGCGATGCGGTCCTGGGCCCGCACCAATTCCAACTCGTAGCTGGCGCACGCCTGGGTTTCCAGCAGCACTTCATGCACAGCCGCCGCCGTAAATTCGAAGGCAGCCAGCAGGCTGTCACCCAGTAGCACCCGCGCCAGGAACAGGCCCGACGTCAAGTCGCCCACCCCCACCGGCTGGCGTGGAAACGCCAGCAATGGCCGACGCAGGTGCCAGCTGCCTTCTGCCGTCACCAGCAGCATCTCGAAACCGTCCGCTAGCTTGCCCGGGTAATCCAGGTGCTTGACCAGCACCGCCTTGGGACCACGCGCCAGCAGGGCCCGCGCCATGCCCAGGCAGTCAAACAGCGACTGCGGTTTACGCCCGCAAAAGCTGTCCAGCTCCAATTGGTTGGGGCACAGGAAGTCAGCCATGGCCACGGCTTCGTCGAGCAAGAAATCACTGACTTCCTGGGGCACGATGCAGCCTTTTTCCGGATGCCCCATCACCGGATCGCACAGGTACAGGGCCTTGGGGTTGATGGCCTTGATCCGCGCCACACCGGTCAGGATCGCCCGGCCCTGGGCGGCGCTGCCCAAGTAACCGGACAACACCGCATCGCAGTTGCCCAGCTCGCCAATCGCCGCGATCCCCTCCACCAACGCAGGAATTTGCTGGGGCGCCAACACTTCTCCCGCCCACTGGCCATACTGGGTATGGTTGGAGAACTGCACAGTGTTCAGCGGCCAGACATTCACCCCCACCCGCTGCATGGGAAACACGGCGGCGCTGTTGCCGGCATGGCCGAAGACCACATGGGACTGGATCGCAAGCAGATGAGGCGTACGTTTCATGCAGGAAACTTCCGTAAAACCGTTAAATTCTGGCCGCGCAGTATGCGACTAAAAGCAGCCTGTACGACAGACCGGAGACGCAGTTAAGCTGGCCTTACTTTGTTGGAGCAAATCGCATGCTGACCCTGGGAAATATCTTTGTGCTGATGCTACTGGCGGCGGCTGCCGCCTGGGTGTGGCACAACCACGGCCTGCGCGAGCGCGCGCTGGAGAGGGTCAAACAGCATTGCGCCAAGCTCGACATCGAACTGCTCGACGGCGCCGTGGCCTTGAAACGCATCGGTTTCGTCAAGGACGCCAGCGGGCGCCGGCGTTTGGCACGGGTCTACAATTTTGAGTTCACGGTGACCGGCGAAGCCCGCCATCCCGGCACCATCACCCAATTTGGGGCCCACAGCGCGCAAATCGAACTGGCGCCCTACCCGTTTGAAATAAAGACGCCGCCGCCCAGCGCCGAAGTGATTGAACTGAGCCAGTGGCGCCAGGAGCACGGCAAAAGCCGTCACTGACGGCAAGCGGCCAGGGCTTTTTGCAGTTTTGCCACATCCTGCTCTTTGCCAAAGATCAGCTCGATACGCGAGTCCCGACGCCATTCGCTGGGCTGCCAGGTGAGAGTGGTGTTATCCACAGCGTTGGCCGAGACCCAACCGTCGGCGCTGTGGATAACCAATTTGGCGCGACGCCACTCCAGGTTCTGCAACCATTGGCACAGCCGCGTGGGGTCGAACTGCTGGCTTGGGTGCCAGCGCCAACCGATGCTCCAGCCGCCGGCCTGCGCCTGATGCAGGCAAATCGGCACGCACGGATCGCTCCAGATTGCCGGGATTTGCGCCAGCCCCTGGGGCACTTGAAAGTTATCCACAGCCGCCCCGGCCTGTGCGCCAAACCCCGGTAGCCGAACCAATGGCAGCTGCGCCTGCCGCGCCCAGTAAATCTCGCAGGCCGGCAGGGTCCTTTCGATTGCGCTACGTTGCGCGGCGTCCAACCCTTCAGCCTTGTTCAGCAGCAGCAACCCGGCACTGGCCAATGCTTCGCGTTGCGCGTCGGGCAACGGTCTGCCCGCCGCCAGTGCCTGGGCGTCGAGCACCAGCACACAAGGCTGGACAGCGAGCACGGTCTGCCAGGGCGCCTGGCGCAACTGCGCCAGCAATTGCGCCGGGTGCCCCAACCCCGAGGGCTCGATAAACAGCCGGTGCGGCTTGGCCTTACGCAGTAGGCGGCCTAGCCCTACCTGGAACGGCGCACCATTCACACAGCACAAACAGCCACCGGCCACTTCGCCAATGGCAATGCCGTCGTCATCCAGGCTCAGCAGCGCAGCATCCAGGCCAATCTGCCCGAACTCATTGATCAACACCGCCCATCGCTCATTGGCCGGGCGCTGGGTGAACAGGTGCTTGATCAAGCTGGTCTTGCCAGCACCCAAGGGGCCGGCAATCACATGCGTGGGAATATTCTGCAGCATCGTGGACATTATTCAGGCCGTGTAGAGACGCTGATCCTACCCGGTTATGCCAGCCAATCCAGCGTCAGAATCAGCCGCCGTTCATTGGCGGCCAGGGCCGGCGAGCGGTGAATCAGGCCATGGCCCTCGTTGCCGCGCCACTTTTCGCCCTTGAGTAGGGCGACTTCGCCACAGTGGATCTGTTCGATGCGCTCGGTGGGTTCCGCGTCCGCCTGACTCAATTGACGTCGGTCCATCACCCCTTCGCGCAGCCATTGGCTGCCGATGCCGGCATAGGTGGTAATCAAACGCACAGGCACGTGATCGACGTGAAAGCGCGGGCACATGGCCTTGTCCAGTAGCCTCAGCCGCACGCCAATGCGCTTGGCGCCCAACAGGCAGGCAAAAGCGCTGATCAGCCAGGCAACATCGGCGATAAAGCCTTCGTAGCCCTCAAGGTCACGACAGCCTGCGGCCAGCCCCTGCAAGTCGGGTTCGGCGTCTTCGCTGTCCAGCTCCACCACCAGCGACTCCGCCAGCGGCTCGCCCAGCGAGACCAGCAACGCGCCAAACTCGGCGATGTGCAGCGGCAACTGGCGCTGCCACAGCGCCAGGTTGACGCCGTTATCCAGGATGTCGGCGAGGGCCAACGGGGTTTCCCCACGGGTCTGGCGAATCACCGGGCGCAGTTGAATCACAGGTGCCAGCATCAGGCGGCTGCCTCCTCGTACCAAGGGCCAAAAGGATCGACCAGCAGGTGCCAACCTTCAGCGCCCAAGGCCATTTCATCGTCGGTCAGCAGGCATGCGTCCAACTCGGCGCGCAGGCGCACGAAGTCGATGTTCTGCCCGATAAACACCAGTTCCTGGCGGCAATCCCCGGTGCTCGGCTGCCAGTTGCCCATGATCGCCGCGACACTTTCCTGATCCTCGGGCCATTGACTCTTGGGCACAAAGCGCCACCAGCGGCCGGCAAAACCATGGCGCATCAGGCCGCCGGCCTGGGACCAACTACCGGCATCGCGGTGCTTGCTGGCCAGCCAGAAAAACCCCTTGGAGCGCAGTAGCTTGCCGTTGCTCCACGGGCGGTCGATAAAGTCGAAAAAGCGTTGGGGATGGAATGGCCGGCGCGCCCGGTAGGCCGTGGAGGCGATGCCATATTCCTCAGTCTCCGGCACATGCTCGCCGCGTAGTTCCTGCAACCAGCCCGGTGCCTGGGCCGCGCGCTCAAAGTCAAAACGCCCGGTGTTGAGGATCTCGGCCAGCGGCACCTCGCCCATGACCATGGGAATGATGCGCGCCTGGGCATTCAGGCGCTCCAGGATCGCCACCAGCTCTTCACGTTCGTGGCGACTGATCAGGTCGATCTTGCTGACCAGGATGACGTCGGCGAACTCGATCTGTTCGATCAACAGGTCAGTGATGGAGCGCTCATCGTCCTCGCCCAGGGTTTCGCCGCGGGACGCGAGGCTTTCGGCGGCCTGGTAGTCGAGCAGGAAGTTCATGCCATCGACCACGGTGACCATGGTGTCCAAACGCGCAATGTCGGCCAGGCTCTGGCCGTTTTCATCGCGGAAGGTGAACGTTTCCGCCACCGGCAGCGGCTCGGAAATGCCGGTGGATTCGATCAGCAGGTAATCGAACCGGCCCTCCCTGGCGAGCTTTCCTACCTCGACCAGCAAGTCTTCACGCAGGGTGCAGCAGATACAGCCGTTGCTCATCTCCACCAGTTTTTCTTCGGCGCGATTGAGGCTGACGTCGCGCTGGACTGCGGCGCCATCAATGTTGATTTCGCTCATGTCGTTGACGATCACCGCCACCCGCAGGTTTTCGCGGTTGCGCAGGACGTAATTGAGCAGCGTGCTTTTACCGGCGCCGAGAAATCCGGACAGCACGGTAACGGGTAGACGGTCGGTCATCGGGTGTTCCTCATCAGGGTGGCCGGTCAAATCGCCCGTTGATGGCGTTCGCGCAGCTCTTCACGTTCTTTGGCTTCAATACACAGGGTGGCCGTGGGCCGCAGCAACAGGCGCTTGAGGCCAATCGGCTCGCCCGTCTCGCGGCACCAGCCGTATTCACCACGGGCGAGGTGCTCCAAGGCTTCGTCGATCTTGTCCAGCAGCTTCTTTTCTCGCTCCAGCAGGCGCAGTTGCCACTGGCGCTGTTCTTCGGCGCTGCCCACATCGGCGGGGTCGCTGTTGGGCTCCTGCTCGCGCAGCACGATGAATTCGGCTTCGATGCGCGCTTGCAGGTCATAGCGCTGGGCCAACAACAGCTCGCGGAAAAAGGCTTGCTGGGCCTCATTCATGTAATCAGCGGGCGGCTGGGCAAGCAGGTCTTGTTCAGTCATCGGGACGATTCACGGGTCAGGCTGTGCATTGATGTTATATTATAACAATACAAATAAGCCAACGCCCTCTTGCTCGACACGACGAAGGGCGTAATCCTTGATTCTCTCCAGGCCCCGAGAAGCGCGATGAAATACCTGATATGCAGCGTGTTGCTACTGGTGGCGACCCAGGCCAGCGCCCAAATGCCCGGCACGCTGGCCACCTGCACCCGCAGCGCCACCCTGCTGGCCTGCGTCGATGCCCAAGGCAATGCCTACAGTGTCGCGACCGCAGGCAACACCACGTATCTGCGCGGGTTCGAGGTGATCGGCAAGCGCTATTGGGCGCAGACCAACAGCCGCTATGGCCAATTGACGTTCTTTACCGGCCTGGCTTCCGACGGCGAGGCGTGGGTGGGCTACACCCGGCGTGTGGGCTGGACCACGATCAACCGGTTCTCCAGTTCCGGAGGCTCCAGCGCCAAGTTCACCTGCAGCCGTATCAGCGGGTGCTAGGGCGGTCGTAGAAAAATCATCGTAGATCTAATTGTTATACTATAACATGTCAGATTATTTCCAACGATGGACCTGCTCATGAATGCGCTGACTCTGCCGGATATCGCCGCGCAGGCTTCTCGCCAAGCCTTGCCTCTCGACTGGGTGGGCATGTGCGGTATTGCCCTTCCTATCCTGATCGACGGCCAGCGCTTGAGTGCCAAGGCCGATGCCGGCGTGAGCCTGGATGACGGCGAGGCGCGAGGCATTCACATGTCGCGCCTGTACCTGGCGCTGGAGATGCTCGAGCAACAAGACCTGCAACCCGTGTTGCTGCGCCAGGTTTTACAGAGATTCCTTGATAGCCATGAAGGGTTATCGAGCAGCGCCTACCTGCGGATTCACACCGACTTGCTGCTTAAACGCCCGGCATTGGTCAGCCCGCTATCGGGCTGGAAGACTTATCCGGTGACCATCGAAGCGCGTCTGGAAAAGCAGATGTTCCACGTGGAACTAAAAATTGACGTGACCTACTCGTCCACCTGCCCTTGCTCTGCGGCCCTCGCCAGGCAGTTGATTCAACAGCAATTTGTCGATGACTTCGGCAATAAGTCGTTGCAGCACGAAGATGTACTGGCCTGGCTCGGCAGTGCCAATGGCATCGTCGCCACGCCCCACAGCCAACGCAGCAGTGCGCTGTTGCAGGTCCAACTGCAACCCGGCGTACAAGCCTTGCCCCTGACCGACTTGATCGACCAGGCCGAAGCCGCCCTCGGCACCGCCGTCCAAACCGCCGTAAAGCGCGCCGATGAACAGGCGTTCGCCCTGGCCAACGGCCAGAACCTGATGTTCTGCGAAGACGCCGCGCGCCGTCTGAACCTGGCGCTAAAACGCTCGGATGCAGTGCAAGCCATTCACCTCAAAGTCATCCACGCCGAAAGCCTGCACGCCCATGACGCCGTAGCCGAAAGCCATTGGATGAGAACCGTCTCGGGCACCCCATGACGCTGACAATGCTCGACCTCGAAGCCGCCAGCGTGGGCAGTCGCTTTGCCCTGGCCCCGGTACTGAATGCCTTGCCGTGGAACCGCGACGGCCTGATCGCCGCCATCGCCCAGCAACACGGCAGCGGCGAGGTATTGATGCTGGCCTGGATGAATCGCCAGGCCCTCGAAGAAACCCTCGCCAGCGGCCAGGTCTGCTACTGGTCACGTTCACGCCAGCAGTTGTGGCGCAAAGGTGAAAGCTCCGGCCACCGCCAGCAGTTGGTCGAAGCACGCCTGGATTGCGACGGCGATGCTGTATTGCTGATCGTCGACCAACAGGGCCCGGCCTGTCACACCGGCCGCCCGAACTGTTTTTACAACGCTATCGAAGACGACCACGTGCATATCCTCACCGCGCCCCTCAAGGAACCTGCAGCATGATCCGCAAGAACCCTTCCGGCGATCTGCCGGTCATTGCCGAATCGGCCTACGTCGATAAAACCGCGATCATCTGCGGCAAGGTGATCATCGGCGAGAACGTCTTTGTCGGCCCCTATGCGGTGATCCGCGCTGATGAAGTGGACGCCACCGGCGACATGGACCCGATCACCATCGGCGCCAATTCCAATATCCAGGACGGCGTGGTGATCCACTCCAAATCCGGTGCGGCGGTGACTATCGGCGAGTTCAGTTCCATCGCCCATCGCTCGATTGTCCACGGCCCCTGCACCGTCGGCGACCGGGTGTTCATCGGTTTCAACAGCGTGCTGTTCAACTGCGCGGTTGGCGACGGCTGCGTGGTGCGGCACAACTCGGTGGTGGATGGCCGCGACTTGCCCGCCGCCTTCTATGTGCCGTCCACCACGCGCATCGGTCCCAACACCGACCTGTCGCAGTTCCCGCCGGTGAGCGTCAGCGCCTCGGAGTTTTCTGAAGATGTGGCGCGTACCAATGTCGATCTGGTGCTTGGCTACAAAGCCCTGCAAAACGAGTTCTGAGCATGAGCCGCCTGCTGATCCGCAACGCCCGCCTGGTGAATGAGGGCCAGGAATTCGACGCCGACTTGCTGGTCGCCAACGGCCGTATCGAGAAAATCGCCAGCAGCATCCACGGGCAAACAGCCGCTATCGAGATTGACGCCCAAGGCCAATGGTTGCTGCCAGGCATGATCGACGACCAGGTGCACTTTCGCGAACCCGGCGCGCCGGACAAAGGCAGCTTCTACAGCGAGTCCCGCGCGGCGGTGGCCGGTGGCATCACCAGCTTCATGGACATGCCCAACACCCAACCGGCGACCCTGACCCTGGAAGCACTGGCCGACAAGAAACGCCGCGCGGCGCTGCACTCGGTGGCCAACTATGGCTTTCACTTTGGCGTCAGCAACGACAACCTCGACACCGTGGCGGCCCTTGATCCGCGGCAGGTCGCCGGGGTCAAAGTGTTTATGGGCGCCTCCACCGGCAATATGCTGGTGGATGATCCACGCGTCCTGGAGCGTTTATTTGCTGAGGTGCCGACCATTCTCCTCGCCCATTGCGAGCACACGCCGAGCATCCACGCCAATGAACAACGCTTGCGAAACCGGTTTGGCGAGGCGATCCCCGCTGTAGCCCACCCGCTGATTCGCGACGCCGAAGCCTGCTATCGCTCGTCATCCCTGGCGGTGGAGCTGGCGCGCCGCCATGGCACGCGCCTGCATGTGCTGCACCTGACCAGCGCGCGGGAATTGCCGCTGTTCGAAGACAAACCGCTGGCAGAAAAACGCATCACGGCAGAAGTGTGCGTGCATCACTTGCTGTTCGATGACCGCGACTATGCCCGCCTCGGCCACCAGATCAAATGCAACCCGGCGATCAAGACCCGGGCCGACCGCAATGCCCTGCGCCTGGCACTGCTGAGCAACCGGTTGGATGTGATTGGCACCGACCACGCCCCGCATACCTGGGCGCAAAAACAGCAGGCGTACCGTGAGGCACCGGCAGGATTGCCCCTGGTGCAACACGCGTTGCCTGCATTGCTGGAATTGGTGGCCGACGGCTTGTTGCCACTGACTACGCTGGTGGCAAAAACCAGTCATCGCGTCGCCGACCTGTTCGCCATTCCCCAACGGGGTTATCTGCGCGAGGGTTACTGGGCCGACCTGGTGCTGATCAAACCCGAGCCCGAAGGCAAGCCCGTGAGCAGCCAACCGATCCTCGCCCGCTGCGGCTGGACGCCGTTTGCCGAACGCAGCTTTCGCCATAGCGTCAGCACTACCCTGGTGTCAGGCCATGTGGCCTGGCACCAGGGGCACGTGATCGACAGTTGCCAGGGGCTGCCCCTGCATTTTCTGCGCTAAACGCAGGGGCCGGCTTGCCGGCTCCTGCAGGGCGTGTGATCAGGCGCGGGGCTTGACCGTGCCGCAGTCGTTGCCCAGCCACTGCGCCTGGGTGTCGAGGCTGCCGTTCTGCTGCACGCCGGTGGCATTGAAGGTGCCGTTGACCGTGGTGGTAAATGCCTTCTGGCTCTGGAACGTGGCCACGCCAGTGCCCTGGGCTTTCGGGCAGCTGAAGCGGAATTTCCACTGGTTGCCGGTCTTGTCTGTCACCTCTTGCTTGCAACCCGATTGCGGGTCGGTCAGCGGGATGGAGTCGGAGGCCACCTGGGCCGGTGTCAGGCACACCTGCACGCCCTTGCCGGCCATGGTAATGCCTTGTTTTTCCAGCATGGCGCGCTGTTCCGGGGTCATCTGTTGTTTCAGCTGACCGAGGATCAACGACAAGTCCGGCAGGTTCTGGTTATCGACTTTCATGTTGCTGGTGGTCAATTCCCACAAGCCCGGCGCCAACATCTGCGCCTGCGCTGCCACCGGCAGCGTCAAACCAACAACCATGGCCAAACCAAGCAGACGAGCATTCATCGGGTAACTCCTGGGTAATTGTCGGCGTTAGACGTCGTAAAGTGGTCGGCGTTGCATGCTCAATAAAATAGCGACAATCGCCGCCGGACATGGTCTGTTACGCATTGGATTGTCAGGAGTAATGTTGTCCATGGATTTCTTCGGCCCGCACTTGCTTGGTTACTTCATCGCCACCCTGCATTTTCTCGGCTCGCTGGCCGCCCTGCACGCGGTGCTGACCGTGCGTACCGCCCAAGGCTCGATTGCCTGGGCGCTGTCGCTGATGTTCATGCCGTACCTGACCCTGATCCCCTACCTGATCTTTGGCCGCAGCAGCTTCGATGCCTATATCCAGGCGCGCCGCCAGGCCAACCAGGAAATGCACAAGGCCATCACCGAATTGAACTGGCGCCCCTGGGTCGAAGAAGCCCTGGCCGCGCGCAACTCCCACGCCTACGCCTCCCTGCGCGCCATGCCCAAGCTGGGGCGCATGCCGTGCCTGGCCAATAACCAGGTGCGTTTGCTGGTCAATGGCGACGCCACCTTCAGCGCCATCTTCGACGCCATCCGCGCCGCCAAGACGGCTGTGCTGGTGCAGTTTTTCATCATTCATGACGACGAACTCGGCCGCCAGTTGCACAACCTGCTCAAGGCCAAGGCCGCCGAGGGCGTGGCCATCTACGTGCTGTATGACCGCATCGGCAGCCACTCCCTGCCCCACCGCTATGTGCATTCGCTGCGCGACGCCGGGGTGCAGATCAAGGCGTTTGCCACCCGCAGCGGCTGGCTCAATCGTTTCCAGGTAAATTTCCGCAACCACCGCAAGATCGTCGTGGTCGATGGCCTGAGCGGGTTTGTCGGTGGGCATAACGTCGGCGACGAATACATGGGCAAGAAACCGCCGCTGGCGCCCTGGCGCGATACCCATGTGCAAGTCAGCGGCCCGGTGGTGGCCTGCCTGCAGGAGTCGTTTGCCGAAGACTGGTTCTGGGCCGCGCGCGAACTGCCGCCGCTGATCCTGCCCGACACCTACGCCGACGACGGTGTGCTCTGCCAATTGCTGGCCAGCGGTCCGGCGGACCCCTATGAGACCTGCTCGCTGTTTTTCGTCGAAGCCATTCATGCGGCAATTGAGCGAGTGTGGATCACCAGCCCTTACTTCATCCCCGATGAGGCAGTATTCGCCGCGTTGCGCCTGGCGGTGTTGCGTGGCGTGGACGTACGCCTGCTGCTGCCGTCACGCCCCGACCATCGCATTGTCTACGCCGCATCCAGCCTGTACGCGATTGAAGCGGTGCGCGCCGGGGTTCGGGTATTCCGCTACAAGCCGGGTTTCCTGCATCAGAAAGTGGTGTTGGTAGACCGCGAAATCAGCGCCATCGGCAGTGCGAACCTGGACAACCGTTCGTTCCGCCTCAACTTTGAAGTGATGTTGCTGACGGTCGATAAAACCTTCGCCAGCGAAGTGGAACACATGCTGCTGGACGACTTCGCCCAGGCCCACGAAACCAGCCAGGAAGAAAGCCAACAGACCCGCCGCCTGCAGCAACTGGGCATGCGGGTGGCGCGGTTGATTTCCCCGATCCTATAAATTGCACCGGACAAAATGTGGGAGCTGGCTTGCCTGCGATGCAGACTCCGCGTTCTTGCAGTTACAGCGCGGTGATGCAATCGCAGGCAAGCCAGCTCCCACACAAGCTCAGCTCCCACATTTAGTATTGCAGCGTAGCCAAAGATCTCAGCGGTAGAGATCTTCCCGCGTCCACGGCAACTCATGGCTCCCATCGGCATGGGGCTTGACCGCCAGGATCTGATGCAGGTTGATCCACCCGCGGGCAAACGCATACGCACATCCTGCCAGGTACAGGCGCCAGATACGCAGTGCCTGGGGCGGGACCATTTTCGCCGCCGCTTCCAGGTTGTCTTCCAGGCGTTCGCTCCAATGGTCCAGGGTGCGTGCGTAATGCAGGCGCAGGCTTTCCACGTCGACCACTTCCAGACCGACTTCGCTGATCTCGGCGCTGATCATCACCAGGTGCGGCAGCTCGCCATTGGGGAATACGTAGCGCTCGATAAAGTCCCCCGCGCCACGTCCCACCGGGCGGCCATCGGTATGTTTGGCGGTGATGCCATGGTTGAGCACCAGGCCTCCTTCGCGCACGGCGCCGAACAGGGTCTGGCAGTACTGCGCCAGGTTGGCGTGGCCAACATGTTCGAACATGCCGACGCTGACCACTTTATCGAACCGCCCGTCCTGGGGCAGGTCGCGGTAGTCGAGCAACGCCAGTTCCACTTGGTCTTCCAGGCCCTCGGCGAGCACGCGTTCCCTGGCCAATGCCAGTTGTTCCTTGCTCAGGGTGATGCCGAACACCTTGACCCCGAATTCGCGCGCCGCATAACGCGCCAGCCCGCCCCAGCCGCAACCGACGTCCAACAGATATTCCCCAGGCTGCAGGCGCAACTTGCGGCACAGGTGGCGGAATTTATCTTGCTGGGCCTGGTCGAGGGATTCGCTGCCGGTCTCGAAGTAACCGCAGGAGTAGGCCATGTCACGGTCCAGCCAGAGCTGGTAGAACTCGTTCGACAGGTCGTAGTGGTAGGAAATCGCGGCGGCATCCGTAGCCTTGTCGTGGATCGAGCGCACCGGTCCGGCGTGCTCATCTTCATCCACCAGGGCGTGGCTCAGCTCATCACACACCCGGATCACATCGCTGATGGAGCCTTCCAGCTCCAGTTTGCCTTCGACGAAGGCAGCGCCCAGGGAATCGAGCGTGGGATGGGTCAGTTGCGTCACCATCACCGGGTCCTTGACCACGATCGTGACGCTGGGCTCCGGGCCCAGGTTGAACTCATGGCCATCCCAGAGTCGCAGACGCAGCGGTAGCTGAAGATTCTGTAAGGCCGGTGGAAGTTGCGCGAGCATGAGTAGTCCCCCCTGTTTCAGACGTCTGGAATGAGGGTAGACCATCCACGAAAAAGTAGCTGGCTATCGATTCAATAGCCGCCTTCTATGGTGCCCGACGTTGCAGCAAACCGTCCTCAACCCACTGTTTCAACCACGTGACAGCTTGTAGCGGCGCGCCCTCTTGATAAGTGACTGCCAATTCGGCGCACAGTTCTGAAAAACTCCAACCGCCGTCGGCCATCCCGGCCAGGGCATAAGCCTCGGCGGGCTCCAGGCTACGGAAGCGGCACACCTGCTGGTCCCGCCAGATCAGGCACACCTGGGCCAACGACAACGGCTGGCTGCCGGGAAACGTCGCCTGTGCCTTGACCCCGCGCCAGATCTCCAGGCTGTTGAAGCGACACAACACTTGCTGCACCGCCGGCACCCACTCGACCTGCAACACCGGCCAATCTTCAGGCGCCAGTTGCGCCATGTCGTGCAGGCTCAGGGGTTGGCCGGGGGACGCATCAAACGCCAGGGTAAAGGCCCATTCCAGGCACGCCAGCTCTGCCAGCGGCGCGCTTTGTTCGGCGACCAGATGCTCGCCGATAAAGCCTGCAAACCGTTGCCCCAACCAGCGCAAGCTGAAATGCGCCGATGGATATCGCTGCACATAGGCCGCTACCAGCCCGGCAAACTCCTCATCCCCCAGCCAGTGCCACACAGCCGGGAAATCCCCCTGCATCACTTCCAGTAAACGGGCCCGATAGGCGTGGTGATAGATCGCCAGGCCCGTGTCGACATCCAGGGTCGGGCCACCGATCAAGGTGCTGGCAAAGCCGCTGGCGTCGGTGTCTGCCAATAGATGCCGTTCAAATGCCAGTTGCCAATCGATCAAGCGCATAGCGACCTCCGGGCCAGGGCGCCAGCCCCCAACTCACGGGCCTTGCCCAGTTCGTCGAGCAACTCGGCAAACGGCGGGAAATGGTCATCGCGCTCCAGCAACGTCGCCACCGGCCCCAGGTGCTCCAGGGTCTGTTGAAACAGCTGCCACACCGGATCGCATACCGGGTGGTCATGGGTATCGACCACGTAGTCGCCGTAGTCCATATGCCCGGCCAAATGCAGTTGGCGGATGCTGTGCGGCGGCAGGTTGCGGATAAAGGTCCAGGCATCGAAGCCATGATTGCGCGAGCTGACATACACGTTATTCACGTCCAACAGCAGCTCGCAACCACTGAGGTGGCTCAAGGCGCTGAGAAACTCCCACTCGGTAAACTCATCGGCCTTTGAGCGCACATAGCTGGAGACATTTTCCAGCACCAGCGGCCGCTGCAGCACCTCCTGCACCTGCCGCACCCGGGTAGCAACGTGGTAGAGGCTTTCTTCGGTGTAGGGCAGCGGCAACAAGTCATGCAACTGATGGGCGTTGCCCCGGCTCCAACACAGGTGATCGGACACCCACGCCGGCTTGACCCGGTCGGCCAATTGCTTGAGTTGCGTGAGGTAGTCCCTATCGAGGGCATGGGGCCCGCCGATGGACAGGGACACGCCATGCAGCACCAGCGGATAGCGCTCGGCGATGGCGTCCAGGTAGTACAGGGCTTTGCCGCCCTGGACCAGATAATTCTCGGAGACGATTTCGAACCAGTCCACCGCCGGCGACTGCTCGAGAATCTGCTGATAGTAAGTGCTGCGTAGTCCCAGGCCGTAGCCCAGGCAAGGAACCGATGCCGACATGACGAACTCCTGGAAAGTGTCCGCAGCGACGTGCACACCGCTGCGGGATCACGTATTCGCGGTTATTCGCCGACTTTGCCGCCAGCTGCATCACAAGCAGCCTTGGTCATGGCCTTGAAACCATGGCCCTTGCAGACAGCCTGGCCTTTACAGGCGTTTTCAGCGGTCTTGCAATCGTTCATGCCTTTGCAGGAGGTCACGCCATAGCAGTGCACATTCGCTTCATCGGCGGCTTGTGCCTGGGTCGCGACACCGGCAAACAGCGTGGCGGCAGCGATGGCCAGGGCAGCACCGGAAACAGCGTTCTTGAAGTTCATTGTGGTATTCCTCATGGGTCTAGGGGGTCGGCTAAACGGTTTGTTCAGTCCCGACACAGCACTAGAGTGAGATGCCGGAGGGGCGTTACAGCGCTGTGAAAATTTTCCTGGTTTCCTGAATCCTTGTAGGAGCCATCACTAGTGCGCACCGCGATTTATCGTCACACTCGCAGCAGCTTTTTCGCGGGATCACGGACAAGGAAGCGTCACTCTCATGATTTCGATCTATCAGCTCAAACCGCGCTTTCAGAACCTGCTGCGGCCCCTGGTGCAGCGCCTGTATGACAACGGCACCACCGCCAACCAGATCACCGTGCTGGCGGGCATCGTGTCGCTGCTGGTGGGCCTGCTGATCGCCGGTTTCGCCCAGCACGCCTGGGTGTTCGTATTGATCCCGCTGTGGATGATCCTGCGCATGGCCCTCAATGCCATCGACGGCATGCTCGCCCGGGAATTCGGCCAACAGTCACGCCTGGGCGCCTACCTCAATGAACTGTGCGATGTGATCGCCGACAGCGCGCTGATCCTGCCGTTTGCGCTGATCCCCGGGGTCGGCCTGGCGCCGGTGTTGCTGGTGACGCTACTGGCGGTGTTCAGCGAGTACGCCGGTGTGCTCGGGCCGATGGTCGGCGCATCGCGACGCTATGACGGGCCCATGGGCAAGAGTGATCGGGCGTTCGTCCTCGGCGTACTGGCCACTGGCGTGGCCCTGGGCTGGCTCGGTGCCGGCTGGGTCGACGGGGTGATGTGGCTGGTGGCGGCCTTGCTCGCCTACACCCTGGTCAACCGTGTACGCCAGGGCCTCAAAGAACAACCCGACACCCCTCCGACGGCATAAGGATCTTGCGATGCGCGAACAGCAACAGCACACCTTCAGCACCCACGACGGCGTAGCGCTTTTTTATCGGCATTGGCCCGCGACCAGTGCCACCGGGCCTGAGCCACGCCAGGCGATCCTGCTGTTCCATCGAGGCCACGAGCATTCGGGGCGCATTGCGCACCTGGTGGATGAACTGGACCTGCCGCATTTCGATTTCTTCGCCTGGGACGCCCGTGGCCACGGCCAGTCCCCCGGCGAGCGTGGCGACAGCCCGAGCTTTGCCACCAGCGCGCGGGATGTGCAGACGTTCTGCGACCATATCGGCGCCACCTATGGCATCGAGGCAGAAAACCTCGCGGTCATCGCCCAGAGCGTCGGCGCGGTGATTGCCGCCACCTGGGTCCACGACTACGCGCCGAACATCCGCGCCCTGGTGCTCGCCTCCCCGGCGTTCAAGGTCAAGCTCTACGTGCCCTTCGCCCGCCCGGGCCTGGGGTTGATGCGGCGCTTTCGCGGCAACTTTTTCGTCAACAGCTACGTCAAGGCCAAGTTCCTCAGCCATGACCCAGAGCGCGTTGCGTCCTACGACACTGACCCACTGATCACCAAGGCGATCTCGGTGAATGTGCTGCTGGGCCTGTACGAAGCGGCCGACCGCGTGGTCGCCGATGCCCAGGCGATCCAGGTGCCGACCCAGCTGTTGATCTCCGGCTCGGACTTCGTGGTGCATCGCAAACCCCAGCAACAGTTCTTCGACCGCCTTGGCAGCCTGAAAAAGGAACTGCACATCCTGCCCGGCTTTTTCCACGACACCCTCGGCGAACGGGATCGCGCCGTGGCGTTGGCCAGCGCCAGGCGTTTTATCCTGCAAAACTTTGCCCACCCGCTGGACCGCGCCAGCCTGCTGGATGCCGACAAGATCGGCGCGACGTGCGCCGAATCCGAATCCCTCGCCGCGCCGCTGCCGCGCAACTCCCTGCGTGACCTGTACTGGCGCATGACCCGCGCCAGCATGGGCCTGGGCCGCAAGTTGTCCGAGGGGGTGAAGCTGGGCTTCGACACCGGTTTCGACTCGGGCAGTACCCTGGACTACGTGTACCGCAACACCCCCACCGGCAAAGGCGCGCTGGGGCGGATGATCGACACCAACTACCTGAACTCCATCGGCTGGCGCGGGATCCGCCAGCGCAAACTGCACGTTGAAGAGTTGCTGCGCCTGGCCATGGCCAAGCTGCGCGACGACGGGCGCGAAGTGCGCATCGTCGACATCGCCGCTGGGCACGGTCGGTACATTCTGGAAGCCTTGCAGGGCGTTTCTCCACTGCCGGAATCGATCCTGTTGCGCGACTACAGCGATATCAACGTGCGCGACGGTGGCGCGCTGATTCGCGAGAAAGGCCTGGGGGATATTGCGCAATTCGTCAAAGGCGATGCCTTCGACCGGGCCGACCTCGCAGCGCTGGCGCCCAAGCCGACGCTGGCGGTGGTGTCCGGGCTGTATGAGCTTTTTGCCGATAACGCCATGGTCGGGGGTTCCCTCGCCGGCCTGGCCGAAGCCGTGGAGCCCGGGGGCTACCTGGTGTACACCGGCCAACCGTGGCACCCGCAACTGGAACTGATCGCCCGTGCCCTGACCAGCCATCGCCAGGGCCAGGCCTGGGTGATGCGCCGTCGCAGCCAGGCAGAGATGGATCAACTGGTGGCAGCGGCAGGCTTTCGCAAGATCATCCAGCGTGTGGATGAATGGGGCATCTTCAGCGTGTCGCTGGCGCAGAAGATCTGACCATGCGCGAACCGGGCCTCTTCAAACCAGCGTTGCTGTGGCTGCTGCTTCTGGCGCCGCTGTTTTTCAGCACCTACGGCTTTGCCACCTGGGTCACCAGCCAGCGCAGCGATGTCGGCACCCTGGTGTTCGGCTGGGAAACCCATATGCCGTTCTGGGCCTGGACCATCGTGCCCTACTGGTCGATCGACCTGCTCTATGGCTTCTCCCTGTTGCTGCCCAACAGTCGCCATGAGCTCAAGCAACATGCCCTGCGCCTGCTCAGTGCCCAAGTGATTGCCGTGAGCTGCTTCCTGCTCTGGCCGTTGCGGTTCACCTTTGAGCGCCCGGAAATGGACGGCGTGTTCGGCTGGCTGTTCGCAGTGCTGGCGGGGTTCGACAAACCGTTCAACCAGGCGCCGTCGCTGCATATCGCTTTGCTGGTGATCCTGTGGGTCATGTACCAGCGGCATAGCCAAGGCCTGTGGCGCTGGCTGGTGCATGGCTGGTTCGCTTTGATTGGTGTTTCGGTGCTGACCACGTACCAACATCACTTTATCGACTTACCCACAGGCGCCCTGGCCGGCTGGCTGTGCGTGTGGCTCTGGCCGGTGGATCATCCAAGCCCGCTGTTGCATGCGCGCCTGGCCAAAGACCCGAAACGCTGGCGCCTGGGTTTACGTTACGCCACGGGCGCCATGGTGCTGGCGATAGCGGCCTTTACCGGGGGCGGCGCCTGGTTATGGCTGCTGTGGCCTGCCGTCGCGGTGTTGCTGGTGGCGCTCAATTACTGGCTGCTGGGCGCCGCAGGCTTTCAGAAACGCGCCGATGGCCGCCTCAGCCCGGCAGCACGCTGGCTGTATGCGCCTTATCTCGCGGCGGCGTGGCTCAACTCGCGGCTGTGGACGCGCAAACATCCACAGCCTGACCGGGTTGTGGATAACGTGTGGTTGGGGCGAATTCCGACGCCAGCGCAGCTGAGTTCATTCAATGCGGTGGTCGATCTGTGTGCCGAGTTGCCTGTTTATCCACAAGGCCGCGCTTACCATGCCCTGCCCGTCCTCGACCTGACCGCACCCACACCGGCACAGTGCCTGGAGGCGGCCCAAGCCATCGAGCGCTTGCGCGAACACGGGCCGTTGCTGGTGTGCTGCGCCCTCGGCTACTCGCGCAGTGCCAGCGCCGTGGCGGCATGGCTGCTGCACAGCGGGCGGGCGAGCACGGTAGACGAGGCACTGGCTATTATTCGTACAGCACGACCGGATGTGGTCCTGCACACCAATCACCGTCAAGCCTTGGGAGCACTGCCTTATGCCCGCTGACATGCACCTTCAGGTAGTCGCCAGCCTGCTGCGCCGCGGCCGTTCGCTGGATCAGTTATCCACAGGCCTGACCTTGCTCGGGGTGCTGTTTGGCCTGGCGCAATTGTTGATGGTCAGTATCACGCCGATCTGCCTGCTGCTCAGCCTGTGGATGATTATCCTCGGGCTGCTGCAAAAGTACTGGGCGCTGCGGGTGGCCTTCGACGCCGACCTGTTTGCGCTGATGGCCAAGGACATAGAACGTACCGCCGAACTGGACCAGACCCTGCAGGCCCTGAGTCTGCAACCTGCCAATCGCCCCAGCCGCCCCTGGACCGAACGTCGGCGTGGTGCCCTCAAATTGCTGCGCAAACAGGCCTACCTGCTGGGCGCGCAAGTGTTACTGACATTGGCCGTCATCCTGGCCAGCCCGTGGCTGCCCTTCGCCGGATAAGGAATCCTCATGTTCGAACCCGTGGTCGCGACCCTGATTACCTCCATGGCCCGCACAGTGACCGGTGCCCGCAGCCTGTGGCTGGGCTGCGCCCCGGAACCGGTGCAGCGCATCTATTTTGCCAACCACAGCAGCCACGGCGACTTCGTGCTGCTGTGGGCGTCGTTGCCGCAGAACCTGCGCAAAGCCACACGCCCGGTGGCCGGCACCGACTACTGGAACAAGAGCGCCTTGCGCCGCTACATCATCAACCGGGTGTTCAACGGCGTGCTGATCGACCGCGAGCGCAAAGACCCTGTGGATAACCCCTTGCAACCGATGCTCGAGGCCCTGGAACAGGGCGATTCGCTGATCATTTTCCCTGAAGGCACACGCAACCTCGAAGATGGCCTGTTGCCCTTCAAGAGCGGCCTGTATCACCTGGCAAAAAGTTATCCACAGGCGCAATTGATCCCAGTGTGGATCGCCAACCTCAACCGTGTGATGCCCAAGGGCCGGGTGCTACCGCTGCCACTGCTGTGCACCACCAGCTTCGGCGCACCGCTGCAATTGCAGGACGGTGAAGACAAGGCCCTGTTTCTCGCCCGCAGCCGCGACGCCCTGCTCGCCCTCGCCCCGGAGCATTCCTGACATGGATAGCCAAACCCTGTTGTTGTTCGGCGGCATCGGCATGATCCTGGTGCTCGCCTCGCTGATCGGCCTGATCCTCAAGCTGCGCACCCGTGGCACAGCCAACGCGGTGATCGACAACCTCAACGCCCGCATCAATGCCTGGTGGGTGATGGTGGTGGTGATCGGCATCGCTTTCTGGCTCGGCACCGGCGCGGTGATCCTGCTGTTCTACGCCGTATCGTTCTACGCCCTGCGCGAATTCCTCACCCTCACGCCCACCCGCCGCAGCGACTACCCGGCACTGGTCGCCGCGTTCTACCTGGCGCTGCCCCTGCAATACCTGCTGATCTACTTTGACTGGTACGGCCTGTTCTCGATCTTTATCCCGGTCTACGTGTTCCTGCTGCTGCCCATCCTGGCGTCGCTGGGCGGCGACAGCACGCACTTCCTGGAGCGCGCATCGAAAGTGCAGTGGGGGCTGATGATCGCGGTGTTCTGCGTGTCCTTCGTGCCTGCGCTGCTGACCCTCGATATCGTCGGCTACGAGGGCCGCAACCTGCTGCTGATCGCCTACCTGGTGATCGTGGTGCAGCTCTCGGATGTATTGCAGTACGTGTGCGGCAAACTGTTCGGCAAACACAAGATCGCGCCCAACCTGTCACCGTCGAAAACCGTCGAAGGCTTTGTCGGCGGGATCCTGCTGTCCTCCCTGATCGGCGCAGCGCTGTGGTGGACCACCCCGTTCAACCCCTGGCAGTCCTTCCTGATTGCACTGCTGATCAACCTGCTGGGCTTTGCCGGCGGGATTGTGATGTCGGCGATCAAGCGCGACCGAGGCGTGAAGGATTGGGGACATATGATCGAAGGACACGGCGGGATGCTGGATCGGTTGGATTCAGTGTGTTTTGCGGCGCCGATTTTCTTTCATCTGGTGCGGTATTGGTGGACCTGAAGCACCCCACAGTACTGAGACGACAAGACCCGATGTCCGCCAGGGACATCGGGTCTTGTGGGTTGCGAGCACCTTACTTCAGTGCTGTCGCTGGTAGAGCCCCAGGTTATCGACCTTGAAACTGCTGCAAGCGCCGGCATTGTCCAGATCAATCCGGATGCCCTTCACATGCTGCAACGTCAACCAGCGCGGTGATGCATCCAGTGGCACGATCAACGTCCCATCCTCTGCATTGAAACGAACGCTGGAGGCCTCGAACGGCCCCTGCTGCCCATCCCCCCACCAGAACACCTGCATACGCGGCTCGGCGGCGCGGCCGGAGCAGCGGAACTCGAACTTGAGCAGGCCAGCGTCGTGACCAGACAGATTCAGCGCCGCAAGATCGAAACTCATCGACGGATCACCGCCATCCACTCGGTAGCTGCTTTCTTGTGCCACCAATTGATTGAGGCTCGGCTTTACGTCATCCAGACTGTTGATCAGTGCCATCTTGTTGTTCAGGGAGACTTGGGAACGGCCCCAGGCAACCGGGATTTTCTTCAGGTCCGGTGATGCAAAAGCGCGCTGCAGCAAGGCTGCCTGGTACTCGGCAATCGCTTCGGGGCGAGGTTCGATCAAGCGTGGGTGGCTGATCGGGTCAGCGTCGGAAACCTGCAACGCCGGGCCCTCCAGCCATATGCTTTGACCCGCGGCACGTATCTCGCGAATCCGGCGAATCTCGCTCTGGTTGACCTGAATCTGATCACCCACCTTCAACGCCGCCAACATACCCGGATCGGACACATAGAGCGCTGCGACAGTGCGATTGATGCCGTGGCTCCAGTTCGCATCGGTGAAGTCCATCAGGGGTATTTCGATACTGGTGACTGGCGCCGAGGCGCTGCCCTTTTTACGCCCGAGAATGAAGCCATCCACATAGGCCGGGTCGTAGTGATCGACAACGAACCGATACAGGTACGGATTACGCAGCGCCAGGCCGCCGCCGTCGTGGATGATGTTCATCCCTTCCAGCAAGGCGATGGTCGGCAGGTCTTGTTTGAGGGTCTCGATAGCCCGCAACTGCTGGGTTGGCGACACCATGTTGTACGCCGCAGTGACCGGCAGCAGGGGCCGATAACCCAGGTAGAAGTACTGGGCGTTGCGGGAAGTAAGGTCCAGATAGGTTTCGCCAGCCGGAACATTGTCCGTCAATACTCGCGACAAACGGGTCAGCCTGTCCCAGTGAAAAGGCTGTACAAAGGAGCGGCCGATATTCGGCAGGCCTGCAGCGGCGCCATCACTGATTCCCAACCCTTGAGTGCTGATAACAGCCGTAGTGGATTTGACCAGGTTATTGATCGATACCGGCGAGAACCCCAGGGATGCGCTCATGCTCGCAGCCAGGACAACCATGACCACTTTATTGCGCGCACTGAGCATGCCCCAACACGCGACAGGCAACAGGATCGCCCAGCCGAAACTCGCCGCCAACCCCGGACGAGACATACCACCTGGGTCGACGCGTCCCATCGAATAAGGGATCAACAACAGCGCAAAGAGGAACACCACCAGCAATGGCAGCAAGGTGTCGAGACGACGCTCGGGTGTCTGGAACCAGCGATGTACCAACATCAGGCACGCCAGAGGAATAGCGATCCAGGACATGCGCAAGGCTTCAAACACAAAGCCTTTGCGCGCGCCCTCCCAGCTCAACGCCCATGGCACGCCGTAGGCAACCTGGTTGATAGGGCCATTTTCCAGGACATAACGGATAGCCCCCAACAGCATGATCCCTGCGGGCGTAACCACCGCCAACACCAGTAGCACTACGCCTGTAATCAGAATGCCCTTCAGCTTGCGGGGGCGTGGAGCTTTCCAGAGGTGCCAGGCGTAATAAGCAGCCATCACCCCAGACGCCGCCGCAAGCAGCAGCCCTTGTGGCGGGATTCCGAGGACTACCAGCGGCGCCGTGATCATCCAGACCAGCAGCCAGCGCTCGGGACGCTGGCGCAACGACGGGCTCAACCACAGGCAGAGAAACGGGATCAGAAACAGCCAGATAATATTGGCCGTCAGGAAGAAGATGGCGGCAAACGCCAACCCGATACTGCGCGAAAAATAGTAGAGCGACAGGAAGGCGGCAAAAGACAACAGCGCGATGCTGAGATTACCGACATGAATAATGCTACCGGCAGAACCGTCATAAAACACAAATGATAAGAACTGGGTCAGGTCATCGCCGATGATGCCGTGGGCAGGAACGTAGTCAATATAGGGAATAGCCCCCTGCATATAGGACCACCAGCCCAACAAGCTTTCACCGAAGTGATAATCGTCGGCGCTGATGTTGGGGAAAATGGTCGTGCCCATTTTCAAGCCCACCAGCAAGCCGAAAAACGCGATAGGCGAAAGCAGCGTGGCAATGTCGCTGGTTGATGTATACCGACGCAAACGCCGCAGTACATCCACCACGCCCCAAACCAGCATTCCGATAACCAGTATCTTCAACCAGACCGTGGTCTCGTATTTGGAAATACTGCCATCTGGCTCTTGTATGCGAGCGGGATACAGCGCCAGGTAAAAGGTCGACAGACCCAATTGACCAGCCATCAACAGCCATGGGGCAATTCGCGCAAAACCCTTGGGGCTCCACACGATGTATGCCATACCCAGGATCCATCCGACGATGGCTATCCCATAGGTGGGCTTGGCGTATCTGGACAACTCAACCCCATCGCTCCAGGCAGCTGGCGCGCGGCCCAGCGCCAACACCACCTCCAGCTGTACCAGCGCCAGCAACAGGATACCGAGCGCCCCCAGGCCGAATATCCGAGGGTCCACATTGATTTTTTTGACCGCGCCAACCGTGGCTGCCAAAGCGATAAACGAGACACCAAACACCGAGCAGTAGAGGACTTTCGGCTCGAAATCCGTGCCAAGCACCATGCATGCAATAGCGGTAATCGCAGGGAGCGACCACCACAACCATTGGTTGGATAAAACCAGTGCGCTGTCGCTACCGAATTGTTTCTTCTGGCGCCCCATCAAGGAGGTAAAAAACAGCAACGCACAGAAAAGAACGGCGATGAATACTGGAGCAACCACCTGGTCCTGAAACTTGGTATCTGCGGTCCAACTGATGTAGCCCACGATGAAGTCGGCATACTTGGGTGCGGTCGAGATACCCAGACATAACAACAGTGCAAACGCCGTGATAACCACGCACGCCAGCACTGAAGAAACCCTTTCATTCATTTCCAGATGCTTGAACATTTCACTACCAGATCTTTAGTTGTACTTGCCAAAACAGGCACGGAACAATACCGCCAGCACCGAAAGATTGCCTTTTACGCTACTGATCTTGGTAGGTACTTCACCTTGGGGGTAGCGGCGCACGGTCGCCAGTTCTACGCAGCGATAGCCCAGTTTCGGCGCGCGATACGACAGGTAGGCAAGCAGCTCGTAGGTATCGAACACATCACGGAAGATCGCCATCTTCGGATCGATCAGCATCTTGCGGCTGTAGGCACGAAAGCCCTGGGTGGTATCTGTCCACTTGAAGCCGGAAAACAGGCTCAGCATCGGCGCATGGATAAAACGGATAGCAAAATCGCGGGACTTGGGGGTGTTCTCGGCAACACCGCCCTGGACAAAACGCGAGGCCTGGACAAAATCCACACCCTGCTGCAGCGCTTCGATAAAGCGCGGGATGGCCTCTGGGTCATCCTTGTCGTTGCCATCGATGGTCACGATACCTTCGTAGCCCTGGTCCAGGGCGAAGGCGTAGGCGCAGCGCAACTGCGCGCTCAACTTGCCCGGGGCAGTCTTGACCAGCAGGCCGCGCACACCCACCTGTTGCAGTGATTGCAACTCGAGCGAGCCATCAGAACTGCCACCATCGACGATGATGATGTCGGCCATGTCTGCGATGTTGAACGCCGCCATACGGGCGAGCAGGTTCTTGATCCGGTCACCTTCGTTGATGACCGGAATGACCACGCACCAGGGGTGCTGGCGACCTAGCCAGAGTGGCGTGTCATAGGACGGTACCTGCCAGCCGGCACGTACATCGGGAGCAATATCAGAAGAAGTCATTTTAATTTCCATCAAACGACGCGAGCTGTGATCAGCCCTACGCCAGCAATAACCAGGGCGATGCCGACTCCCGTGGTCCAGTGGAAGGACTCACGGAAAAACAGCAGGGAAAACAGGGCGACCGTCGCGATAGCCCCGGCCGTAAGGACCGGGTGTGCCACGTTCAGCGGCAAACGGGCCAATGCTGCGGCATAAAGCAGGAACGCAGCACCATACAGGACCAGCCCGACCCAGAACGGCCAGTTGCTGAGTGCCGCCATCGGGTCGCTCAAGGAAGGGAATTTGCGCGGGGGCATCATCGCCATCTTCACCAGGACGCTGGCGGAGGCGTTCGACAAGATACCTAGGATCAAGATGATCCATTTGATGCTCATGCCGTCACCTCGTCGCAGGCGCGGTAATGCTGGCGGGCAACCTGCAGCGCACGCTCGATCGATTGCGCATGGGCTTCGGTCTTGGTCGCCACCATCTCAATGGTGACCACATGCCCGGGCAAGTAGTGGGCTACGGCACGTGCCATTTTTTCATGGTCAGTACCGCCGTCACCCAGCGGGAGCAAGTCTGGTTCACTGGCGTGGATATGCCCGATCAACTCGGCACAGTCCTCAAGCACGGTGAATGGGTCTTCACCGTTGATCGCAAGCGCCCCGGTATCCAGTTGCATGCGGATCGCCGGGTGGTCGATTGCCCGCACCACCACTGCGGTTTGTGCACTGGTGGTCATGAAGTTCGCCCCGTAGCAGGTGGGGTTGGGCTCCAGGCAGATCGTCACACCGCTCGCCTGGGCGATATCGCCCAATTGCCGGAAGAACGCCACAGCGCCATCCTGCGCCTGCTGGTCGGTCAAACCACTGCGATCACGGTTCTTTGGCGAGCCAAATACAATCCGTGTCGCACCCAGGCCTGCGCCAATGCGGCACACGCCCGCCAGGTGTTGCAGCAAGGCCGCCTGGCTTTGTACGGAGCCGAAGACATTCAGGCCCGTCGTGCCAAACAACAGTGCCTGCATGCCGGTCAATGCAATACCACGTTGCGCCCACCAGTCCTTGACCCGCGCAATCTCTGCGTCCGTGGCCTTGGCAGGCTCGGGGAAGTATTTGCCCGGTGCAATATCAATCGCATCCACGGCAAAGCGCGCAAGCAGTTCAGCGATGACTTCGTCCTCGGTGGTTTCCCACGCGATATTGGAAATCGCCAGCCTCATGCCTGTGCTCCCGATGCGGCCTTGAGCGGCTCCGACTGCGCATAGGCCCGTACGGCCTGCACGGTTTCGCGAGCGCTGTACTGATAGCGCCCAGTGCCGCCAAACAGCTGCGCATGCTTGGTCTGCATGTCATAGGTAGCAGCCGCATTGGCCAGGGTATTGGTGAAAGGCTTGCCGAAGCCCTTCTGCGAAATGTCGGCGACACTCACTGCCTGGGCAGTCAGGTGGACCAGCTTGAGCCCCGCCTCGAGTGCGGTCTGGATGTCGTACCACAAGTTGATCATCGGGTAGAACTGGAACACGCCCCGGCTATCGATCGCCTGCAGGTTGTTGTCGTTGAGGAAGTCAAAAATCACGTTTTTACGCAATCCAGGCCCGACGAGCCCCGGCAGGCGAACGATCAAGTGATTCGGAAAATGACTTTCAACGAAGGTTTCCAGCAGCCGACGGTGCAGGCCATAGGCATGCAGGCCGGACTCATCGACCGGGGTGTCTTCATCAACGCCGATAGGGCTTTTGAACACATCCACTGTGCTGATCAGCACGAAGGTCTTGCACTGGATGGTTTTCAGATGGGCGATCAGTGCTTCGATCTTCTGGCGGTCCGCCTCAGGCTCGCGGTTGGCAATCCATTTTTGCGCCGGGGCGCCGGCACAGACCACGAGGTCGAAGGATTTGCCTTCTATCTCACCGATGTTGGTGGACCGGTACAAGTCCTCGAAGCAAGCCTGCTTAAGAAGCGTGCCCCCGACAAACCCGGAGAAACCAATAAGCGAATTCATCTTTTTCCGCTCCAAACCTGAAGTTTTATTGACCTTGATGGGAAAAACTCTCGGTATCCAGTTTTTCAAGCACATCGTAAATGTTGTCTATCTTGCCACCCAGCACGGAAAAGCAACCTGGCAACTCGGCGTGCTTTTCGAAAAGAATCGGGCGTCCATCATCCCCTTCGTTCTTCACCAGGATGGTCTTGACCTCGAACAGCGAATCCTTGTGTTGGGCCTTGAGCACTTCGGGGATATACCGCCCGACGTCCCTGACCATGCGATCGACCCGTGTATCGCGCTCATAAAGCCGTAGCTTTTCGTAGGGGTCGAGGCCTTTTTCATCGTTCCAGTGCAAGTGCGGCGTATAGCGTACATGGGACAAGGTATGCAGCCCACGGGCCGGGAATGGCATCAGTGAAAAGAACGGGCCGTCCATCACCGTGACGCCCAAACCCTCGAGGGATTCGGGCATCTGCATCAAGGCCATTTCCGTGATCTCTTGCTTGAGGCCGGTACTGACCCCCGCGAAATCACCCGCAAACTGATTGAGGCCACTGTACGTACAGTTGAAGACGTAGCGACAAGTCGTCAGCGCTTCCTCGCCCTGGGAGGTTTGGGTGACCACCTGCAAAGGCGCCTCGGCGCCCCTGGAAATTGAAGTGACCCGTGTCTGGTAACGGATCTGCACAGCGCTTTCTGCCAGCTCGCGAGCCGCCCAGGCTGCCAGGCGAGTGGTGTCGAACGCATATTCTTCGACCAGGAATACTTCTTCGATCAAACGTGGTTCGAACAAGTCGCGCAGCGCTGGATCGGCGGGTTTGAGGTCCGCACCGATGTCCCGGCAAAAACGCTCGAACTGCTTGGCCGTGACCTTGGAGTTGCGCCGGGCAATGGCGTACAGCTTGGTAAAGTCCTGCTTGACCACCTGCGGCCAGTCCTGCACAAACTTGGGCAGGTTGACCCGGCTGCGATAGGCCGTGGTGAAGCTGCGCGGATAGTGATAGCCGTTATGCACACGTGCCTGGTTGTTGTAACTGGCGCGCATCATCAGTGCCGGCTCGCGCTCTACCAACAGGATCCGTTTCAAGCCCCGTTGCTTGGCCAGGTAGACCGCAATGGCTGCTCCGTAAAACCCCCCACCGATGATGACGGCATCCTGCTCAGGCTGGCTGGCTTGGGCGCTCGACATCAGGAAACTCGTTCGCTGGGCTGAGCCTTGGGCGCGACCGAAGCTGGTGCTACCTCTTCAATGTTCAGCTTCTCGCGCCGGGTCATGCGCGCGCTGGTGAACTCCTGGCCTACATGGTAAAGCGGCCCTTCATTCGACAGGCTGGCCATGTTGAGGATGTATTCACCCAGCACCAGCAGCACCAGTGAGATCAGGAAAAACATGCCCGACTGCTGGAGCGAGAAACTGATCCAGCCAGGCGCTACATCAGCCTTGAAGATACCCACAGAAATCACATAGGCGCAGTACACCAGGTTGGCAACCGCGCCAAACAGCGAAAGGTAGGTCACCAGGCGCATAGGCGCGCGCGTGGTGGAAACCAGCAAGCGCACGCCACGATCAATACTGTCGCCCAGCCGCTTGGGGCTGGAGGCCTGGGGCACGGCGCTGTACTTGAGGTAGGCCCGGGCAAAACCACCGGTGGCCGGCAGATGCCGATACGTCATCGAAGGCTGGGGGTGTTGCAGGATGAAATTGATCACGCGCTTGCTGAGAATGCGGTACTGAGGCGCTTCCTTGGCAAGATGAACCCCGTTGAAGCGGTTGTACATGCTGTGGAACACCGCGTTGGCCCAACGATAGGCCAGGCTCTGGGTGCTCTTTTGTTCGTTGTGGGCAAAGACCACATCGGCACCGCTGACGGCTTGATCAAGCATCTGGGGGACGAAGTTGATGTCGTCCACCAGCGGATCGATGACCGCGACATAGTCACCCAAGGCGTTTTCCAGGCCGACCCAGGACGCTGTGTCGGTGTCCACTTCCTTGGTCAGCGCATAGACCTGCAAGTTGGCCAGGCCCTTCTCACTTGTCAGGCCCTTCAAGACCATGACACTGTCATCATCGGACGCGTTATCAACAACGATCAGCTCATAGTCGCTGACTGTTTTCGCAATGACTTCGGCAGCTTCGGACAGTATTTTTTCTATTTTATCGCCCTGATTACGAACGACAAAAACGACAGATAAAAAACAGGGAAAATAAGCCATCACCAACTCTCGCAAAAATTAATTAAAAGACTGGATGAGTCGTTTATCCGAGATCGCCATAGATAGCCGGAATACCTCACACCACTGACCGAGAGTTTCAGAGCCGCAGGATCATCACTGCCGGGAAGGGGTAGCCATTGCCAAACGTTCAAATCGCTCTTCCTTGAAGCAGTTGGCTCAAAGCACGCCCGAAACAGCGGCCAAGCCAGGAAAACCTGGGGCGCGGCAAAATAGACAATCGCTATCGAACCTGGTGCCAGCCCAAAGTTGCGCAGGATCATAACACAAAAAAAGGCGCCTCAACGACGCCGAACTGGCGTTATGCCAGCCTTGAAACCGGGATAATGAACATCTTGAGCCGTCCACTAAACCATCGTTTCAAAACAGTTAATTAATTAAAAAGTTTATTCATTTCTATTGTTCAAGTCGGTCGGCGGTATTCCGTCAGGATAGCTGTAAGTAGTTAATCTCAGATCAAGCACCAGGACTTATCGGGATGACCAGCGCAAATAAAACATCCCGCAAAGATATGGCACTCTCAGGGTATGGGGAAGATCAACTCACCGAGACTTCTGGAAGACTTGATGGAGCCGCTTACGGCGAGCCTCAGGGTAGGACCAAGGGACAGGGTTCGGCAAAAGATGATTTGCTCGACCTCTCCAGGCTGTTCGGCATTGCTCGCGTTATGTCTTAACATGGTCGGTTGCCCAAAGAGCCGTCATGGCCAAAGCCATGACGGGCTTCCATCCTTTACAAGTAAGTGTGATGAAGATGAACAAGCCTTTCATTTCGCTGTGCCCTGAAATTACTCGGGCCCACGCGCTGACGCTGATGGATTGGTTGGAGGATGAGCGCGTCACCTGCTATCTGAGCGATTCGCGTCATGTCTCCCGCTCCATCGAGCAAGCCATCGACCGGACTCAATCGCCGATCCTGACCCATCTATTCAACCGGGGCGGGCGATTCTTCATGGCCTATGACCGGCATGACGCCCCGGTGGGCTTTGTGCGTCTGATCAAGACCGGCTCAGATTGCGAGATAGTCCTGGTCATCGGAGACAGCGACAAGTGGGGGCAAAACCTTGGTGCCCGCACGATCCGCGAAGGCATGAAACTGGCCTTCCTCGACATGCGGGCCAAGAAGCTCATCGCCAAGATCCACCCGGACAACGCGCGCTCGCTGAAAGCCTTTCTGCGCAGCGGCTTTGTGCTTGAGAGCGAAGCGCCGGCATTGAAGTCATTTTCCATGACGGCGGGGCGCTATCTCCAGCTCTTGCGCGAAGGTGCCGCTGGCGACTCCACCAGGATCTACATTACTGAAATCGACAAGGCCAGGCTCGAGAGCCTGATCGCGCTCGAGCAAGGCCCGACCGTTGTTGAACTCGAACATGAGCTTGAGCGAGCCATTGTCGTCAAACCGCAGCAGGTGGCGTGCAATGTCGTCACGATGAACTCCAGGGCCTTGCTGCAACTGGACGAAGAAGAGATCGAAGTGGCCCTGGTTTACCCTGAAGACGCGGACAGCACCGCAGGGAAGCATTCCGTGTATTCCGACATCGGCGCCGCCATCCTGGGCTATCAGGAGGGGGACGCCATCGACTGGCGAATTTCTGATCGGACCCGCCGCATTGAGATCAGGAAAGTGCTTTACCAGCCGGAGGCGGCGGGCGATTTCCACCTGTAATTGCGTGTTTTGCTAGGAGGGATAAGCACAGAAGGACGTCGTTTGGAGCCCCGAGGGGCCCCAAACGGGACCGTTTTTAATCCTGAAGACCGTGCCCTTGGTCTGGACGTCGATCAACGAAGATGGTTGGAAGCAAGCCTTCAGCCGGGCGCTCCAGGATGCTGGATACGAAATTGATTGGAATAAGGTAATGCGCAACTAGGCAGGCTGGCCTACAGCACGGCATCGCGCAGCGAATCAACCCGCTCGACAGCATTGAAATGACCGGAGGGGCTCCCTCTTTATAAGCCATTTCCCTTCAAATCACTCTTACGACTCCGGTAAATCTTCTCTGCCAACTCAATGAATGCTTGAGCTGCAGCAGTAGTCTCGCTGCAATCCAGCACCGCGATTCCGACTTGGCGCCTGACTGCCGGATCGAGTGTCCTGACCACATAAAGCTTCTCGCTATCGTCGGGCAACGAAGACTCAGCCACAATCGTTACCCCATCTCCGCGAGCCACCGCGGCCAAGGTACTCATCAACTGAGAGGTCTTGTAGCGAATACGCGGCTTCAATTTGACAGCAGCAAAGAGCTGCGAGACCAGTTCGGCCGAACCAGCCTCGGTTAGTACAAACGGATCAGAACATAAGTCCTCCAATGTCACTCTTTCGTTTGAAGCGAGAGGGTGCGCAATCGGTAGCAAGGCAACCATTTGGTCCTCAAGTAAAGGCCAGGTATCAAACTGAGCTTCAGGTAAGGTGACAAACCCTACGTCCACCTCTCTGTCTAACAACCATTCCGTCACTTGGCGATCAGGCCCCTCACTCACATGAACTTCAATATTGGGGTAAAGGCGGCGGTAGTCTTTAAGAATCCGCGGCAACAAAAGCTGGGATGAGGTTGGGCCAAATGAACCAATTCGCAGGGTGCCAAGTTTCATGCCGCGGGCATCGCTGGCATCCTGCCTAATTGCATCCGCCAGACCAAGCATAGGTTGCACACGTAGAAGGATTCGCGCACCTATGTCTGTCAGTTCAATCTGGCCTTGATGCCGAAGTAGCAGTTCAACACCCCACTCCTGCTCCAGAGCCCTTATTGCATGAGAAACCGCAGATTGGGATATTTTCAGTTGGGCGGCTGCGAGCGTGAAGCCACGCCGCTCTGCGACAGCGACAAAAATTTCCAATTGGGTCAGCGTCATTTTTCATCCATGAGTAATCGCTCATTTTCATATGACCATGATTTTGCGTAAGCATAGATGAAACAGGCATAACGAGATAGGCCAGCCCTTTTCGCCAACTTATATCCAAGGATTGTTTTATGGTCGCCCAATGGAAGACTGATGGGATTTCGGCACTGTGGCCTGAAATCAACGGCCCATTCCTGTCCCTGCGAGGAATACCCGAGCATCTGATGCCGGTCACCCAGACTCAGGAACTATACAAAGACCTTCTATTAGGGTTCGATGCAATCACGAGTTGCGAGATGAAAGAACTTTACAAGTTCAAACTGTTTCTCAATCGGATGCATCAACGATCGAACTTACCCCCGGAGTTGTTACTGATCCATAAGGCATTTATAGCTTGGGTAAACTTTGAATATGAGCGAGCACGTACACTCTTTACGCAACACCTGAAAGCGTACCCCTCCGACATCATCACAATTTTTTTTGTGCACATGCTCGACTTCTGTACTGGTAAGACGCCTAGATTAACGGCAGAATTTTCGTTTTGCGAACCACACATACCGCACACTCATGCCTTGTACTCCTACTACCTGGCAATAAAATCTTTTGTTTTGTGTGAAGACCAGCGCTTCCAAGAAGCCCTTGAACTGGGCCTTGAGGCGGTTAGGCTGATTCCCCATAACATCTACGGCATCCATGCTACTGCCCACGCATTGCATGAGATGGGCCGCTGGCAGGAACTTTCGAGTTTCCTGATCGACTGCAAGCCTGACTGGATCGAAAATAGCGGCATGCGCATGCACGTCTATTGGCACATGGCTATAGCCCACGAGCGATGCAACGAGGTCGATCAGGCACTCCAAGCGTTCGAGGAACTGTATGAATTAAAGGACAGCCCCTTCGCGAAGCAGGATCTGGATGCGGTGGGTTTTCTCTGGCGCCTGCGTTTGAAAGCCACAGACAGCAAGTTCGCCGCTATCTGGGAACGTCTCGCTCTTTTGTGGACCGGCAGCGTCTCTGGATCAACCTCTTACTTTCACAACATCCATGCTGCGCTTGCCTTTTCTGCGACCAATCAGACTCTCCTCATCGAGAAGCAAATCGCCGAAAGCGACGGCTTTGGCATCGAGCCCGAAGCGCACCGAGCAGGCTTAGACGTGCTCAAAGGCATTCTACTGTTCACCTTGAAGCGTTATCACGAAAGCCTGGCGCTCTTGCGTACCAGCCGAGACCAGTGGCCGTTGTTAGGAGGGAGCCGTGCCCAACGCGAAGTCCTTGATCTGACTCTCGAATACATAGAACTCAAGACCCGACCGATCGTTGAGGAGAGGGCACCTGCATGACCAGCCATTCTCATCCACTGGTCCTTACTTCAGACAGCCTTACCTATCTTAAGCTTTCTCTGGTAGCAATGATCTGGGGAGGTACCTTTGTCGCTGGTCGGTATCTATCCGCAGACACACCCGCGCTATTAGCCGCCAGTGTCAGATTTATATTCGCCGGAATCACACTCGGACTGTTCCTAGGTTTCTTTTTAAAAAAGAGCTTTGTCCGGCTTGATCGGTCGCAACTAGTCAAGATCGTAGGATTGGGATTTTGCGGAATTTATACTTATAACCTCTGTTTTTTTTATGGCCTACATTACACAGCAGCCTCCCGCGCGTCATTGATCGTAGCCCTGAATCCCGCCGTCATGGCTCTTTTCTCTTATGTGTTTTTCCGAGAAAAAATGTCTGCAATGAAAACCGCAGGCATTTTTCTTTGCCTGATAGGGGCGGCTGTCGTGATTCTCAATAAGTCGTCAGGCACATTAATCGTGGATAAAAGCGACTGGCGCGGAGACCTTTTGATCTTTGGTTGCGTACTCAGTTGGGTCGCCTTCAGCGTATTCGGTAAGTCGGTAGTCAAAGAAATCGGCGCCCTACATACGGTGACCTACTCCATCTTCGCGGGGGCCGCGATGCTGACGGCGACCGCTATCGTCACTGGTCAATTCAATCAGGCATCACTGCGAGCTCTAACGCTTGCCGACTTTTCCAGCTTGCTGTACTTGGGTGCCATAGGCTCAGCGCTGGCATACATCTGGTATTACAAGGGAATCGAGCAGATCGGCGCAACACGTGCCGGAGTGTTCATCGCGCTCAATCCGCTGACCGCGGTGTTACTGGGTGCTATTTTGTTGGATGAGCAGCTCAGCGCTCCCACATTTATGGGGGGCGCACTGATTATAGTGGGCATCATGATCTGCAATAGACCAGCCCGCCCTCAATATAACTGCGAGATGAAGAACGTGCGTACGCCATAATAAACTGAGTAAGTTATTTACCGTTTTAATTATCGAAACAGCCAGAGGCTCATAAACTAAACAACGTTTTAGATCATCTGTTTTTCGGACCAATCCACCTTTTCTACGCAGGCTATCTAGCAAACCTGCGAAGCTCCCATGCGCAGTTGCTATGACGCCTATAATATCCAGGCTGTACATGAAGATATTCACGATCAACCGCAATTTACGACTTGCCAATCTCCGCGAATTTTTTTGTAAATCTGAATCTGGAAGGTGAGCCGCAACTTGGAGCACTCGGCACAAAAGGAGCGGGAGAGAAGATCGTCGCTTGGAGCCCACGGAGGCTCCAAGCGAGACAGACTTTAATGTTTACGATCACCCTTTCTCGTTACCGCTAAACATTACTCAACCGTCACCGACTTGGCCAAGTTACGCGGCTGGTCAACGTCCGTGCCCTTGAGCACCGCCACGTAGTACGACAGCAATTGCAGCGGGATGGTGTAGAGAATCGGCGACAGGGTGTCGTGGATGTGCGGCATGTTGATCACGTGGGTGCCTTCGCCGTTGGTCATGCCGGCCTTTTCGTCGGCGAACACGATCAGTTGGCCGCCACGGGCGCGAACTTCCTGCAAGTTGGACTTGAGCTTCTCCAGCAGTTCATTGTTTGGCGCCACGGTGACCACCGGCATGTCATCGTCCACCAGGGCCAATGGGCCGTGCTTGAGTTCACCGGCCGGGTAGGCTTCGGCGTGGATATAGGAGATTTCCTTGAGTTTCAGGGAGCCTTCCATCGCCACTGGGTACTGCGCGCCACGGCCGAGGAACAGGGTGTGGTTCTTGTCGGCAAACAGCTCGGCGACTTTCTCTACGGTGCTGTCCATGGCCAGGGCTTCGCCCAGGCGGGTCGGCAGGCGGCGCAGTTCTTCTACCAGGGTGGCTTCCACGCCCGCAGCCAATGTGCCGCGCACCTGGCCCAGGGACAGGGTCAGCAGCAGCAAGCCCACCAACTGGGTGGTGAAGGCCTTGGTGGAGGCTACGCCGATTTCGCGACCGGCCTGGGTCAGCAGGGTCAGGTCCGACTCACGTACCAGGGAGCTGATGCTGACGTTGCAGATCGCCAGGCTCGCCAGGTAGCCCAGCTCTTTGGCATTGCGCAGGGCGGCCAGGGTGTCAGCGGTCTCGCCGGACTGGGAGATGGTCACGAACAGGGTGTCGGGCTGCACCACCACCTTGCGGTAGCGGAACTCGCTGGCCACTTCGACCTGGCACGGGATGCCGGCCAGTTCTTCAAGCCAGTAACGCGCGACCATGCCGGCGTGATAACTGGTGCCACAGGCGACGATCTGCACATTGCGCACTTTGGCGAACAGCTCGGCGGCTTGCGGGCCGAACGCGTTTACCAGTACTTGCTTGTCGCCAAGGCGACCTTCCAGGGTGCGTTGCACCACGGCCGGTTGCTCGTGGATTTCCTTGAGCATGAAGTGGCGGAACTCGCCCTTGTCGGCAGCTTCGGCGCCGTCGCGGTACTGCACCGCTTCGCGCTCGACGGAGTTGCCGTCGACATCCCAGATCGCCACGCTTTCACGGCGGATGTCGGCGATATCGCCTTCTTCCAGGTACATGAAGCGGTCGGTGACCTGACGCAGGGCCAACTGATCGGAAGCGAGGAAGTTCTCCCCCAGGCCCAGGCCAATCACCAGTGGGCTGCCACTGCGGGCGGCAACCACACGGTCCGGTTGGCTGGCGCTGATCACCGCCAGGCCGTAGGCGCCATGCAGTTCCTTGACCGTGGCCTTGAGGGCGGTGGTCAGGTCGCTGTGGTCCTTGAGCTTGTGGTTGAGCAGGTGGGCGATGACTTCGGTGTCGGTGTCCGAGGTAAAGACGTAGCCCAGGCCCTTGAGTTGTTCACGCAGCACTTCGTGGTTTTCGATGATGCCGTTGTGCACCACCGCGATATCACCGGAGAAGTGCGGGTGCGCATTGCGCTCGCACGGTGCCCCGTGGGTCGCCCAGCGGGTGTGGGCGATGCCCAGGCGGCCCGCCAAGGGCTCACCGGCCAGGGCCTGTTCCAATTCGCTGACTTTGCCTGGGCGACGCATGCGCTCGAGCTTGCCCGCGTTGCTGAAGACCGCCACGCCGGCACTGTCATAGCCGCGGTATTCCAGGCGCTTGAGGCCTTCGAGCAAAATGGCGGTAACGTTTCGTTCAGCGACTGCGCCTACAATTCCACACATGGTTTCTCTCCTAGATGACTGCCGCGCAAATCAGCGTAATGCCGCGGGCTTGAATCTGGTCGCGGGCCTCAAGCGGCAGGCGATCATCGGTAATAAGGGTATGGACGCTGCTCCAGGGCAGTTCCAGGTTGGGAATCTTGCGGCCGATCTTGTCGGATTCGACCATCACCACCACTTCGCGGGCGACTTCGGCCATCACTCGGCTCAAGCCCAACAATTCATTGAAGGTGGTGGTGCCACGCTGCAGGTCGATGCCGTCAGCGCCTATAAACAGTTGGTCGAAGTCATAGGAACGCAGCACCTGTTCGGCGACCTGTCCCTGGAACGAGTCCGAGTGCGGGTCCCAGGTACCGCCGGTCATCAGCAGCACCGGTTCATGCTCAAGCTCACTCAGGGCACTGGCCACATGCAGGGAGTTGGTCATCACCACAAGGCCTGGCTGATGGCCCAGTTCGGGGATCATCGCGGCGGTGGTGCTGCCGCTGTCGATGATGATCCGCGCATGTTCACGCAGGCGCTTGACCGCCGCCCGGGCGATGGCGCGCTTATGCACAGAAATCGGTTGGGCAGGATCGCCCACCAGTTCCTGGGGCATGGTGATGGCGCCACCGTAGCGACGCAGCAGCAAGCCGTTGCTTTCCAGCGCGGCGAGGTCCTTGCGGATGGTCACTTCGGAGGTTTCGAAACGCTTGGCCAATTCATCCACGCTCACTTCGCCCTGCTCGTTGAGCAAGGTGAGGATGTTGTGGCGTCGTTGTGGTGTATTTCGTTTCGACATGGTGATGATAAGTTTCGTTTCGAAAGAAAACGAAGGCAATCAAAACCTATTGACGAAGGATCGTCAAGCAGAAGAATGAAATTTTATTGAAGCCCAGATCAAAAATGTAGGAGCTGGCTTGCCTGCGATAGCGGTGTATCAGTCGATGAAAACGTGACTGAAATATCGCTATCGCAGGCAAGCCAGCTCCCACATTGATGGGTGGTGCCTGAAGGTTGTGGATAACTCAGGTCTTTTTGATTTTGACCGGGCGTTTCCAGCCGTCGATGTTGCGTTGGCGGGCGCGGGCCACAGCCAATTGCGACTTATCCACATCCTGGTTGATGGTTGAGCCTGCCGCTGTGTTTGAACCATCGCCAATGGTGACGGGCGCAATCAGTGAATTGTTGGAGCCAATAAAGACGTCTTCACCGATCGTCGTCTGATACTTGTTGGCACCATCGTAATTGCAAGTAATGGCGCCGGCGCCAATGTTGCTGCGGGCCCCAATCACTGCATCGCCGAGGTAGGCCAGGTGCCCCGCCTTCGCATCGTCGCCCATCCGTGCGTTTTTCAGCTCAACGAAGTTACCCACATGGGCCCTGGCGCCCAGCACGCTGCCCGGGCGCAACCGCGCAAACGGCCCCGCATCGCTGCCCTCACCCATCACGGCACCGTCGATGTGGCTGTTGGCCTTGACCACCACGCCTTTGCGCAGGGTGCTGTCCTTGATCACGCAATTGGGGCCAATTACCACATCGTCTTCGATGATCACGCGGCCTTCGAGGATCACATTGATATCGATCAGCACGTCGCGGCCCACGGTCACCTCACCGCGTACATCGAAACGCGCCGGGTCACGCAGTGTCACGCCCTGCGCCATCAGGCGGCGGCCTTCGCGCAGTTGGTAGTGACGCTCCAGTTCCGCCAGTTGCTTGCGGTCGTTGGCGCCCTGCACTTCCATTGGGTCGTGGGGCTGCTCGGTGGCGACCAGCAGGCCGTCGCTGACGGCCATCTCGATGACGTCGGTGAGGTAGTACTCGCCCTGGACATTGTTATTCGACAAACGACTCATCCAGTCTGCCAGGTGAGCCGCCGGCACCGCGAGAATCCCGGTATTGCCTTCGGTTATCGCCCGTTGTGCCTCGCTGGCATCTTTATGCTCGACGATGGCGGCGACGTTGCCGTCTGCATCACGCACGATGCGGCCATAACCGGTAGGGTCGTCCAGTTCGACGGTGAGCAGGCCCATCTGGCCCGGCACTACGTGCTTGAGCAGGCGCTGCAGGGTTTCCACTTCGATCAGCGGCACATCACCGTAGAGGATCAGCACGGTGTCGGCCTTGATGAACGGTACGGCTTGCGCGGTGGCATGACCGGTACCCAGTTGCTTGTCCTGCAATACGAAATTCAAGTCATCGGCTGCCAGACGCTCACGTACCGCATCGGCACCGTGGCCAATCACTACGTGGATACGTTGTGGGTCCAGTTGCCGGGCGCTGTGGATAACATGGCCAAGCATGGAGTTACCCGCAACCGGGTGCAGTACCTTGGGCAGGGCTGAACGCATGCGGGTGCCCTGGCCAGCGGCGAGAATGACGATTTCAAGAGACATGAATGGCTACCAATCCTGGGCGGTCCGGCTTCAGACCAAAGAAGTGTTTTGCAAAAAAAGAAAAAGGGTAGCCGAGGCTACCCTTTTTAATCAATCGCGCATGAAGCATGACGGCTTGGCCGCTTACTTCTTGCGGATCTGCTGGAGCGTGCGCAGCTGGGCTGCAGCCTCGGCCAGACGTACAGCAGCAGCGCTGTAGTCGAAGTCTGCACCTTTTTCGTGCAGAGCCTTCTCGGCAGCCTTGACGGCTTCCTGAGCGGAGGCTTCATCCAGGTCGCCAGCACGTTGCACGGTGTCGGCAAGAACCTTGACCATGTTCGGCTGAACTTCGAGGAAACCGCCAGAGATGTAGAACACCTCCTTTTCCCCGCCCTGCTTGGTCAGAGTAATCGGACCGGGCTTCAAGCTGGTGATCAGCGGTGCGTGGCCCAAGGCAATACCCAGGTCACCCAACTCGCCGTGTGCAATTACCATCTCTACCAGACCGGAGAAGATTTCCCCTTCCGCGCTGACGATATCGCAATGGACTGTCATAGCCATCTGATTGCCTCAACCTGATGAGCGCCCGTTGCCGGGCGCCTGGATTACAGTTTCTTGGCTTTCTCGATCGCTTCTTCGATGCCGCCGACCATGTAGAACGCTTGTTCTGGCAGGTGGTCGTAGTCACCGTTGAGGATGCCTTTGAAGCCAGCAATGGTGTCTTTCAGGGAAACATATTTACCCGAGGCACCGGTGAAGACTTCAGCCACGAAGAACGGCTGCGACAAGAAGCGCTGGATCTTACGAGCGCGGGATACCAACTGCTTGTCGGTTTCCGACAGCTCGTCCATACCCAGGATCGCAATGATGTCCTTCAGCTCTTTGTAGCGCTGCAGCACGTACTGAACGCCGCGAGCGGTGTCGTAGTGCTCCTGGCCGATCACGTTCGGGTCCAGCTGGCGCGAAGTCGAGTCCAGTGGATCGACCGCTGGGTAGATACCCAGGGAAGCGATGTCACGGGACAGTACGACGGTGGCGTCCAAGTGGGCGAAGGTGGTCGCAGGCGACGGGTCGGTCAAGTCATCCGCAGGTACGTATACCGCTTGGATCGAAGTGATCGAACCTTCCTTGGTCGAAGTGATACGTTCTTGCAGAACGCCCATCTCTTCAGCCAGGGTCGGCTGGTAGCCTACTGCCGAAGGCATACGGCCCAGCAGTGCGGATACTTCAGTACCGGCCAGGGTGTAACGGTAGATGTTGTCGACGAACAGCAGAACGTCGTTACCTTCGTCACGGAACTTCTCGGCCATGGTCAGGCCAGTCAGTGCTACGCGCAGACGGTTACCCGGCGGCTCGTTCATCTGACCGTAGACCAATGCCACTTTGTCCAGAACGTTGGAGTCCTTCATCTCGTGGTAGAAGTCGTTACCCTCACGAGTACGCTCACCCACACCGGCGAACACGGAATAACCGCTGTGCTCGATGGCGATGTTACGGATCAGTTCCATCATGTTTACGGTCTTGCCTACACCGGCACCACCGAACAGACCCACTTTACCGCCTTTGGCGAACGGGCAGACCAGGTCGATAACCTTGATGCCGGTTTCCAGCAGGTCGTTGCCGCCAGCTTGCTCGGCGAACGAAGGTGCTGGACGGTGAATGCCCCAACGCTCTTCGGTATCGATCGGGCCAGCTTCGTCAATCGGGTTGCCCAGTACGTCCATGATCCGGCCCAGGGTCGCTTTACCGACCGGTACGGAGATGGCAGCGCCAGTGTCGACAACGTCCAGACCGCGCTTCAAGCCTTCGGTGGAACCCATCGCAATGGTACGAACTACGCCGTCGCCCAGCTGCTGCTGAACTTCCAGAGTAGTTTCCGCGCCTTGTACTTTCAGCGCGTTGTAGATGCTCGGTACGCTGTCGCGTGGGAATTCCACGTCGATAACGGCGCCGATGATTTGAACGATACGTCCGCTACTCATAGCTGGATCCTCTGAATATTTGAACCGTTAAACCGCGGCAGCGCCGCCGACGATTTCCGAGATCTCTTGGGTGATCGCAGCCTGACGCGCCTTGTTGTAGATCAGCTGCAAATCGCTGATCAGATCACCGGCGTTGTCGGTAGCGTTTTTCATCGCGATCATCCGCGCCGCTTGTTCAGCTGCGTTGTTCTCGACCACCGCCTGGTACACCTGCGACTCCACGTAGCGCACCATCAAGCCGTCAAGCAGCTCTTTGGCGTCTGGTTCGTAGAGGTAGTCCCAGTGGTGCTTGAGTTCCTGATCCGGGGTCGCCACCAGTGGAATCAATTGCTCCACGGTTGGCTGCTGGGTCATGGTGTTGATGAACTTGTTGGATACCACGGACAGGCGGTCAATCCGGCCTTCCAGGTACGCATCCAGCATCACCTTCACACTGCCGATCAAGTCATTGATCGACGGCTCTTCACCCAGGTGGCTGATAGCTGCAACGACGTTACCGCCGAAGTTGCGGAAAAAGGCCGCACCCTTGCTACCAACAACACACAGATCAATCTCGACGCCGTTTTCGCGGTTTACCGCCATGTCCTTGACCAGGGCCTTGAACAGGTTGGTATTCAAACCACCGCACAAACCACGGTCACTGCTCACTACCACATAACCTGCACGCTTGACGGCGCGCTCGATCATGAACGGGTGGCGGTATTCCGGGTTGGCGTTGGCCAGATGCCCAATTACCTGGCGGATACGCTCCGCATAAGGACGGCTAGCCGACATGCGCATTTGTGCCTTGCGCATTTTGCTGACCGCCACTTTCTCCATGGCGCTGGTAATTTTTTGCGTGCTTTTGATGCTCGCAATCTTACTGCGAATCTCTTTTGCGCCTGCCATGTAACACCTATCAGGTTAGCAAGCGGGAGCCTTGCGGCTCCCGCTGCGGCTTACCAGGTTTGGGTGGCCTTGAACTTCTCGATACCAGCCTTCAGGCCAGCGTCGATTTCGTCATTGAAGTCACCCTTCACGTTGATCTTGGCCATCAAATCGGCATGATCTCGGTTGAAGTAAGCAATCAGCGCTTGTTCAAAGCTGCCGACCTTGGCGATTTCGACGTCAGTCAGGAACCCACGCTCAGCGGCATACAGCGACAGCGACATGTCAGCGATCGACATTGGCGCGTATTGCTTCTGCTTCATCAGCTCGGTAACGCGCTGACCATGCTCAAGTTGCTTACGGGTCGCTTCGTCCAGGTCAGAAGCGAACTGGGCGAATGCCGCCAGTTCACGGTACTGAGCCAGAGCGGTACGGATACCACCGGAGAGCTTCTTGATGATCTTGGTCTGAGCGGCACCACCCACACGGGATACCGAAACACCGGCGTTCACAGCAGGACGGATCCCGGAGTTGAACATGGCCGATTCCAGGAAGATCTGACCGTCGGTGATGGAAATCACGTTGGTCGGAACGAACGCGGAAACGTCGCCAGCCTGGGTTTCGATGATCGGCAGTGCGGTCAGGGAACCGGTTTTGCCGGTCACTGCGCCGTTGGTGAACTTCTCTACGTACTCTTCGGAAACGCGGGATGCGCGCTCCAGCAGACGGGAGTGGAGATAGAACACGTCGCCTGGGTAGGCTTCACGGCCTGGTGGACGGCGCAGCAGCAGGGAAATCTGGCGGTAAGCCACTGCTTGCTTGGACAGATCGTCATAAACGATCAGCGCGTCTTCACCGCGGTCGCGGAAGAATTCACCCATGGTGCAACCGGAGTACGGTGCCAGGAATTGCAGCGCAGGAGATTCCGAAGCACTGGCAGCCACGATGATCGTGTTGGCCAGGGCGCCGTTTTCTTCCAGCTTGCGAACCACGTTGGCGATGGTCGATTGTTTCTGACCGATCGCTACGTAGACGCAGAAAATGCCGCTGTCTTTCTGGTTGATGATCGCGTCGATCGCCAGAGCGGTCTTACCGATCTGACGGTCACCGATGATCAGCTCACGCTGGCCACGGCCGACTGGGATCATGGCATCGACAGCCTTGTAGCCAGTCTGTACAGGCTGGTCTACCGACTTACGCCAGATCACGCCTGGAGCAACTTTCTCGACCGCGTCGGTCTCGGTGTTGCCCAGTGGACCTTTACCGTCAACAGGGTTACCCAGTGCGTCGACAACGCGACCCAGCAGTTCCTTACCAACCGGAACTTCCAGGATGCGGCCTGTGCACTTGGCGCTCATGCCTTCAGCCAGACTGGTGTACGCGCCCAATACAACGGCACCTACGGAGTCTTGCTCCAGGTTGAGGGCCATACCGTAGACGCCGCCCGGAAACTCGATCATCTCGCCGTACATTACGTCGGCCAGACCGTGAATCCGCACGATGCCGTCAGATACGCTGACGACAGTGCCTTCGTTACGGGCTTGGGAGGTCACATCGAGCTTGTCGATGCGGCCCTTGATAATTTCACTTATTTCGGAAGGATTGAGTTGCTGCATTGCTCTGCTGCCCCTTCAAACTCAAGATTTCAATGCTTCGGCAAGATTCGCGAGTTTGCCGCGAATCGAGCCATCGATAACCAGGTCGCCGGCGCGAATGACAACACCCCCAATAAGGGATGGGTCTTCCGCAACTTGCAGGCGCACTTCCCGGTCGAGTCGTGCACTGAGAACCTTGGCGAGTTTGTCTTGCTGTTCTTGGTTCAATGCAAAAGCACTGGTCACTTCAACGTCTACCGACTTCTCTTGCTCGGCCTTGTACAGGTCGAACAGAGCGGCAATCTCCGGCAAAAGCGGGAGACGGTCGTTTTCGGCAACGACGTGGATGAAGTTCTGCACTTTCACATCAAACTTGTCGCCGCACACGTCAATAAACGTGGCGGCCTTGTCTGCGCTCGTCAGTCGCGGGGCCTTGAGCACGCGCTGCATGGTGTCGTCTTGCGACACTGCTGCAGCCAGGCCGAGCATGGCTGACCAAGAGGCCAGCTGCTGGTGGGCCTGGGCGTGCTCGAAGGCTGCCTTAGCGTAAGGTCGGGCCAACGTGGTCAATTCTGCCATGATCGCCCTCGCTTAAATTTCAGCAGCCAGTTTGTTTACCAGCTCCGCGTGCGCGTTTTGATCGATTGTGGCACCCAGGATCTTCTCAGCACCGCCGACGGCCAGAGCACCCAGTTGGGCACGCAGCGCATCTTTGACACCATTCAGTTCCTGTTCGATCTCGGCCTGAGCCTGAACCTTCACACGGTCAGCGTCGATACGGGCTTTTTCAACAGCCTCTTCAACAATCTGGTTACCGCGTTTCTTGGCTTGCTCAATGATTTCAGCTGCCTGAGCCTTCGCTTCGCGCAGTTGCTGACCCGCTTTATCTTGGGCCAACTCCAGGTCGCGAGCTGCTCGTGCGGCAGCGTCCAGTCCATCCGCGATCTTCTTCTGACGTTCGTGCAAAGCCGCGATGACCGGAGGCCATACGAACTTCATGCAGAAAACAACAAAAATCAAGAACGCTAAGGACTGACCAATAATGGTTGCATTAATGTTCACGCCAATACCTCGCTCGTTCGTTGCACAACACACCAATCACTCGAAAAAACGAGTGATTAACCGGCGAGTTGACCAACGAAGGGGTTCGCGAAGGTGAAGAACAGAGCGATACCAACACCGATCATGGTCACGGCGTCGAGCAGGCCGGCAACGATGAACATTTTAACTTGCAGCATTGGAACCATTTCTGGCTGACGCGCTGCGCCTTCCAGGAACTTGCCGCCCAACAGGCCGAAACCAATGGCAGTACCCAGGGCGCCCAGGCCGATCAACAGTGCAACAGCGATAGCGGTTAGACCAACTACAGTTTCCATCTTTCCTCCCGACTTTTACGTCGTATGGTTTAGGTTTTTTAGATTTTAAAGCGGTAAAACAAATCGTTTCATAGCCCTTTGGGGCCACCTTCCCGTTTCACCGGGAAGGACATCAGACTAGTCGAGACTGGTCTTAATGGTTCTCTTCGTGCGCCATCGACAGGTAGACGATGGTCAGCATCATGAAGATAAACGCCTGCAGGGTGATGATCAGGATGTGGAACACAGCCCACGCCCACTGCAGAACAATGCCCAGGCCGCTAAGCCAGAGCAGGCCGCTGCCGAACATCACAGCGATCAGGATGAACACCAGCTCGCCGGCATACATGTTGCCGAACAGTCGCAGGGCCAGGGAAATCGGCTTGGCGATCAGGGTGACGAATTCCAGCAGGAAGTTCACCGGGATCAGCAGGGCTTGAACGAAGATGTTCTTGCTGCCGAACGGGTGCAGGGTCAGTTCGCCGATGAAGCCGCCGATGCCCTTGATCTTGATGCTGTAGAAAATGATCAACGCGAACACCGACAGGGCCATGCCCAAGGTAGCGTTCGGGTCAGTGGTCGATACAGCGCGGAATGGGATGTGCGGGTCGCCGCTGATCCACATGGCCACTTGCGGGATCCAGTCCACCGGGATCAGGTCGACGGCGTTCATCAGGAACACCCAGACGAAGATGGTCAGTGCCAGCGGTGCAATCACCGGGCTACGGCCATGGAAGCTGTCTTTCACGCTGCCATCGACGAATTCGACCAATACTTCAACGAAATTCTGCAAAGCACCTGGCTGACCGGAAGTCGCCTTCTTTGCCGCCATGCGGAAAATCAGGACGAAGATCAGACCCAATGCGACCGACCAGCCCAGAGTATCCAGGTGGAAAGCCCAGAAGCCCATTTCTTTGGCTTCTGCTGCGGAGTGGGCAAAGCCCCAGCCGCCGTTGGGAAGCTGACCGAAGGTCAGGTTCTGCAAGTGGTGCTGGATATAGCCCGAAGCGGTTGTTTCTGCCATGGTTGCCTCAAACGCCCTAAGGTTTCGAAAGTCTTGTTTTCATTAGCAGGGGAGCGAACCAGCTGACCAGTTGGGTCAACACGAAGACGCCGAATACAGCTAGCGGCGCCAATGGCTTCACACCTGCAAAGGTCAGTGCAAACAGCACTGCCGTCAAAATCAGTTTCCCTGCCTCGCCGGCATAAAAGGACCGGACGATAGCCTGGGCTGCCCGGGCGCCGGAAAACCGAAAGGCCCTGTGAGCAAAATACATATTGGGCAGCAAGGCTATCAGGCCTCCGCAGAGTCCTGAGTATCCGGCTACGACCCCATGCCAATACCAAAGCGCCAATGCGGCGATCAGCAAAATGACAAATTGGGCCAATAAAACCGGAAAAACGGCCAAGCGATGGAACGGCAACGTGTTTGGCGTGCGGGTTTCCATCACTCTTGCTCCTCAATGGTCGGCTGCCGGAAATCAATAACTTGGCATAATTTGTGCCGACAAAATGCGCGCAGAGTATAGGGGCGGTTCTGCCCCTATTCAACTGCCGGGTAGTGATTTCCGACTGCACGCTACATAAGCAAATGTTTCAACGGATGTGGGAAAGAACGCCCTGAAGCTCATCAAGGGAGTTATATCCGATAACCAATTGCCCTTTGCCCTTCTTACCGTGGCGAATTTGCACCGCAGAGCCCAGCCGCTCGGCCAGGCGCTGCTCAAGGCGCGCAATATCCGGATCAGTTTTGACCGTCTCGACCGGTGCAGGTTTACCACTGAGCCACTGGCGAACCAAGGCCTCGGTCTGACGAACGGTGAGACCTCGTGCGACAACGTGTCGCGCCCCTTCAACCTGTTGATTTTCCGGCAAACCGAGCAAAGCACGGGCATGACCCATTTCCAGGTCGCCGTGGGACAGCATGGTCTTGATCACTTCCGGAAGCGCAATCAGGCGCAACAGGTTGGAAACCGTGACACGGGATTTGCCCACCGCATCGGCCACTTCCTGCTGGGTCAGCTTGAATTCCTGCTGCAGACGCTGCAGGGCAATGGCTTCCTCGATGGGATTGAGGTCTTCACGCTGGATATTCTCGATCAGCGCCATGGCAATGGCCGTTTCATCCGGCACATCACGCACCATCGCCGGGATGGTTTCCTGGCCGGCCTGCTGGCTGGCGCGCCAGCGGCGTTCACCGGCGATGATTTCAAACCGACCGCCGCCAATGGGGCGCACGACAATCGGCTGCATCACGCCCTGGGCCTTGATCGAGTTCGCCAACTCCTCCAGCGCCTGCGGGTCCATGTCCCGACGCGGCTGGTACTTGCCACGCTGGATCAGGTCCAGGGGCAGGTGTTGCAGTTCACGGGAGTCGGCCTGCACCGCTTGCTCTTCCAGCGAAGTAACAGTCGGACCACTCAGCAGTGCATCCAGTCCACGTCCGAGACCTCGTTTCTTGACGGCCATGGGGATTCCTTAAGTTGGCTGGGCTGCAGCGGTGCGTGAGTTGCGACGTTGGCGACGAACCATCTCGCCGGCCAGCGCCAGGTAGGCAATGGCACCACGCGATGACTTGTCGTACGCCAGCGCGGGCATGCCATAGCTTGGCGCTTCGGCCAGGCGGATGTTACGCGGGATCACTGTGTCGTAGAGCTGGTCGCCAAAGTGTTCCTTGAGCTGCGCCGACACATCGTTCATCAGGCTCAGGCGCGGGTCATACATGGTCCGCAGCAGGCCTTCGACCTTCAGGTTCGGGTTGAGCAACTCGGCGATACGCTTGATGTTATCCACAAGGTCGCTCAAACCCTCGAGGGCGAAGTACTCGCACTGCATGGGGATGATCACCCCATCGGCGGCGACCAACGCGTTGAGCGTCAGCATCGACAGCGACGGCGGGCAGTCGATCAAAATGTAGTCGTAATTCTCGCGGATCGGCGCCAGGGCGCTGCGCAGACGGCTTTCTTTCATCTGCATTTCCAGCAGCACCACTTCCGCCGCGGTCAGGTCGCGGTTGGCCGGCAGCAGTTGATAACCGCCGTGTTCGGAGTAGTGCATAGCCTGGGCCAGGTCGCACTCGCCTATCAGCAAGTCGTAGACCGAGTTTTCCAGGCCGTGTTTATCCACACCGCTACCCATGGTGGCGTTGCCCTGTGGATCGAGATCGATCAACAGCACCCGACGCTTGGTAGCGACCAGGGATGCTGCGAGGTTGATGCAGGTGGTGGTTTTGCCCACGCCACCTTTCTGGTTCGCTATCGCGAATACCTTAGCCATTCTTGCTTGTGTTCCCAATCATGCCGTGCGGCGCAGTATCAGCAGATGGCGTTGGCCTTGGCAACCGGGTACGGCCAAGGCGTGTTCGCTATCGAGGTGGAAGTCTGCCGGCAATGCTAACAGCTCGTCGCTTGGATGAACGCCCTTCATTGCCAGCCAACGGGTGTTCAGGTCGCCCAGGTGGCGGGTCCAGTTGCTGAAGTTCTCCATGCTGCTGAAGGCCCTGGAAACAATTCCATTGAAAGGCAGTTCAGGCGTGAAGGCTTCGACGCGGCTGTGGATAACTTGCAGGTTGTCCAGCTTGAGTTCGAGTTTGACCTGGGTCAGGAAGCGGGTTTTCTTGCCGTTGCTGTCCAGGCAAGTCACTTGCGACTCGGGAAACAGGATCGCCAACGGGATGCCAGGCATGCCACCGCCACTGCCAACGTCCAGCCAGCGGCCGTTTTCGATGAAGGGCATCACGCTCAAGCTGTCGAGCAGATGCCGCGAAACCATTTCGTCCGGATCGCGCACCGCAGTGAGGTTGTAGGCCTTGTTCCACTTGATCAACAGGGCCAGGTAGCCCAACAGCAACTCGTGCTGGGCTGCGGTCAGGTCCACACCCAACTGGCGTGCACCTGTGGATAACTCTTCGGCGTGTTGCGAGGTGACCAACGAACTCAAGCGCTTTGCTCCAACTGACGGCCCGCGCCGCGTTTTTTCAAATGAATCATCAACAGCGAAATGGCTGCCGGGGTGACGCCCGGGATACGGGAAGCCTGGCCCAACGTCTCGGGACGAGTTATCCCCAGCTTGCTTTGAATCTCTTTGGACAACCCGGAAATCCCGGTGTAATCGATATCCACAGGCAGCTTGGTGTCTTCACTGGCGCGCAGCCGGGCGATCTCATCCTGCTGGCGGTCAATGTAACCGGCGTATTTGGTCTTGATTTCGACCTGCTCGGCCACCTGTGGATCTTCTGCGCCACCGCCGGTTACCGAGACCAGACCAGCGTAGTCGATTTCCGGGCGGGACAGCAGGTTCAACAGGTTGTACTCGTGGGTCAGCGGCGTGCCGAATTTTTCGGCAATGGCATCGCCCTGCTCGGTGCCCGGGCGGACCCAAGTACTTTTCAGGCGCTGCTCTTCCAGTTCGATGCTTTCGCGTTTTTTGCAGAACGCTGCCCAACGCGCGTCATCGACCAGGCCCAGCTCGCGACCTTTTTCGGTCAGGCGCAGGTCGGCGTTGTCTTCGCGCAGGATCAGGCGATATTCGGCCCGGGAAGTGAACATCCGGTACGGTTCCTGGGTACCCAGGGTAATCAGGTCGTCGACCAACACCCCGATGTACGCTTCATCGCGACGCGGGCACCAGCTGTCTTTGCCCTGGGCGCGCAATGCAGCGTTGGTCCCGGCCAGCAAACCCTGGGCGCCGGCCTCTTCGTAACCGGTGGTGCCGTTGATTTGCCCAGCGAAGAACAGGCCGCCGATCACTTTGGTTTCCAGGCTGTATTTCAAGTCCCGCGGATCGAAGTAGTCGTACTCGATGGCGTAGCCGGGGCGCACGATGTGGGCGTTTTCCATGCCGCGAATCGACTGCACGATCTGGATTTGCACGTCGAACGGCAGGGAAGTGGAAATTCCGTTCGGGTACAGCTCGTGGGTAGTCAAACCTTCCGGCTCGATGAAGACCTGGTGGCTTTCCTTGTCGGCAAAGCGGTGGATCTTGTCCTCGATCGATGGGCAATAACGCGGGCCGATGCCTTCGATCACGCCCGAGTACATCGGCGAACGATCAAGGTTGGCAGCGATGATTTCGTGAGTGCGCGCGTTGGTGTGGGTAATCCAGCAGCTCACCTGCTTGGGGTGCTGCTCCTTGGAACCCATGAACGACATCACCGGAATCGGCGTATCCCCGGCCTGTTCGGTCATCACCGAGAAATCCACAGAACGCCCGTCGATACGCGGCGGGGTCCCGGTTTTCAGGCGACCGACACGCAGTGGCAGTTCGCGCAGGCGATGAGCCAGGGCGATGGACGGCGGATCGCCGGCGCGGCCGCCGGAATAGTTCTGCATCCCGATGTGGATAAGTCCACCGAGGAAGGTACCAGTGGTCAACACCACGGATTCTGCGAAGAAACGCAGGCCCATTTGCGTAACAACACCGCGCACCTGGTCCTGTTCGACGATCACGTCATCTGCGGCCTGTTGAAATATCCACAGGTTGGCCTGGTTTTCCAGGGTTTCGCGCACCGCGGCCTTGTACAGGATGCGGTCGGCTTGTGCCCGAGTAGCACGCACCGCCGGGCCTTTGCGGCTGTTGAGCACGCGAAATTGAATACCACCCTTGTCGGTAGCCATGGCCATCACACCGCCAAGGGCGTCGATTTCCTTGACCAGATGGCTTTTGCCGATCCCACCAATGGCGGGGTTGCAACTCATGGCACCGAGGGTTTCCACGTTGTGCGTCAGCAACAGGGTTTTGACCCCCATGCGGGCTGACGCCAGTGCTGCCTCGGTACCGGCATGACCGCCGCCGATGACGATCACTTCAAAACGGGAAGGGAAATCCACCACGCACCTCGTGCCTGCTTATGTAGGTAATCAGGAATTGTTTGTTGAAAGAGTTTTAGAGCTATGGCGGCAAGTATAGGGACTTAGCCGTTCCTAAAGAACCCTTTGCACAAAATTTAACCAGCTGTGGATGAATCACAGACAATAGAAATTAAAAGAGAGAAATTTATTAAATCTTTGTTTTTATGTTTATTTCTACTGAGCCTACTTTCTGTGGATAGATCTCTATAGCCCTTTATTTACGTACTGTACAGAGATTCAAAAGTCTGTGGTTAGGTGCCAATGAGGCCCTTGGATAAGTGCTTTAAGCCTGTGGATTAAACAGGTGGTTATCCACAGAGGGGTTTTTACTCAGGTTTCAAGCCCTGTTATCAACTGGGCACAGGGGCGGTTATTCACAGGGCTTAATCCACAGAAAAGCATCAGCCGCGGCAAATTCCGTCCACGGCAAGGCCACCTCGGGGCGAGGTTATTGTCAGAAAATACTCAGGGGTGTCCTGAAACGGACAAAACAGACAGGCACCAATGGCCTGTCTGTGAACTACGAAGGGTTATTTACCGATGCAGAAACTGGAAAAGATCCTGCCGAGCAGGTCATCGGAACTGAATGCCCCGGTAATCTCCCCCAGAAGCTGCTGTGCCTGGCGCAAATCCTCAGCCAGAAGCTCCCCAGCACCTGCCAGGGTCAACTGCGCCCGGCCATGCTCAAGGGCGGCACTGGCATGGCGCAACGCCTCAAGGTGGCGGCGACGCGCACTGAAGCTGCTTTCCGAAGTCTGTTCATAGCCCATGCAGGCCTTGAGATGATCGCGCAGCAGTTCCAGGCCATCGCCGGCAGACTTGGCGCTGAGGCTGATGGTGACATGGCCATCGTCGCTGACCTCCAGGGCAATCGCCTCACCCGTGAGGTCTGCCTTGTTGCGAATCAGCGTGACCTTGGCCGGGTCCGGCCGTTGCTCAAGGAACTCCGGCCACAGGGCAAAAGGATCCACGGCCTCTGGCGCGGTGGCATCCACCACCAGCAACACCCGATCGGCTTCCCCGATGGCCTTGAGCGCCCGTTGCACGCCGATTTTTTCCACCTGGTCATCGGTGTCACGCAAACCGGCGGTATCGACCACGTGCAGCGGCATGCCATCAATGTGGATATGTTCGCGCAGGATATCCCGGGTGGTGCCGGCAATTTCGGTGACAATCGCCGCTTCACGCCCCGCCAGGGCGTTGAGCAAGCTGGACTTGCCGGCGTTGGGCCGGCCGGCAATCACCACGGTCATGCCATCGCGCAGCAATGCGCCCTGCCCGGCTTCCTTCAAAACTGTGGATAACTCGTCTCGCACCTTATCGAGCATGGCCAGGACATGGCCATCGGCAAGAAAGTCGATTTCTTCTTCCGGAAAATCGATTGCCGCCTCGACATAGATGCGCAAACTGATCAATTGCTCGGTGAGGTTATGCACACGCAGGGAAAATGCCCCCTGCAACGAGCGCAAGGCATTGCGCGCCGCCTGTGCAGAACTGGCCTCGATCAGGTCGGCAATCGCCTCGGCCTGGGCCAGGTCGAGCTTGTCGTTGAGAAACGCGCGCTCGCTGAACTCACCAGGCCGCGCCAGACGGCAGCCCAACTGCAGGCAGCGCTGTAGCAGCATGTCGAGGACGATAGGCCCGCCATGGCCTTGCAGTTCCAGCACATCCTCACCGGTGAAAGAGTTTGGGCCCGGGAAATACAGGGCCAGGCCCTCATCCAGTACCTCAAGATCCTCGCCGAAAAAAGGCCCGTAATGCGCATACCGGGGCTTGAGCTCGCGGCCGCTGATCGCTTGGGCGGCAATGCCCGCAAGTGGCCCGGAAATACGAACGATGCCGACACCGCCCCGGCCTTGAGCGGTGGCGACGGCAGCGATGGTTTCACGAGGAGCGCTCATCAGCGGTTTCCCAGACAAAAGTGACAGAATGCAAAACGCCCCACGAGGGGGCGTCTTGAGTGGTTATCCACAGAGTAAGTTACGCCTCGGCTTTTTTGGCAGCCGCTTCGATCTTACGTGTGATGTACCACTGTTGAGAGATCGACAACACGTTGTTGACCACCCAGTACAGAACCAGACCAGCCGGGAACCACAGGAAGAAGAAGGTGAAGATGATTGGCATCATTTTCATTACCTTGGCCTGCATCGGATCCGGAGGCGTCGGGTTCAGACGCTGCTGGATGAACATGGTTGCGCCCATGATGATCGGCAGGATAAAGAACGGGTCTTTGATCGACAGGTCAGTTATCCACAGCATGAACGGCGCCTGGCGCATTTCCACGCTTTCCAGGAGTACCCAGTACAGCGACAGGAACACCGGCATCTGTACCAGAATCGGCAAGCATCCACCCAGCGGGTTGATCTTCTCTTTCTTGTACAGCTCCATCATGGCTTGCGACATTTTCTGCCGGTCATCGCCATGTTGCTCTTTGAGTGCAGCCAGTTTCGGCGCAACGGCGCGCATACGGGCCATCGACTTGTAGCTGGCGGCGGATAGAGGGAAGAAAATCCCTTTGATCAGCATAGTCAGGAAGATGATCGACCAGCCCCAGTTACCGACGATGCTGTGGATATGTTGCAGCAACCAGAAGATTGGCTGGGCAATGAACCACAGGATGCCGTAATCCACAGTCAGTTCCAGACCTGGGGATAACTCCTTGAGTACCGCCTGGCTTTTCGGGCCGGCATACAGGGTGGCGCTGGTTTCAGCCTTGGCACCTGGTGCAACGGTCAACGCCGGGCCAGTGAAACCAATGATGTAGTTACCCTGGTTGTCCTTGCGGGTCTGGACCAGGTTGGCTTCGCCCTTATTCGGGATCCACGCGGTTACAAAGTAGTGTTGCAGCCAGGCTACCCAACCACCTTGGACCGTTTCTTTCAGCGCGCCCTTGTCGATGTCTTTCATCGACACTTTCTTGTACGGCTCGTTACTTGTCCACAGGGCGGCGCCCAGGTAAGTCGCGGTGCCGGTGGCAGTGCTGGAAGATGGATCGGAACTGCCATCACGCTTGAGCTGGGCAAACAGGTTGCCAGTCCAGGCCTTTTCGCTGGTGTTATCGATCAGGTAGGTAACTTTCAGATCGTACAAACCGCGCGTGAAGCTGAAGCGCTTGATGTAATTGACGCCGTCGTGACTGAATTTCAGGTCGACGTTCAACTGGTTTTGGCCATCAGCCAGTTGATAAGTCTTCTGTTCGGTCGAATAAACCGGACGACCGGTAGCACGAGCATCAGGGCCATCAGTGCCAGTCAGGCCGCTTTGTGCCAGATAAACACGCTCGCCACCGTTATCGAACAACTGGAATGGAACATCCGGATGGTCTTGGCGACGTGGGTACAGTGGCAATTTCAGCTGGGCGATATCGCCGCCCTGTGGATCGATCGCCAGGTCCAACACATCCGTCTTGACGTGGATGAGGTCTTTATTGGTGATGACCGCGTTATCTACAGGGGTGCTGGTATCGGCATTCGCGCTGGGTACATCGGCACTGGCGGAAGCATTGTTACCCAACGGTGCATCTGCAATAGCAGGAGCAGACTGATTGGTAGCAACATTCTGAGTCGGCAGGGCAGCCTGGCCATAGTCCTGGTTCCATTTCAGAACCATAACGTAGGACACGATTGCCAGGGCGACGATCAGGATCGTGCGTTTAATATCCATGATTACTCGGCCATCGAAGAAGAACGGGAGGTAGGGATAGGCGGAACCGGGTCATAACCACCGGGATTCCACGGATGACAGCGACCTAAACGACGAAAGGTCAGCCAGCCACCGCGCAGAAGGCCATGATTTTCTATGGCTTCATACGCGTAGCAGGAACAACTGGGGTAGAAACGACAGTGGCTGGCCATCAGCGGACTAATGGCATAACGGTAAAACTGGATCGGAACGAGGGCCAGTTTACGCATCAGTGCTGTCTACCCCTACAGTTTCGGGGCTGACTGCTGGGGTCGGCTTGCTGGTGCGAGCCAAACGTTTCCAGAGCTTGCCGAAATGCTGAATCAATTCGGGGTTTTCTACGTCCCCCAAGCCTTTGCGCGCGACGATAACAATATCCCAACCAACCAGAGTCTCCTGGTGGAGGCGAAACGATTCGCGCATCAGACGCTTGAGGCGATTGCGCTCAACGGAGAGCTTTACGCTCTTCTTGCCGATCACCAACCCGAGACGGGGGTGATCCAGATCGTTGTTACGCGCAAGGAGCAGGAGATTTTTCCCCGGAACCTTGCCGGTGGGGGAGTCAAAGACTGCCTTGAAGTGCCGGGGGGTTAGCAGACGCTTTTCCCGACTGAAGTCCTGACTCACCACCAGTACCGGATTATCAAACTGCCAGACGCGCACGACCTTTGGCGCGGCGACGCGACAGGACAGCACGGCCGTTCTTGGTAGCCATGCGAGCACGGAAACCGTGGGTACGGGCGCGTTTGATGGTGCTTGGTTGGAAAGTACGTTTCATGGCGTGTTACCTGGTTCGTCCACAACGGGCCGGAATGGCCCCCGTTTTAAGAGACCGGGGATTCTAGAGAAAGCAAGCCTCTAGGTCAATTTCCAACCAGCTATTCCTTCAATTAGATATCTGAGGGCATCGAGACCGATTCCGGGCGGTTCGACTTTGACGAGCAATGCCATAGATATAAAAATAAAGAAGGAAGTTATTTAAAGCTTTTCTGTAAAGCTTATAAAAGCTAGGCACGCGATCTTCTGTGGATAACTACCTTGAGGCCATATTCCACGTGCTGTACAGAGAATGACAACACGGGGGAGAAACGGTGCTCTGCCTGTGCTGCGCTATCGGATAAGCTGTGTGTGGAATGGCTACTTATCCACAGGCCAGTTACCCACAGACTTTCGACCCCACTTGTACAACGAGCTTAGGGGCGCTTATCCACAGAGCTTATGCACAGACCATTTGTCGCCTTTTTTACGGTTAAGGCATTGATTCTTGGCGGCCTGTGAGCAACCTACATGTGGATAAGTGGGCCGCTCGCCGCTACAATGGCGGCTGTTTTTGCCTCACCGGCTTTCAACTTAGGGGATATCCGTGTCAGTGGAACTTTGGCAGCAGTGCGTGGAGCTTTTGCGCGATGAGCTGCCTGCCCAGCAATTCAACACCTGGATCCGTCCACTACAGGTCGAAGCCGAAGGCGACGAGTTGCGTGTCTACGCACCCAATCGTTTTGTTCTCGACTGGGTCAACGAGAAGTACCTAAGCCGCGTTCTCGAATTGTTCGACGAACATGGCAATGGGATGGCTCCAGCGCTCTCCTTATTAATAGGCAGCAAACGCAGCTCCGCGCCGCGTGCCGCGCCGAATGCGCCGCTGGCCGCGGCTGCCTCGCACGCCCAGGCTGCGGCAGCCCCGGTTAACCACGCACCAGCCACCGCTGCGCCAGCCCCGAGCAAATCCGTGGCGCAAAAAAATGCGCCAGTGAGCGAAGAGCCGTCCCGCGACAGCTTCGACCCCATGGCAGGAGCCAGTTCGCAGCAGGCCCCGGTGCGCGCCGAGCAGCGCACGGTCCAGGTCGAAGGTGCGCTCAAGCACACCAGTTACCTGAACCGCACCTTTACCTTTGAAAACTTCGTCGAAGGTAAATCCAACCAGTTGGCCCGCGCCGCCGCCTGGCAGGTGGCCGACAATCCCAAGCACGGTTACAACCCGCTCTTCCTTTACGGCGGCGTCGGCTTGGGTAAGACGCACTTGATGCATGCTGTGGGTAACCACCTATTAAAGAAGAATCCGAATGCCAAGGTCGTGTACCTGCACTCGGAGCGCTTCGTAGCCGACATGGTCAAGGCGTTGCAACTCAATGCGATCAACGAATTCAAGCGCTTCTATCGCTCCGTCGATGCGCTGCTGATCGATGACATTCAATTCTTCGCGCGCAAGGAACGTTCCCAGGAAGAGTTTTTCCACACGTTCAACGCCCTGCTTGAAGGCGGCCAGCAGGTCATCCTCACCAGCGACCGTTACCCGAAGGAAATCGAAGGCCTGGAAGAGCGCCTCAAATCGCGCTTCGGCTGGGGCCTGACCGTTGCGGTAGAGCCGCCGGAACTGGAAACCCGGGTCGCGATCCTGATGAAGAAAGCCGACCAGGCGAAAGTCGATCTGCCTCACGATGCGGCATTCTTCATTGCCCAGCGTATTCGCTCCAACGTGCGTGAGCTCGAAGGTGCGCTCAAGCGCGTTATCGCTCACTCGCACTTCATGGGCCGCGATATCACTATCGAGCTGATTCGCGAATCCCTGAAGGACCTGTTGGCGCTGCAAGACAAGCTGGTCAGTGTGGATAACATTCAACGCACCGTGGCCGAGTACTACAAGATCAAGATTTCCGACCTGCTGTCCAAGCGCCGCTCGCGCTCGGTAGCGCGTCCCCGTCAGGTGGCCATGGCGCTCTCCAAGGAGCTGACCAACCACAGCCTGCCGGAAATTGGCGATGTGTTTGGTGGTCGCGACCACACCACGGTCTTGCACGCGTGCCGCAAGATCAATGAACTTAAGGAATCCGACGCGGATATTCGCGAGGACTACAAGAACCTGCTGCGTACACTGACAACTTGATGAACACCAGCGCAGCTTATTAAGGCAAGGGACTAGACCATGCATTTCACCATTCAACGCGAAGCCCTGTTGAAACCCCTGCAACTGGTCGCAGGCGTCGTCGAGCGCCGACAGACCTTGCCGGTACTTTCCAACGTATTGTTGGTTGTCGAAGGCCAGCAGTTGTCGTTGACCGGTACCGACCTGGAAGTCGAACTGGTTGGTCGCGTACAGCTGGAAGAACCCGCCGAGCCCGGTGAGATCACCGTGCCTGCGCGCAAGCTGATGGATATCTGCAAAAGCCTGCCCAACGATGCGCTGATCGACATCAAGGTTGATGAGCAGAAGTTGGTGGTCAAGGCCGGGCGCAGTCGTTTCACCTTGTCGACCCTGCCGGCCAACGATTTCCCGACGGTAGAAGAAGGCCCCGGTTCGCTGACTTGCAGCCTGGAGCAAAGCCGCCTGCGCCGTTTGATCGAACGCACCAGCTTCGCCATGGCCCAGCAGGACGTGCGTTACTACCTCAACGGCATGCTGCTGGAAGTCTCCGAAGGCATCATCCGTGCCGTGGCCACCGACGGTCACCGTCTGGCAATGTGCTCGATGAAGGCCGATATCGGTCAGCCGGACCGCCACCAGGTCATCGTGCCGCGCAAAGGTATCCTTGAACTGGCGCGCCTGCTCACCGAGCCGGACGGTAACGTCAGCATCGTCCTGGGCCAGCACCATATCCGTGCCACCACGGGCGAGTTCACCTTCACCTCCAAACTGGTAGACGGCAAGTTCCCGGACTACGAGCGCGTGCTGCCCAAAGGCGGCGACAAGCTGGTGATCGGTGATCGCCAGGCGCTACGTGAAGCGTTCAGCCGTACCGCGATCCTGTCCAACGAGAAGTACCGTGGTATTCGCCTGCAATTGGCCAATGGCCAGTTGAAAATCCAGGCCAACAACCCGGAACAGGAAGAAGCGGAAGAAGAAGTAGGCGTCGACTACAACGGTGGATCCCTGGAAATCGGCTTCAACGTGAGCTACCTGCTGGACGTGCTGGGTGTGATGACCACCGAGCAGGTGCGTCTGATCCTGTCGGACTCCAACAGCAGCGCCCTGGTGCAAGAATCCGATAACGACGACTCGGCTTATGTTGTTATGCCGATGCGCCTGTAATCATGCTCAGCAGAAGCTAGATGTCCCTCAGTCGCGTCTCGGTCACCGCGGTGCGCAATCTGCACCCGGTGACCTTCTCCCCCTCCCCCCGCATCAATATCCTCCATGGCGCCAACGGCAGTGGCAAAACCAGCGTGCTGGAAGCCATTCACTTGCTGGGCCTGGCTCGTTCCTTTCGCAGCGCCCGCCTGTTACCGGTGATTCAATACGAGCAATTGGCGTGCACCGTTTTTGGCCAGGTCGAACTGGCGCAAGGCGGGCACAGCAGCCTGGGGATATCTCGTGATCGGCAGGGAGAGTTCCAGATCCGTATCGATGGGCAGAATGCGCGCAGTGCAGCGCAGTTGGCGGAAATCCTACCCTTGCAATTGATCAACCCTGACAGCTTCCGTTTACTGGAGGGTGCACCAAAAATTCGCCGGCAGTTCCTCGATTGGGGAGTGTTCCACGTGGAACCGAGGTTCATGGCCACGTGGCAGCGCCTGCAGAAGGCCCTGCGGCAGCGGAACTCATGGCTGCGGCATGGTACACTTGACGCCGCTTCGCAAGCGGCCTGGGACCGTGAACTGTGCCTGGCCAGCGACGAAATAGATGAATACCGCCGCACCTACATCAAAGCCTTGAAACCAGTCTTTGAACAGACCTTGAGTGAGTTGCTGGAACTCGAGGGACTGACGCTGAGCTACTACCGTGGTTGGGACAAAGAGCGTGACTTGAGTGCAGTACTCGCCACCTCTTTGCAACGGGATCAGCAAATTGGCCACACCCAGGCAGGGCCGCAACGCGCTGATTTGCGCCTTAGATTAGGCGCACATAACGCCGCGGATATCTTGTCCCGTGGCCAGCAGAAGTTGGTGGTCTGCGCGTTGCGTATCGCCCAGGGGCACTTGGTTAGCCAGGCCCGGCGCGGGCAGTGTATTTATCTGGTGGATGACTTGCCGTCCGAATTGGACGAGCTACACCGCCGCGCGCTATGCCGCTTGTTGGAAGACTTACGCTGCCAGGTATTTATTACTTGTGTAGACCACGAATTATTGAGGGAAGGCTGGCAGACGGAAACGCCAGTCGCTTTGTTCCACGTGGAACAAGGCCGTATCACCCAGACCCACGACCATCGGGAGTGAAGGCATGAGCGAAGAAAACACGTACGACTCGACCAGCATTAAAGTGCTGAAAGGTTTGGATGCCGTACGCAAACGTCCCGGTATGTACATTGGCGACACCGATGATGGTAGCGGTCTGCACCACATGGTGTTCGAGGTGGTCGACAACTCCATCGACGAAGCGCTCGCCGGCCATTGCGACGACATCAGCATCATCATCCACCCGGATGAATCCATCACCGTACGCGACAACGGTCGCGGCATTCCGGTAGATGTGCATAAAGAAGAAGGCGTATCGGCAGCAGAGGTCATCATGACCGTGCTCCACGCCGGCGGTAAGTTCGACGACAACTCCTATAAAGTATCCGGCGGTTTGCACGGTGTAGGTGTGTCGGTGGTAAACGCCCTGTCGGAAGAACTGATTCTGACTGTGCGCCGCAGCGGCAAGATCTGGGAACAGACCTACGTCCACGGCGTGCCTCAAGCACCTATGGCGATCGTTGGCGACAGCGAAACCACAGGCACCCAGATTCACTTCAAGCCTTCGGCTGACACCTTCAAGAATATCCACTTCAGCTGGGACATCCTGGCCAAGCGGATTCGTGAGCTGTCCTTCCTCAACTCCGGTGTGGGTATCGTCCTCAAGGACGAGCGCAGCGGCAAGGAAGAGCTGTTCAAGTACGAAGGCGGCCTGCGTGCATTCGTTGAATACCTGAACACCAACAAGACTGCGGTCAACCAGGTGTTCCACTTCAACATCCAGCGTGAAGACGGCATCGGCGTGGAAATCGCCTTGCAGTGGAACGACAGCTTCAACGAGAACCTGTTGTGCTTCACCAACAACATTCCACAGCGCGATGGCGGTACTCACCTGGTGGGTTTCCGTTCCGCACTGACGCGTAACCTGAACACCTACATCGAAGCCGAAGGCCTGGCGAAGAAGCATAAAGTTGCCACTACTGGTGACGATGCCCGCGAAGGCCTGACCGCGATTATTTCGGTCAAGGTCCCGGATCCGAAGTTCAGTTCCCAGACCAAAGACAAGCTGGTTTCTTCTGAAGTGAAGACGGCTGTCGAACAGGAAATGGGCAAGTACTTCTCCGACTTCCTGCTGGAAAACCCCAACGAAGCCAAGCTGGTCGTCGGCAAGATGATCGACGCGGCACGGGCCCGTGAAGCGGCGCGTAAAGCCCGTGAAATGACCCGTCGTAAAGGCGCGCTGGATATCGCTGGCCTGCCGGGCAAACTGGCGGACTGCCAGGAGAAGGACCCTGCCCTCTCCGAACTGTACCTGGTGGAAGGTGACTCTGCTGGCGGTTCCGCCAAGCAGGGTCGTAACCGTCGCACCCAGGCGATCCTGCCGTTGAAGGGTAAGATCCTCAACGTCGAGAAGGCCCGTTTCGACAAGATGATTTCCTCCCAGGAAGTCGGCACCTTGATCACCGCCCTGGGCTGTGGCATTGGTCGCGACGAGTACAACATCGACAAGTTGCGCTACCACAACATCATCATCATGACCGATGCTGACGTCGACGGTTCGCACATCCGTACCCTGCTGCTGACCTTCTTCTTCCGTCAGTTGCCGGAGCTGATCGAGCGTGGCTACATCTACATCGCCCAGCCGCCGTTGTACAAAGTGAAAAAGGGCAAGCAAGAGCAATACATCAAAGACGACGACGCCATGGAAGAGTACATGACGCAGTCGGCCCTGGAAGATGCCAGCCTGCACCTGAACGACGAAGCCCCGGGCATCTCCGGTGAGGCGCTGGAGCGTCTGGTAAACGACTTCCGCATGGTGATGAAGACCCTCAAGCGTTTGTCGCGCCTGTACCCTCAGGAGCTGACCGAGCACTTCATCTACCTGCCGGCTGTCAGCCTGGAGCAGTTGGGCGATCACGCAGCGATGCAGGATTGGCTGGCCCAGTACGAAGTGCGCCTGCGCACCGTCGAGAAGTCTGGCCTGGTGTACAAAGCCAGCCTGCGTGAAGACCGTGAACGTAACGTCTGGCTGCCAGAGGTCGAACTGATCTCCCACGGCCTGTCGAACTACGTCACCTTCAACCGCGACTTCTTCGGCAGTAACGACTACAAGACCGTAGTAACCCTGGGCGCGCAACTGAGCACCCTGCTGGACGACGGCGCGTACATTCAGCGCGGCGAACGCAAGAAGCAGGTCAAGGAGTTCAAGGAAGCCCTGGACTGGTTGATGGCAGAAAGCACCAAGCGTCACACCATCCAGCGATACAAAGGTCTGGGCGAAATGAACCCTGACCAGCTGTGGGAAACCACCATGGACCCAGCCCAGCGCCGTATGCTGCGTGTGACCATCGAAGACGCCATTGGCGCGGACCAGATCTTCAACACCCTGATGGGTGATGCGGTCGAGCCACGTCGTGACTTCATCGAGAGCAATGCCTTGGCAGTGTCCAACCTGGACTTCTGATAACGCTATTGCCAAACAAAAAAGGCCAACGTTTAACGTTGGCCTTTTTTTATTGCCCAGATTTTGGAGCCCTTTTTAAATGCTCCACGTGGAACATCGGCTATGCCGTCGCTGCGGTCACGCTCTCCAACCGATAGCCATACCCATAGATCGTCAGCAGCTGCCAACCCCGCTCCGGCGTCAGCCCAAGCTTGTTTCGGAGCCGATAAATGTGGGTATCCAGTGGTCGCGAAGACACCATTTCTTCATGGGTCCAGAACCGTTCATAGAGATATTCCCGTGACAGCGGCCGGGCCAGGTTGGCGAAGAGGCAGCGTGCCAGGCGGTATTCCCTTTCGGTCAGGTTGATTGGGTCACCGGCGCGGCTGACGGTCAGTTCGGCATCGTCGAAGGTCAGGTCGTTGAAAACCAGCACTTCGGTGGCAGCAGATTTCTGCAGGCCGTGACGACGCAGGACGGCACTCACCCGTGCCTTCAGTTCGTTGGGGCGAAACGGTTTGCTGACGTAGTCATCGGCACCGCTGTTCAGGGCCTGGACGATATCGCTCTCGGCATCGCGGCTGGTCAGCATAATCACGGGCGGTGGCGCCTCCATGTGCTCACGGGTCCAGCGCAGGATCGCGATGCCGCTCAGGTCCGGCAACTGCCAATCGAGCACCAGCAAGTCGAAGGTTTCTCGGCGCAGTTGGCGCAGCAAGTCTTCGCCACGTTCGAAGCAATGCAGCGTCCATGGCTGCTCCGAAGCACTTGGGATTTGTCGCAGTGTCTGTTCCACCCGCCGCAATTCGGCAGGTTCGTCATCCAGTATCGCGACACGCATGGCAGGGTCCTTTCTTCTTGAAGAATGTTGCAGCGGTTGAAGAGAGCGTAATGGTTCACCGTTGAATCTGAACAATTGTGGCCAGTTTCTCAAGCTCCCTGAATCTCTCGGTACGCTGATATCAGATAGCCCTAAGGCCGTTAAACATCGCGTACCCAGCTGGAAAGATACCGGCTCAAGCCCCTCAGGAAAAGGATCAATGCCAATCAGGTTTTATGCGCTGTCGGGACAGGTGTGTCTCGTGCAGAAGGTCAGAGTGTGGGGAAAGATGTTCATGCTGGTGATGGCAACAGGTTTTGGCACAGAAATGGTGGATGCCTGCAGCCCGGCACAGTCTGCCCCACTTGACGAAATGACGGTGTACGCCGAATCCGTAGACGGCCTCGGTTACGCAGGACTCAGGGAAATCGATGCCCCGCAGGCGTTTCAACACGGAAGCTTGCTGGAACAGGATCAACGATGGATCTTCTAAATCTGAACAAATGTTGCACTACTCCCCTATGCACCACTCTTGTAGGTAAATTCTCTTTCGCTGAATGACACATGGAGGGCGTGCGCGGGAAGCGCTCTCGATACACGGACGTATCATCTGTAGTCCGCGGTTCGCCATGGGCTGCTGTCGGAGGGATGTGAGGGACAGTATTTCTTCGATGTACATCCGGTTCGACGTCGTCGATCCGGCAGACACAGGGATGTGTCACCTTTCTTGGCGCCTCATCCCTACCACTACGGCTATCGAGTTCGATGCGTCATCGGGTATCGTAGGCGAGATTCAAGGTCCTGCCGCCGCAAGACGCTTTCTGAATGTGCAGTCTGACGGACCTTTAGAACTAGAACCTTGATGAGCGCCATGACCCTCTTTCCTCGTCGCTATTCCCTTTCCTCTTTGTTTGGCTCAAGCCTGGCCCTGGCCCTGGTGGTCACCAGCCCACAAGTCCTCGCCAAGCCTGCACCTGTGCGCGCGCCCTACATTGATGACAACCTGATGTGCCGGGCACAGCCGCTGCCGGCAGTCGTGCAGAACCTTACCGGTGAAGCCTGGAAGCTGGACGCCAAGGGGCGCCCCAGTGTGTTGGAAGAAGGCATGCTGATCGATGAGCAGGAAAGCGTTAAAACCTCGCCATCGGCGTTTGTCAGCCTGTTGCTGGGCGATGGCTCACGCATCGTCCTGCCTTCCAGCTCCGAGGTGCGTTTGCATTTGGTGGAAGAACAGGCGATCCCCCAGGTCATCCTGCAACAAGGCCAGGTCGAGGCCTACGTACTCAAGCGCACCAGTGACTATGACCGTTTTCAAATCGTGACCCCGGTGGGCGTACTGGGCGTGCGCGGTACGCACTTTCGTGTGCGTAACGACGATCAGCAATCGGTGGTCGAAGTGCTCAACGGCCAGGTAGCCGCCAGCCGTACCGAACCGCAGCCGGTAGGCAAACAGCTGAAGAACAAGCCGCAGACGGGCCCGGTGGAAGGTGAACTGAAGGTCGGCGCTCGACAAGGGGTGCTGCTCAAGCCCCAGGGCGAGTTGAAGACAGTCGACCTTTTGCCCGCGCCGCGCCTGATGGGCCAGGACGGCCAGAAAGGCGATGCGCCGGTATGGACATTGATCCTGCACCCGCAACCGGGGGCCCAGCGCTACCGTGCGCAAGTAGCTACCGATAAAACCTTCATGAACATCAAGCAGGAAAACTTCTCCAGTGAGCCGCGCTTGAGCTTCACTGGACTCAAGGCCTCGTTCTATCACGTGCGCGTGTCGGCCTTTGATGACCAGGGACTGGAAGGAGAAGCAGGCGTTTATGACATCTTCTATTACCCACCTGCCACCCGTGTGCAGTAGCAGCGCGGCGCTCGCACGGTGAAGTGGTGGCGCCGGGCTGAACAGCGCCAGCCGACCCAGGCCCAACGCCTGTTCAATGGGCTGGTCAGGGAGTGGCTGTGGATCGGTCTGCTTCTGCTGCCGATGACAGCTTTTCTGTCGCTAAGCCCCGGCCTTGCCCTGAATAACCTGCTGTACGACAGCCTGCGGCGCATGGCGCCGTTGCCGGTGGATCCGCGCATCCTGCTGGTGAACATTGACGACATGAGCCTCAAGGAACTCGGTCAATGGCCGTGGTCGCGGCGCCTGCATGCCGACCTGATTGACCAGTTGAGTGCGGCCAAACCCGCCGGGATCCTGCTCGATGTGATCTTCAGCGAACCGGCGCGCGAGCCGGCCAATGATCAACGCCTGGCCCAGGCGATGTGCAATGCCGGCAATGTCCTGCTGCCGTTGATTCGCGAAGGCACGCCGCGCCTGGGGCAACCCATCGCGCAGATCCTCCCTGTGCTGCCACTGCGCGATTGTGCGAGGGGGGTGGGACATATCAATGTGGAAGCGGACAGCGACGGTATTGTGCGCAGCCTGTACCTGCGTGAGGGGCCGCCGGGGCAACTGGTCCCGCAACTGGCCTGGTTGGCCTTCGAGCTGACCGGCCAGCACACCGATATGCCAGGGCTGTCAGCGTCTTCTGAAGTAACCGACTGGCAGCGTGACAATGCCATCCGCATCCCATTTATCGCCACCGACCACGGCTTTCCCAGCGTGCCGTATGTCAGTGTCTTGCGCGGTGAGGTCCCTGCCCAACTGTTGCGTGATCGGATCATTCTGGTGGGGGCCACTGCACCGGGCATGGGCGATCGCTATGTGACACCGCTTTCGGCCAGCGTCGGTACCACCCCGGGCGTCGAGATCCAGGCCAATATCCTCAACGGCCTGCTGCAAGGGCGCAGCATTACCGTGTTGCCTGGCTGGCTGGCCACCCTGCTGTCTACCGCGATGGTGGCCTTGTTGCTGGGCCTGCTGCTGTTGCGCCCGCGTTATGCGCTGTGGCTGACCCTGGGCTGCATGGCGGGCGCCCTCCTCGCTTCCTGGGGCTTGTTGCGCCTGGGGCTCTGGTGGTCGCCAGCGGCCACGCTGATCGGCATGCTGCTGGGCTACCTGATCTGGAACTGGCGCCGCCTGAGCGTAATCCTCGCTTACTTCGGCTGGGAATTGGCGCGCCTGGACAGCGAGCCCAAGGTACTGCCGGAACGCCGTCGCGCGGCCGTCAGCAACGGTGATGTGTTGCAGGGCCGTATCGTGGCCCTGGAGCAAGCGGTCAGCCGCACCCGCGACACCCGGCGCTTTATGGCCGATGGCCTGGAGTGCCTGCCGGTCGCTACGCTGATTACCGATCCCACAGGCGAGATCCTGTTGGCCAATCGGATCGCCCGCGATGTGTTTGGCAACGAACTGATTGCCCAGAACCTGCTGCAGCAATTAGCGGCACTGGGTTACCCGCCCTTGCAAGGCCAGGTACATACGCCGCTGTCGGCCCTGGAAATCATCGAGTTCCGCGATACCCAGCAACGCAGCCTGCGCCTGGAACTGGCGCCTCTGTTACCGGCCGACGGTGATGTGGCGTTGGGGTGGCTGTTGAGCCTGACTGACCTGAGTATCGAACGCGACGCCCAGCAGCAACGTGAAACCCTGCTGCGGTTTCTCTCCCATGATCTACGGGCGCCCCACTCGGCGATCCTCGCGTTGCTGGATGTGCAACGGCATGAAGCCTCAGACGTTTCGCAGGTCTTTACCCAGATCGAACAGCAAGTGCGACGCGCATTGAATTTGACCGAATCGTTCGTTCAACTGGCCAAGGCCGAGTCCGACGGTTATCAGTTTGAGCCCAGCCTGTTTGCCATGCTGGTGCTCGATGCGTTTGACCAGGTCGCGCTGCTGGCCCAATTGAAACATATCCAGTTGGTCCACGACCTGGAGGAGGCCGGTGAGCAAATGGTCCTCGCGGATCAGTCGCTGCTCACCCGAGCCTTGTTCAACCTGATGGAGAATGCGATCAAGTACAGTCCAGCCGGCACCACGGTGACGGTGCGCCTGGAACGCAACGGCCAATGGCTGGCTTGTCATATCCAGGACCAGGGCCCCGGCATCGCGGCCCAGGAGCTGCCTGAACTGTTCAGCCAATACCGACGTTTTGCTTCGGCTCAGGGCAGCGAAGGCCTGGGGCTGGGCCTGACCATGGTCAAGGCGGTGATGGACCGCCATGGGGGGCGGATCGACTGTGTGAGTGTGGTGGGGCAAGGTACGGTTTTCAGCCTGCAGATGCCGTTGTGGGAGGAGTAAACGGCTGTGCATAAAAAACCGGCCGCAAGGGCCGGTCTTCAACGCTCTAAAAAACTTATGCACGTTTTCCGGTGTTTTATTAGCTTAAGAAATATGTAATAGAATCATAAGCCTACAAGCGAAAAACTGCATTTCGCCAACAAACCGTGCACAGGTTATCCACAGAACGTCAGATCACCGCCTGGTCCGCTGCAACCGGCAGTGGCGGCAGCGAACCCATGGCCCGTTGCTGCGCCTCATTCCACGCTGCAGCGCGGTCATTGAGCGCGGCAATTGCACGCGGTCCTTCCCCTTGCGCATACATCGGCTCGCCGATCACCACGGTGATGGTGCCTTTACGCTTGGCCCAGCCTTCCTTGGGCCAGAACTTGCCGGCATTGTGGGCAATCGGCAGTACTGGAAGATTGGCGTTGACCGCCAATGCCGTACCGCCCCGGGAGAACTTGCCTACAGTGCCAAAGGGTACGCGAGTGCCCTCCGGGAAGATCAGTACCCACACCCCATCCTTGAGCAACTCGTCACCCTTCTTCGCCACATGCTTGAGCGCGGCCTTGGGGTTGTCGCGGTCGATGGCAATCGGGCGCAGCATGGCCATCGCCCAGCCAAAGAACGGCACGAACAGCAACTCACGCTTGAGCACCTGGCTCAGGGGCGAGAAATACGCGGAAAGAAAGAAGGTCTCCCAGGTGCTCTGGTGGTTCGACAGGATCACGCACGGCTGGTCCGGCACATTCTCGGCACCCTTGACCTCGAAACGAATGCCCAGGAACACCTTGGTCAGCCACAACGCGCAGCGGCACCAATAGACGTTGATAAAGCGATAGCGCGCCTTGAATGGCAAAAAGGGCGCGATAAAAAAGCTCAGGGTGCACCAGAGAAACGAACTGGTGCCCAGCAGCAGGTAAAAGAAGAAGGTTCTGATGGCCTGCAAAATCGACATGGCAGCATTTACCGTTGCGGGACAACGCCCGCCTGTTAAAAGTGCACTCCCGAACAATCCTTGGTCAGGAAGTCGAGGGCGACTAGTTGTTGATAAGTTCTGCGGCAACCGCCGCCAGATCGTCAAAAATCAAGGTGCCGACCGGCAGGTTTTTCGCCTGGGTCTTTTCGCCTTTCCCGGTCTTTACCAAAACTGGCTGAGAGTCGACGGCTTTGGCCGCCTCCAGGTCACCGAGACTGTCCCCGACGAACCATATCCCAGCCAGGGGCACCTTGTAATGTTCTGAAATGATTTTCAACATGCCAGGCTTGGGTTTGCGGCAATCGCAACCCTCATCCGGCCCGTGGGGGCAGTACACCACCAGCCCCACCTCACCGCCCTGCTCGGCCACCAATGCGCGCAGGCGCGCGTGCATGGCGTCCAGGGTGGCGATGTCGTAGTAGCCGCGGGCGATGCCGGACTGGTTGGTAGCGATGGCTACCGTCCAGCCGGCCTTGCTCAACTGCGCGATGGCCTCGACCGAGCCGGGCAGCGGGATCCACTCCTCCACCGACTTGATGTAAGCGTCGGAGTCGTAATTGATCACCCCGTCCCGATCGAGAATCAGCAGTTTCAACATGATCAGCTCAGCGTCGAAATGTCAGCGATGTTGACGAACAAGCCGCGCAGGCGCGCCAGCATGGCGTAGCGGTTTTTCCGCACGCCAGCATCTTCGGCATTGATCATCACCGCTTCGAAGAACGCATCCACCGGCTCACGCAAGGTGGCCAGGCGCGCCAGGGCTTCGGCGTAGTTGCGCTCGGCGATCAGCGGCTTCACTGCGTTTTCTGCCTTGGCGATGGCCGAGTTCAGCGAGAACTCCTTGGCATCGGCAAACAGGCCAGGGTCGACATCGGCATTGCCCAGGCCTTCGGCCTTGCTCAGCAGGTTCGACACGCGCTTGTTCACGGCGGCCAGGGCGTCCGCTTCCGGCAGCTTGCGGAACGCTTGTACGGCTTGCACACGCTGGTCGAAGTCCAGTGCCGAACCCGGTTGCAGGGCACGTACCGACAGGTAGACGGAAACGTCCACGCCTTCGTCTTCGTAGCGCGCACGCAGGCGGTCGAACACGAACTCCAGCACTTGCTCGGCCAGGCCGGCTTGCTTGACCTTGCCACCAAACTGGCCGACGGCAAATACCACGGCCTGGGTCAGGTCGAGGTCGAGCTTTTTGTCGATCAGGATGCGCAGCACGCCCAGGGCGGCACGGCGCAGGGCATATGGGTCTTTGCTGCCGGTCGGCAACATGCCGATGCCGAAGATACCGACCAGGGTATCCAGCTTGTCGGCGATGGCCACGGCCGCACCGGTCAGGGTGGTTGGCAGCTCGGCGCCAGCACCGCGCGGCATGTACTGCTCGTTCAAGGCCAGGGCGACGTCTTCAGGCTCGCCGTCATTGAGCGCGTAGTAGTAACCGGCCACGCCTTGCATTTCCGGGAACTCGCCGACCATCTCGGTGGCCAGGTCGCATTTGCACAGCAGGCCCGCGCGTGCGGCCAAGGCAGAGTCGCCGCCAATGCGTGGCGCGATGTAGGCCGCCAGCTTGGAAACCCGCACAGCCTTGTCGTAGACGCTGCCCAGCTTCTCCTGAAACACCACGTTCTGCAGGCGCAGGTTGAAGTCTTCGAGCTTCTGCTTCTTGTCTTGCTTGAAGAAGAACTCGGCGTCGGTCAGGCGCGGGCGCACGACTTTCTCGTTACCGGCGATGATCTGCTGCGGGTCCTTGCTTTCGATGTTGGCCACGGTGATAAAGCGCGGCAGCAACTTGCCGTCCACATCCAGCAGGCAGAAATACTTCTGGTTGTCCTGCATGGTGGTGATCAGGGCTTCTTGCGGCACATCGAGGAAGCGCTCTTCGAACGAGCACACCAGTGGCACCGGCCATTCAACCAGCGCGGTCACTTCGTCGAGCAGGCTTGGCGGCACGATGGCGGTGCCTTCCTGCAAACGGGCCAGCTCTTCGGTGCGCTTGCTGATCAGCTCGCGACGCTCGTTGGCGTCGGCCAGCACGTAGGCGGCACGCAGGTCAGTGGCGTAGTTGGCCGGCGAGGTGATGCGCACGGCTTCAGGATGATGGAAGCGGTGACCACGGGACTCACGACCGGCCTTCTGGGCGAGGATGGTGCAATCGATGACTTCGTCACCGAGCAGCATCACCAACCATTGGGTCGGACGTACGAATTCTTCCTTGCGTGCACCCCAGCGCATGCGCTTGGGGATCGGCAGGTCATTGAGAGAATCTTCAACGATAGTCGGCAACAGGCTGGCGGTCGGCTTGCCCTTGATGACTTGGCTGAAACGCAGTTTCGGGCCGCTCTGGTCGATCTCGCTCAGCTCGACGCCGCACTTCTTGGCAAAACCAAGGGCAGCCTGGGTCGGGTTGCCTTCAGCATCAAAGGCGGCCTGGCGTGGCGGGCCGTCGAGGTTGATGTTGCGGTCCGGCTGCTGGGTTTCCAGCGCGGTCAGCAATACTGCCAGGCGACGTGGCGCGGCGTAGACCTTCTTGGCTTCAAACTTCAGGCCGGCAGTCTGCAGGCCTTTCTCGATGCCGGCCAAAAATGCATCGGCCAGGGTGTTGAGGGCCTTGGGTGGCAGCTCTTCGGTACCCAGTTCAACCAGGAAATCTTGAGCACTCATTGTGCAGCCTCCAGCTTAGCCAACACTTCATCACGCAGATCCGGGGTCGCCATCGGGAAGCCCAGCTTGGCGCGAGCCAGCAGGTAGGCTTGCGCAACGGAACGCGCCAGGGTGCGGACACGCAGGATGTATTGCTGGCGCGCGGTTACCGAGATGGCACGGCGGGCGTCCAGCAGGTTGAAGGTGTGGGATGCCTTCAGGACCATTTCATAGCTTGGCAACGGCAGCGGCTGATCCAGTTCGATCAGGCGCTTGGCTTCGCTTTCGTAGAAGTCGAACAGTTCGAACAGCTTCTCGACGTTGGCGTGTTCGAAGTTGTAGGTCGACTGCTCCACTTCGTTCTGGTGGAACACATCGCCATACGTCACTTTGCCGAACGGGCCGTCAGCCCACACCAGGTCGTAGACCGAGTCCACACCCTGCAGGTACATGGCCAGGCGTTCCAGGCCGTAGGTGATTTCGCCGGTCACCGGGTAGCACTCGATGCCACCCGCCTGCTGGAAGTAGGTGAACTGCGTGACTTCCATGCCGTTGAGCCAGACTTCCCAGCCCAGGCCCCAGGCGCCGAGGGTTGGCGATTCCCAGTTGTCTTCGACGAAACGGATGTCGTGGACCAGTGGGTCCAGGCCGACATGTTTCAGCGAACCCAGGTACAGCTCCTGGAAGTTGTCCGGGTTGGGCTTGAGGACCACCTGGAACTGATAGTAGTGCTGCAGGCGGTTGGGGTTTTCGCCGTAGCGGCCGTCAGTCGGGCGACGACTGGGCTGCACATAAGCGGCGTTCCAGGTTTCCGGGCCGATGGCCCGCAGGAATGTTGCGGTGTGGAAAGTGCCGGCGCCTACTTCCATATCGTAGGGCTGAAGTACCACACAACCTTGCTCGGCCCAGTATTGCTGGAGGGCGAGGATCAAGTCTTGGAAGGTACGCACGGCTGGCGTAGGCTGGCTCACAAAATTCACCTGTTACTTGGGCTGCGATTTAAAGGGCGGGAGTATACCCGATTCGGCCCCGCCACCACTCCCTGGAGCCTTATGCCACGCTGCTTTTGGTGTTCTGAAGATCCGCTGTACATGGCTTATCACGATCAAGAGTGGGGAACGCCGCTGCGCGATGCGCAGGGTTTGTTCGAGTTGCTTTTGCTCGAAGGGTTCCAGGCGGGCCTGTCCTGGATCACCGTTTTACGCAAACGCGAGCATTATCGAAAGGTCTTGTTCGGTTTTGATCCAAAGCGCCTGGCGCAGTTGAGCGATGCCCAGATCGAGCAGTTGATGCTCGACCCAGGCATTGTGCGCAACCGCTTGAAACTCAATGCCACCCGGCGCAATGCCGCGGCCTGGCTGGCGCTGGAGGATCCGGTGGGGTTGCTCTGGTCGTTTGTCGGCGGCGTGCCCAAGGTCAATCACTTCAAGGATCGCAGCCAGGTCCCGGCGATTACGCCAGAGGCCGAAGCCATGAGCAAAGCCCTCAAGAAAGCCGGCTTCACGTTCGTCGGGCCGACCATCTGCTACGCGTTCATGCAGGCCTCAGGGATGGTCATGGACCACACCCAGGACTGCGACCGTTACGCGGACTTGGTCAACGCCGGGTAGAATGGCCGCTTTGCGCACCACACACGATCAGGAGTGACCTGTGGAAAAGTTAAAAGGCGTCTTGCTGGTAGGCGCTCTGCGATTGTTTGCCCTGCTGCCCTGGCGCGCCGTGCAAGCCGTGGGTTCGGCGATTGGCTGGATCATGTGGAAGACCCCCAACCGCTCCCGCGACACGGTGCGGATCAACCTCTCCAAGTGTTTCCCGGACATGGACCCGGCCGAGCGCGAGCGCCTGGTCGGCCAGAGCCTGATGGACATCGGCAAGTCCCTGACCGAGAGCGCGTGCGCCTGGATCTGGCCGGCCCAGCGTTCTATCGACCTGGTACGTGAAGTCGAAGGCCTGGAAGTGCTGCAGCAAGCCCTGGCCTCGGGCAAAGGCGTGGTCGGCATCACCAGCCACCTGGGCAACTGGGAAGTGTTGAACCACTTCTATTGCAGCCAGTGCAAACCGATCATTTTCTATCGCCCGCCCAAGCTCAAGGCGGTGGATGACCTGCTGCGCAAGCAACGCGTGCAGTTGGGCAACCGGGTGGCGGCGTCGACCAAAGAGGGCATCCTCAGCGTCATCAAGGAAGTGCGCAAGGGCGGCCAGGTGGGGATTCCCGCTGACCCGGAGCCGGCAGAATCGGCCGGGATCTTCGTACCGTTCTTCGCCACCCAGGCGCTGACCAGCAAGTTCGTGCCGAATATGCTCGCCGGCCATAAGGCGGTGGGCGTGTTCCTGCATGCCCTGCGGCTGCCGGACGGCTCGGGTTACAAAGTGATCCTGGAAGCGGCGCCAGAAGACATGTACAGCACCGACACGGCCACGTCCTGCGCGGCGATGAGCAAGGTGGTGGAGCGTTATGTCGGCGCCTACCCGAGCCAGTACATGTGGAGCATGAAGCGCTTCAAGAAACGCCCGCCGGGCGAGGCGCGTTGGTACTGATACACCCGGCTCTGCAAGCAACAAAGATCAAATGTAGGAGCTGGCTTGCCTGCGATAGCATCGCCTCGGTGTCACTGAGAGACCGAGTCGCCCGCATCGCAGGCAAGCCAGCTCCCACAGGGGGTGCCTCAGGCTTGGCGATCGAGTTTTTTCAGGAATACGGCCATCTCTTTCTCGGCCTGCTTGTCGCCATGGGCCTGGGCCGCTGCAATCCCCTGCTCCCATGCCTGGCGTGCCGCGCTTTTATCGCCCAGCGCAGTATGCGCCTTGCCCAACAGCTTCCACGCCGCCGAATACTTCGGATCAAACCCGACGCACTTGCCTAAATGCTCGGCTGCCTTGGCGTTGTCCTTCAAATCCAGGTAACCCTTGCCCAAGCCAAAGCGCAGCAGCGAGTTATCCACACCCTTGGCGAGCATTTTTTCCAGGGATTCGAGCATGTCGGTCTCTCCGTCAGATCAGAAAAAGCTCAACCCCACGTGGAACAGCTTCTCCACATCGCGGATATGTTTTTTATCCACCAGGAACAGGATCACATGGTCGCCCGTGGCGATCACCGTATCGTCATGGGCGATGATCACTTCTTCATCGCGGATGATCGCGCCAATGGTGGTGCCCGGTGGCAAGCCGATATCGCGGATCGCCCGGCCGATCACCTTGCTCGACTTGGAGTCACCGTGGGCGATCGCCTCGATGGCTTCCGCCGCCCCCCGGCGCAATGAGTGCACGCTGACGATATCGCCGCGCCGCACGTGGGCCAGCAGGGTACCGATGGTGGCCAATTGCGGGCTGATGGCAATGTCGATGTCGCCACCCTGGATCAGGTCCACATAGGCCGGGTTGTTGATGATGGTCATCACCTTCTTCGCCCCCAGCCGCTTGGCCAGCAGCGACGACATGATATTGGCCTCGTCGTCGTTGGTCAGGGCCAGGAAGATATCGGCGTCAGCGATGTTCTCTTCCATCAGCAGGTCGCGATCCGAAGCGCTGCCTTGCAGCACCACGGTGCTGTCGAGGGTATCGGACAAGTAGCGGCAGCGCGCGGCGTTCATCTCGATGATCTTCACCTGGTAGCGGCTTTCGATGGCCTCGGCCAGGCGCTCGCCGATCTGCCCGCCGCCGGCGATGACGATGCGCTTGTAGCTCTCGTCGAGCCGGCGCATTTCGCTCATCACGGCACGAATATTGGCCTTGGCGGCGATGAAGAAGACTTCGTCGTCGGCTTCGATCACCGTGTCGCCCTGGGGCAGGATCGGCCGGTCGCGACGGAAAATCGCGGCCACGCGGGTTTCCACATTCGGCATATGTTCGCGCAATTGGCGCAGTTGCTGGCCCACCAGAGGCCCGCCGTAGTAGGCCTTGACCGCCACCAGTTGCGCCTTGCCTTCGGCAAAGTCGATCACCTGTAGCGCGCCGGGGATTTCGATCAGGCGCTTGATGTAGTGGGTAACCACTTGCTCGGGGCTGATCAGCACGTCCACCGGAATCGCGTCGTTGTCGAACAGGCCGGCGCGGGTCAGGTAGGCCGCTTCACGCACCCGGGCGATCTTGGTCGGGGTGTGGAACAGGGTGTGGGCGACCTGGCAGGCGACCATATTGGTCTCGTCACTGTTGGTCACCGCCACCAGCATGTCGGCATCGTCGGCGCCGGCCTGGCGCAGCACGGTGGGGAACGAGGCACGGCCCTGGACCGTACGGATATCCAGGCGATCGCCCAGGCCGCGCAGGCGTTCGGCGTCGGTGTCGACCACGGTAATGTCGTTGGCTTCACTGGCCAAATGCTCAGCCAGCGTACCGCCGACCTGCCCTGCGCCAAGGATGATGATCTTCATCCGGTCACTCCCTTAAAAACCATTCAACCGCGTGCAGCGGCAATCTTGATCAGCTTGGCGTAATAGAAGCCATCGTGCCCGCCTTCCTGCGCCAGCAACTGGCGGCCGTGGGGCTGCTTGATGCCGGCGGTAGTGGCAATGTCCAACTCCCGCGCGCCGCTGGTGCGGGCGAGGAAGGCTTCGATCACGTCGGTGTTTTCGGTCGGCAAGGTCGAGCAGGTGGCGTAGAGCAGGATGCCACCGACCTCCAGCGTCGGCCACAGCGCGTCCAGCAACTCGCCTTGCAGCACAGCCAGGGCGGCGATGTCGTCGGGTTGGCGGGTGAGCTTGATATCCGGGTGACGGCGGATCACACCGGTGGCGGAACACGGCGCGTCCAGCAGGATGCGCTGGAACGGCTTGCCATCCCACCAGGCGGCGGTGTCGCGCCCATCGGCGGCAATCAGCTCGGCGTCCAGGCCCAGGCGCGCGAGATTTTCGCGCACGCGCACCAGGCGCTTGGCTTCCAGGTCGACGGCGACGACGCCGGCCAGGCCCGGCTGCACTTCCATGATGTGGCAGGTCTTGCCGCCTGGGGCGCAGCAGGCGTCCAGCACCCGCTGGCCCGGTGCCAGGTCGAGCAGGTCGGCGGCCAGTTGCGCGGCTTCGTCCTGCACGCTGATCCAGCCTTCGGCAAAGCCTGGCAGGCTGCGCACATCACCTGCGGTCTCCAGCACGATGCCGTCCTGACTGTACACGCAGGCGCTGGCATTGATGCCGGCCTCTGCCAGTAATTGGAGATAGGCATCGCGGCTGTGATGGCGGCGATTGACCCGCAGAATCATCGGCGGGTGGGCATTGTTGGCGGCACAGATGGCTTCCCACTGCTCTGGCCAGAATGCCTTGAGGGATTTTTGCAGCCAGCGCGGGTGCGCGGTGCGCACTACCGGGTCGTGTTCGAGCTCGGCCAGCAACCCCTCGCTTTCGCGCTGGGCACGGCGCAGCACGGCGTTGAGCAAGGCCTTGGCCCAGGGCTTTTTCAGCTTGTCGGCGCACCCCACGGTTTCGCCGATGGCGGCGTGGGCCGGCACGCGGCTGTAGAGCAACTGGTAGAGGCCCACCAGCAGCAGCGCCTCGACGTCGGCATCGGCGGCCTTGAACGGCTTTTGCAGCAACTTGGCCGCCAGCGCCGACAGACGCGGCTGCCAGCGGGCGGTGCCAAAGGCCAGGTCCTGAGTGAAGCCGCGATCGCGGTCTTCGACTTTATCCAGTTGCACCGGCAACGAGCTGTTCAGGGAAGCCTTGCCATTGAGCACGGCGGCCAGGGCCTTGGCGGCGGCCAAACGCGGGTTCATCAAGCGTCCACTCCAAGGATGATGCCGGGGGCAAATTTCTCACGACGGCTGTTGAACAAGTCGCTGAAGTTCAGCGCCTTGCCGCCGGGCAATTGCAGACGAGTCAGACACAGTGCCTGTTCGCCGCAGGCCACCAGCAGGCCTTCCTTGCTGGCGCCGATGATTTCACCGGGGGCGCCGCTGCCGTCGGCCAGGGTGGCGGCGAGGACTTTCAAGGCTTCGCCATTGAGTGTGCTGTGGCAGATCGGCCACGGGTTGAAGGCACGTATCAGGCGCTCCAGTTCCACGGCCGGGCGGCTCCAGTCGATGCGCGCTTCGTCCTTGTTCAGCTTGTGGGCGTAGGTGGCGAGGCTGTCGTCCTGCGCTTCACCGTGCAAGGTGCCAGCCGCGAGGCCGGCAATCGCCTCGACCACCGCTGGCGGGCCCATCTCGGCCAGGCGGTCGTGCAGGCTGCCGCCGGTGTCTTGGGCGGTGATGGGCGTGGTGACCTTGAGCAGCATCGGCCCGGTGTCCAGGCCAGCTTCCATGCGCATCACGGTCACGCCGCTTTGTGCGTCACCGGCTTGCACCGCGCGCTGGATCGGCGCCGCACCGCGCCAGCGCGGCAGCAGCGAGGCGTGGCTGTTGATGCAACCCAGGCGCGGGATATCCAGCACTGCTTGGGGGAGGATCAGGCCGTAGGCCACCACCACCAGCAGGTCCGGCTGCAGTGCTGCCAGTTCAGCCTGGGCCTCGGCATTGCGCAGGGTCGGCGGTTGCAGCACGACGATGCCGTTTTCCAGCGCCAGTTGCTTGACCGGGCTGGGCATCAGTTTTTGCCCACGGCCGGCCGGGCGATCCGGCTGGGTGTACACCGCGACGATTTCATAAGGGCTGGCAAGCAGGGCCTTGAGGTGTTCGGCGGCAAATTCAGGGGTGCCGGCAAAAACGATGCGCAGTGGCTCGGTCATGGGAAACGTCTCACAAAAGAAAAAGGCTTGCCGGAGCAAGCCTTTGAAAGAAGGGAATCAAGCTTGCTGGCGATGCTTCTTTTCCAGTTTCTTCTTGATCCGGTCGCGTTTGAGCGTGGACAGGTAATCGACAAACAGCTTGCCGTTGAGGTGGTCGCACTCGTGCTGGATGCACACCGCCAGCAGGCCTTCGGCAATCAGCTCGAATGGCTTTCCGTCGCGGTCCAGGGCCTTGATCTTGACGCGCAGTGGGCGTTCGACGTTCTCGTAGAACTCCGGCACCGACAGGCAGCCTTCCTGGTATTCGCCCATCTCGTCGGTCAGCGGCTCGAATTCCGGGTTGATGTACACCATCGGTTCGCTGCGGTCTTCGGACAGGTCCATGACCACCACGCGCAGGTGCACGTTGACCTGGGTGGCGGCGAGGCCGATGCCCGGGGCTTCATACATTGTTTCAAACATGTCATCGACCAGCTGACGAACCTTGTCGTCCACTACGGCCACCGGTTTGGCGATAGTGCGCAGGCGCGAGTCCGGGAATTCGAGGATGTTCAAAATAGCCATAAGCGTAATTGCTGCACATGTGAGGTAAAGGCAAATCGGCCTCGGGACACCCCGCACGGCCGGTGTGAAACGCTCGCAGGCCGCGAAGGCCAAGGCATTTCACGCGAACCGACATAATAAAGGAGATTGCCCCCATGAGGAAATCGCTACTCGTCTTCAAAACGGGGCGCCAGGTTGGGCGGCAATAACCAGTTGCAATAATTAGCCTGCTAAATAAGTTACCAACAGAGTTATCCACAGCTTGTTCCTGATCAAGGATGATCATATGTCAGCAATCCCTACTGCAGATATTTCCCCTGCCGAGCTCGAAGCCCGCCTGCGTTTGCACCGCATGCCGGAGCTGGGGCCCAGGCGTTTCAAGACGTTGATCGAGGCCTTTGGTTGCGCCTCGAAAGCCATCGGCGCACCGGCCAGTGCCTGGCGCTCCCTGGGGTTGCCGGCCGCCTGCGCCGAAGCCCGGCGCAGCGTGCAAGTGCGTGATGGCGCCAGCGTCGCATTGGCTTGGCTTGAGCATCCGGCCCAACATTTGCTGATGTGGGACCAGCCCGACTACCCGGCCCTGCTGGCCGAGTTGGGCGATGCGCCACCCTTGTTATTCGTCGCCGGCAATCCCGCCATCCTGGAAAAACCGCAGCTGGCCATGGTCGGCAGCCGCCGTGCTTCCCGACCCGGAATGGATACGGCGGCGGCCTTTTCCCGCAGCCTGGCGGGCGCCGGTTTTGTGATCACCAGCGGCCTGGCCCTGGGCATCGATGGGGCGGCGCACCAGGCGGCATTAGATGTCGGGGGGCAGACAATCGGGGTGTTGGGCACCGGCCTGGAAAATTTTTATCCACAGCGCCACCGCCGGCTCGCCGAGGCGATGATTGCCCAGGGCAGCGCGGTGGTTTCCGAGTTCCCGCTGGACGCCGGGCCCCAGGCCGGCAACTTCCCGCGACGCAACCGCATCATCAGTGGCCTGTCCCTGGGCGTGCTGGTGGTGGAAGCCAGCGTGGCCAGCGGTTCGCTGATCACCGCGCGGCTGGCGGCCGAGCAGGGCCGCGAGGTGTACGCCATACCGGGGTCGATTCATCACCCGGGGGCCAGGGGTTGTCACCAACTGATCCGTGAGGGGGCGGTGCTGGTGGAGACCATCGAGCACATCCTGGAGGGGCTGCGCGGCTGGCAGGCGTTGTCGCGGCCCGCGCCGGTGCCGGTGACCCATCCGCTGCTGGCGTTGCTGCACGCCGCGCCCCACACCAGCGAAGGCCTGGCCATCGCCAGCGGGCAGAGCCTGTCCCAGGTGTTGGCGAGCCTCACCGAACTGGAGCTGGAAGGCCGGGTGATCTGCGAAAGTGGCCGCTGGCTCGCGCGCAGTTAGGTTTTGTAACGAAGATCGGTAAACTGCGCAGAGCTTTAGTCCGGAGAGTGAGTAATGGTCAACAGGTGGCGTGTGCAAGAAGCCGCACGAGAAATTCGCGCAGGCGCGGTGATTGCCTATCCGACCGAGGCGGTGTGGGGCCTGGGCTGCGACCCGTGGAACGAAGAGGCGGTGGAGCGCTTGCTGGCGATCAAGGGCCGCTCGGTGGACAAGGGCTTGATCCTGGTCGCCGACAATATCCGGCAGTTCGATTTTCTGTTCGAAGACTTCCCGGACACCTGGATCGACCGCATGGCCAGTACCTGGCCGGGACCCAATACCTGGCTGGTGCCCCATCAGGACCTGCTGCCTGAGTGGATTACCGGCAAGCACGACACCGTGGCATTGCGGGTCAGTGATCATCCGCTGGTGCGGGATTTGTGTGCATTGGTGGGCCCGTTGATTTCCACCTCGGCCAACCCGCAAGGCCGGCCGGCAGCGCGCACGCGGATCCGGGTGGAGCAGTATTTCCGTGGGCAGGTGGATTTGGTGCTGGGCGGTAGCCTGGGTGGGCGCAAGAACCCGAGTTTGATTCGGGACCTGGCGACGGGCGAGGTTCGGCGCCCGTCCTGAGACCCAGGCGTGGCCATCGCGAGCAAGCCCGCTCCCACATTCGAGCGCATTCCCATGCTGGAAATCGGTCGAATGTGGGAGCGGGCTTGCCCGCGATAGCGGTCTGCCAAACCACCGAGATCTCAAGGCAACAGAATGGTCGACCCCGTCGTCCGCCGCCCCGACAACTCCACCTGCGCCTTCGCCGCATCCGCCAACGAAAAGCGCTGGTTGATATCAATGCGCACCTTGCCGCTTGCGATCATGCCAAACAGGTCATCGGCCATGGCCTGCAGGTTCTGCGGATTGTTGGCGTAGGTCGCCAGCGTCGGCCGGGTCACGTACAGCGAGCCTTTCGCCGCCAGAATCCCCAGGTTCACCCCGTCCACCGCGCCCGAGGCATTGCCAAAACTCACCAGCAGGCCACGGGGCGCCACGCTGTCCAGCGAGGCGAGCCAGGTGTCCTTGCCGACACCGTCGTACACCACCGGGCATTTTTTGCCGTCGGTCAGTTCCAGCACCCGCTGTGGGACATTTTCCTGGCTGTAGTCGATGGTTTCCCAGGCGCCGAGGGATTTGGCCAGGGCGGCTTTTTCCGGCGAACTGACCGTACCGATCAGCTTCACGCCCAGGGCCTTGGCCCATTGGCAGGCCAGGGAACCGACGCCACCTGCAGCGGCGTGGAACAGGATGGTTTCACCGCCTTGCAACTCATAGGTCTGGCGCAGCAGGTACTGCACGGTCAGGCCCTTGAGCATGGCGCCAGCCGCTTGTTCGAAGCTGATCGCGTCCGGCAGGTGCACCAGGTTGGCCGCTGGCAACACATGCAGTTCGCTGTAGGCACCCAGCGGGCCGCTGCCGTAGGCCACGCGGTCGCCGACCTTGAATTGAGTGACTGCGCTGCCCACCGCATCCACCACGCCAGCGCCCTCCGCGCCCAGGCCCGAGGGCAAGGCTGGCGGTGCATACAGACCGCTGCGGTAATAGGTGTCGATGAAGTTCAGGCCAATGGCCTTGTTCCGCACCCGAACCTGCTGTGGGCCGGGCTCCACGGGTGTGTAGTCCACATACTCAAGTACTTCGGGGCCGCCATGGGCGCTGAACTGGATACGTTTGGCCATCTGTTCTGTCCTCAAGTCTGTTTCGCGAAAGGCTCCTATCGGACTCCTATGCTTGACCTTCGTCAACTGTGGCAGTGCCCGGCGCGGTGGTATCCTGTGCGCCCCTTTGCCGCCGACGCCCAATGGCCTCGCGTAGCTTTGCCCGATTCAAGGTGATGCCATGACTACCCGCACCGAGGCTGTAAAAGCCTACCTGCTCGACCTGCAAGACCGCATTTGCAGTGCCCTGGAAACCTTCGAGGCGTATACACGCTTTATCGAAGACGCCTGGACCCGCCCAGCTGGTGGCGGTGGCCGCACGCGGGTGATCGAGAACGGGACCGTGATCGAGAAAGGCGGCGTCAACTTTTCCCACGTCTTTGGCAGCGGCCTCCCACCGTCCGCCAGTGCCCACCGCCCGGAGCTCGCCGGTCGTGGTTTTGAAGCCCTCGGCGTGTCGCTGGTGATCCACCCGCATAACCCCCATGTGCCAACGTCCCACGCCAACGTGCGATTTTTCATCGCCGAGAAAGACGGTGAAGAGCCGGTGTGGTGGTTCGGGGGCGGCTTCGACCTGACGCCCTACTACGCCAACGAAGAAGACTGCATCCACTGGCACCGCGTGGCCGAGCAGGCCTGCGCGCCCTTTGGCGCGGACGTTTACCCGCGCTACAAGGCTTGGTGCGACAGCTACTTCCATATCAAGCATCGCAACGAGCCCCGGGGTATTGGCGGCCTGTTCTTCGATGATTTGAACGAGTGGGACTTCGACACCTGCTTCGCCTTTATCCGAGCGATTGGCGACGCCTACATCGACGCTTACCTGCCGATCGTCCAGCGCCGCCAGGCAATGGCTTATACCGAGCAGCAACGCCAGTTCCAGGAGTTTCGCCGTGGGCGCTACGTGGAATTCAACCTGGTTTATGACCGTGGCACGCTGTTTGGCCTGCAATCGGGCGGGCGTACCGAGTCGATCCTGATGTCGTTGCCCCCGCAAGTGCGCTGGAGCTATGACTGGAAGGCCGCTGCCGGCAGCGAAGAAGCGCGCCTGACCGACTACTTCCTGCAAGACCGTGACTGGCTCGGCCTTGCTGCGCCCCAGGTGGCCAGCTGATGGATCGTTATGTGGTGTTCGGCAACCCTATCGGCCACAGCAAATCGCCGCTGATCCATCGCCTGTTTGCCGAGCAGACCGGCCAGGCGCTGGACTACAGCACCCTGCTGGCGCCGCTCGAGGATTTCACCGGCTGTGCTCAGGAATTTTTCCTGCATGGGCGCGGTGCCAACGTCACCGTTCCCTTCAAGGAAGAGGCCTACCGCCTGGCCGATGCCCTGACCGAGCGCGCGCAACGCGCAGGCGCGGTGAACACCCTGAGCAAGCTGGCCGATGGCAGCCTGCTGGGTGATAACACCGATGGCGCCGGCCTGGTGCGCGACTTGACCGTCAACGCCGGCCTGAGCCTGGCCGGCAAGCGCATCCTGCTGCTCGGTGCCGGCGGCGCAGTGCGCGGTGCACTGGAGCCACTGCTGGCGCAACAGCCCGCCTCGCTGATCATCGCCAACCGCACCGTGGAAAAGGCCGAGCGGCTGGCCGAACTGTTCGATGACCTGGGGCCGGTCTCCGCCAGCGGTTTCGACTGGCTGAGTGAACCGGTGGACCTGATCATCAACGCCACCTCCGCGAGCCTGTCAGGCGATGTACCGCCGATTGCCAGCAGCCTGATTGAACCGGGCAAGACCTTTTGCTACGACATGATGTACGCCAAGGAGCCGACCGCCTTCTGCCGCTGGGCCACTGAACACGCTGCGGCGGTGGCGATGGATGGCTTGGGCATGCTGGTGGAGCAGGCGGCGGAAGCCTTCTACCTGTGGCGCGGTGTACGGCCGGATTCGGCGCCGGTGCTGGCCGAGTTACGTCGGCAGTTGGCAGGCCACTGAAGGTCAAATGTAGGAGCTGGCTTGCCTGCGATAGCGCTGGGTCAGCGCCGGATGCGCCACTGATACACCGCTATCGCAGGCAAGCCAGCTCCTACAGGTTTTGACCGTGTCAGTCTTCGAAAAGGATCGGGCATTTGTCCGCCCCTTCCAGCTTCCTCAACTCCTCCACCACTTGCGGCCGCGCCCGGCGCAGCGTCAGGCTGCGTCCCAACCCCTGCAACCGTCGCGCTTCCTGGTGCAGCATCTCCACCCCGGAATAGTCGATAAAGTTGATCTGCTGCGCCTCGATCACCACCCGCTGGCCTTGCAGGCGCTGCAAGCGCATTTGCAGGTAATGGCTGGCGCCAAAGAAGATCGAGCCACCGACCCGCAGCACATCGTCGTCCCCATCGCGCCATTGCTGCACCCGTGGCTGCGAGGTGCGCTTGAGGTAGAAGAACAGCGATGCCAGCACCCCGGCATAGATCGCCGTTTGCAGCTCCAGCAGCAAGGTGGCCAGGCACGTCAGGCCCATCACCACACACTCTGCACGGCTGACCCGCCACAGCGCGCGGATGCCCCGATGATCCACCAGGCCCCAGCAGATCAGCAGGATGCTGGCGGCCATGCTCGGGATCGGGATGTGCGCAATCACCGCCGCACCAAACAGCGCAAACAGTGCGACCCACAACGCCGAAAACACCCCCGCCAGCGGCGAACAGGCGCCCGCCTCGTAACTCAGGCCCGAGCGGGTGAAGGATCCGGCCGACAGGTAGCCGGAGAAAAATCCGCCGACGATATTGGATAAACCCTGGGCGCGTACTTCCTGGTTGGCGTCGAGCAACTGTTGCGAGCGCGCCGACAGCGAGCGGGCAATCGACAGGCTGGTCACCAGCCCCAGCATGCCCACCGCCACGGCGCTGGGTAGCAGGCGCAGGACCATGTCCAGGTCCAGCGGCAACGGGCTGAACGGCGGCAGTTGGCCAACAAATGAGCTGACCCGCGCCACATGCCCGAACATCGCCGGCCACGCCCACGCCGCCAGGCTGCCTACTGCCAGGGCAATCAACAGGCTTGGCCAGCGCGGCACGCAGTATTTAAGCAGCGCGCCCACCAGCAAGGTGCCCAGGCCAAGGGCCAGTGACGGACGATCCCACTCGCCACCATGGTCGATCAGCGCCAGCAGGCTGTTGATGGCCGTGGCCTGGCTGGGCAGGTCGAGCCCCAGCAGGTTGGGCAACTGGCCCAGGGCGATGACCACCGCCGCGCCGAGGGTGAAGCCGAGGACGACGGAATGGGAGACGAAATTGACCAGCGCGCCAAAGCGCAACATGCCCAACAGCCATTGGAATACGCCGGCGAGCAAGGTCAGCAGCAGGATCAGGGTGATGTAGTCCTGGGAGCCAGGCACCGCCAGCGGGCTGATGCTGGCGTAGAGCACGATGGAAATTGCCGCCGTCGGGCCGCAGATCAAATGCCAGGACGAACCCCACAGGCAGGCAATCAGCACCGGGATGATCGCCGCATACAGGCCGTATTCGGGGGGCAGGCCGGCGATCAGGGCGTAGGCGATCGATTGCGGCAAGGCCAGCACCGCGCCGCTGAGGCCGACCAGCGCATCCCGGCCGACGCTGGCGCGGGTCTGGCGTGGCAGCCAGCGCAGGAATGGGAGCAGAGTGTGGGGCCGGGACATGGATCGCTCGAAATACTGTAGGAGCGAGCTTGCTCGCGAAGATGGATAACGATAACGCGGGTTGCCTGAAAAAACGCGGCGTTTTCGAATTCTTCGCCGGCAAGCCGGCTCCTACAGGGTGATAGGAAGACCTGTAGGAATCAGGGCAATATTTAGAGTTTGGCTTTGACCGCCGCCAATGCATCCTGGCCATTGAGGGTTTCAACCCCCTCCAGCCACTTGTCCAAAACCGCCGGATTGGCCTTGATCCATGCCTTCGCCGCGTCAGCATTGCTGACCTTGTTGTTCACCACCTCGGCCATGATGCTGTTTTCCATATCCTGGGTAAACGTAAGGTTGGTCAGCAGTCTGGCCACATTCGGGCAGGCCTGTGCATAACCTTTGCGGGTCAGGGTGTACACATTGCCGGTGTCGCCGAAGTATTTTTCGCCGCCCTTGAGGTAACGCATCTTCAACTGCACGTTCATCGGGTGCGGTGTCCAGCCCAGGAAGGTGACGAAACGCTCGCGCTTCACCGCCCTGGACACTTCGGCGAGCATCGCCTGTTCGCTGGATTCGATCAGCTTCCACTGGCCGAGGTCGAAGTCGTTTTTCTTGATGATCTCCTGCAGCGACAGGTTGGCCGGCGCGCCGGAGCCGATGCCGTAGATCTTTTTGTCGAACTTGTCGGCAAATTTGTTCAGGTCGGCAAAGTCACGCACACCGGCCTCCCACACATAGTCCGGCACCGCGAGGGTGAACTGGGTGCCCTCGAGGTTTTTCGCCAGTTGCACCACATCGCCATTGGCCACGAACTTGTCATAGAAGCCCTGCTGCGCCGGCATCCAGTTGCCCAGAAACACATCCACCTGGCCGTCCTTGAGCCCGCCAAACGTGATCGGCACCGCCAGGGTATCGATCTTGGCCTTGTAGCCCATGCCGCTGAGCAAAACACCGGCGATGGCATTGGTGGCGGCAATGTCGCTCCAGCCGGGGTCGGCCATCTTTACCGTCTCGCAACGGGTGTCGGCATACGCATGGGTGGCACTGAGCAACAACACTGCACTCACGATTGTGGATAACTTTTGCATGGCCTTCCCCTCACTGATTTATTGGTTTTGGCAGGGTTGTGGATAACGGGCCTTGCGCTCCAGATCGTCGAGGTCGATATGGTTGCGCATGTACTGCTGGCTGGCGTCTACCAGCGGCTGGTGATCCCAGCTCTTGAGTTTGCCCACCGCCAGCGCCTCGCATACCAGGCGCCGACGGCGTTGGCTGGCGAGCACTTGCTGGTGGATCGCCGGCATGTCCCACTTGGCCCGCGCTTCGGCCAGGAACGCCTCGAACAACGCACGATGGGCCGGCGACTGACTGAGTTCTTCTTGCTCACGTGGGTCGTGGTGCACATCAAACAGTAGGCAAGGATCGTCCTCGCTGTAGATGAATTTGTAGGCCTCCCGGCGAATCATCATCAATGGGCCGATAGTGCCTTCGGCCATGTACTCGCCGAACACCTCGTCATGCCCGCCCTGCCCTTGCAAGTGCGGGACCAGTGAGCGGCCGTCCAGCGGTAGGTTGGGGTCCAGCTCGCCGCCGGCCAGCTCCACCAGGGTCGGCAGAAGGTCGGCGGTGGACACCGCCGCACTCACCCGCCCGGCCTTGAATTGCCCCGGTGCACTGACCAGCAGCGGCACCCGCGCGGCCATTTCAAACCAGTGCATTTTGTACCAGAGCCCCCGCTCGCCGAGCATGTCGCCGTGGTCGCCGGAGAACACGATGATGGTGTCCTCGGCCAGGCCTGTGTCCTGCAGGGTTTGCAGGAGTTTGCCGACGTTGCTGTCAATGTAGCTGCACGCTCCGAAGTAAGCGCGCCGCGCATCGCGGATCTTATCCACAGGCAGCGGCTTGTCCCACAGGTCGTAGACCTTGAGCAGGCGCTGGGAATGCGGGTCCAGGTCGGCCTGGGCCGGCGTTGTAGGCATTGGGATGTCATTGTCGTCGTACAGATCCCAGAACGGTTTGGGAATGGTGTACGGGTCGTGGGGGTGAGTCATGGAAACCGTGAGGCAGAATGGCTGGTCGCCGTCCTCGCGAATATGGTCGAACAGGTACTGCTGGGCCTTGAACACCACCTCTTCGTCGAAATCCAGCTGGTTGGTGCGCACACACGGGCCGGCTTGCAGCACCGACGACATGTTGTGATACCAGGTGGGGCGCACGTCGGGCTCATCCCAGTTCACCGCCCAGCCGTAGTCGGCGGGGTAGATATCGCTGGTGAGGCGCTCTTCATAGCCGTGCAACTGGTCCGGCCCGCAAAAGTGCATCTTGCCCGACAGCGCCGTGCGGTAGCCGAGGCGGCGCAGGTAGTGGGCATAGGTCGGTACATCGGCGGGGAAATCCGCCGCGTTGTCGTAGGCGCCGATCTTGCTCGGCAACTGGCCGCTGACCAGGGTAAAACGCGACGGCGCACACAGCGGGCTGTTGCAGTACGCGGCGTCGAACACCACACCTTGTGCGGCCAGGCGGCTGAGGTTGGGCAGTTTGAGCGGCGAAGGGCCGTAGAACGGAAGCAACGGCGCGGCCATTTGATCGGCCATGATGAAAAGAATGTTCTTGCGCTTCATGGTCTCTCGGCATTCCATAGTCAGTGTTTATGCGATTGAGCATGCAGGCCATGGAAACCGTGGTAAAGCCCATGAAAAGCAATGTCTAGGATAAGCACCGCTTATGTATAAAGCCCTGGGAAACCTGTCGCTGGATCTGTTGCGCGCCTTTGAAGCCGCCGCCCGTCATCGCAGCTTTACAGCGGCTGCGATGGAGCTGGGCACCACCCAGCCGGCCGTCAGCCAGCAGATCAAGCGCCTGGAAGAACAGCTGGCAGTACGCCTGTTCGACCGTATCTACCGCGGCATCGAATTGACTGACGCGGGCCTGCTGTTGTTCGTGCACGTCCAGGCCGGATTGCAGAGCATTGATGCGGGCCTGGGGCTAATCACGGAGCAGGACCAGCACGAAGTGTTGCAAGTGGCGACCGACTTCGCCTTTGCCGCCTACTGGCTGATGCCGCGACTGCATCGTTTTCATGAGGCCAACCCGCAAGTGGATGTGAGCCTGGTCACCAGCGAGCGCAACCACGCGGCCTTGCGCAGTGACATCGATGTGGCGGTGTTGTTTGGCGATGGGCGTTTTCGCCAGGGCCACAGCCAGTGGTTGTTCAACGAGGAAGTGTTCCCGGTGTGCAGCCCGCAACTGCTCAAGGGCCGCGCCGCGCCGCTGTCGCTAGAAAGCCTGCAGGAGCTGCCGCTATTGCACCTGCGCCAGGAAAACAGCCAGTGGTTCGACTGGAACGGGGTGTTTCGCGAACTGGGCATCACCGCCGCACCGACCCCCGGCCTGCTGCGTTTCGACAATTACACCCTGTTGATCCAGGCGGCGATTGCCGGCCAGGGCGTGGCCATCGGCTGGCGCCATCTGGTGGATAACCTGCTGGAGCAGAAATGGCTGTGCCGGCCGATTGGCGACACGGTGATCTCGCGCTTTGGTTATTACGTGGTGTTGCCCCAGCGCAAACGGCGCGGGCAGTTGATCGAACGGTTTGTCGACTGGCTGGCGGCCGAGCAGGCCAGCAGCGCGCAGTCCCTGGCCGGGCTGGCCCTGCCGTCGATTGCGGTCTAGGATCGGCCGATCAACGAGTCCGGAGCCAGTCATGCAACGTATCAAGGGCTACCACGCCCATATCTACTTCGACGCCAGCACCCTCGACCAGGCGCGCAAGCTCTGCGAAGACGCGGCGGCCATCTTCCCGGTGCGCATGGGGCGCATGCACGAGCGCCCGGTGGGCCCGCATCCGGACTGGAGCTGCCAGCTGGCGTTCGACCCCGAGTACATCGGCGTGGCGCTGCCGTGGCTGGCGCTCAACCGCAACGGGTTGGTGGTGTTTCTGCACCCGGATACCGGCGATGACCTGAAGGATCACACCGACTATGCGATCTGGATGGGCGCCATGCGGCCGTTGGATTTGTCGATTTTTTAACCAGTTGCTGTCAGTTAAGTCCTCACGTTCTGGTGCGAAGAACAGCACAGGGACGTGGGGATTTTTTCTGGGTTGTTCCACTATATGGGATTGATATTTATATATTGAGATATTTTCAGCCTTAGGTTTATAGTCGGCCATCTGCCACATTCCAGGTGAAGCGATGCCGGCGCAATTGATCGCGCTCGATTGGGGAACCAGTTCCCTTCGTGCCTATAAGCTCGGCCCAGGTGGCCAGGTCCTCGAACAGCGCTCGCTGGCGTCGGGGATCATGCATTTGCCCAGTGCACCGCGATTGATCGGTGGTGTTCATTGCAGCGATGGGTTTGAGCTGGCCTTTGATACCGCGTGCGGCGACTGGCTCGACGCCCAGCCCGAGCTGCCGGTGATAGCCTGCGGCATGGTCGGCAGCGCCCAGGGGTGGGGTGAGGCGGCCTATCGCAAGACGCCGGTTGACGTCGCCAGCCTGGGCTTGGCGCTGCACAAGGTGCGCAGTTTGCGCGGTGTGGATGTGCATATCGTGCCCGGTGTGATCGAGCAGGTCGGTTTACCCAACGTGATGCGCGGTGAAGAAACCCAGGTGCTCGGCGTGCTGCAAAGCCTGCCAGCCAGCGCTGAATTATTGATCGGCCTGCCCGGCAGCCATTCCAAATGGGTCGAGGTGGTCGCAGGCCGCATCACCCACTTCGACACCTTCATGACCGGCGAACTGTTCGCGGTGCTGAGCACGCACAGCATTCTGGGGCGTACGCAAAAGATCGCCGGGCAGTTTCAGGCCGACGCCTTTGACCGGGGTGTGCGCGTGGCACTTTCAGAGGATGGCCGGCGCGGTGTGCTGTCGACCCTGTTCAGCGCGCGCACCCTGGGGTTGACCGCAGAACTGACTCCTGAGCAGCAGCCCGACTACCTGTCCGGCCTGCTGATCGGCCATGAACTGGCCGGCTTGCCCGACCGTGCGCGCCACACGCCGATCATCCTGGTGGGCGCCGCCGCCCTCTGCGCCCGCTACCAACGTGCCCTCGCCCTGTGTGGTTTGCACCACGTCAGCCTCGCGCAAGCAGCGACCGAGCGCGGCCTGTGGCAACTGGCGCTGGCCGCCGGGCTCATTCAACCTGCAATCGAGGCCTGACATGCTCAAGCAAGCACTCACACACAACGGTTTGATCGCGATCCTGCGGGGCCTGCGCCCGGATGAGGCTGGCGCTGTCGGCCAGGTGCTGTACCAGGCCGGGTTCCGGGTGATCGAAGTGCCGCTCAATTCGCCAGATCCCTACACCAGCATCCGCACCCTGCGTGAGACGTTGCCCGCCGACTGCCTGATCGGCGCTGGCACCGTGCTGACGCCCGAGCAGGTGGAGCGGGTGAAGGCGGCGGGTGGCCAGGTGATCGTCATGCCCCACAGCGATGCCAAGGTGCTGCGTGCCGCAAAAGCTGCGGGCCTGTACCTGTCGCCCGGGGTCGCGACGCCCACCGAAGCCTTCGCCGCCCTGGCCGAAGGGGCCGATGTGCTCAAGCTGTTCCCGGCCGAGCAAATGGGCCCGGCGGTGGTCAAGGCCTGGCTGGCGGTGTTGCCGGCCGGCACGGTCCTGCTGCCGGTGGGCGGGATTACCCCGGACAACATGCAAGTGTTCGTCGACGCCGGGGTCAAGGGCTTTGGCCTGGGCTCCGGGCTGTTCAAGCCCGGCATGACGGTCGAGCAGGTGGCGAGCCGTGCCCAGGCGTATGTCGCTGCCTGGAATGCCTTGAACTGAGTGTGCCTGGCGCCTCAGGCGCCGCATCCGACAAGAGAGATAAGAAGATGAAAATCACCAAACTGACCACCTTTATCGTGCCGCCGCGCTGGTGCTTCCTCAAAGTGGAAACCGACCAGGGTGTAACCGGTTGGGGCGAGCCCGTGGTTGAAGGCCGCGCCCACACCGTGGCGGCGGCGGTCGAGGAATTGTCCGACTACTTGATCGGCAAAGACCCACGCAATATCGAAGATATCTGGACCGTGCTGTATCGCGGCGGCTTCTACCGGGGCGGCGCGATTCATATGAGCGCCCTGGCCGGGATCGACCAGGCGTTGTGGGACATCAAGGGCAAGGCCCTCGGCGTGTCGGTCAGCGACCTGCTGGGCGGCCAGGTGCGGGACAAGATCCGCGTCTACTCGTGGATCGGCGGCGACCGCCCGGCCGACACCGCCCGTGCGGCCAAGGAAGCCGTGGCCCGGGGGTTTACGGCGGTGAAGATGAATGGCACCGAGGAGCTGCAATTTCTCGACACCTTCGACAAGGTCGACCAGGCCCTGGCCAACGTGGCCGCCGTGCGCGACGCGGTCGGCCCGAATGTCGGCATTGGCGTGGACTTCCATGGCCGCGTACACAAGCCCATGGCCAAGGTGCTGATGAAAGAGCTGGACCCGTACAAGCTGATGTTTATCGAAGAACCGGTGCTCAGCGAAAACTACGAAGCGCTCAAGGAACTGGCGCCTTTGACCAGCACCCCGATTGCCCTGGGCGAGCGGCTGTTCTCACGCTGGGATTTCAAGCGTGTGCTCAGTGAAGGTTACGTCGACATCATCCAGCCGGATGCGTCCCACGCCGGCGGCATCACCGAAACCCGCAAGATCGCCAACATGGCCGAAGCCTACGACGTGGCCCTGGCCCTGCACTGCCCGCTGGGCCCGATTGCCCTGGCGGCGTGCCTGCAACTGGATGCGGTTTGCTACAACGCGTTTATCCAGGAACAAAGCCTGGGCATTCACTACAACGAGAGCAACGATTTGCTCGACTACGTGCGCGATCCGGGGGTTTTCGACTACGACCAGGGCTTTGTGAAAATCCCCAACGGGCCGGGGCTGGGGATTGAGATCAACGAGGAATACGTGATCGAGCGCGCGGCCATTGGTCACCGCTGGCGCAACCCGATCTGGCGGCATGCCGATGGCAGTTTTGCCGAGTGGTGATTGTCACCTGACGGAACGCGGTCAGTGTGGGAGCTGGCTTGCCTGCGATAGCAATGTTGAATGTTCCGCCGCCATCGCAGGCAAGCCAGCTCCCACTTTCAACCCGGTAGCCGTTAACCGACCTCAATAAACATAATAAGAGGCTCCCCCCATGCACCCTGAAACCCTCACCGGCCAGGCGTCCCTCGTCACGCCCAGCCGCAAGCGTTACTTCATCATGGTCCTGCTGTTTATCACGGTGGTGATCAACTACCTGGACCGCAGCAACCTGTCGATTGCCGCGCCGGCCCTGACCAGCGAGCTGGGGATCGACCCGGTGCATGTGGGGCTGATTTTCTCGGCGTTCGGCTGGACCTACGCCGCCATGCAAATCCCCGGCGGCTGGCTGGTGGACCGGGTGCCACCGCGCATTTTGTACACCGTGGCCTTGCTGTTGTGGTCGATTGCCACGGTGATGCTGGGGTTTGCCGCAAGCTTTATCGCGCTGTTTGTGTTGCGCATGGCGGTGGGTGCCCTGGAAGCGCCGGCTTATCCGATCAACAGTCGGGTCGTCACCAGCTGGTTTCCCGAGCGTGAGCGCGCCACGGCCATTGGTTTCTACACGTCCGGGCAGTTCGTCGGGCTGGCGTTCCTTACCCCGGTACTGGCGTGGTTGCAGCATCACTATGGCTGGCACATGGTGTTTATCAGCACCGGCGCGGTGGGCATCCTCTGGGCGCTGGTGTGGTACGCGGTGTACCGCGAGCCGCGGGATTTCAAAGGGGTCAACAGCGCAGAAATCGAGTTGATCCGCGCAGGCGGCGGCCTGGTGGACCTGGATGCACAAACCGCCAAGCGCAAGGCGCCTTTCAGTTGGGTCGACCTGGGCATCGTGCTGACCAAACGCAAGCTGTGGGGCATCTACCTGGGCCAGTTCTGCCTGAACTCGACCCTGTGGTTTTTCCTGACATGGTTCCCAACCTATCTGGTGAAATATCGCGGCATGGACTTCATCAAGTCCGGCCTGCTTGCCTCGCTGCCGTTTCTCGCGGCGTTTGTCGGGGTGTTGTGTTCCGGGCTGTTTTCCGACTGGCTGATCCGCCGTGGCGCCTCGGTGGGGTTTGCGCGCAAATTGCCGATCATCAGTGGCCTGCTGATCTCCACGGCAATCATCGGCGCCAACTTCGTGGATTCCACGCCACTGGTGATTGCATTCCTGGCGGTGGCGTTCTTCGGCAACGGCCTGGCGTCGATCACCTGGTCGCTGGTCTCGACACTGGCGCCGGCGCGGCTGTTGGGGTTGACGGGTGGGGTGTTCAACTTCATCGGCAACCTGGCGGCGATCACCACGCCTATCGTCATTGGCTTTCTGGCCACGGGCGACTCGTTTGCGCCGGCGATTACCTACATTGCGGTGCTGGCGCTGCTGGGGGCGCTGTCTTACATACTGCTGGTGGGTAAGGTCGAGCGGATCGAGCTGAAGGAATAAAGCTGTTGTAGGAGCGAGCTTGGCTCGCTCCTACAAGGGGGGCGTTTATTTACGGGCGTTACGCACACCTTCCGACAGCGCTGCACACAGGCTCAACACCCCATCAATCGCTTGCTGGTCGTTGCTGGCATTGGCGATGTGGTCGATCAGCGCCGACCCCACCACCACACCGTCCGCCAGGCGGGCGATGGCGGCGGCCTGTTCCGGGGTGCGGATGCCGAAGCCGATGCTGATCGGCAGGTCGGTGTGCCGGCGCAGGCGGTCGACGGCCTCTTCCACGTGTTCCAGGGTGGCGGCACCGGCACCGGTCACGCCGGCCACCGACACGTAGTACACAAACCCGGAGCTGCCGTTGAGCACGGTGGGCAGGCGCGCATCGTCGGTGGTGGGCGTGGTCAGGCGGATAAAGTCGATGCCTGCGGCCTGGGCCGGGTCGCACAGTTCGCTGTTATGTTCCGGCGGCATGTCGACCACGATCAGGCCGTCCACGCCGGCCTCTTTTGCGTCATGGATAAAGCGCGGCACGCCGTACATGTGGATCGGGTTGAAGTAGCCCATCAGCACCAGCGGCGTATCGCTGTTGCCCTGGCGGAACTCGCGCACCATCTGCAGGGTTTTCAGCAGGTTCTGCTTGGCGCCCAACGCGCGGATATTGGCCAGTTGGATCGCCGGACCGTCGGCCATTGGATCGGTAAAGGGCATGCCCAGTTCGATCACATCGGCGCCGGCTGCCGGCAAGCCCTTGAGGATCGCCAGGGAGGTGTCATACCCCGGGTCGCCGGCGGTGACGAAGGTCACCAGGGCGGCGCGGTTTTGTTCCTTGAGTTGCGCAAAGCGGGTTTGCAGGCGGCTCATTTAGTGTTTCTCCTGCTGAGACTGTTCCATATGGTGCATCACGGTCTGCATGTCCTTGTCGCCACGGCCCGACAGGTTGACCACCATCAGGTGATCCTTGGGCAGGCTCGGTGCGCGCTTGAACACTTCGGCCAGGGCGTGGGCGCTTTCCAGTGCAGGAATAATCCCTTCCAGGCGGCAGCATTTGTGAAAGGCGTCGAGGGCTTCGTCGTCAGTTACCGAGGTGTATTGGACGCGGCCGATATCGTGCAACCACGCATGCTCAGGACCGATGCCGGGGTAGTCGAGGCCCGCGGAAATCGAGTGGGCGTCGATGATCTGGCCGTCGTCGTCCTGCAACAGGAAGGTGCGGTTACCGTGCAGCACGCCTGGTACGCCGCCATTGAGGCTGGCCGCGTGCTTGCCGGTCTCGATGCCGTAGCCGGCGGCTTCAACGCCAATGATCTGGACACTGGTGTCATCGAGAAACGGGTGGAACAGGCCCATGGCATTCGAGCCACCGCCGATGCACGCCACCAGGCTGTCGGGCAGGCGGCCTTCCTGGGCTTGTAACTGGGTACGGGTTTCCTTGCCGATCACGGCCTGGAAGTCGCGGACCATGGCCGGGTACGGGTGCGGGCCGGCCACGGTGCCGATCAGGTAGAAGGTGCTGTCGACGTTGGTCACCCAGTCGCGCAGGGCTTCGTTCATCGCGTCCTTGAGGGTGCCGGTGCCGGCCACCACCGGGATCACTTCGGCGCCCAAAAGCTTCATGCGGAACACGTTGGCCTGCTGGCGCTCGATATCAGTGGTGCCCATGTAGATCACACATTGCAGGCCAAACCGCGCGGCGACGGTGGCGGTGGCCACGCCGTGCATGCCGGCGCCGGTCTCGGCGATGATGCGTTTCTTGCCCATGCGCCGCGCCAACAGGATCTGGCCGATGCAGTTGTTGATCTTGTGCGCGCCGGTGTGGTTGAGCTCTTCGCGCTTGAGGTAGATCTTGGCGCCGCCGCAGAACTCGGTCAGGCGTTCGGCAAAGTACAGCGGGCTTGGGCGTCCGACATAGTCGCGCTGGAAGTAGGCCAGTTCTTCGTTGAAGGCCGGATCTATCTTGGCCGCTTCGTATTCGCGGGCCAGGTCGAGGATCAACGGCATCAGGGTTTCCGCCACGTAGCGGCCGCCGAACGCGCCAAACAGGCCGTTGGCGTCAGGGCCGTTGCGTAAATCGGTCTGGGACTGAGTCATGGTGCGCTCCAGGAAGAAAGTTGGGAGAGGCAATGACGGCCACTCTACCCCTGACGCCGGACCGTGAAAACCGATAAGATCGCCGCAACCTGTCAGGAAAACTCACAGATGAGCCGAGATCTTCCGCCGCTTAATGCCCTGCGTGCATTTGAAGCCACCGCCCGCCTCAACAGCGTCAGCCAGGCAGCCGAGCAATTGCATGTGACCCACGGTGCGGTCAGCCGACAACTGAAAGTGTTGGAAGAACACCTTGGGGTGAGTCTTTTCGTCAAGGATGGACGCGGCATTAAACTCACAGATTCCGGCGTGCGGCTGCGCGATGCCAGCTTCGAGGCGTTCGAGCGTCTGCGGGATGTGTGCGGGGAGTTGACCCAAAGCAGCGCCGACGCGCCGTTTGTCCTTGGCTGCTCCGGCAGTCTGCTGGCGCGTTGGTTTATTCCGCGCCTGGGGCGCTTGAATGCCGACTTGCCGGATTTGCGCCTGCATCTATCGGCGGGCGAAGGCGACCTTGATCCAAGGCGCCCGGGCCTGGACGCCCTGCTGCTGTTTGCCGAGCCGCCGTGGCCTGCGGATATGCAGGTCTACGAGCTGGCGAGCGAGCGGATTGGCCCGGTGATGAGCCCGCACTTTGCCCACTACCAAGCCCTGCGCCAGGCACCCGCCCAAGCCCTGCTGGGCGAAGCCCTGTTGCACACCACTTCGCGCCCGCAAGCCTGGCCCAATTGGGCACAGCACCATGGCATCGAGCCCGGCGCATTGAAGTACGGCCAGGGGTTTGAGCATTTGTATTATTTGCTGGAGGCGGCCGTGGCTGGCCTTGGGGTGGCGATCGCACCGCAACCGCTGGTGGCGGAGGACGTGCGCGCCGGTCGCCTGGTTGCGCCATGGGGTTTTAGTCAAACCCCGGCGCAACTGGCGTTGTGGCTACCCAAGCGCGCCGCGGATGGGCGCGCCCGGCAGCTGGCGCAATGGCTCAAGGCTGAGCTTGCGCGCCAGCCGGTTTAGTCACCGCGTTTGCACAGCAGGTAAGCCGCCAGCAGGCCCAGTGCGCCAACGGCAACACCGGCGGTGGTCCAAGGGTGCTCCTGTGCGTAGTCACGGGTGGCAGCCCCGGTTTCGCGGATTTTCACTTTGCTTTCTTCGTAGGCGTCGCTGATCAAGTGGCGGGAGTGCTTGAGGGCATTCTCGGCATTGCTTTTGAGGGCCTTCAGGGTTTTGCGCGACTCGTCAGACGCATCGTCCTTGAGGCTCTCAAGGGATTTGAGCAGGCTCGAAATCTCGGCTTCCATGCTTTCCAATGACGCTTTGCGTAAAGAGGTGTTGGCCATGTGGGCTCTCCTGGAGTGAATGAGTAACGTGTGTTGATTCCGACTGCGGGGGTTTCAGAAAGTGCAGTAAATCTGAACTTTCAAGTGAGAAGAGTCGCCAGAAGCAGTAAGAAGAATCACTGCTAGGCTTCATTAATCGACCCAGGAGAACACTCATGACTGATCATCACACCTACAAGAAAGTCGAACTGGTGGGCTCGTCCCCAACCAGCATCGAGGACGCCATCAACAATGCGCTGGCCGAGGCCAGCAAGAGCATCAAGCACCTGGAGTGGTTTGAGGTCACCGAAACCCGTGGCCACATCAAGGACGGCAAGGCCGCGCACTTCCAGGTGACACTCAAGGTGGGCTTTCGTATTGCCAATAGTTGACGGGGTTGGTTGAACTTGCACGCTGGCCGATTGCCATAACCTGCGCTACACCCTTTGGGCGCCGATGCCCTATGCGTCGGCGTACATTTTTTGATCAGCGCAAGGAAAGTAACGGATGAAAAAGTTTCTGTTAGCGGTAGGTTTGTTGAGCCTGGCAGGTACAGCCCTGGCGGCTGGCAAGGATTGTGGTGAGCTGAAAAGCGAAATCGACGCCAAGATCCAGGCCAATGGTGCGTCCGGGTACACCCTGGAAATTGTCGAAAAAGGCAGCGCAACCAACGGCGAAGTGGTCGGCAGTTGCGAAGGTGGTACCAAGGAAATCGTCTACAACCGCAGGTGATCCCGTGCGGCAGACATAAAAACCGACGCCAGAGCGTCGGTTTTTTTATCCCCGCCGATCAGCCCTTCATCACCTGGGCCAGTAGCTCATAGGAATGAATCCGATCAGCATGTTCGTACAGGTCGCAGGTAAAGATCAGCTCATCGGCGCCCGTCTGCTCGATCAACACCTCCAGTTTGGCGCGAATCTTCGCCGGGCTGCCTACCATCGCCAGGCCTAGGAAACTGCCTACCGCGTCCTTCTCGTGGGGCAGCCACAGGCCGTCCATGCTGTCGACCGGCGGGCGTTGCACCAGGCTTTGCCCACGCATCAGCGCGAGAATTCGCTGGTAGACCGAGGTGGCCAGGTAATTGGCCTGCTCATCGGTATCAGCGGCCACCAGCGGCACACCGAGCATCACATACGGCTTGTCGAGCACTGCCGAAGGCTTGAAGTGATTGCGATAGACGCGAATCGCCTCATGCATCATGCGCGGTGCGAAATGGGAGGCGAAGGCGTAGGGCAAACCGCGCTCGCCGGCCAGTTGGGCGCTGAACAGGCTGGAACCGAGCAGCCACACCGGGACGTTGGTGCCGGTGCCCGGTACGGCGATCACCCGTTGGTCGGGGGTGCGCGGGCCCAGATAGGCCATCAACTCGGCCACATCTTCCGGGAAGTCATCGGCGCTGCCGGAGCGTTCGCGGCGCAGGGCGCGGGCGGTCATCTGGTCTGAGCCGGGTGCGCGGCCCAGGCCCAGGTCGATCCGGCCGGGGTACAGGCTTTCCAGGGTGCCGAACTGTTCAGCGATCACCAGTGGCGCATGGTTGGGCAGCATCACGCCGCCTGCGCCGACCCGGATAGTCGAAGTGCCACCGGCCAGGTAGCCGAGCAGCACCGAGGTCGCGGAGCTGGCGATGCCATCCATATTGTGGTGCTCGGCCACCCAGAAGCGGGTGTAGCCGAGCTTTTCCACGTGCTGGGCCAGGTCCAGGGAATTGCGCAACGACTGCGCCGGGCTGCCATTGGCGCGCACCGGTACCAGGTCGAGGGTCGAGAACTTCACATCGGACAGTGGTTTCATAAGCCTGCTTCTCCATAGGGGCGCAGGCTTGTGACGAACCAAAACCTGCCGCTTCATGTGCATGCCCTATGCAATGAGGGCATATACCCGAGATTCAATAGCGGACATGAAATTTCCTACTTGCCCGCTTGGTTTTTCCGACAGGGTGAACTTTGCCAGAGGTTCTATCCTCAGAACCTTACTGATGCACAACCACTGCTTGGGAGAACGCTATGAGTATCGTGAAAAAAGCCTCCGCACACTGGGAAGGCGACCTGAAAACCGGTCTGGGCTCGATCTCGACCGAAACCGGCGTATTGCGCGAAGCCCCCTACGGCTTCAAGGCACGTTTCGAAGGTGGCAAGGGTACCAACCCTGAAGAACTGATCGGCGCGGCCCATGCCGGCTGCTTCTCCATGGCCTTTTCCATGATTCTTGGCGATGCCGGCCTCAAGGCTGACAGTATCGACACCCAGGCCGAAGTGACCCTGGACCAGGTGGACGGTGGTTTTGCGATCACCGCAGTCCACCTGATCCTCAAGGCCAAGATCCCCGGCGCGAGCCAGGCGCAGTTCGATGAACTGAGCAAGAAGGCCAAGGAAGGATGCCCGGTATCCAAGGTGCTGAACGCCAACATCACCCTGGATGGCACCCTCGTCAACTGATCTGCGCAGGTCCAATGTGGGAGCGGGCTTGCTCGCCCCCACATTTTGTTCTGCGTTAAATCAGAACTCGCGTTTCGCAAATGTGGTCTCATACCCATGCAGCCTTTGGCGCACACCCGTGCGCAGCGCATTTAGGGAGCTTCACACATGAAACGTTTTGCCTTGGCGATTATCTGCGGTGTTTTGGCCACATCGGCAATGGCCGCGCCCAAAGACTGTGAAGAGCTCAGGAAAGAGATTGAAGTCGGCCTACAGGCCAAGGCAATCCCGTCCTACACCCTGGAAATCATCACCGCCGAAGAAGCCAAGAATCATGACGAAGCCATGATCGTCGGCTCCTGCGAAAACGGCACCAAGCGCATCATCTACCAGCGCAACGATGACTGATCAGGGAATGCAGTTGACGCTGCGTTCCTCGGCCAGCAACTGACGCTGGGCGTCATACAGCCGGATATTCGGGGTGAAGCCCAGCGAGCGCCCTTCCAGGCGGTAGCGCTGGCCGGCCTGGAACTGGTCGTATTGCAGGGTGATAAAACAGGTGCGCTCCTGGGGCTGGTTCAGCCCGCCACCCAGGCCTGCGCCGGCATACACTTCAAAATCAAAACGCACCATCAACTCGTGGCTGCCCGCTGGCACCTGGAAGTAGCGCCCATCGTCAAGGGCTTTGCCGTCCAGGCGTTGCGCCATGACCAGCTTGGCGCCTGGGGTCGGGGTGGCAAAATCGACCCAGGCCTGTTGCGGGTCGGCTGGCGGGATCGGGGTGGAGGCGCAGGCGCTGAGAAAAATCGCCGCCAAGGGAAGCAAGAGCTGACGCATAGTGGGCACTCAACCGTAGGAATGGTATGAGCATAACCCCTGCCAGCCAGTTAGTCTGGCGGGCCAAAGATTGTGGAGCGGTTTGAGATGGTGCGGCATTTATTGGCGGGGCTGACGTGCCTATTGCTCGGTGGCTGTTCCAGTGTCAGCTATTACAGCCAGTTGGCCAGCGGCCAATGGCAGCTGCTGCAGGCGCGGGAGCCGGTGGCCAAGGTGATCGCCGATCCGACGCGCCCGCAAGTGTTGCGTGAGCATTTGGCGCAATCCCAGAAGGCACGCACCTTTGCCAGCCAACAGTTGCATTTGCCCGACAACCAGAGCTACCGCCTTTACGCCGATATCGGCCGGCCGTACGTAGTCTGGAATGTCTTTGCTACATCAGAGTTTTCTTTGTTACCCCAGACCCATTGCTTCCCGATTGCCGGCTGCGTGGCCTATCGCGGTTATTACACTCAGGGCGCGGCCCGGGGCGAGGCTGCGTTGTTGCAACTGCGTGGCATGGATGTGTCGATTGGCGGCGTCGAGGCCTATTCCACCCTCGGCTGGTTCAATGACCCGATCATGAGTTCGATGATGCGTTGGGGTGATGAGCGCCTGGCCACGGTGATTTTTCACGAGCTGGCGCACCAGCGTTTTTATGTGAAGGACGACACGGAGTTCAATGAGTCGTTTGCCACCTTCGTCGAGCAGGAAGGCACCCGGCAATGGCGCGCGGCCCGTGGCCTGGCGCCTGCGAGCGAATCGACGTTGAAGCAGCGCGACCAGTTTATCCAACTGATCCTCGACACCCGCAGTCGCCTGGAGCGCCTGTATGCGCAGCCGTTGGCCGCAGTTGCGATGCGCCAGGCCAAGGCGGCCGAGTTCGAGCGCTTGCGCCGTGAGTATCGGCAGATGCGCGACAGCCAGTGGGGCGGCGACCCGCGTTATGACGCCTGGGTCAATCAGCCGATGAACAATGCGCGGTTGTTGCCGTTTGGGCTGTATGACCAGTGGGTACCGGCGTTTGCGGCGTTGTTTCGCCGGGAGGGCGGGGATTGGCTGAGGTTCTACGGCGCCGTGGAGCAGTTGGGGCGCTTGCCGGTGGAACAGCGCAAATTAGCGTTGCGGCAGTTGGTAAGCGGTGACGTTTAGGGCCTCATCGCAGGCAAGCCAGCTCCCACATGTTGATGTGTGAACACCGTCCAATGTGGGAGCGGGCCTGCCCGCGATAGCGGTCTCAAGCCCGCCGCAAAAACGCCTGATGCATCTCCTCCAGCGTCTCAAAATGCCAGCGCGGCGCTTCAGCATTCAACTCTGCAAAACTACCAAACCCATACCCCACCGCCGCTGCATCCAGCCCGTTGCTACGTGCGCCGATCAGGTCGTGCTTGCGGTCGCCGATCATCAAGGTACTGGCCGGATCCAGGCCTTCCTCGCGCATCAAATGGGCGATCAGCTCGACCTTGTTGGTGCGGGTACCGTCCAATTCACTGCCGTAAATCACCTTGAAGTGCTTGGCGAAATCGAAATGCCGGGCGATCTCCCGGGCAAATTCCCACGGTTTGGAGGTGGCCACATACAGTTGGCGACCCTGGGCATTGAGCTCCTCCAGCAACGGCATGACCCCATCGAACACCCGGTTTTCATAGAGCCCGGTGACTTTGAAGCGCTCGCGATAGAAATTCACCGCCTCCCAGGCCCGCGCCTCGTCGAAATCGTAGAACTGCATAAAGGCTTGCAGCAGCGGCGGGCCGATAAAGTGTTCGAGCTTGGTCAGGTCCGGCTCATCGATGCCCAGCTTGGCCAAGGCGTACTGGATCGAGCGGGTGATGCCTTCCCGTGGATCGGTCAGGGTGCCGTCCAGGTCAAACAGGACGGTTTGGTAATCCAGGGTCATCGGTCGAATCCTTCTGCCAGGTGCAGGTCCTTGAGCTTCACGTAGTTCGTTGCGCTGTAGGTGAAAAAGGCGCGTTCCTTGTCAGAAAGCGCGCGGACTTGTTTAACCGGGCTGCCCACATACAAAAAGCCGCTTTCAAGTTTTTTGCCCGGCGGCACCAGGCTGCCGGCGCCGATGATCACATCGTCTTCAACCACCGCGCCGTCCATCACAATGCTGCCCATGCCGATCAGGATACGACTGCCGACGGTGCAGCCATGGAGCATGACCTTGTGGGCGATGGTCACATCGTCGCCGATCAGCAGCGGGAAACCGTCAGGATTGAAGGGCCCGGCGTGGGTAATGTGCAGCACGCAGCCGTCCTGCACGCTGGTGCGCGCGCCGATGCGGATGCGGTGCATGTCGCCGCGAATCACCGTCAGAGGCCAGACCGAGCTGTCGGCGCCGATTTGAACATCGCCGATCACCACCGCCGAAGCATCGACGAAAGCCCCGGCGCCGAGGGTTGGCGTGTGATTCTGATAGGTGCGAAGGGTCACGATAGCCTCTCTCTGTTTGGTTGATAGCTGCGGTGGACGTTGATTGTAATTAAGATGGCCCCATCTTTGTCTTACCTGTTTCTTCAGCCAAGGTGCCAACCGTGAGCGCGAACAACCCTCTTTTGCAGTCCTACGACCTGCCGCCGTTCTCGGCGATCCGTGCCGAGCACGTCCAACCGGCCATCGAACAGATCCTGGCCGACAACCGCGTCGCCATCGAAGGCATCCTGCAAAGCCAGGGGAAAAATCCGACCTGGGCCGGCCTGGTCCTGGCCATGGATGAACTCAACGACCGCCTGGGCGCCGCCTGGAGCCCGGTCAGCCATCTCAATGCCGTGTGCAACAGCGCTGAACTGCGTGAGGCCTATGAGGCCTGCCTGCCGGCATTGAGCGCCTATTCCACCGAGATGGGCCAGAACCGCGAACTGTTCCAGGCCTTCGAAGCCCTGGCCAACAGCCCGCAAGCGGCCGGTTTCGATGTGGCGCAAAAAACCATTCTGGAGCACGCACTGCGCGACTTCCGCCTGTCGGGTATCGACCTGCCGTCTGAGCAGCAGAAGCGCTACGCCGAGGTGCAAAGCAAACTCTCCGAGTTGGGCAGCAAGTTCTCCAACCAGTTGCTTGACGCCACCCAGGCCTGGACCAAGCACGTCACCGACGAAGCCACCCTGGCCGGCCTGACCGACTCGGCCAAGGCGCAAATGGCGGCTGCGGCCCAGGCCAAAGGCCTCGACGGCTGGCTGATCAGCCTGGAGTTCCCCAGCTACTACGCGGTGATGACCTACGCCCACGACCGCGCCCTGCGCGAAGAAATCTACGCGGCCTACTGCACCCGTGCGTCGGACCAAGGCCCGAATGCCGGTCAGAACGATAACGGCCCGGTGATGGAACAGATCCTCGACTTGCGTCAGGAACTGGCCCAACTGCTCGGTTTCGCCTCTTTCTCCGAACTGAGCCTGGCCACCAAAATGGCCGAATCCAGCGACCAGGTACTGAGTTTCCTACGCGACCTGGCCAAACGCAGCAAGCCATTCGCCACCCAGGACCTGCAACAGCTCAAGGCCTACGCCGCCGAACAAGGCTGCAACGACCTGCAAAGCTGGGACAGCGGTTTCTACGGCGAAAAGCTGCGTGAACAGCGCTACAGCGTGTCCCAGGAAGCCCTGCGTGCCTACTTCCCGATCGACAAAGTGCTGGGCGGGCTGTTTGCCATCGTCCAGCGCCTGTATGGCATCGAGATCGCCGAGCAGAAAGGCTTCGACACCTGGCACCCGGATGTTCGCCTGTTCGAAATCAAGGAAAACGGCCAGCACGTCGGCCGCTTCTTCTTCGACCTGTATGCCCGCGCCAACAAGCGTGGCGGTGCCTGGATGGACGGCGCGCGGGATCGTCGGCGCACCGCCGAGGGTGTGCTGCAAAGCCCGGTGGCTAACCTTGTGTGCAACTTCACCCCGGCCGACAGCGGCAAGCCTGCCCTGCTGACCCACGATGAAGTCACCACCCTGTTCCACGAATTCGGTCACGGCCTGCACCACCTGCTGACCCGCGTCGAACACGCGGGCGTGTCCGGCATCAACGGCGTGGCCTGGGATGCGGTGGAGTTGCCGAGCCAGTTCATGGAGAACTGGTGCTGGGAGCCGGAAGGCCTGGCGCTTATTTCCGGTCATTACGAAAGCGGCGAAGCCCTGCCCCAGGACCTGCTGCAAAAAATGCTCGCGGCGAAGAACTTCCAGTCTGGCCTGATGATGGTGCGCCAGCTGGAATTCTCGCTGTTCGACTTTGAACTGCATGCCACCCACGGTGATGGCCGCAGCGTGGCGCAGGTGCTCGAAGGCGTGCGCGACGAGGTGTCGGTGATGCGTCCGCCGGCCTATAACCGCTTCCCCAACAGCTTCGCGCATATCTTCGCCGGCGGTTACGCGGCGGGGTACTACAGCTACAAGTGGGCCGAAGTATTGTCGGCGGACGCGTTCTCCAAGTTCGAAGAAGACGGCGTGCTCAATGCCGAAACTGGCCGGGCGTTCCGCGAGGCGATCCTGGCCCGTGGCGGTTCCCAGGCGCCGATGGTGCTGTTCGTCGACTTCCGCGGACGCGCACCGTCGATTGACGCACTCTTGCGCCACAGCGGCCTGAGTGAGGACGCGGCAGCATGAGTGACGGGCCTGTGATCACCAAAAAGCAATTTATCGCCGGCGCCGTGTGCCCGGCGTGCAGCGAGCCGGACAAGTTGAAGATGTGGACCGAAGACAGCGTGCCCCATCGCGAATGCGTGGCCTGTGGCTATACCGACACGCTCAACGACCAGGGTTTGTCGGTGCCCAAGGAATTGGGCACGCGGGTCAACACCTCGGCGTTGAAAGCGCCGGCGGACCCCAAGGTGCAGGCGGTGCAGTTCTTCCCTAATCCCAAGCTGAAAAAAGACTGACGGACCTCACTCCGTCCAACCTGTGGGAACAGGCTCATGTAGGAGCTGGCTTGCCAGCGATAGCATCACCTCGGTGTCACTGATACACCGAGGTGTCTGCATCGCAGGCAAGCCAGCTCCTACACAAGCCTGCTCCCACTTTTTTTTGCGCGCATTTCTCGATTTTCCTGGCTGAAACGGTTCTCTCATTCCTTAGCCTGCTATCATTTGTAACCATTGATTACATCCACAACGACAAGCCGCTCCATGAAGCGACTGCTCAAACCCGTGACCACATGATGAGGTGCCACCATGTCTGATCAAGATCGAGACAACCCCCGGCGTGACTTTTTGCGCAAATCCTTGACCTTGATCCCGGTGGTCACGGTTGCCAGCACCGGCCTTGGCGGCTCGATGCTGATGGCCACGCCCGAGCCTGTCCAGGCCAGCCCGGCCAAGGCACCTACCAGCGAAAAGGCCTACGAGCCCAGTTACTTCACCGCTGAGGAATGGGCCTTCATCAACGCGGCCGTCGCGCGCCTGATCCCCGCAGATGCCCAAGGCCCAGGTGCCCTGGAAGCCGGTGCACCGGAATACATCGACCGGCAGATGAACACGCCCTACGCCAGCGGCGCCCTGTGGTTCATGCAAGGTCCGTTCAACGCCGACGCACCGCCCGAGATGGGCTGGCAGAGCAAACTGGTGCCCAAGGAGATCTATCGCCTGGGTATTGCTGCCACGGATGCCTGGTCGAAAGCGTTCAACGGTAAAACATTTGCTGGGCAAGACAGCGCTACCCAGGATGATTTGCTGCGCCGCCTGGAGGCGGGAGGTGCCGAAACCGGCGAGCATTTCGCTGCGGTCCCGCCGAAGATTTTCTTCAACTTGTTGCTGCAAAACACCAAGGAAGGGTTCTTCTGCGACCCGATCCACGGCGGCAACAAAGGCATGGTCGGCTGGACCATGATCGGCTTCCCCGGCGCCCGCGCCGATTTCATGGATTGGGTTGAACGCAACGAGCAATACCCCTTCCCGGCTGTTTCCATCCGTGGCGAGAGGGCATAAACGTGGCGACCATCATGAAGAAAGTGGATGCAGTCATCGTCGGCTTTGGCTGGACTGGCGCGATCATGGCCAAGGAGCTGACGGAAGCCGGCTTGCACGTGGTAGCGCTGGAGCGCGGCCCGATGCAGGACACCTACCCGGACGGCAATTACCCACAAGTGATCGACGAACTGACCTACAGCGTGCGCAAAAAGCTGTTCCAGGACATTTCCAAGGAAACCGTGACCATTCGCCATAGCGTGAATGACATCGCCCTGCCCAACCGTCAGTTGGGCGCCTTCCTGCCGGGCAACGGCGTAGGCGGCGCGGGCCTGCACTGGTCGGGCGTGCATTTTCGGGTGGACCCTATCGAACTGCGCATGCGCAGCCACTACGAAGAACGCTACGGCAAAAACTTCATTCCCAAGGACATGACCATCCAGGACTTCGGCGTCAGCTACGAAGAACTGGAACCGTTCTTTGACTACGCCGAAAAGGTCTTCGGCACCTCCGGCCAGGCCTGGACCGTGAAGGGCCAACTGGTGGGTGAAGGCAAGGGCGGCAACCCTTACGCGCCGGATCGTTCCAGCCATTTCCCACTGGAATCGCAGAAAAATACCTACTCGGCACAGCTGTTTCAGCAGGCCGCCACTGCCGTGGGCTACAAGCCCTACAACCTGCCTTCGGCCAATACCTCGGGGCCTTACACCAACCCCTATGGCGCGCAGATGGGGCCGTGCAACTTCTGTGGTTTTTGCAGCGGGTATGTCTGCTACATGTACTCCAAGGCATCGCCCAACGTGAACATCCTGCCGGCCCTGCGCCAGGTGCCGAACTTTGAACTGCGGCCAAATTCCCACGTGCTCAAAGTCAATCTCGACAGCACCAAGCGCAAGGCCACTGGCGTGACCTATATCGACGCCCAGGGCCGGGAGATCGAGCAACCGGCGGACCTGGTGATTCTTGGCGCCTTCCAGTTCCACAACGTGCGCCTGATGCTGCTCTCGGGCATCGGCAAGCCCTACGACCCGATCACGGGCGAAGGGGTGGTGGGCAAGAACTTCGCCTACCAGAACATGGCCACCATCAAGGCCTACTTCGACAAAGACGTGCACACCAACAACTTCATCGGCGCTGGCGGCAATGGCGTGGCGGTGGACGACTTCAACGCCGATAACTTCGATCATGGCCCCCATGGTTTCGTCGGCGGTTCGCCGATGTGGGTCAACCAGGCGGGCAGCCGGCCGATTGCCGGTACCTCCAACCCACCGGGCACGCCGGCCTGGGGCAGTGCGTGGAAGCGCGCCACGGCCGATTACTACACCCACCAAGTGTCGATGGACGCCCATGGCGCTCATCAATCCTACCGGGGCAACTACCTCGATCTGGACCCGGTTTACCGTGATGCCTACGGCCTGCCGTTGCTGCGCATGACCTTCGACTGGCAGGAAAACGACATCAAGATGAACCGCTTCATGGTCGAGAAAATGGGCAAGATCGCCGAAGCGATGAACCCCAAGGCGATTGCCGTACTCGGCAAGAAGGTCGGCGAGCACTTCAACACCGCGTCTTACCAGACCACGCACCTCAACGGTGGCGCGATCATGGGTACCGACCCGAAGACCAGCGCGTTGAACCGCTACCTGCAGTGCTGGGATGTGCACAACGTGTTTGTCCCAGGCGCATCCGCTTTCCCACAAGGCTTGGGCTACAACCCTACGGGCCTGGTGGCGGCGCTGACCTATTGGTCCGCCCGGGCGATACGCGAGCAGTACCTGAAAAATCCCGGCCCGCTGGTTCAGGCATAAGGAGCGACGACTATGAAAGCATTTGTTATCGCAACCCTGGCCCTGTTCAGCAGTTGCTCGGTGAGCGCCGCTGAAACTGATCTGGTCAAACAGGGCGAATACCTGGCTCGCGCCGGTGACTGCGTGGCCTGCCATACCGCCAAGGGCGGCAAGCCGTTTGCCGGTGGCCTGGCGATGGAAACCCCGATCGGCGTGATCTACTCAACCAACATCACCCCGGACAAAACCGGCCTGGGGGACTACAGCTTTGAAGATTTCGACAAAGCCGTGCGCCATGGTGTCGCCAAAAGCGGTAGTACCCTTTACCCGGCGATGCCTTACCCGTCTTATGCACGTGTCAGCGAAACCGACATGCAGGCGCTGTATGCGTACTTTATGAAAGGCGTGGAACCGGTCGCCCAGGCGAACCAGGACAGTGATATTCCCTGGCCCTTGAGCATGCGCTGGCCCCTGGCGGCATGGCGTTGGATGTTTGCGCCCGAGGTGGCGGGCTATCAGGCTCCGGCCGATGCCGACCCGGTGATCAGCCGTGGCGCCTACCTGGTGGAAGGCCTCGGCCACTGTGGCGCCTGCCATACCCCGCGGGCCCTGACCATGCAGGAAAAGGCCCTAAGCGCGTCGCAAGGTGCGGCGTTCCTGTCCGGCAGTGCGCCCCTGGAAGGCTGGATCGCCAAAAGCCTGCGCGGCGACCACAAGGACGGCCTGGGCAGTTGGAGCGAAGAGCAACTGGTGCAGTTTCTCAAGACCGGTCGCAGTGATCGCAGCGCGGTGTTTGGCGGCATGAGCGACGTTGTAGTCCACAGCATGCAGTACATGTCTGAAGACGACCTGACCGCTATCGCCCGTTACCTCAAGAGCCTGCCGGCAGTCGATCCCAAGGATCAGCCGCACCAGTACGACAAGCAGGTGGCCGAGGCTTTATGGAAAGGCGATGACAGCCAGCCGGGCGCTGCGGTGTACATCGACAACTGCGCGGCCTGCCATCGCACCGATGGCCATGGCTACACCCGGGTGTTCCCGGCGCTGGCGGGCAACCCGGTGTTGCAGACGGCGGATGCCACATCGTTGATCAACATTGTGTTGAATGGTGGAACCCTGCCGGCCACACACGCAGCGCCTTCTACATTCACCATGCCGGCCTTTGCCTGGCGCTTGTCGGATCAGGAAGTGGCGGATGTGGTCAGTTTTATTCGGGGCAGCTGGGGTAACCAGGGCGCGCCGGTGAAGGCTGGTGACGTGGCCGACCTGCGCAAAAGCGATAAACACACCACCTCGGGCGACGATCTGGGGCAAGTGACGAGTCACTGATTTTGCCTTTGCCGCCCAACGGCACTGGTCAGATACGCTGCGTCTCGATACTGTATATAAAAACAGTATCGAGGCGTTTTCATGTCCACTCCTCTGCCGCCGCGCGGGCGAGGCACCGCCACCAACCTGCACAATCGCTTCGCGCCCACGGTGAGTGTGGCCGAGGATGACGGCTGGTATCAGGAAGTGCCGCCGACCCAGGGCACCGAAGTGCGCATCGAGACGGCAAAGACCATCATCACCCGCAACACCTCGCCGGACCTGCCGTTCGACCGCTCCATCAACCCTTACCGGGGGTGTGAGCACGGTTGCATTTATTGTTATGCGCGGCCCAGCCATGCCTATTGGGACATGTCCCCGGGCCTGGATTTTGAAACCAAGCTGATCGCCAAGAGCAACGCCGCTCAGGTGCTGGAGCAACAATTGTCCAAGCCCGGTTATGTGTGCGCGCCGATCAACCTGGGCTCCAACACGGACCCGTACCAGCCCATAGAGCGCGAGTACCAGATCACTCGGCAAACCCTGCAAGTGCTGCTGCGCTATCGCCACCCGGTGACTATCGTGACCAAGGGTTCGTTGATCCTGCGTGACCTTGACCTGCTCACCGAACTGGCCCGCCAGCGGCTGGTGGCGGTGATGATCAGCCTTACCAGCCTGGACGACGAACTCAAGCGCATCCTGGAACCTCGTGCAGCGGCGCCCAAGGCGCGGCTGCGGGCGATCCGGGTGATGCGCGAGGCAGGGATCCCGGTAGGCGTGCTGTGCTCGCCGATGATTCCGATGATCAACGACAGCGAACTGGAAAGCCTGCTCGCCGAGGCCCATGCCGCCGGGGCGCAGAGCGCCGCCTATATGATGCTGCGCCTGCCCCTTGAGGTGGCGCCGCTGTTCGAGGAGTGGTTGGCGGCCCATTACCCGCAACGGGCGGCCCATGTGATGAGCCTGGTACGCCAGGTGCGCGGTGGCGAAGTCTATGACAGCCGCTTCGGTGTGCGCATGCGCGGTGAAGGACCGTTTGCCGACCTGCTGGCACAACGATTTGCCAAGGCGATCAAGCGCTTGGGGCTTGACCGGCGGGAGGGCTTCAATCTCGATTGCAGTGCATTCTGTCCACCCGGCAGGCAGCTGGCTTTGTTGTAGACTGATACAAATGCGCGGGTTTCCCGGCCAGGGTGGTCGCGTTTTGATATCACTGAAACCCGCGAGATAGAGCGGTTGATTCAGTTTGAGTTAAGTTTCGGCAGGTACCTTGTTCATTGAGTGACTGATGGGTCGGCGGCGCTGGCTGGGTGGTTTGCATGTGTTGTTTCCCGGTGATCGCGCGTCGACCTCAACTGCAAGACTCTCCTGCCCCAACCACGAGGATGAATCATGAGTGACAAGGATAAACAGCCGTTGGCTGCGTCGGCTTCAGCCCCTCACGAGGCGGAGTCCGCCGATGCAGCGCTGCAGCACATCGTTGATGGCTTTTTGCATTTCCATAACGAGGTCTTTCCCCAGCAGGAAGAGCTCTTCAAGAAACTCGCCACGGCCCAGAGCCCACGGGCGATGTTTATCACCTGTGCCGACTCGCGCATTGTTCCGGAACTGATCACCCAGAGCTCCCCGGGCGATTTGTTCGTCACCCGTAACGTGGGTAACGTCGTGCCGCCTTACGGGCAGATGAACGGCGGTGTGTCCACGGCCATCGAGTACGCGGTGCTGGCGCTTGGTGTGCAGCACATCATCGTCTGCGGCCACTCCGATTGTGGCGCCATGCGGGCCGTGCTCAACCCCCAGAGCCTGGAAAAAATGCCCACGGTCAAAGCCTGGCTGCGCCACGCCGAGGTCGCCAAGACCATGGTCCAGGACAATTGTGATTGCGCCAATGAAGGCGAAAGCATGCAGGTGCTGACCGAAGAAAACGTCATCGCCCAGTTGCAACACTTGCGCACCCACCCCTCTGTGGCTTCGCGCATGGCCAACGGCCATTTGTTCATCCACGGCTGGATCTACAACATCGAGACCAGCGAGATCAAAGCCTACGATGCGGACCAGGCCACGTTCCGGCCGCTGAGCGGGTCCGGACCGATCCCTTCGGCGACGCCCAAAGCGCGCTTCTAAAACAATCCCCTGCCGGGTAATGCGATGGCTGCCATGGATGCAGCCAGGCCTTGCCACGCCCGGCGAATGCCTCGGGAGAGTCATCATGCGTGCAGCTCAATTAAAAACAGTGCTGCCACGGGAGCTGTTGGCTTCGGTGGTGGTGTTTCTGGTGGCCTTGCCCCTGTGCATGGGGATCGCCATTGCATCCGGGATGCCACCGGCCAAGGGCCTGATCACCGGGATTATCGGTGGCCTGGTGGTGGGCTGGCTGGCCGGTTCGCCCCTGCAAGTCAGCGGCCCGGCGGCGGGCCTGGCGGTGTTGGTGTTCGAACTGGTGCGCCAGCACGGCATGCTGATGCTCGGGCCGATCCTGCTGTTGGCGGGTTTCCTGCAACTGGTGGCCGGGCGCCTGCGCCTGGGCTGCTGGTTCCGGGTGACGGCGCCGGCGGTGGTCTACGGCATGCTGGCGGGGATCGGGGTGTTGATCGTCCTGTCGCAAGTGCATGTGATGCTCGATGGGGCGCCCAAGCCTTCGGGGCTGGATAACCTCGCGGGCTTCCCCGCCGCAGTGGCCCAGGCCATTCCCAGCCTGGGTGGCGGGCTCGGTTGGCAAGCCGGCCTGCTGGGCTTGGCGACCATGCTGGTGATGTGGTTGTGGGACCGGTTTCGCCCGCAAAAGCTGCGTTTTGTCCCCGGCGCATTGCTTGGCGTGGGCCTGGCGACTGTGACCAGCCTGGCGCTGGCCTTGCAGGTCAAGCGCGTGGAGGTGCCGGAAAACCTCGCCGATGCCATTGATTGGTTGCGCCCCAGCGACCTGCTGAACCTGGCCGACCCCAACCTGTTGATCGCGGCCTTCGCGGTAGCCTTTATCGCCAGTGCCGAAACATTACTCTCGGCGGCGGCTGTGGACCGTATGCACAACGGTCAGCGTTCGGACTTCGACAAGGAATTGTCCGCCCAGGGTGTAGGCAACATGCTATGCGGCCTGGTAGGCGCATTGCCCATGACCGGGGTGATCGTGCGCAGTTCGGCCAACGTCCAGGCGGGGGCAACCACGCGCTTGTCGGCGATGTTCCACGGCCTTTGGCTACTGGCCTTCGTATTGCTGTTGTCGAGCGTGCTGCAAAGTATTCCGGTGGCGAGCCTGGCGGGGGTGCTGGTGTACACCGGGATCAAGCTGGTGGACCTCAAGGCGTTCCGTGGCCTGGCGCGTTATGGCCGGATGCCGATGTTCACCTACGCCGCCACGGCCCTGGCGATCATCTTCACCGATTTGCTGACGGGAGTGCTGGTGGGCTTCGGCCTGACCCTGGTCAAACTGGCGTGGAAGGCTTCACGGTTGAAAGTCAGCCTGATCGACCTGCCCCAGGACGGTGAGATGGAGTTGCGATTGACCGGTGCGGCGACCTTTCTCAAGGTGCCCGCATTGACCCAGGTGCTGGCGACTGTGCCGGCGGGGACCACGGTGCATGTGCCGCTCAATAACCTGAGCTACGTGGATCACTCGTGCCTGGAGTTGCTGGAGGAATGGGGGCGGGCCAATGCGGCCAAGGGCTCGAAGTTGGTGATCGAGGCGCGCGGGTTGAAGCGCAGGTTGGAAGGGCGGATACGTACCACGACGCGGATTGGTTCGGCCCCGTCAGTGGGCTGACGAAACCGGATAAAAAAATGTGGGAGCGGCGGTGCGACGATTCGACTTGCCCGCTCCCACACTTTGTTCTACGCCAGGCCGGAAATTCAGGCTGGCTGATCCAGCTCCAACTCCACGCCCAACTGGCGCGACAGGCACGGCCAGCGCTTCCACGCCGCTTCCGTTGCCGGGCTCTTGAGCTGTTCGCGATAGGCCTCGACGGACTCCAGGGCGAAGCTCTCTTCATTGAGCATTTCATCCACCGCCAGGTGCACGGCTTCATCCAGCTGATTGGCGAAATCTTCGCCGATCAGTTGGTGGGCAATCACGTTGGCAACGGTGGTGTCTGCCGGAATCAACGGCTGGCCGAAATGCTTGATATACAGATCGTTTACTTCTTCCACCAGTCGGTGGGCCAGGTAGGCCTCGTCCAACAGGCCGTTGAGGCCTTCATGGGCCGTCAGGATCGCCGGCGGCTGTAGAAAGAAATGCTCGGCGATTTTCAGCACCGGCTTGATCTGGCTTTCAATCCCGGCTTCCCGGGCCACGTCGTTGGCGGCGTCCAGCAGGTCCGGGACCTGGTCGATGTAGGCGGTGACGAAACGCGTCATCACGGCATTGCGATCACCGTCGGCCAGGGAAATGGCCGAGTGCAGGTGTGGCAACTGTGCGTCCAGTTGTTTAGCCAATTGGCCGGTGGACGCTTCGTGTTGATGGGCACGGGAAATCTGCTCGCGCAATGCGGCGGTGTTCATGAAAGCTCCAGGAATACGGGCGTAGGAAAGGGGATTGCATAAGGTAGCTCGTTTATACGAGCCCCTAAGACGCATTTGTCATAATTATTTCATGGTTATGCGCCGCTGTTATATCGAAATGCCATCGTTCGTCGGATAGGCCCTGAATCTGCTGGCCGGCCAATGCCGTTCGTCTCTTTTTACTGATTTGTCCCCACACATTGCGGGGTCGCAGTCGCTGTCTATACTCGGGTTTGTACGCAATTAGCTGATGACGCCCGACTGCATTAGGCAGGCAAGGCTTGGCGGATGTAAGCAGTTTGGAAGCCGCCCCCTTGGCCGCAGGTGCAAACCGGCGGGATAACAAGAACGATAAGGGGAACCCGCAATGACGCGACATCCACATGTTTGGATGGGCTTACTCTTGTGGTCAGTATTCAGCCAGGCGCAAGCCGCCTGGACGGTGAATATGGCACCAGGGGCCACTGAAGTCAGTCACGCCGTGTTCGACCTGCACATGACCATTTTCTGGATCTGTGTGGTGATCGGCATCATCGTGTTTGGCGCCATGTTCTGGTCGATGATTGTGCATCGACGCTCCACGGGCCAGGTGGCGGCCAAGTTCCACGAAAGCACGACGGTCGAGATTCTCTGGACGGTGGTGCCCTTGCTGATCCTCGTCGCCATGGCCATTCCGGCGACCAAGACCCTGATCAACATCTACGACAGCAGTGAATCGGATATCGATATCCAGGTCACCGGCTACCAGTGGAAGTGGCACTACAAGTACCTGGGCCAGGACGTCGAGTTCTTCAGCAACCTGGCCACTCCCGCCGAGCAGATCCATAACCAGGCCACTAAGGGCGAACACTATCTGCTGGAAGTCGACCAACCGCTGGTGCTGCCGGTGGGCGCCAAGGTGCGCTTTTTGGTAACGGCCGCCGACGTGATCCATTCGTGGTGGGTGCCGGCGTTTGCGGTCAAGCGCGATGCGATCCCAGGCTTCGTCAACGAGGCCTGGACCCGGGTCGAGAAGCCCGGCATCTACCGTGGCCAGTGCGCGGAGCTGTGCGGCAAGGATCACGGCTTCATGCCCATCGTGGTCGAGGTCAAGTCCAAGGCCGACTACGAAACCTGGCTCGGCGAGCGCAAGGAGGAAGCCGCCAAGCTCAAGGAGCTGACCTCTAAAGAATGGACGCGCGAAGAGCTGGTGGCCCGTGGCGACAAGGTCTACCACACCACCTGCGTGGCCTGTCACCAGGCCGAAGGCCAGGGCCTACCGCCGATGTTCCCGGCGCTCAAAGGCTCGAAAATCGCCACTGGACCGGCGGCAGACCACCTGAGCATCGTCTACCACGGTAAGCCCGGTACGGCGATGGCGGCCTTTGGCAAACAACTGTCGGAAGTCGATATTGCGGCGGTCGTGACCTACGAGCGTAACGCCTGGGGCAACAACAAAGGCGACATGGTCACGCCCAAAGACGTGCTGGCCATCAAACAGGCGGAAAGCAAATGAACCTCTTCATTGCGTATGCCCTGAACCGCCCCGCCCATCCGCTTGCAGGAGAACGGCCATGAGCACTGTGATCGATGACCACGGTCATGCCGCTGACCACGCCCACGGTCCCGCCAAGGGCCTGATGCGCTGGGTGCTGACCACCAACCACAAAGACATCGGGACCATGTACCTGTGGTTCAGCTTCGCCATGTTCCTGCTCGGCGGCTCGTTCGCCATGGTGATCCGTGCCGAGTTGTTCCAGCCGGGCTTGCAGATCGTCGAGCCGGCGTTCTTCAACCAGATGACCACCATGCATGGCTTGATCATGGTGTTTGGCGCGGTGATGCCGGCGTTTGTCGGCCTGGCCAACTGGATGATCCCGCTGATGATCGGCGCGCCGGACATGGCCTTGCCGCGCATGAACAACTTCAGCTTCTGGCTGCTGCCGGCGGCGTTCCTGCTGCTGGTCTCGACCCTGTTCACCCCCGGTGGCGGGCCGAATTTTGGCTGGACCTTCTACGCCCCGCTTTCCACCACCTACGCCCCGGAAAGCGTGACGTTCTTTATCTTTGCCATCCACCTGATGGGTATCAGCTCGATCATGGGCGCGATCAACGTGGTCGCCACCATCCTCAACCTGCGCGCACCGGGCATGACCCTGATGAAGATGCCGCTGTTCGTCTGGACCTGGCTGATCACCGCCTTCCTGCTGATTGCGGTGATGCCGGTGCTGGCCGGTTGCGTGACCATGATGCTGATGGATATCCACTTCGGCACCAGCTTCTTCAGCGCCGCTGGCGGCGGTGACCCGGTGTTGTTCCAGCATGTGTTCTGGTTCTTCGGCCACCCCGAGGTGTACATCATGATCCTGCCGGCCTTCGGTGCCGTCAGCTCGATCATCCCGACCTTTTCGCGCAAGCCGCTGTTTGGCTACACCTCGATGGTCTACGCCACGGCGAGCATCGCGTTCCTGTCGTTTATCGTGTGGGCGCACCACATGTTCGTGGTGGGTATTCCGCTGGTGGGCGAGCTGTTCTTCATGTACGCCACCCTGCTGATCGCGGTGCCCACCGGGGTCAAGGTGTTCAACTGGGTCAGCACCATGTGGCAAGGCTCGCTGACGTTCGAGACGCCCATGCTGTTTGCCGTGGCCTTTGTGATCCTGTTCACCATCGGCGGCTTTTCCGGGTTGATGCTGGCGATTGCCCCGGCGGACTTCCAGTACCACGACACCTACTTTGTGGTGGCGCATTTCCATTACGTACTGGTGCCTGGAGCGATCTTCGGGATCTTCGCCTCGGCCTACTACTGGCTGCCGAAATGGACCGGCCATATGTACGACGAAACCCTGGGCAAGCTGCACTTCTGGCTGTCGTTCGTGGGGATGAACATGGCGTTCTTCCCGATGCACTTCGTGGGGCTGGCCGGCATGCCACGGCGGGTGCCGGACTACAACCTGCAGTTCGCCGACTTCAACATGGTGTCGTCGATTGGCGCCTTTATGTTCGGCGCCACGCAGATCTTCTTCCTGTTTATCGTGATCAAGTGCATCCGGGGCGGTAAGCCGGCGCCGGCCAAGCCGTGGGATGGCGCCGAAGGGCTGGAGTGGAGCATTCCTTCGCCGGCGCCGTATCACACCTTCACCACGCCGCCGGAGGTCAAATGAGCCCGGTCATGAAAACACTCCCGATCCCCTGTGGGAGCGGGCTTGCCCGCGATGGCGGCCTCAAGACCCCTGCAGAGCTTGAGGGCCTCATCGCGAAGCCAGCTCGCCCGGGTGGGCGCCATGGCTGACTCCGTCCCTCTCAACCGCCTGGTCACGCGCCTGCTGATCCTGGTGTTGGCGATGTTCGCCTTCGGTTTTGCCCTGGTGCCGATCTACGACGTGATGTGCAAGGCGTTCGGCATCAATGGCAAGACCGCCGGGCAGTACGAAGGCTCGCAGGTGGTCGATCCGTCACGTCAGATACGGGTGCAATTCCTGTCGACCAATGCCATCGATATGGTCTGGGAATTTCACTCCAGGGCCGACGAAATCGTGGTCCACCCCGGTGCGGTCAACGAGATGGTGTTCGTGGCCTTCAACCCCACCGACAAGCCGATGACCGCCCAGGCGATCCCGAGTATTTCCCCGGCCGAAGCGGCGATGTACTTCCACAAGACCGAGTGCTTTTGCTTCACCCAGCAAGTGCTGCAGCCGGGAGAGCGCATCGAGATGCCGGTGCGCTTCATTGTCGATCGCGACATGCCCAAGGATGTGAAGCATTTGACCCTGGCGTACACGCTGTTCGATATCACTGCGCGCCAACCGCCCGTGGCTGTCCATACCGGCGGCTAGGCGTGCCTGCGGGCTCGATTAGGAGAACGGATACATGTCGACTCATGATACGTACTACGTACCAGCGCAAAGCAAATGGCCAATAATTGCCACGTTTGGGCTGTTGATCACCGTGTATGGCCTGGGTGTGTGGTTCAACGACCTCAAGGCGGCCCGCCCGGAATCCCACGGCCCGCTGATCTTTTTCGTCGGCAGCCTGCTGCTGGCCTACATGATGTTTGGCTGGTTTGGCGCGGTGATCAAGGAAAGCCGCGCCGGGTTGTACAGCGCGCAGATGGACCGCTCATTCCGCTGGGGCATGACCTGGTTCATCTTTTCCGAGGTGATGTTTTTTATCGCGTTCTTTGGTGCGCTGTTCTATGTGCGGCATATGTCGGCGCCGTGGCTGGCCGGTGAAGGCTCCAAGGGCATTGCCCATATGCTGTGGCCCAATTTCGAGTTTGCCTGGCCGCTGCTCAACAACCCGGACCCCAAGCTGTTCCCGGCGCCGGAAGGCACCATCAGCCCGTGGGGCCTGCCGTTGGTCAACACCATCTTGCTGGTGAGTTCCAGCGTGACCATCACCATCGCCCACCATGCCCTGCGCAAGGGGCATCGCGGCGCGCTGAAGATCTGGCTGGCGATCACCGTGTTGCTGGGGTTGGCGTTTCTCGGGTTCCAGGCCGAGGAATATATCCACGCCTATAAAGAGCTGGGCCTGACGCTGGGCTCGGGGGTGTATGGCGCGACGTTCTTCATGCTGACCGGCTTTCACGGTGCCCACGTGACCATCGGCACGATCATTTTGTTCGTGATGCTGATGCGCATCCTCAAGGGGCATTTCAATGCCGAGCACCAGTTCGGTTTCGAGGCGGCCAGTTGGTATTGGCACTTTGTCGACGTGGTGTGGATCGGTCTGTTTTTCTTCGTCTACGTGCTGTAGCGACTTACCAGGGGGCGTGGGAAACCAGCTGGCCGCTGAAGAACCCCCAGGTGATCAGCGCCAGGGTGATCACGGCCAGTACAACACGCACGGTCAAGGCGGTGACGAGGCGATTGGAGTGGCCCTCGTCCTTGACCAGGAAGAACAAGCCACTGAACAGGCTCACAACGGTAGCGATCAGCATCAGGGCGATAGCGGCTTTGAGCATGGTCAGGCTCCAGGGCTCTTATTTTGAGGGGCGGGCAATGAGATTCAGTATAGCCAGCACAACATCGACCTTCGCGGTAACGCCATGAAACGCTTTCGCCCCGGGATTGCCCCGACCCTGGTGGTGCTGGTGCTGCTACCGCTGATGGTGTTCCTGGGCTTTTGGCAGTTGTCCCGTGGTCAGGAAAAACAGGCACTGCTCCAGAGTTACGCCGAACGCCGGGCGGCGCAGCCCATCAGCGTTGCGCAACTGGAGACGGTGGCGGATCCGGCCTTTCGCCGCGTGCAGTTGCGCGGGCAGTTCGACGCCGCGCACAGCGTGCTGCTGGATAACCGCATGCGCGACGGCAAGGCCGGCGTCGAGTTGCTGCAACCCTTTCATGACCAGGCCAGCGGCCAGTGGCTGTTGCTCAATCGCGGCTGGCTGCCGTGGCCGGACCGGCGCACGCCGCCCGCTTTCACCACCCCCGACCAGTCTTTGAATATCAACGCCTGGGTGTATGTCGCCCCCGGCGAGACGTTCCAGCTACACGCCGACCCAGCCGCCGCCAAATGGCCACGCCTGCTGACGGCGCTGCACCCGCAGGCGCTGTGGGCCGAGCTGGAGCGCAGCGGCTTTGCCTTTGAGCTACGGGCCGAAGCGGGCCCGGCGACCTATGAAACCCAGTGGCCAGTAGTGGCCGTGGGCCCGGAAAAACACCTGGGGTATGCCGTGCAGTGGTTCGCCATGGCGCTGGCGCTACTGGGCCTTTACCTCTACCTCGGCTGGCACAACGCAAGGGAGAAGCACCATGGGAGCGGCCATGAATCCACTCAACATGTCTGACACGCCAGCGGCGCCCAACCGCAGCAAAGGGCGCTGGCAACTGATCCTGATCCTGCTGATGGTGATCGGCCCGATGGTGCTGGCGACCCTGATGTACAAGTGGCAGTTCTGGGTGCCGGACAACCGCAGCGATCATGGCGAAATGATCGGCAATGGACAGACCCGCAGCGATATCGGCGTGCAGGCCGACGAGGACCGCTGGCAATTGCTGGTCACCGCGCCCGCGGCCTGCGCCGCCGATTGCCAGCAACTGGTCTACCTCGCGCGCCAGCTGCAGATCGGCCTGGGGCGCGATGCGTCCCGTGCCAGCCATGCCCTGGCCAGTGCGCAGCCGGTCGGCGCCGAGTATGAGGCCAAGTTGAAGGCCGAGTATCCGCAGTTGCAGCGTTTGCCCCTGGACCTGCCGACCTTCAAGCAAAACGCTGCCGCGCCGGGCGATGCGCAACTGTGGATCGTCGACCCCCACGGCAACCTGGTGCTGCGCTATGACGCGCGGGTCAAGGGCAAGGATCTGCTCAACGACCTGCGCCACCTGCTGAAACTGTCGAATATCGGATAAGGGCATCGTCATGGCCAAACCTGGATTTCGCCTCGCGCTGTTTGCCACCCTGCTGGCGCTGATTGTGGTGCTGCTGGGCGCCTACACGCGCCTGACCCATGCCGGCCTCGGTTGCCCGGACTGGCCGGGTTGCTATGGCTTTATCAGCGTGCCGAAAAGCGAGGCCCAGTTGGCCCATGCCGAGTTGCACTTCCCGGACACGCCGGTGGAGGCCGACAAGGGCTGGAACGAGATGATCCATCGCTATGCAGCAGGCACCCTGGGGCTGCTGATCGCGCTGTTGGCCACCCGCGCCTGGACTCATCGCCGGCATCCGGGGCAGCCCTTGAAGCTGCCGTTGTTTCTGCTGGCGGTGGTGCTCGCCCAGGCGGCCTTTGGCATGTGGACGGTGACGCTCAAGCTGTGGCCGCAGGTGGTCACCGGGCATTTACTGGGTGGCTTCGCGACCTTGAGCCTGTTGTTTCTGCTGACCCTGCGTTTGTCCGGGGTGTTGCCGGCGCTGATCGTGCCCCGGCGCCTGCAGTATTGGGCCACGGCCGGCCTGGTGCTGGTGATCGGGCAGATCGCCCTCGGTGGCTGGGTCAGTTCCAACTATGCGGCGGTGGCCTGTATCGATTTGCCGACCTGTCATGGTGAGTGGTGGCCGGCAGCGGACTTTGCCAATGGCTTTCACCTGACCCAGCATATCGGCCCCAACTACCTGGGCGGGCAACTGGACAGTGATGCACGCACGGCGATTCACCTGACCCATCGCCTGGGCGCGCTGGTGGTGACTGTGGCGCTGCTGGGCCTGGCCTGGCAGCTCAAGGCGGTGGGCATGACCCGCCTGGCGGGCCTGCTGCTGGTTGCCCTGGCCGTGCAGATCGGCCTGGGCCTGAGCAATGTGTACTTTCATTTGCCGCTGCCGGTGGCGGTCGCCCATAACGCCGGCGGCGCAGCGTTGTTGCTGACCCTGGTGCTGGTCAATTACCACGCCCGTACCAGCCTGGTGCGGGTCCGCCACCAAGTGCCGTTCGGTTGGCGCTTCAGCCCGCGCAAACAGGTTGCGGGCCTGATCACCCTTAAAGGAGAGATGCCATGGCGACCTTGATTGGCGAGCGTCCCGGCCAGGCGATCTGGCGCGACTACCTGGAGCTGACCAAGCCCAAGGTGGTGGTGCTGATGCTGATTACCTCGCTGGTAGGCATGTTTCTCGCCACCCGCGCCGGGGTGCCGTGGCCGGTGCTGATCTTCGGCAACCTGGGGATTGCCCTGTGTGCCGGTGGTGCCGCAGCGGTCAACCATGTGGTGGACCGGCGCATTGACGCGCTGATGGCGCGCACCCACAAGCGGCCGTTGGCTGAAGGCCGGGTTTCCCCGGCTGCCGCGCTGACGTTTGCCCTGGCGCTGGCGGTGGCCGGGCTGGCGTTGCTGCTGGCGTTTACCAACCCGTTGGCGGCCTGGCTGACCCTGGCCTCGCTGCTGGGCTATGCGGTGATCTACACCGGCTTTCTCAAGCGCGCGACACCGCAGAACATCGTGATCGGCGGCCTGGCCGGCGCGGCGCCACCATTGCTCGGCTGGGTGGCGGTCACCGGCCATGTGAGCGCCGAGCCGTTGCTGCTGGTGCTGATCATCTTCGCCTGGACCCCGCCGCACTTCTGGGCCCTGGCCATCCATCGCAAGGAGGAGTACGCCAAGGCCGATATCCCGATGCTGCCGGTGACCCACGGCGAGCACTACACCAAGGTGCATATCCTGCTGTACACCTTCGCGCTGCTGGCGGTGAGCCTGATGCCCTATGTGATCCACATGAGCGGGCTGTTGTACCTCGGTTGTGCGCTGGTTCTGGGTGCGCGCTTTCTGCAATGGGCCTGGGTGCTGTACCGTGGCAGTCGGCCGCACGCGGCGATCAATACCTTCAAGTACTCTATCTGGTACCTGTTTTTGCTATTTATCGCCCTGCTCGTAGACCACTACTTATTGTTGAACCTATGACTCGAACTCAAAAAACTGTCTTTATCCTGGTGGCCGTCGTGGCGTTGATCATGGGCCTGACCGTCAACAAAGTGCTGTCTGGCAAGGGCCAGGGCGACCCTACGGCATTGATCGACGCGGGCATTATCCTGCTGCCGCAAAGCCGCCAGCTGCCGCCCGTGACCATGACCAACCAGGACGGCCAGCCGGTGCTGGTCAATGAGTTGAAGGGCAAGTGGAGCGTGCTGTTCTTTGGCTACACCTTCTGCCCGGATATCTGCCCGACCACCCTGGCCCAACTGCGGCAGATCAAGAGCGAGCTGCCCAAGGACGTGGTGGATAAGCTGCAGGTGATCCTGGTCAGCGTTGACCCGCATCGCGATACCCCGACCCAGCTCAAGCAGTACTTGAGCTACTTCGATCCGCAATTTGCAGGGTTGACCGGGGCGAATGTGGAGGATGTGCAGAAGGTCTCGAATGCGGTGAGCATTCCGTTCATTCCGGCCGACACCAGCAAGCCGAACTACACCGTCGACCACAGCGGCAACCTGGCATTGATCGGCCCGGATGGCAGCCAGCGCGGGTTTATCCGTGCGCCGTTGAATAACCAGAAGCTGGTGGCGCAGTTGCCGGGGTTGTTGCAGCGCAACTGAGCTGACAACACAGATCAAGTGTGGGAGCTGGCTTACCTGCGATAGCGCCAGGTCAGCCAGCCTCTTGGTTGCTGACCCACCGCGATCGCAGGCAAGCCAGCTCCCACATTTTGCTTTGCTCGGCTTCAGAGATCGTCTTTCAGATCAAACGCCGGCAGGATCGCGCCTTTGTACTTCTCGTTGATGAATTTCTTCACTTCCGGAGTGTGCAGGGCTTTGACCAGTTTTTGCACCGCGTCCGAATCCTTGTTGTCCTCGCGGGTCACCAGGATATTGACGTAAGGCGAGTCGTTGCCTTCGATCGCCAGGGCATCCTTGGACGGGTCCAGCTTGGCTTCCAGGGCGTAGTTGGTGTTGATCAGGGCCAGGTCGACCTGGGTCAGCACGCGCGGCAGGGTGGCGGCTTCCAGTTCGCGGAATTTCAGGCCTTTTTCGTTGCCGGTGATGTCCTTGATGGTCGACAGGATATCGGTCGGGTTCTTCAAGGTGATCAGGCCCTTGCTGGCCAGCAGCAATAGCGCGCGGCCGCCGTTGGTGGCGTCGTTGGGGATCACCACGTTGGCGCCGTTCGGCAGCTCGGCCAGGCTCTTGTACTTGCTGGAGTACGCGCCCAGCGGCTCCAGGTGCACGCCGGCGACGCTCACCAGGTGGGTGCCCTTGGCCTTGTTGAACTCATCCAGGTACGGCTGGTGCTGGAAGAAGTTGGCGTCCAGGCGTTTTTCGGCCACTTGTACGTTCGGCTGCACGTAGTCGGTGAACACCTTGACCTTCAGGTCCACGCCTTGCGCGGCCAGGGCCGGCTTCACGAACTCAAGGATCTCAGCATGCGGCACCGGGGTCGCGGCGACCGTCAGGGTCTCGGCGGCGTGGGCGGAAAATGCGGCAACCGCGGCGAAAGCAACCAGTAGTTTTTTCATCCAACAAGCTCCTTGTTCGGGCATGCCGGCGAGGGCCGGCAATGGCCGTTATTTTCGAGAATAGTGGGTCACCAGCTTATCGCCGATGGTTTGCAGAATCTGCACCAGCACAATCAACATCACCACGGTCACGACCATGACGTCATCCTGGAAACGCTGGTAGCCATAGCGGATCGCCAGGTCGCCCAGGCCACCGGCACCCACCACACCCGCCATGGCGGTGTAGCCCACCAGGGCAATGGCGGTCACGGTGATTGCAGCAATGATGCCCGGCTTTGCCTCGGGCAGCAGCGCCTTGGTGATGATCTGCCGGGTGGTCGCGCCCATGGCCTGGGTCGCCTCGATGATGCCGCGATCGACCTCGCGCAGGGCGGTTTCCACCAGCCGCGCGAAGAACGTCGAAGCGCCTACCACCAGCGGTGGAATCGCGCCGGCCACGCCCAGCGAAGTGCCCGTGAGGAACACGGTCGTCGGGATCATCACGATCAGCAGAATGATAAACGGCAGCGAACGTATGGCGTTGACCACGAAGGCCAGGGCGGCATAGGTGGTTTTCTGCTCCAGCAACTGCCGTGGGCTGAAGAGAAACAGCAGGATGCCCAGCGGCAGGCCCACCAGCACGGTGAAAAACAGCGAGGTGCCGAGCATCAGCAGGGTGTCGTTGGTGGCCACCCAGATATCAGCCCAGTCGACGTTGTCGAAATAATGCAGTAACACGTCCATTAACGCAGGACCTCCATGTGCACATCGGCGGCGGTAAAGCGCGCGAACGCCGCTTCCATGTCACCGCCGGTGATGGCCAGGGTCAGTTGCCCGTAAGGGGTATCTTTGATGTGGTCGATGCGACCGGCAAGGATGCTGTAGTCCACACCCGTTTCGCGGGCGACGGTACCCAGCAGTGGCGCGTAGGTCGCTTCGCCCTGGAACGTCAGGCGCACGATGCGGCCCGGCACATGGGCGAACACATCGCGCTGCTCACCTTCATCGACCTGCTCGGCTTCTTGCACAAAGCGCTTGGTGGTCGGGTGCGTGGGGTGCAGAAACACCTGGGCCACCGGGCCTTGCTCGACAATCACCCCGGCATCCATCACCGCGACCTGGTCGCAGACACGGCGGATCACGTCCATTTCATGGGTGATCAGCACGATGGTCAGCTTCAGCTCGCGGTTGATCTCGGCCAGCAATTGCAGGACCGAGGCGGTGGTCTGTGGGTCGAGGGCGCTGGTGGCTTCGTCGCACAGCAGGATTTTCGGCTTGGTGGCCAGGGCACGGGCAATGCCGACGCGCTGCTTCTGGCCGCCGGACAGTTGCGCCGGGTACTTTTTGGCGTGGTCGGCGAGGCCGACCCGGTCCAGCAGTTCGGCCACGCGCGCATCGATCTCGCGGCGCGACAGTTCGCCCGCCAGGGTCAGCGGCAGCGCGACGTTGTCGGCAACGGTCTTGGAGGCCAGCAGGTTGAAGTGCTGGAAGATCATCCCGACCTGCTGCCGGAAACGGCGCAGGCCGTTGGCATCCAGGGCGGTGACTTCTTCGCCATCCACCTGGATCTGGCCGCCCGAAGGCTCTTCGAGGCGATTGATCAGGCGCAGCAGAGTACTTTTTCCCGCGCCGGAATGGCCGATCAGGCCAAACACCTGGCCGTTCTCGACGCGCAGGCTGGTGGGATGCAGTGCGGGGATATCCTTGCCGGCGACCCGGTAGGTTTTATGGACGTTATGAAACTCGATCACGTAGCGAACCTTGTGGGGCGCATTGAAAAGGGATCAGCGGTTAGCCGGGCGCGCATTTTAGCCTGTCCGTATAGTGTTTCTTAGCATTTATTTCGTATTCAACCAGCGATTTGGCAATAACGCGATCAAAGGTCATAAAAAAGGAACGGTAAAAAATCCCGTCAGTCACTACTTAAGCAACTCGATTTCCCGGGTGCCGTGCCCGGGGTTTTGCTCAAACGAGCCAGGGACCGCTCTGGCCTACGCAAACGAGGAGTTTTGTCTGATGAGTACCAAAAAACCCGCTACGCCGCCCAAGAGCGAGCTTGCAGGCACCGATACCCTGGACCGTGGCAACACCAATGCCAAGCTGCAAAGCCTGGAGAAGTCTCGTTCTGACGCCACCGGCCAGGCGCTGCGCACTAATCAGGGGGTGAAAATCTCCGATAACCAGAACACGTTGAAAGTCGGCGCGCGCGGGCCTTCGCTGCTGGAAGATTTCATCATGCGTGAAAAGATCACGCACTTTGACCACGAGCGTATCCCGGAGCGCATCGTGCACGCCCGCGGCACTGGCGCCCATGGCTACTTCCAGACCTATGAAAACCATTCGGCGCTGACCAAGGCGGGCTTTTTACGTGACCCTGGCCGTAAAACCCCGGTGTTCACGCGCTTTTCCACGGTGCAGGGCCCACGTGGTTCAGGCGATACGGTGCGTGATGTGCGCGGCTTTGCCGTGAAGTTCTTCACCGACGAAGGCAACTTCGACCTGGTGGGCAACAACATGCCGGTATTTTTCATTCAGGACGCGATCAAGTTTCCTGACTTCGTGCATGCGGTAAAACCTGAGCCGCACAACGAAATTCCTACCGGCGGCTCGGCCCACGATACTTTCTGGGATTTTGTCTCGCTGCAGCCGGAATCGGCGCACATGGTGATCTGGGCGATGTCCGACCGCGCCATTCCAAAAAGCCTACGCAGCATGCAGGGTTTTGGGGTGCACACGTTCCGCCTGGTGAATGCCGAGGGTCAATCCAACTTCGTCAAATTCCACTGGCGTCCGACGGCGGGCACCTGCTCCCTGGTGTGGGATGAGGCGCAAAAGCTGGCCGGTAAAGATACCGATTACCATCGTCGCGACCTGTGGGATGCGATCGAGATGGGCGATTACCCGGAGTGGGAATTGGGCGTACAGGTGATTCCGGAAGATAAGGAGCACGCGTTCGACTTCGATATTCTCGACCCGACCAAGCTGATCCCTGAAGAGTTGGTGCCCATCACCCCGCTGGGCAAGATGGTGCTCAATCGCAACCCGGACAACTTCTTCGCCGAAGTCGAACAGGTCGCGTTCTGCCCGGGGCATATCGTGCCGGGTATCGATTTCTCCAATGACCCGCTGCTGCAAGGTCGCCTGTTTTCCTACACCGATACGCAGATCAGCCGACTAGGTGGCCCGAACTTTCACCAGTTGCCGATCAATCAGCCGCTGACGCCGCTGCATAACAACCAGCGCGATGCCATGCACCGCAGCACCATCGATAAAGGTCGTGCCGCGTACGAGCCGAACTCCATCGACGGCGGCTGGCCGAAAGAAACTGCGCCGGCAGCGCAGGACGGTGGTTTCGAGTCCTACCCGGAGCGTATCGACGCGCACAAGATCCGCGAGCGCAGTGAGTCCTTTGGCGATCACTTTTCCCAGGCGCGCCTGTTTTTCAACAGCATGAGCAAGCACGAGCAGGAACACATCATCGCGGCCTATAGCTTTGAGCTGGGCAAGGTCGAGCGTGAGTTTATCCGGGCGCGCCAGGTCAATGAGATCCTGGCCAATATCGACCTCGGGCTGGCCAAGCGTGTGGCGCAAAACCTGGGCCTGCCGGCACCGAAAAAAGGCACCGTGCCGGTGCGCAAGACCGCGCCAGAGCGCTCGCCGGCCTTGAGCCAGGCCAACTTGCTGGCGGGCAATATCAAGACGCGCAAGGTGGCGATCCTGGCCGCCAATGGTGTGGATGGTGCCGCGATTGCCGCGCTGAAGAAGGCGCTGGCCGCAGAAGGTGCCCATGCCAAGTTGCTCGGGCCGACCTCGGCGCCGGTCACTACGGCCGATGGCAAGAGCCTGGCGGTGGACGCGTCGATGGAAGGCTTGCCGTCGGTGGCATTCGATGCGGTGTTTGTGCCGGGCGGGGCGAAGTCGATCCAGGCATTGAGCGGCGATGGCGTGGCGTTGCATTACCTGCTGGAGGCCTACAAGCACTTGAAGGCGATTGCCTTGGCCGGTGAGGCGAAGCAGTTGCTGGAAGTGTTGAAGCTGGAGGTGGATGCGGGGTTGATTGTGGGCGGTGATGCCAAGGCGTTGAAGGCGTTTATTGCGGCGATTGCCCAGCATCGGGTGTGGGAGCGCGAGCCTAGGGCCAAGGCGGTTCCGGCTTAAGTTTCTGGTTGTTTGACAGGGCCTCATCGCCGGCAAGCCGGCTCCCACGTTGAAATGTATTGCACTGTGGGGGCCGGCTTGCCGGCGATGGGCGTCAGTCCGCCTTACGCGGAATCAGCACCACCTGGGCCGGTATGTGTTTGAGAATCTGCCGGTGGATCTTCAGGTCATACCCTGAGTCAATCCGCTTCACTCGTTTAGTCAACAGCGTGTTCAGCCACGGGTAATCCTCGGTGCGCGGCACCTGGATGCTCACGTCACACTGGTAATTCACCACATCGGTGGCGATGGCATCCAGTTGATGGCGCAATTGCTGGATATCCGTGAGGTTCAGCGCAACCGTGGTGCTCTCGGCGGAGGGGTCGATGACCTTGGCCGGTGGCTTGGCTTCGGCAGCTTTCAGGGCGGCTTCGGCTTTATCCAGCTCGGCTTTGCGGGCGTGGGCGATGGCGCTGTTGACCCCGCCAGTCAGCGCCGGAGCCTTGGGCATCAAGGCCCGGGCGCGGCTCAAGGCCGTAGCGGCGGCGTTGACATCACCTTTTTGCAGGACGATCTGGCTGCGCTGCAAATAGGCTTCGGCCAGTTGGCGCTGATAAGGCTCCAGCGCCGGATCGTCAGGCGATTGGGCCTGCAAGGCCGCCAGTTGGTCTTCGGCGGTAGCCAGCTCACTGCTGGCCAGGTTTTGTTCCAGCTGTGCAATGGCCGCAGCGCGCGCGTCCGGTGCCTCGGGGGCGACGGGCGGGGAGCTTTGGCAGGCGCCCAGCAGCAGGGAAAATGCGGCAAGGAGCAGATAACGGGAGGTGAACGGCTTCATTCCTGCGACTCTCTAATTGCGCAAAAAGCGAGCAAGTCTACACCCCTCGGCGGGGCAGGACAAAACTCAGCAGAAACAGTGCGGCGGCCGTGACCACAATCGACGGCCCGGCCGGGGTGTCCTTGAACCAGGACAGCGCCAGGCCACCACACACGGCAAGCATCCCCAGCAAACTGGCGCCGACCGCCATCTGTTCCGGCGAACGGGCATGACGCTGGGCGGCTGCGGCGGGGATGATCAACAGCGACGTGATCAACAATACGCCGACAATCTTCATTGCGACAGCGATCACCACGGCGATCAGCAACATCAGGGTCATGCGCAGTGCGGGTACTGGCAAGCCTTCGACGGTGGCCAGTTGTTCGTGGACGGTAATTGCCAGCAGCGGGCGCCACAGGGCCACGAGCAGGATCAATACTGCCGCGCTGCCGCCGAGAATCCAGGCCAGGTCCGTGGGGCTGATCGCTAGCAGGTCGCCGAACAGGTAGGCCATCAGGTCGATACGTACTTCATGCATAAAACTCAGCACTACCAGGCCCAGGGACAGGGTGCTCGGCGCGAGGATCCCCAGTAGCGTGTCCGAGGCCAGGGGCTGGCGCTGTTGCAGGGTCACCAGCAGCACTGCCAGCAGCAGGCAGCCGACGGTTACCGCGATGGTCGGGCTGACGTCCAGCAAAAAGCCCAGGGCCACGCCGAGCAGGGCCGCGTGGGACAAGGTGTCGCCAAAGTAGGCCATGCGCCGCCAGACCACGAACGAGCCCAACGGGCCCGCCACCAGCGCCAAAGCCAAGCCTGCAAGCAGGGCGTAGAGCAGAAAATCAGCCATGCTTGCAGCCATCTCCGTGGACGTGGGTATGAGGGGCGATCGGATCGGCAACCACCGCGCCATGCAGGTCATGGGCATGATCGTGACGGTGGTGGTAAATCGCCAGGCTCTGCGCATTCTTGCCGAACAGCTCGACGAAGGCCGGGTCGCCGCTGACCTGTTCCGGGTGGCCGGAGCAGCAGACGTGGCGGTTGAGGCACACCACCTGGTCGGTAGTGCTCATCACCAGGTGCAGATCGTGGGACACCATCAGCACGCCGCAGCCATGCCGGTCGCGCAGGCGGGTGATCAGGCTGTAGAGCTCGGCCTGGCCGGCAACGTCGACGCCTTGCACCGGTTCATCGAGCACCAGCAATTCGGGCTCGCGCAGCAGGGCCCGGGCTAGCAGTACGCGCTGCATCTCGCCACCGGAGATACTTTGCACCGGGCTGTCGATGACCTGCTCGGCCCCCACTTCCTTGAGCGCGGCCAGGGCGCGGGTGCGGTCCACGCCGGGCACCAGGCGCAGGAAGCGCAGCACCGACAGTGGCAGGGTTGGGTCAACGTGCAGTTTCTGCGGCATATAGCCGATGCGCAGCTTGGGCTTGCGCCAGACACTGCCGCTGTCGGGCTTGAGCAGGCCTAGCACGGCGCGCACCAGGGTGGTCTTGCCGGCGCCGTTGGGGCCGATCAGGGTGACGATCTGCCCCGGCTCGACGCTCAGGTCAATGTTGTCCAACACGTTCTGGTCGGCGAATGTGACGCCGACCTGTTCCAGGCGGATTAGCGCAGTGCTCATCAAGCCCCCTGGCAGCCCGAGCAGATGCCAACCACTTCGACGGTCTGCCCTTCGACTCGGAAGCCGACATCGCCGGCACTCTTGATAATCGCGTCGCTGATGCTTTTTTGTTCAAGCTCGATGGCGGCGTGGCACTCGCGGCAGATCAGGAACTGGCCCTGGTGCGCGTGCTCCGGGTGGTTGCAGCCGACAAAGGCGTTCAACGAGGCGATGCGGTGCACCAGGCCGTTTTCCAGCAGGAAGTCCAGCGCACGGTACACCGTGGGCGGCGCGGCGCGGCGACCGTCCTGCTCGCTGAGCACGCCGAGAATGTCGTAGGCACCCAGCGGCTTGTGGCTCTGCCACACCAGTTCCAGCACTCGCCGGCGCAGGGCGGTCAGGCGCAGGCCTTGGCGTGCGCACAGGGCGTCGGCCTCCGACAGTGCGTTGTGCACGCAGTGAGAGTGGTCGTGGGGACGGCTGGCAAGCGGTGTTTTAGGCATGAGCGGCGACAGATATTTGTGAGAGACGTTATTATGTTACCCGTTCCTGCTGACTTGAGTGCTCATCGTGTCCCGACTTTTTGCCGTTTTTGTCGTATTTGTCACCAGTTTATTGATTGCCGGGGCTGCCCAGGCCGAGGTTCGGGTGCTCACCAGCATCAAACCCTTACAGCTGATTGCCGCCGCTGTGCAGGACGGCGTGGCGGTTCCAGAGGTGTTGTTGCCACCCGGAGCCTCGCCGCATAACTATGCATTGCGCCCATCCGACGTACGGCGTGTGCAATCGGTGGATCTGCTGTATTGGATCGGTCCGGACATGGAAGGCTTCCTGCCACGGGTCCTCAAGGGTCGCAACTTGCCCACGGTGGCCGTGCAGGAACTGCCGGGCCTGAAGCTGCGGCATTTCGCCGAAGATAATCACTCCCATGGCGAAGAAGCCGACGACCATGACCACGATCATCGCCCTGGCAGCCTGGATGCCCACTTGTGGTTGTCGCCGGTGAATGCGCGGGTGATTGCGGCCAGGATGGCGGCGGACTTGAGCGCGGCTGACCCCGCCAATGCAGAGCGCTACCAGAGCAACCTGCAAGCGTTCAACGGGCGCCTGGATGCCTTGGACCTGCGTTTGAAAGCGCGCCTGGCGGGTATCGCCGGCAAGCCTTACTTCGTGTTCCACGAAGCCTTCGACTACTTTGAAGATGCCTACGGCCTCAAGCACACCGGTGTGTTCAGCGTGGCCGCCGAAGTGCAGCCCGGCGCCCAGCATGTGGCGGCGATGCGCACGCGCTTGCAGGAAGTGGGTAAGACCTGTGTGTTCAGCGAGCCACCCTTGCGCCCGCGCCTGGCCGAGACTCTGGTCGCCGGCCTGCCGGTGAAGCTGGCGGAGTTGGATGCCCTGGGCGGCTACACCCCGGCCACGGGCCAGGGGTATGAGCAGTTGCTGGAGAAGCTGGGCAATGATTTGGCAGGGTGCCTGGAGTCACTGTAGGCACACCGCCAAACCAATGTGGGAGCGGGCTTGCCCGCGATGGCGGTGTATCAGGCGCTCATTAGGTGACTGACACGCCTCATCGCGGGCAAGCCCGCTCCCACAGCGTTAGAGGGCGAGCGGCAGCTGGAGGGTGACCTGCTGGCGTTGTTCCAGCAGCTGTTGAAGCTCCACCGGATCGTGAATCAGCACGTCCTGCCCCGCAAACGTCTCTGCTGCAATCAGGCGGGACAGCCAGAACCGCACACACGCCACGCGCAGCATCGTCGGCCACAGCTCGGCTTCCCTGGTGCTGAACGGCCGCAGTGCCGCATAGGCGCCCAGCAGTGCGCGGGCGCGGTGGCCGTCGATCACCCCGGCGGCGTCCGAGCACCAGTCATTGAGGGCAATCGCCACGTCGTACAGCATTGGCCCGGAGCATGCGTTATAGAAGTCGATCAACCCGGTCAGGTGGGTGCCTTCGAACATCGCGTTGTCGCGAAACAGGTCGGCGTGGATATTGGCCCGTGGCAGCGTGAGGATCTGCCCTTTGAGCTGCTGGATTTCATCCAGCGCCATTTGCAACAGTTGCTGTTGGTGGGCGTCGAGGTGCGAGATCAGCTGCGTGCCCTCGTCGAGCATCCAATCCAGCCCGCGATCGGTCTTGCGCTCCAGCACCTTGTCGCCCTGGGTGGCCAGGTGCAGGTGAGCGAGTAATTCACCCACTTGCACGCAATGCTGGGCATTGGCCTCCTTGATGTGCTTGCCCGCCAGGCGCGGTTGCAGCAGCGCCGGCTTGCCTGCCAATTCGCGCAGGGCCACGCCGTCGGTGGTGCGCAGGGCGTAAGGCACGGGCAGGTCGGCGTCGTGGAGTACGTCCAGCAGTTCGATGAAGAACGGCATTTCGTCCACGGGGCCGCGTTCAACCAGGGTCAGGACAAATTCGCCCTGTTCCAGGCTGATAAAGAAGTTGGTGTTTTCGCTACCAGCGGCAATCCCCTGGAAATCGAGCAGGCGGCCGAGCCCATAAGGGGCGAGAAAGGTTTCCAGCTCGGGCCGAGCCAGGGGGGTGAACACAGACATGGTTAAAACTGCCAGTACGGGCGCCGCAGGCCGCGGCGCCGATTAAAGTTAAGAAATCATTTCCATTCGAAGATCTTCCATGACGGGATCAGCATATCCGGCTGGTCCGAGCGGATGAAGTTCGCATCGGTTCCGTCCGCGCGCACCAAAAAGTACGGGGGTGCGCCCTTGGGCGTTACCTTGATGGCATACAGGAAACCGTTTTGGCGGTATTCCTGGATGGTCTTGTCGCCTTCCGTGCGAATGGTGACTTGCGGGTCTCCCGAGGGAGCGTCGTCTGCCGCCATGGCAGCCATCGGAGCGAGTGCAATCAAGCCGGTCAACAGCAGGCGATTGAATGTACGCATGATAACCTTGTCCCTTTGTTGTCATTGGTCCGGCTATTCTAGCGCCAGACCCGCCGAAAAGGTTGATCCTGCTCATGAGCCAAGCCCCCCTCGTCCTGGTGGACGGTTCTTCATATCTGTACCGCGCCTTCCACGCGCTGCCGCCGTTGACCACGTCCAAAGGCCTGCCGACCGGTGCGGTCAAGGGCGTGTTGAACATGCTCAAAAGCCTGCGCAAGCAGTACCCGGACAGCCCGTTCGCGGTCGTGTTCGACGCCAAGGGCGGGACATTTCGCGATGACATGTACGCCGAATACAAGGCCAACCGCCCGAGCATGCCCGATGACATGCGCGTGCAGATCGAGCCGCTGCACCAGAGCGTGATCGCCCTGGGCTTCCCGCTGCTGTGCGTCGAAGGCGTCGAAGCGGATGACGTGATCGGCACCCTGGCCCGCAGCAGTGCTGCCGCCAACCGCCCGGTGGTGATCTCCACGGGTGACAAGGACATGGCACAGCTGGTCGATGGGCACATTACCTTGGTCAACACCATGACCGGTAGCGCCATGGACATCGACGGCGTAAAGGAGAAATTTGGGGTCGCTCCCGAGCAGATCATCGACTATCTGGCATTGATGGGCGATTCCTCCGACAACATCCCAGGCGTTCCAGGTATCGGTCCTAAGACCGCTTCGGGGCTGCTGGTAGGTGTGAACGGCGGCCTGAAAGAGCTGTACGAGCAACTGGATATTGTCCCGACCTTGCCGATCCGTGGGGCCAAGACCCTGCCGGCCAAGCTGGAAGAGCATAAAGAGATGGCATTCCTGTCCTACCAGTTGGCGACCATCAAGGTCGACGTGCCCCTGGATGTTGGCCTGGAAGACTTGCACCTGATCGAGCCGGATCGCGAGAAGCTGCTGGAGCTGTACACCCTGCTGGAGTTCAAGAGCTGGATCGACGAGATTCAGCGCGATGCCAAGCGCGTCGAGCTCAAGGCCGCCGCGGACGTTGCACCGGCTCAGGTTGCAGTTGAGGCCCAGGCGCCTGTGGCCCCGGTCCAGGCGCAGTACGAGACCATCCTCGACCAGGCCCGTTTTGACGTCTGGCTGAAAAAACTCAATGACGCCAAGTTGTTTGCCTTCGATACCGAAACCACCGGTGTCGACGCCCAGCAGGCGCAACTGGTGGGGGTTTCGTTTGCCGTGCAGGCCAACGAAGCGGCCTACATCCCGCTGACCCATTCCTACATCGGCGTGCCCGAGCAACTGGACCGCGATACGGTGTTGTTGGCCCTCAAGCCGCTGCTGGAAGACCCGAACAAGCTCAAGGTCGGCCAGCACGCCAAGTTCGACATGAATATCCTGGCCAATTGCGCCATCGGCGGCGACCCGGCGCACGGCATCACCGTGCGCGGCATCGCCTTCGACACCATGCTTGAATCCTACGTGCTGAACTCCACCGCGACCCGTCACGACATGGACAGCCTGGCGAAGAAGTACCTGGAACATGACACCGTCAGCTTCCAGGACATCGCCGGCAAAGGCGCCAAGCAACTGACCTTCGACCAGATTGCCCTGGAGCAGGCCGGCCCCTACGCCGCCGAAGACGCCGATGTGACCCTGCGCCTGCACCTGGCGCTGTATGAGCAGCTCTGCGCCCTGCCGAGCCTGGCCAGCGTGCTGACGGATATCGAGATGCCATTGGTGCCGGTGCTGGCACGGATCGAGCGCCAGGGTGCCCTGGTGGATGCCGCGTTGCTTGGCGTGCAGAGCATCGAGCTGGGCAACAAGATGGTGGAGCTGGAGCGCCAGGCGTACGAGATCGCCGGCGAGGAGTTCAACCTGGGTTCGCCCAAGCAGTTGGGGGCTATCCTCTACGAAAAGCTCGGGCTGCCGGTATTGAAGAAGACTGGCAAGGGCCAGGCCTCTACCGCCGAGGAAGTACTGGCCAAACTGGCCGAAGATGACTATCCATTGCCCAAGGTGCTGATGCAGTACCGCAGCATGAGCAAGCTCAAAAGCACCTACACCGATCGTTTGCCCGAGCAGATCAACCCCCGTACCGGGCGTATCCATACCTCTTATCACCAGGCGGTGGCGGCCACCGGGCGCCTGTCGTCCAGTGATCCGAACCTGCAGAACATCCCGGTGCGCACGGCCGAAGGCCGGCGGATCCGCCAGGCGTTCGTCGCACCCAAGGGCTACAAGCTGCTGGCGGCGGACTACTCGCAAATCGAGCTGCGGATCATGGCGCACCTGTCCAAGGACGAAGGCTTGCTCAACGCCTTTCGCGACAACCTGGATGTGCACACGGCCACGGCGGCCGAGGTGTTCAAGGTCGAACTGGACGAGGTCACGTCCGATCAGCGCCGCAGCGCTAAGGCGATCAACTTCGGCCTGATCTACGGCATGGGCGCGCAGAAGCTGGGCAAGGACATTGGCGTCGATACCAAGACGGCCAAGGCCTATATAGATGTGTACTTCGCCCGCTACCCAGGGGTGCGCGAGTACATGGAGCGCACCCGCGCCCAGGCTTCCGACCAGGGCTATGTGGAAACCCTGTTCGGGCGTCGCCTGTACTTGCCGGATATTCACTCCAACAAGCCGCAGGAGCGCGCAGGCGCAGAACGCACCGCGATCAACGCGCCGATGCAGGGGACTGCCGCCGATATCATCAAGAAGGCCATGGTCAAGGTTGACAACTGGCTGACGGAGTCGGGGCTCGACGCCAAGGTCATCCTGCAGGTGCACGATGAATTGGTGGTCGAGGTCCGTGAGGACCTGGTGGCTGAAGTCAGCGAGAAGATTCGCGAGCACATGAGCAGTGCCGCGCAACTGGATGTGCCGCTGCTGGTGGAGGTCGGCGTGGGCGATAACTGGGACCAGGCGCACTGATTATCCGGCAGTGCTGCGGCATGAGGTCGCAGCGTTGCCTATAGATCGGAAATATCCGAGGGTTATTTCCAATAGTTTTTCCGGGGCGCCGGAACTTAACCCATGAAAAGTCACTCAGAGTTACTGAATGGGTGGTGAAGCCCTTCAATGCTCCTATGTTGTGTTAAGTGTTGGCAGATATCTGGACCCCGCCCTAGCGGTCCGGAACTTGGACCCCGAACTTCCCCTCCCCATACGAAGTCCGGGGTTTTTTTTGCCCGCAGAAAAGTTATTCGGCCAGTTCTGCGCCCTTGTCTGCCAGTTCCATCCAGCCTGCCAGCACGGTATAGGCATCTTCCAGGCCCATGCGCTTGGGCGCCGAGAACAGCTGGATGGTGATGGCATCACCCCAACCTTTACGGATTTGTGCCTGCACTTTGAGCAAGGTGCCCTTGGCGGCGCCGTAGGTCAGCTTGTCGGCCTTGGTCAGCAGGATGTGCATTGGCATGCCGCTGGCGACTGCCCAATCGAGCATCAGCAGGTCGAAATCGGTCATTGGATGACGGATATCCATCATCAGGATCAGCCCTTTCAAACTCTCGCGGCCACCCAGATACGCTTCCAGGTGACGCTGCCAGTGCAGCTTCAATGGGATAGGTACTTTTGCGTAACCGTAGCCCGGCAGGTCGACCAGACGCCGATCATCGTCTAGCTTGAAGAAGTTGAGCAGTTGCGTGCGGCCTGGGGTTTTCGAGGTGCGAGCCAGGCTGGCATGGGTCAGGGTGTTGAGCGCGCTGGACTTGCCGGCGTTGGAGCGCCCGGCGAAGGCCACTTCAAAGCCTTCGTCGTCGGGGCATTGGTCGACTTTGGCGGCGCTGAGCATGAACGTGGACTGTTGGCACAGACCGAGGATGGGGTTCTTGAGTTGCATGGGATTTCCGATGTGGGCGGTGCCGGGAATGGGTGCGGCAAGTAGTGTCGTTCCCGTTTCAGTAGCGCCAGTATATAATGCCGCAGATTTTGTGTGTGCTTTGTCCCAGCGAAGGATGAAGTTCACGGGAGCGATAGACCTTTATTGCGCATTAGAACGCAAAACGCTTCCAAACCCTGAAAAGGTCGACGTATGACCAAGTGGCTGCTAGCTGTCGGTGTCCTGATACCACTTTACAGTGCGCAGGCTACACAGGATCCGGAAGCTGTGTACAACCGCGTTTGCGCGGCTTGCCATGCCGGGCAGTTGCCAACGGCCCCCAAGCGGGGTGACCAGGCAGCCTGGGCGCCGAGACTGGCGCAAGGCATGGATACGCTGGTGCAGCACGTGACCCAGGGTTTCAAGGCGATGCCGCCGCGTGGTTTGTGCATGGAATGCCGTGCCGAGGATTACCAGGCCATCATCCTTTTGATGAGCGAGTAGACCCGGTTCATAACTCTATAACCTTTAGCCGTAATTGGATTAGCTGATGAACAAATTGATCGTGAGTCTGCTGTTGACCTTGGGCATCACTGGTGTTGCCCATGCTGCAGGTGACGCTACTGCTGGCCAGACAAAGGCCGCTGTATGTGGCGCCTGCCATGGACCGGACGGCAACAGCCCGGCACCCAACTTTCCAAAACTGGCGGGCCAGGGCGAGAAATACCTGACCAAGCAGATGCACGACATCAAGGACGGCAAGCGAACGGTCCTGGAAATGACCGGCATGCTGACCAATCTCAACGATCAGGACCTGGCGGATATCGCGGCGTATTTCGCCAGCCAGGCAGGCAGCGTGGGGGCGGCGGATCCAAAACTGGTCGAGCGTGGTGAAAAGCTGTTCCGTGGCGGCGACCTCGACAAAGGCCTGCCGGCCTGTACCGGCTGCCACTCCCCGGATGGCTCGGGTAACGCCGCAGCAGGTTTCCCGCACCTGGGCGGCCAGCACGCCCAGTACATCGCCAAGCAACTGACCGATTTCCGCAAGGAAGAAGCCGGTCGCGCCAACGATGGTGACGCCATGACCATGCGCACCATCGCGCGCAAATTGAGCGATGAAGACATTGCAGCGGTGGCCAGCTATATCCAGGGCCTGCACAAGTAAGGCGCGCAAGGCCGGGCGTACACCAGTGGTAACGTTAACGCTCGATTAATCCGTCGATGCAAGCATAAAAAGGGTGGCGCGGGCCGCCCTTTTTTGTGGCCGCTGCCGTTACACTAACGAACTCATGCCCGTGCAGGCCTGTCATAAAAAAGGTCGCGCGAGGCGACTTTATTTGTCCAGGAGTAAAGCATGCGTAAATTGATCCTCAGCGCCGCTCTCGTCACTGCCAGCCTGTTCGGCATGACCGCCCAAGCCGCCGATGTGCCACTTGAAGCGGGCAAGACCTATGTTGAACTGGCCAATCCTGTACCGGTTTCCGTGCCGGGCAAGATCGAAGTCGTAGAGCTGTTCTGGTATGGCTGCCCGCATTGCTACTCTTTTGAACCGACCATCAACCCTTGGGCCGAAAAGCTGCCATCGGACGTGAACTTCAAGCGCATCCCGGCCATGTTCGGCGGCCCTTGGGATGCCCACGGCCAGATGTTCCTGACCCTGGAAGCCATGGGTGTGGAGCATAGGGTCCACAATGCCGTGTTCGAAGCTATCCAGAAGGATCGCAAGCCGCTGACCAAGCCTGATCAAATGGCTGACTTCCTCGCCACCCAAGGCGTGGACAAGGACAAGTTCCTCGCAACATTCAACTCCTTCGCCATCCAGGGCCAGATCAAGCAGGCCAAGGAGCTGGCACAGAAATACGGCGTGCAAGGCGTTCCAACCCTGATCGTCAACGGCAAGTACCGCTTTGACCTCGGCTCCACCGGCGGCCCTGAAGCGACCCTGAACGTTGCCGACCAGCTGATCGCCAAAGAGCGCGCAGCCAAGTAAGGGGCCCGCCATGCGCCGCTGGGGTACAGAACGAGTGGTTGGCCTGCATGATCCGCAGGTCAACGAGCATCATCTCGCGTCCACCGGCCTGCCGGCGGACAGCCGGCTGCGCTTGCTGAGCTTCAATATCCAGGTCGGCATCAGTACCGAAAAGTACCGGCACTACCTGACCCGTGGCTGGCAGCATCTGTTGCCCCACAATGGCCGGGCCGGCAATCTGCAGAAGATTGGCGACCTGCTGGGAGACTTCGACCTGGTGGCCCTGCAGGAGGCCGATGGTGGCAGCCTGCGTTCGGGCTACGTCAACCAGGTCGAGCACCTGGCCCAGCTCGGTGCGTTTCCCTACTGGTATCAACAACTCAATCGCAACCTCGGCAAACTCGGCCAACACAGTAATGGTGTACTCAGCCGCCTTAAGCCCTGGGCGATCGAAGACCATCCACTGCCAGGTCCGAAAGGGCGCGGGGCGATTCTCGTGCGGTTTGGCGAGGGGCCCGAGGCGCTGGTGGTCGTCATGATGCACCTGGCGCTGGGCGCGCGTACCCGCACCATGCAGTTGGCCTACATCCGTGAGCTGATTGGCGATTACAAACACCAGGTGCTGATGGGGGACATGAACACCCACGCCAGTGACCTGTTGGAGAATTCCCCGTTGCGCGACCTCGGGCTGCTGGCGCCCCAGGTCGAAGCCACTTTCCCCAGCTGGCGCCCGCAACGCTGTCTTGATCACATCCTGTTAAGCCCGACCCTGACGCTGGAAAGCGTGCAGGTGCTGGCGCAACCCATTTCCGATCACCTGCCGGTCGCGGTAGAGATTCGTCTGCCGGGTTCGCTCACGGTTGATGCATTACCCGCGTTGAGCCCCGGCCCTCGCGGACCCCTTGCATGAGCGACGAAGCCCAGCGCTGGAAAGAAAAATACCTGTTAAGCATCGAGCAACAAGAAAAGCTCGAACGCCGTTGGGCCGCGCGCCTCGACTTGCTGCGCCGTGGCCTGGTGCGCAGCACCCTGGCCGCCGAGGGCACGGACCGGGCCGTCGACCAGTGCATGAAAGAGATGCGCGATGTGGTGCGCAGCGATGACATGGACGCCGCACTCGCCGCCCTGCTGCCGCGCCTGGAAAAGGCCGTGCTGGATTCCGAGCAACGCCGTGAAACGCGGGTTGATCAGATCAGCACCGCTATGACCTCCCTGGTCACGCAATTGCAGGCGCTGCCCTTGCCCCGGGAAGTCAGTCGCCCGCTCAAGAGTTTTGCCAAGCAGTTGGACAGCCGCGTCGGCCAGGCGCGGGAAATCCCTCTGCTGCTCAGTGAATTGAGCGGCCTTCAAGGGCAGGCCCTGAGCAACCTCGAGTCGGATGACGAACCGGCTCGCCCGGGTTTGTTGCAACGTCTGTTCGGGGGCAAGGAGGCGGGTACCGAGGTTGCGCCGGTTGAGCCCGCTGCCACGGCCTCCCGGCAAAGCCCTGCTGCTCAGGCAAGCCCGGCCGCCCCGGCGGTTGAGGATGCGCCCGAGCTGGCCCAGGCCCTGCGGGCTTTTGCGCCACAAGCCCAGGCCCCGCAGCCGCAGGTCACTGAGAGCGCACCTGCGCCGGTGCCTGTTGCGCCCCGGGTCGAAGTGGATGAGCTTGTGGCACCGCAGCCGCAGCCGCAGCCGCAGCCGCAGGTTGCCCGTATAACGCCGGTCGAAATGCCTGCTGCCGTGGTCCAGGATCCGGAATCTGTCCAGCCTGCCGACGTGAGCGTTGTGCCGCAGCGTGAAAGTACGGTCGCAGCGCCGCAGCTCCTGCCAGAGGCGCCGCAGCCGACGGCAATCGGCAGCCTGTCATTGCCGCCGGTGCTGGATGACGAATCGGCTGAAATCGATCCCGAGGCGTTGTACGCCCTGCCCGACTCGCCCGAGCCTTCCTACAGCTCAGTCGCCAAGCACATCGAAGACACCCTGCTCGGCCTGCTGGGCGACCTCGACCTGCCCGAGCATCACCGGCCCCAGGCCGAAGCCATGCGCGAGCGCCTGGCCCACGGGCTCAATTGGTACGAGTTGCTGCCGATCCTTGATGACCTGGCGGTATTGATGCTGGCCATCACTGATAGCGGCCAGCATGAGTTCGAAGCCTACCTCAAGCGCCTCAACGAGCGACTGGAAGCCTTCCAGGCTAACTTGCAGGCGGCCAGCGACGGGCATGCCGACAGCCGCAGCGCTGCGCGCGAGATGGATACGCAGATCCGTGAACAGATGGACGGCTTGCAAAGCAGCGTCCAGGAAGCGGCCGACCTCGATGACCTCAAGCAAGTGCTGGAAAGCCATCTTGAGGGGCTGTTGGGGGCCATGGACGAGCATCAAAAGCAGCGCGACCAGCGTGAACATGAAGTCGCCGCACGGTTGCAGGGGCTGGCGGAGCGGGTAGCAAGCATGGAGCAGGAGGCCCAGGGCTATCGTGAGCACCTTGAGGTCCAGCGCCAGAAAGCCCTGATCGATCCGCTCACCGGCTTGCCCAACCGTGCCGCCTGGAGCGAGCGCCTGGAGTCCGAGGTCAACACCTGGCATCAGCAGGGCAACAGCCTGTCGCTGGCGATGCTGGACCTCGATCACTTCAAGCGCATCAATGACAGCTACGGCCACCTGGCGGGCGACAAGGTGTTGAAGATCATCGCCAATGTGTTGGGCAAACGCCTGCGGCCGACGGACTTTATCGCGCGGTTTGGCGGTGAGGAGTTTGTCTTGCTGATGCCGGATTCGGCGCTGGGCGATGCGCTGCAACTCGGTGAGCGCCTGCGGGCAGCCATCGAGGCGTGCCCGTTTCACTTCAAGGGCGAGCGCGTGACCATCACCATGTCCATCGGCATGGCGCAGTTCCAGCCCGGCGAGCGCAGCGACCTCACACTCAAGCGCGCAGACGAAGCCTTGTATCGGGCCAAGGCGGCGGGGCGCAATCAGGTACAGGCGGGCTGAAAAGTTGTTCCATTTTGTATAGCGGGCCGCTGACCGGCAAACGGTACGTTACACTGTTGCATTATCGTCTTTAGCGTACCGTCTGTTGCCATGAAATTTCTCGTTGCTGCTCTTCTATCCCTCACACTCGCCGGCTGTGCGAGTGGCCCACGCCTGGATACCAGCCACCCGTCGGTGAACTTCGATAATCGTATCCAGTTCGTCGTCCTGCACTACACGGCTACCAACCTGCAAGGCTCGCTGGCGCTATTGACCAAAGGCCAAGTCAGCAGCCACTACCTGATTGGCGATGATGCCCGTGCAACCATCTATAAGCTGGTGGACGAAGACAAGCGCTCCTGGCACGCCGGGGAAAGTGAGTGGATGGGCCGTACCTGGCTCAATTCCAGCTCCATTGGTATCGAGATCGTCAATCCTGGCTACCGCGACACACCCACCGGGCGCGTCTGGTATCCGTACTCCGAAGCGCAGGTCCAGTCCCTGGTGACCTTGCTCAAGGACATCAGCCAGCGCAATCGGATCAACCCTAAGTTCATTATCGGCCACAGTGATATCGCTCCCGGGCGCAAACTCGATCCGGGCCCATTGTTCCCGTGGAAGCGCCTGGCGGATCAAGGCCTGGGGATCTGGCCCGAGGCCCAGGCGGTCGCGCGGTATCAGGCCGAGTATGCCAGGCAGCTGCCGAGCGTTACCTGGTTCCAGGAAGAGTTAGCCCGCGTGGGCTATTCCACGCCGCAGACCGGCGAGCTGGATGTGGCGACGCGGCGGGTGCTGGCTGCGTTCCAGATGCGCTTTAGGCCGGCGTTGTTCGACGGTACGCCGGATGCGCAAAGCGCCGCGATCCTGCGGGTATTGAATCACCGCTGAGGTCTTTGATTCAGGCAAGTAAAGGGCTGCGAGCAATACCTGTGGGGACTCGATAGCCCCCACCTTTGATCTTGCACCCCTTGAGTGGTCACCGTGTGTAGTTACAGCGGCAACGCCATGTAGAACTGCGTGCCCTGCCCCGGCCGGGAATAGACCCCCATGCGGCCACCGTGCAACTGCACGATCTCCTTGCACAGCGCCAGCCCCAGGCCGGCGCCGCCTTTCTTGCGGCCTACCTGGACAAATGGCTCGAAAATCCTGCCCTGCTGGCCGTAGGCGATGCCTTCGCCATTGTCCTCGACGCTGATGATCAGCCGTTCGCCATGGCGCCGCGCCTGCAGGCGAATCTGCCCGCCCTCGCTGGTGTGGCGCAGGGCATTGCCGAGCAGATTGTCCAGGACCCGCTCCAATTGCGCCTGATCGGCATGCAACCTGGGCAGTTGCGCCTGCGCCTCTACCAGCAGGTCGATGTGTTGCGCATTCGCCAGCTCGGCAAAACGTGCGCGGGCATGTTCAAGCAGATCGTTGATGTCGCACGGCGCCAGGGTGAGTTTTTGCAGGCCGTTCTGGTAGCGGGAAAAGTTGAGCAGGTCGTTGATCAGTTGCATCAAGCGCTGCATTTCTTCGTTGACCGTGTTCAGCAGGTCGGCTTCGCGGGATTCAGGAGGGAATTTCGCCCGCTCCTGGAACAGGCCGAATGCCATGTGCATGCCGGTGACCGGCGTACGCAGTTCATGGGAGGCACGCAGCACGAATTCGCTACGCACCCGCTCGAAGGCGCGCTGCTCGGTAACGTCATGCAACACCATCACCGCGCCGAGAATATGCCCCTGGTGGTGGCTGACCGGCGTCATGCTGTAGGTCAGCAGGCGCGATTCGCCTTCGACTTCCACTTCCAGGTCGTCGGGTGCGCGCTCCAGGTTGCCGCCGCGCAGCACCAGGTGCAGTTGCTCATCCAGTTCGGGGCGTTGCAGCGCGTCGCCCAGGCCCTGCCCCAGGCGGCTCTCGTCCCAGCCCAGTTGGCGCTGGGCGACCGGGTTGAGGTGTTCCAGGTGCCCTTGGCGGTCGATCATCAGCAAGCCGTCGTCGATGCTGTCGAGCACCGCTTGCAAGCGTTGCTGGCCGGCGAGCAATTCGTCGACATTGGTCGCCTGATGCTGGCGCAGCGCTTCGGCCATGATGCCAAAGCGCCGGGTCAGTTGGTTCATTTCCGCCGCCGAAGAAATCGGCAGGGTGACATCAAAGTTGCCTTGGCCGATTTTGTCGGCTGCCTTGGCCAGGGCTTCGATCGGCCCGCCAAAGCGTCGGGCGATGCCGTGGGCGGTGATGAAGCCGATGATCAGCACCGCCAGGCCCACCAGCCCGAGCAGGCCGGCGATCCACAGGGCGCGTTCGCGAGACTGGCTTTCGGTGGCATTGATGTTTTCCAGCGCTCTTTTGTGTTCGCTGATCAGCCCATTGCGCAAGACGTTGAAGCTGGTGGTGAGTTGTTCGTTATTGCGCAGGGACGGAGGCCTATTTTCATTTTCTTCGAACGCTTCGAGGAATGTCAGGTAATCGGCCTTGGCCTGAGAGAAACCTCCCACTCTGGCGACACTCATTTCGTGGGCGATGCCCTCGTCCAGCAGCTTGAAATACTGTTGCTTGGACGTGTTCAGCGCGACCGGGTCCGGAGTGTCGTTGAGCATCAAAATCAGCTGGTCACCCAGGGTCTGGCGCAGCTTGAGCCCCAGGTCCAGGGTAATGAAGTTGCTGCGGATCAGGGCTTCCTGGGTCTTGGCCATTTGCATGACGCTCACCAGCCCCAGCAGTAACCCGAGCAGCGCCACGGTGATCAGCGCAGAAATGCTCAGGAACAGCCGCGTGCGCAGTTTCATCGCCAGCTTCATAAGGTGCAGCTCACAGGTTGTATTGCTTGCGTTTGCGATACAGGGTCGACGCATCGATGCCCAGGGTCTTGGCCGCCTGGTCCAGGGTGTCGCTGGTGGCCAGGACGGCGCCGATATGGGCCTTTTCCAGTTCATCCAGGCTCAACGCCGCGCCGATACGCGGCGAGTTGTTGGTCGGTTGCTCGGCCATCCCCAGATGGCTGATTTCGACTTTCTCCTGGGCGCAGATGATGCTCGCGCGCTCCACGACGTTGCGTAGCTCACGGATATTGCCCGGCCAACGGTAGTTGAGCAGCGCTTCCCGGGCGTCATCGCTGAAGCCGCGAGCCGGTCGTGCGTACTCTTTGACGAAGCGCGCGAGGAAGCGGTCGGCGAGGGCCAGGATATCTTCGCTGCGTTCGCGCAGGGGCGGCAGGTGCAAGGTGATGACGTTCAGGCGATACAACAAGTCCTCGCGAAAGCGTCCGTCGCGCACCATGTCTTCCAGGTTCAGGTTGGTCGCCGCCAGGATGCGCACATCGGCGCGCCGGGTGACTGGGTCACCGACCCGCTCATATTCCTTGTCCTGAATAAAACGCAGCAACTTGGGTTGCAGTGTCAGGGGAAAATCGCCGATCTCGTCAAGAAACAGCGTGCCACCATCCGCTTGGTTGACTCGGCCCAAGGTGCTTTCGCTGGCGCCGGTAAAGGCCCCGCGGCTGTGGCCGAACAGTTCGCTTTCCATCAGTTCGGCGGTCAGGGACGGGCAGTTGATGGTGACGCAGGATTTTTTCGCCCTTTTGCTCCAGCCGTGAATCGCCCGGGCCAACTCACCTTTACCTGTGCCGGATTCGCCGAGGATCAGGATATTGGCATCGGTGCCGGCCACTTGTCGGGCGGTCTCCAGCACCACCATCATCGCCGGGCTATGGGAGTCGAGGCCATCCTTGGGTTGGCGCACCTCGCCTTCCAGTGCTTCCAGGCGCGCCGACAGCTGGCGCACTTCCAGTTGCTTGGCGGTGGCCAGGCGCAGTTGGTCGGGGCTGCATGGTTTGACCAGGTAATCGGCCGCGCCTGCCTGGATCGCATCCACTGCCGTATCGACGGCCGAATGAGCGGTGACGATCACCACACGCATCCACGGTGCCTGGATGCGCATCTGCGCCAGCACGTCCAGGCCATTGTCTTCGCCCAGGCGCAGGTCCAGGAAACACAGGTCGAACACCTGGCGTTGCAACAGGGCATCGGCCTGGGCCGCGCTGTTGGCGGTGGCTACGGTATAGCCTTCATCTTCCAGGCAGTAGCGGAAGGTGCGCAGGATTGCTGACTCGTCGTCCACTAAAAGAATGCGGCCTTGAAGTTCCTTGGCGGATTCCATCTGTCCCGCGCTCCTTAAAATAAGAATGATTGATCTTGGTTAGTCCCGGAATAATCGGGCAAGTTGCATGGTTTATTCTGATTGATTCAAAGCCCTATCGCGCAGCTATCTGAGACCATTCCTACTTATATGCCTGGGCAGCGGGTTTTTAACCCTTGTTGACCCTTCGGCAGTCCTACAGCCCTCTCTGATCCCTTGATCCGACCATTGGCCATCGTGCATTTCGCACGGTGAGGATAGGCGCATCGTGCAGGATGCTGCTGACAAGAAACGCACCTATCTTTTAAGTAGCTGATTTTATTGGATTTTATTTGGATTAAAAACTGGCATGCACTCTGCAATACCTCCTCTACAAGCGTGATCAACGAACAAAACAACATGCGGGAGAGATTCAGGATGACTCGCCAAAGCCTCAAGCCATTGCGTGTATCGCCACTGCGCCTTCAACAGGGGCTGTTTGCCAGCCTCGCCTTGATGGTGACCTTGATCGGTGGCCAGCAATTGCAACATTGGCAGCAGAGCCAGCAGTCCGCCCCGCAGTTCGAGCGCGCACCGATGACACAGACCCATTTCCGTTCCGTTGGCAGCACCAGCGCTGACGTGACAGCCCCACGCATGATGGCGGTTGAACAGGACATTGCCCTGTACGACGAACCCGTCCAGGAACGCTGGGTGTTCTAGGCACGAACCTGCCGCCCCGTTGGGTGCGACAGGATGGCTACACAGCAGTCACTTCTATAGACGCAAAAGGAGAATCACCATGTTGAGTTGGGCAATCACATTCCTGATCATTGCCATTGTGGCTGCAGTCCTGGGCTTCGGTGGTATCGCGGGCACCGCTACGGGTATCGCCAAGATTCTCTTTGTCGTCTTCCTGGTGATGTTCATCGCTTCCTTCTTCTTTGGCCGTCGCGGTCGAGGTTGAACATGGCCAACTTGTCTTTCAAAACCCTGGCTGCCGCCCTGCTGTTGGGCGGCAGTGGCTTGGCCATGGCCGCCAATGACGGCCAGGCGCGGGCCAATGAACTGCTCAATGCCGACCCGCAGTATCGGGAAACCTGGCAGGGCGTGGTCAAGAAGGAAGAGCGCCTGCCGGAATGGGTGATCAATCTGTCGGGCACCTCTGAGCAGATGAATGCCGTCACGGAGGACGGTGATGGGTATCTGGTAGGGCCGCTGTGTGAAACGGCTGACACCTGCCTGAATAAACGCCTGATCGTTGCCTTCAGCCTTGATAAGGAAGATGCCTACGCGATGCTGGTCGAAGTCCCAGCCGGGCTTCCGGCGGACAAGTCGCCAACTAGGCATGCGGACTATCGCTTCATCGGCAAGCCTGATGAAGGCATGCAGAAGTTGCTCATGGAGCAACTGAAGAAAGATCCGAATTGGTACTAGGCCCGTCTGCGGGCCTTACCCACATGGAAACCGGCCAACTGCCTGTTTCCGTTTGCACCTGCCTGGCGGCGGTGCATGACCAGGGGGCCGGGTTGCTCTGATCAAAGTGGATCGGCGTGACCTACGGGTACAGGGAGTGCCTGCGCAAGGGCCGGGTCAGGAGAAAAGCTGCGACGCAGGTCCGCAGGCAGTTATGGCCTGACGGACTTGCGACGGGCTTGCTCAGCATCCCGTGGCACTTATGCTGTACTTAGCTGCAAATTTCCTTTCTGCATCATCACAACCGTTTCACGGTGTTGCTACGTGACCATCTATCGAGAAAGTTTGTCTACGGCCAGACCTGTTTCTTGACGGTATGCGTAGGAAATTTCAAGAGTTTTTCCCTCCCCGCAAAAAAACCGAAAATCCCTGGGCAAGCCTGAAATGACCGGTTCACGGCAGGTATGCCTGACAAAATGTCGCATTCGAACTGACCAAACAGACAGATTTATTTGCAAAAACCCATGCCGATTCGGCATAGGGTAGGCGTTTACGGCATTAGACTCTGCCCCCGCGCATCGGAATAGTTGCGCCTTTTTTCGCTTGCCAGTAAGCCATATCGGCCATCTGCGGTGACCTTCTACGGAGGTTGATGCTCACACTTTTTCGCTCCCGGGCGTTCCAGCTGGCGCATCTGCCTGAGTCCACTTGAAACAAGGGTAATGACATGAAGAAGGCAAAACTAAGCCTCGCCTGGCAGATCCTCATCGGTCTGGTGCTAGGGATTGCAATCGGTGCTGTACTCAACCACTTCAGTGCCGAAAAAGCCTGGTGGATCAGCAACGTGTTGCAACCGGCGGGCGATATCTTTATCCGCCTGATCAAGATGATCGTGATCCCGATCGTGATTTCGTCGCTGATTGTCGGAATCGCCGGTGTGGGGGATGCGAAAAAACTCGGTCGGATCGGCGTGAAGACCATCGTTTACTTCGAAGTGGTCACTACCATTGCGATTGTGGTCGGTCTGCTGTTGGCCAACCTGTTCCACCCCGGTGCCGGGATCGACATGAGTACCCTGGGTACCGTGGATATCTCCAAGTACCAGGCGACCGCCGCCGAGGTGCAGCATGAACATGCGTTCATCGAGACCATCCTCAACCTGATCCCATCGAACATCTTTGCCGCCGTGGCCCGTGGCGAGATGCTGCCGATCATCTTCTTCTCCGTGTTGTTCGGCCTGGGCTTGTCGAGCCTCAAGCCAGACCTGCGCGAACCCCTGGTCACCATGTTCCAGGGCGTGTCCGAGAGCATGTTCAAAGTCACCCACATGATCATGAAATACGCCCCTATCGGTGTATTCGCCCTGATCGCCGTGACCGTGGCCAACTTCGGCTTCGCCTCGCTGCTGCCATTGGCCAAGCTGGTAATCCTGGTCTACGTTGCCATCCTGTTCTTCGCCTTTGTGATTCTCGGCCTGATCGCCCGCCTGTTTGGCTTCTCGGTGATCAAGCTGATGCGCATCTTCAAGGATGAGCTGGTACTGGCCTACTCCACCGCCAGCTCCGAGACCGTGCTGCCGCGCGTGATCGAGAAGATGGAAGCCTACGGTGCGCCGAAAGCCATTTGCAGCTTCGTGGTGCCGACCGGTTACTCGTTCAACCTCGACGGTTCGACCCTGTACCAGAGCATCGCAGCGATCTTCATTGCCCAGCTGTATGGCATCGACCTGTCGGTTGGCCAGCAACTGATGCTGGTACTGACCCTGATGGTCACCTCCAAAGGTATCGCCGGCGTGCCGGGCGTGTCCTTCGTGGTGCTGCTGGCCACCCTGGGCAGCGTGGGTATCCCATTGGAAGGCCTGGCGTTCATCGCCGGTGTCGACCGCATCATGGACATGGCGCGTACCGCCCTGAACGTGATCGGCAACGCCCTGGCCGTGTTGGTCATCGCGCGTTGGGAAGGCATGTACGACGATGCCAAGGGCGAGCGCTACTGGAACTCCCTGCCACACTGGCGGACCAAGACCGCGCTGCCGGCTGGCGAGACCAGCCAGGGCTGATCCCTGCTTGATACGCACAAACCCCGGTAAATCCGGGGTTTGTCGTTTCTGTCAGCCCCGCTATCATTCGCCACATATTTAAAGGGGTGTGACTGATGCTCAATGGCCTGTGGCTTGGCTTCTTTGTCGTGGCGATGGTATCGGCGCTGGTGCAATGGCTGGTGGGCGGTAACGCCGGGATCTTTGCGGCGATGGTGGAGAGTATCTTCGCCATGGCCAAGCTGTCTGTGGAAGTGATGGTGCTGCTGTTCGGCACCTTGACCCTGTGGCTAGGCTTTTTGCGCATCGCCGAGAAGGCCGGGATCGTCGAGTGGCTGGCCAAGGCCCTGGGCCCGCTATTCTTGCGGCTGATGCCGGAAGTACCGGCCGGTCACCCGGCCATCGGCTTGATCACCCTCAACTTTGCCGCCAACGGCCTGGGCCTGGATAACGCGGCGACGCCGATCGGCCTCAAGGCCATGAAGGCGCTGCAAGAGCTCAACCCGCTCCCCAACACCGCGACCAACGCGCAGATCCTGTTCCTGGTGCTCAACGCGTCTTCCCTGACCTTGCTGCCGGTGACGATCTTCATGTACCGCGCCCAGCAAGGCGCGCCCGACCCGACCCTGGTGTTCCTGCCGATCCTGCTAGCCACCAGCGCCTCGACCCTGGTGGGCCTGCTGTCGGTGGCGCTGATGCAGCGCCTGCGCCTGTGGGACCCGGTAGTGCTGGCGTACCTGATCCCCGGTGCGCTGGTGCTGGGCGGCTTCATGGCCTTGCTGGCGACGATGTCGGCCACGGCCCTGGCGGGCTTGTCTTCGATCCTCGGCAACCTCACGTTGTTTGGCCTGATCATGCTGTTTTTGCTGATCGGTGCGCTGCGCAAGGTCAAGGTCTATGAAGCGTTTGTCGAAGGCGCCAAAGAGGGCTTTGACGTCGCGAAGAACCTGCTGCCGTACCTGGTGGCGATGCTGTGTGCGGTTGGCGTACTGCGCGCTTCCGGGGCGCTGGAGTTTGGCCTCGAAGGGATTCGCCATCTGGTGGCCTGGACGGGCCTGGACACGCGTTTTGTCGACGCCTTGCCTACGGCGATGGTCAAGCCCTTCTCCGGCAGCGCGGCGCGGGCGATGCTGATCGAGACCATGCAGACCCAGGGTGTGGACAGCTTCCCGGCGCTGGTGGCGGCGACGATCCAGGGCAGTACCGAGACCACCTTCTACGTGCTGGCGGTGTACTTTGGCTCGGTGGGTATCCAGCGGGCGCGGCATGCGGTGGGGTGTGCGTTGCTGGCGGAATTGGCCGGTGTGGTGGCGGCGATTGCGGTTTGCTACTGGTTCTTTGGCTAAGCTTAGATCGCTATCGCAGGCAAGCCAGCTCCCACATTTTGATGTGTGAACACCGTCAAATGTGGGAGCTGGCTTGCCTGCGATGAGGCCCTCAGCGTTTCGGCGCTGTATTGCCCTGCTGCACCACCCAATCCACCACCTGCTTGTTCAACTGATCTCCCGCCAACCCAAACCCGGCCACTACCGCCGGCACCTGGGTATCACTCACCGGCTGGCGCACTTCAAAGCGCTTGGCCGCTACGATCCGCTGGTCACTGCCGCGCACCAATCGCGCATCCAGCCGGATCACCACCTCCACCGCCGCGCCCCGGTACTCGCTCTGGAAGGCCTGCAACTGCCCACCCAGCTCGAAATCCGCCTGCAGGTTGGTGTCATCGGTGCTCAGGAACGCCACCCGGCCATCACGCTGGAAACCGTCCAGCAGACGGTTGCGCAGCAGCACCGGCGCCGGATCGCTCCAGCGCGACTGGGCGTAGCTGCTGATCAAGTCGCCCTGGGGCACCACGGCAATGCGCGGGCTGTCGAGGAATTCACTGGCCTGCGGCTTGGCCAGGCGCAATGACCAGGTGCCCGCGCTGTCATGGGCAGGTGCTGGCGCCTGGGCCGCCGGCAGCCGGTAGACATTGGACGGATCGGCCTTGGGCAGGATCGAGCAGGCGCTGACCAGGGCCAGGGCTACCGGGAGGATCATTTGGTAAGCACGCTTCATGGCGTGAACTCCTTGTTCTTGTCACTGCCCAGCAGATACCCGCTGGGGTTGGCTTCCAGGCGACGGGTGATGGCGCGCAGGGAACCGAGGGTATCGCGCAGCTCGCGCACGGCGGGCGCCAGTTCGTTGAGGCCCTGCATGCCGCTGTTCAGGGAGTCCTTGTTGCTGTCCAACAAACTGTTGATGGTGGCGGTGCTTTGCTCCAGGGAGCGCATGGCCCCTTCGGCGCTGCCGAGCATCTGTTTGCCCTGGTCGTTGAGCAGCCCGTTGGCGTTGCGCATCAGCGCGGTGGTCTGCTCCAGGGCGCCGCCGGCCTGTTTGCTGACCTGGGCCAATTGCTGCATCACCACCTTGATATCGCCCCGTTGCTCGGCGATGGCCCCGGTGGTCTGCTCCAGGTGCGCCAGGGTGCCGCTCAGGCGGTCGACGTTAGCCGGCGAGAACATGCGGTTGGCGTTGTGCAGCAACAGGTTGATGCTGGTCATCAGGTCGTTGCTGTTGTTCAACAGCCGGGCAATGGGCGATGGCGAGGCGATGATCTGCGGCAGCTCGCCGTTCTTGCCCTTGAGCTCGGCGCTTTGTGGGGTGCCGCCGCTGAGCTGGATGATCGAGGTGCCGGTGATGCCGGTCAGCGCCAGCTTGGCCTGGGTGTCTTCCTTGATCGGTGTCTGCCCGGCCAGGCGGATGCGCGCCAGTACGCGGCGCGGGTCCTTGGGATCCAGGCGCAGGCTGGTGACATCACCGACCTTGATCCCGCTGTACTGCACCGCGCTGCCCTGGGACAGGCCGCTGACCGCTTCGTTGAAGATCACTTCGTAATCCTGGAACGCGCTGTCGACGCTGGACTTGGCCAGCCACAGGCCGAAGAGCATAGCGCCGACCACGACTATCACGCTGAACAGACCGATCATCACATGATGGGCTCGGGTTTCCATGTCATACCTCGTTGAGCTGTTGAGCGGCATCCAATGCCGCGCGGCCCCGGGGGCCATGAAAGTATTCGTGAATCCAGGCGTCGTTCGTTTGCGAAACAACATCTATGGCTCCGGCCACCAATACCTTTTTCTGCGCCAGCACCGCCACACGGTCGGTGATGGTGTAGAGCGTGTCCAGGTCATGGGTGATCAGCAGCACACTCAGGCCCAAGGCATCGCGCAGGGTCAGGATCAGTTGGTCGAATGCCGCTGCACCGATGGGGTCGAGGCCGGCGGTGGGTTCATCGAGAAACAGAATGTCCGGGTCCAGGGCCAGGGCGCGGGCCAGGGCCGCACGCTTGATCATCCCGCCGGAGAGCGACGACGGGTATTTGTCGGCCGCCGACAACGGCAGCCCGGCCAGGGCCAGCTTCACCGCCGCCAGGTGCTCGGCATCGGCGCGGCTGAGGCCGGCGTGTTCGATCAATGGCAGGGCGACGTTCTCCGTGACCGTCAGCGAGGAAAACAGCGCGCCCTTCTGGAACAGCACGCCGAAACGTCGTTCCACCAGGGAGCGCTCCTGCTCCGACAGGCTCGGCAGGTTCTGCCCGAACACCCGCACCTGCCCTTCGCTGGGCTGACGCAGGCCGATGATGCTGCGCAGCAACACCGACTTGCCGCTGCCCGAGCCGCCGACCACGGCGAGGATCTCGCCTTTGTACAGGTCCAGGTCGAGGTTTTCATGCACGCTCTGCGGGCCAAAGCGGTTGCACAGGCCACGGACTTCGATCACCGCCTCGCTGGGCGCTCGCTGTAAACGGCTCACCAGCCCATCTCCATAAAGAACAGTGCGGCGACTGCATCGAGCACGATCACCACGAAAATCGATTGCACCACCGCAGAGGTGGTGTGGGCGCCGACCGACTCGGCGCTGCCGCTGACCTTGAAGCCTTCCAGGCAGCCAATGGCGGCGATCAGGAAGGCAAAGAACGGCGCTTTGACCAGACCCACCAGCAAATGCTGGACGCCAATGTCCGATTGCAACAGCGAGAGGAACATCGCCGGCGAGATATCCAGGGCCACGGCGCACACTACGCCGCCGCCGATAATCCCCGAAATCATGGCGAGAAAGGTCAGCATCGGCAGCGCTACCAGCAGCGCGAGGACGCGCGGCAGTACCAGCAACTCCATGGGGTCGAGGCCCATGGTGCGGATGGCGTCGATTTCTTCGTTGGCCTTCATCGAGCCGATCTGTGCGGTGAAGGCGCTGGCGGTGCGGCCGGCCATCAGGATCGCGGTGAGTAGGACACCGAACTCCCGCAGGAAGGAAAACGCCACGAGGTCCACGGTAAAAATACTCGCGCCGAAACTTTCCAGCACCGTGGCGCCGAGAAACGCGACCACGGCGCCCACCAAAAAGGTCAGCAAGGCGACGATGGGTGCGGCATCGAGCCCGGTCTGTTCGATATGCGCCACCATCGGCGTCAGGCGCCAGCGCTTGGGCCGGAACACGCCGCGGGCAAAGGTTGCGAGGATCAGGCCGATAAAGCCCAGCAGGGTCATGGCGTCTTGCCAGACCGTATCCACCGCGCGGCCGATGCGGGCCAACAGCTGGATGCCGGCGCTTTCCTGCGGCTCTTTGACCGGCACACAGAAATCATTCAGGGAGCGGTAGACGGTCTTGAGCAGTGCGCGGTCGGCGGCGGGCAGACGGCAGTCGGTTTGTTCGGCGGAGTGTTCGATGCGCTCCGGGCCCAGCAGCTCTACCAGCAGCGAGGCGCCGGCGGTGTCGAGCGCACCCAGGCCGTTGAGGTCGACGCGGGTGCTGGCGTCGTACTGGCCGTCGAGGCTTGTCGACAACTTCTTCAGGGCGCTGTAATGGGCCAGCGTCCAGTCCCCGGTGACCCGCAGTTGGGGCGGCTGGGTGGATGCGTCCAGGTGGGCATTGCCTGCCGTTGTGCTACTGGTCATAAGCTCCGAGCTTGTTTGGCTATTCCACAATTGCTATGTAATAGCACGATCCGTCCTACTTTGGCGTGTCCGTTTGCGCTGTGTCAGTGACTTTAAAGCGCAACACGCCGATCACCTGGCCGTCTTCGGTCAGCACCCGTACTTGCCAGCGGCCCACGGCATTCGCCGGGAAGTTCTGCTTGTGGGTCCAGGCCCGGTAGCCTTCCTTGCGCCCGCCGTGGATATCCAGGGCGATGCGGTCGACTTCTTTGCCGTTGAACTGCCATACATGGTAGATGCGCTCGTCCAGCCCGCGCGGTGCGTTGATGGCGGTGTAGGCGTACAGGCCGCTGCTGCGCAGTTGGCTGGCGCTGACTTCCTTGAGGTCATCGCCGGGGGTGCGGTCCTGCAATTGGGTACTGATCGCCACTTCGGTCATCCACAGCGTGGCCGGCGGTACCCAGCTGCGTAGGAACCAGCCTGCGCAACCAATCGCCGCCGTCACGCCCAGCAGCATCAGCCAACCCTTGACGCTGCGCAGCGGCAGGCTCACGGCCAAGCTGGGGATCGACAGGGCCATCGCCACCCCCAGCGCCAGTTTGTAACTCTCGGCGGTGGTCAGGTGCAGGATGATCGGCAGCGCGGTGAGCAAGGCGGCAAACAGGGTCAGGGTGTGCAGCGCCAGAAACAGCGAGCGCTTGGGCGCCAGCCATTTGTAGTAAAGCGGGTCGGTGATCGAGACGAGCGCGGCGGCGCCCAGCAAACCGGTGAAAATCGCCTGGCTGCTGTTCCAGGTGGTGGTGACGAAAAAGAACGGCAGGACAAAGAACAGGCTTTCCTGGTGGATCATCTGGGTGGCGTAGCGCAGCAGCGGTTCGGGGATTTCCCGCTTGAAGACCTTGCTGAACAGCTGGGTGAAGCTGTTTTCGAGCATCAGCCACAGCCAGCTCACCAGCATGATGATCGCGATCCAGCTGGCCATGCCTTGCTGGCGGTCCACCAGGATAAAGCTGCCCACCCCCGAGATAAAACCGCCGAGTGCGATCACCCCTGGGTAGCGCTTCATCAGTTCGAGGATGCGCTGTATGAAATGGGTCAGGTATGGCATTCGGCGGTTCGCAGTCTTTGTAGGAAAAAATCCCAGACAGAATAACGTCTTAGCCCGTTGATAGGCGTGTCATTACACAATTGCTTTGCGATAACGGCGCAGCCCGATCAGCCCAATGGCGATCAGCCCCAGCATGCCTGCGGCGCCCCAGCCCAGGGCGTCGTAACTGAGCAGCGGCTTTTCAATGCGCCAGTAGCCTTGTTGGTTGAACAGCTGGCGCATGGCCTGGTTGGTTTGCGCCAGGCTCACGGCCTTGATGCGCTTGGCCGGGTCGCTGAAGCGCCCGTCGGCGTAGTCGGCCAAGGCGCTCCAATAGTAGTCGGCCAGCGCGCTATTGCCTTGCACGGCCCAGGCCTGGCGGTCGATGGCGGCTTGTTGCAGGCGGCGAAAGGTGGCCGGGTCGAGGCCATCCTCAAGCAGCCTGGCCTTGAGGTTCTCTAGGACGTGTTCGGCCTCGGGCAGGCTCTCGCGGTCGAGGTCGGCATTCAGGCTCATGAAACCCACGCCGCCCAGCACTTCGCGCTCGCTCCACGGGCCGTAGGACAGGCCATGCTGCAGGCGCAACTGGCGATACAACGCCCAATCCAGGTAATCCTTGAGCAGGTCGTAGGTGGCATCGTGCTGGTCGTCCAGCATCGGCTCGGGGAACAGCCAGTGCAGCTTGGCGCCATCGCCGACCCAGCCCCGGATCAGGTCACGATGGATCGCTGCGGCGCCAAGGGTTTGCGGCAAGGCCCGGTGTTCGGTGGGGTCCACCGGTTCGAGCTGGCCATAGGTGCGTTCCAGGTAGGCCGGTAGCAGTTTGTCGAGGTCGCCGACGATGATCAGGGTCATGTTGTTGGGGGCGTACCAGTCCTGGCGTACCTTTTCCAACTGGGCGCGGGTCAGGTGCTCGACCTCGGCGCGCTCGGCGCATTTGAGGCCCAGCTCCACCGCCAGTTGATTGCTGGCGTTGTGCCCCAAATCCTGGCGATCCAGCAGGCGTTGCAGGTGCGAATAGTGGCCACCGTCTTCGCGCTCGACCACTTGCTTGGCGGCGTTGATCGCCGCGTCGCTCAGTTCGGTACGGGTCAGGATCGCCTTCAGCAGGTCCAGCACCTTGCGCTGGTTACGTGCCGGGGCCTCGATGACGAAGGTGGTGTCGGCATTGCTGGTGTAGGCGTTCCACTCCCCGCCCAGGGCCTGCATCTGTTCTTCCAGCACACCTTCGCCGCCGCCATCGATGCCGCTGAACAGCAGGTGTTCGAGCAGGTGCGGCAGTTCCTTGTCGGCGCAGCTGAAGTCGTCCAGGCCTACGCCGACCACCAGGCGGATCGCTACGTGCCCGCGCTCGGTGCCCGGCTTGAGCAGCAATTGCAGGCCGTTGGGCAACATATAGCCTTCGACCTGCAAGCGATCAAAGGCAAAGGCGTGGGCCGAGCCTATGAGCAGGCAGGCGAATAACAGGCGACGCATAACGGGGTTCCTGGCGGGTGATGACTTTGTGAGCAGCCAGTGTGTCAGGCACGTATTCGTCTGCTGACACACCGCTATCGCGGGCAAGCCCGCTCCCACATTGGTTGGGCGGTGTTTTTAACTGACTCCCCGGGCGTGCGGTTCGTTCAGGGCGAATGGGTGATGTCGGCAATATTGTCCGTGGCCAGCGCGCCGGTCTCGGAGGTTTCCAACACTACATAAGCACTGCTGCAAAACAACGAGTTCAGGCGTTTCATGTCGGCAATCAGCTCCAGGTGCAGGGAACTGGTCTCGATGCTTTGCACGATCTTGCGTTGCAGGCGGCTGACATGGGCGTGGGCCAGGCGCCGTTCCTGGGCGCGGAAGCGGCGCTTCTCGCGCAGCAATTGGCGGGCGCTTTCCGGGTCGGCGCTGAGGAACACCGACAGGCCCAGGCGCAGGTTGGCGATCAACTGGCTGTGCAGGCCGGCCAGTTCTTCCAGCCCGACTTCGGAAAACGAGCGGCGCTGGGAGGTTTTCTGCTGCTGGACCTTGCGCAGCATGCGCTCGATCAAGTCGCCGGCCAGCTTCAGGTTGATCGATAGCTCGATGATCTCGGCCCAGCGCCGGCTGTCGTGCTCACTCAGGTCTTCCCGGGGCATTTGCGCCAGGTACAGTTTGATCGCGCTGTAGAGCGCTTCGACATCATCGCTGAGGCTGCGCATTTCCTGGGTGATCGCGGTCTGTTTGCCGCGTAGCACTTCCAGCATGGCGGTCAGCATGTTGTCGATCAGGTCGCCCAGGCGCAGGGTCTCCCGCGCCGCGTTGGCCAGGGCCAGGCTTGGGGTGGTCAGCGCCGTGGGGTCAAGATGGCGGGGTTTGGCCAGGCCATTGGCCTCCGGGCGCTCCGGCAGCAGCCAGGCACACAGGCGCGCCATGGGGCCGATGGTGGGCAGCAGGATCAGGCAGCGGGTGACGTTGTAGAGCAGGTGAAAGGTGATGACCATGCCCTGGGCGCTGTAGTCCAGGGTGTCCATCCACAGCACCAACGGGTCAAGGACGGGGATGATCAGCAGCAGGCCAATCAGCTTGTACAGCAGGCTGCCCAGGGCCACCTGGCGCCCGGCGGCGTTTTGCATGCTGGTGCTGAGGAAGGCCAGTACGCCGCTGCCGATATTGGCGCCGATCACCAGGCCAATGGCCACATGCAGGCCAATCACCCCGGCGCCGGCCAGGGTTGCGGTCAGCAGCACGGCGGCCAGGCTGGAGTAGGAAATCATCGCAAACAACGCGCCCACCAGGGCATCGAGCAGGATGTCGCCGGTCAGCGAGGCGAACAGCACCTTGACGCCCTGGGCATGGGTAATCGGCCCGGCGGCTTCGACGATCAGTTGCAGGGCGAGAATGATCAGGCCCAGGCCGATACCCACCCGGCCCATTTGCCCGGCGCGCGTCTGTTTGCGCGACAGGAAGAAGATCACCCCGAGAAAGATCAACAGCGGCGACAGCCATGACAGATCCAGGGTCAGCACCCGCGCCATCAGCGCCGTACCGACATCGGCGCCGAGCATGGTTGCCAGGGCGGGCGTGAGGCCCATCAGGCCCTGGCCGACAAACGAGGTCACCAGCATCGCCGTGGCGTTGCTGCTCTGCACCATGGCGGTCACCAGGATCCCGGCAATGAACGCCAGCCAGCGCCTGGCCATGTTCTGCCCGATGACCTGGCGCAGGTTGGAGCCGTAGACCCGCAGGATGCCGGTACGGACGATATGCGTGCCCCAGATCAACAGGGTCACTGCAGAAAGAAGATTGAGCAGGGTCAGCATGCTCGGCCCCCTGTATTGAGTCGTGCTCCAATGGAGCAAAAAGTGCCGCGTGCCGTTTTGTAGTGTGTACTTAAGCTGTAGTTGGCGAACGGCCTGTGCGCCAGCATCGCATAGCTAAAGACGGCTTTGAAACAAAACTGTCATGAAATCAGCTTTTTGCGGGCGAAAAAAAGGGGCCCGCAAGGGCCCCCGTTTTGGTCATCTCGGGTTATTGACCCGGAATGTCCTTGCGCAGTTTCACTGGATCCTGCTGCTTTTTCTTCTTCGCGATGGCGGTACGCATCTTGATGTTGATGGCCTCGACCGCGAGGGAGAACGCCATGGCGAAGTACACGTAGCCTTTTGGCACATGCACATCGAAGGATTCGGCGATCAACACGGTACCCACGATCAACAGGAACGACAGCGCGAGCATTTTCAGCGACGGGTGCTTGTCGATGAACTCGCTGATGGTGCCGGCGGCCAGCATCATCACCAGTACGGCAACGACGATCGCGGCGACCATGACCGGTACGTGGGAAACCATGCCCACGGCGGTAATCACCGAGTCCAGGGAGAACACGATATCGATGATCGCGATCTGGATGATGGTGTAGATGAACTTGCCACCCTTGCCTTTCGGCTCTTCGTGGGTTTCGTCTTCACCTTCCAGGGCGTGGTACATCTCCTGGGAGCTTTTCCATAGCAGGAACAGGCCACCGAAGAACAGGATCAGGTCACGACCGGAAATACCCTGGCCCAATACCACGAACAGGTCGGCGGTCAGTTGCATCACCCAGGTGATCGACAGCAGCAGCAGGATCCGCGTGACCATGGCCAGGGCCAGGCCGAAGATCCGGGTGCGCGCCTGCATATGCTTGGGCATGCGGCTGACCAGGATCGAAATCATGATGATGTTATCGATGCCCAGGACGATCTCGAGTGCCGTCAAGGTGAAGAAGGCAATCCAGATCTCCGGATTGGTCAGCCATTCCATATGTGTTCCTTTGTGCGAGTGTTAGACCGCGCCGGGGTAAGGCCGGCGCAGTGGGTTGTTACGATTATAGAGTGCTGAACAGCGGGAATGTGCCCAACAACAATGCGGCGATCATTATGCACAGGCATACCAATACTGCCCACTTCAGGGTGAAGCGCTGGTGGTCGCCAAATTCGATACCGGCCAGGGCTACCAGCAGGTAAGTCGAAGGTACCAGCGGGCTGAGCAAGTGTACCGGTTGGCCAACAATCGAGGCGCGGCCCATTTCTGCGGCGGTGATGCCGTAGTGGCTGGCGGCTTCGGCCAGCACCGGCAGTACGCCGTAGTAGAACGCATCGTTGGACATGAAGAAGGTGAACGGCATGCTCACCAGCGCGGTGATCACCGCCAGGTACGGGCCCAGGGCTTCCGGGATGACCGCCAGCAGGCTCTTGGACATGGCATCGACCATGCCGGTGCCCGACAGGATCCCGGTGAAGATACCGGCGGCGAAAATCAGGCCAACCACTGCCAGCACGCTGCCCGAGTGGGCCGCAACGCGGTCTTTCTGCTGTTGCAGGCACGGGTAGTTGACGATCATCGCGATACTGAAGGCCACCATGAACAGCACTGGCAGCGGGAGCAGACCGGCGATCAGGGTGCACATCAGGACCAGGGTCAGGGCGCCGTTGAACCAGATCAGTTTCGGGCGACGGGCATCCGGGAACTGCGAGACGCTGATTTCGCTATGGTCGATTTCATCGCCTTGCAGGTGCAACACGCCCAGGCGAGCGCGTTCACGCAGGCCGTACATATAGGCAATCACCAGGATGGCCACTACGCCGGCGGCCATGGCCGGGATCATCGGTACGAAGATGTCCGAGGGATCCACGTGCAGCGCACTGGCGGCGCGGGCGGTCGGGCCGCCCCAGGGCGTCATGTTCATCACGCCGCCGGCGAGGATGATCAGGCCGGCCATGATCCGTGGGCTCATGCCAATGCGATTGTACAAAGGCAGCATGGCGGCCACGCAGATCATATAGGTAGTGGCGCCGTCACCGTCCAGGGACACCACCAGCGCCAGCACGGCCGTACCGACCGAGACTTTCAGCGGGTCGCCCTTGACCAGCTTGAGGATTTTGCGCACGGCCGGGTCGAACAGGCCGGAGTCGATCATCAAGGCAAAGTAGAGGATGGCAAACATCAGCATCACGCCGGTGGGCGCCAGCTTGGTGATGCCTTCGAGCATCATCGGGCCGATCTTCGGTGCAAAGCCACCGAACAGCGCGAACAGGATCGGCACGATGATCAGGGCGATCAGCGCCGAAAGGCGCTTGGTCATGATCAGGAACATGAACGTGATGACCATGGCAAAGCCAAGGAAAGTCAGCATAGGAATACTCCAGGCGTAGCGCGGCTAGGGAATGGCGAACCGGGTGGGGTCAGCGCAGAACGAAAAGCGCGAGGCGTACGGGGGGAGTGGGGAAAAACAGGCGGGTACGAGCGGACATCAGAATCACCATTGTTGTTGTTAATTGGGCCCCTGGGCATAAAAACGCTCAGGTTGGCCAACCGGTCTATTGCCGGTAGTGAGGGCGATCCTAATCGCGAAAGCTTTCAGCCAGCTTTCGCTGGGTAAACAGGTGATGAACAGATGTTTCGTAGGATTGGTCTGATTTTGATGTCTGTAAGGGCGCTATCGCGGGCAAGCCCTAATACCCGTCAGTTAAGCGCAGATCCCTGTGGGAGCGGGCTTGCTCGCGAAAGCAGTGGGTCAGTCAACCTCAATGTTTGCTGGGCCGACGTCTTCGCGGCGATGCGGCGATCCGACAAGCCCGCGATGCTTTTGATCTTAAGGCAGTTGCAGGCCGCCGGCCGCCTTGTGCAAGGCCCGCAGATGCTCGCCCACCTGCTTGAGATTGGCCTCGCAGGCGGCAATTTCCGCAGCCCGCGAAGGCTCCAGCAGCGCCCTCACCTCTTTATCCAGGTCGCCGGTCAACGATTGCAGCTGCTTCTGGCGCGATGCGCTTTCTGATTCCAGGCGCTGCCATTCCTTGGGCTGGGGCAATCCATAACCGCTGCTGCCGAGCAGCTCCGCCGGGCGGCTGAGGAAGCCGCTGTTGGCGAGGATCTGCTGCAACGTCGCATCGGCCTTGGCCATGCCGCCGTTCTTCAGCTCGCGGGCACCGAGGTAGCGTTGCTTGACCTCGTCCTGGGCGAGCATCAGTTGTTTGCGAAAGCTCGCCTGTTCCAGCAGCAGCAAGGCGGCGCTGGTGCGCAGGTCAGCCTGGTCGAACCAGGTCCTGCGTTGCTCGGCGCTCAAGGCCAGCCAGTCTTCGACCTGGGTCTGGGGGATCGGCAGGTGTTTTTTCAGCACCTCGAACATCGCCTGGTAGCGCTCGCGGAAGGAGTCGAAGTGATAACCCAGGCGCAAGGCTTCGCGGCGGTCATCCAGCACACTGGTGTCGGCCAGCCCGCGGGCCTTGAGCACTTCGAGCAAACCGTTGGGGGTGATGTTGTCCAGGGTGGTCAGTTGCGGGTTGGCGCTGCCGCTGCGCAGCAGTTTCAGGCCTTCGACCGCGCAGTTGTTGGAGAGGAAGTAGTAATTGCCGTCGTAGCTCCAGTGCATTTCGGCGGCGTGTTCGACGGTGTCGTTGATCTCTTGGCGCGTGAGGATCAAGGGCACGGACGCCAGGCCCCGCAGTTCGGTCTTGGTGTACTCGTCGATGACCTGGGCCAGGGGCAGGACAAACAGGCGTGAAGGGTACTTGCCCACCAGCCCGTCCCAGCTCGATAGCTGCACGTCGCCCACGAATGCGCGGTAGGACAACACCAGGTGCTGGTCCAGGTCCAGGCGGCAATCCGGGCCACGGGGGCGGCCCGGCGCGCAGATCACCAGGCGCAGCATGCTGTGGCCCCAGCGGCTCACCAGGTTCTGGTTGGCTTCGGCCAGCAGATAGTCGATGGCATACACGCGCTCGGGATCGACCTGGCCCAGGGGCGTCTTGGCAAAGTCGTTGCCGGCGTTGAGGAAGGCGAAGGTGTTGGCGCACGCGTCCTTGGCGGGCGGGGCCCAGCCGAAGTGTTGCTGGTAGTAACGGTACAGCGCGGGCCGGCGGCAGGCGTAGCTCGGGTCGAGGAGGAAGTACTCCATGTTGACCGCGACGAACTCCTTGGGGTTGGTGATTTCGTACAGGTCCGGACTGCGCGCCACTTGCCGGTTGTGTTGCTCGCGCTCGCCACGGCGGCCGACGTATTGCGGCCAGCCGGCCAGGTCGAGCAAGCGCGGGTCGTCGCTGAGGGTGAAGCGCCGGTCATTCTGGCCACGGCATTGATCGGGCAGGCCGATCAGGCCGGTGATGTTGTTCTGGCGGCTGCAGCGTTGGATCAACGAGCGCTGGTCCTTGGGCCACAGGCGCGCGCGGTCGTAGATGTGGGTCAGTTCATGCAAGACGGTGGCGAGCAGCTCCCGGCGCACGGTGCCGTGGGGTCGCTGGGTCTGCTGGGTGGCGGCGGTACCGTCGGTGAGGCTGGCCAGTAGCCTGCGGTTGAGGTCCAGTTCGGACACCAGCGACGCCTGGCCATAAGCGTTGGCGGGCATGTCGTCGGTCCAGCCAACGTCGATGCGCCGGTCCAGTTGCTCGATGAAGCGCGGCGGCAGCGCCTGCATCGCTTCATCAAGCAATGCCTGGCTGGCCTGCTGCTGGGCTGGGCTCAAGCCGTCGGTCTTGAGCCGTAGTTGCAGGCTGGCCTGGGCGGCGTTGCCGGCCAGCAGCACCGTCGCAGCCAATAGCCAGGCGGTGAGGCGCCTCACAATGCGAGGATGGCTTCGGCGAGGACCTGGTCGCTGGCGTCGCGGGCTTCGGGCACGCGAGTTCGCAGGGTGTCGAAGGCGGCTTCCAGTTGCGCGCCACGGATATCGCCATTGCTGGCGACAAAGCTGGCGGCGTCATCGTGGGCTGCACGCACGACTTTGGAGTCACGGATAGAGGTGGTGGTGTCCGAGGTGAAATCAATGGTGCGGCCAAAGGCACGAACAATGATGTTACTGGTGGCCACGAGAGTTTGTGCCTGGGCGATATCTGCCAGCAAGAACAGGCCGAGAGCAGCTGCGATCAACGGGCGACGCATGGAATGACTCCAAAGGGTAAAGATGATTATTGGACGAGAATTGCCTGGGCCAGTTCAAGGTCACTGGACTTAAGTTTTGGCTGGGTGCGACGCAGGTAATCCAGTGCACTTTCCAGCCGGGCGCCCCGCCATTGGCCGTCAGTGGCAATAAACGCAGCAGCGTCATCCTGGGCTGCCAGTATCAATTTACGATCGAACGGCGCCGAGGTCACTTTGCTGGTGGCATAGGCGCTGGCGACGAGGCCTTGTGTGGACAGATCAAAGGCCTGGACCGGCCCGGCCCCGCACACTGCAAGCACTGTGGGAACAATCAACAAACGGTATGAAAAAGCCATGGGACTCGACAACTGAAAACGAGCGCCAAGGCTAGCGTAATGCCCGGGCGAGAGCCAGCGCGGGTACTTCTATGCAGGAGCCGGCAAGTCGGCTCCTGCAAAACAGGCCTGGCTCAGATGGCCAGGATTGCCTGGGCCAGTTGCACATCAGTAGCGGCATTGAGTTGTGGCGCCTGTTGGCGGATCTGCGCCAGGGCGCTTTCCAGCTTCACGCCACGGATCACGCCTTCGCTGGCGACGAAGCTGGCAGCATCGTCACGGGCAGCGCGCACGACTTTGTTGTCGCGCAGCGAAGATGTGGCATCGGAGCTGGCGTCGGAAGTGGCTTTGAGAGCGCCCACAATCGAGTCGGTGGTCACGATCAGGCTGGTGGCGCTGGCATTGGCGGCGACGGCAAGCAGGGCTGCAGCGCTCAGCAAACGAAGACGGGACATGGGGTGACTCCTGTGTATGAGACGAACTAATGACGCGATAGTAGCTGGCGCCTATCTGTTCGGGTAGTGCGCAGTTGGAAGTGGTGGCTCACGGAGGTTATTTGACCGGTACAAATCAGCCAGTGCGTAATTGTACTGGTTAATTGTTATGTTTTTTAAACTGTACCTGTCCAGGCATCGAGGATGGCTTCTACGCTATTTTTTCGTCCTCCCAGAAACAACAAAACCCGCCGCCGGTTACCCGGGGCGGGCTTTGCTACAACAATTCGGGGTGCTGGCGGTGGACCCGGTAGGTCAGGGCCAGCGGGCGCTAAATCAGCGCCAGAACGGCTTGCTCAGCTCTTCGTAGCGTTGAGCTTCGCTGATCCCGGCATCGGCCAGCAGACGCGAATCCAGACGAGCCAGTTGATGGCGGCTGGAGATGCGGCGCTGCCACAACATCAGGTTGGCGATAACGCGCAGAGGCAGGGAAGCCTGGGTGTTTACAGCTTTATCTTCGAAGAACAGTTCGGAACTGAGTGTACGTTCCATGATGACATCCTTCCGCTTGTGGCGGGATTAGGTAGTGGTTTAACTGATGCCAATGATCCTCCTCCGGCGCAAGACTCTCTAGATACAGTTCACCTGTATTGTGAGGGGCCAGTTAACTGTTTATAGCGGCTGTACTGTACGGAAATGGGGCAACTGTACCTGTTAGCACTTATTTGGTGCGTTTTAGGCGTTTTGGAAAGGATTTGTAGGGTTTTGCGGTAGGAAATGACCGGTACAGCAGTACAGTTTTTTTCAAAAGTACCGCGCTCAGTTCCGGGTGAATGCAACTGTGCTTGCACCCACCCGGATCTGTATTGATCAGTCTTTGAGCATGTGCCCGGTTTCTTCCAGGTTGATGTGCCAGCTCAAGGCTTCGCGCAGGATGTGCGGGGTGTGCCCGCCGATGGCGCAGGCGGCGGTGTAGTAGTTGTTGAGGGCGTCACGGTAGTCCGGGTGCACGCAGTTATCGATGATCACCCGTGCCCGCTCCCGTGGCGCCAGGCCGCGCAGGTCGGCCAGGCCGATCTCGGTCACGAGGATGTCGACGTCATGCTCGGTATGGTCGACATGGCTGACCATCGGCACCACGCTGGAAATCGCCCCGCCCTTGGCAATGGACTTGGTGACAAAGATCGCCAGGTGCGCGTTGCGGGCGAAATCTCCCGAGCCGCCAATGCCGTTCATCATCCGCGTACCACACACGTGGGTGGAGTTGACGTTGCCGTAGATATCGAACTCCAGCGCGGTGTTGATGCCGATGATGCCCAGGCGGCGCACCACTTCCGGGTGGTTGGAGATTTCCTGCGGGCGCAGCACCAGCTTGTCTTTGTAGCGCTCCAGGTTGCCGAACACGTCGGCATTGCGCCGCTCTGACAAGGTGATCGAGCTGCCGGAAGCAAAGCTCAGCTTGCCGGCGTCGATCAGGTCGAAGGTCGAGTCCTGGAGGACTTCGGAGTACATGGTCAGGTCTTCGAACGGCGACTCGATCAACCCGCACATCACCGCGTTGGCGATATTGCCGATGCCGGCCTGCAACGGGCCGAGCTTGTTGGTCATGCGTCCGGCATCCACTTCCTGCTTGAGGAAGTTGATCAGGTGATTGGCGATCCCCTGGGTGTCGCTGTCGGGCGGGGTCACGGTGGAGGCGGAGTCGGCCTGGTTGGTGATGACGATGGCGACGATCTTCTCGGGCGGGATCGGGATCGCGGTGCTGCCGATGCGATCATCCACCTTGACCAGTGGGATCGGGGTGCGGGTCGGGCGGTAGGTCGGGATATAGATGTCGTGCAGGCCTTCCAGATTCGGGTTGTGCGCCAGGTTGATCTCGATGATCACCTGCTTGGCAAAAATCGCGAAGCTGGCCGAGTTGCCCACGGAGGTGGTGGGCACGATGTGGCCTTGCTCGGTGATGGCCACAGCTTCAATCACCGCGATGTCCGGCAGCTTGAGCTGGTTGTTGCGCAGCTGTTCGACGGTTTCCGATAGATGCTGGTCGATAAACATCACTTCGCCGGCATTGATCGCCTTGCGCAGGGTGCTATCGACCTGAAATGGCATGCGGCGCGACAGCACGCCGGCTTCGGTCAGTTGCTTGTCCAGGTCGTTGCCCAGGCTGGCGCCGGTCATCAGGGTGATTTTCAGGGGCGAGGTCTTGGCACGTTCGGCCAGGGCGTGGGGCACGGCCTTGGCTTCACCGGCGCGGGTAAAGCCGCTCATGCCGACGGTCATGCCGTCCTCGATCAGGGCGGCAGCATCGGCGGCGCTCATGACCTTGTTCAACAGCGAAGGCAAGCGGATACGATCACGGTACATGGATTGTTATCTCGGGCAACGGAGGCAAGGTGGGCAGTCTAGTGATTTCAAAGGCGTTCGTCCCGCTACCATGGTCGAATGCCAGCTGGCGATTTAGAGCCTTTGGTCGGGTTTTTCCCGTTAATAAAAAACCCCAGCCTACGGGAGGCCGGGGTTTGGGGTATTGCGCTGGAGCAGTGTTTATTCGACGGCCTTGACCATGTCTTCGATGACCTTCTTCGCGTCGCCGAAGACCATCATGGTCTTGTCCAGGTAGAACAATTCGTTATCCAGGCCGGCGTAACCGCTGGCCATCGAGCGCTTGTTGACGATGATCGTCTTCGCCTTGAAGGCTTCGAGAATCGGCATGCCGGCGATCGGCGATTTCGGATCGTTCTTGGCGGCCGGGTTGACCACGTCGTTGGCGCCCAGCACCAGCACCACGTCGGCCTGGCCGAACTCGGAGTTGATGTCTTCCATCTCGAACACCTGGTCGTAAGGCACCTCGGCCTCGGCCAGCAGCACGTTCATGTGGCCAGGCATGCGGCCGGCGACCGGGTGGATCGCGTATTTCACGGTGACGCCGCGATGGGTCAGCTTCTCGGTCAGCTCTTTAAGGGCGTGTTGCGCCCGCGCGACCGCCAGGCCATAGCCTGGGACGATGATCACGGTGTCGGCGTTGGTCAGCAGGAAAGTGGCGTCGTCGGCCGAACCGGACTTCACCGGGCGCGCTTCTTTCGAACCGGCCGGCCCTGCCGCATCCGGCGTATTGCCGAAACCGCCGAGCAGCACGTTGAAGAACGAGCGGTTCATCGCCTTGCACATGATGTACGAGAGGATCGCACCGCTCGAACCCACCAGGGAGCCGGCAATGATCAGCATCGAGTTGTTCAGCGAGAAGCCGATGCCCGCCGCAGCCCAGCCGGAGTAGCTGTTGAGCATCGAGACAACCACCGGCATGTCGGCGCCGCCAATCGGGATGATGATCAGCACGCCCAGCACGAAGGCCAGGGCCAGCATCAGGGCGAAGGCACTGAGGTTGCCGGTGAACATAAACACCAGGCCCAGGCCCAGGGTGGCCAGGCCCAGCACCAGGTTCAACTTGTGCTGGCCGCCAAACTGTACCGGTGCGCCCTGGAACAGGCGGAACTCGTACTTGCCCGACAGCTTGCCGAAGGCAATGACCGAACCGGAGAAGGTAATGGCACCAATGGCTGCGCCGAGGAACAGCTCCAGGCGGTTGCCCGCAGGAATCGCGTCACCCAGTTGCTTGACGATCCCCAGGGATTGCGGCTCGACCACCGCCGCGATGGCGATAAACACCGCCGCCAGGCCGATCATGCTGTGCATGAAGGCTACCAGTTCGGGCATCTTGGTCATTTCTACGCGCTTGGCCATGATCGAACCGGCGGTGCCGCCGATCAGCAGGCCGACAATCACGTAGCCGATACCGGCAGTGGCCAGCTCCGCACCGAGCTTATAGATGAGGCCCACGGTGGTGAGTACCGCCAGCGCCATGCCGAGCATGCCGAACAGGTTGCCGCGTCGGGACGTGGTGGGGTGCGACAGGCCCTTGAGGGCCTGGATGAAGCAGATCGACGCGATCAGGTAGAGCGTCGTCACGAGGTTCATGCTCATTACTTCTGCACCTCTTCTTTAGCCTTGGGCGCTTTCTTCTTGAACATCTCAAGCATCCTACGGGTAACCAGGAAACCGCCGAACACGTTGACGGCAGCCAGGGCCACGGCCAGGGTGCCCATGGTCTTGCCCAGCGGGGTAACGGTGAGTGCGGCGGCGAGCATGGCGCCAACGATCACAATCGCCGAAATTGCGTTGGTCACGGCCATCAGCGGCGTGTGCAGCGCGGGGGTGACGTTCCAGACCACGTGGTAACCGACATAAATCGCCAGCACGAAGATGATCAGGTTGTAGATACCGGGGGAGATAAGCTCTTCCATCGTCTGAATCCCTGCTTAGGCGTTTTTGCGGATGACTTGGCCGTCGCGGCACATCAGGCACGCGGCGACGATGTCGTCTTCGAGGTTGATTTCAAACTGCCCTTCCTTGGTGAAGACCAGCTTCAGGAAGTCCAGCAGGTTGCGCGCATACAGGGCCGAAGCATCGGCAGCGACCGCGCCGGCAAGGTTGGTCGGGCCACAGATGGTCACGCCGTTTTCCACCACCACCTGGTCGGCGACGGTCAGTGGGCAGTTGCCACCCTGGGCGGCGGCCAGGTCGATCACTACGGAGCCTGGCTTCATCTGGGCGACGGTTTCGGCGCTCAGCAGCGTCGGGGCCTTGCGACCCGGAATCAGGGCGGTGGTGATGACGATATCGGCCTGCTTGGCGCGCTCATGCACGGCAAGAGCCTGGCGCTGCATCCAGCTGGTGGGCATGGGGCGGGCGTAGCCGCCGACACCGACGGCGCATTCGCGCTCTTCATCGGTCTCGTAGGGCACGTCGACGAACTTGGCACCGAGGGACTCGATCTGCTCCTTCACGGCCGGGCGTACGTCGGACGCTTCGATGACGGCACCCAGGCGTTTCGCCGTAGCGATGGCTTGCAGGCCGGCAACACCGGCGCCGAGGATCAGCACGCGAGCGGCTTTCACCGTACCGGCGGCGGTCATCAGCATTGGCATGAAGCGCGGGTAGTGATGGGCCGCCAGCAACACTGCCTTGTAGCCGGCAATGTTGGCCTGGGACGACAGCACATCCAGGCTCTGCGCACGGGAGGTACGCGGCGCGGCCTCCAGGGCGAAGGCAGTGATGCCATGTTCGGCCAGTTGGGTGATGGTTTCGTTGCTGAACGGATTGAGCATGCCCACCAACACGGTGCCGCTTTTAATCAGCGTCAGCTCGCTGTCGCTGGGGGCGACCACCTTGAGAATCAGCTCGGCGCCAAACGCATCGCTGGCACTGCCAATGGTTGCGCCTGCCGTTTCATAGGCACTGTCGACGACGCTGGCTTTGATGCCTGCACCGCTTTGTACAGTGACCTTATGGCCCTGGCCGATCAGCTTCTTGATGGTTTCCGGGGTTGCAGCAACCCGCGTTTCACCGGTCTGGGTTTCGAGAGGAACACCAATGTGCACGTCAAATCTCCTGCATGATCTTTTTGCTTTTGATTTTTGTAAAAAGGCCAGTGCACCGCGAGTGGCGCAACTGGGGCGGCCGATCAGCACGACCCCGCTGAAATGACAGCAGGGCGCGGCATTTTGCAGGCGAACTTTACGGCCTTCAAGGGATTATGACGGGTGACGAAAAATTAACTACAAGTCACCCTGTGACTGATTGTCGCAATGTGCCGGAATAACCTCTTGGAATACAGGTGTTTAAAGGGTTATCGCGGGAAAAGTCGATTTACCCAATTGTCGACATGAATAACCGATCATTGCCCCCGAATACCCGCTGTAGGGCTTGCAGCTATTGGCTTGCAGAGGGTTTTACGGTCGAACGGTACAGTCTGTCAAAAGGCGACATATACGTATATCTGTAGGTCTCAAAATTACCTGACTACAAGGTCAATAACTTGCCTGGGCCTCTAGAATTGATGGCTGTAGCGCTGTGCCTGATCAATCAGCCAGTCTCGAAAGGCGTGCAGTGATGCAGATTCGACCTTTCTTTCGGGAATCATCAGGTAATAGGCTTTGCTGCTGGTCAGCGCCTGCGGGTTGGCAATCACCAGTTGTTTCTCGCTCAGTTCCCGCTGAATAAGGAACGGTGGGATCAAGGCAATCCCCATGTCATGCATGGCCGCCTGGGACAGCATGGAGAATAGCTCGTAGCGCGGGCCTGTCATGTCCCGGGGGATATTCAGTTGTTGGGCGTTGAACCATTGGCGCCAGGCGTAGGGTCGCGTGGTTTGCTGCAGCAGTGGCAGTTCGGCGATTTCCTCTGCGCGAAAGTGCGTGCGGTTTTGCAGCAAGCGCGGGCTGCAGACGGGGACTGGATTTTCGCCCATCAGCCGATGAGATTCGGTGCCCGACCAGTCGGCATCGCCGAAATACACAGCGGCATCGAACTCGGTATCGGCAAACAGGAACGGGCGGGTACGGTTGGTCAGGTTCACTGTGACTTCGGGGTGTTGCTGCTGGAAATCCTTCAGGCGCGGGATCAGCCACTGCGTGCCGAACGTGGGCACTACCGCCAGCTCAATCACATTGGCGCCCTGCTGGCCCATCACTGACAGGGTGTCACGCTCCACGGCATCCAATTGCGTCGCCACTCGCCGGCTATAGGAAAGCCCGGCTTCGGTGAGCTTTACCCCGCGTCGCGAGCGCCGAAACAGCTCGACACTCAAAAACTCCTCAAGGCTGGCGATCTGTCGGCAGATCGCGCCCTGGGTGATGGAAAGTTCTTGCGCGGCCTTGGTGAAGCTTTCGTGGCGGGCTGCTGCTTCAAAGCTGACCAGGGCCGTGGTGCTGGGGATCTTTCTGCGCATGTACCGTACTCTCACTAATAAAAGGCTGTTGCGCCTTTCTCAATCGTTACGGAGTGAGAAATTAGCACAAGGCTATGCAAAAACCTCGTTTGCCCTCCTCGCCTACCCGGCCTAGGCTGCATGCACGACTTTTGATTTACTTCGCGAGGACTCACTCATGGGCGGTAAGGCAAGCTTCAACTGGATCGATCCACTGCTGCTGGATCAACAGCTCACTGAAGAAGAGCGCATGGTGCGCGACAGTGCCGAGCAATTTGCCCAGGACAAGCTGGCGCCGCGCGTGCTTGAAGCCTTCCGTCATGAAAAGACCGACCCTGCGATTTTCCGTGAAATGGGCGAGACCGGCCTGCTCGGCGCCATGATTCCTGAGCAGTACGGTGGCAGTGGCTTGAACTATGTCAGCTACGGCTTGATTGCCCGGGAAGTGGAGCGTGTCGATTCCGGCTATCGCTCGATGATGAGCGTGCAGTCTTCACTGGTGATGGTGCCGATCAATGAGTTCGGCACTGAAGCGCAAAAGCAGAAGTACCTGCCCAAGCTGGCCTCGGGTGAGTGGATTGGTTGCTTTGGCCTGACCGAGCCCAACCATGGTTCGGACCCGGGCGCGATGATTACCCGCGCACGCAAGGTGGATGGCGGCTACAGCCTTACCGGCAGCAAGATGTGGATCACCAACAGCCCGATTGCCGATGTGTTTGTGATCTGGGGCAAGGACGACGCCGGCGACATCCGTGGTTTTGTCCTGGAGAAGGGCTGGAAAGGCCTGAGTGCGCCGGCGATTCACGGCAAGGTCGGCCTGCGTGCGTCTATCACCGGTGAAATCGTCATGGACAACGTCTTCGTTCCTGAAGAAAACATCTTTCCCGATGTGCGTGGCTTGAAAGGCCCTTTCACCTGCTTGAACTCGGCCCGCTACGGCATTTCATGGGGGGCCTTGGGGGCTGCGGAGTTCTGCTGGCACACGGCGCGCCAGTACACCCTGGATCGCCAACAGTTCGGGCGCCCACTGGCTGCCACGCAGTTGATCCAGAAAAAACTCGCTGATATGCAGACCGAGATCACCCTCGCCTTGCAAGGCTGTCTGCGCCTGGGGCGGATGAAGGATGAGGGAACGGCCGCCGTGGAGATCACTTCGATCATGAAGCGCAACTCCTGCGGCAAGTCCCTGGATATCGCCCGCATGGCTCGCGACATGCTCGGTGGCAATGGCATCTCCGATGAGTTCGGGATTGCCCGGCACCTGGTCAACCTGGAAGTGGTGAATACCTACGAAGGCACGCATGACGTCCATGCGCTCATCCTCGGGCGCGCCCAGACCGGTATCCAGGCGTTCTATTAATAGGAGTGTGACCATGGGCGCGCTATCGCATCTGCGGGTGCTGGATTTGTCACGGGTGCTGGCGGGGCCTTGGGCCGGGCAGATTCTTGCTGATCTCGGCGCTGAGGTGATCAAGGTCGAACGACCTGGCAGTGGTGACGATACCCGCGCCTGGGGCCCGCCCTTCCTCAAGGATGCCTATGGTGAAAACACCAGTGAGGCGTCCTACTACTTATCGGCCAATCGTAATAAGGAGTCGGTGACTATCGACTTCACGCGGCCGGAGGGGCAGAAGCTGGTCCGGGACCTGGCGGCGAAGTCGGATATCTTGATCGAGAACTTCAAGGTGGGCGGCTTGGCGGCGTATGGCCTGGACTATGAGTCGCTCAAGGAACTCAATCCGCAGCTGATCTATTGCTCTATCACGGGGTTTGGCCAGACTGGGCCGTATGCGGCGCGCGCTGGCTATGACTTCATGATTCAGGGCCTGGGCGGTCTGATGAGCCTGACGGGGCGTCCCGAGGGTGATGAGGGCGAAGGCCCGGTCAAGGTAGGTGTGGCCCTGACCGATATTTTGACCGGACTTTACTCAGCCGTGGCGATTCTGGCGGCCATGGCGCACCGCGACCATGATGGCGGCGGCCAGCATATTGATATGGCGTTGCTGGATGTCCAGGTTGCCTGCCTGGCCAACCAGGCGATGAATTACCTGACGACGGGGGTAGCGCCCAAGCGGCTGGGTAATGCGCATCCGAATATCGTGCCGTATCAGGACTTTCCCACGGCAGATGGCGATTTCATCCTGACCGTGGGTAATGACGGCCAGTTCCGCAAGTTTGCCCAGGTCGCCGGGCAGCCGCAGTGGGCTGATGATCCACGGTTTGCTACTAATAAGCTGCGGGTGGCCAATCGGGCGGTGCTCATTCCATTGATTCGCCAGGCAACGGTGTTCAAGACCACGGCCGAGTGGGTGGCCCAGCTGGAGCAGGTGGGTGTGCCGTGTGGGCCGATCAATGACCTGGCGCAGGTGTTTGCGGATCCGCAGGTGCAGGCGCGTGGGTTGGCTATAGAGTTGCCGCACCCGTTGGCGGGCAAGGTGCCGCAGGTGGGGAGTCCTATTCGGCTGTCCAAGACGCCCGTGGAGTATCGCAGTGCGCCGCCGCTCCTGGGCGAGCATACGGCTCAAGTACTCAGCCAGGTGCTGGGGTTGGGAGCGGCTCATGTGGCGGCTTTAAAGGCGGCGGGAGTTATATGAGGTGTGTCTTCTATATAGAAGGGGTTCTACATGGCAGGAGTTGGTTGTTTTTTAATCGATCGTAACTAATTGATAGAAAAGCAAAATCAAGGGTTGACGGCAGATCCTGGAAGTCTATAATTCGCCCCACTTCCGGCGCAGTCGAAACGGAAAACTCCTTGGTAAACAAAGAGTTATGTGGTTTTCGGCAGCGGGTTGCTTCAGTTCATCGGAGCCAAAAAGAAGTTGAAAAAGAGGTGTTGACAGCAGCGTGTAACGCTGTAGAATTCGCCTCCCGCTGACGAGAGATCGAAAGCGCAAGTGGTTGAAGTTGTTGAGGAAAACCTCGAAAGCTTCTGAAAATAATCA